>NZ_AFWV01000009.1 GCF_000223985.1 Thiocapsa marina 5811
GTCAAGGGCCGCCCGGACTTCCCCTCCGATCCCTTCGACGACGTCGAGGCGGCACGACGCTGGATGACGACATTCACCGCCTGGTACAACACCATCCACCTGCACAGCGCGCTGAAGTTCGTCACCCCGGCACAGCGCCATCGCGGCGAGGATGGCGACCTGCTGGCACGGCGCGACGCGCTCTATCGAGCCGCCAGAGACGACAACCCGACGCGCTGGTCCGGACCCACCCGCAATTGGACGCCACCCGCTTCGGTCTTGCTCAACCCGGGAAAACCCCCTCGTGACCAGGAGAAGGCCGACACGAACATGACATGAAGGATGCGACAACTACCTTGACACTTACCGCGTCCTTTGCCGTGCAAATGCACACAAGCAGACGCCTCCAATACAACATCGGCGACCCGCACGGCGATGATCTCCGAGACGCGCGCCCCGGTGTTGTAGAGCATGGTCAACAACAGGTGGTCGCGCTGCGACGTCCAGGTCGCGCCTGGGTCGCCAATCACCGCGGTCATCTCTTCGCGCGACAGAAACCCCAACATGGGACGCTCGAAGCGCTTCATCGGCACGCCGAGCGCCTGTTCGACGCTCAACAGGGAGGCGACATCACGCCGTCCGGCGAACTTCAGGAACGCGCGCAGGGCGGTCAGGCGTAGATTGCGGCTGCGCACCGAGTTGTTGCGCCGCTGTTCCAGATCGTCGAGGAATGCCAGGATCAAGTCCGGCTCGAGATCCGTTAGGCGCAGTTCAGTCGGCATCTTGCCCAGGCGTTCGTACGCGAAGTCCAGAAACAGCCGCATCGCATCCCGATAGGACGCGACGGTGTTAGGGCTCATGGCGCGCTGAGCGAGCAGGTAGTCGGTGAAAAACTGCTGGACCAGTGCCGCAAACGAAGGCATGCGTACTAAAGTGGCTTCAGACATGGCTGACCTCCTTGCTTGGCAGCGGTTCGAACCGCTCGGCGGCCAGTGCCAACAGCGCGGGCACCGCGGTGATGTACCAGTAGGTGTTGGTCACCATCGCATGGCCGACGTAGGTAGACAGGGCCAGCATCTGCTGGTCAACATCGATCCCCTGCGCCTGCCAGAGCAGCATGCGGCGCACGACGAACGTGTGTCTCAGGTCATGAATGCGCGGTGCGTGATGGGCGCCGCGGTTGACCCACGCCAATCGGTTGCATAAGCCACGGAACACCCGATCGACCTGGCGCAGACACAGCACACATCCTTGCCGCGGAGCGCGTGTGCCGACAAAAAACGGCGTCTCGTCGGTACGCGCGACCTGCTGATCGCGCAGCAGACGGTACGCTCTTAGCACCTCCAGCGTGCTCGGATGCAGTGGTACCTGGCGGGATTTGGCGAACTTGGTCCGGCGGACCGCCAGCAGGCCAGATCGTAGATCAACATCCGCGTCGAGGAGATGCACCGCCTCGGAGACGCGCAGGCCGGTTGCCGCCAGCAAGCCGAACAGCGTCTCATAGGTGGCGCCGCGCAATGGCGGGCACAGGCCACGCGCGGCGATCAGCAAGTCGGCGATCTCCTCCTGAGTGTAGATGTGGGGTGCCAAGCGCTGGTCGACGCTGCCGAAGACGCTGTCGTCCGGCACCTCGGTGCCCGGCTCGAATTGCTGCAGCCAGCGGGCGAAGGGACGCAGGATCTTCAGTCGCCGCGCCCAAGTCAGCGGATTGTCGCTGCCATTGTTCGGGCAGCGTGCCCACGCGGCCATGACCTCGACGGTGAGCGGCCCCTGCGTTTCCAGACGATCGATGTCGCGGGCGAAGCTCCCAAGGGCATACCTCATCGAGCGCGAGGCAAGCCCGAGCCGCCGACGTTCGTCCAGAAATTGCGCAACGTACGTTTGCAGGGCGGTCGCGGTCTTCATGCCGCACCTCCTGGCCATGGCAAAGCGACCGCGGTCAGATTCCGACTGTCGAGCTTGGCGTAGATCAGCGTGGTGTTGAGCGAACGATGACGTAGGACATCGGCTACCTCCTTGAGCGAGCTGCCGCTGGCCAGCAGGCGACTGGCCATGGTGTGGCGCAGCAGGTGCGAGCGGGTATAGGGCAAACCGGCACGGGCGTAGGCTTGGCGGATGGTTTTGCGCACGCAGTCGGCGCCAAGCGGACGGTCGCAAGGCGCGATGCGGCGAACGAAGACCGCCCGACTGGCGCTCGGCGGGCGTTCGTGCAGGAGATAGTCGGCGATGGCCTGTCCCGTGGTCGGCGGTAACGGCAAGGTGTCTTCGCGGCGACTCTTGGTCCTGCGCAAGGTGAGCGTACCGGCCTGCCAGTCGATATCATCGAGGCCAATCGTGGCGACCTCCCCGCTGCGCATGCCCAGATCCAGGGCACAGCGCACCATGGCATCGGCGCGCCGCGCCGACGGCCCCTCCCAACCGAGCGAATCCACCAGGCGCCGGACTTCGGCATCGCTCAGGCCCTTCGGCAACGAGGCCAACTGCCAGTTGGCCGGATAGGGGAGCACTCCGATCAGTGCGTGCACCCGATCGCCACAAGTGGCACGGAAACGACAGTAGCCGCGCAACGCGGAAATCAGCGTGGCGGCGCTCCCCGGCGTGCTGTAGAGCTCGCTCTGGCTGGCGACGAATCGACGCACGCGCTCGGGCGTGATGGCGTCGAAGTCGATTGCCCCATCGCCGAATTGCTCGACGAGCAGACGACGGACCGTGCGCAGGTACAGGGTGCGCGTTGTTGGAGCGAGTCCCTGCGCATGATGCATGCGTTCGTCGAAGCGATGCAGTTCCTCGTCCACAGGCGTGGTCGGCACGATCCGCTCGGGGATCGCTTCCTCGGCGCGCAGAACGACGAAGAGATGCCCAAGCGCGGCGCTAAGGTCCTCGCGCGTGCGAACGACCGGTGCGGCGCAATCGCACTGCGGCAGATGGTCGTCGAGAAACTCCGCGATCCGGTCTTCATCAAGGGACTCGACCTGGAGTGGGCGCCGGTGCATCCAGCGCCCGAAGTGGGCCAGGCATCCGAAATAGGTTGTCGTGGTTTGAGGTGCGTAGTCGCGCTCGTCGAGGTAGCGTGCGAAGGCGTCCACGTAAGGTGCCAGCGGGCTACGACGCAGCCGGCGGATTGATCGCTCGGGAAGTTGGCCTACAGTGCTCATCGCGGTCTCCTGAAGTGGCTGGGCCTTTCAGTAAACCGCAAAAAATATGTAAAGTTTGCTCGCCGCTCATTCCAGGCACGACCCGCATACACAGCGACTTGCGAGGACGCCCGTGCCACGCTTTACATAGTTGGCAACTTTACATAGGGGTCGTGACTAGACACTCGTTGAAGCGCGATCGACTTTCCGCTAACAGGATCGAAGAGTCGCCTCCTTTCGGGCGCTGGGTGACCGGTCATGGCCAGTTTCTGCCGTTAGGGTCGCCTGAACCGACCCAAGATCAGCGGGACCCCGGGTTGCCGCAAAAGTGGTGGACGAATCCGGTAGAGTCAGGGCGGATTACTCTGAGGAATTCTCGTGGAATAAAGTCATCGACAACCACAGGTCGTCGGGATTCCTGCTCGTGGGCAGCCGGCTTGCTCGCACAGGCAACGGGGTGCGCATCGGCGCCGATTTTCTTGCCATCCATGGACCTCCAGGCCCGACCAGATAATGGAAGAGGCCGCAACCTATTGCTTTAAATAACTTCTTTTCATTCCGTGTCGCCATTATCCAGCGGCAACGATAATGGAGTACTCGCGCAGGCGCTGCTGCCCGGGAAGGCTTTCCGGTACGCCGCGGGACGCTTGCCGCGAGAGTTGCCCCTATCGCAACTCATCCAATTTTTCGCGGACCGTGGCGAAGACCCGCGCCAACGCTTCGAGCTTGGCCAACTCGTCTTCGATGTCGGCGCGCAGCAGTGCGATGTTAGGCGGCATAGATCACCTTGCCCCGCGCAATGGCCTTGGAGACAAAACGAGCGTCATCGGACTCGGTGTGGAGATCGATCGGGCGCCCGAAGGTCTCTTCCAGATCGCGCCGCAACGCCCAGTAGTCGGCAGGGTCCGTTCCAAACACGATCAAATCGATGTCCGAGCGCGCGTGAGCCCGACCTTCGACCAATGAACCGAACGCGGTGGCTCGAGTTGCGTGGTAGCGGCGAAACACGGCTGCACCCTCGCGTTCGACCTGCTCCAGCAATCGTGCCGACAGACTTGCGGACGCATTGCGCTGCGCGTCCCAACGCGCTTTGAGTGCGCTGTAGTCGAAGCGGCGCGGGGTAACTGTTTGTCCTCGTGAGGCGCGATCCGATGCTGGCGGGTGCGGGTGTGTCATGTGCCGTGACAATGGGTTGGGTTGAGCGACGATTCCAATGGAAGCAATGCCGGATCAAACCGGACACCGGCAGCTTAGCAGTTGCGACGTCGCCTGGCCCGGCTCCTTCCCGCGCCCCGTCTACCGGAAACGCGGATTTCGTCCAGCCCCCGCGCCTACGGGAAGATTGAGTTCGCGCCGCGCCGACCTCGCGTCGGCGCTGTGGTCACGCGCCCGATCGAGTCAATTGCAGAGCCTTGCCGGATGATCTGACGGAGCGAGCGATCGAGACGTCTCTTTCCTCGTCGCGAGCCTCCGGAGGCGCCCGAGCCAGCGCCAAGGCACCCAGACGAAGGCACCGAGCGCGACCAAGAGGTACAACACCCAATCGGGCACATTGACGAACAGACGCGCAAAGACGTGAATGACGTCGCCTTTGTAGACCATCTTGCTGCCGCGGGCGGTGAATTTCGCAAACCTCAGTGCACCGACCTTGTCGAGGGCCTGCAGGCCGCCTTTGCCGTAGGTCGCCGCAACCTTGATGCTGTCGACACCCAGATCACCCGCGCGCTGCGCGGTTCGCACGAAGCTGTTGCCGCCGATCCGGTAGAGGGTCGCGGTTTGATCGCCGAAGGTATCGGCCAGCTTGGCCATGCGGCGCAGCGAGGCGGCGTCCGTGGTCTTGCTCAACAGGGTCAGGCCACCACGGGTCTTGGCAAGCCGATAGACGTCGGCGAAGAGATCCGTGACCGCGTCGAGCTTTTTGGTCTGCTTGACCGTCTTGGCGCCTTTGATCAAAGCCTTGCCGAGCCAGGGCGGGAGCTTGCCGAGCTTGCGGGCAGTCTTGAGGATGATGACGCCGCCCTTGGCCGTGGTGCTCGCCGCGACGGTCGGGGCCGCCGCCCCGGCAGTGCCGACGGTCGCCGCGCCGCTCGCGAGCTGCGCCGCGGTGGCGACCAGGCCGATAGACGCGAGCGCGGTGACGACCTCGTCGACGTCTTCCCCCTGAGCGAAGTTGGTCGCCTGGTTTGCGAGATCGCGGATGTCGCCGATAACGAAGAGATCCGTAATGACACTCGCCGCTTGACCGACCGTCTCGTCGCTGGTGCCGTTGAGAAGGCCCTCGGACAACTTGCCGGCCTGATAGCTCAGGCTACTGCGCACGGCCTCGATCTCGGCGTGCAATGCCCGAGCGGCCGGATCCTGATCGACGTAGTCGTAGGCCATGAAGAAATCGAGATAGTCGGCCGCGTCCGCATAGCGCTCCTCGGCCACCATCGTCCGCGTCTCGGGCACGGGATCGATGCGGCTCAAGGCCAGGACGCTCAGTTGCGCTTGTTGCCAAAGCACGCCTGCCGCGATGGCGGCCAGGAGCAACAGGGTCAATTTTATGGGCAGCTTGAAGAGGATCATGGGTGTCGTCCTTGGATGATCGAAAGGGCGCGCACAGGGTCGGCGCGCCGCGTGAAAATATCCTTCATTCGATCGATGAATATCGTGTACTGGTGCTCGTTTCGTAACCTACCGGCAAGCCGCGCAAAGGGGACGAGCAACAGGCGCGAGCCGCGTTTCGGTCCGACGGGTTCGCCGCGCGCTCGCCGAGGACTACAATCTCACCGTGCCATCTCGCCGTTCAGACCCATTCCATGACCCGGAAGATCCTGCCCATCGGTATCCAGACCTTTCTCTTCGAGCTCGAGGTGCTCGAGATCGAGCCCGAGGGCCGGGCCTTGCAGAAGATCAAGGACCGCGGCTACGCGAACAAATACCGCGCCGACGGCCGACCCCTTCATCTGATCGGCGTAGAGTTCAGTCGCGGGCGGCGACAGGTGCTCGGCTTCGCGGTCGAGAGCGGGGATTGACCCGACCATGACCGATCACTCCAAACCCGATCAGATCCAAGCCCACATCCAGGTCATCGACCGCGCCGCCGCGCTGCTCGACGCCATCGCCCGTTATTCCGATCCCGTGAGTCTGAAGATCCTGGCCGCCGAGACGGGTCTGCATGCCTCGACCGCGCATCGTATCCTCGCCTCGCTGATCCAGAACCGGTTCGTCGAGAAGGACGCGGTCGGACGCTACCGACTCGGACTGCGGTTGCTGCAGCTGGGTGTAAGACTGCACGCCAACGTCGATGTCCGGGCCATCGCGCGACCCGTGATGGAGGCGCTGCGCGACCGGCTTGGGGAGACCGTGAACTTGACCATCCGCGAGGGCGACGCGGTAGTCTACATCGAGAAGGCGACGCCGAACCGAATGATCCACGTGCAGCAGCTGGTCGGCTCCCGTGCCCCTCTGCACGTCACCGCGGTCGGCAAGCTGATGCTGGGTGCCGCCGGCGAGGAGGCGATCCGCGCCTATGCCGCACGCACCAATCTGCCCGCCTACACCCGCAACACGGTCAGCACCCTCCCCCGCCTGCTCGCCGAATGCCGAGACGCCCTGGCGCAGGGATATGCGTTGGACAACGAGGAGGCCGAGCTCGATGTCGGCTGTATCGGCGTGCTGCTCTTCGACAGCACGGGCAACGTGAGCGCCGGGCTGTCGGTCTCCGCCCCGATCGAGCGCCGCCGGCTCGAGTGGACCGCGGACCTCATCGAGGCCGCGGAACGGATCTCGGCGCAGCTCGGACATCAGCCGCTGCACCCGCAAACCCACCCGGCCTGACCGGTCCGCCCATCCAGTCATCGCGCTTTTCGCAACTTAGCCGCAACACCTCTGCCCCGCACTCGCAACTGCACGGCAACACATCTGCATCAGTAGGCATTTCGGAGATGCCAACAGAACCTGTGGATAAGGATGTGGAGAAAGTCTGATCAACGTGCCTGAAGGCTTACGGTTGCTCGACCGAAAACAGATCGGTCAGATCTTGATCGCTTGAAATCGACACTTTTAAAACAGACGCTTGACGTTTCGTGGACGATCGGAGCACACCCTTTAAGAACATCAATGGCTCGGCGAAATCAGGCTTCGGATCCATGTGTACAACCGCTTTGTCAAGACTTGCGCAAGGTCTGTTCACCGCCGAGTCGATGGACGGGGCTCGCCACCCGATGCGCATGCGTCAGCCCGCGCCGATGTCGCAGGCAGCGAATGAAAACATCTGAATATACTGATAAATCGAGCAAGCCCGCCGATCCGGACGAGGCTTGCACTTGCCCGGGAAAAGGCACAGCATTAGGCGGTCGGACGCGACCGGTCGGAAGAATCGGCGATCCACGCCCCCCCTGAAGCAGTCAGCCACCCGGACAAGACGTAACAGAGCATGACGCCAAGCGATCTCAAGCCCGTTCGCGACCACATCGCCTCCCGCATCATCGGACAAGCATCCTTCATCGACAGCATGCTGATTTGCCTGCTGAGCGACGGGCATCTCTTGGTCGAGGGCATGCCGGGTCTAGCCAAGACCACCGCTGTGAAGGCCCTCGCCGATGCGCTGGAGGGCGACTTCCACCGCATCCAGTTCACGCCGGATCTGCTGCCGTCGGATCTGATCGGCACCGACATCTATCGGCACGAAAAAGGCGAGTTCGAGTTTCGCCCCGGCCCGCTCTTTCACAACATCCTGCTCGCCGACGAGGTCAACCGCGCGCCGGCCAAGGTCCAATCGGCCTTGCTGGAGTCGATGGCCGAGCACCAGATCACGGTCGGGCTGAAAACCTATCCGCTGCCCAAGCTGTTCATGGTGCTGGCGACCCAAAACCCGGTGGAGCAGGAAGGGACCTATCACCTGCCCGAGGCACAGCTCGACCGCTTCCTGATGCAGGCGGTCGTGACCTATCCCACCCGCGACGAGGAGCTGATGATCCTCGAGCTCGATGCCCGCCAGCAGAAGGAGCCCGAAATCGCGCCGGTGGAGCGCCTGAGTCAAGCCGATCTCTTCGCCATGCGTCGCGACGTCGCCGGGCTCTACCTGGATCCGAAGCTGCACAGCTATATCGTCGACCTGGTGCAGGCGACCCGCCAGCCCAAGCTCTATGATGACGATCTGGGGCGCTGGTGCCGGTTCGGCGCATCTCCGCGTGCCAGTATCGCGGTCGCCCGCTGCGCCCGCGCCCGCGCCTGGCTCGACGGCGACGACTTCGTTGCACCTCATCACATTCAGGCCGTCGTCCCCGAGATCCTGCGCCATCGTCTGCTGCTGACCTTCGAGGCCGAGGCCGAGGGGGTGACCACGGATGTCTTCGTGAATCGACTCCTCACCCTGGTGGCCATCCCCTGAGATCGGCCGCGGCACGATGAGTCTTTATCCCCGTCTCGACGACCTGCTGGAGCTGCGCCATCAGGCGCATACGCTCGGGCTGCCCTCACACCATCTGGTCAACTCGACCTTCGCCGGACTCTATGCGTCGGTCTTCCGCGGCGCCGGGGTCAACTTCGAGGAGGTGCGCGAGTACCGCGAGGGCGACGACATCCGCTATATGGATTGGAAGGTGACGGCCCGCACCAACGAGCCGCACATGAAGATCTTCCGCGAGGAGCGCGAGCGCTCGGTGGTGCTCTGTGTGGACAAGGGTCCGCACATGGCCTTCGGCACGCGCGGGACCTTCAAATCTGTGCAGGCGGCCCGCGCGGCGGCCCTGATCGGCTGGGCGGCGAGCCGGCTCAACGACCGGGTCGGCGGACTCGTCTTCGGCGATCCGTCCACCGGACTTCAGCACTTCCGCCCCTCGCGCGGTCGCCGAGCACTCTGGCAACTGCTGCGCACCCTGACCGTGCCCGGCGCCGAGCTGGATCCCTCGGTCGATTGTCTCGGCGGCGCGCTGCGGCGCGCGACCTCGGGTCTGCCCACCGGCTCGCTTGTCTTCGTGATCGCGGATCTGAATCGCGATGCCATGGGCTTGGAGGCAATCCTCGGTGATCTGGGACAACGCAACTCGGTCGCGCTCATCCCGGTCGACGACCCGGCCGACTGGGAGATCCCGGCGATGGGCATCGCCACCTTTACCGGCACCGACGGCATCCTGGTGGAGATCGACACCGACGACCCCGAGGCTCGGCGTCGCTATCGCGCGGCATGGGAGGAGCGGCGGAGCCTGCTCCAAGCGGTCGTCCATCGTCTCGGGATCATCCTCCTCCCGGTGCGGACCGATGCCGAGATCCACCTCAGCCTGATCCGCGCCTTGGAGCAGCGGGCGCGCTCCCGGGCGGTGTGATGGACCCGATCCTCACCCCCTCGCCCCCGGTCGCGATGCTGCGCGATATCCACGACATCCCGCCCATCCCCTGGTGGCCGCCGGCCCCGGGCTGGTGGCTGCTGGCGATCGCCCTGACGCTGCTCGTCCTCCTGGTTTGGCGCTCGCGTGCCCGGCTCAGTCTGCGCATCCCCATCCCCGGCATCACGCTCGGCACTTGGCGTTGGGAGGCCGCAGCCGCGCTGCGCGATCTCAAGCGCCGCGCCGGCAAGGGGCAGGACGCCAAACAGACACTCGGCGAGCTCTCCGAGCTGCTGCGCCGCATCGCCATGGCGCGACTCGGGCGTGCGGCCTGCGCGGGCCTCGTCGGAACGGCTTGGCTTGATTGGCTCTCGGCACAGGATCCGAACGGCTTCCGCTGGCATGAGCGGGGACGCATCCTGATCGACGCTCCCTATGCACCGGCCGGCACGCTCGGCAGCAGGGTCGGCGCCAAGGATCTGCTGTCTTTGATCGACGCGGCGCTCCCCTGGGTCGAGGTCCGCGATCCGCAACGAGAGCGGCACCACGGCCTGATCCAGCGCCTGAGCCAGAGCATCACCCGACGCCTGCCGTGGCTCCGAGCACGGGGGAATGCCCGTGGTTGAGATCCGCCATGTTTGAGTTTCATTGGCCCTGGGCCGCACTCCTCTTGCCGTTGCCGCTCCTGTTACCCTGGCTCTGGCCGGAGCGCGCACGGGATCCAGGCGAGGCGACGCTCGAAGGTCAGCGTGTCACCCTGCTGCACCCGCAGATCGTCGCACTTCAGGCCGCCTTTGCCGCTCGACGCCCCGCTCTTCAGCTCACCGGCTGGCTGTATCGGGCATTGCTGTATCTGCTCTGGATCGCGCTGGTCTTGGCGTTGATGCGCCCGCAGTGGCTGACGCCTTACACCGAGATCAGCACACCCGGTTACGACCTGATGATTACGGTCGACGCCTCGCACTCGATGGAGGCCCTGGATTTCACGGTCGACGGCCGTCCGGTCAACCGCATGAGTGTGGTGCGCGGTGTCATGGGCCGTTTTATCGAGGGCCGCAACGGCGATCGCGTCGGTCTGGTCGTCTTCGGCAGCCAGGCGTTCGTGCTCTCGCCCCTGAGCCTGGACCGGCTGGCCGTGCGTCAGCTGCTGGACGGGATCGTCCCGAGCATCGCCGGTCCGGCGACCGCGCTGGGCGACGCCATCGCGCTCGGGGTGGTGAAGCTGCGCGAGCGTCCCGAGGGATCGCGGGTCATGATCGTCATCGCCGACGGGGACAACAATGCCGGACGTTTCGCACCAAGCGAGGCGGCGACGGTGGCCCGACAGAACGGGGTGCGCGTCTACGTGATCGGGGTCGGCAGCAAGCAGGCGAGCATCCCGATCCTCGAAGAGGGCACGGTGCGCTACCGCGACGATCTGACGATGGACGAAGGCGCCTTGGAGGAGATCGCCGAGCTCACCGGAGGCGCCTATTTCCGCGCCACGGACACCCGCGCGCTCGAGGAGATCTCGGCGCGCATCGGCCAGCTCGAGAAGACCGAGGCCGAGACGCGCACCGCCTATCTGCCTCAGCCGCTCTACCGCTGGCCGCTCGGGCTCGCCCTGGTCGCGCTGCTCGGCCTCGGTCTCTTCCCCGAAGGTCGCAAGCGCTTCGTCGGGAGGACTGCCGGTGTTTGAAGGCGGCTTTCACTTCGAGCAACCGCTATGGTTCCTCGGCCTCCTGGCCGTGCTCCCGGTCGCCTACTGGCTCAAGCGCAGCGCGGCGCGTGCTGCTCAAGGCCCGCTGCACCGCTATGCCGATCCGCACCTGCTGCCGCACCTGACCGGAACGCGCGACCTGCGCACGACCGAGCGCTGGGGGCGATTTCTCACTTGGAGTCTCTTGTGGACGCTCGTCCTCACCGCGATGGCCGGCCCACGCTGGGACGCCACCGACGTGCGGCTCTTCCATCCCGGGAACAACCTACTGATCCTGCTCGACATCTCGCGCTCCATGCAGGTCACCGACGTGACCCCGAGCCGCCTCGGCCGCGCCCGTCACGAGATCAGCGACCTCATCCGCAAGAACCGCGAGGCCCGCATCGGACTCATCGTCTTCGCCTCCGTGCCGCACGTGATCTCGCCGATCACCGAAGACACCCAGACGATCCTCAACGCCCTGCCCGCCCTCTCGAGCGACCTCGCCGACCCAAACCTGCAGGGCAGTCGCGTGGGCGCGGCACTCGTGCGCGCCGAGCAACTCCTCGCGGGACTCCCCGAGGACAGCGCCCGCTCGATCCTCTTGATCTCGGACGGCGATTTCGAGGAACCCGACCTTCCCGAGCAGTTCACGGGACTGGCATCGCGAGGGATCCGGATCCACACCCTCGGCATCGGGACGCCGGAGGGCGGCTTGGTGCCGGGGCCGGCCGGCGGAGTCATCCGCGATCTCGGCGGCGAACCGATCCGCTCTGCGCTCGATGCCCCACTCTTGGCGAGTCTGGCGGAGGCCGGTACCGGCATCCATTGGATCGCCGACTATCGAGACTCGGACTCGGACGCCATCCTGCGCGCAGTCTCGGTCTCGCGCCTGCCGCCGCAATCGAGCGACGAGCGTACCCGGGTGTGGAACGAGCGCTATTGGATCCCTGTCGTTCTCGTCATGCTCCTTCTGCTGAGCCGCTTCCGCGCACCGATTCTGCGACGGAGGTCCTCCACATGAGCACCCCGTCGATCCTACGCCACGGCGCTCCGTCCCGCGCGGTCGCGGCGTGCATGGTGCTCGTCTTCTGCGTGCCGTATCCGGCAGCCGCCGGATGGTTCAAGACCTCCGAGCAAGAGGCGCTCGAGATCTATCAGGCGGGTGACTTCGACGCTGCCGCGGAGTCCTTCTCGGATCCCTATCGGCAAGGCGTGGCCCTGTATCGCGCGGGACGACTCGAAGAAGCGGAACACGCCTTCGGCGAGGCCGAGCACGGCAAGGAGGGTCAGTCGGCCCGTTACAACCTGGGCAACACCCGTTTCGAGCGCGGCGACTATGCGGGCGCCGCAGACGCCTATGAGTCGGTTCTGCGCGAGAATCCGAGTCATGCCGACGCGGCTCACAATCTCGCAATCACCCGTGCCACCTTGGCGAGGCTCGAGCAGGAGCAGTTTCGCGACGAGTCGGAACAAGAGGACGGTGACGATCCGACACAAAGCCCCGAGGAACGGGATCGGGAATCACAAGAGGAACCGCAGCCGGAGACGCAATCGCCGCAACAAGAGTCCGAGGATGAGCAGAAGTCCGAGGATGAGCAGGAGTCGGAGTCGGAGGACGAGAAAAAATCCGAGGAGGACAAGCCGTCCGAGGACCAGCAGCAGGGCGATCAGCAACAGGAATCCGAGCAAGAAGAAGGCTCCGAGCAACAACAAGACTCCGAAGGCGAGGAATCCGGCAACGAGCAGGGCGAGGACAGCGGCTCGCAGGATCAATCCTCCGACGGCTCGGGCCAGCAAAGCGAGTCGCAGACCGAGAGCGAAGGCGACGAGGTGGGTCAAGGCCAAGGCACCGACACGTCCGAAACGGCCGAAGGCCAGGCGCAGGGCGAGTCCAGCGACGCACGCGGCGCCGATGACACCGACGAGACCGGCTCGGCATCGGACAGCGCGACCGACTCGGAGACCGGCGAATCCGATCAACCCGAAAGCGACAACGATCGAGGCGATGCGGGGGATCGGGCGACGCCGGAGGGCACGTCCGGCGAGGAGCTCATATCCGACCCGGAGTCGGGAAAGGACAACGAGCCCCGCGATTCGACCGCCCCTGACGAGACCGAGGGCGGAGGCGAAGACAAGAGCGAATCCGAGCCATCGACCACCTCCTCCGTGAATCCGCCGGAGGACACGCCCGCGGACGGCGAAGAGGATCCGACCCAAGCACCGCGAGACGAATCGTCCGGGGATGAAGCAGAAGACGGGCGTGACCCGAGTCGCGGCGAGCCCGAATCACCCGACCGAAACGGCGAAGAGCCGGATTCAGCCGATCAGGGGCGCTCGGACGCCCCGGGCTCGGATCCGAGCCGGCCCGACCGTGACGAGGGCGGCTCAGAGGACGCCGGCGGGCGGACACCCCGTGGGAGCCCAACCCGTCCGGCACAGATGAAGCCGCTGGAAGCGCTCGGAACAGAGGAGCAGCCGGAGGCCGCCGAGCAATTCGATCAACTCGGCGATCGGTCCGGCGACCAAGTAGGGGAGGATGCTGAACACGAGCGAGGCGCAATGGACGGATCGCCCGCCCTGGGAGCAGGCATGGCCGTGATGGAGCAGCGCCTTAAGCAGGTGGAGGGCGACCCGTCACTCTTGATCCGAAATCAGTATCGCCTCGAGGAGCTGCGTTGGATGCAGAGCACGGGTGCGCCTATCCTGGAGAACCGTCCGTGGTAACGCGCTCCGCGGTTCTCCGGCACTTTTCTGCCCTGTTCGGCATGATGCTCCAGACGCCGAATCCGATTCCGGGCCTGATCCGGATCCCGATCCTGGGACTGATGCTCGGGTTGTTCGGCCAAACGGCGAGCGCATGGCCCTACGGCCCTCAGGGACAGCCGCCCTTCCCGCCACCGGGACCCTACGGCCAACCCCCGCCCCAGGCCGGAGCCTGGCAATTCCGACCCCAAGCTCCGACCAATGCGCAAGGCACCCCGCCGGCCTATCCGGCAGGCCAGATGCCGAACCAGGCGCCCGGGCAGCCACAGGCACCCGCATATGGCCAGTATCCGAGTCAGTTCCAGGGCCAGTACCCGAGCCACTATCCGACCCAGTATCGGACGCAACCCCAAGCAACACCGCCTCGGCTCGAAGCGACACTCGACGAGCCGGAGCCATACCTGCAGCAACCCCTGCTGCTGCGTCTTCGGCTCATCACCTCGGCGAACCCCGAGGAGGCCACGCTCGATCTCCCGGCGACCGGAGACGCACTGCTGAGGCGCATCGATGGACCAACCCCGGAGTCGCGTCTCGGGGAGGGAGGCCGGCGCGAGATCGTCAACACCTTCGTCCTGACCCTGATCCCGTTGCGGCCGGGCGATATCGAGATTCCGCCCATCAAGGTGACAGGAACCGTGCGAAGCACGGGCGGAGGCATGCAGCGCTTCGAGTCGGCGACCGACCACCCCATTCGCCTTCGGGTCCGACCGGCGATGAGCGCCGTGATCCCTTGGCTGCCCCTGAAGTCCTTGAGCCTCAAGGCCGACATCGACCGCGAAACCACCTTGGTCCCGGGGCAGCCCGTCACGCTGGCGTTGGAGCTGGCCGCCGTGGGCGGCACGGCGGCTCAGCTGCCGAGCTTGGAAGATCAGCTCGCCGGACCGGATCACCGGGTCTATCGCGAGCAGGTTCTGACGGAAAGCGGCCTCTCGGCGGACCGCCGCGATCTGGTTGCACGCCGAACCGAGTACTACACCCTGGTCCCTCAGTCCTCCGGTCGACTGACCCTTCCGGAAATCGGCGTACCCTGGTGGAACACCGATTCGGGCACGCGAGAGATCGCGAGTCTGCCCATGCGCACCTTGAGCATCGCCGGCGACAGCGGGCCCTTGGGCATGCCCTCCTCCGTCATGACCGCCCAAGACTGGAGCGTTGTCTGGCTCCCTCTGGCGGGGCTTGTGCTGGTGATTGCCGGTTATTGGGGCGGTGTCTTCTACGCCACCAGGCGAAAAACGGGAGATCGAGCGCGAACGCCTCCGGCGGACGCGCTGCTCGGCAGACTCCGGGCCTTTGCCGTCGTCATAGGCGCGCGCTTCGGTCGCCTCGCCCGTCGCCTGCAACCCGAACCGCTGGTACCGCGCATACGCGCCGCCGTGGCCTCGGCACTCCCGCCAAGCAGCCGGTTTCTGATGTGCGTGCGCCACGCCAATGGCGCATCGGAACCCGTCGACTGGTGCGACCGCTTCGAAGCGGACGCCCGTAGCCGACTGCGTTTCCAGGGGGAGGCCACCCAGCCCAATCTGACCCGACTCATCCTGAGCTTGCGTCCGCATGCGGAGCCGGCAACCTTGACCCGACTGATGCAAGAACTGGACGCCGCACTCTACGGTCGACAGGGTCTCGACTTCGCGCGATGGAAACGCGACTTCATGCGACAAGTCGGCCGCGGCGCCCGGTTGCGACCGCGCAAGGGCCGCGTTGCCCGGATCAAACGCGCCGCTTTGCCCGCGCTGAACCCCGGTCGTTGAGCCGCGGCGTCTTCGGTGGGTAATCGCTGCGATGCCTGTGCTGATGCAGGTCTCTACACAGGCTGCAAGGCGCAGAATCAACGACGATCCCTAAGGATGAATCATCTGAAACGCGTGGAAGCCGACAGGCGTCGGTCGGCATGAGCCCGAGATCCGCTCCGCCCCCGCATACACCAGGGGACGCGTTTTAGATCCGCGGCCTCGATCACCAGTCCAGCTCGGCCGGATACTTTCGACGCGCGTTGACCTGCACCTCCTGCACCCGACCGTCGGCCAACCGGATGACCCGATCGGCCATGTCGGCGATCACGGCGTTGTGCGTGATGACGGCCGTGGTGGTGCCGAGATCCCGGTTGATCTGTTGGATGACCTGCAGGACACGGATACCTGTTTTCGAGTCCAAGGCACCAGTGGGCTCGTCGCAAAGCAGCACGGCCGGGCGCTTGGCGACGGCGCGGGCGATGGCCACGCGCTGCTGCTCGCCGCCGGAGAGTTGCGACGGGAAGTGGTCCAAACGATCGTCGAGCCCGACCAGGGCGAGTGCGTCTTCCGGGGTCATGGGGTCAGGGCTGATCTCGGTGACGACGGCGACGTTCTCGCGCGCGGTCAGGCTGGAGATGAGGTTGTAGAACTGGAAGACGAAGCCGACATGTCGACGCCGGAAGGCGGTCAGCGCCTTGTCGTCGGCACCTGTCAAGTCCTGGTCGAGATAGCGGACCCGGCCGCCGGACGCACGGTCGAGTCCGCCGAGGATATTCAGCAGGGTGGATTTGCCGGAGCCCGATGCCCCGAGCATGACCGCCAGCTCCCCGGCATAGAGCTCGATGTCGACGCCGCGCAGGGCTTGGATCTCGACCTCCCCCATGACGTAGGTCTTGACGAGGTTCTCGACGGCGAAGACGATCCGGCCGGGTGCCCGACATTCGCCGCGTCGCGTCTCATCGCCGGATGGGAATTCGGCCTGTACCATATCGATTCGGCGAATGCGTTTAAACCGCGCCCGGCGCGGCGTGCGATGTTCTTGGATAGTATCGGCCTCGGCAGACTTGACGACAGCCTGAGTCGGCGCGGTTTAAAATGTTAAAAAATAATCATCTTAAACCGCGTCGCCGCCAAGGGTTGTAGATGCACCAAACGTCGAACTCACTCGAAAATGACGCATGTTGTTCCGGACGCAGTTTAAGGCGATCACCGAACGAATTCCTGCATGACCCTGACCGCCGATTTTCGGGGGACGACGGGTTTTCCGCGCGCATGGAGATACATGCGTGTGAAGGCCGCCCCCAGCAAGAGGATCAACGCCGAGTAGTACACCCAGAACAGGACGATGACGAGCGAGGCTGCCGCTCCGAAGGTAGACGCCTTCGCGGTGTGAGCAAGAAACAGGGTAATGCCGTAGCGCCCGATCGCGAACATCAGGGCGGTGACGACGGCACCGATCATCACGTCCCGCCAGGAGAGGACGACGTCCGGCAGCACCTTGAAGAGGGTCGCGATGAAGGCCGTCGCGATCAGCAGTGAAATCGCCGATTGTCCGCTGTTCCACAACAGCTCCAAGCCCGGCAGCGAAAGGTCCAAATAGGGCGCGATGGCACCCAGCGCCGAGCTGATGACGCTGTAGAGCAACAACGCCAGGCCGATCAAGAGCACCACGAACAAGGCCAAGAGCCGCGTCATGGCCATGCGCAACAGTCCGCTGCTTTCGGGATTTGGTCTGACGCCCCAGATGGTGTTGAGCGAGAAGCGCAATTGGGTGAATACGGTGGTTGCACCCACTACGACGGCACCGATCCCGAGCAGGGTCGGCATCACGCCCGTCTTGTCCACGCGCGACATCAAGACCGCATGCTCGATCGCTTTGGCTGCGCCAACCCCGATGGTGTCCTGCAGTCGGGCGGCAATCTCGCCTTGGGCCGCACTTTCGCCCAGCACCAGGCCCAAGACCGCGACGACGATGACCAAGGTCGGTGCGAGTGAGAACAGCGTGAAGAAGGCCAATGCGCCGGCATGACTGAAGGCGTTGTGCTCGAGCCAAAGTCTGCCGGCATCCCGGGCGAGTTGAAATCCCTCGATCGATTTCGGCGCAAGAGGCTTCGAAATTTCCGTCATTGCCATTGATATCCGAGTTTGAGGAGCAGGGTGGTATCGGTGGTGAGTGCCTGATCGGACGGCTTGCTGTCGTACTCGATCTGGTATTCCAATTGCCGCGGTCGCTGGTCAGCGAGGCATTCAATCGAGCCACCCGAGAACGTTGCGGGCGATCGACCAGCGCGGCTCGCGCGTGGTGTCGAGTTCGCCGAGCATCCAATAGCGATAGAGCACGTCGACAGTGCCGTATCCCTTTGCATTGTCGAGCCAGGCATTGAAGAAGGTCAGAAGCTGCGGATCGGCATCCCGTGCGAGCGCATAGCCGAACGGGATCATGAGGATCGGTGTCGGTATGGTCAGGTTGAGCCGCGGATAACGGATGGTCCAGGCGGCCCCTTCCTCGGCGGCCATCAGGATGGCATCGAAGCGTGGTGGATCTTCGGTCAGGAGGGCGTCGAGGGCCACGTTGTCCTGCAGGATGACCTGCTGCGCATCGGGCAGCATGCGGTCGAGAAAGCGCGGGGTGGCGCGATTGTCGGTGGTCGCGATGCGGATGTCGCCGGCCGCCGCGATGGCCTCCCAGCTCTCGAACTCGCGCCGCCGATAGTCCGGCATGATCATCCCGATCGGGCCGTCGATGACCGGCACCGTCATCGCAAAGCTCAGGGTCATCTCCGGGACGATCGGCAGCAAGGACATGAAGATATCGCACGTACCCTTATCGAGGGACGCCTCGGCGTCCGAGATCGAGTCCACGGGGATAAAGTCCACGCGGGCGTCGAGCCTCCTCGCGAAGCGATGGGTCATCTCGATATCGAAGCCGACCAGATCGCCGTGGCGATTGAAGAAGGACGAGGGATAGTCGCTGCGCTGATAGCAGGCACGCAGCACCCCGGTCTCCTGAATACGGGCCAGTGTCGCCGGTGCGCGCGGGGTCGTCTCGGGCGGCACCTCGCGATAAACCCTGTGCGGCTGAGGCGCCCGCAGCAAGGAGAGCCCTGCGAGCACCTGGTCCTTGGTGAAGGGGGCAACGAAGACGTAGGTATAGAAGGCACGGATCCCGATCAGGACCGCCAGCACCATCACCACGGAGAGGAGCGCGAAACGCACCAGGCGCCCCACGCGCACCTTCAGCGCGCCCTCCATGGCGTAGGCACCGATCAGGGCAATGGCGATGATATGCATGCCGGCCAGGAGTGTGCCGAAGCGGGCGCCGATGACGTCGACCGTGATGAAGACCTGGAACAGGTCGGCCGGCAAGCGCAGCAGATCGAACAGAAACGGTAGGGCCAGGATGGTGCTGCCGAAGAGACTGGCGAGTCCGGCCCCGGCGATCAGCAGATAATCGCTGGCCGCGACGGACGCGCCGACGAACCAGCCGCCGAAGAGCACGAACATCAGAGACAGGACAAGGCCGAGGTTGGGAAAGGGAAAGGCCGCCGGGATCAGGATATCGATGGCGGACTCTTCCTGCTCGCTCGGCTCGCCGTCCTTCCCGTCGGTCTCGGCGACCAGCCGTTTGGCGTCGGCCGCCAGCACGGGCAGCACGATCAGCACGTTCGCCGTCGCGAAGGCCGTGATCAAGGGGCCGCGAAAGGCGCGAACAACGCTCGTGTAGCTCAGCGGCGTCAGCGCCGCGATCAGCCCGGGAATGATCCAGAGGCTGAGGATCAGGGCCATGGACACATAGGTCACGATATAGACCTGGAGTCGCGCCAGATCGCCGATGTCGATGGTGCCGGCCGCCGCCGCGGTGATGGCGAACACCCCGTAAGGCGCGAGTCGGCCGATGAACCCTGTCATGGTCATCAAGGTATCGCCGACCGTGGAGAGCAGGTCGACGAAGCGCGCTTTGTTTTTGACCCCGATCAGGGCCACCCCGAAGAGGATGCTGAAGACGACGACGGCCGGCACGATCGCGAAGGCCAGGGAGGCGAAGATGTTCGAGGGGATATAGAGCTTGAGAAAATCGACCGCCGCGGGCTCCTGGATCTGGCTGGTGCTGAAGAAGGAGGCGGAGGCCCAGTTCGGGAAGGCCAAGGGGGACGACAAGACCACGGCCAAGCCGATGATCCAGAGCAGCAGCAGCACGCCGCCGGCCTTCAGACCGAGATGTTTGGCCTCGTCCAGGGTCAGTCGACCCAGCGACGTGATCAGGGCGACGATCACGTAGGGGATGACGGTCACCTGCAGCAAGGCGATGAAGATATCGCCTCCGAGCTGGAGGAAGGCCACCTCCTCGCCGAAGAAGAGACCGACGAGGATCCCCGCGCCCAGACCGATGAAGACCTGGGTCGCGATACCGAGCCTGCGTCGAGGCTGTCCGTTTTTCGGGCCCATGCCGATGACCTCTCCTCGGGAAGGGCGCAGGCGGCGCAGACCGCATCTTGGCCGAATCCCTTAGGCTCGATGGGTCGGACTCAGCCCTTGATGTCCGATACCCTTATGTGAGGGTCTTGCGGAATCGATGGCCTCGTCGCGACGCTCGACGAGCGTTTCGGTTGGTTGCAGGACCCGGGACGCGCCGCCCGGTCCATCGGGATCCGGCCGCATAGGATACGAGCCAACTGCAGAGGTTGAGCGGCGGTGTCGATCACCGCATGCCCCGACTGGCCGGCAGGTAAACCCTGGATTCCGGCGAGCGTTCGGGGGTTGGTTCTGGACGCGTCGATCGCGATGCGACGAACGCGCCCGGTGGAGAACAGGTTACGGCCCGCCTTCGAGCCGATCAAGCCATAAACCGCGCCCAGCGCGGTATGCGATGTTTTTGAATGATATCGGCCCCGGCGGACTTGACGACCGTCGGAGTCGGCGCGGTTTAAGATTTTAAGAAATAAATCATTTTAAACCGCGTCCGCCAAAGATCGTGGATGCCACATAGGACGAGCTCGCTCGACAACGAGCATGTCGCTCCGGACGCGGTTTAGGTCGTCATCGCGTCGATCTCGGCGAGCAGACGCGTGTAATCCGGTGATTCGGGTGCGGCGTAGTGGAAGTTCTTGAAGAGTCCGGTCAGCTTGTTGAAGTGGTGTCGCACCGCGGTCTTGTCCTCGAAGCTACGCTCCTGCTCGACGATGTCCCAGACGCGGTCGAAGGTGAGTTTTTGGCGATCCATGGGGACTGCGCCGTCGACAGCGTCGAAGGCGTCCTGCTGGAGGAAGACCATGTCGAGAAAGAGCGCCTTTTGATAGACGACATAGTCGTCCGTCGTGATGCCCTCCTCGCCCGTCACCTGCATCATCTGCTGAACGCTGTCGCCGCGGACGAGAAGATCCTTGAGGGCCTTGACGCGCTCGGTCCAGGTCGGGTCGAGGTTGCGGGCGTACCAGTCGGACAACTGCTCCAGGTAGCGCGACCAGGAGATCAGCGGATCGATCGCCGGGTAGAAGCGGCGGTACGCCCGATCGTAGGAGAGCCCGAGGAAGCTCTTGACCGTGCTGAGTGTGCCCTGCGTGACCGGCTCTTCGAAGTTGCCCCCGGCCGGTGAGACCGTGCCGATCATGGTCAGGCTGCCCGAGCTGCCGTCGGCACTTCGGATCAGACCGGCGCGCTCGTAGACGCTGCGGATCGCCGATTCCAGATAGGCCGGGAAGGCCTCCTCGCCCGGGATCTCCTCCAGACGCCCCGAGGTCTCGCGCATGGCCTGTGCCCAGCGCGAGGTCGAATCGGCCAGCAGCAGAACGTGGTAGCCCATCTGGCGGTAATACTCGCCGATGGTGATGCCGGTGTAGATGGACGCCTCGCGCGCCGCGACCGGCATGGAAGAGGTGTTGCAGATGATGATGGTGCGGTCCATCAGCGAGCCGCCGGTCGCCGGGTCCTTGATGCGCGGGAACTCCTGGATGGTTTCCACGACCTCGCCGGCACGCTCGCCGCAGGCGACCACGAGCACGATATCCACCGCCGCGTGCTTGGCCAGCGAGTGCTGCAGGACGGTCTTGCCGGCGCCGAAGGGGCCGGGGATGCAGGCCGTCCCGCCGCGCGCGACCGGGAAGAAGGTATCGACGGTACGCATCGTCGTGATCATCGGCTCGTTCGGATAGAGCCGCTCGGTCGTGCGCTCGCGCAACATATGCTCGGTCAAGGGGCGGCGGACCGGCCAGCGCTGGGTCAGGTCGAGCGAGTGCTCCTCGCCTCGGCCGTCGCGGATGCGCGCGACCGGCGTGTCGAGCGTCACGCTCCCTTCCTGAATCCAGGTGACCTCGACCTCGCCGGCCTGGTCGAACGGCACCATGATCTTGTGCGTGAAGCGGCCTTCGGCGACCGTTCCGAGCAGACCCCCGGCCCTCAGGCGCGCCCCTTGCGAGACGGCGGGGACGAAGGACCACTTGCGCTCTCGGTCCAATGGATCGACATCGACACCGCGCGGCAGGAAGATGCCGTGCTCGATGGCGATCTTGTCGAGCGGGCTTTGCAGGCCGTCGTAGACCTGACCGAGCAGGCCCGGGCCGAGGATGACCGACAACATCTCGCCGGTCTGCTCGACCGGGTCGCCGATGGTGATGCCGCGCGTGTCTTCGAACACCTGGACGTCGGCGGTATACCCGCGGACCCGCAGGACCTCGGCCTTGAGCCGTTCCTGGCGTCCGTCGGCGGCGACCCGCCCCGGCAGGATCAGGACCACCTCGTTCTTCATCAGGGAGCGACGCGTCCCCTTCTCCCAGCCGGCCTCGATGGTCACCAGGCTCTCCTGCACCGCCACGACATGCGCGAGTGCGTCGGCCTGTGCGGGAGGGGTCGGCGGGGCGGTCCGGGCGTTGTCGTCCATCGCTGCGAGGTCCTGAGTCCGTGGGGCGCCGTCGGACGCACGCGGCCGCTCCTCATGCTTTGGTTTGCCTCGGGTCGTATGTCTTGCCATGGGTAGATCCAGTAGGGCGCCGACGTCGAGCAAACGGTCGACAGGGTTAAACCGCGTCTAAACCGCGTCCAGAGCGAGATGCGCACTTTCGAGTGAGCTTAACGTTTGGTGCATTCACGGCCCTTAGCGGAAACGCGGTTTAGAACAATATATTTTTTAATATCTTAAACCGCGCCGGCTCCAGCGGTCGTCAAAACTACCGGGGCCGATCCCGTCCGAAAACATCGCATACCAGACAGGGCGCGGTTTAAGCGCGGACGGGTCGGGCGGTGTCGGCGGACGGCCGCAGGCTCTTCTCGACCCCCGCCATCGCCTGCTCGACCAGCTCGTCGAAGCGTCGCGCGGCCTCCTCGCCGTCGTACGTCGTCCAGCGCGCGATCATGTCCCAGCGCAAGACATAAATGACAACGGCCTCGAAATCGAGATAGTGCCCGTCGCTGCAGCTCTCCAAGTGGTTCCACACCGCGCCGAGCAGCAGGCGCTCGAGATCGACGGTGCCGCCGCGTGCAAGCAGACGCTCGGCCTCGGGCAGCCAGGGAAAGGCGCGCTCGAGACCGAAGGCAGGCTCGTTCCAGTGCTGCATGATCCGGCTCGTCCAGCGCCCGAATCCCCAGCGGCGGTCGCGCGGCGCGGACTCGCCGCGGTGGCGCCGCCGCAGGGCGGCGACCAGCGTGCGCAGCTCGAGCCGCCAGGTCACCAGATCGCGGATGAAGGGGTTCGTAATCCCCTCGATGACCTGTTTCGCCCGGACCACGGACTGTGCGTCGGTTCGGTCGGGCTCCTGTTGCGCCCACTCGAGCAATCGTCTGGCGTGGCGCAGACAGTCGGCCTCGTCTGGATCGAGCAAGGCGAGACGCTGGTTCAGCCGGATGCGCGACAAGGGGGTCTGCGTCGCACCGAAGAGCGGGCCGTGATACGGCAACGCGCTCAGGAGCATCGCGTAACGGTCGGAGTGCGCCACGGTCGCCTCGTCTCCTTACTTCACCATGCCTTCGAGGATCGCCCGAAAGCGCGGTTGCAGGTGCGCGAGCAGGGTGGCGGCGACCGTCTCGTCGGTCAGGTCGATGTGCACGTCCTTGCCCTTGAGTGCGAGCCGGATGCCCTTGCCCTCCGTTCCGGCGGCGACCCCGAAGGTCACGCCATCGGCCAGGATGTTGCCGGCCAAGGAGAGCACGAAGTGGGACAATGAACCCTCACGCAGCTCCAGCGGGTTGCGACGAAGCTCCTCGGGACTGACCAGCGCCTTGGGCAACTGGACCTCGACCGCCTGTCCGGCGTCGACCCCGGCCTCCGCGCGTGCCTTGGCGGCCACCTCCAGGATCAAGCGCTCGAGGAATGCCTCCTGCTCGATCTTGGCGGCGATGAGGCGTTTGACCTCGTCGCTGAAGCGATCGGAAAGGTCGGCCTTGAGCCGCAGCACGGTGTCGCGCATGGCGATCCGCAGCGCCTCTTCACCGCCCTTTCGCAGCGCATCGACCTCTTGTTGGGTCTCCTCGCGGATGGCCTTGGCGCGGTTCTCGGCCTCGCGCACGATGCGGGCCGCCTCGCGCCGCGCCTCCGCCTCGATCCGTTGCGCCTCGGCCTGACCGACCTGCACGCCCTCGTCGCGCAATCGCTCGATCAGCGCCTCGACGCCGGAGGATGCGAGGCCCTTGAGTGCACCCTTCTCTTCTATGGTCATGGTATCGCGCCCCTCGCTGCTCGTGCGGCTCATCCGGGGATCCCGCCGGCCAAGACCAGCGCAAACACGAAGGCGAACACGGCGAAACCCTCGACGATCGCGGCCGGCGCCAGCGAGAGACCGAAGATCTCGGGCTTGGTCTTGCTGGCATGAATCGCCGAGGCGCACGCCTGGCCCTGACGCATCGCCGAGAAGAGCAGCGCGAGACCCGAGAGCAGACCGATACCGAAGAGCGCCGGTGCGGTCACGGGTGTGACGTCGCGCTGCAGGCTGAACATGATGACGATGCCGTAGATGACCTGCGAGGAGGGCATCACCGACACACCGATGTAGCGTCCGTAGCCCGAATCCGTATCCACCATGGCGCCGATCGCCGCCTGTCCGGCAACCGCGCAGCCGATGACGCTGCCGATCGCACCCAGGGCCATGGGGGCGAAGAGTCCGGCCCAGCCCAGCGCAACCACAAATTCGTTCATTCGCGCAACTCCGTCCGTTTAAAGGGTTTGAAGGGGTAGCCTTCGCCGGCCAGGGCCCAGTTGTAGAATTCGATGAAGTTCAGCCGCAGCCCGTGGACCACGCCGCTCATGAGCGCGAGCAGCAGATTCAGCGCATGTCCGGCCAGGAGGATGAGGATGGCGAGCAGCAGTCCCAGGCCCGGCAGCTCGGTTGCGACGTCCCGGGCCAGTCCGTTGAAGGTCATCGCCATCGAGGCGGAGGCCAGGCCGAGTGCGAAGAGCCGCAGATAGGAGAGCACGTCCCCGAAGACCTGCGTCACCCGCACCAGGTTGCTCAGACCATCCAGGCCGCGCAGGGCCAACGCCTTCACGCCGTCCACGCGCCGATCGCTGCCCATGAGCAGGACCACGGCGAACCCGAGGCCCATCAGGATCTGCGCCGAAAGGACGACCCACTCGGGTGCCCCGGCATCACCCGCAATCCAGAGCGTGAAGCCGCCGACCATCACCGCGATCCAGCCGATGGCCACACGTCCGGCAGCTCGGCCGCGTTGCGCGCCGGCCATCTCGAGGTTGGCGAGGATCAGATGGACCACGCCGATCCCGACCGAGAGCTGCATCATGACCTCGAAATCGTTGATATCGAGGAGATGCAGATGCCCCGGGAGGCTGTCCGGGCGGGGCGCGAAACCGAAATAACTCCCCACCAGGACACCCCAGACCACGGATGTGCCGACCAGCGCCGCGGCCAGGATGCGCAGGCGCCCGCCGAGCGCGCTGCGGCCGATCTTGCGCCAATAGGCGAGCAGCAAGACGCCCAAGAGGGCCGCGTAGCCGGCATCGGAGAGGATCATCGCGAAAAAGGCCGCGAAGGAGAAGAACAACACCCGCGAAGGATCCCAGGAGTCGTAGGCCGGCATCTGGTAGAAGGCCACCAGGTCCTGGCCGGCGGCGATGGGGCCGGGATTGTCGAGCAGGGTCGGCGGTGCGTCGTCCGGTCCGGGCGTCTCCGTCAAGAGTGCCAGGCCCTGTTGCTCGGCGAGCGCCTGGACCGGCTCGACCGCGTCTTCGGGGACCCAACCCTGCACCAGGAATAGGGACTCCTCGTCGCGTGTCTGCGCCTGTGCGTGGCGAAGCTGGGCCGCGTCCTCGGCCTGGGCGAGATGTGTCGAGATGAGATAGATCCAGCGTGTCAGGGCAACGTGCTCGGCCCGGATCTCTTCGAGCTCGAGCTCGGCCGCCTCGAGACGACGGCGGACCTCGGAGAGACTCAAAGCCCCGGCCAGGGTGCGCGGCACCGGCAGGGCATCCCGCGGCGGCTCGTCCGGGTGGATCACCACGACCCAGGATTGACGGTTGTCGCGATGCACCACCTGCCAAGGGAGCTCGAGCGCTGCGAGCTGCGCCATCTGGCGCTGCGGCACGATGTAGAACCAAAACTTGCGCCCGGCCAGATCCGGCTCGGGCGGTAGTGTGAAATCGCCCCAGGGCTCAAGCTCGGCGATGCGCTCGACGAGGGCATCGCGGCGGTCGCTCGTGTCGCGCAGGCGTTGCTGATTCTCCAGGACGGCCGCGATGGTACCGGGCAGATCGAAGCCCTCCGGGTCACGGACCTGTCGACGCTTCTCGCGCGAGTCCTGTAGATACCGCAGGGCCTGCAGCGCATCGACGGCATGGCTGGCGGGCTCCTTCTCGGGCTCCCGCGGTGCCGGTCGCAAGGGGATCAGATGCAGACAGCCGAGCGTTTGGAGCTGCTCGAGGACGGCATCCTTATCCGTGGCGAGACCGGCCAAGGTCAGGCGCGTCAGGCGTTGAATGCTCATGCCGATGCCTCTCTGAGTCGTTTGCCCTTCGCGATCTTCGAGCGCACGATCGCCGCGCGCTCGGCGTCGGAGAGGTGGACGCGAATCCGCTTGATGTTCTCGCGTGTGCGCGGGATCAATACCTTGTCGAACAGATTCACCCGTTGAGTGACCTTGCGCACCGCTTCATCGAGCAAGACGAGACGCCGATCGTGCAGCGCCAGTTGTGCTTGGAGCGTCAGCATCTCGGAGAGTGCATCGACCAAGACATCCACCCAATGGGGCTTGCTCAAGAAGCCGTAGTCGCGTTTCACGAGATCGAGCCCTTCGAGCACGGGCAACCGCGTCCCGAGAAGGTTTTCCTCGCCGAGGCGTGCGCCGCGCACATGCACCAGGTTGCTCAGCTCGATCTCACGGTTGGCGAGCATGGGCAAGTTCTCCGTCACGCGCGTGCGCAGCACTGTAATCTTGCGACGGGTTTCCTCTTGGGCCACGACCTCCTTGGCGCGCTCGGTCATGATCTGTTTGCGCTTCAGATCGAGCGAGGGCAGGTAGCGCTCGTAGGTCTGGAGCGCGCGGTTCTGCTTGGCGAGCGAGGATTTGCTGAGACTCACGCGTGACATGCGATGGACTGCTCCGCGTCAAGCCGCCGCTTGGATCCGCTCGTCGTCGTCGAGCGTCGGGAGGTACTTATCGATCAGGGTCTCCTTCATCAGCAGCTCGTCGCGATCGAAGCATTCGGCAAGGGTCCGCCAGCACAGATCCAAACCCTTCTCCAACGGGATGCTGACATCGATATCCATGAAGCGCTCCCGGAAGAGGTTCCCGAACTTGATCAAGCGGATGTCGAATTCGGACAGATCGAAGGCCATCGCCTGTTTCTGCTCGGCATCGCGGGCGCCGGAGTAGAAGCGGATCATGGTGTTCATGATCTGGCTGTGGTCCTCGCGGGTGACCTTGCCGATCACGTGCTGCTTCAAGCGCGAGAGCGAGCCGAAGGGGTCGAGCATGCCGTCGTGGAGATAGAACTGGCCCTCCGTGATGTAGCCGGTATTGTCCGGCACCGGGTGCGTCACATCGCCGCCCGGCATGGTGGTCACGGTGAGGATGGTGAGCGAGCCGCCGTCCTTGAAGTCGGCGGCCTTCTCGTAACGTCGTGCGAGCTGGGAGTAAAGGTCGCCCATGTAGCCGCGATTGGACGGCACGGCCTCCATCGCGATGCCGACCTCCTTCATGGCGTCGGCATAGGCGGTCATGTCGCTGAGCAAAACGAGGACGCGCTTGCCCTCCTCCACCGCGAACCGCTCGGCAACCGCAAGGGCCATATCCGGAACCAACAGACGCTCGACCACGGGGTCGGATGCGAGGTTGACGAACATGACGGTGCGGGCGAACACGCCCGCGTCCTCGAAGCGACGCAGAAAGAAGTGATAGTCGTCGAAGATGAGACCGAGCCCGCCGAAGACGACGATGTCGGCATCGGCCTGGATGCCGATGCGCGCCAGCAGCGCGTTGTAGGGCTCTCCGGCAACCGAGAAGATCGGGATCTTCTGACTCTCCACCAGAGAGTTGAAGATGTCGATCATGGGGACGTCGGTGCGCACCATCTTGGAGGCAAGCGAGCGTCTGGCCGGGTTGGCCGAGGGGCCGTCGATCTCGATCTTGGGGTCTTGAGCAAGGCCGGGCCCGGTATCGAACGGGGTGCCGTCGCCGCGAAAGACGCGACCCAGGACGTTCGGCGAGTAGGTCACGCGCATCGGGTGACCGAGGAAGCGGACCGACGCCTGCGTGGAGAGCCCCTTGGTCCCCGAGAAGACCTGAAGCGACACCAGCTCGCCTTCGAGCCTGATGACGCGCGCCATCGATTTGAAACCGCTCGGGTCCTCGACCCATCCCAGGTCGCCGAACGCGACCCGTTCGCCCTGCTCGGACACCGGGGGCGGAACCAGGACCTTGAGGAGGTCGCCGACGATCTCGACGACCTTGGAGTAGCGCACGAGCGTGTGGGACATCGGACGTGTTTCCCCGCGTGTTTAAACCGCGCCCGTCGCGGTATGTGATGCTTTTGAACGGGATCGGCCTCGGCAGACTCGACGATTCTCGGAGGCGGCGCGGTTTAAAGTTTTTGAAAAATAAACTGCAAACCGCGTCTCCGTTAAGGATCTGAAAAATCCCCGACCCCGACACGACGTGAGAATGATGCGTGTCGCTCCGGACGCGGTTTAACCTAGATCCGGCAGTTGAACGCCCCCTGGAGTGCGTCCCGCGCGGTGTCCGGCAAGGCGCAACGAGGCGGCGTAGTGGTTCTACGCCAACGCGTTGCAACGCAGCCGGGCGCCGCGCGGGGCGTGCTCCAGGGGGCGTAGCGGCCCTCACCCGACGGGTGATCCCTCGGACGACCACGAACTTCAAGGCAGTCAAAGCCTTGCATGAAGCACGAAGCGGTCAACTGCCGGATCTAGGTTTAAGTGCCTATCTCAGGTCATGGAAGTTGCGCGACTGTAGGTCCTCTGATCCCGAGTCTATGCGGCGCTCATTCAAGGATCAAATGAAACTCGATGTGCGGACCGCGACTTCGGCCTGATCTTCGTGTGGTGTCCGCGGTCCTGCAAGGGGCCGTGTCGTCGCCGCCGAGTCGTCTCGCCGCAGCGTTAAACCGCGCCCCATTTGGTATGCGATGTTTTCGGACGGGATCGGCCCCGGTCGTTTTGACGACCGCTGGAGCTGGCGCGGTTTAAGATATTAAAAAATACATTAGTCTAAACCGCGTTTTTCCGCTAAGGGCCGTGGATGCACCAAACGTCAAGCTCACTCGAAAGTGCGCATCTCGCTCTGGACGCGGTTTAGGCTCGATCGCGAGTGCCCCGAACGAAGGCCGCGAGCAGCTAGGCGCAGCAGGCCATCATGACTCCCGCAAAGCCGTCGTGACCGGAAGACTCGCGGCGCGAAGCGCCGGGAAGATGCCCCCGATGAATCCAATGCCGAGCGCCCACTGAAGGCCGCGGATCAAGAGCTCCGGGGTCACCTGGAACTGGAAGACGACCTGACTGAAATTCGAACCCAATGTCGAGACCGTGAAGCCTTGAAACAAGGCCCAGGCGATTCCGGCCCCGAGCAGCCCCCCGGCCGCGGCAAGGGTCATGGTCTCCAGCATGACCGCGACCACCACGGGGAGTCCGGTGAAGCCCAAGGCCCGCAGCGTCGCGATCTCGCGTGCTCGGCTCGCGACTGCCGCATACATGGTATTGAGCGCGCCGAAGACGGCGCCGAGCGCCATCAGGACGGCCACGCCGATCCCGACCGCACGGATCACACGGGTGAGACGCTCCGACTGCTTGCCGTAATACTCGCGCGTGGTCTGCACCTCGACCCGTAGGCGCGGGTCGGCGCTCAGCGCCGCACGAAGGGTCTCGAGCGCCGCCGGCGAGGTCAACCGCACGGCCACGGACTGGAAGCCGTTGCGCCGGTAGGCGCCGGCGATGGATTCGGCGTCGCCCCAGACCTCGGACTCGTGCGTGTCGCCCGAGGCGAACACCCCGACGATCTGCCACGCCTGATTGTTCAACACGAGACTGTCGCCGATGTCCAGTCCGCTGAACTGTCGAGCCATTTGCGCTGCTGCGTTTTTCCTGGACCTGGTGAGCATCGTCGAGGGTCAAGCCGGCCGGCACGGCGGGTTTTTCACGCCTTCGCGGACGCCCGGCAGCGCGCCAGGGCCCACAAATGCGACTCACTCTCAATAAGGCCGGGCGACGAACAGCCGCGCCCGCAGGCGACGCCGCGGCAGCCTGGCCGGGAGGACCGAGCGGTCAACGCTAACCGGTCGCGGGAATCGGTTGCACCAACGAGCGCATCTGTTCGATGCGCCCCTGCCGGACATGCCCCAAGGCCATCGCCATCATGACCGCCAGGGCCAAGCCGACGCGGGTGGTCATCTTCGCCCGCCCCCGAATGAAGTGCCGCTCGAAGCCGAAGCTGTTGTCGATGCGGTTGTTGATCCGTTCCAGGGCGCTGCGCCGGTTGTAGTCGCGCTGCCAACTCGGGCTGCCGTGGGGCGTGGGCACGAAGCTGCGCCGATCGTGCTCGTCGAGGCGGATCCGCACGATGCGCCCGTAGGCGCCGGGCGAGACGCCGCCGGCTTGATGACAGGCGTCGCGGCCCTGGCAGTCCAGGTCATAGGCGGCGGCCGGGCAGCGGTATTTCAGGGCGTTGCGATCGGCCTCGAAGCCTTGGAAGGCCAAGTCGCGCTGCGTGCCGGTCTGCGGGCAAATGCAGTGGACGCTGCCTTTTTCGGTATGCACGATGGTGTCGACCCGCTCGGGGAAGAGGGGGCGCGTGATCGGCTTGGACGGATCGTAGTCGGGGTGTTGCTTCTCTTCGCGCCACAGCTCGCGGGTGTCGATCAAGGGGCGGATGGCGTACTCATCCCACAACAGCGCCTTGGTTTCGGCGCTGTCCAGACCGCGATCGGCGCTGAAGTCGCCGCAGCGCTGCGCCAACGCGGGGGTCTCGGCGAACAGCTCCTTGATCATCGCCCGCAGTTCGGGCTGCTCGGCGTGGGAGGCCGGGGTCAGGTGCATCGCCACGGGGATCTCGTAGCGGGTGTCGGCGATCAGGTGCAGACCGTAGCCGAACCAGCTCTTGACCTTGCTCCAAGCCTTGCCGGTGCGCGCATCGATCCCGCCGCTCTCGTGCTTGCCCCAATCGGCATCCGGATCGGAGGTTGTCCCGGTGGTGCGACTGGTCCGCCCGGTACTGTGGCTCTCGATGGCCTTGCCGTCATAGCCGAGATGACAGCCGAAATCCGGCAACGCCGCCATCAACTGCTCGCGCAGGATCCCGATCATCCCCGTCACCATCCCCAACGTCTCCTCCAATTCGACGACGTTGGCCAGAAAACGCGAGAAGCTCGAACTGGTAGGCACCGCCGCCTGCGGATCGGCCGGCGCCTCGCGCACCGCCTGCAGGCGTCCGGTTGCCGGATCGCGCACCAACTGCGTGACGGGTTTGCGTTGGATCGGCAAGACCGCAAAGCCGCACGCCTGCAGCAACGCCGGGTTGCGCCCCAGTTCGCGCAGCAGCGCTTCCACCGAGGGATGCTGGAAGACCACCCCGGCGATCAGTGCATTCCACATCGCCGCCACCGGGTAGTCGTCGCGGCCCGCCCCGCGCATGACTTCCAGGTATTGCAGCAGCCGCGCATCCGGGAGATGATCCCGCGCCAAATAGAAGCGATCCAAATCGCTGCGCGCGTCCACATCCCGCCAGTCAAACAAGCTCGGTTCAATGGTCGCCATGGGGTCCTCCTGCAAAGGATCGTCTCGACAACGATATGATCCCTTGGCGACCGCCTCTTTGCACGCCCCGCGAGGCCGGGGTGACTGTTCGCCCACCGCCCGAAACCGCGCACGTAAGTGACTGATCGATCGTCGATGCCGGGGCCGGAACCGGGGTAAACGAAAATGCCTCGACCCGGTGCAGCCTGTTACTTCAGTAGCTTACTGACAGCGCAAAGGGCTCACTGTCGCAACGCGCCCTGCCCGACGATCAGCTCGCGCAATCCCGGCCGAAAGCCTCGGCCGGCGATGATCCGCACCTGCGGACGCAGCTCCCGGACGGCAGGACCGACCCCGCGGACCTCGAGGTTCGCATCCGTCCCCGTCGATCGTTTGGGGACGCTGGCCACCACGACGACCTCGGCCGATGCGATCGGGTGTCCGTCGGCATCGCGTGCAATCCCGGGGGCCTGGATGATGAGTGTCGTCGACGGACGATCCAGCGCGGAGGAGAGTTCGGCGTTGGCCGCGGCCCGCAGCACCAAGGCCGTGTCGTCGCTGCCCGCGCCCGTGAGCGTCGCCTCGAAGCCCGCCGCCATGGCCTGCAGAGCCACCAGCACCCCCACCACGCCGGCGATGCCCACCACGACGACCGAGGTCGCGCCGAGACGCTCCGGTACCGTGCTCAACCCGACCCGTGCGACCGCCAAGGCCTGTCGACCGGTCCGCGTCAGGAGCAACCAGCCGAGGAACAGGGCCCCAAGACCGCCGACGAGACGGGGGGCGAGGACCCAAGCCCCGACGAAGGCCGCGACGGCGAGAGTCGCGGCAATCATCGGCCAAGCCGATGTCAGTGCGGCGGTCACCGAGCGTCGTTTCATTCCGATCTCATGCGGCGCTCATCGGCCCGCGAGGGCATCCACGATGCGCAGTCGCATCGCCTTGAGCGCAGGCGGCAGTCCGACCAGGGTGCCGATCGCCAGCATCAGACCGAGCCCCAGCGTCCAGCTCGCGGGTTGCAGCGCGACATCCAGTTGTCCGGAGCTTGCCTCGCCGATGATCGGAAGGGCCAGATACGCGAGTACCAGACCGAGCAGACCGCCGATCAGGAGCATCACGAGCGCCTCGCTCAAGACCAGGACGAGCACGGCCCGGTTGGTGAAACCCAGGGTCTTGAGCACCGCCAGCTCCGGGATTCGCTCGCGGATGGACTGTGCCATGGTGTTGCCGGTGAGCAGCACGAGCGTGAAGAAGACCGCCGCCATGATGGCCGTGACGATGAGCCCGATGTCCCCGATCTGCTTGGCGAACGAGAGCTGAAACTCGCGCTCGCTCTGGGTGCGGGTCTCGAAGGCCGAGTTGTCGAATTGATCGTCGATCGCCTGCGCCACCTGGTCCGCCCGCGCCGGATCCTCGACCCGCACGACATACCAACCGACCGTGCCTTGGCCGATCTCGCGTCCTTCGTCGAAATAGGTATGGTTGAAGAGCATCTGTTTCTCCGAGCCGCGCAGCTCGGGCTGCGCCGCCTTGAAGATGCCGACCAGGTCGAAGGTCCAGACGTCTCCGCCGTCGCGATGCGGATAGATGGTCGGGCGCAACGGGATCTTGTCGCCGACCTTCCAGCCGAACAGGTCGGCGAGACTCTGTCCGACGACGGCGCCCGTGCGGGTCTTGATGAAGGCCTGACGTTGCACATCCGGCAGGACCAGCTCGGGGTACATGTCGAGATAGCTCTCGGGCTCCACCGGAAAGTTGGGAAAGAAGTTTTTCGGGTCTTGGTAGATGCCGCCGAACCAACTGGCATAGGTGACCGCCTTCACGCCCGGGGTCGAGGCGATGCGCGCCAAATCCGCATAGGGCAGGGGCTGGATCAACGACAGACGCGAGGAGGTGATCAGCCGATCGATCCCGATCACGCTCTGCGGCGCGTTGAAGGCGACCCGCACCGCATCGAGCATGCCGAAGAGTGCGAAGGCTGCGGCCACCGAGAGCAGGGTGAGCAGCGTGCGCGTCCGCTTGCGCATGAGTGCGGCGAAGAGCAGGGGCAGGTATTTCATCTCGGGGGGAGCCGCCTGCCGGTCGGTTTATCGAAGCACGGGCGTCGCTTGCCGAATATTTGTCGAGTCAACGGACACATGCCTGAGGTCTCGGAATCGTCCAGCGGGCGGCGCGTAGCCGGAGGCGGACGGCTGGCGGCTGGCGGATTCGCATGAGACCGGACGTTCACGCCGACGTTCCCGCCTGCTCCACCAGAGTCCCCTTGTCCAGATGCAAGACCCGCTGCGCGAACTCGGCCGCCTTGGGATCGTGGGTGACCATGATCATGGTCTTGCCGTAGTCGCGATTAAGCCGCTGCAGGAGCATCAGTACCTCCTCGGCCGAGTGGCGGTCGAGATCGCCCGTGGGTTCGTCGCACACCAAGAGCGTCGGGTCGGAGACGATCGCCCGGGCGATGGCGACGCGCTGCTGCTGGCCGCCCGAAAGCTCGCTGGGCTTGTGCGAGGCGCGGTCCGCAAGCCCGACCAGGTCGAGCGCAACGGCCGCGTTGCGTCGACGCCGCACCGCCGAAAGCCGCGTCAGCAGCAGCGGCAGCTCGACGTTCTTCTGGGCCGAGAGTGCCGGCAGCAGGTTATAGAACTGGAAGACGAAGCCGACGTGGGCCGCCCGCCAGCGCGCCAGCTCGGCCGAGGACATCCGGTCGATCCGGCGCCCGGCGACGCTCAAGGTGCCTTCGCTCGGCAGATCCAGACCCGCGATCATATTGAGCAGGGTGCTCTTGCCCGACCCGGACGGCCCCATCAGGGCGAGGAAGTCGCCCTCGGGGATATCCAGATCGACATGATGCAGCACCTCGATGCGCTGTCGACCGCGCTCGTAGACCTTGCTCACGCCGCGGATGGCGACCAAAGGCCCGCGTACGTCCGGTCGTACCGCCGAGGGTGTCTCAGGCATCGGCTCGGGCTCGCGCTTCGTCTTCAAACCCCGTCGCGCGGGGAGACGCGCATCCCGTCGGTCAGCTCGAGCGGCGGATCGCGCACCACCCGCTCACCCGCGGAAAGCCCGTGCTCGACCAGGCGTCGATCGCCGAGCTCGCTTCCGGCGACGACCTGTCGTTCGCGCACATGGTCCCCGTCCAGCACGAAGACGATGCGTTCCTCGCCGTGCTCGCGAATCGCGCTCGCCGGCACCAGAACGCCTTCGCTCGCCTGCACCGGACCGTCCTCGACATCCTGCATGAAGGAGACCCGCACGCCCATCTCCGGGATCAGGCGCGGATCCTTCGCGTCGATCCGGATGCGCACCCGCACCGTCGCCTTGCTGCGATCCGCCGTGGGGATGATCGCGATCACCGATGCCGGGATCGTCCAATCCGGGTAGGCATCGAGCACCGCCTGCACGGGTTGGTCGGGGCTGACCCGGTTGATGAAGGCCTCGTTGACGTCGACCTCGATCTCGAGCGAGTCCATGTCGACGATGGTGCCGATCCCGGTGCGGGTGAAGCCGCCGCCGGCCGACATCGGCGAGACGATCTCGCCGGGCTGAGCGGCCTTCGCCACGATGATGCCGGCGAAGGGCGCGCGCACGACCGTGTTGTCGTAGGCGACCTGTGCAACCTGCACCTCGGCCTCGGAGACACGCACCTGACTGCGCTGGGCCTCGAGTTGGGCGGCCAGGGTCTCGACCTGCGTCTCGGCGGTTTCCAGGGCCTCTTCGGACGCCAACTGACGCGACCGCAGCTCGGTCTGTCGCTTCAGGCCTCGTCGACCTTGTTCCAGTTGGACCTGGATCTCGGCGAGCCTGGCCTGCGCCGCGGCCAGCCGTGCCCGCGCAAGATCGAGCTGCGCCTTCGCGTCCGTGTCGTCGAGGCGTGCAAGCACCTGATCCGCTTCGACCTCGACGCCCTCTTCGATCAAGACCTCGGCGAGCTTGCCCGAGATCTTGCTCGACACCGTCGCCTGGCGTCGCGCGATCACATAGCCGGTCGCGTCCAGGACGGCCGTCGGACCCGCGTCCGGCGCCTGCGCGACCGCGACATCCACCGGGGTCGGGCTGTCGGAGACCGCATAGTAGGTGCCGCCGCCGAGTGCGCCGACGACGAGGAGCAGGAGAACGAGCCAAAGCCCGCGGCCACCGCCGCCCTCACGGTCGGCCCGGTCGATGTGAAGCTCTTTGAGGGGGTCTTGCGCCGACATGCGTCTGTCCGAAGGAGGATGGTGCCCGGGGCGGGAATCGAACCCGCATGACCGAAGTCGAGGGATTTTAAGTCTCTTTTAGGCGCGGTCCGAAAGGACCAGGAGATACCCAAAAGTTCTTTCTCGCGCTCTGATTCTAAAGGATTTTTCGCTTTTCGAGTCCACCTGTCCTATCCTGTCCTCAGAGGGTATTTCCGGTCCTGAAAGGACCCTGAAAGGATCCAGGAAAAGTCAAGAGGGACAGTCATCATGCCGCGCATCGCCGAGAACCGCAGAAACCTGACCAAGGAACTGGTCTCCCGCATCAAGCCGCAAGCGACCAAGTATATCGTTTGGGACGAGGCGATCCCGAATCTAGGTCTGCGCGTCTACCCGACCGGCAACAAGTCCTATGTGCTGCGCCTGTGCTTCACGGACGCCAAGGGCAAGACCTCGCAGCGCATGGAGACGTTGGGCGCTGCCGAAGATTTCAAGACGCCCGAAGCGGCACGCGCGAAACCATTGGAGCTGCGCCAACGCTACAAGGCCGGCGAGGACGTGAAGGAGACCAAGAAAGCCGTGAAGGTCTCGACCAAGACCCTGCGCGAATGCTTGGAGCTGTACTTGACCGCGCGCGCCAGCGGAACCCTCCCGATGAAGGCGTCAACGGCCGATGACATGCGCGCCAAGATGGGGTTCGGGCTGGCGGCACTCATAGACAAACCGATCAAGGATCTCGATGCCGCGCGCATGGTGGAGTGGCATCGCGAGCGCAAACTGACCGCACCGACGCGCGCCGACGTCGAAGCGCGGTATCTGCGCGCGGTCTGGAACTGGACCCGCGAAGAACTCCCGGCGCTGAAACTGGAGCCGTGGCCGACCTCGCGATGGGCAAAATAGAAGGAATGGAGCCCGGCGAAGCGTCGGACCCGTCGCCTGAACCGGCAAACTGCTCCCGTCTGGATGGAGACGACGCAAGCATGGCCGAGCCCGCGAGAGCGCGCACTGTTCACCCTGCTGTTCTTCACCGGGCTGCGCATCAGCGAGGCCACCGGGCTTCACTGGTGCGACGTTGACCTGGACCGAGGCCGAGTGACGTTGCACGACCCTAAAGGGCGGCAGACCGTCACCCTCCCGCTGGCGCGGCAAGCCGTCGATGCCTTAAAGGATCTCGAACGACAGACCGAATGGGTCTTTCCCGCCGTCAAACGGACAGGCGAGGTTGCTTCGATGGGGTATCCAAGCAGCGGCGTTTCCGGCCGGCATACCGCCGAGTCGGGCGTCGAGTGGTCCCCTCACGATCTGCGCCGGACCTTCATCTCGGTCGGCGAGTCGATCGGCGTGCCGAGTGCAGCCGTGCGGCGCCTGACGAATCATGTAGTCGACCGACGCGATGCACACGACGGCCACATCGACTTCGACGCCGACGATCTGGCCCCGCATGTGCAGCGCGTCGCCGACGCCTTAGAAGGGCTCGCCAGCGGCACCAGGGGCGATGTCGTGACACTGCGCCCGAACACCGACAGGCCGACCGAGCAGCCGGGCGATGCCGCGTTGCAGTCCCGAGGATGACGACCACAGCCCGCAGCTCACGGCAACCAACGGGGAACCATGCCATGAACACCCACCACCTTGACTCGACCACTACGGCTCGCCTGCACGCCCTGGCGAGACTGACCGGGCGCCCGGAGTCCGATCTACTGCGCGAAGCGGTGACGGCTTACCTGGAGGACCTGGAGGACATTCGCGCGACCGAGGAATCCTTGCGCGAGATCGAGAGCGGAGCCAAGCCGCCGACGTTGGCCGAGTTGGACGAGTACCTGGATCGTGACCTGGCGCGTTGAAGTCGCCCCGCGAGCGGTCCTCACACTGGCCGGGCTGGACTCCGCGGTACGGACCCCGAGCGACGGCGGCAGATGTATGCCGAGACGGTGAAGCTCGGAATCGCGGCCTACGACGCGCCGGAGCAGGTCGAGGATGCCTCTGCGACAGCCACATGCACCTCCCGCGCCCATTGGACTCCGAGCCCGGTCAATCCAGCGGGGGCATGGGGCGATGCCTCGTCGGCGCTCCTGCGAGTCGGAGGGTCGGGAGTCTCTGGCCCTGGCCGGATGCCGTGGTTGCCTGCCCCGAGTTCCAGATGGACTCGGGCACGACGGGTTTACTCTTCGGTCGACGCGGCAGTACATTGGCAACACCTTCGTGACTGTCCGGCAACCGCATGGCGCGCATCAAGAGCGAAGTCCTCACCATTCGCACCACCCCCAGGGTCAAGGCGCTGCTCAGGCTCGCCGCCGAGCATGAGCATCGCTCCCTGGCCTCGATGATCGAGGTGATGGTCCTGAACTACGCGGGCACGCACGGCCTTGCCGTTCCCGATTTCAACCAGCCCGCACGCACGGAGTCTTCTCTCGATGTCCGTGAAGCCAAGGATCCAGAATGACGGGGAATGCCCTCAAAGACATCGAGCAGGTCGAAGCCAGCCTCTGGGAGGCCGCCGATCAGCTCCGCGCCAACTCCAAACTGACCTCCAGCGAATATGTGATGCCGGTGCTCGGCATCATCTTTCTGCGACACGCCTTCAATCGCTACGAAGCGGCCCGCGCCGCCATCGAGGCCGATCAGGCGGCGGGCCGGATGCCCAGGCGCCCACTGGTCAAGGCCGATTTTCTCAAGCGGCGGGCGATGCTGCTGCCCCCGGAGGCGCGGTTCGACGCTCTGCTCGAACGGCCGAAGGACGCCAACCTCGGCGCGGCGCTGGTCGGGGCCATGAAGGCCATCGAGGCCGAATTCGCGCCGCTCGCCGGTCAACTCCCCAATGACTACGAGGGCTTCGACCCCGATCTGCTCGAAAACCTGCTGCGCATCTTCGACAGCGAAGCCCTGCGCACCGCCTCGGGTGACGTCTTCGGGCGCATCTACGAATACTTCCTGATGAAGTTCGCCATCCAGGGCGCGCAGGACAGCGGCGAGTTCTTCACGCCGCCCTCCCTGGTGCAGACCATCGTCAATGTCATCGAGCCCGATCATGGCATCGTCTTCGACCCCGCCTGCGGCTCGGGCGGCATGTTCGTGCAGTCCAGCCACTTCATTGAGGATCGCGGCGGGGACACCAGCCATCGGGTGACCTTCTACGGTCAGGAGAAGACCGGCACCACCATCCGGCTGGCCAAGATGAATCTCGCCGTGCATGGTCTGGAGGGTGACATCCGCGAGGCCAACACCTTCTACGAGGATGTCCATCATCTCAAGGAAGGGAAGCCGATCTGGGGGAACTGCGACTTCGTCATGGCCAATCCGCCCTTCAACGTGGACATGGTCGATGCCTCCCGCGTCTCGGGTGATCGCCGTCTCCCCTTCGGGCTTCCAGGCACCACGAAGAACAAGCAGACCAAGAAGGAGACCGTCTCCAACGGCAACTATCTCTGGATCTCCTATTTCTGGAGCTACCTGAACGAAACGGGCCGGGCCGGGTTCGTCATGTCCTCCCAGGCGTCCAGTGGCGGCCATGGGGAGGCGTTGGTACGCCGCAAGCTGGTCGAGACTGGCGACGTGGACGTGATGATCGCGATCCGCTCCAACTTCTTCTACACCCGCACCGTCCCCTGCGAGTTGTGGCACCTGGACCGGGGCAAACCGGAGGAGCGCCGCGACCAGGTACTGATGATCGACGCGCGCAACGTCTATCGGAAGGTGACGCGCAAGATCTACGACTTCAGCCCGGAGCAGCTCGCCAATCTGACCGCCATTGCCTGGCTCTACCGGGGCCAGCGGCAACGCTTCCTGGATCTGGTCGCGGGTTATGTCGAGCGCATCCGCGACGAGATCGCCCTGATCGAGGAGACCGTGCTCGCGTTCGAGGAACGGCTCGTCGAGATCGAGGACGGGCTCAAGACCTTCGCCGATGGCATCGGCGCCCTCGCGGACATCGAGGAGGCGCAACGGCAACCGCTGACCGATGCACTGGCCGAGTTGACCGAGGCCGAGAGCGCCTACGAGACTGACCGCGCGTCCTTGATCGACGCCTTGGCGACCTTCGCCGCGATGACAGCCAAGACACCGCTCGCCAGCAACGCGGATCAGCACGCCACCCGGCACACCTTCGCCCCGCTGGCCGAGCGCATCAAGGGCCTGGTCAAACAGATCGACCTGCTCTACAAGCTCGCCGCCCGCGCGGCGCAACTGGCTCAGGATCTCGCTCGCGACGAGCCTGTAGGGGCGAATTCATTGGAGCTTGTAGGGGCGAATTCATTCGCCCGCTACGCCAAGGCCCTGTCACGCCGCCTCAAGCCGCTCGACGCCGAGCGCAAGACCGCCGTCGAGCAGATCAAGCTTGCGGTCTATTTTCACCGTCAGATCCTCTGGCTCCAGGAACGCTTCCCCGAGGCCGAATTCGTCGCCGTGCCGGGTCTGTGCAAGGCCGTCACCCGCGCCGAGATCGAGGCCGCCGACTGGAGCCTGACACCCGGCCGCTATGTTGGCGTCGCCCCGCCCGAGGAGGACGAGGACTTCGACTTCGAGCAGACCTTGCGTGATATCCATGTCGAGTTGGCCGATCTGAATCGTGAGGCGGCCGAACTGGCGGCAAGGATTCAGGCAAATTTCGATGAAATCCTGTAGGGGCGAATTCATTCGCCCAGAGTCCCGCGATTGGCGACGGGGCGAATAAATTCGCCCCTACAATGATGCCGTGCGGCATCCAGATCGGGCCGATCGATCCGAGCCGTGAGACCGCGGATCTGACGGCGCGAATTCAGGCAAACCCTGTAGGGGCGAATTCATTCGCCCCGTCGACGGCGCGGATTCAGGCGAATTTTGAGGAGTTGGGGGTGTGAACGTAAGCCTAGCTACAAGCTGCCGTTGGCGAGACGCGACGCTTCAAGATTTGGTGTTCTTCCAGCGCGGGTACGACATCACAAAAGCCCAGCAACACTCTGGCAATATTCCCGTAATCTCTTCTTCCGGTATAACAAGTTTCCACAATGAAGCGAAAGCTCAGGGACCAGGGGTTGTTATCGGAAGAAAAGGTACCCTCGGATCGGTTCACTATTCAGCGCAGGATTATTGGCCACACGACACGACGTTATGGAGTCGTGATCTTCGAGGAAACATTCCGCGTTTCGTTTACTATTTCCTGCACACCATCGATTTCAAGCGGTTCGATGTTGGCAACTCCAACCCAACACTGAATCGCAACCATATTCACGCTCTGCCGATCAAGGTTCCGCCATTGGATGTGCAGGAGTCAATTGCTTCGATCCTCTGCGCCTACGACGACCTGATCGAAAACAACCGCCGGCGGATGGCGCTGCTGGAGGAGGCGGCACGGCAGCTCTACCGAGAGTGGTTCGTCCGGCTGCGCTTTCCTGGCCATGAGCACACTCGCATCATTGACGGCTTGCCGGAAGGGTGGGAGCGGAAGTCATTCAATGAAGTCTGCCAAACTGTCGGAGGAGGAACCCCATCAACCACGAAATCCGAGTATTGGGACGATGGCGATATCATCTGGGTAACGCCGACTGACATCACTCGGAATCCGTGTCTCGCACTGCTAGACAGCGAAAAAAAGATCACCGAGGCGGGCCTGAAGCACTCGTCCGCGAAGATGCTACCGCCCAACACAATCATGATGACTAGTCGAGCGTCCGTGGGATTCTTCGGACTGATCGACAAGGCAGCTTGCACGAATCAGGGATTCATTAGCGTTGTCCCGAACGAACCTTTTTCGCAAATGTACCTGCTGCACAATTTGATGCACCGGGTCGATGAGATTCGCTCTCATGCGGGTGGCGCTACCTATAAGGAGATCAGCAAAAGTAAATTCAAGGCGCTACCGGTTGTGATGCCATCCTTGTCTCTGCTTAGAGATTTTGGGGAGCAAACGGCGGAGCTTTTGAGGCAGATTAGAACGCTTCACACAATGAATGTCAGGTTAAATCAGGCTCGGGACATCCTCCTCCCCCGCCTCATGAGCGGCGAGATCGCCGTATGACGCCTCAGAAGAAGATCGTCATCATCGCCGGCCCCAATGGCGCGGGCAAGACGACCTTCGCCCGCGAGCTGCTGCCCAATGAGGCCAACTGTCCGGTCTTCGTGAACGCCGACCTCATCGCCGCCGGCCTGTCCCCGTTCCGCCCGGAAGCGGCGGCGTTCCGCGCCGGACGGCTGATGTTGGAGGAGATCCGCCGCCACGTCGCTAACGGGCACAGCTTCGCCTTCGAGAGCACGCTGTCCGGGTTGACCTATGCCGCCATGATCGACCGCTGGCGTGCCGATGGCTATGTGGTGAAGCTCATTTTTCTGTCGCTGGCCTCGGCGGAAGAGGCCGTCGCCCGAGTGGCCGTGCGCGTGCGTCAGGGTGGCCACGATGTCCCGGCTGATACCATCCGACGACGCTTCGCGTCCGGCCTTGATCACTTCCAGCAGGTTTACCGTCAGCGCGTCGATTTCTGGCAATTGTTCGACAACGGCGGCGAATCGCCACTCCTGTTAGCCGAGGGGAAGACTCCATGAGCAAGCCTGAACATCCCACGCCGGTATCCAATCTGCCGGATGACGACATGCAGGCCACGCCGCGCGCGCTCGTCCGGGCCGCGCAACGGGCAAGGGAGATCGCGGCCCGGACTGGCACGCCATTGATCATCAGCCGTGCCGGGCGAATCATCGAATGCCCCGTGACCCGCCGAGATCAGGCGGCTTCCGGCACGGAAGGCTCAGGCTGAGGCGTTAAGCCATCGGTGAAAGAAGCGATACCTTTGGCTCGGCGCAGCCGGAAATCACGGGAAAAGAACCGCCAAGGCGCGCCAAGGGCGGTAAAACTCCATCATAAGCGACTGTCTTTGCGGAAAATTCGTGGACCCTAGCCGGCATGGAATGAGCCAAGATTGAGCCATATCAGTGAGCCAACCCGCGATGGTGACTTACGCCCTTGCTGGCCAGTCGTCTAAAGGACGTATCCACTGGAAATGTCTTGACCGAAGTCCTTAGACGCCTGGGACTGAGTCGGTAAGATCAAGATTGGAAAGGGTATTCATAAAGGACAAGGCGTGGAGAGTGTCCTTTATGGTTCGATGGAATGTCCGATAGAGGAAATCCGATGGCGCTGACCGACATCAACAGCGAGGACCGCCTGGTTCAACAGACCTTCGCCGACCACCTGCGTGACGTGCTGGGGTGGGACAGTGTCTATGCCTGGAACCAGGAGACCTTCGGGCCGAACGGCACGCTTGGGCGCAAGGACACGACCGAGGTCGCCCTGATCCGCGATCTGCGCGCGGCGATTGTCCGGCTCAACCCGGAACTGCCGGAGCAAGCCGTCAACGAGGCCATCGAGACGCTGACCCGGCAGGACTTCAGCCGCTCGCTGTTGCAGCACAACCAGGAATTTTACCGCTACATCCGCGACGGGGTGCCGGTCAGCTATCGGGACGCGCAGGGGCGGATGCGCCAGGGTTATGCCAGGGTCATCGACTTCCGTCAGCCAGAGAGCAAGAACAACCGCTTCCTGTGTGTGCGCGAGCTGAAGATCACCGGACTGCGCACCCCGAACTACAACCGCCGCGCCGACCTGATCGGCTTCGTCAACGGTTTGCCGCTGGTCTTTTTCGAGCATAAGGCGGTCTACCGGAACATCCGCGCCGGCTTCGAGGGGAACCTGCGCGATTATCTGGACGAGCATGTCATCGCCCATGCCTTCCACCACAACGCCTTTCTGATCGTCAGCAATGGCCATCGGGCGCGCTATGGCTCCATCACCAGCGGTTGGGAGCACTTCGCGGAGTGGAAGCGCCTGGACGAGCGCGACAAGGGTAGCGTGGAGGCCGAGGTGCTACTGAATGGCATGCTCGCGAAGGACCGGCTGCTCGATCTGGTGGAGAATTTCATCCTCTTCGATGCCAGCAAGCCGGGGGCGATCCGGAAGATCATCGCCAGCAATCATCAGGTTCTGGGGGTGAATCGCGCGGTTGATGCCGTCATTCGGCAAGAGGCACTGAAACGCGAGTTCTCGGGTGAGAAGCGACTGCGCAGCCGGATCATCGAGTTACCGCTCGAACCCCAGCGGTTTCCGAAGGCCGCCGAGGCGCCGGCCTCCTACATTCCGGAAGGACCGATCATGCTGATCGAGCGCGCGCATCCGGATCTCGGGCGGCTCGGTGTCTTCTGGCATACGCAGGGCAGCGGCAAGTCGTATTCGATGGCCTTCTTCACCGAGAAGGTGCGCCGGCGCGTACCGGGCAATTTCACCTTCGTCCTGATGACGGACCGCAACGATCTGGACGGCCAGATCTATCGGACCTTCGTCGGCTGCGGGGTGGCGGACGAGCGGACGCCGCGGGCGGGCACCGGGAAGGAACTGGAGCAACTGCTCAAGGAGAACCATCGCTACATCTTCAGCCTGATCCACAAGTTCAACCAGGACGTGAAACGGGACGCGCCCTACAGCAAGCGCGACGACATCATCGTGATCTCGGACGAGGCGCACCGGACCCAGGCGGGTAAGCTTGCGCGCAACATGCGCCTGGCGCTGCCGAATGCTGCTTTCATCGGCTTCACCGGGACACCGCTGTTCAAGGACGACGAGCTGACCAAGCGCATCTTCGGCGGCTATGTCTCGCGCTACGACTTCAAGCGTTCCGAGGAAGACGGCGCCACCGTCAAGCTGGTGTACGAGAGTCGCGGGGAAAAGCTGGGCATCGCCCGTCTCGATCTGAACGACCGCATTGCCGAGAAGATCGATGAAGCCGAGTTGAACCCCGATCAGGAGGCGTTGCTGGAGAAGCTGCTCGGCAAGGATTACGAGGTCATCACCGCCGACGAGCGCCTGGATAGGATCGCCGATGACTTCGTCGAACATTGTGCGACGCGTTGGGCGTCCGGCAAGTCGCTGCTGGTCTGCATCGACAAGCCCACCTGCGCCCGTGTCCAGCAGCGGATACTGCCGCGCTGGAGGGCCAAAACCGAACGGGTACAACGTGCGGCAGCGGCCAAGCAGGCCGACCTCGCCGGCGCGACGGATCCGGAAGTCCGCGAGCGGCTGCGTGCACAGCACGACCGCCTGCGGGAGCAGGCCAAGTGGCTGGAGGAAACCCGCATCCAGATCATCATCAGCGAGGCACAGAACGAGGTCGCGGACTTCCAAAAATGGGGCTTCGACATCATCCCCCACCGGGCGTTGATGAAGCAGGGCTTCGAGACGACGGACGGCAAGCGGGTGGATGTCGAAACGGCGTTCAAGGATCCCCGACACCCATTCCGCGTCGCCATCGTCTGCGCCATGTGGCTGACCGGGTTCGATGTGGAGTGCCTGTCCACCCTCTACCTCGACAAGCCGATGAAGGCCCACACCCTGATGCAGGCCATCGCCCGCGCCAACCGGCGCTACCCCGGCAAGGACTTTGGCCTGATCGTCGACTACAACGGCATGCTCAAGAGCCTGCGGGCGGCGCTGGCCCAGTATGCGTTGGGTGACGACGGATCGGGTGGCGATGAGATCGTCACCCCCATCGAGGAGCGGGTACAGGCACTGCTGGAGGCCATCGAGGCAACCGAGGCGCATGTTCGCGGTCTGGGGTTCGAAATGCCGTCATTGATCGGGGCGCATGGGTTCGTCCGCATCAAAGGCATGGCGGATGCCGTGGAGGCCGTCTACACGAGTGATGAATCCAAGCGGCGTTTCGAGATCCTGGCCCGTCAGGTTTTCATCCGTTTCCGGGCGCTGCTGATGGAGCCGTCGGCGTTCGCCTACGCCGAACGCCACGACAACATCGAGGCGATCTACAAGAAGCTCACGGAGCGGCGCGACACGGCGGATGTGACCGAACTCTTGAAGGAACTGCACCGCATCGTCAACCAGGCGATCCGCGCCGAAGCGCCGGGCGCGGATCAGACCGAAGGACTGATCTTCGACCTCAGTCAGATCGATCTGGAGCGGCTCCGCGACGAGTTCGCGAAGAAGGTCAGACGCAAGGCAACGGCGGTCCAGGACATCCGCGAGATCGTCGAGCGGAAACTCGCCGAGATGCTGAAGCACAACCCACAGCGGATGGATTACTACAAGCGGTATCAGGCGATCATCGCCGACTACAACCGCGAGAAGGACCGGGTCACCATTGAGAAGACCTTTGCCGATCTGACCGATCTGCTTGCAAGCCTTGATGAGGAGCAGCGGCGCGCCGCCGAGGAAGGCTTGGACGAGCATGAATTGGCGCTGTTCGATCTGCTGAAAAAGGACCGGCTCGGTCAGGCAGAGCGCGAGCAGGTCAAACAGGCAAGCCAGCGGCTCTTGGCCGCGCTGCGCGGACTGTTGGCACCACTGGAACGCTGGACCGATAAGGAGCAGACCCAAGCCGAGGTGGAGATCTTCATTCTGGATCAGCTTTACACTGATCTGCCTTCGCCGTCCTTTACGGAAGAAGACCGGCAGGAAGCGGCGGCGATCGTCTATCGGCACGTCTGGCAACAGTCGGTCAGCGGTGCTTTCCTTGCCGGATAGTGGCCTGAACCCCAGAGGCACGGCATCGCTGGACGCGGGATTGTCAACAACGAAGGGCGTCTACAGGTACCCTGAATCTTTCAGGAGGATTTCAGCAATGGCGAAGTTCAAACCAGGCCAAAGTGGCAATCCTGCCGGCAAACCGCCGGGCACGGCGAGCCAGTCCACCAGGCTGCGACGCAGCATCGAGCAGCACATAGAGAATTAAGGCCCTGGAGCAGGAGACCATCGCCCGCGAGGTCGTGCTGATCGTGGTCGGCCGACCGACGACTGAACAGGAGCGCAAGATCCAGCAAGGCAGGTATGGGGCCGTGATTCAGATTCCCGACAACCGGAGGGATCGCCATGCAGCAGATTGAACGACGGGTGATCGCACTCGAACGGCGATCCATCCATGTCGCTGATGGGTTCGTCAAGCACTTAAACGCTGATGATGCCAAGTTCAACCGTCGAATCGCGCGCCGTCATAGCGCATCCGGGCTCGACTTCGATCTGTTCGTGCGGATCATGCCAGATGACGATGTTCGGCGCCTTCACGCGCTGCACATGGGTGTGCTCGCGAAACTCGGTGTCAGCATCGATGATCTACCCAATGACGACTCACCATAGCAGTGACCGGCGATCCGAGCGGTCAGTTTCGTTTAGGGCGATGTGAGAATCCGTCGAGGCCATCGAGTCACACACTCAGGGAGCAAGGAGCATGAGTTCGAGATTCGCCAGCGCGGAGCAGTATAAGAGCGTCGAGGAGGTCCGAGACGCCTATCCGGGAGCCGTCGAGATCATGGAGGTCGAGGCCGGATGGATGGTCTTCGCGACCGAGGCGCAGTTTGCGAGCTGGAGGCGAAAGCAGTACGCGACGTTGCAGTCACGACCCCGGCTCGGCTCGGGGCTGGTTTTTTTAGCGGATTCCGCGGCTGAAAGGACCCTGAAAGGACCCAGGGCAGAGAGGCTACTCTCGGTTCGGCGATGCCGCATCCAACTCTTTGTTTTTGAATGGTGCCCGGGGCGGGAATCGAACCCGCATGACCGAAGTCGAGGGATTTTAAGTCCCTTGCGTCTACCAGTTTCGCCACCCGGGCGCGGCGTGAGGCTTGGGGTTGTCGGCAGGGTCCACTTTTCGGTGCGTCATCCGATCCTCGGTGAGCGGCAAGGGGCGACACTATCCGAGCAGACGATCGACGAAGAGTTCCGGCGGGGGTTGATGATGGAGGCTGAGGTCGGCGTCAAACCGGGGTACATGGCCTTGCAGTCTGTTCTTGCTCCTTCCCTCGCACTCCATCCGGCTTCTTGCCAAACCTTCAGTCCGTTCTCAACGGGCATCAGTGTCCCGTAGACATGGCGGCTTTGCAAGCCGCAACCGCAGTCGGTCGACTGTATTGCAGATGCATTCGTCGTCGCCCGGATGCAGTGCGCGCCGGCGTGCCGTCATAGGGCGCCCCGCCGGCGATCGTGGTTCGCCGTTCATTCGAAGATCGTCTTTAGCCGGGCTACCTCGGCGTCGCTCCAGCCTTTCGGTTCGGTCAGCGCCAGCCATGCGTCGATGTAGTGCGCCGGCGCGAATTCGTGACCGAAGCCTTTCGGGCTGACGCCCGCCACCATGTCGGCGGCCAGTTGCAGCATCGTCACGAGTGGAAACCAGCGTAGGTCAGGCGACACGTCGGGGCCGCGAGGTGCCTGCAGCCAATCGGGCTCACGCCACGCCGACTGCGGACTGAAGAAGGTGATCGGATCGCTCGCGTACTGGAGGAAAGCGATCCGAAAGGCGCCCCAGGGTTGGTCGCCGCTCTCCAATCCGCCGTCCTGGTTCATGAACCGAACCACCGACCCACCACGGAAACGAGGCAGCCACGCCGGCGATCCGGGATCGCGCTGAGCCGTCATGCGCCTCCAGGCGTCGTTGCGGAAGGGTGGGCCGCTCCAGAGTGCGCCGTTGAATGGGTCATCGATGATGTCGTAGAGATCGAACGACAGATCGGAGTTCAACGAACCCAGGCTCAGGCCGTTGAGGTAGAGCCTCGGCCTCGCGTCGCGGGGAAGGCGACGCCAGTAGCCATAAATTTCCGCGAACAGGGTACGGGCCATCTCAGCCCCATAGGCGCCCTCGGTCAGCAGTGCGAGCGGGCTGTTCAGATAGGAATACTGGGCGGCCACGGTGGCAATGTCGCCACGGTGCAGGTACTCGACCGGATCTTGCGAAGCTGCATCGATCCAGCCGGTGCCGGTCGGTGTCACCAGCAGCAGTGTCGAGCGTTCGAAGCCGCCCACGCGCTTCAACTCATCCAGTGCCAGACGTGCCCGCTCTTCAGGGGTATCGGCTGAGTTTAAGCCGACATAGACGCGAATCGGCGCCGGCATCGGGGCCGAAAAAAAACCGCTCAGGTCTTCGGCGTCGGGCCCGCCGGCAACGAACTTACGGCCCTGGCGGCCGAGGTCTTCCCAATTGATCAAGGACGCCAGACTGCCGGTCTGGTCGGGATCGGTCGGGCGCGGCAAATCGTCCTGAATCAGCGCATCGAGCTCCTGAAACGAACGATCGGCCACGCGCAGCAGGCTGCTCAGCAAGACGCCGTCGATCACGGACCAGAAGAGCGCCGCTGCGGCGACGATACCGAGCAGATGTGAAATTCTCGGCGGCATGAAACGCCGCAGTTTGACCGCAAGCACCCGAAACACCCAGCGAAACGCGCGCGCGAGCGCCAGCAGGATCAGGAACAACAACACCGCGATCGGGCCGAGCAGCAAGGGTTGCAGGCCGGCTTGCTCCTCCATGCCCATCAGCTCGCGAAGCGCGTTCTGCCAATGGTTCGCCTGCCATAGAAAGCTCACCGCGACAACCAGGCACAGCAGTGCTGCGATGGACTTGATGACGAGCGCGGTACGCTTGCGCAACACTGGCAATTGCAGATAGTTCCACAGGGCGACCGTCGCAACGCCAAGACCATAGCCTGCCGAAAACGACAGGCCGGAAAGAATGCCCTGAATGAAAAACGGTCTTGGCAGCAGCGAGGGCGTCAGCGAAAAGGCAAAGAAAACGTTTCCGACGAGTAGACCGACAATGTTTAGCTGCATTGAATTCGTCATCGCACTGAAGTGTTCGGGACGGACACGCAAACCGACTCGACGAGTCGACAGCCGCAGGGGCGGACCTTGCGCGAAAAATCGGTCGAGGGCAACGCCGCTACCTTCTTTCGGCTCCGCTGTCAGAGCCCCGCGGGCTCCTCCGTAATCGCTGGCCCCATCAAGATCGCGAGCGGGCGGGTATGCGGGCTCGCATCGAGCGCGATGATCAACGCCGTGGTCAACGGTACGGCCAGGAACATGCCGACGGTGCCGAACAGCCAGCCCCAGAACAACAGTGCGATGAAGACTGCCAGCGTCGAGATGCCAAGCCCCTTACCCATGATCCGCGGCTCGATGACGTTGCCGATCGCGGTATTAATCACCAGGTAACCGGCCGCAACCATCAGTGCCGTGACCAAGTCGACCTGCACGAGTGCCAGCAGGACGGCTGGGATCATCATGACGATGTTGCCGACGACCGGCACGAAATTCAGAAAAAAGGCGATCACCGCCCAGAGGATGGCGAAATCGATACCGAAGAACTTGAGCAAGAGCCAGACACAGACCGCGGTGGCGAAGCTGGTCATCGTCTTGATCAACATATAGCGGTTGATGTTGTCGAGCAGCCGCTTCAGTCGCGCTTCGCCCGTCTCGGTCAGATTGAAAGCCGCCTTCAGCTTGCCCGGTATCGCCGGCACCTCGAGTAGGATGAAGATCACCGTGAGCAGCACCAACAGACCGGTCGCAAAGACGCCGCTGGCACTGGACAACAATCCCGGCACCAGGGCCGTGAGCCTGGACGGGTCCAACAGGTCCGTCGCTGCCTCGGCCGGGTTGTCGACGCCGGTGCCCCCCATCAAACCGCCGAATTGCTGGGCCAGCGCCGCGAAACGTTCCTGATAGGTCGGCAGGCTATCCTGAAAGCCCTCGAGCGCCCCGGTCGTAATCAGCGCGAGCAGGCTGCCGACATCAAGCAGCACAAAGGCGATCACGAACAGCGCGCCCCATTTCGGCATCCCTTTGCGACGCATCCAGGCCAGCGCCGGGGTGGCGACGATCGCGATGAAGATGGCGAGCAGGATCGGCGAGAGCAGCGGCGCGGCGGTCTTCAACAAGGTCACGACCAGCGCGACGGCACCGGCGACAACCAGGCCGCGCGCGGGCGCACTGAAGGTGGATAGCACATTCATGGGGCGATTGCTCCTCAGTTGGGTTGATTCCTCGACACGGAAGCCCGCACCCGGGTGAGCGATTGGGGCTGGTCGATCGACGATCTCGCGTCGACTAGGCGAGCGCCTTCTCCTTGAGCCTGTCGAACTCACCCTGGTTGATCGTGCCCACATCGAGCAGCATCCTCTGCAGCGATAGCCGGCGAGCAGCAGTACCAGCGGGTGAATCAGCACCAGGAGAAGCGCAACGAAACCGATCTGTTTATGAACGAGTTGCAGGGCATCGAGCCAGAACGCTGCGGTTGCGCTCTTTACCCGGGACAGCAGGGCCAGATGCTCAGGCGATGCTGGCGGCGATTGCAAGCACGGCCGCGGACACGACGAACAGGGCCAACAGCAGCGGCCACATGAAGCGCAGGTATTTGTCGTACCCCACCTTCGCGATGGCCAGGCCGCCGATAAGGACGACGTTCGTTGGAGAGACCAGGAGCGCGAGCCCGTGGCCCAGGATCCAGGCGGTGATGGTCAGCGGACGGCCGACCCCGGCGAAGTCGGCCAGCGGCGTCAGCAGGGGCATCGCCAGCGCGGCATGTCCGGAGCTCGACGGGATCAAGAAGGCCAGCGGGACGTTCACCACCATGGTCGCGACGGCAAAGGCCCCCGCGGACGAGCCGGTGATCAGCTGCTCCATGGCGTGCAGGATGGTGCCCAGGGTCTGGGTGTTGGTCAAGATCACCGAGACACCACCCGCGAGGAGGATGACCATGGCCGGACCCATCATGTCCGAGGCACCCGCCTTGATGAGCCGCACGATCTCTTTCTCGTCCATCCGCGCGACCAGGCCTACCAGCACCGATGCGATCAGGAACAGCATCGCCAGTTGCGGGAACCACCAGTCGAGCTCGAACCAGAGGGGCTCGACCCCGGCGACCTCGTGGGTAACGTAATAGTCGGCCGGGCCGGTGTTGCCGCCGAGGATGCTGGCCCAGGGGATGACCGAGAAGATCATCAGTCCGAACGCCAAGACGGTGATCGCGAGCACCCATCTCTGGGTGCCGGTGAGGGTCCGATCGGCCGCGTCGGGGTCTAGGTCAGGGTCGGGACTGCCCGCCGTATTATCGGCGGAGGACGCGTCCTCCGAGGTCGACTGGTCGAATCCGATCAGGGAGGCGCTCGGGCTCGCCCGCACCCGTGCCGCGTAGCGCAGCACCCAGGCCACCGCCATCGAGGTCAGCAGAACCCACAAGATCAGCCGCAGCAGGATGCCCTCGCCGATACCGACCCCGGCCTCACCGGCGGCGACCCCGATGGAGAACGGATTGACCGTCGCTGCCATGACCCCGATCAGCGAACCGACGATGATCATCGCGGCCGTGACCAGGCGGTCATAGCCGAGCGCCGCCATCAGCGGGATGAACAGCGCATAGAACCCGAGAGTCTCCACCGAGAAGCCCATGGTGGTGCCTAGCAGGGAGAACAGCACCATGACCGCGGTGATCAGCAGCCAGCCGTGGTTCCTCAGGCGGTTGGCGAGCGCCGCCACCGCTACCTCCAGGCTGTGGGTGGCAAAGCTGATGGAGATGAAGGCTCCAATGGACATGATGAAGACGATGATGCCGATCTGACCGAACAGACGCCCGACGATCTCGGTGTCGACGACTCCCGCCACCGGGCTCAGCAGACCGTAGATCCCGTTGACCGGGGCGAGGATGAGCTGCGCGACCCGCTTATCGAAGGTCAGGGGCGTCTCGATGCGCTCGAAGGTCCCCGGGATCGGGGAGCCGTCGGCGTCCCGGGCATAGCGCCCGGACGGGATGAACAGTGCCGCCACCCAGACCAGGACCATGACGAACGCCAGGGTCGTCACCGCGCTCGGGAACTGGAACCTAGGCCTCGATGCCTTGGATTGGTTGGTCGTCTTCGGGGTCGCCTCGGACATGCATCCCTCCGGAGGGGGTATTGAATAGGCGGAGCGGCAACCGCCCCCTTCGATCTCCAAGTAGACGCTTAGGGTCGGTGGAAAAACAACTGAAACGCAGTTGTCTGTTTCTCTAGAAGGACTTGCGCACGTTCACCCAAATCTCGGTCGCGCTGTAGTCGCTGAACTCCGCGTCACCCTCATCGCGGATATACAGCACCTCCGGCCGCAGTGACCAGCCCGGGGCGAACGCATAGGTCAACCCGCCACCGAGCTCGTAGATGTCGAGGTCTGGCCTGAGTCGCCCGGGGTCGCCAAAGGCGTTCTCGTACGGGATGTCCTCGTGCGTTCCGTTGTGCTCCCAAAAGCCAAACAGAAAGGCGCCAAGGCGTTCGTTGAAGTCCATGCTCCAGTCGATCTGGGCGCCATAGATGGTTTGATCCCCGCCCTCACGATCATTTGTCGCCCATTCGCGACCGCCATTCACGGTGACGGTCACCGCCGCCCTTCCGTCCAGCAGGGCGCGTGTCCACCCCAGCCAGGCCTGGGCGATGTCCCGGCTGCGATTGCGCTCGCCGCCGCGGGGGTACTCGCGGGAGCGGACCTCAGCCTCGATCACGATCTCGTTGTCCGGATCGAGAACGAAGGCCCGATTGACGAACAGACCATAGTCCTGCCGATAGCCGTCACCGCCCCGGTAACTGGCCCGGCCGCGCACGCCGACCGACTGGCTGCCCGCATCCAGCGACTGGATCACCGCCGCGTTCCAGCGCAGATCCGAGTCGTCCCGCCGGTTGGTGTCGTCGTAGTCGCGGAACTGATAGTCCAGGCCAGCGTCGATCGAGATGTCGTCCGTCACGATGTAGCCCAATCCGCCGCCGATGCGTGCATTCCAGAACCAGTCACGGGTGGGGTTACCGCCCAGGGCATTGGTGGTGCGGGTGACGTTCTCACGGTAGAAGCCGCCGCCCGTCTCGGCATAGCCGAAGCCGCTCAGACGTTTGCCTTCCTTGTAGTCTTGCGCCGCGCGGGAGTAGATCTCGGCCTGCTCGCGCAGGTCCGGGGGCAGGTTGTCGTAGCGCAGGACCTGCTCGAACTCAAGCACCGCTTTGGCGTATTCGCCTCTGTCCAAAAAGGCCTGGCCACGCTCGAGGTGGCTGGAGATGGAGTCTTGCTTTACCTCGGTCGCGCTGGTCTCCGCGCCCTGTGCAGGTCCACCCAGAGCGAGCAAGGACGCGATCAAAGATCCCGCAATCCCGGCCCCGACCCCACGGCCTCGATCCCCGTTCATGCGGTTTTTCCTCTTGATTGCGTCCGCTATGGGTCGGGCTGCAGCCCGACGACGACGCTTGCCGACCGGCTGGTTCTGTGTCGGACTGAAAGCCAACCCACGGTCCCCGAGCCTCAGAAGTCGACCGCGTCCCGGATCAGCGGGCAGGTCATGCAGTGCCCGCCGCCACGCCCGCGGCCGAGTTCGGCGCCGACGATGGTGATGACCTCCACCCCGGCCTTGCGCAGCTCGCTGTTGGTCCAGGTGTTGCGGTCGTAGGCGACGACGACGCCGGGGGAGAGCGCGACCAGGTTGTTGCCGCTGTCCCACTGCGCCCGTTCGGCGGCATAGTGGTCGCCGCCGGTCTCGATGACCCGAAGTTTCTTGAAGTTCAGCGCCTCCGCGACGACGTCGGCAAAGGGCTTCTTCTCCAGGGTCGTATCGATGCCGCCGGGCTTGTCGCCGGGCCGCAGCGAGACCGCGTGCACCTGATCCATGATCGGCGCATAGAGCGTGACCAGGTCACGGTCGGCGAAGGTGAAGACCGTGTCCAGGTGCATGGCGGCTCTTAGCTTGGGCATGGCCGCGACGATGACCCGCTCGGCGGCACCATTCGCAAAGAGCGACGCGGCGACCTGGCCGATGCCCTGGCGGGAGGTGCGCTCGCTCATCCCGATCAGGACCGCGCCATTGCCGATCGGCATGACGTCACCGCCCTCCACGCTCGCCAACCCGAAGTTCTTGTCCGGGTCGCCCCACCAGACTTGAATGCCGGCGTTGGCGAAGGACGGATGGAACTTGTAGATCGCGGTGGTCAGCAGGGTCTCCTCCCGACGCACCGGCCAGTACATCGCATTGAGGGTGACGCCGCCGTAGATCCAGCAGGTGGTGTCGCGCGTGTACAGGGTGTTTGGCAGTGGGGCCAGCAGATACTCTGAGACGCCGTGGGCCTCGCGTACCAGGGACAGGTAGCCCGTGGTGCAGTACTCGTCGGGCACATCGACCACCGAGACGCCGCCGATCAAGAAGTCGGCCAGGATTCGCGGTTCCAGGCTCTCGAGAAAGGCCCGGGTGCTGTCGATCAGCGCCAGGCCGACGTTGTTCTCGGTCACCTTGCGATCGAGGAGCCATTGCTTGGCCTCGGGGATGGCCACCGTCTCGGCCAGCAGGTTGTGCATCTCCACGACTTCGACCCCGCGCTCACGCATCTTGAGCATGAAGTCGAAGTGGTCGCGCTTAGCGTTCGTCACCCACAGCAGGTCATCGAACAGCAGGTCGTCGTTGTTGGTGGGTGTGAGACGGGTATGGGCGAGCCCGGGGGCACAGACCATGACCTTGCGTAGGGTGCCGACCTCGGAGTGGACGCCATACACGGGCGCATTGCTCGAATTAGTCATCGCGAAGAGTCCTCTGTTTCAAAGTGACGCAATCAGATGGTGATCATGCCGGTGACGAGGCCGTAGATACCGGCCGCCGCGCCGACCACGAAGACGCCAAGCAGCGCGATCTCGAGCGGGCGAAAGATCGTCTGGCCTTGCTCCCGCCGCGCCAGGATGAACATCAGAGTGCCAGGGGCCAGCAGGATGCAGGCGAGCACCAGGTGCTTGAACCCGCCGGACAGGAGCATGAAGAAGGTGTAGACGACCGCGATCGCCGCCCAGGTCATGTCGCGTCCCCAGTCCTTGGAGCCCGGCGCATAGGTCTCGCGGGTCAGTACCAGCTTCAGCGCATAGCCCGCCACCAGGATGTAAGGAATCAGCGTCAGTGCGCTGGTCATCTCCAGCGAGAGGTCGAAGGCGTATTGGGAGAAGATCGTCACGATCAGGAAGCACTGCACCAAGATGTTCGTGATCCACAGTGCCGTGGACGGGACCTGATGCCGGTTCTCGTGGGCGAAGGTCTTCGGGACCAGGCCGTATTTGGCTGCGGAGTAGAGCACCTCGGCGGCCAGCAGCGACCACGCCAGAAAGGCACCGAGCACGGATACGATGAGCCCGGCGCTGACGAACGTGAGCCCCCAGGGGCCCACCACCGACTCTAAGGCACCCGCCATCGACGGCTGACGCAGATCCGCGAGCTCGGGCCGCTCGAGCACGCCATAGGGGAGCAGGGTCACCAGCACCAGCAGACAGAGCACCCCGAGGAATCCCATCACCGTCGCCCAGCCCACGTCCTCGCGAGTCTTGGCATAGCGCGAATAGACGCTGGCGCCCTCGATGCCGATGAAGACGAACACGGTCACGAGCATGGTGCTACGCACCTGGTCGAAGACCTGCGAGCCGCTGTAGTCCCCGCCGCCCCAGAAGCTCGCCGCAAACTTGTCGTAATCGAAGGCGAAGGCCATGAAGGCGATGAAGACAAAGATCGGCAGGATCTTCGCGAAGGTCACCACCTTGTTGATGAATGCGGCCTCCTTGATGCCCCGCAGGATCGTGAAATGAAAGGCCCACAGGATAACGGACGAGACGACGATGGCCTGGGGCGTATTGCCGTCGCCGAAAACCGGGAAGAAGGCCCCCAGCGTCGACTTGATCAGCACGAAATAGGTGGTGTTGCCGAGACAGGTCCCGATCCAGAATCCGAAGGCCGCCACGAACCCCAGATAAGAGCCGAACCCCTCTTTGGCATAGGCGAAGATGCCGGCGTCGATCTCCGGTTTGCGCACCGCCAGCGACTGAAACACGAACGCCAGCATCAGCATGCCGCCGCCGGCGATGATCCAAGCGACGATGGCGCCGAAGGGTCCGGTGGCCGCGCCGAAGCGGGCCGGGAGCGAGAAGATGCCGGCGCCCACCATGGACCCCACGACCATGGCTGTTAGGGTCAGCCGGGAGAATTTTTGATCCGCTGCCATCGGTGTCGCTCCGGTGTGCTGGTTGGGCCAGGCCTGCGCTAAAGACGTGCTGGGTCACCCGCCGCCCTGCCTAGCTGGTACGTTTTGCCGTTACCAGTAGGTTTTCAACAGATAGACCCAAAGCGCGATCAGCAGCAGCGAAACGACGAGCTGCGGCCACATCACCCGCAGGAACCCCTTTTCCTTGATCCGCTGTTGCCGCTCCACATAGGCCTCCCGTTGGGCTTCTTGCAGCCGGATCAGCCACTCGTCTCCGGCGACCTGTAACTCGTCGCCTTCCGTGTGCAGAAACACCGTCGCCTTCGAGGTGGCGAGCCAAAACACGAGATACAGGATGCCGCCGAACAACGGGAACAGGAAGATCACGATCAGGAACAGCCACCAGGCGAACGGCCGGCGTCCCACCAGCGATGCGGTGGTTTCCGTTGTCGTGACCGGCTCCCATCCGTTTGCGACGAGCTCGCCGACACGTTGGCTCAGTTTTGCTTCCATAGAATGTCTCTCCGGCTGGATTAGAACAGCGGTGATAAGTGTTTGTGGTGGGCGACGATCGTGCCGAACCGTGATGTACAAACGAACGCGGCTGCCCAGACCTCAAGGACTGATAATCAGCGATAGCCAGGAGTGTACGCAGCGGACCCGGAAGGCGGTTATTGCACCTTGGTTAAACACAAGTAACGCGCCTAGGTTCCTGTCGCCTCGCCCGTCTGGAGGAATAGCAGGTCGGTCAGCTCGGTGAGTTACTGGAGGTAGACGGCTCCGCCGTCCTTGAGGACGCCGCAGGGGCGCAACGAGGTCGTGGGTGACGGTTAGACTTGCTCGTAGTTCTGGATGGCCAGACCGGGGACATGGGCGAAGGCGCGGTCGGCGGTGATCAGGGTGGCGCCCTCGGCCATGGCGTGGGCGGCAATCATCAGGTCCAGCGGAGCCAGGGGCCTGCCGAGGGCGGTCAGCTCGGCGCGCAACGGACCGTAACGACGCGCCGTTGTGGAGTTCCATGGGCGAATGTCGATGCGGCTCAGTACGGCCTCGGCGAGCGCTGTAAATCCGACCCTTTGCGGGCGGCGTGCGAGGCCGAAGCGAATCTCGCCCTCGGTGACCACGGAAATGCAGAATGGCTCAATGGAGAGGCGCAAGTCTAGGTCGGGAGAACGGGCCTTCATGACCGCCGACAACGCGTTGGTGTCCAGCATCAGCAGGCCGCTCATGGCCAGTCGCGCTCGACATCTTCTCCCTGGTCGCGATCCGCAAGGAATTCGTCCAGCTCCTTGCGCTCTTCCTCCGTCATGCTGGCGATCAGGCGGTCGCGCTCGTGCAGCCAGTCACGGAAGGACTTGTTCATCGGGCTCAAGATCACATCGCCGGTCTCCGGATCGCGGCGGATCTCGACCTCATCGCCCTCGAAGCGGAATTCCGCGGGCAGTCGCACGGCCTGGCTGCGACCGTTCTTGAATAGTTTGGCGGTTTGCATGTTTAGCTCTCCTGCCTTCGCGTGGTATAGATCGCGGTATAGTCTAATGCCGGTAAGCGGCTCGACCAAGCTGCACGCGGCGATCGGGACAACCAGCTATTTGAAAATCGACGCCGATCGAGCAGGCCCACCACCCAAGACGCCAATCCCAAAGACGCCAAATCAAGGCCAGCCGCGCCCTCTCACTTTGCCGGCGGCACGCCCAACCGCTGCGCCAGCCGCACCAGCTCCGCCACCGACCTCAGCCCCAGCTTGCGCATCAGACGCCCGCGGTGGACCTTGATGTTCTGCTCGCCGGTGCCGAGGTCCGCCGCGATCTGCTTGTTCATCTTGCCGGCGATGACGTGGCCGAGCACCTCCCGCTCCCGTGGCGTCAGGCACGCGAGTCGCTTCCGCAGGGCCGCCAGTTCCTCGCGCTCGGAGTGCCGATCCGCGGCGCGTTGCAACGCGCCGCGGATCGCCGGCAGCAGCTCCGCCGCATTCACGGGCTTGGTTAGGAAGTTCTCCGCACCTGCCTTCATGGCGCGCACGCTCATGGGAATGTCGCCATGTCCGGTGAGGAAGACGATGGGCAGCTCGGCATTGATTTGGTGCAGCCGTTCCTGGACTGCCAAGCCATCGATGTAGGGCATCGCCACGTCCAGCACCAGACAGGCGGGGCCCTGCTGATGCGCGTGTCCAAGAAACGCCCGCGCACTGCTGAAACCTTGAACCTGAAACCCCTCCGCGCGGAGCAGTCGAGTCAGAGCCTTCAGCATCTCGGGCTCGTCGTCGAGCAGATAGACCATCGGTTCATCGGTCATGATGCGGCGCCGTCAGTGGCAGATAGAGGTGCAATGTGGCGCCGCCGCTAGCCGGCGACTCGGCCCAGACGCGCCCGCCGTGGCTGTTCACGATGGAGCGCACAATGGCCAGCCCCATGCCCAGCCCACCGGGCGTCGTGGAGTAGAAGGTCTCGAAGATGCGTTCCGGATCGGACACGCCGCATCCATTGTCCGTGACCTCGACCAGGACCCCGTCTGCCTGCGCGCGGGTGGCGACCGAGACCCGGCGATCGCCCGCCGGGTTGCCGGCCACCGCCGCGCAGGCGTTGTTGAGGAGATTGAGCAGAACCTGCTCGATCAGGATGCGATCCGCCTGCACTGAGGGCAGGTCCGCGGCCAGGCTCAGATCCAAGGTCACGCACTGGTCGTCGATGTCGTTACCGAGCAGCTGGATCACCCGATCAATCGCATCATCGAGCAACAGGTCTTCTCGGTCAGGTTCGCCGCGCTCGAGGAGCGAACGCAGGTGCCGAATCACGTCGGCCGCACGCCGGTCGGCGCTGGCGATATCGGCCAGAATTTCCTTGACTTCGGTCAGGTTCGGCGGTGTCTGGGCCAACAGTGCCTGGGCCGCCTCGGCGTTGGTCAGGATCATGGCCAATGGTTGGTTCAACTCGTGGGCCAGCGCGACCGACAGCTCGCTTAGGGTCTCTTCCCTAAACACGCGTTCAAGCCGTGCCCGTTGCCGACGCAGCGCGTCCAGCATCGCCTTGCGTGCCGTCATGTCCACGCTCACGCCCATCAGCGTGCGCGGACCCGCTTCGGTCGGGCCAACGCTGCGACCCAGGCCGGCGAGCCAGCGAACCCGGCCACCGGGGTCGACGACCCGGAACTCGGTGCGATAGCGCTCGTTCGAGCGTAGCGCCGCCGCGATCAGTTGTTTCACCCGCGCTTGGTCATGCCGATGCACCCGCTCCAGGAAATCCCCCAGACTCAGCGCCCCCTCGGCAGGCAGCGCGAAGAGCTCGCGCGTCTTTGCCGTGGCCCACACCGCACCTGATTGGGCATCGAGGCCCCAGAACCCGGCATCGGCCGCCTCCGCCGCGAGGCTCAGGCGTTGCTCGCTGACGCTTAAGGCGGCGTCCTTCGCCTGGGCGTCGCGCTCCGCCCGCGCGGCTCGCAACAGCCCGATGCTCAGCTCGGAGCCCATGGCGGCTGCAACAAAGACGAACAACGGCGTGACCAGAATCGGCCAGTGGGCAAAGTTCCAGAACACCAGCACCGCTTGGGCCGTGCCGACCGCGACGCCGACAAAGATGCTGATCGCCAGTGCGAGCGACCGCACGCCCTCTCCCCGCCGCCACGCACTGACGCCCCCGTCGAGGATGAACAACATCATCGACAGCAGGGCCGCCTGACCCGTCAGCATCCAAGGATTGGGGACACCCTCTCCGGCCAGCGCGACCGGCGCTCCGAGGAGCATGACGTGCTCGATTTCGGTCAGCTCGGTGAAATTGAGATTCGGCCCCGATAGGAAGGTCGCTGCCACCGCGACCGTCCGCAGCCCCACGGCAAGCCACCCCAGCCACAGAAAGCGCGGCCGCAAGCGCAGCGTGACCAAACCTACAATGGCGACAAAGCCGAACCAGACCGGAACCTGGAACCAGCGTAATGCGGTTGCATACTCCGCGGGCGTTTGCGCGCGCAGCATCCAGAGCTCCATTCCCGCGAGACCGGCGATGCTGAGCGCGAGCAACACGAACATGAGATAGGCCCAGGCGCCTCGCTGCATGAGCCAGGCCGCCAGATAGATGCCGGCGATCGTGGCCGACAAGGCCGCCATCATGAGGTAGAGAATCGTTATCCAGCTCATCTTTCATCCGAGTGCCTGGTTTCCGGGTCCACGCGCTTATCCCGCCTGGTTAACCCTCCTATTAAACCAAAGTACAATGTCGCCGAGCTTTCGGCTTGCTTATCTTGGCGTGGTATCGGGGCAACATGGGACAAGCGCGAAGTCGGACCCGACACGACCGTTCGGCTGCTGGCCGAGGTTGACCGCAACGCCGCAGGCACCGTCTATCGCTGGGTCCAGTCGCTCAAGATCCTCAACTGAGTCGTGTTTTCGTTGTGCCGGTGGACCGAAAATGGCGCAACGCAATAAGTCGACAAGGGCGTGCTTGCGGGTGGCCTTTGCACTCGCCATAGCGGCGGTGGCGGCCTGGCCGGGCCATGCGGACGATTTCGTGATCCCGCTGGAACTCCCGCAGGTCAATTTCATCGGGCTCGGTGTGGGCGCCTATCCAGATTACTTCGGGTCCGAGGATTCACGCGTGGGTGCCGCTCCCTTCGGGCGATTATCCCTGGGTGGTGCGCGCTTTGTTCGCCTGATGGTCAACGACATCCGAGTGAACGTGCTCGATCATCCCAACTGGCAGCTGGGCCCGGTGGCGCTCTGGCGCTTTGGTCGGGAGGACGTCAGCAACCCGGTCGTCGACAGGGTTCACGCGATCGACGACTCCCTCAGTCTCGGTTTGTTCAGCTCCTACCTCTGGCGGGACCCACAGGAGTTCCGTCGGACTGCAAGCGTCGGCACCTGGGCGCTCGGTGACGCTAGCGGCGTCTACAATGGCTGGACGGCGGGGCTGAATGCCCATGCGACGCAGCCCGTTGCGAAGATGGTCACCCTCGCCGGCGGTGCGGCTGTGACCTATGGCAGTAGCCGGTACATGGACGAGTACTTCGGCGTCACGCCCCGGGACTCGCTCGCCAGCGGCCTACCGGTCTATGTCCCCGGAAGCGGGGTGCGCGACGGGCGAGGCTGGGCCTTGGCGCTGCTCCACCTGAGTCGGCAATGGCACATCGGTGCCGGGGTGATGTACTCACGACTCCTGGGCGACGCCGCCGACAGCCCGATCGTCTCTGACGAGGGCTCGAAGGATCAATGGATCTATGGAGTGGGGGCGCTTTACGCCTGGTAGGCAGCGTGCCAGCCGCTGCGTCGGCGGAGCCCTCGGTGCCGGGGCGTTCGCTCGGTGCGCGTGACCGACACCTTGGTGCGGGAGACGGGACCAGTGATCCTGAGCCTCACTCGGGTTTCGGCTACGACCTCAGTCGGCCGAAGCGGGCCGGCTGCGGTTTGTCCCGCCTCCCCCGGGGGCCGACCGAAGTCGGCGTACCCGGGGGAGGCGGACTTTAGTCCGCGGTGAGGCCCATACGGGCGACGTGAGTCGCCCGACCCAACTCGCCGACGAAGGGTGCGCTCGGGCGTGTGTCTTGCGGTTTCTGCCGTGCGACGTTGTTTTCAAACGTTCAACGGGGAGACAGCACGCGGATCTCTATGAAGACGTCGTGTTCGAGACTTGAGCGGGACGACGGCAAACGCATCGCCCCGGGCCTCGGAGTCTCGGATTCTCGGGGCCTCATTCGATGGCCATTGCGCTACCATTGCGCCGCCGACTGCCTCGTTCATGCCTGGATTTTTCTACCTTGGGAGCGCTGTCCTTGAAGCCCTTTGCCCCGATCCCCTGTCGCGACGTTCGCTCTCCCGCAGCAATGGCCGGCGCGCCCTTGGCCTGCGTCCTGGCCCTGTTGATCCTGCTCACCGGTTGCCTACCGACCGACGAAGAGGCATCGCAGCCTGTCTCCGAACCCATCCGCCCGGTGCGGGTCGTCACCGTCGAAGAATTGCCGGGCGGGGAGCGCGTCACGCTGACCGGGACCGTCCAGGCCCAGGACGATGTCGCGCTGGCCTTCCGCGTCGGTGGTCAGTTGATCGAACGTACCGTCAATGTCGGCGATCAAGTCAACGCCGGGCAGGTGGTCGCGCGTCTGGATGCGGTCAACGAACGCAACGCGGTGGATGCGGCGCGGGCCAACCTGGCCGCCGCAATGGCGCGTCTCGTGGAGGCCCGCAACACGGTGCGACGCTTCGAGCCGATGCTTCCGCAGGGCTTCGTCGCCCGCGCGGACTTCGACCGGGCGGTCGAGGCGCGCGACGCCGCCCAGGCGCAGGTCGAGGCGGCCCAGGCTCAGGTCGCGACCGCCGAGAACCAGCTCGGCTTCACCACCTTGCTGGCCGATGGACCCGGCACGGTCACCGAACGCGGCGCCGAGCCCGGCGAAGTGGTCGCGGCCGGGCGCATGATCGTCCGCCTGGCCCGCGAAGCTGGCCGCGACGCGGTGTTCGACGTGCCGGCTCGGGTGATCGAGTCAGGCTCCGCCGACGACGAGGTCACGGTCGCCCTGAGCAGCGACCCTAAGGTCAGCACCAGCGGACGCGTGCGCGAGGTCTCGCCCCAGGCCGACCCGGTAACACGCACCTTTCAGGTCCGCGTCGGGCTGGCCAATCCACCGGCCGCCATGCGCCTCGGTTCCACCGTGACCGGCAGCATCCAGCTCGGCGGCGCGGCCGGAATCGAGATCCCGAACTCGGCCCTGACCTCGACCCGCGGGGCGCCGGCGGTCTGGGTGCTGGATCCGCAAACCAACACCGTGGCCCTGCGCAACATCGACGTCGCGCGTTTCGAGCTGGACCGGGTGCTGATTGCGCAGGGTCTCGACGCCGGCGAGTTAGTCGTCACCGCCGGTGTCCAGACCCTGCGCCCCGGCCAGCAGGTGCGCCGACTCGGTGAACCGGTCCCTGACGAGACCAGTGCCGAGACCAGCGAACCGGCCATTGGTCAGGTGGGTGAACCGACCAGTGACGAGGCCGGCGACGACACTGGTGATACCGCCAGCGAGCCGTCTGTCGAAAAGGCCGAGGCCCGTCCATGAGCGGCTTCAACCTCTCCGACTGGGCCATCCGCAATCGCTCGGTCACCCTCTTCATCATGCTCGCGGTGCTGGTTGCCGGCGTCAGCTCCTTCTACAAGCTGGGCCGCGCCGAGGATCCACCGTTCACCTTCCGGACCATGGTGGTCAAGGCCATCTGGCCCGGCGCGACGCTCGACGAGACCATTCGACAGGTCACCGAGCGCCTGGAGCGCACACTGCAGGAGGTGCCCAATCTCGACAACTTGCGTAGCTTCACGCGCGCCGGGTCCACGACCATCTTCGTCGACCTGACCGGCAGCACCCAGGGCCAAGCCGTCTCGGATGCCTGGTACCAGGTGCGCAAGAAGGTCGGCGACATGCGCCATACCCTGCCGCAGGGTATCCGCGGCCCTTTCTTCAACGACGAGTTCGGCGACACCTTCGGCATCATCTACGCCTTCACCGCCGACGGTTTCACCCATCGCGAGCTGCGCGACGCGGTCGAGGACGCGCGCTCCCAGCTCCTCACCGTGCCCGACGTCTCCAAGATCGACATCCTCGGTGCCCAGGACGAGGTCATCTATATCGACTTCTCCGCCGAGCGGCTCGCCGGCCTCGGCTTCGACCCGAGCACCCTGATCGCCGCGCTGCGCGCGCAGAACATCGTCAGTCCCGCCGGTGAGCTCAGCACCCGCGATGAATCCATCGCGCTGCGGGTCTCGGGTGCCTTCGCCAATGAACAAGACATCGCCGACGTCACCTTCGCCGTCGGCGAGCGCATGCTGCGCCTGCGCGACATCGCCGATGTCAGGCGCGGCTTCAGCGACCCGCCGCAGCCCATGTTCCGCATCAACGGCGAACCCGCCATCGGGCTCGCCATCGCCATGCGCGACGGCGGCGATACCCTGGCGCTCGGGCGCAACGTCGCCAGCGCCATCGCCGACATCAAGGCCGAGCTGCCGCACGGCATCGAGCCGCGGCTGGTCGCCGATCAGCCGCTGACGGTGGATCTGGCCATCAACGAGTTCACCACCTCGCTATGGCAGGCGATCGGCATCGTGCTGGTGATCAGCTTCGTCGCGCTTGGCGTGCGCGCCGGCACCGTGGTGGCCATCGCCATCCCGCTGACCCTCGCCGTGGTCTTTCCGATGATGGACATGGTCGACATCGACCTACAGCGGGTCTCCCTCGGCGCATTGATCATCGCCCTGGCCCTGATGGTCGACGATGCCATGACCAGCATCGACGCCATGAGCCGGCGCCTGGCCGCTGGCGACGACAAGGCCAGCGCCGCCACCTATGCCTACAAACACTTGGCCTTCGCCATGCTGATCGGCACCCTGGTCACCATCGCCGGCTTCGTGCCCATCGGCTTTGCCCAGAGCTCCGCCGGCGAATACACCTTCTCCATCTTCGCCGTGGTCGGCATCGCGCTGCTCGCGTCCTGGTTCGTCGCCATGGTGTTCGCGCCACTGCTGGGTATGGTGCTATTGCGTCCGCCCAAGGCCGGAGCGGCAGACAAACCGAATTGGACCGTGACCGCCTACCGCGGCCTACTGACGCTGGCCATGCGCGCGCGCTGGGTCACCATCGCGCTCACCATCGCCGTCTTCGTCGCCGCCATCCTAGCGCTGGCACAGGTGCCGCGGCAGTTCTTCCCCTCCTCGGATCGCCCGGAACTGATCGTCGACCTGCGCCTGCCGCAAAACGCCTCGATCCACGCCACCGAGCGTCTGGTCGACGAATTCGAGCAGATCCTGCGCGAAGATCCCGAGCTCGCCTCCGAGATCGAACGCTGGAGCACCTACATCGGCCAGGGTGCGATCCGCTTCTACCTGCCGCTGGACGTGCAGCTGGCCAACCCGTTCTTCGCCCAGGCGGTCATCGTCAGCAACGACATCGAGGCCAGAGAACGCCTACAGCCGCGGCTCGAAGAACTGCTCGCGGAGCAATTCCCGCAAGTGGTCGGGCGCGTCTCGCCGCTGGAGCTGGGGCCGCCGGTGGGCTGGCCAGTGCAATATCGCGTGCTCGGGCCGGACCCGACCCAACTGCGCGACATCGCCATGGACCTGGCAGATCTGGTGGCGGCTAGTCCCGGCACGCGCCGCGTCAACTTCGACTGGATGGAACCAGAGCGCGAGCTGCACATCCGCATCGACCAAGAACAGGCGCGTCAACTGGGCCTGAGCTCCCAGGCGGTGGCCACCGCGCTCAATGCCAATATCTCCGGCACCCCCATCACGCAGGTCCGCGACGACATCTATCTGGTCAATGTCGTCGCCCGCGAGCTGGGCGGACAGCGCCTGTCGGTCGAGACCCTGCGCACGCTGCCGGTGTCCCTGCCGAACGGGCGCACCATCCCGCTGAGCCAGTTCGCGACCTTCGAGTACGGTCAAGACTACCCGCTGGTGTGGCGGCGGGACCGGGTACCGACCCTGACGGTGCAGGCCGACGTCGCGCCCGGCACCCTGCCGGAGACGGTAGTGGCCGAGCTGGAAGCGCCCATCGCCGAGCTGAACGCGAGTCTGCCCGCGGGCTACCGCATCGAGCTCGGCGGCGCGGTCGAGGAAAGCGCCTACTCGCAAGCCTCGGTGTTCGCCGTGGTGCCCATCATGCTGCTGCTGATGCTCAGCTTGCTGATCTTCCAGCTCAAGAGCTTCGCGCGGCTGTTCATGGTCCTGAGCCTGGTGCCGCTGGGCCTGATCGGTGTGGTCGGCGCCCTGCTTGCCTCCGGCAAGCCGCTCGGCTTTGTCGCCATCCTCGGCATCCTCGCCCTGGTCGGCATGATTGCGAAGAACGCCGTGATCCTGATCGATCAAATCGAGGCCGAGCGCAATGCCGGCAAGAGCGTCTGGGACGCGGTGGTCGAGGCCAGCGTCTCGCGTTTTCGCCCGATCATGCTCACCGCGCTCTCCACCATCCTCGGCATGATCCCGATCGCCCCAACGGTGTTCTGGGGCTCGATGGCCTACGCCATCATGGGGGGACTGGCGGTCGCCTCGCTGCTGACGCTGGTGTTCCTGCCGACGCTCTATGTCACCTGGTTTGGGGGAGAAGCCCCGCGCGCCGAGCCTACTCCGCAGGGGGAAGCCCATGCGACCTAAACCGCGCCGGCTCCGACAATGATCGAGGCCGGCGCAGCCAAGCCAATCCAACACACGACGCAGACCGCGTTGGGTGCGGTTTAACTGGACTGTCACCGGAAGCAGAGCGTGATCGGCTTAGTCTTTAACGCTGAACAGCAAGCCCAAGGCAAATGGGTAGGTACGTGATACGTTCGGCGGTCTTACGCTGGGCCGGTTTCTTGCTGTTCTGGCTGCTGCTCGCCGCCCCCGACCTTGGCGCCCCCGTCATCGACATCCTCGTCGACCTGCTCGTCGGCTTGATGGCTGCGGCGGTCGCGGCCTGGACCAGCCTGCGCCTGCTGCCGCCGACGCCGGGGAGCCTGCGCTACGGTGCCCTGCTCCGACTCGCGGCGCGTGTCCTGCGCAATTCGGTCGTCTCCGGCTTTTCGTTGCTGCCGCGCGTGTTCGGGCCGCGCCTGTCCATCGCACCGGGTTACCTGTCTTATCCGGTGCGCCTCGCACCGGGACCGGCACGCGCGGTTTTCGGTGCCCTGACCAGCGTGGTACCGGGTACGCTGTCCGTGGGGACGGATCGGGACGGTGCTCTGATCTATCACTGTTTGGATGTCTCGCAGCCGGTTGCGGAAGACCTTGCCATTGACGAGACACTCTTGATCGAGACGCTCGGCAACAAACCCGAAGCGCGGGATGCGGTGCCGCGCCGCAAGGGTGAAGCGCGTGCTTAGCGTCGGCGATCACGGCGGGACGCACCCTCGGCGAACACGGCGTTTGGCTTCGGAGATATCCTTGATCTCAGTGAGACGCGGTTTAGAATTTATTATTATTTTTAATACGTTAAACCGCGCCGACTTCGACAGTCGTCGGAGCCGGCGCGGCCAAGCCATCCAACACATGACGCATACCGTACCGGGCGCGGTTTAAGCCATGACCACCTTTCTGCTGGCCGCAGCGGCCTTCATTCTGGCAACGGTCGCCTTGGGTCTGTGGCGCATCCTACGTGGGCCAAAGGACGTCGACCGCATGTTGGCCCCGCAGCTCCTGGGCACCGGCGGCGTTGCGGCCCTCGTGCTGCTGGGCGAGGCATCGCGCGAATCCGCCGTCGCGGACGTGGCCATGGTGCTGGCCTTGCTCGCGGCCTTCGCCTCGGTCGCCTTCGTCGTCGGTGCCCTTCGCCCGCAAGTCGACCCAAAGCGCGGCCCGCAGCTCAACCCGGAGCCCGACAAAGGTCCGGCGCCGGATCGGACGCCCGACGCTCCGACGCAGGACGACAACCCATGAGGCTCGCGCTCGACATCTTCACCATCGTCATGGTCTCCCTAGGCGGCCTGTTCTTTCTTGCCGGAACGGTCGGGCTGCTGCGTTTCCCCGACACACTCACTCGGCTCCATGCCCTGACCGAGGCGGATAATCTCGGTTTGGGCCTGGTGGTGCTGGGCCTGCTGGCTCAAACCAGTTGGCCGTTGGGAGCGCTCAAGCTGATTGCCCTTTGGCTGCTGGCCCTATTGAGCGGGGCCGTGGTCGCTCAGTTCTTGGGCGCGGCGGTGCGTCCCGCAGACTGGCGAACCGACGACGTCTCGGGGCCGCGAGAGGACGGCCGATGAGTGTCGGCTTGATCAGCGATGTGGTGTTGATCTTGTTGGTCCTGAGCTTGGCCGTCTGGATCACCATTGCCCGCACGGCCTATCGCGCAGTGGTCGGGTTCGTCGCCTACGGACTCTTGATGACCCTCCTCTGGGTGCGGCTTGCCGCCTTGGACGTGGCCATGACCGAGGCGGCCTTGGGTAGCGGACTGACCGGCATCCTGCTGTTTGCTGCCGCGGCGCGTCTGGCGCCATTCGAGGCCGCCGAACGCGCTCGCGCACCTGCTCCGGCCCTGCGGTTGCTGATCGGGCTGCTCTGCACCCTGGTCGCCGCCGGGCTCGCGGCCGTGGTGCTGTGGCTGCCCGAGCCCGCACCCACGCTCGCACCCTTGGTGGCCGAGCATCTGCCGCCGACCGGCTTGCGGAATCCTGTCACCGGCGTGTTGCTGGCGCATCGCGCCATCGATACCCTGCTGGAGTCCATGGTCCTGCTGCCGGCCCTGATCGGCGTCTGGTCGGTGGCGGCAGATGCCGATTGGAGCGGGCGCCCGGGCTCGCTGCCGCGCCCGCCGGCGAGTGACGCCTTGACCCTCCTGGCCCGGATTCTGCCGCCTTTCGGTGTCCTGGTCGCCATCCACCTCGTCTGGATCGGGGCCGATGAGCCGGGCGGCAAGTTCCAGGCGGCGGCCGTGCTTGCGGCGATGTGGGTGCTGGTCATGATGGCCGGCCTACAGCAACCACCGGCCGTAGTCAGCCGGGGTTGGCGCGGCTTGCTCGTCGTCGGCGCATCGCTCTTCATCGCCATCGGTATTGCGGGCATTTGGCTGGCGGATGCCTTTCTCGCCTACCCGAAGGGTCTAGCGAAGCCGCTCATCATCGCCATCGAGGTGGCCTTGACCGGCTCGGTCGCGGTCGCCCTGGCCCTGCTGCTGTCGGGGCCGCCGACGCGCGCGCACCGCTGCGAGGCCGGCCGATGAGCGGCACGACCCTCTTCGGACTCGGCGCGGCCGCGCTGGTGGGGCTGGGTCTGTATGGACTGATCTGCCAGCCCGGCGCGTTGCGCAAGATCCTCGCCTTCAATCTCATGGGCAGCGGCATCTTTCTGCTGTTCGGCGTCATCGCCAAGCGCGGCGGCGGTGCGCTGTTCGCGGCCGGCACCGGCAGCGACGGCGACCCGGTCCCTCAAGCGCTGGTCATTACGGGTCTCGTCGTCGCCTTCGCGGCGACCGCGATCGCCGTCGCCCTGCTGGTGCGGCTCGCCGAGACCGGTGGAGGCACCACCTTGGAGACCGATGCACAGGATGCACCTGCGGTCCCGACCGATGCGAACCTTCGGGGCGAGCGAGAACCATGACGCAGGCGCAGGCGTTGGTCGCTGCGGGGATCCGCGATCTAACGGATCTGGGCGGTGTCGTCCTGGTCTTTCCGTTGATGCTCCCGATCACGGGTCTGCTGCTCGGATTGGTTCTGGGCGGGCGCTATCTGGGGCGTTTCGTGCTGCTGTTGACCCTGCTGGGGCTCGGCGCCGCGCTGGCCATCGCCGCGGTCGTGCTGGTCGGCGGCGATGCCTTGCAGTATCTGCTCGGGGGCTGGAGCCCGCCGCTCGGCGTCGGCTTGCGCGCGGATGGGCTCTCGGCGGTGATGTTGGTCACCAGTGCCCTCGTGATGCTGGCCGTCGCGCTCTACGCTCAACGGGCATTCCCGATCACCGGCGACGGGTCCGAGACCCGCAGCTCGCTGGTCTTCTGGCTGCTGCTGCTCGGGGTCTGGGGCGGACTCAATACGGTCTTTCTGGGGCAGGACCTGTTCACGCTGTTCGTCGCGCTGGAGCTGCTGACCTTCTCCGCGGTGCCGCTGGTCGCGCTCGGCGGCAAGCCGGAGACACTGGCGGCGGCCTTGCGTTATCTACTCTTCGCGCTGCTGGGATCTGCCCTCTATCTGCTGGGCGCGGTGCTCATCTACGGCACCTACGGGACGCTGGACATCGCCTTGTTGGCGGAGCGCATCGCGGGCGCGGACCGATGGCCGCCGTCGTTGGTCGCCGCCATCGCCTTGATGACGGTCGGTCTGCTGGCCAAGACCGCGCTGTTTCCGCTGCACCTGTGGCTGCCGCCGGCGCATGCAGGTGCGCCGCCCGCCGCGAGTGCTGTCCTGTCGGCCCTGGTCGTGAAGGCGTCCTTTTTCCTGGTCCTGCGGATCTGGCTCGATATGATGCCGGGGCTGCTGGCGACGGCGGGGGTGCAGATCCTGGGCGCGATGGGGGCGGGCGCCATCCTGGTGGGCAACCTGGTCGCGCTGCGACAGGTGCGGCTCAAGCTGCTGATCGCCTATTCGACCCTGGCCCAGATCGGCTACCTGTTCTTGCTGTTCCCGCTGGCGGCGGGCGCCGAGGCGTTGGCCCTGACCGGCGGCACGCTACAGGTGGTCTCGCACGCGTGCGCCAAGGCGGCCATGTTCATGGCCGCCGGGCTGATCGCCGCAGCGCTCGGACATGATCGCATCGGCGAGCTCGGCGGTATTGCCCGAGCGTTGCCGATCACGGTCCTGGCCTTTGGACTCGCCGGCCTGGCGTTGTTGGGGTTGCAGCCCAGCGGCGGCTACCTCGTCAAGACTCTGCTCACGTCGGCCGCCGATGCCAGCGGCCAGTGGTGGTGGGGACTGGTCATGCAGGCCGGCGGATTGCTCACCGCGGCCTACCTGTTCCGGGTGCTCGGCTATGCATTGTTCGGTCCGCGAGCCGACGAGGGCCGACCACCGAACCTGGCGATCAAACGCCCCGGGCGCGTGCAGGAATTGGTGGCGCTGCTGCTGGCGCTGTGCGCGCTGTTGCTCGGACTGCTGCCGCCCGTCGCCTTCGATCTGACTGGCGTCGGTCGCGCAGGGGTCGATGCCGGCGCTGCCGTCTCGGTCGCCATGGCCGGCGCCTTCGACTGGGGCAAACTCTGGGGCGATCTGTGGCCGGTCCTGATCGTCGGGCTGCTGGTTCTGTGTGCGGTACCTTGGCCCGGCGGTAGGCCCGCTGCCGACGCTGATTCCGTGAGGGTATCATCCAGTGTGACCGGACGTGCCGCCGCTGTCGTCGGCCTGGTGTTCGAGCGGGTTGACGCCGCACTGCGGCAATGGCCCGTGGCGGGCCTATCGCTGCTGCTTTTGGGCCTTGGGCTGGCGGGCAGCCTAGTCGGAGGGGCTTGAGGCGTTTCCGGTGATATGGAGGCTGAGCCCGGAATCGAACCGGGGTGCACGGCTTTGCAGGCCGCTGCATGACCACTCTGCCACTCAGCCCGAGCCGGAAAGTATAGTCGCGCCGTGGGCGCTTGTCACGGTCTCGCTGCGACGAGAAAACGCATGCGCACATCGGTCGATGACGACGACAACCAATTTTGCGTTGCGCCGAATCGCGGAAACATGTTAGCTTTCCGCTTCTTTCTACCCCGAAGCACGACCTCCGAATTCTAGGGATTCCGCCATGTCCAAGGTATGCCAGGTCACCGGTAAGCGCCCGATTACCGGCAACAACGTCTCGCACGCGAACAACAAGACGAAACGCCGTTTTCTGCCGAATCTCCACGACCACCGGTTCTGGGTCGAGAGCGAGAAACGCTGGGTCAAGCTGCGGGTCTCCACGAAGGGTATGCGCATCATCGACAAGCGCGGTATCGATACCGTGCTGGGCGAGATCCGCGCACGCGGCGATAAGATCTAACCGGAGGGCACACCATGGCCAAGGCAGCACGCGATAAGATCCGGCTCAACTCCAGCGCCGGGACCGGTCATTTTTATACGACCACCAAGAACAAACGCAATCAGCCGGGCAAGATGGAGATCAAGAAGTTCGATCCCGTCATCCGGCAACACGTCATGTATAAGGAAGGCAAGATCAAGTAGCGCCTTCCATCGTCGCGGAGTCTTCTTCTCGCACCGAGTCGAATCACTCTTGTCGGCACTTGAAAGCAAGCCCGCGCAAGCGGGTTTTTTTCGCCGGTTTCCGAGCGGAGCGCTCGGCCCTCGGCCTCGCATCATGACCGACACGACGTCGATCGTCCCGCTTGGTCTGAAGAGCAAAGGATGAGAATCCACTCGCCGAATCCGGAGTGACACCGCTCTCGCGGCGTCACGATCGCAACCCGCAGATTAAGCTTATGCCGATGCCGCGCCGACGCGAGTCGCCTCCGCGACTTCGACCAGCCGACCGGTGCGCACATCGTAGATGAAGCCGTAGATGGGGATGTCGCCCGGCACAAGCGGGTGCCGCCGGATGCGCTTAACATCTTCGATCACGCTTTGCGCGTTGTCGTTGATGGTCAGCCAGTCGACGTAATTCCCCTCGGCCGAGCCCGGTCCTTCGCCGCTGTCGTGCCAACCGGAGGCATCGACGCTGGCGGTCTTCAGACTGCTGGCGAGCAGGCCACGCATGATCTCGTCGGTAAAGGTCTCCATGCCGCAATCGGTGTGATGAATGACGAACCACTCTCGGGTTCCGAGCAGCTTGTAGGAGATGACCAGCGAGCGGATCGCGTCGTCGCTCGCGCGCCCGCCTGCGTTGCGAATGACATGCGCGTCCCCTTCGGCGAGCCCGGCGTACTTGGCGGGATCGAGGCGCGCGTCCATGCAGGTCAAAACGGCGAAGTTCCGTCCCGGCGGCATCGGCAAATCGCCCTTGTCGAAGTCGGCGGCGTAGGCCGCGTTGGCGTTCAAGACCTCTTCGAGTATCTGGCTCATGGCGGTCCTCGTCTGATGGTGGATGCGCCGGTTGTCGAGGGCGATGCGTCGGCGCTCGATCAAAATGCTCGCCCCCAGCTCGACATGGGGCAATGTCCTTGGTTTTTCGACGGCCGATCGACGGGACTTGCGTTCCGGCGATTGGACGAGGTGCGGCGCCGATGCGTCCCGGAAACGACCTCGGAACCGCGATCGGCGTACAATTTTCCGCCGGGATCCGGGACAAACCGTCGGCGAGAGCGCGGTCCGTCGCGCGGACCGGCGGACGTCTGGCCTTGCGCTGACCCGAATCCCCGCGTATGCCCTACCCAACACTCACCACTCGACACCTCCCCCATGACACCTGAATTCTGGCTCGACCGTTGGCAGCACGGCGAAACCGGGTGGCATCTCCCCGAGATCAACGTGCATCTGCAGGAGTTCTGGCCTGGCCTCGGCCTCGTGCCCGAAACCCTGGTCTTCGTTCCGCTCTGCGGCAAGACACTCGACCTCCTGTGGCTCGCCAGCCGCGGCCACGGCGTCGTCGGCGTGGAGATCAGCGAGCTGGGCGTGCAGGAGCTCTTTGCCGAGAACGCTCTGGAGCCGCGCGTGACGGAGACACCGCCGTTTCGCACCTATGCGGTCGACGAGCTGCGGGTGCTCGTCGGCGACTACTTCGATCTAACCCCCGCCCAACTCGAGGGCGTCGGTGCGGTCTTCGACCGCGCCTCGTTGATCGCCCTCCCCCCGCAGATGCGTCCGGCCTACGCCGAGCACTTCAAGGCCATCGTGCCCGCGACCGCAAAGAGCCTCCTGATCACACTCGACTATGATCAGGCCGAGATGTCCGGACCGCCCTTCTCGGTCGGCCGCGACGAGGTTCAAACGCATTTCGGAGACCGCTACAGCATCGAACGGCTGGCAAGCTTCGACGTGATCGACGAGTCACCGGGTTTTCGCCGACGCGGCCTAACAGCCCTTGCCGAACACGTGTGGAGGTTGGAACCGCACCGCTGAGGCGTCGCACTCGACGCGATGACGGCTGCTTTGGCGCGGTTCCCGAGGCCTGACCTGATCCTGGCTCATCGGCGAACGGTAGCGATTTCCGTTATGCGTACCATACTTGGCCTAGGGCAGCTGTTTCTCGGAGCGACGCAGGCACACAGGAGCTGATGCAAAACGCTTCGATCGCCGATCGAGCCGGCAAACGAAGACCAACGCGCGGGGGATCCGACGATGAGCCAGTTCGGCACCTTCGAAGGAGAGGTCGTCGTGCAGTGGTTGACCCACGGCGGCGATGACCGGGACATGAAGCTGTTGGAGGCGTTTGCCTTTATCGACCCGAATGGGAAACGCTGGGTCGCCCCCGAGGGAAGCGTCGTCAACGGGGCCTCCATACCCTCGGCCCTTTGGGCCACGGTCGGTCCGCCGTTCGTCGGGGATTACCGTCGCGCGACCGTGATCCACGATGTCGGCTGTGACGAAAAGACCGCCACTCACGAAGAGGTCCACCGGACCTTCTACTTCGCCATGCGCGCCGACGGCGTCGGTTGGCTGAAGGCGACCACCATGTATCAGGCGGTGAAGCAGTTCGGGCCCAAGTGGGATCTCAATAGCGGGGCGGTCTCGCAGCGCCGATCGCCGAGCGTGGCCGAGATGGCGTCCTTCCTCGACGCGGCGCGGCAAGCCGCCGAGGAGATCGGCGAAGAAGGCGGTTTGGAGGCGGTCGAGAGACGCACCGGCCAGATTCTCCGCTCCCCGGCGGAACGGAGATCCTCGCCCGAGCCGAGAGTGACCGCCGCGCCATCTGCGCAGCGCCCGCTCAACAAGCTCACGCCTCTCGGGAAACCATCCGCCGCCTCGAGAAAGGACGCTGTCACTGACATTCCGCTGTTCGCCGCGGCACCCGAGGCGACGCGGAGACAGCTCGCCGGGACGGTCGAGGTCGAGCGCTTCCGGGCCACCACGCATGCCTTGTACAAAGCCGATCGGTTGCGCTTGGTCGAGCAAGCCTTGGTGCTCATCGAGCAGAACTACGTGCACTTGCCGTTGAAAGAGGCGATGCATGCGGTGGATCCGATCCAACGCCTACGGCTGCTGCGCCTGCGACTCGAGCAGACGGCGGAAGAGGGGCTCGAGGACGCGGTGCGCTTCCATCACGAGCTCGCGTCGGTGTTTCTATCCCTGCGCGACCTGCACACCAACTATCTCCTTCCCGATCCGATCGCGAACAAGGTCGCGTTCGTCCCCTTCATGCTCGAGGACTTTTTCGACGAGGGTGTTGCGGAGGGGGCAACGAGCAGAGGGCGCCGCTTCCTCGTCACGCGAGTCTTCGATGGCTTCCGGGAGCCGCCGTTCGGGCCCGGCGTCGAGATCCTGCGCTGGAACGGCATTCCCATCGAACGGGCTGTCGAGATCAACGGCGAGCGTTTTGCCGGCAGCAACCTGGAGGCACGACGTGCCCGCGGGATCGAGACGCTCACGGTCCGCCCCTTGATCCAATCGCTGCCGCCCGACGAAGACTTCGTGCTCGTCGAGTATCAGACCCCCGACGGCCGACTCCGGGAGTTGCGGGTGCCCTGGTTCGTGTTCGAGCCGGACACCAGCAGGACGGCCGGCCTCGGAGAGATTGCACCGGAGGTGGCCGCGCAGCAGGGCATCGACCTCGAGCAGACGATGGTACGTCTCGCACGCAAGATCCTGTTTGCTCCGCAGGTCGTCGCCGCCGAAGGCAAGATGGCACGGCGTAAAGCACCGCCGCGGGGCCGGGGATTGGACACCATGATGCCCGGCGTGGTCGAAGCGCGCCCAGTCCCGACCGACGCCGGGGAGATCGGCTATGTGCGCATCTGGACCTTCAGCGTCGAGAATGCCGACGCCTTCGTGGCCGAATTCATCCGTCTGGTCGAGCAGCTGCCGCAAGACGGACTGGTCATCGATGTCCGCGGCAACGGCGGCGGGCTGATCCTTGCCGGCGAGCAGCTGCTTCAGATCCTGACCGCGCAGCGCATCGAGCCGACGCTGTTCCAGCTGCGAAACACGCCGCTGAACGTCCGCCTCGCGGAACGCCTCGAGTTTCTGAAACCGTGGCGCGAGTCGATGCGCCACGCACTGATGACCGGCGCAACCTATTCCGCCGGCATTCCGATCACCGATCGCGAAGCCGCCAACAGGATCGGCCAGCGCTACCACGGCCCCGTCGTGCTGATCACGGACGCACTCTGCTACAGCACCACCGATATCTTTGCCGCCGGTTTCCGAGACCATGGGATCGGACCCATCTTGGGAGTGGACGGCAACATGGGTGCAGGCGGGGCAAACGTCTGGGGGCACGACCTCCTGCGGCAGCTCTTGCCGGGCACGGATTCGCCCTATCGAGCGCTGCCGGGAAATGCCGCCATGCGGGTCTCCATTCGGCGGACGATCCGTGTCGGACCGAGTGCCGGAAGAGTGCTGGAAGACCTCGGGGTGGTCCCCGATCAGATCCACCACATGACCCGCGAGGACCTGCTCGAAGGCAACTCGGATCTCATCGCAGCCGCCGCCGACCTGCTCGCCGGTCTGCCGAAACGCCGACTCGCCATCCGCTTCGGCCCGGAAACGGAACAGGGACGAGAGGTCATCGCAGACTGTCTCGGGATCGATCGGCTCGATGTCGACATCGACACGCGTCCGAACGGATCGATCGATGTCCGTGACGGGGAGAACGCGTTCGCAATGCCGGCGACGGGGACCCGGTTCTTGGATTTTCGGGGCTTCTCCGACGGAAACCTCGTCGCATCCCGACGCGTTTTTCTCTAACGGGTTCAAACTAAACCGCGCCCGGCGCGGTATGCGATGTTTTTGGATGGGATCGGCCCCGGCCGATTTGACGAGTGCCGGAGCCGGCGCGGTTTAAGTTATTAAAAAATATATTGTTTTAAACCGCGTCCCCGCCAAAGGCTGTGCATGAACCAAACGTCGAACTCCCTCGAAAATTCAGCATCTCGCTCCGGACGCGGTTTAAGGGACCGTGAGAGACACCATCCGAGCCAACCGCGGGATCGACGATGGACGCGGGACAACACGTCGGTCCTTTCTTGAACGATCCCGGCCCTCGAGCCGGAACCCGTTCTCTGACTCGCCGCCTTTGCGACGCGTTGAACAGCAGCCGGCGCGGGATGCTCCCGGACCGCCGCTGCGGTATAACGCTGTTTTGGTTCACCCTGAGGATGCTTACTCATGCCGCTCGATCGAATCCCGCACGGGTCCTCGTGGCCGATCGCCCTGCTCTTCTGCCTGATGCTCGCCCTCGCCTTCCCCGCCCTGGCGGAGCGTGGCCCGGACCTGCCGGACTACCCGGCGGAGCAGGTCGCTCCCGGTCTCTACGTGATCCACGGACCGGTAGACTACCCCACCCCCGAGAACCAGGGGTTCATGAACAACCCGGCCTTTTTGGTCACGCAGACCGGCGTGATCGTCGTGGACCCCGGCTCGAGCGTTCAGACCGGGGAGATGGTCCTGCGTCAGATCCGCAAGGTGACCGACAAGCCGCTGCTGGCGGTGCTGAACACGCACGTCCACGGGGACCATTGGCTGGGCAATGAGGCGATGCTGGCCGCGGCCCCACAGGTTCCGATCTACGGGCATCCCGAGATGCTGAAGCTGATCGCGGAAGGGGCCGGCGAGGAGTGGATCCAACGCATGATGAGCGCGACCGAAGGCGCCACCGCAGGGACCGTTGCCGAGGGTCCGACGCATCCGCTCGAGGGTGGCGAAACCCTTTCGATCGGAGGGCTCACCTTCAAGACGCACTATTTCCCGCATGTCCATAGCACCTCGGATCTAATGTTCGAGATCCCGGAGCTGGACGCGCTGTTCCTGGGCGACAACGCCTGCAACGGGCGCATCGTGCGCATGGACGACGGCTCCTTCATCGGCAGCATCAACGCGCTGGACGGGATCAAGGCCTCGGTGACGGCAAGCGTGCTGATTCCGGGGCACGGCCTGACCGGTGGCTGGGAGATCGTCGACGACTACCGCGCCTACCTGACCGGCGTCTATGACGGGGTCGCGGCCTTGTACGAAAGCGGCGGCAGCGACTTCGAGATGCGTCCGATCATCGCCGAGCAGCTTGTCCGATTCAAAGACTGGCAGGGCTTCGAGGAGGAGTTGGGCAAGCACGTCTCGCTCGCCTATCTAGAGGTCGAAGCAGACGCCTTCTGAGCGGTTCGGGGACGTTCGGACCGGATTCCCGATGGTGCGTCGCCGAGGTGGATCGATGCGAGCACTGCACACCAAGCTCCTGCGGGATCTCTTCGACCTCAAAGGACAGGTCGCGGCCATCGCCGTGGTGATCGCCGCAGGGGTGATGGTGCTGATCCTCTCCGTGACCACGCTCGATGCGCTGCGCCTGTCGCAGACCCGGTTCTACGACGACCATCATTTCGCCCATGTCTTTGCCGATCTCAAACGCGCCCCGGAGGGTCTCGCGGCGCGTCTGCGCGAGATCCCGGGCGTCAACCGAGTCGAGACGCGTGTTCAGGCACCGGTACGCTTGGAGGTCGCGGGTTTCGACGAACCCGTCCGCGGTTTGCTGCTCTCGATCCCGGACGGTCGTCAACCAGGGTTGAATCGGCTGTACCTGCGCGAGGGCGCACTCCCTGCGCCGGAACGCTCCGACCAGGTGGTGCTGAGCGAGCCCTTCGCCGAGGCGCAGGGCCTGCGGGCGGGCGATCGGTTGGAGGCGATCATCAACGGCCGCCTCCAAACCCTGACCGTCAGCGGCGTCGCCCTTTCTCCCGAGTTCGTCTACCAGGTGGGGCCGGCCGACATCTTGCCGGACTACAAGCGGTTTGCGGTCCTCTGGATGAACCGGCGCGCGCTTGCCCACGCGATGGACATGGACGGAGCCTTCAACAGCGTCCTGCTCTCGCTGCAGGTCGGGGCCGACGAGGCGGCTGTCATCGAGGCGCTCGACGTGCAGCTGGCCCGCTACGGCGGCATCGGCGCGATCGGCCGCGCAGACCAGATCTCGCACCGCTTCCTTTCCGAAGAGATCGACCAGCTCCGCGTCATGGCCGTCGTGCTCCCCGCCATCTTCCTCTCGGTCGCGGCCTTCCTGCTCAATCTGTTGATGGGACGCATCATTCAAACCCAACGCCAGCAGGTCGCGATTCTCAAGGCATTCGGCTATGCCAACCGGGACATCGCCGCGCATTACGGCCTTCTGACCGCACTCATCGTGGTCGCGGGATCACTGCTCGGGATCGGGCTCGGGGCTTGGGCCGCCCACGGGATGGCCGGTGTCTACGCCGAATACTACCGTTTCCCGCAGACGAGCTTCCGCCTCGAGCCGCGGATCGTCGCCTTGGCCCTGTTCGTCTCCGCATGTGCCGCCGCGCTGGGTACCGGCCGCGCCGTCGGCCGTGCGGTCGCGATGCCGCCGGCGGAGGCGATGCGACCGCCCGCTCCCCGGCGCTTTCATGCCTCTTGGCTCGAGCGCTCCGCACTCGGTCGGCGACTCGACCAGCCGACCCGGATGATCCTGCGCAACCTCCTGCGCCACCGTACCAAGGCCCTGCTCTCGATGATCGGGATCGGGCTGTCCGGCGGACTGCTGCTGCTCGGAAGCTATCAGTTCGGTGCGATCGACCACCTGCTCGACATCCAATACCGGCTGGTCATGAATATGGATCTTCACCTCGGGTTCACCGACCCCACACCCGAGCGCGCGCTCGCCGAGCTGCGCACCCTGCCCGGCGTGGCCTATGTGGAGGGCTATCGCAACGTGCCCGTGCGACTCATCAAGGGCACCCGAGACTACCGCACCGGCATTCAGGGCCTGGAGCCAGAGCCGCGTCTGCGCGGCTTGCTCGACGCCGCCCATCGCCCGACCCGACTGCCGCCCGAGGGTCTGCTGATGACCCGCTTTCTGGCGGAGGACCTGGGGCTCGCACCCGGCGAGGAGGTGCAGGTCGAGATCATGGAGGGACACCGTCGAACCCTCAGGATCCCGCTCGCCGGGATCGTCGACGAGCCGATCGGCGTGAGCGCCTACATGGAGCGGCGCGCCCTGAACCGACTGATGGGGGAAGGCCCCGCGCTCTCCGGCGCCTGGCTGATGACCGACGACACGCAGCACGGCCGGCTCTTCGAGCGACTTTGGGAGGTGCCGCGCGTGGCCGGAATCGGCGTGATCGCCGATGCGGAGCGACAATTCCGCGACTATATCGACGACACCGTGCTGGTGACGATGAGCATCCTGCTGCTGATGGCCGGCTCCATCACCTTCGCCGTGGTCTACAGCAACGCGCGGATCGCCTTCTCTGAGCGCTCGCGCGAGCTGGCTACGCTCCGCGTCCTCGGCTTCAGCCGGGCGGAGGTGAGCTGGATCCTCATCGGCGAGATCGCAGTCCTGACCCTATTGGCGATCCCCTTGGGCTGGCTGATCGGCACCGGGTTCGCCGCGCTGCTGAGCTCGGCCATGGCGATGGACATGTTCCGTGTGCCCTTCATCATCAGCCGCCAGAGCTATGCCTTTTCGGCCGCCGGGGTGTTGCTGGCCTCGATCTTGTCGGTGTTCGCGGTTGCACGACTGCTCGGGCGGCTGGATATGATTGCGGCGTTGAAGACGATCGAGTAGGGCTAAACCGCGTCCGCAGCGACCTCTATCGGTTCGTGATGTCGTCGACCTCGGCGCCGCTCAAAGCGCTGCCGGTGACGCGGTTTAGGATAAAAATTCGGTTTAATGGCTGAGCCGGATTTGGCTTATTGGTTGTACCGACGATAGGGGACACAACTTGCGCCGACGGTTGGCTGTGCCTCGCACGGCTTGGTCCAACGGCTTGCGGAATTCATCTAAGGTAATTTCCGGGTAATGATCTACCTGCGTGTAGGGGCGAGCTAGTTCGCCCCTACAGTCCCTACAAATCTTCCTGGCACGCGCAGTCGGGATGCCTATTCTCGGAAATCGCCTAAGCGCGCGTTTCGCCATCGTTCGACCTCCGCAACGCCAAACCACCAACGCGATGGTCCCGCCTTCCGGTGTAACATCTTTGAAGCGGGTCATCAGCTCGGCATGCAGATCAGTGTGTTGGCTTGCCGGGGTCCAGAGTTTTAGTCCCGTCCGGGCCGATTGAACATCGCGCGACGAGATCTCCATGTCACTGAGTAAAAAGCTGATCACCGGAATTATCGGCCTAACCCTACTCGGCTTGCTCGTGCTCGCCCTGATGCCGTCTCCCGTGCCGGTCAGCGCGACCTTGGTTCGGCAGGGCGTTTTCATCGAGTCGGTCGAGGACGAGGGCCGGACCCGCCTGCGCGATATCTACACCGTCTCTGCGCCGATCAGCGGCTATCTGCGCCGCGTGGAGCTCGAGCCGGGGGATGCGGTCGCTGCCGATCAGGTGCTCTTCGAGCTGGAGCCCTTGCCTGCGCCGGCGCTTGACCCGCGCTCGCGCGGTCAGGCACGCGAGGCCCTTGCCGCCGCGCAAGCGCATTTGGAAGAGGCCGAGGCAAACCTCGCGGCCCGACGGACCCAATACGAGCTGGCCCGCACCGAATACGACCGCAGCGAGACACTGCACCGGCGCCAGCTCATCTCGTCCGAGGAGCGGGGCCGACGGCTCGCTCAACGCGACGCGGCGGAAGCGGCCGAGCAGGCGGCACGACATGCGGTCGAGGTCGCACAGTTCGAGCTCAAGTCCGCCCGCGCGCTCGTGGAGATCGCCGACGGCAAGCGCGCTCCCGGCGATCACCCGGTCCTGGGTGTCCGCTCGCCCATCGAGGGGGTCGTGACCCAACGTCATCGCTGCTGCGAGGGACCGGTGCAATCCGGCGAGGCAGTCTTGGAGATCGGCGACCTGGATGCCCTGGAGGTCCAGGTCGACCTACTGTCGGTGGACGCCGTGCGTGTGCGGCCCGGGATGAGGGTCATCCTGGAACGCTGGGGCGGGGAGGATACGCTCGAGGGGCGGGTTCGCCTTGTAGAGCCCGCCGGGTTCGAAAAGATCTCGGCCCTGGGAGTGGAAGAGCAACGGGTGCCGGTCTGGGTCGAGATCGTCACGCCGCGCGATCGATGGCGGCATCTCGGGGACGGCTATCGAGTCGAGGCACGCTTCATCCTCTGGGAGGGCGAGGACGTGGTTCAGGTCCCGACCAGCGCCCTGTTTCGGCACCGGGACCGCTGGGCGGTCTTCGTCGCCGATCAGGGTCGGGCGCGCCTGCGTTCGGTCGAGGTCGGGCGGCGCAGCGGTCTCTGGACCCAAATCACCGGGGGGCTCGAGCCCGGCGAGATCGTCGTGACCCATCCGGGCGATCGCGTGCACGATGGCGCACGCATCGCGGCCGAGATCCGGCCTTACGCATAGAGGCCATCCGCGCGAAGGCCTTTTTCGTTGCAACAGCCGGTATGGTGGACGAGCGACAGCGGAAGCCACCGAGCCCCGCGCCGACGCCGGTGGACTCCGCTGCGCTTCTGTTTTACCGAACCGCAACCGAAAAGGTCCGGCCTCAATCCAAGCCGAGAAGTGGCCTGTCCTCCAAGGCCAGGTCGTCGAGCGGCGGTCGTCGATGGCCCTCGAAAACCGTAAGCACAACTACCGTGTCGCCTTGCAAGCGATAAACGATTCTGTCATTCCCCTCGACCAGTTCCCTGAACTCGCTGCCGAGAAGCTCGGGCAGGGTGCGCCCCAAGCCGGGGTGATCCGCGAGTGCCTGCGACCGATCGATCAACCGGTCGATAAATCACTCAGCAGTGGCTGGATTATCCCTTGCAATGTACTGCTCGATCTCTGCGAGCCGCTCGAATGCCTGATCGGGCCAGAGCTCCTTCATCCAACGGAACGCTCTGCCCGTCGTTCCGCGAGACGCTCGCGAAGGGTCGCGGTGTCCATGATCCGCCCGGCATCGGCGTCTCCGGCTCCGACCAGCAGAGATTCGAAAAACCGCTCCCGATCACACATGCGATCGTATTCGGCCGGCGACAGGACGACGCCCGCGGCTCGTCCGTTCTGCGTAATGACGAGTGGACCAGCTCCGTCGACAAGTCGCTTCAGATGACGCGAGATCTGAGTCTTGAACTCGCCGACAGGCACGATGCTTTCCGAAACCGAGATGGGTCGCATGGCCTTCATTCCGTCTTGAATTAAGACCTGAATTTAGGGCGCCACATCCTTTTTGTCAAAGGGATCCTTCTAAATCGCGTCCAGAGCGACATGTGTCGTTTTCACGTTGTATTCAGTCTTGGGAATTTCGCCGAAACCGGTGGAGAGGCGGTTTAGATTTCATATTTTTTAAGACCTTAAACCGCGCCCGGCGCGGTTTAGACCACATCCTCGATCGCTACGGCCTCCTTGCGCCGATGGGCCACCAACGCGGCGACCGCGCGCGCGGCGTCTCGGGCAGCCAGGGCAGGATCTCGGGCAGAGCCTCCACCACGGCTTGACTCGCCGCGCTCATGCCCGCGGCCAAATCGCCGATGATCACCACTCTCATACTCGCTCGTGGAGCCGGACCGGTTCCGGGTATTTGATGCACCGAGGTTAGCCGCGGGGTGAACGACCGACAAGGCCGCGGCAGCCCGTTACGCAACCGGACGAGCACCTGGATTGCCGGGCGGCAACAGGGGTCTTCGGTCGCGTGCGCTCGGAGACCGGACGCCGCTGCGCTGCGCGGGTCATGCGGCGCGGGTTCTGCGTTTCGGATAGAATCCGATCGTCGACGTCGACATCATGTCCCCTTGATTGAATAGGGTTTTTTGCTCAACAGAGAAGGCAGGAGAAACAGTGGTTGCAACCAGGACACAGGCCCCGGACTCACCGAAAATCCTGATCGTCGGCGGTGTGGCGGGCGGCGCATCCGCAGCCGCGCGAGCCCGCCGCGTCAACGAGCATGCCCGGATCATCATGTTCGAGCGCGATCCCTATGTGTCCTTCGCCAACTGCGGTCTGCCCTATTTCATCGGCGGCGAGATCGCCGATCGCGCGCAGCTCCTGATCGCGACGCCGGAGCTGTTTCGCGATCGCTTCTTGATCGATGCGCGCATCCGTCATGAGGTGATCGCCATCCACCGCGCGACCAAGAGGGTCATGGTCAAGAACCTCGACACCGGCGAGCAGTACGGCGAGGACTACGACAAGCTCATCCTCTCCCCCGGCGCCGCGCCGATCGTGCCGCCGATACCCGGCGCAACGGCACAGGGCGTCTTCAGCCTACGCAACATCGGCGACATGGATCGGATCATCGCCGGAATGACGCACGCGAAGGAGGCCGTCGTGATCGGCGCCGGCTATATCGGTCTCGAGGCGGCTGAACAGTTCGTCCATCGGGGGCTGAAGGTCACGGTCGTCGAGCTGCAGGACCAGGTCATGCCCTTCTTCGATCGTGAGATCGCCGAGCCGCTCCACCGCGAGAGCGAGCGCAACGGGGTGCGACTCGAGCTCGGCCGCGGTGTCGCCGCGATCGAGGAGACCAACGGGGCCGTGACCGGCGTGACCCTCGCCGACGGGACCCGCCTGTCGGCGGACCTGGTGCTGATGAGTATCGGCGTGCGCCCGAACGTGGCGCTCGCGGTGGATGCCGGGCTCACCATCGGGGCCAGCGGCGGCATCGCCACCGACGCCTACATGCGCACCTCGGACCCGGACATCTACGCCGTCGGGGATGCCGCCGAATACGCCTTCGGTCCGACCGGGGCGCGCCTGCGTGTCCCGCTGGCCGGCATCGCCAATCGCACCGGTCGACTGGCCGGAGAGCATGCCGCGACGGGTGCTTCGCGGCCGGCTCCCGCGGCCTGGAGCACCTCGGTCGTGCGCGTCTTCGGCTACGCCGCCGGGATCGCGGGTCTGTCGCTTCGCGCGGCAAGACAGGCCGGGTTCGATGCTCGCGCGGTGCATATCGTCTCCTACCATCACGCGAGCTACTATCCGGGTGCGGCGCCGATCGGCATCAAGCTGGTCTATGAAACGGGCTCGGGACGGGTGCTCGGCGCGCAGGTCGTCGGTGCCGCGGGCGTGGACAAGCGGCTCGATGTCGTCGCGACCCTGATCCATTTCAAAGGCACGATCGAGGATCTCGGCGAGCTTGATCTCGCCTACGCACCGCCCTTCGGCTCGGCGAAGGACCCGCTGCACATGGCGGCCTTCGTGGCGCAGAACGATCTGGACGGGCTCGCGCCGCTGATCCAGCCGGACGCGGATCTCTCCGCGTTCCAGGTCGTTGATGTTCGCGAGGCCGGGGAGCTTGAGGAGCTTCCGCTCTGCGACGCACCCCACGCCAAGCACATCCGGCTCGACGACCTGCGCGACCGCCTCGGCGAGCTCGACCCTGCCTTGCCCACGGTGGTCTCCTGCCGTGGCGGGCAGCGCGCTTATGCGGCGGTGCGCATCCTGGCTCAACACGGTTTCGCGCAGGTCTACAACCTCTCGGGCGCCGCGGCCATGCGAGACTTTGCGCTGAACCGTCGCTCCGGTGCCGAGCCCGCCACGCATGTCGACCTGCCGCGTCCCGAGCACTTGGTCGACGATGCCTGACCGGGCGGCGCGCGCGGCAACCTTCGGCGCCGTGCAGAGCTTGCTGGTCGACATGGATCAAGCGGTGAACGGCACGGTCGACGAATCCGACGGTACCGTCACCTTCGCGGATGCCGCGAGTGCCGAGAGCTACGGGGTCATCGACGAGTTCGCCCATCGGGTGCGCCTATCCGGCGGCGAGGTGCTGAGACTACGCGCACAGGACATCCCCGACGGCAAGGTGCTGGCGGCGATCCTGCGTGACGCTGTCTGAGATCGACGGTCGGCTGCTTCCTGCCGCCAGCCGCCAGCTCAGTCTCATTGAAGCTGAGGGCCGGAGGCTGGGAGCTGGAGGCTGGCTGCTCAGCTCACCACCGTTACCGGCCGATGCGCCGTGCGGATGACCGCGTCCGAGACGCTGCCGATGATGAGCTTCTGCATCTTGCCGAGTCCTCGACGGCCCATCACGATCAGGGCATCGGTCGCCTCCGCCGCAGCGACGATCTCCTCGCGCGGCTCGCCCCAGACGCTCTTTTCTTCGATCCTCAGATCGTCCGCGTTGCCGATCGCCTCCCGCGCCTTGGCAAAGGCGATGTTGGCCGCTTCGTGACTGATCGTGTCGATCTCCGTGCGCGGGAGATGCGCCATGCCCATCAGCTCGTTGCTGGTCGGGGAGAACACGTGCAGAAGCTGAATCGGGGAGTCCGTGGCGCGCGCCAGATCAGCGGCGAACACGGCAGCGCGCGCGGCACCCTCCGAACCATCCACCGGGACGATGATGATGTTGTAATGTGAAACCATGCAGCTTGATCTCCGTTGAGCATCCTGACCGAGGGGTCCGAGCGAGCCGCACTGGGACTTACCCTCATCACGTCTTTATAGGCTAGCCGCGCAGAGCGGCGTATCCTTCTGCGGCGGCTCCGAGCCCGCAGTCGTGGACCGGAGACCGTTCGCAAATCCGACACCGCCTACCGAGGCAAGTGCCATTATAGGAGATCAAGCATGGCGAACGACCAGAATACGCCCGTCTCGCAGCACCCCCTGTTCGGCGATCTGAGCCGGAATTGGGGATGGCTTCTCGCATTCGGCATCCTCTCCATCATCCTCGGGACCGTGGGACTGGGGATGACCTTCGGACTCACCCTGATCAGCGTCGTCTTCTTCGGCGCACTCCTGATCGTCGGCGGCACCTTTCAGCTCATCGACGCCTTCAAGTGCCAGGGTTGGAAGGGTGCACTCTGGCACATCTTGATCGCCCTTCTCTACATCGCAGGCGGATTGCTGATCGTCGTCGACCCCCTTCTGGCCTCCGAAACCCTCACCCTCGCGCTCGCCGCGGTGCTGATCGCCGTCGGCGTGTCGCGCGTCATCATGGCCCTTCAGCATCGGGGACAGAGTGGCTGGGGTTGGCTGGTGCTGGCGGGCCTGATCTCGATTGCGCTCGGCGCCATGATTATCGCCAAGTGGCCGATGTCGGGCATGTGGGTCATCGGCCTCTTCGTCGCCATCGAGCTGATCTTCAACGGTTGGGCCTATCTCTTCGTCGCGCTCGCCGCGCGTCGCGCAGGCAAGCTCGCGGCCTAGTGCCCTAGTACCCCGTTCCACCCTATTTTGCATGCTCGCAAAATAGGGTGGAACGGGGGTACTAGGTTAATGGGCCGAGCGACAGCGAGGCCCAACCTGCGCCAATCACAACCATCCGCAGAACAAGGGACCGAAGCGATTCGAGTCGTCCTCTTCCACGAGTGTTGCTCGCACGACCATCGGGTTAGGCAACGCCTGGAAGGAGCGGACGATCGCGAACGGATCGGCACAGCGGAAACCACTGCCAAAGCGCGTTCGGCTCGATTCCCGAGTGCGTCGCGTTGACCGCGACCTCGCGTGCCGTCTGGCCGGCTGAAGAGGACGACTGCAAGTCGTCTATCCCGGGGGATGTCGCCGCTTCGCGACGACCGTCGGCATCACGTCCGGCGAATCCGATGTGCAGTTGGGATGTTAAACCGCGTCCAGAGCGAGATCCTTTCTTTCGAGTGATCTCGGCGTTTGGTGCATCCACGACCCTCAACGTGAACGCGATTTAAAATGATTTATTTTTTAATCTCCTAAACCGCGCCATCTCCAGCGGTCGTCAAAAACCGCCGGGGCCGATCCCATCCAAAAACATTGCATACCGCACTGGGCGCGGTTTAGTTCCCGGAAATCGCCTAAAAGCGGGGCACCCGCCAGGCTTCCCAGTCGATCGCGTCCAGCGCCCCGGCCAACGTCCGCAATCCGCGCGCGACCCCGATATAGTGACCCGCGATCCCCAGGATATAGACGGCGCCCGGCGGCGGATCGCTGCCCCGGCGCAGGGCGTCGACCCGTGCGACCTCCGACAAGGCGGCGTCGCGATTGGCATCGAGCGCGTCGAGACTGACGGGGTGACGCGGTTGATCGAGTTTGCGCAGGAGCTCGCGCAGGGTGACCTGGAATGCCTCCCGCCAGTGCCGGCCGAAGTCCGTTCGGGGGCAGTTGTTTTCTCGGTCGGCACCGCATTCCTCGCGCCAACGGGCACGCGCCCGCTGGAGCGCACCCACGCGGATCAGCAGCGTCTCCACAGCCTCCAAGAGCGCATCGATCCGCTCCCGGTCGTTGGCCGGCGTATGGGCCGCGTCGGCCATCGGAACGATCTCGGCCAGCGACTGAAGCTCGGCGCGCAGACGCTGCTCGTAGCGCGCGAGAGTCTCGGCGAAGTCGGAGCGATTGCGATCGGCCAGCTCCCCGAGCGCGCGGTCGAGCGTCCCGATCAGATCCTTCAGCGTTCGGCGCAGATGCTCTCGAGGCGCCCTGCCCCCGAAGATGCCGAGCAGGACGATGCCGACGACGAAGCCGGTCAGGATACTGAGCGCCAGTCCAAGATAGCCGGCGGCGCTGTAGGTTTGAGCCGGCTCGAGCTGGACCATCAGGATCGCCATCAGACCGGCACCCAGGAAGAAGAGATTGCGTGGCTGCGGCAGGGCGTGGAAGAAGTAGAGGATCGGGTAGTAGAAGACGAAGAGCACGAGCGAAAGGGCGAAGAAACCGTCCAACTGCGGCATGACCGCGAAATAGACGGGCGCCGTCAGGAGGGCTCCCGCCACCCCGCCGATCGCGAGCCGGCGCGCCCGCCGGTGAACGGGGACATTCGCCAAGGTCTCGACGCCGATGACGACGACGACCATGGTCGCCCCGATGACGCCGAACGGCGGCCATTGCAGCTCGATCCAGAGCAAGGCCATCAACCAGAAGCCGGCGGCAGCGATCAAGGCGTTGGGCAGGGCGCGGGCCATCCGCTCGCGGAGCAGCGGGCGGACCTCCGCGGCCAACACCGAGGCCGGCAGCGAGCGCCCGGCGGCCAGGGCGGCGGCCGCATCCGCCAGACCCTCCACACGCATGATCAACCCCTTCAAGGCAAAGGCGGTCGCGTGCAGCACGGCACTCTCGGCGACGGCCTGCGCCTCGTGCCCGGGGTCCGCGGCCAGACGACCGAGACACTGCCGAGCAGCGCCGATGGCGTGTGCCGGAGACGGTCCGGTGAAGGTGCCGGGATCCTTCTCGATCCCCTCGACGGCGGCCGCGAGATCGAGAAGCGCGCGACCCAAGACCCGCCGATGCGGGGCACTCAAAAAGGCCCGCTCGCCCTCGGCGGCCAAGCGCAGGTTCTCGCCGAAGGCCATGAGCGAGCCGAGCACGGCGGCGAGCCCGTCGATCTGCGCCTCGTAGGTGCGTCGCAGGCGCCGGAAACCGCCGCTATCGAGCGCCGCCGCGGCGAGGATCTCGCGCAGTTGCACGGGTGCACCGCGCAGCGCCTTCGGCGGCTGCGGTAGGCGCCCGTCCGCGCCGGGGGACACGGCCTCGCCGAGTCGGCGCATCTGCTCGGCGAGCCCTGCGAGCGCATCGCGATAGGCACGGTTATAGATGGCACCGCCGGTACGCGGCCAGAGCAGTCCGTTGATCACCAGCACGACCAGGATGCCGACCAGCGCCTCGGTGCTGCGCGAGACCGCCTTGGCAAACGCCATGCTCGGCTCCAGGGACGCATCCCCGGCGATGATCACCGCGGTGACCGCAAGCATGAACCAGGCATACCCGTAGCGGCTGTTGCGGATCATGTAGATCGACACCGCGACCACCAGGGATAGCGCGCCGATCAAAGCCCAGCGGTCCTGGATCAGGAACGCCAGGAGCACGAGCACCAGCAGCGCCCCGGCCAAGGTACCGAGCACGCGCATCAACCCTTTTTGCAGGGATGCGCCGAGATAAGGTGTTTGCAGGAACAAGACGGCGATCGGCGCGAGGAAGGGATCCGGCAGTTGCTGCCAGAGCACGATACCCCAGGCGAGGGTGACGCCGAGCGTGGTCTTCAGCGCATTGAGCGCGGCGGCGGGGTTCCAGGTGCGCGCGATCGGCATGGTGGGCGACGTCCTCCGTGGACAGGCGTGCGCCGCTCGCCCCGTCAGTCGGAGTCGAGGACGGCGCCGGTCGCGTCCACGATCACGGCGCTCGGATTGACGGCGACGCTCGCGGTCAAACCCGCGCGCAGCACGATGCCGTCCGGAGGCGCGTCGAGACGAATCCGGACTGGAATCCGCTGCGCAAGACGGATCCATTCGAACATGGGCTCGACCTGCGCCAGATCGCCTGGGCCGGGCGCCGAGTGACGGCGCCCGATCCCGAACGCGATGCCCTCGACACGACCGGCCAGCGGCCGGTCCGGATAGCCCATCAGGGTCACCGCGGCCGGGTCGCCGATATGGATATCGGGCAGATCGGTCTCCTTGAAATAGGCTTCGATGCGGAAGGAGTCCGCGGCGACCAGCGCCACTTGCGGCACGCCGGCGTCCGCGTAGGTGCCTTCCCCGAGCTGCAGATTCGTGACATAGCCGTCGACAGGCGCCGTCACGCGCGTGTCGTCGAGGTGCGTCCGCGCAGTCGTCAAGGCGATCTCGGCCGCGAGAACCGCGGCATCCTTTGCTGCCGAAGGCGCCTGCTCGATCCCCTCGTCCTGGGCGCAGGCGGCGCCGCCCGACGGCAACTCCGCGCCCTGCCCGGCCTCGGCCGCCTCGGCGCGCCGCAAGGCGAGGTCGGCCTCGGCCTGCGCCAACGCCTGTCGATAGGGCAGCGGATCAAGCTCGAACAGCAGGTCACCCGTCGCGACCCGCTGATTGTCGACGACATGAATGGCGGTCACCTGACCGCCCACCCGGGGCGCCACATGCACCACGTTCGCCAAAACCTGCCCGTCGCGGGTCCAGGGATGCGCCTTGCCCTGCTGCCAGGCCCAATAGACGGCACCGCCGGCGATGCCGACCATCGATAGGGTCACCAGCACGCGCACGCTGTCCAGGATCCATTGCTTGGCGTTCGCGTTGCTCATCTGCCTTTGCCCGGATGGATGTCGGTCAGCCGAAAAACGACGGCACCACGGCCGTGCCGACCAAAACCGTGCAGGCGACGACCAGTGCGGTGAAGAAGAGCGGCGGATGCCACACGAAGCGACTCAGCCCGGTGCGGTTGGCGAACTCGGCGAGACCGATCGCCAAAACCAGGCCGAGCAGTCCCGCCAGCAGCCAAGGCGGATAGTAGACGCCGTTCAGACTCAACTCGACGGGAACAGCGCTCATGAGACCCTCGATCGGTCATCCTGCCGTGCTCGACGGCCGGTCTCGGGGGAAACCATCGGCGGCGACGGATCCGCGCCCCGTGACCATCCCGAACCCGGCACGCGACACCTCAGCGCGCCCAGCCCTGCGGCGGCGGATAGCCGTTCGGCGGCGCCACGGAGCGTTCGTAGAGGGTCGGCGGATAGCCCCGATAGGGAGCCGGACCGTACCCCGAAGGCACACCGGGAGCCTGCCGAGCCGCCGCGGGAGGCGCCTGATACGGCGGATAGCCCCGTGCATATCCCGGAGCCGGCATGGGCATGTAGCCCGGCGGAACCGGGGGATAAGCCTGCACCGGGCCCGGCAGCTCCGCGACTGCGGCGGCGCCGGTCATCGGCCGATCCGCGGACGGAACCGGAGGCTCCGGCGCAACCGGGGCCGCGCCGTCCGCCTCGGTCGATGCATGCGGCGACTCCTCCGGGTTCGCCGAGACGGCGTCCCCTGCGGCGATCGGATCCATCGCCGGCTCCGTCGGCGATTCCACGGTCGCCGCGGCTCGGGTCGATCCCGCATCGGATGCGGACGTGTCGGTGACGACACCCTCGGCAGGCGCCTCGGTCGGTACGCTCGCTGCCGGACCCGTTGCTGCATTGGCCACGGCTTCGTCGGGCTCGACGGCCGGCGCGGCAACGACGGGCTCGGCGAGGGTCAAACGCCCGATCGGCGCGAGCCGGTCCGCGACCAGAGGATCGACGGCCTGCGCCTCGTCCGGCGCAGGCGCGAAGTGAACGTCCACGAGATAGATATAGAGTGATCCCGCCAGTGTCGCCACCACGACCGAGACGACGAAAAGCCGCTCGTAGTTCAGAGATCTCAGCGTTTCGAGCAGCCCTTTGAGCCCTTCAACGATCGCTTGCATGTACAGCATCCTCATGGCGATTCTTCATGTCCCGGCAACCTGACCCGCAGGGTGACCGACCAGGCGCGGAGGATACCCGAAAGCCCCGCCCGGTTGGCGATCCATCCTGCCCTTTGGGCCGTGTGAGGGTATGATTAACGGCTTCTTAGACCCTGATCCCTGGTCGTTCGCCCTATGAGCCATGCCCCCCGAACCGGAGCCGCCATCTTCTTCGATGTCCTGACCGACCTCGGGGTCGAGTATCTGTTCGGCCACACGGGCGGCGCTGTCATCCCCCTGCACGTCGAGTTGAACCGACGGATGCGTCGGCGCGACCCGGCACCAAAGTTCATCCTCTGCCGTCAGGAAGGCGGCGCCGGACATGCCGCGGAAGGCTATGCACGGACGAGCGGACGCGTCGGCGTGGCGATCGCCACCTCCGGACCGGGCGCGACCAATCTGGCCACGCCCATCGCGGACGCCTACAAGGACTCGATCCCGACGCTCTTCATCACCGGCCAGGTGCCGAGTGCGGCGATCGGCACCGATGCCTTCCAGGAGGTCGATACCGTCGGCTTTACGCGGCCGATCTCCAAGCACAACTACTTGATCAAGGATATCCGCGACCTGGAGTGGGTGCTGCGCGAGGCCTATGCCCTGGCAACCCGCGGTCGGCCCGGCCCGGTCGTGGTCGACATCTGCAAGGACGTGCAGCTCGCTCAAACGAGCCGAGATCCGAGCGGACAAAACCCGCCCCGCATCCGTCATCGCGAGCCGCTCGCCTTCGACCCGCTGAAGGCCGACGCCATCCTCGCCGCACTGGCCGCCGCCGAGCGCCCGGTGGTGAAGGCCGGCGGCGGGATCATCCATGCCAACGCGGCGCCGGCTCTGCTGGCCTTCGCCGAGCGCTTCGCCGTCCCGGTCACCACCACCTTCAACGCGCTCGGCGCCCTGCCCTTCGAGCTGCCGCACAACCTCGGCATGCCGGGCATGCACGGCACCATCCCGGCCAACTACGCACTGCGCGACGCGGACCTGATCCTCTCGCTCGGCGGACGTTTCGACGACCGGGTCGCGGTGAAGGGTTTTGCCACGGGCAAGCGCATCGCGCACGTCGACATCGACCCCTCGGAGATCGACAAGACCATTGCGACCGATCTGCATCTGGTCGCGGAGCTCGGTGACTTCTTCGAACATGCCTTGACCGCCGGTCAGGCCGCCGACCATGCCGACTGGCTCGCCCGAATCGCGCAGTGGCGCGAGCAGATGCCCAAGCCCTACGGCCGGTCCGAGTACATCAAACCGCAGTCCGTCGTCGAGATCATCTCCGAGCTGACGGCGGGCGACGCGACCCTGGTCACGGGTGTCGGCCAGCATCAGATGTGGTCGGCGCAGTATTATCGCTTCCGCCGGCCGCGCCAGTGGGTCAGCTCGGGCGGGCTCGGGACGATGGGCTTCGGCCTGCCGGCAGCGATCGGCGCCTGGTTCGCCGACCCGGCCCATCCGCTCGTCCTGATCGACGGCGACGGCAGCTTTCAGATGAACATCCAGGAGCTCGGCACCCTGGTCGCCAACCGAATCCCGCTGAAGATCTTCGTCCTGAACAACAGCTTTCTCGGGATGGTCCGCCAGTGGGAAGACATGATGGACGAGGGTCATCACTACGAGACCTGTCTCGCCCGCGACGCGAGCTGCGACCCGGACTGTATGGACCTGGACCAGACCTGTCGGCGTCAGATCCCGAACCTCACCGGCCTCAAATATGTCTACCCACGCCTCAAGACCCAGCGCATCAAGCATCCGAAGGATCTGCGCGAGGGCGTCGCCCAAGCGCTGGCCGAGCCCGGCCCGGTCCTGGTCGATGTCTGGGTCGACAAGGCCGAGAACGTCATCCCCATGGTGCGCCCCGGTCATCGCCTCGATCAGATGATCGAGTCCTGAGCCGGCGCGGCCGAGCCCATCCACCAAACACCGCATACCGCATCGGGCGCGGTTTAAAATCCATTCGCATCAGTCAAAAGGAGACCGCGATGCCTACCCCACACTGGCGCTCCGTGCCCCGCACGGCCGCAACGGACACCATCTACGGACTTGCCCTCAGCCCCGACGGCCAGCGCCTGGCGACCGCAAGCTGGGACAGCCTTGTCAAGATCTGGGACGTCGCCGCGGGACGCGTCGAGCATGAGATGCAGGGTCACGACGGGCGCGTCTACACCGTGCGCTTCCACCCGGACGGCCACTGGGTCGCCTCGGGCGGGACCGACACCACCGTGCGACTCTGGGACGTCGCCACCGGCGCCGAGCTCTGGAACAAGAGCGGCCACAGCAGCCTCGTCTACAGCGTGGACTTCCAGCCCGGCGGCGCGCTGCTGGCCTCAGGGAGCGAAGACGGCACCATCTGCATCTGGAGATCCGCCGACGGCACCCTGGTGCGCACCATCGAGGGACATCCCCAGTACGTCCAGGGCGTGGTCTTCTCCATCGACGGCACGCGCCTGGTCTCGGGCAGCCGCGACTGCACCATGGCGGTCTGGAATGTCGACTCGGGCGAGGAGCTGCTGCGCCTCGACGTCGTCAACAACGGCATCAACAGCACCCAGTTCAGCCCGGACGGCACCCGGCTCCTGCTCAGCAACGTCGACGGCTCGATCGGTCTATGGGACCTCGAGAAAGGCGGGCTCATCATGGAGATGGAGGAGCACACCTATCCGGTCTGGAGCGCGGTCTTCAGCCCGGACGGAAAGATGATCGCCTCGGGCAGCGCGGACAAGACGATCGTTCTGTGGGACGCGGTCACCGGCGCGGAGATGACGCGCCTGACCGGACACGAGAAGGACGTCTACTGCGTCGCCTTTAGCCCCGACGGCAAGTGGCTCTACTCCGGCAGCGTCGACAAGCACATCCGGGCCTGGAGCCTGGACAGCGCCGATCCCCGCTGGGAGACCCTGAGCACCGCCTGGCAAGCCGCCGAGTCCGAGGATGCGAAGGCCGCCGCCGAGGCAGCGAGCGCTCTGGCCGCGCAAGCGCCCGCTAAAGCACCCGCATCGGGGCTCTTCGGGCGGTTGTTCGGCGGCAAGCGCTGACGGGCAAAGCCGGCTAAACCGCGTCCAGAGCAACATGCGTAGTTTTCATTTTGCTTTTGGCTTCGGAGATGTCCTCGATACCGGCGAGACGCGGTTTAGAATTTAATATTTTTGAGTACTTTAAACCGCGCCCACAAATGACGCATACCGCACCGGGCGCGGTTTAATACCATGGCCAACCAAACCTTAACGGACTCGTGACACCCGCTCCGCGGTGTCACGCATCCCCCGTGGCCGAAATTTCGAGCGAGTCACGGCGCGCCTAACCTCCGTCATGATATAGTCCGATGACCAACTCGCGTGGAGGTGCTCATGCAGATACTTAGCGTAGCGGAAGCGAAGGCCCGATTGTCTGCCGTGCTGGCCCAAGTCGAAGCGGGCGAAGAAGTCGTCATCACGCGGCGCGGTGTTGCGATCGCGCGCATTGTGGCCGAACCCGCTGCCAGGTCCTCGCAGTTCGATATGGCCGAGCTATTCGCATTCGTCGATGGGCAACCCATGCATGTCGGCATGGATGCCGGTCAATTTGTCGGTGAAATGCGGACCGACGCGCGTTTCTGATGCGGCGCTATTTCGACACTTCTTTGCTGGTAGCCGCCCTGATTCGTGAGGCCGGGACCGCGGCCGCAAAGACCTATTTGACCGGCTGCGGCGATGAGCCTTGGCTCATTTCGCGTTGGGTCACCACGGAATTCTCTTCCGCACTGGCGATCAAGGTGCGTACCGGCATGATTACGACGAGCGAGCAGAACGCCGCACTGACCATGTTTCGCCGTTTCAGCGCACTGCGCCTGGACGTGGTGAATATCGAATCAGCGGATTTCGATGTCGCTGCGGAAATGTCAGGTCACAGCGGGGTTGCGCTGCGAGCTGGCGATGCATTGCATCTCGCCGTATGCAGACGCTTGGGGACCCGGCTGGCCACCTTCGACGCCGGACTGGCCGCAGCGGCAAACCACCACGGCGTGACAACCGACTTTCTTACGGCCCCGTAACAGCGTTGATTTCCGCCATCACCCGCCCGGCGAAATGGCGGAACCGCTATCGCGTTCCGCCCTACGACCCGGTGACCCCTTGAGTTGGGCCCAAATCCGCTGGCCGTCATGACAGCGGAAGAGGACGACTGCAAGTCGTCGATCCCGGGATGTTGGCGCTTCGCGACGATCGCCGGCGTCGCGTCCGGACGGTCGCATGGCTCATGTACTCACCCGTCTTGATCCGGATCCTCGTCGAGTGGCTTGGGGCCGATCCGATAGCGTCGCTTCTCTTCGGCGACCCGCAGTAACCGACGGGGATCGAGTGCCCCGATATCGCAGCCGCCACCCTCGGGCACGACAGCTCCCTCGGTCAATGCCTCGACAACGCGAGACGCAGCGGCGACCGGATCACGATACAGCTCGCATTCCCAGACGACGATGACCTTCCAGTCCGCGGCCTCGAGCGCGGCGACGGCCTCCGCGTCGCGCGCGACGTTGCGCTCGAGCTTCTCTTTCCAGAAGGCCGCGTTGGTGCGCGGAACGGTCGCGCGTTTGCAGTCGGCATGGTGATGCCAGAAGCAGCCGTGAACGAAGACGACGGCGCGGTATTTGGGCAGGATGAGGTCCGGACGGCCCGGCAGTCCGCCGCCGCTCAGTCGATACCGAAAGCCGAGCCGATGCAGCGCGGAGCGCAGGATCCACTCGGGCTTGGTGTCCTTACCGACGACTCGGGCCATGAGGCGCGAGCGCTGGGCCGGGGTGAGCTTGTCCGTCACCGGGCAAGCCGTTGCCTGCTCGCAGCCTGCAGAGGCAAGGGGCGATCCGAATCGGTGCGCAGCAGCGCGGTGATGGCGTCGGGATCCAAGGGCCGGCTCTTCAGATACCCCTGGAAGAGATCGCAGCCTTGGTCGCGCAGGATATCGAGCTGGGATCGGGTCTCGACACCCTCGGCCAAGACCTGCAATCCGAGGGCATGGCCCATCGCGATGATCGCGTCGACGATGGTGCGGGCATCGGGCTGCTGGTCGATCTCGTCGATGAATCGCTTGTCGATCTTCAACAGGTCCAGGCGGAACCGGCGCAGATAGGCGAAGGAGGAATAGCCGGTTCCGAAGTCGTCCACCGCCATCCTGATTCCTTGCGCTCGCAGGCGTTCCAGAACACCCAGGGTGTCGCCCTCGCGCTCCATCAGGGCGCTCTCGGTGAGCTCGAGCTCGAGACGATCCGCCGGGAAGCCGGTTTGCCGAAGCACGCGCGCGACGGACTCGACGATATCGGTTTGACGCAGCTGATACGCGGAGAGATTGACCGCGATAACCAAGGGGGCGATGCCGGCCTCCATCCAGAGCGCCCCTTGCCGACAGGCCTCGTGCAGGACCCACTCCCCGAGCGGGCCGATCAAGCCGGTCTCTTCGGCCAGCGGAATAAACTCCCCGGGCGGGATCAAGCCGCGCTCCGGGTCGTTCCAGCGCACCAACGCCTCCACACCGATGATACGGCCGGTGGCGATCTCGACCTGGGGTTGATAGTGGGCAACCAATTGCCCTTCGGCCAAGGCGTCGCGCAGTCGCCGCTCGGTCTCCACGCGCTGTCGCGCGCTGTGGGTCAGATCCTCGGTATAGAAATCGAATCGACTGCGCCCCCCCGCCTTCGCCCGATAGAGGGCGGCGTCGGCTTGGCGGAGCATCTCGCCGGCATTCAATCCCGGCCCCTCGCAGAGACTGATCCCGATGCTCGCCCCGATGCGTACCTCGACCCCGCCTGGAAGCACCGCGGATTCGCCCACGGCGGCGATCAAACGCTCCGCTGCGCGGGCCGCGGCCTGCGGGTCGGGGAGATCTTCGAGCAGGATCGCGAACTCGTCGCCGCCGAGACGTGCGAGCGTGTCGGCGGGATCCAGGCAGCCGGCAAGGCGCAGCGCGGTCTGTTTCAGCAGCACGTCGCCCGCCGGATGGCCGAAGCTGTCGTTCACGTCCTTGAAGCGATCCAGGTCCAGCAAGAGCAGCGCCAGATGCTGATCTTCGCGGATCGCGACCGCGATCGCGTGATCCAGCCGCGAGACCAGCAGGAGGCGATTGGGCAAACGGGTGAGTGGGTCATGGTGGACCAGGAAGTCCAATCGGGACTCGGACTCCTTGATCTGCGACAGATCCGAGAAGGCGCCGACGAACTGGATCACCTTTCCCGAGACGTCCTTGACCGCGCTGATGTTGAGCAGCACCGGATAGAGCTCGCCGTTCTTACGTTGGTTCCAGAGCTCGCCCTGCCAGTGCCCGGTTTCGCCGATGGTCGACCAGAGTGACTCGAAGAAGGCGGCGTCATGTACCTCGGGGCTCAGGAGCTCCGATGTCCGTCCCACCGCCTCGCCCTCGGAATACCCCGTCAAGGCCACGAACGCCCCGTTGACCTGCACGATACGGCGATCGCAATCCATCACCATGACGCCTTCGCGCGTATTCTCGAACAAGGCCGCGGACAACCGCAGGCGCTCCTCCTGGCGCTTGCGCTCCCCGATATCGTCGACGGTCGCGACGAAATAGTTGACCGTGCCGTCGGCGTGTCGGACCGCGCGCACATCGATCGCCGCCTGGACGACCTGCCCGTCCTTGCGCACGAAGCGCTTTTCCATCGCGTACCCGTCCGAATCCCCTGCCATCACCCGCCCGAACTCGTCTAGATCCGCGTCGAGATCCCCGGGATGGGTCAATTCGCTCCAGGTCTTCTCGGCCAACTCGGCGCGCCCATAGCCGAGGATCTCGCAAAGCCGATCGTTGAAGTGAACCCACTGCTTGGTGAGCGGCGAGGTAATGGCCATCCCGACAAAGGGAAGCTCGTAGAACTTGGTCAACAGGCGATCATTTTCCGCGGCCTGCGCCTTCATCTCCAGGCGGTGGGCGCGCTGCTGCAAACGCCAAAACGAGAAGGACAGGATGCCGGCCACGACAATCGCAAAAAAGGCGATGAGGCTGACCCAGAAGACCAGGACCTTCAGCGGGGACATGACCTCCGCACGATCGATCTTCGCGATCAAGCGCCAGTCGGTCCCTTCGATCCGATGGTAGACGGCTAAGACGCGAACGCCTCGATAATCCATCCCCGGGACCCGCCCGGTTGTCGCGGCCTGCTGGAGGGCTGCCGTCGCCGGGAGCGGTTGGGAGAGCGGCACCTGCCGGCTCAAGGGCAACCACCGCTCGTGCCGAGGCGCCGTCATGAAGACCGCAAGGTCGCCGACCCGATCGACCACCAGCGTCTCGGCACTCGGACTGGAGGTCGGCCAGGTCTGGAAGAGCGGAAAAAAGAAGGTTTGCGGCTTCGCGTGCAGAACAACGGCCGCAACCACGCGCTGCGTATCGCCATCCATGACCGAAATCGGCACGATCCAGTCCAGATGGACGACGCCCTCGTCGTCCTGATAGAGATCGCTCCGCAGGATCCGCCCCTCGGCCCGGGCCCGCACGGCCAATGCCTTGAGCGCCTCGGAAGGCAGGTGGCTTTCCAAGAGCGCGAGGACCACGTCACCCCGGGAATCGAGGAGCATGACCCCGTCGTAGCCGCGGGCGTTCGCCAACGCGGCGAGTCGCTCCGAGACCTCCGCGGCGAGCGATGGATCCGCATCCGGCTCGCGCAGCAGGCCGGCGACGCGCCGAGAGAACGCCGCGTCGGATGCCAGAAGTGCCCCGTCGGCATCGCGAACCGCCATCCACTGCTCCAATTGATTTGCCTTCAGCGCGGCGATCGCCTCGAGGTTCTCGTACGCATCGCGCTCGAGCTGGGGGCCGTGAATCAAAACCAAGCCGAAGGCCAACAAGGGGATCAGCAACAAGGAGCCGACGATCGCGAGCAGCAGACGACGGCGTTTGAGCGGCTCGCCGGGCCTGTCCGAGGACACCTCGGGAAAACGACGCAGCAGGAGGTAGAGCAAGCCCGCCGTCACCACGACGAACAACCATCCTTTGAACATGCTCAGCCAGAGCAGAATCCCCGAATCGCCCGCACCGGCGCTCAGCAGCCAGTCCGAGACGACGATCCACAAAAGTGCGAAGAGGGTGTAGGCGACGGTGGTTCGCAGTGCCGGCGACCCCCGCAAGAGTTGCTTCATCGGTTGCCTCGGTTCACCCGTGCCGCGTCGACTGAATGAAGGTGCGTCGGCTCCGGTGAGCCGGCGATCCTCCGCCGAGGCGCTAAAACGAGCATTGCCCTGACGAATCCTCTCACTTGACAAAATTCATCGGAATAAACTTGTCGCATCGGAACAAGGGCTTCATCTTACAGAGTCTGGACGCACGATTTCACGCACAATCAAGAGCCGACCAAAGCCCTGACCGCATTCCTGCGGTACCTTCAAATTTTCGACCGCATGCGGACAAGTCGGCACGACGCCGGCAGAATGGCGGGAAAGCCCTACACCCACTGAGACGGTCCTCGCGAAACGCGGGATGGAGACCAACGACGATGCCGAAGAACATGATGGAACGCGTAGACGTGGGCGGCCTGAAGGTCGCTAAGCCCCTATACGATCTGCTCGAGAGCGAGGTGCTGCCGGGCACGGGTCTCGATGCGTCTGACCTGTGGCGTGCCTTTGCCGACATGGTCGGCGAACTTGCCCCGCGGCACCGCGCGCTTCTGGCCAAGCGCGATGCACTGCAGGCGCGCATCGATGCCTGGCATCTGGAGCATCGCGGACAACCCGTCGACTCGGGCGCCTACCGCGCGTTCCTCTCGGATATCGGCTATCTGGTGCCCGAAGGTCCCGGGTTCGGCGTCACGACGGCCGGGGTCGACCCCGAGATCGCCGAGATCGCCGGACCCCAGCTGGTCGTGCCGGTCAGCAACGCCCGTTATGCGCTCAACGCGGCCAACGCCCGCTGGGGCAGCCTCTACGACGCGCTCTACGGGACCGACGTGATCCCGGACACGGATGGGCTGGAGCGCGGCAAGACCTACAACCCCGAGCGCGGCGCCGAGGTCATCGCCCGCGCCGCAGCCTTCCTCGACGAGGCGGCGCCGCTGACCCGCGGCTCGCACGGCGAGTCTTGCGGCTATCGGATCGAGGACGGCAAGCTGGTCGTCTGCCTGCCGGACAATAGCCAGACCATGCCGAGCGAGCCGGGTCAGTTCGTCGGCTACCTCGGCACACCGGAATGCCCCTCGAGTATTCTCCTGATCAACCACGGGCTGCACATCGAGATTCGAATCGATCGCGAGCACCTCGTCGGCCAAGCCAGCCCGGCCGGCGTCGCCGACGTCCTGCTCGAGTCGGCCGTCACCAGTATCCAGGATTGCGAGGACTCGGTCGCCGCGGTCGATACCGAGGACAAGGTCGGGGTCTACCGCAACTGGTTGGGCCTCATGAAGGGCGACCTCACCGCCCGTTTCCAGAAGGGCGGCAAGCCCGTCGATCGCGCCCTGGACGAAGACCGGACCTACCGCACCCCGCTCGGCGGGACATTGACCCTGCCGGGGCGTTCTTTGATGCTGGTGCGCAACGTCGGTCATCTCATGACGACGGATGCGGTGCTGGATGCGGACGGCAACGAGATCCCTGAAGGCATGCTCGATGCTCTGGTCACGGTGGCCTGTGCACTCCACGACATCCATCCGACCTACGGGTCGCATCGCAACTCGCGCGCGGGCAGCATCTATATCGTCAAACCCAAGATGCACGGACCCGAGGAGGTTCAGCTTGCGGTCGACATCTTTGCCGGCGTCGAGGATGCGCTGGGTCTGGCCCGCAACACCATCAAGATCGGCATCATGGACGAAGAGCGCCGCACGACCCTGAACCTCAAGGAGTGCATCCGGGTGGCCTCCGAGCGGGTCATCTTCATCAACACCGGCTTCCTGGACCGCACCGGCGACGAGATCCATACCGACATGGAGGCCGGCGCAGTGCTGCGCAAAGGCGACATGAAGACGGCGCCTTGGCTGCTGGCCTACGAGAACTGGAACGTGGATGTCGGTCTGGCCTGCGGTCTGCGCGGTCATGCCCAGATCGGCAAGGGGATGTGGACCATGCCCGACGAGATGCGTGCGATGGTCGAAACCAAGGCCGGACATCCCAAGGCCGGGGCCAACTGCGCCTGGGTACCCTCCCCGACCGCTGCGACCCTGCACGCGATGCACTACCACCAGGTTGATGTGGCCGCCGTGCAGGCCGAGCTGGCCGCGGGTGGCCCGCGGGCCGGCCTGGACACCATCCTGCAGATCCCGCTCGACCCGGCGTGCGCCTGGAGTGCGGAGGAGATCCAGCAGGAGCTCGACAACAACTGTCAGGGCATTCTGGGCTACGTGGTGCGCTGGGTCGATCAGGGTGTCGGCTGCTCGAAGGTGCCCGATATCGCCAACGTCGGCCTGATGGAGGATCGCGCAACCCTGCGGATCTCGAGCCAGCATGTCGCCAACTGGCTGCATCACGGGATCGTATCGGGCGAGCAGGTCATGGAGACGCTCAAGCGGATGGCCGCCGTGGTCGACGCACAGAACGCCGATGATCCCGTCTATCGCCCGATGGCACCCGGATTCGACGGCATCGCCTTCGAGGCCGCGGCGGACCTGATCTTCAAGGGCCGCGAAGCCCCCAACGGCTACACCGAGCCGACCCTGCACGCAATGCGGCGTCGGCTCAAAGGGCATTAGACCGCACCCCGGGGTGGCCTAGGATCGGTCTCCCCGGGTTGGTGGCGCGCGGAGCGGCGAGCTTCGCCGCGGGCTTGAAGTGATGAGGAATGTCGACAGCCTCGTGGTTCAGGTGCGATTCAGCTCGGATCCCCTACTCTTGCGTTCATGACGGCTACCCCTTGCCCGTCGTTTCGCTGGAGATCGACCATGAACATCAAACCCCTGGCGCTGTTGATTCTCTCCGCTGTCGGTTTCGCGATCCTCGCACACACGCCGGCGACCTCGCAGGCGCGGGAGCATTCCCGATGGGAAGGACGCGACGGTCGAGAATGGCGCTGTGATCGCGCTCGGCCGTGCCAGCGCTATGACCGCCGTGATCGGCACGAACGCCGCACCACCATCACGGCCCCCGAATACGGAGGCCATGCCATTCGCGGTTACGTCCCGCCCCGCTCGGTCATCCTGAACCCGCCCGAGCCCCGATACAGGCGTTACGGAGAGTCGAGATAACGCGCTGCGGTGCGTGAACGCCTTCGGCCGGGCGCACCGTCTGTGCTAGATTCACGCGCAGCTGGAACGGACCCCGGAGCCGAAGACACCATGCGTCAGACCAGACTCGCCCTCGCCCTACTGCTCCTCGTCGCCGGCGTCGCGACGACCGGTACTGCGTGGGGCCGTAGCGACAAGTCGGGCCAAGGACAGATGACCCCGTCCCAAGCGGAGCAGGCGGCGCGTCGCCAGACCGGCGGCGGGCGCGTGCTCTCCGTCAAACCATCCGACGGCGGTTATCAAGTCAAGGTCCTCACCCCGTCCGGCGAGGTCAAGTACATCTTCGTATCGGGCCGCTGACGAGAACTCTCATGCATGTCTTGGTGATCGAGGACGAAGCGCAGCTGCGTCGCCAAATCATCGATCGTCTCGGTCGCGAGGGCGCCATCGCAGAAGGTACCGGCGAGGGTCGCGAAGGCTTGTACCTCGCGAGCGAATACCCCTTCGATGCAGCCGTGATCGATCTCGGCCTCCCCGGGATGAACGGGCTGGAGATCATCCGCAAGCTGCGCGCCGAAGGCAGTCTGCTGCCGATCCTGATCCTGACCGCACGCGATCGCTGGCAGGACAAGGTGGAAGGTCTCGAGGCCGGGGCCGACGACTATCTCGTCAAGCCCTTTCAGGCCGAGGAGCTGTTGGCCCGACTGCGCGCCCTGATCCGCCGAGCCAACGGGGCGGCCTCTCGGGAGCTGCGCATCGGCCCGTTGCGCATGGATCTCGTCGCCCAGTCGGTCTGGATCCACGAGCGCCCGACCGAGCTGACCGCCTACGAATACCGCCTCTTGGAGCAGCTGGCGAGCGCCCGCGGCGGTGTGCTCTCCAAGCAAGCCTTGGCGGACCGGCTCTATCCGCACGACGAGGATCGCGACAGCAACGTGATCGAGGTCCTCCTGGGCCGCCTGCGACGCAAGCTCGACCCCGACGGATCGCTTGCACCGATCGAGACCTTGCGCGGCCGCGGCTACCGCTTGGCACTCGCACGCGAGGACGCGCGCCCGGGTTCCGTCTGATGTCGCTGCGTGCGCGTGTCGTCGCCTCCGCTGCGGCGGTTCTCGCGGTCTTCATCCTCCTCACCAGTCTCGCCCTGGAACAGGCCTTCCGCGACACCGCCGAGTCCTCGCGCGAGGAGCGGCTCCTTGCGCAGATCTTCCTGCTCATGGCCGCCGCGGAGGCGGAGAACGACGGCCTGGTCTTTCCCGACGCGCTCGCCGAAGCGCGCTTCAGCCTGCCTGCATCCGGCCTGTACGCCCGCGTCTTCGACGGGGCCGACCGTCTGATTTGGGAATCGGACTCCGCGATCGGCATCCCCGAGCCCGCCCCCATGGCACTCGCGCCGGGCGAACGTCGCCTCGAATTCAGGACCGACGGCCAGGGAGAGGACTATCTGGTCGGGGGCTTCGGCGTGTCTTGGGCCACGGGGTCGATTCCGCGCAACTATGTCTTCCTGGTCGCTGAAGACACGGCCGCCTTCGACGTGGAAGTCGGACGCTTTCGCGCAAGCCTCGCGGCCTGGCTGGGGGCGATGGCCTTGCTCATGTTGACGGCATTGGTCTTGATCCTCGCATGGGGACTCGCGCCTCTGCGACGCGTGAGCGCGGAGGTGGCAGCAGTCGAGGCCGGCAAGCAGGCCAAGATCCTCGGCACCTATCCGAGCGAGATCCGCGCCCTGACCGACAATCTGAACGGCTTGCTGGCCCATGAGCAGGCGCGCCAGAGGCGTCTCGACAACGCGCTCGGCGACCTCGCCCACAGCCTCAAAACCCCGCTCGCCGTCATCAGAGGGGCCATCGGCGACATCGCGACGGGGAAGGAAACTGCCCTGCTCGTGGAGGACCAACTGGCGCGGATGGACACCATCATCGCCCATCAACTGCAACGCGCCCGCACCGGCGGGGGGCAGAACGCCATCCTGTCGCCGCCGCTGCAGGTCGCGCGCGTCGCGGAGCGTCTGATCGGTTCGCTGAGCAAGGTCTACCGCGACAAAGGCGTCGCGGTCACGATGGCCGTCCCGGAGGAGATCCAGATCAACGGTGCCGAGGGGGATCTCATGGAGATGCTCGGCAACCTCCTCGACAACGCCTTCAAATGGTGCCGGAGCCGAGTGATCGTCCGCGCCGCCACGGAGAAGGGAACGCTGGTCATCGCGATCGAGGACGACGGACCGGGCATTCCGCCGCAGCATGCCGAGCGCCTGCTCGCACGCGGGACACGTGCGGACGAGGCCGTGCCGGGACACGGCATCGGCCTCGCCATGGCCCGCGAGATCTGCGAGGCGTACGGCGGTCGCCTCGGCGTCGAGGTCTCGACACTCGGCGGCGCTCGGGTCTGTCTGCTGATTCCGACGTGAACGCAGGTCTTGGAATCCTGGACCGCGCCAACTCGGGCACGCGTGATTTCAGCCGCAGCCGATCCGCTCCAAACAAGACACAGACCGCTTCCTACGCGGTTTCGCCGCCGAAGCCTTCCGGGTTCTCCGACTGCCAGCGCCAGGTATCGCGCACCATCTCGTCGATTCCGAGCTCGGCCTCCCAACCGAGCTCCGACTTCGCGAGGGCGGGATCGGCATAACAAGCGGCGATGTCTCCCGGCCGGCGCGCGACGATCTCGTAGGGCACGGGCCGTCCGCTCGCGCGCTCGAAGGCCGCGACCATATCCAACACGCTGTAACCTTGTCCGGTACCCAGGTTGTAGACCACGACGCCGGGCCGCTGTGCGAGTCGATGCAGGGCCGCAAGATGTCCGCGGGCCAAGTCGACGACATGGATGTAATCGCGCACGCCGGTGCCGTCCGGGGTGGGATAGTCGTCGCCGAAGACGCGCAGTCGCGGCAGCTTGCCGACCGCGACCTGTGCGACATAGGGCATCAGGTTGTTCGGAATGCCGTTGGGGTCCTCGCCGATGCGCCCGCTCGGGTGCGCGCCGACCGGATTGAAATAGCGCAGCAGCGCGATGTTCCAGGCCGCGTCCGAGACGTGAAGATCGCGCAGGATCTCCTCGATAAAGAGCTTTGAGCGGCCGTAGGGATTGGTCGCCGACAACGGAAACCCCTCTCGGATCGGCACCGTCGCCGGATCCCCGTAGACCGTGGCCGAGGAGCTGAAGACGATGTTCTTCACCCCTGCCGCCGCCATCGCCTCACAGAGTGTAATGGTCCCGCCGACGTTGTTGTCGTAGTAGGCGAGCGGGATCTCGACCGACTCCCCGACCGCCTTGAGTCCGGCGAAATGAACAACCGCATCGAAGACGTGCTCGCGAAAGATCGCATCGAGTGCGGCACGATCGCGCAGATCCGCCTCGATGAATGTCGGCCTTCGGCCCGTTATCTCGCCAACCCGCCGCAGCGACTCCTCTTTACTGTTGCAGAGGTTATCCACCACCACGACGTCCATACCCGCCGCCAACATCTCCACGCAGGTATGGCTGCCGATATACCCCGCCCCGCCCGTCACCAGAACACGCATCGCATCACTCCGTTTTCGGCTTTTGAACATTTTTCGTGGCTTTATCGACCGACGCTCATACCTCCGACAGCCTGCTTTCAGGAGGCATCCCCCATCTTAGCCTCTTCGGCGAGGGTTCGAAGACAGAGGGTGCCTTGCGGATCGTTGCGCACCAGGACGGTGCGCGAGCGAGCGATCCTCCATCCGGATCGATGCGGCGGGCGCTCGGCCCAAGGGCGCGGCGCCGGCTTTCCTACTGGGTGCGGATCGTCGCTCCGACCCTAAACCCCGCCGGCGCTCATCGCCGAAAGGCGTCCCCCGGGATCGTCGACTTGCAGTCGACATCTTCCCACGCCCGACAGCAAGCGGGTCGAGCCCGACTCGCACCCCCTTGTCTCGCACTCGGCGGCGTTGGGCCGGGGCTAGGCCCGGGCGTCTCGCCATCGACGGGGACGGTGCCGATATCCAACACATCGCGCATGGAGATGTCATCGACCGACGAGCGCCCCACGTGGCGTCCTTTGTGCTTAACTCTCCCGCAGAACGCGGCCGTGCGCGCGTCTCCCGATCACGAGCGCCGTGCCCCCGCGGCAGGCCCCGCCCAACACTTGCAGGTCACCGACATGATCGATCCCATTCGCGAGCTTGGTCTCCACATCGATGCGTCCGCCGATCGTCCCGACGGCCCCTGCGCACCGCTCTCGGCCGACGACCGCCAGAAGCTACATCTCTACATCAACTTCAAGCTGATCTCCTCCGGTCAACCCTCATGCGGTACGGCGGCGACGGAGGGCTTCATCGAGATCGCCCACGATCTGCTGTTGAGTTATCGCGAGAAAAACCGGCTCTTATCGTCGTATCACTGCCCGGTAGATCGGCGGATCCAGGACTTTCTGGGGCGCTATTTCGAGGATCTGGAGCTGGACCGAATCCCGACCCTGCCCTTCCAATCCTTCATCCTGGACCGTCACGGACTGGCCCGCGAGCTTTCCGTCCCGGTCGACAGCGATGTCTTCACCTCGGACATCATTTCGAGCTATCGCGTAGCACAAGGCGTGCTGCACAACCCGGCGAGCGACCGGCGCACGACCGAGGGGTCTTTCCACGTCGCCGAAGGCGGGCTGCCGATCCCGGGCGACAAGAAAGCGGTCCCCAAGGCGGTCTTCGCAAAGATGCTCGAGGCTGCGCTCGATCCGCCGGACGACCTGCTGACCATCCCCTTTACGGCGAACCACAGCGAGCCGGCACGGATGTTCGTCTCTCTCCTGCTGCGGCCCTTGGTGTGCCCGGAGGTGCCCGGTTTTCAGCCCGAGAAGAACATGGAGATCCGCTTCTTCGCGCCGGGTAATCTCGTCTCCAACCTGGATTTCGTGGAGAGCATCTTCGGCAACGGCGGCAATCCCTATCTTGCGGATTTCGATGCCGCTCTGGACGTCGACCACTGGACCGGCCACACCGGCTGCGTGCTGCTTGCCCCGCACCTGACGCAACTCACCAAGCAGGCGCTGGGACTGCCGCACCGTGACCACGCAACGGAGCGCCAGCGCGCCGAGGGCATGTGCTGGAGCGATCCGGATGAGCGCTACAACGACGGCAGTGCCTTCAAGATCACCGCGCGCGACGACTCCGGGGTCATCGTCACCATCCTGGCGGACAACTATTTCGGCTACTGCAAGAAGGAGGTGAAGACACAAATCAGCTTCGCCGCCAACCTCTTCGGCCTGGCCGAGGAGGAGCACTCGGGCGGCGCGCTCGCATTCCCGCGATTCAACCACGGCGAGGAGTTCGGCGTGGATCAGACCACGCGCGAGCCCGGCTATTCCTTTACCGATGTCGCCGAGCGCTACGGCGCGATCATGGACCTGCAGCCGGAGGGCTACGGGATCGACAAACGCTTCCCGCAAGTCGTCTACGTTCCGCAAAAACTGCGCATGGACCTGCTCGCCCAGCGGATCACGTGGGATCACGACGGCACGACGCGAACCATCCGCCTGCAGCCGGGCAAGATCTACGTCCAGCCCAACGGCTACAAGATCGAGATGCACAAGCACCCGGGCGCGCCGTCCTGGCGTCTCATCGGGACCAAGGCGGAAGGGACCTTCTGCCACAAGCCCTGCACCGTCTCGGGCGGCGGCAAGTCCGAGATCTCCAAGTCGTTGGAGGACGCCGTCCTGTACGGCCCCATCTTCGTCGACGATCTGAATCAGGATCTGGACCGGGTGCAGGAGATCTTCGACCGCGATTACCGAGACCGCTTCCGTCCCGGCTTCGAGCACGAGGACCACGACGCCGGGCGCAAGCCCTTGTCCCCGGAGCGCAGCCTGGGCTCGGTGATCAAGCTGCTGACCCCCTCGCCCAGTCATACGCACGAGTACAACACCTGGCTCACGATGATCCCGCCGCGGTTGCTGGCCCTCACCTTCATGATCAAGCGGCTCTACCGTCCGAGCTGGGGCGAGGCGTGGCGCGACCGCTTCTCGGTCGACGAGGTCGACGGCGCGCCGGGCCACGAGCTGAAGGCCTTCGGGCGGCGCATCGTGGCGACCTACCTGCGCGTCGGGTTCGATCCGGACAGCAAGTGGCGGACCTTCAAGCTGCGTCAAGACTTCATCGCGGCCGAGAAGATCCAGATGGAAGACGACATCACCGCGTCGGTCGTGATTCCGCCGGGTGCGGTCAGCGGCTGTCGAGCCGCGGCTCGCGAGGGCGAACACAGCCTCAAGCTCGCCCGTAACTGCGAGTACCGCCTGTTCCAGCGTCCCGACGATGCCATCATCCCCGGCTTCGACAAACAGACCGAGCTCGAGATGGCGCAGGACGGCAACTTCATGGCCAACTACGAGCCGTTGCATGGACCGACACTGGACGCCGTCATCGGCGACATTCTGACCCTCTCGACCTTCACCGCACCCATGCGCGAGCGTCTCGAGCATGCAGCACGCGACGGCCTCGCCGTGGTCTCCTCGGCACACCCGCGGCTGGTCGACGGTAAGCCGTCGAAAAACCCCCGCTACCTTCAGGTGCGCCCGGATCTGGTCAACCCCGTGCGCAGCTATGTCGCCGAGATGGGCGCGCGCTTCCATCGCAAGCTGCCCTTGGATATCCCGGTCTGTCACCCGGTCGACGCGGTCCTGACCGGGCGGCGCAACAACCCGCCGGAGCCCGGCATACGCGCGCTCGCGGTCTACAACCCGATCCATTACCAAGAGCTGCCGGAGCTCTTCATGGACTTCATCTGCTCGCTCACCGGCAAGTCTCCCTCCACGACCGGTGCCGGCAGCGAAGGGGCGTTGACCAAGGCGCCGTTCAACGCCGTGCGCCCGACCGTGGATCTCAACAACGCCCTGGTGTCCTACATCCTCACCGGCTATGCCGGGTTCTCGAGTTCCGCCGGACACATCGGCCCGGACGTAAAGGTCTCGCACGACGTCTCGCTGTTGATACCGGAGATCTGGGCCCGTCTCACCGAGCAGGAGCGCGATCCGCAATACCTGATCGCAAACGACTATCTCGAGCCCCTCGCAGACTTCGAGCACCAGGGCCGCACCGTACTGGCCAGCCGTCTGGGCTACCGCATCACCGAGCGCTTCGTCGCCCACTTTCTAGGCAAGATCTTCGACAACCCGCGCGCCGTCTTCACCTCGGCCATCCTGCGCCCGGAATCGCAGAGCCTGGAGGTCTTCGTCGACGGCATCGAGAACATCTGCGAGGCACAAGAGCGCGTCGCCCGGCGCTATTTCGAGGACGGCAGCATCGCGGACGCCTGTCCGCCGCTCGCAGCCCTACTCCACATCATGGCGGAGGGCCACTATCAGGGGCGAACGGTCCACGACCCCCTGATCCGCAACCTCTTCACCCGCGAGTCCCTATTGAGCTCCGATTGGTATCGCGAACGTCTGCAGATCAAGCAACAGCGCGACATCCAGCTCGCTCGGAGGATGGTGCTGAATCTGCAGCAGTTCATGGATCTGCGCCACTACGCCGACGAGGCCGACCGTCTCGACGCCGCGGCGCGCCTGGAGCGCGCCAAGGCCGACCTGGCACGGGTCCAGGAGCCCGCCTACCTGGAAGCCTTGGTCGGCACCATCGGTGCGGATCCACTTGGACCGGCGCGGGAGATCATGTTCGAGGCCGAGCGACAGGCCGCCTAGGGCGCACCTGCGCTCGGTCGCCGTGACGGGGACGCGCATTCCGGACGGGTATGCGCGTAAGGGGATTACCTGGAGGAGCGCCTGAAGGACAGAAAACGCGTCCACCAGCGTACGCGGACCGAGCGTCTCGGCGACCCCAAGACCCTAACGGAGGGCTGACCCGCCGTTGGGCCCGCGGCACTCGAGCGTGGCACGTCGATCGACGTACTGCTCTCCAGCGCACGCCTGACAACCCGTTCGAAATCGAACGCATAGGTCGTCCCGGGCGCCGCCGGAGAGACCATCTCCGGCCTGTGGATCTCGGAGCGAGCTAGATCGGGCTTCGGCGCAGTACGGCGGTCTTCAGTCATCACCACGGGCGTCATCTTTAACTGCTCCGTCTCGGAATCGTCTGTGGGGGCATCGTCCGTGAGATCCGAACCCGACACTCGCCGGACTCAGGGCTTGGACCGCAGGTGCTTCGCGACCGAAGATAAGGGGAATCGGGCGAGACCGTGACGAAAGTCTACAGTCGTCAGATGACCGCGATGCGTGATCTTGACAAGGGGATCCGTGAATTATTCACGCCTGTTCCGACACGCCGCTCGACCCCGCGACGTCGATCCGACCAAACAGCAGCTCGACCGACACCCCGGACCGCCTTGTGTTAGCGTGCCGGGCATCAGCCAACAATCCCGGAACATCGAAGATGCAACACCTTACACCCCAGGGCCAACAGATCGTCGACGATATCGCCCGGCGTCACGGCTTCAGCCAGGACGCAGTCACCCACATGTTGATCGCCGTGCTCAACGGCAACGGCGGCATGGCCCAATTCAGCCACCCGGAATTCGGCGGCTCGGGCCAGTGGATGCAGGGCGGCATGCTGATGCTCGGCGACATGTTCAACTCCTCCCTCAAGGGTCGGGTCGACGCACTCTGCTACGAGCTCTCCAACCTGCTCGCCAACCAGCCGGGACTGCTTCAGAGCGGGAGCTTCCAATCCCAGAGCCAAGGCGGCGGATCCTTTCAAAACCAAACCAGCGGAGGCGTGCGCGGTCAATCCGATCTCTTCGTGCCGGACCCCGCCGATCACTGGTGGCCGCATGAGCTCGGCGTACCGAGCGCGACCGGCAGCCAGAACAACGTCAAGTACGCCTATTTCGCCGACGCACGGCGTCTGGCGGTGAACACCGGAGGGGATGTCTGGGTGTACGACACGTTGGATCATCAGATCGGGGGCTTCTCCCAGCAGCAGGGTAGCGGCGGCTCGATCAGCTTCGGCAGCCAATACGGCACCATCGATCTCGGACGCCTCCCGGTCGTCTCGCGCAACGGTCAACCCGCGGCACATGCGCCGGCCTCTGCGTCGGATCAGTCCGGGCAGTATCGGCCCGCCCCGAGCCCCGGAGCGAGCGAGGGCGATATCTTCGCCGCCATCGAGCGTCTCGGCGATCTCAGGTCGAAGGGCATCCTCACGGACGATGAGTTCAACGCCAAGAAGGCCGAGCTGCTCGCACGCCTGTAGCTGGAAGCTGGAAGCCGGAAGCCGGAAGCCGGAAGCCGGAAGCCGGAAGCCGGAAGCCGGAAGCCGGAAGCCGGAAGCCGGAAGCCGGAAGCCGGAAGCCGGAAGCCGGAAGCCGGAAGCCGGAAGCCGGAAGCCGGGAGCCGGAAGCCGGAAGCCGGGAGCCGGGAGCCGGGAGCCGGGAGCCGGAAGCTGTAATCTCCGCCTTCGCCGACCCGCCGATCAAAGATACGGCGAAAACAACCGCGCGAATCCGTCGCGCAGCTTCACCGGAATCGAGCGGGCGGCAAGCTCGGCGAGCGTCAAGGCCCGGCTCGCGGCGATCTTGGCGTCCACCAGCGCATGGAGCCGGCGCGACAGCTCGTGATCGTAACATTCGAGGTTGTACTCGAAATTCAGGCGCAGGCTGCGCGCATCCCAATTGGCCGACCCGAGAAACGACCAAGCGTCGTCGATCAGCATCAATTTGGTGTGATCGAAGGGCGGCGGGGAGAGCCGGATGCGGCAGTGTCCCTCCAAAAGCGCGTCGACTTGGGCCTGCGCGGCCCACTGCACGAGCTTCAGATTGTTCTGCTCGGGCATCAGGATCTCGACATCGACACCGCGCAAGGCGGTCACATTGAGCGCGGCGATCAGGGTCTGATCGGGCAGGAAATAGGGCGTGACGATCCGAACCCGCTCGCACGCCGCGCTCAGCGCACCCAGAATCATCCGTCGGATGACGTCGAAGTCCTCGTCCGGCCCGTCGGGAACGCCCCGTGCGAGGGTCGTTCCGACGTACCCCAGCACCGGATACCAAGTGTCCCCGCCGAGCCGCTCTCCGGTCGTGAAGGTCCAGTCCAGCGCGAAGGCCTCGACGAGGAAACGCACGACCGGACCTTCCACACGCAGGTGCACGTCTCGGATCGGATGGCGCGGACGGGACGCCAGCAAGGAGCCGGCGCGAATATTCAGGCCGCCGGTGAAGCCGACGCGCCCGTCGACCACCAGAATCTTGCGGTGGTTGCGCAGATTCAGGTACTGGCTCTTCACGGGGAGCACGGAGGCGAGAAAGACCGCGCTCGGGATCCCGCGACGGCGCAAGATGCGCGGCATCGCCGGACGACTGTAACGTTGACCGACCCCGTCGACCAGGACACGCACGGCAACGCCGCGCCGATGCGCCCGCTCGAGTGCATCGGCGAAGAGCCCGCCGACGCTGTCGTTGTCGAAGATGTAGGTCGAGAGCCCGATAGTCTCCTCGGCCCGATCGATCGCCTCGAGCATGCGTGGATAGGCTTGATCGCCGTCGATCAGGACATCGATCCGGTTACCCGCCTCCAGCGGCAAACCGGTCAAGGCATCGCCGAGATGACCCAGACGTACCAGATGCGGATACCGGGCATCCAAGGCACGGCGGGCGCAACGCTCCCCGGCCAACTCGGCACGGTCGCTGGCCTCCGATGTCTGCGGACGCAGCCGATGGGCCTTGCGGGTAATACGGTTGATCCCGAAGAGCCAATAGAGCACGAGACCGACCACCGGAGCCAACATGACGAGCCCCGCCCAGCCGACCGTCGATGGCACATCGCGACGCCCGAGCAGGAGATGGGCCACCGTGGCGATCCGCGCGGCGAGCTCCAATCCCAACAGGGCTCCCGTCCAGAGGGTTTGGTCAGGCATCCCGAGCGATCAAGCAATGCCGACGCTCCTGCCCGGGCTCCCGAAAGGGCGTGCGCACCGTTTCTCGCCTAACGGGCCGCCAAGGTCAGCTGATTCTGCTCGTCGTCGATCGTGACGCGGAAGCGACCGAGCAGACTCATCCCCAAGAGGGCATTCCCGCCGAGCCGCGAATCGTCGATGAAGGCTGCGGAGACCCCTTCGACCCGTGTCTCTCCGAGCCACACGCCGCTCAAGGTGCCGAGCCGCGCATCCACGGTCCCGTTGGCGGTCTGCACGGTCTGCATCCGCAGATCGTTCGGCGAAATCCCCAGCGGGCCGATCAAGGAGGCCGGCAAGACCACATGATCCGAACCCGTGTCGATCAGCAACACCCGCTGGACGCGCTGGCCGTTCGGCCCCTCGAGGGTCAGGTTCACGGCGTGCGAGGTGCCCTGTCGCTGCGTCGGCAGCACGATCGAGTCCCCGGGTTGACCGTCCTCGCCATCCGGAGCGTCGTCCGACGGAAAACCCGATCCTCCGGTTTCGATGATCAGCGGCGGTGCGACCACGGCAACCTTCTCGCCGAGGATGATGATCCGATCGACCTCGCCGGTTTCGGTCTGAACGATGACATGGTCGAAACCATCGAGCAGGAGCCGAAGACGGGGCACCAGTTCGGCGCCCTCGGCGCGCCCCTCCATCTCGGCCGTCTGCTCGATGCCGCGCACCTCGAATCCGTGCTGGGCGATCAGCCGCTCCAACTCCTCCTCGACGTTCACCAGCGGCGCCGCATCGGCGGTGCCGGCGAGAAGGGTGCATGTCCAACAGAGGTTGATCAGGCTCCGACGAACGAGGTGCTTCATGACTCCGGACTCCGGACGCGATCGGCGCGAAGGATGGGACGGTGAAAAAGTGGCTTGAACAAGAGAGAGACTAGCAGCGCGCCGGAGTCCGGGCTACCGCCCTGTTTCGTCCAGCCCCGCGCTCGGGGATGCCGAGTCGAGCCTTCCGGGTCGGATACGCGCACAAGACCGTGAAGAAAACCGGGAAAAATGGGATCCGTTTCTTTATGATCACCGGTCTTTCGGTGGTTCCTTCAAGGCGCAGAGACAGGATGCGTTCACGTTTCGAGCCCGCGCCGCTCCATCTGCAGAACCATCCGAAGGAGCCGTCGTTTCCCGACGCCGTGCCCCTAAACAACAGGTCCGACCGGCATCGCGCCAAAGGCTCGGCGCCGAATCCGTGACAAGGCCCAGAACACAAAGAGGACACTCAAGCATGCTCGCCGCTTTTCGCGCCCTGACCAAGACCGATCTCGCTGCGGTCCTCTTTGCAATCGTCGGGTTCTATCTCGCCGGTCTCGTCCCCTCCGTGGAGATCGCCTGGGTCGTCGGATTCCTGCTTCTGACCATCTTCCTGTTCGCCTTCGAGGTCGTCACCGTCGATGTCGCCGCGATCAGCATCATGGTCCTGCTCGGACTGACAGGACTCTTTGCGCCCTTCATGGGGCTCGAGCAGGGTTTGGTGCCGGTCGAGCATCTGTTCGACGGCTTTGCGAGCAACGCCGTGATCTCCATCATCGCGGTCATGATCATCGGTGCCGGGCTCGACAAGACCGGGATCATGTCCAAGGTCGCGGGCTTCATCATGCGCATCGGCGGCAAGACCGAGTCGCGTATCATCCCGCTGATCTCCGGGACCGTCGGCGTCATCTCGAGCTTCATGCAGAACGTCGGGGCCGCGGCACTCTTTCTGCCCGTCGTCAGCCGTATCTCCGCGCGCACCGGGTTGCCGATGTCGCGCCTGCTGATGCCGATGGGCTTCTGCGCCATCCTGGGCGGCACCATCACCATGGTCGGCTCGAGCCCGCTGATCCTGTTGAACGATCTGATCCTCACCTCGAACCAGGCACTCCCGGCCGGCACGGCGCCGATGGAGACCTTTCAGCTCTTCGACGTGACCCCGATCGGGATCGCGCTGCTCGTCGCCGGTATCCTCTATTTCGTGATCGCGGGGCGCTTCGTCCTGCCCTCGCACGGGAACGAGATGCTGACCGGCAGCGACACCAGCACCTACTTCGCCGAGACCTACGGGCTGTCGTCCTTCGAGATCCGGGAGGTCAGACTGCGCCCGGACAGTACCCTGGTGGGCATGAGCGTCGACGACTTGGAGCAAACCTGGCGGTTGCGCGTCATCGCCGTCGAGAAGGGCGACGGCCTGCGTCTGGGTGCGGACGGCGTAGACCGCTCGCTCGGTATCGAGCCCGGCACCACGCTCGGCCTGCTCGGCACCGAGGAGAAGCTCGCGCGCTTTGCCGATGACAACGCCGTGGATGTCAAAACCGACCTCGAGCTCTTCTCCGAGGCGATGTCGAACACCAAAGCGGGCGTGGCCGAGATCGTGATCCCGCCCGGGTCCAGCCTGATCGGCAAGACCGCACGCGATGTCTGGATGCGCAAGACCTACGGCCTGTCGCTGCTCGCCATCAATCGCGGCGGCACCCAGATCACCTTCAACACCGGCGGCGTGCGCAATACGCCGCTCCTCGCCGGCGATGCCTTGGTGGTTCACACGACCTGGGCAGACCTGACGCGCCTGACCAAAGACCGCAACTTCGTCGTGGTCACGACCGAATATCCGCATGAGGAGCTGCGTCCGCACAAGGTCCGCGCCGCGCTCGTCTTCTTCGTGATCACGCTGGCATTGGTGCTCCTGACCGACCTGAGGCTCTCGGTGGCGCTGCTTACCGGTGCCATGGGCATGATCCTCGCCGGCGTCCTCTCGATCGACGAGGCATACCAGGCCGTGAGTTGGAAAACGGTCTTTCTGTTGGCGTCTCTGATCCCGCTCGGGCTCGCCGTCGAGTCCAGCGGGACCGCCGCCTGGATCGCCCAGCAGACGCTGACCGCGCTCGGTGACGTACCGATCTGGGTCGTCCAGGCCGCGCTCGCGGTGCTCGCGACCTTCTTCACCCTGGTCATGTCCAACGTCGGTGCGACCGTCCTGCTCGTCCCGCTGGCGGTCAACATGGCCTTGGGGATCGGCGCCAACCCGGCCGTGTTTGCCCTGACGGTCGCGATCGCCACCTCGAACTCCTTCTTGATTCCGACCCATCAGGTGAATGCACTGCTGATGGGACCCGGCAATTATCGGGTTGTCGACTTCATGCGTGCCGGCGGGATCATGACGGTCCTCTTTTTGGTGGTGGCGCTGACCATGCTCAACCTGGTCTTTGGCTGAACCGCGTCCTCGGTGACATGAATTGTCGAGGTCAAGCGGGACCTCGACCCAAACAACAAGGCCGGCGAGACGCGGTTCAGGATTTTTTTCTTTCTTTCTAGAACCGCGTCCGCTGCGACGGGCTTGGAATCACGCGAGGGCGAGACCCGAATGAAGACAGTGCATGTCGCGCGAGACGCGGTTTTATAGGGATGTCGCTGCTGCGCAAGACGCCGACCTGCCCGGTGCATGGCTGCGAGCTGGTGCTCTCGCACCACGGCAAGAAGAGCAATCTCGGGCATTACTTCGTCGAGGTGGTGGGCGCGCCGCTCCTGTATTGCCCGCAGTGTTTGGAGAAGGGTCAGGACACCTCGGTGGAGGTCGAGCCGGCGGCGTCCAATGCCTTTCTGAAGCGGCTGGTCCAGGTGCTCGAGACCTCGGAATTTCCGGGATTGCTCAATAAGCCGAAGATCAGGGTCGACTTCAATCCGTCGAAGACGACCTTGGAACACCCCTACGCCCAAGGCGTTACGATGAACACCGTCGGGACGGCGCAACCCGGAGCCGCCGCACCGCCGGCGGAAGAACCCGAAGAGACGCGCTTGGACGGCATCGAGCCGGTCGAGCCGCGCCACACGCTCAATCAACTCATCCTGGATCAGGACACCTTGGAGCGCATCCGCGAGGCGACCAACGTCCTGGTCTCCCAGGATATGATCTACGTCACCTGGGGCCTGAGCTCGGTGGCCCGCACCGGGCGCAGGGTCGCGCTCAACTTCTACGGCCCGCCGGGGACCGGCAAGACCCTGGCCGCCGACGCCATCGCCGACCTGCTCGCGAAAAAGATCCTGCGCATCAGCTATGCCGAGCTCGAATCCAAGTATGTCGGCGAAACACCCAAGAACATCAAGGCCGCCTTCGCCAAGGCCTCCGAGACCGGCGCCCTGCTCTTCTTCGACGAGGCCGACTCCATCCTCGGCAAGCGTCTGGTCAATGTCTCCCAATCGGCCGACAACAGCATCAACGTTGCGCGCAGCACGACCCTGATCGAGCTCGACAACTTCGACGGCGCGGTCATCTTCGCCTCGAATCTGGTCGGCAATTACGACACCGCCTTCCTGCGGCGTATGCTCGCCCATGTCGAGTTCCGACTCCCCGCCACCGAGCAGCGCGAGAAGATCTGGCGCTGCCACATCCCGCCACAATTGCCGCTGTCGGAGGATGTCGATTTCGAGAGCCTGGCGCTCTATTCCGAGGGTGCGGCGGGCGGCGACATCCAGAACGCCGTGCTCCTCGCGGCCTCTTATGCCTCGATGCGACAGGGGGCCGAGCAAGTCGTCATGCTCGCCGACCTGAAACGTGCCATCGCCTTCCTCCTCGACGGCAAACGCAAGATCCTCGAGGGCGACGCCGGATCGGACAGCGATCGGTTCGATTGGGGCTAAACAGCGTCCCGCATGCCCCGCCCTCTTGTTGGAAGGCCGCCGCGTACAGATCGACACGCATCACAGCAGGCGCGGCGTCGATCGACGATCATTGCCCCTGTTGGACCGATCGATCAGAGCGCAAACGATGCTGCGAGGAAGCCGACATGACCGAGTGCGTGCCCTGCCGCGAGCGTCGGCCAGATCGTGGGCCGTCGTTGGAACAGTCCGCCCTGGCTAAAACCTGATGCGCGCACCGCGTTCGCTGCTGCCGGTCCTCTTGATCTCGGCGACACTCGCCGCGGCGACACTCATCCCGGGATCGTTTCGCACCTCGGTCAGCGAGCCGATCCGAGTCGGCGTCCTCCATGCCGGGTCCGGTCCGATGGGCGAGAGCGAGAGAGGGCTCGTCGACGGGGCGCGGCTCGCCGTGGAGGAGATCAATGCCGAGGGTGGGCTGCTCGGGCGTCGGCTGGAGCTCGTCGTCGCCGAGAACCATTCGGATCAGACGCAAGCAGCCGCCGAGGTCGAGCGCCTGATTCTCGAAGAGCGCGTCAGCGTCGTGCTCGCCTGCTGGACCTCCGCGTGCCGCAAGGCCGTCACGCCGGTGGTCGAGCAACATCGTCACCTGATGCTCTACGTGCTGCAGTACGAAGGCCTGGAACAATCGCCTCATCTCGTCTACATGGGCTCGGCACCCAACCAGCAGATCATCCCGGGGGCGCGTTGGGCGATGGACCGATTCGGGAGTCGGATCTATCTTGTCGGCTCGGACTACATCTTCCCGCGCACCGCCAACCGATTGATTCGGGATCTGGTCACCGCAGCCGGCGGCGAGATTTCGGCGGAGCGCTACGTACCCATGGATGCGACCGATCTCGACGCGATCGCCGCCGAGATCCGAAGCCTGGCACCGGACGCGGTGCTCAACACGCTCAACGGCGATGCCAACCGGCACCTTTTCGCAGCCCTTCGGGCCGCAAATCTCGATGACATGCCGGTGGTCTCCTTCAGCGTCGCCGAGCCCGAGCTTCGCTCCATGCGCGGAGGGCACTTTCATCGCGAGCATTACGCGGTGTGGGGTTACTTCCAAAGCCTGCCGGACGCCGTCAACCGGCGTTTCGTCGCCGCTTTCCGGGAGCGCTTCGGCGCCGATCGCGTCGTCGGCGACCCGATCGTCTCGAGCTACAACGGGATCAGGCTGTGGGCCGAGGCGGTTCGCGAGGCCGGCACCGACAATTCGGCACAGGTGAATCGCTCCATCGGGCGCGCGAGCCTGCAGGGGCCGTCCGGGATCGTTGCACTGGATGCCGCCACTCGACACCTGTGGCGCAAGGTCTATGTCGGACATGCACGCGCGGACGGGCAATTCGACGCGGTCGAGATCTCCGAAGCACCGGTCCGCCCGGCGCCGTTTCCCGCTTACCGCAGCCGCGCGCAGTGGCGTGCGTTGATCGATCTGCTGTCGGACGAATCGATTCGGCGCCCGCCGGAGGATCAACCGTGGGCGCCGTGAATCCACGCCGTCTCGGCCTGCGTTTGGCGGTCGGATTCCTGATCATCGCCCTGCTGCCCTTGGCGGGTCTGGCCTGGTTCTATCTGCACACCTTCGAGCGTGCCCTCACCGCAACCGTTCTGCAGAACGTGACCTCGATTGCGGACAAAAAAGCCGACCAGATCGACGACTACATCAACGAAAGGCTGGCCGACGCACGCTCGTTTGCGAGCCAGGCCCAAGTTCGGGGGACGTTGTCGGCACTCCTCGCCACCGATCGCAGCGCCGCGATTCCGACTCCGAGCACAGCCGATTTCAAAGAACTGGCCAAGCTCGGCGAGCGCGCGGACTACCACGACGTCCTCTTGATCGACGAAAGAGGCGATGTCGTCTTCTCGCTTCGCGGCGAGGACGACCTCGGCACCAACCTTCTGCACGGCCCTTTTCGCAATACCGAGCTGGCCGCGGGCTTTCGCCAGGCCATGACCTTCATGCACATCGACCTGACCCGTTTCGCGCCTTATGGCCCGTCGGGAAACGCGATCGCGGCCTTTGTCGTCGCGCCGATTCTCGAAGGGCAGCACCCGATCGGGGCATTGGCGCTTCAAGTCAACCTCGCCACCCTGATGCCGGTGGTCAGCGACCGCACCGGGCTCGGGGTCACCGGCGAAACCGTGCTCGCCGTTCGGGACGGACAATCGGCACGCTACACCATCGCGCTCGAACGCATGCCGGGAGAGCCCTTCAGCAATCGGGTGCCGCTCGACCGCACGGCGGAGCCGATGCGTCTTGCGCTGGCCGGAAGCCAAGGCCGCGGCCTGATGCAGGACTACGCAGGCATCGAGGTCGCAGCAGGTTGGCGATATCTGCCGGCGCTGGGCTGGGGCATGGTGGTGAAGATCGACGCTGCCGAGGTCATGGCCCCTCTGCATGCGATGCAGGAGGCCACGGCATGGGCGTTCGCGCTCTTCCTGCTCGCCTCGGCCAGCGCGGCACTCGTGCTCGGTCGCCGCTTGGTCAGAGACGAAACCACCATCGCCGCCCAACAGGCGCGCTACCGCGCCATGCTCGGCAGCATGAACGACGGGGTTGCCCTCTACCGCCCGCGTCCGGACGGGAGCGAGTTCGTCCTGATCGACATCAATCCGGCCGCCCAGAGGATCGCGGGGGTGGCGAGACGCAAGGATGTGCTCGGACGACCCTCCAGGATCGCCTTCCCGGGTTTGGAGGCCGCCGGCATCTTCGCCGCATTTCGCCGCGTTCATCGCCATGGCGGGCGCGAAACGATCAGCCTTGCGGTCTACGACAAGGGCCCGATCCGTCTCTGGCTCGAGAGCGACGTGATCCGCCTCGAGGGCGGCGAGATCCTTTCGGTGTTCAAAGACATCACCGCCCGCAGGGCCGCGGATGAACGCATCGAGCACATCGCCCATCACGACAGCCTGACCGGTCTCGTCAATCGCCACAACCTCGAGATCCTGTTGCGGCAGGCGCTGCACTCGGCACACCGCGACGGGCGATGGCTCGCGGTCCTCTTTATCGATCTGGACCGCTTCAAGGTCATCAACGATACGCTCGGCCATCACATCGGCGATCTGTTGTTGGTCGAGGTGGCACGCCGGCTGCGCGCCGACGTGCGCGAGAACGACATCGTCGCGCGTCAGGGCGGGGACGAGTTCGTTGTCGTGCTCACTGCCTTGGAGCGCGCCGAAGACGCCTCGACGGTCGCCGCGAAGATTCTGGACGCAATCGGCGAGCCGTACGCCATCGACGGCGAACGGCTGCACACCAGCCCCAGCATCGGCATCAGCATTTATCCCGATGACGGATGGGACGCCGACACCCTGATGAGGAACGCCGACACGGCGATGTATCACGCCAAGGAGCAGGGTCGAAACAACATCCAGTATTTCACCGAGGCACTCAACGTGGCCGCCGGCGAGCGCCTGACGGTCGAGCGCGAGCTGCGCGTGGCGATCGAGGAGGGTCAGCTCGCGGTGCACTATCAGCCCCAGCTCGAGCCCGATGCGGATCCGCTCGCTCGCCCCTACGCCATGGAGGCCCTGGTCCGTTGGCACCATCCGCAGCGCGGCTTGCTCGCCGCGGGATATTTCATCCCGATCGCGGAGGAATCCGGCCTCATCCACGTGATCGGGGAGTGGGTCTTGAACGAGGCTTGTCGCCGTTTCGGCGAATGGAAGGAGGCCGGCATGGGACCGAGGCGCATCGCCGTCAACCTCTCCGCCCACCAACTGCGCAATCCCGCCCTGATCGACACCGTCTCCGCCGTGCTGCGACGCTACGGCATGAAAGACAACGAGCTGGAGCTCGAGGTCACCGAGACGGTTGCGATGCGCGATCCCGGGCGCGCGGTCGAGACGCTGCAGGCACTGCGCGGTCTCGGCGTTGCACTGGCGATCGACGATTTCGGTACCGGCCATTCCTCGCTGGCCTACCTCAAACGCCTGCCGATCCAGACGCTGAAGCTCGACCGTGAGTTCGTGCGCGATATCGAAACCGACGAGAACGACGCCGCGATCAGTGCCGCGACCCTCGCCCTCGCCCACGAGCTCGGCCTACGGGTGGTGGCCGAGGGCATCGAGACGGAGGGTCAGAGCCGTTTCCTGCAAGCACACGGCTGCGACCTCCTGCAGGGCTATTTCTACGGCAGACCCGAGCCCGCCGAGGTCTGGACGGCACGCTGGTCAGAGGGCGAGTCTGCCGAGCTCAGGCGCACCCGAAACCATAACGCGTAGAGCGCCGGCAGAAACAACAGCGTAATCAGGGTACCGACCAACACCCCGCCGATCAGCACGAAGGCGAGCGGCCCCCAGAAGGTGTCGGTGGTGAGCGGGATGAAGGCGAAGACGGCCGCCGCCGCCGTCAGCACCACCGGGCGCGCGCGCTGCACCGTGGCCTCCACGACGGCGGCGGAGCGCTCCAGACCCTGGTGCAGGTTGTCCTCGATCTGCTTGGCCAGGATCAGGGTGTTGCGCATCAGGATACCGGCCAGCCCGATCAATCCGAGCAGGGCGACGAAACCGAAGGGACGATCGGCGATCAGCAAGGCCAGGGTGGCCCCGATCACCCCGAGCGGCGCCGTGGCCACGACCATGAGCGTGCCCGAGAAGCTGCGCATCTGGACCATGATGACGATCAGCATCAGGACGAGCATGATCGGCTGGACGCGTTGGATCGAGGCGTCGGCCTTGCCCGATTGCTCCACCGCGCCGCCGATGTCGATCCGATAGCCGGGCGGCAGCTCGGCGATCAGCCCCTGTAGCTCGCTCCAAATGGCCTGCGTCACGTTCGGCGGCTGCGCGCCTTGAACCTCGGATTGCACCGCGATGAAGGGCTCGCGGTTGTAACGCTTGAGCACCGGATCCTCGAAGGCAATCATCAACTCGCCGGCCTGCTCGAGCGGGATGGTTTGACCGTCGAGCGTCTTCAGATTGATGCCGGCGAGGCTCGTCGGCGTGATCGCAGCGCCGCTGCCGCCTGCGCCGAATCCGGCTTCGGCATCCTCCGCGCTCGCCGGGCCATTCTGGCTGACCCCGCGCAGGATCAGCTGCACGTTGCGGATATCCTCGCGGATCTCGGTCGCCGGCAGCCCGGAGAGTTGATACTCCAGCTGACCGGCAAGCTCGCGCGGGGTGAGCCCGATCAGACGCAGCCGCTCGGGATCGAGTGCAAGCCGCACCACGGGGACGCGCTCGCTCCAGTCCAGGTGCGGGTCCACCGAATTCGGATTGGCGGCGACCACATCCCGGACCTGCTCGGCGATCCCGCGCAGCACCAAAGGATCTGGCCCCACGACACGAAAGGTCACGGGCCAGATCACCGGCGGTCCGTAGAGCAGCTTGTGCACCCGCACCCGCGCCTCGGGGAACTCGCCGGCCTCGATATGGGATTGGAGCTGGGCGATGAGCGCGTCGCGCTCGGCCGCGCCTTCGGCGACCACGATGAGCTTGGCAAAGGCCGGATTCGGAAACTCGGGATTCAGCGCGAGGAAAAAGCGCGGGGCCCCCGCGCCGAGATAGGCCGCACTCGAACGCACGCCGGGGGCCTCCGCCAGGATCGCCTCGACCCGCTCGACCACGGCCGCCGTTGCACGGATCGCGCTGCCCTCGGGGAGCCGGATGTCGATCAGGACCTCCGGGCGATCCGAGGACGGAAAGAACTGCTTCTGCACGCTCCCGGCCAACCCGACGATCGAGAGGACCAACAGACCGAAGGTCGCGGCGACGACCCAGATCTTGTAGCGGACACAGCCTCGGATCAGCCCGCGCAGCCTTCCGTAGAGCGGCGTCGCGTAGGCGCTCTCGGAGCCGTGGGTTCCCTCGGTCGGCGGCGCCTTCAGGATCACCGTGCCCAGATAGGGCGTGAAGGTCACCGCCACCACCCAGGACGCGAGCAACGCGAAGGCCAGCACCCAGAAGATGTTGCCCGCATACTCCCCGACACCCGAGCGCGCGAAACCGATGGGCACGAAGCCGATGACGGTCACCAGTGTGCCGCTCAGCATGGGTGCCGCGGTCACCGTCCAAGCATGCGCCGCGGCACGCAGCCGATCCCAACCCGCCTCCATCTTCACCAGCATCATCTCGATGGCGATGATGGCGTCGTCGACCAACAGGCCCAGAGAGATGATGAGCGCGCCCAAGCTCACCCGATCCAGGTTGATCCCGCGGATCAGCATCAACAGAAAGGTCAGCCCGAGCGTCAACGGGATAGCGATGCCGACGACCAGCCCGGCACGCCAGCCGATCGCGACGAAGCTGACCAACATGACCACCGCGACCGCAACCAGGAACTTGATCTGGAAGAGGTCAACCGCGTGCGTGATGGCATCGGCCTGGTTGGTGAGCTGTGTAAAGCCGACACCCAACGGCAGACTGACCTCCAGCTCGTCCTGCAGCGCACTCAAGCGCTCGCCGAGCGACAACCCGTTCTCGCCGCGCTGCATCACCACCCCGAGCAGCACCGCATCCTCCCCGCCGGCGCGGATCAGAAACTCGGGCGGGTCCTCGTAGCCTCGACTGACCTCGGCGATCTCGCCCAAGGTAAGAAGGTGCCCGCCGATGCGCAGCGGCACATGCCGGATGTCCTCGAGCTCGCGCAGCTCGGCGTCCGGACGCAGATAGAGCCGCGGGCCGTCGGTCTCGACCAGGCCCGCCGGTGCAAGCCGATTCTGCGCGTCCAGCGCCTCGCGCACGTCCGCGGGCGACACCCCGAGCGTCGCCAAACGGGCCTGATCGAGCTCGACGAAGAAGCGCTGCGGGCGTTCCCCGAGGATACGCGCCTTCTGCACACCCTCGACCCGGGCGAGCCGATCGCGGATCCGCTCGGCCTCGCGCACCAGCAGACGGTTCGGCAGATCCGGCGCCGTGAGTGCATAGAGCGCGAAATAGACGTCCGAGAAGTCGTCGTTCACGAAGGGTCCGAGCACCCCGGCCGGGAGACTCCCGGCCGCGTCCGACATGCGCTTGCGCACCTGATAGAAGAGATCCGGGATCTGCTCCGAGGGCGCGTAGTCCTGAAACTCGACCAGCATGTCCACCCGTCCGGGACGCGCCGTGGTCTCGAGCCTGTAGAAGAGCTCGACCTCGCCGATACGCTTCTCGAGCGGGTCGGCAACCAGATCCTGCATCTGCTGCGCGCTCGCCCCCGGCCAGAGCGCCGAGACGACCATCACCCGCACGGTGAAGGCCGGGTCTTCCGCACGCCCGAGCTGCAGGAAGGCGACCAGACCGGCGACCGCGGTGACCAGGATCAGAAAAAGCGTGACCGAGCGCTCGCGCACGGCGAGCGCGGAGAGGTTCAGCGGTGCTCCCGGCGGCCCGGCGTCGGAGCGGCTCATCGCTCGAGCACCTGCACGGCCTGACCGGGCATCAGCAGATGCGCCCCGAGTGCGACGACCGCAGTCCCCGGCGCCAGACCGGTGCGGATCTCGGCCTGCTCGCCGACGATGCCGATCAGCTCGATCGGCTCGGGCTCGACGCGTCCATCCTCGATCCGCCAGATCTGCGGCCCTTCGCCGCGTTCCAGGACGGCGCCGAGCGGCACCCGAGCGATCGGTCCGGACGCCTCGCGTGCCGTCTCGAAGGTCAGGGTCACGGTCGTGCCGAGCCCGGGCTCGCCGGGCAGGTCAGGCAGACGATAGCGCGCACGCCAGGTCCGGCTGAGCGGATCGGCGCTGCCGGCGATCTCGCGCAGGGTGACCTGCACGGGCGCCGATCCGCCCGACGCTGCGCCCGCCGATCGGTCGACAGCGACGTTCCCGAGCCGGGCCGTCGCCTCGGGCGGCAGACCGACACGCCGCGATTCGGGCACCTGCACCTCGATCTCGCGCGGCCCGTCCTCGGCCAGGCGCGCAACCGCCTGACTCGGCGAGACGACCTGTCCGACCTGTCCCTCCACATCCAGAATCACGCCCGTCGCGGGTGCAAGCAGATCGGCATAGCGCATGGCGTTGCGGGCCTGCTCCAGGCTCGCCTCGGCCGCCAACAAGCGTTGCTCGGCGGCGCGCGCCGCGGTCACGGCCCGGTCATGGTCCTGCTCGCTCGCGAGACGCTTGGTCAGAAGATCGTCGAGACGCTCGCGCTCGCGCTCGGCGTTCTCGGACTCGGCCCGGGCACTCGCGACCGTCGCCTCGGCTGCCAGACGTTGCTGTTTCACGTCGCGCGGATCGAGCCGGAACAGGACGTCCCCGGCCTCGACATGAGCCCCGGCATCGACGAAGCGCTCCTGGATCTCCCCGCCGATCCGGAAGGACAAAGGGATTTCATGACGGGCACGCACCGTCCCCGTGAGCGTCCAGACGCTGTTCGGCGCGGACTCCACCCGGGCGGACAACACCCAAGGTACCGATTCGGGATCGGGCAGCGCCTCGAGCGCGCTCGACGCGTCCTGACTCGGCTCGCATCCCGAGCCCAAGAGCGCTGCAACGCAGATCGCTCCGATCCTGCTCATCCTGGTCGACAAGGGTCACTCCTGCACCGCAAGTGCCGGCGTTGATTGAGAGACCGAACGGATGTGGGCTTTTCGCCTCACCTTACGCCTCGCGCACGCCGAGCCGGCGTTGCGTCGTCTCCAGACGCGCGGGACACGCACTGGTTTTCGAAAACCCACGTACGCTCGGTATGGTTCATCGGACCATTATTACTGTACGATTGCGTTTAGTAAATACTCGAAAACAGGAGAGAGGATCCAGTCATGCCGACACCCGACGCCGGCGCGTCCGACAGACCGGCGGCGCCCCGATCCGCCGGACGCGGTCGACCGCCGGACCCCGCCAAGCATGCGGCGATCCTCGCGGCCGCTCGAAGGCTCTTCTTCTCGGGCTCGATCCAGGCGCTCAATATCGAGGCCGTCGCCCGCGCCTCCGGTGTTTCGAAGGTCACGGTCTACAGCCATTTCGGCGACTTACAGGGTCTGATCCGCGCAGTCGTGCTGCTGCAGCGCAGCGAGATGACGGCGGCACTCGACGATCTGCCCTCGGGCCAGCGCGGACTGAGACAGGCGCTGATCGAGCTCGGATGCGCACTGATGGGCTTCCTGAGCAGCGACGACTATGTCGCCCTACAACGGATGCTGGCGAGCCTGGCCGGGCAGGAGAACTGGCTCGGCACACTTGTCTACCGGGACGGCGCGGAGGCGACACGCGATCGCCTCGCCGCCCGCCTGGCCGAGGCGTCGGCGCGCGGCGACCTACGCGCGCACGACAGCCGCCTGGCCGCCGAGCAGCTGCTCGGCATGTGGCAGGGGATTCAGACCACGGGGCTCTTGAGCGGCGGCTGTCCGCGACCGAACGCCGAGGAGCTGCGCCGTCGGGTCGAGTGCGGGGTCGAGGTGCTGTTGCGGGCCTATGCGCCCGAGGGCATGGATCGCAAAATCGACCGGTCGGTTTGAGACGCGACTCAGCCGCGAAGACGCTCTTGGTAATTAGGGATCAGATGGGCATGGATACCTTTGCGCACGAGCGTCCAGAGCTCATCCGTAAGGCTCGCCGTGAGCATACCCTCCACCGCCGTGCGCCCGAGCTCCCCGAGCGCATGGGTGAATGCCCTCTGCGTCGGATCTTGAAGCCTGATCTCGTTCAGACAATGGGCATAGGCGTTGGCCACCAGACTGACCGTCGGCAGGAGCGGGACCGGGTCTTCGATGTCGACATAGCGAAAGATCCGGTCGGGAAACGCCTGCTCGAAGGCTTTGGCCGCGACGGCGTTGCCGATCATCGGCGCGCCGAAGGTAACGACCTCGTGCACCCCGATGAAGGCGCGCTGAAAACGCCAGGCCGCAAGCAAGGCAAGTGCCCCGCCGAGGCTGTGCCCCGTCACCCAGAGCGGTCGCGCCGATGCGTCCATCGCCTCCTGGACGGCCTGTACGAGCGGCGCCCAGATCTCGTCCAAGGCCTCCATGAAGCCGCGATGGAATCGGGCCCCCACGCCCGCGGCGGCGAAATCGGTGCCGATGCGTCCCTCGGGGACGACCAACAGGTTATTTGCGTTGGTCAGCAGCCAGTCCTTGACCCCGTCGAGGCTCGTCGGTGATTGCGAGCCGCGAAAGGCGACGACTAGCGCACCGGGGTCGCTCGCCACATAGACCTGCGTGTTGTCGACGCCGATGAGGCGCGCATCCAGACCGAGTTCGGCCCGAAAGCCGGCCGCACCTTCGGGCTTGTCCAAATAGGCCAGCTCGCACGCCTTGGCCAGAAATCGGACGTTGGGCAGATGATGCCCCGGAATCGACGCGTCGAGTGTCATGGTCTCTTAACCTCGCAGAACGAAACGAAAGCGTGGCCTCAGCGCAAGCCCCGGCGCCCGGGCTTGGCCTTGCGCCATTCGGAGAGGGTCTCGGCCGAGACGGATGTACCGCGCAGATCCAGCTCGAGCAATCTTGGATGAGGCATCAGGAACGCGCGAAAGGCGGCGTCCGTGATGCCCGTGTTGGCAAGACGCAGCCGCTCCAAACGCGTCGATGCCGCAAGGCGCGCGAGCCCCGCGTCCGTCACGCCGCTATCGTTCAGATCCAGCTCGCGAAGCCGATCCATCCCGGCGAGCAGCGCCAAGGTCTCGTCCGTCACATCCGGGTTGGCCATCTGCAGCACGACCACATCCGTCGCGCCTTCCAGCACCCGATAGTCGTGCCGGTCCCAGCCGGTCAGGGTGATATGGCGCTCGCCGTCGACCAGCACATCCCGCGGGCCAAGATCGACAGGCAACAGACGGTTGACGACCGGCGGACCGGCGGCGAGCAGCAATCCAGCCAATCCCAGGACAAGCGGACCGCGCGCGGCGTGAAAACGGCCGACCGCGAAGAGCAGCCCGGCCGGCGGAAAGAGCGCGACCGCGACACCCCAAGGACGGCTGCGCCGCCAAGCGACCACGGCAAACCAGATCCAACTGACCGCCAGCAGGCCGAAGCCTGTCAAGGTCGCCATGAAGAGGTAACTTTCGTTCATTTCGGGTCACCCTGCCGTGCCGAGGTACCAATATCCGCCCGATGGACGCGCGACGAAAGCCAGGTGATTCGCCTCTCCATGCGGTCACTCCATCCACTGCTCCGCACCCAAGGGCAGATTATTGAACTCGGCGCGGGCTTCCCGCCACGTCGGGTAATGCTCACCGAGGATGGCGATGAAGCGATCATTGTGCGTAGGCTCCAGAAGCTGTGCCATTTCGTGCACCAGGACGTATTCAAGTAGATCCTTCGGCTTCTTCACCAGATCGGTATTGAGACGGATGTGTCACGCCTCGTAATTGCAGCTTCCCCACGTGGTGATGATCCCTTCGGCGACGGCGTTCCTGGAGAGTTTGCCCTTCGCCTTGAGCTTTCGGGCGATGGCGTCGGGTAGGAGGTGAGACTCTCATCAACCGAGTTGACACTTACGCCTGCGTCCAGTCGCTCAATCGTTCGACTGAGCGACTGAATTTTCCACTCCTCCGGAATCACCCCCACCTCGCTCTGACTGTACTCCGGCCGGATCGCTGCTGTGCCGCTCATGCCGAAAGTCCCTGCTGCATGATCAGCCGGATAATCCCGCCGAGCGTCTCCTGATCGCTCTGCATCAGAGCGCCCAGTCGTCGTCGGATCAGGGATTGCTCCACTGTGAAAATGAGCGGCTTGAACAAGGATGGCTTCAGTAATCCAGCCGCTTTCCAGTCATCGATCAGCGCCTCGCCATAGCTCAGCGGGGCACGAATCTGACTGGTGATCGCCAGCAAGATGCAATCGGGACGCGCCTGCTGATAGGCCGCCGGACTGACGATCACGGCGGGGCGTTGCTTGCTCTCCGTCAGGTTGCTGAACGGAAACGGCACGAGCACGATGTCGCCAAATCTATAACTGGTCATAGGCGGCATCGTCTGCGTTGTTCCAGATCTTCTCTAGTGCCGGCTCCGAAAGACGCGAGATGGTGCTGGTTTCACTCTCATCGGGCAATAGCAGCAATAAACGCGCGGTCTTACCGTAGAACTGGCGGTAGTGTTCCGGGACATGCACGTTGCCCACGTTGTCAATGGTCGTTTCTATTTCGATTGCAAACATGGTTCCTACCTCTCGATTCATAGTGTTGAACGGCGTCAGGCCGGTGCTCCAGGTCTTGTCGGAGAACGGCGGATTGGCGACCAGGTCACCGTGTCCTTGAAATCGGGGAAATCGCTGCGGGCCAGCCGCGCGTTGGCCTCGATGAGCGGCTGGATGATCCGGGTGTTGATCCGGTCGCCGATGTCGCTGCTGCCCTTCAGGGCGAGCATGACCTTGAAGCTTGCGCCCTCGGGGATGATGACCCGCATGAGGGGTTGCGTTGCTTCCCCCGAAGCAACGCTTGTCGGTGGGGGAATGCGACTTGGCGGCTTTGGTCCTCCCCATGCAGAGCCGATCGACACGCGCCCGGTTATCCTGCCCTACAACCCCAATTCCCGCCAACGCGCCTCGATACGCTTGACCGACACCGGACCGAATGTGCCGAGGGTCTGCGCAAAGAGCGAGACGCGCAGCTCTTCGAGCAGCCAGCGGATCTCATCCAGTCGCGCGTCCTCCCGGCCGGCCTTGCGGGCGGCGACCGTGCGTTCGCGCCAGCGTGTCAGCAGCTCGGCCATGACAGCTATCTGCTCGCGGTCGCGTCCGGGGGCGTGGGCGAGCTTGTCGAGACGCTGCTCGGCGGCCTTGAGATAGCGCGGGTACTGCTTGAGCCTGTCGAATGGGATCTGCTGGAAGAAGCCCCGGAAGACCAGTGCATCGAGCTGCTCGCGTAGATCCTGCGCCGTCGGCTGCCAGTTGACCTGGGTGATGGCGGCGAGACGTTGGCGCAGCGACTGATAGGCGGCGAGGATCTCGGCGGCGAGCCGGGTGACCTCGGTGGCGGTCGGCTGGAGCCGGCTGCGCGATTCGGCGAGACGGGCCTCGAAGTCGGACTGCTGTCGGATGGCCGGACGGTCGTCGAGGAAGGTTCGATCGAGGATCAGGGCCAGCAGCTCGTCGGCGAGGTCCGGTGGGCGAGCCTCGGTTCCGCTCGGCGGGCGCGACGCTTTTCCGCCGGAGCTCAAGGCATCCGGGCGTTGCGTCTCCGAAGTGGCCGCCTCCGGGATGGCCGTCACGGGCGCCTTGGCATAGAGCAGACGCAGCCGATCCAGATCCTTCAGCGATTGGCGGATCGGACGCAGGTTCGCACCGAGTGTCAGGATCAGAAGCCGGCGCAGGCCCGCACGGTGTGCGCGCGCGGCGGCCTCGGGTGAATCCAGCACCCGCACCGCCACGGTCTGGCCTTCGTCGACCAGGGCCGGGAAGCCGCGCATCCGGATCCCGCCGCGGGTGATGTCGACCTGCTCGGGGAGGTCGCCGAAGTCCCAGCGGGTGATGCCCTCGCGTTCCAGCTCGGCATCCGGGATGCGGGCAAACCGCGCCTGACCCGCTTGGCCGAAACGCTGTTTGAGCCGTTGCGGATCCTCGTCGAGCGCAAGCGCCCTGCCCGCCTCGTCGACGAGTCGAACCTTCATGCGCAGATGCGCCGGGATGGCGTCGCGGTCCCAGGCGTCCTCGGGGATGCGCAGACCAAGCTCGGCCGCGATCCGCTCGGCGAGGACCTGTGTGAGCGGCCGATCAACCGGTGCCTTGCCCTCGGCGAGTGCGGCCTTCAGCCCGCCGGCCAAGCGCGCAGCGGTGTCCGGCACCGGGACCAGCGCCGTGCGCAGGCCTTTCGGCAGACCGCGTAACAGGGCCGTGATGCGCGCCTCCAAGAGACCCGGCACCAGCCAATCCAGCCGCTCGGCGGTCACCTGATTGATGAGCGGCAAGGGCACGATCAGGGTCAGACCATCGGCCGACTCGCCGGGCTCGAAGCGGTATTCCAGCGGCAGCGCGGTTGCGCCGACCTGGAGCCGATCGGGGAACTGCTCCGGCGTGATCCCCTCGGCCTCATGCTGCATGAGGTCGGCCGGGCGCAGATGCAGGCGCTTGGGATCCGTGCGGGTCGCCTTGCGCAGCCACTGCTCAAGCTGAGGCGTGGAATAGATCCCGGCGGGGATGCGCTGATCGTAGAAGGCGTAGAGCGCCTCCTCGTCGACCAGAATATCGCGGCGGCGCGACTTGGCTTCCAGATGATGGATCGAAGCGATCAGCTCCTGGTTGTGACGCCAGAAGGGTGCGCGGGTGCTGAAGTCGCCTTCCACCAGGGCGAAGCGGATGAAGATCTCGCGCGACTCGGCCGGGTTGATGGGTCCGTAGTTGACGCGCCGCTTGGGGACCAGGGTGACGCCGAACAGGGTCACCTTCTCGTAGGCCGCGACCTGCCCCGTCTTCGCCTGCCAGTGCGGCTCGAAATAGCTGCGTTGCAGCAGATGCTGCCCGGCGGCTTCGATCCAGGCGGGTTGAACACGGGCGACGATTCGCCCGTACGCTCGGGTGGTTTCTACACGCTCGCCCGCCAGGATCCATTTGGGCGACGTCTTGAAGAGTGCCGAGCTCGGATGGATGCGGTAGCGACTGTTGCGCGCGCCCTGGTACTCGTGGTTGGTGTCGAGTGCGCCGATGTGGTTCAGCAGTCCGGTCAAGAGCGCGCGGTGGATCTGCTCCTCGGTGCCGGCGGTCTGGTTCTCCTTGAAGCCCATCTCCAGGATCTGCTCGCGCAGTTGGGTCTCGATGTCGCGCCACTCCTGGACCCGGTTGTAGGAGAGGAAGTGACGCTGACAGAGCAGACGAAACTGGTTGCGCGAAAGCGCCTTGCGCTCCTTCTCCAGGAAGCGCCAAAGGTTGAGGAAGCTCAGGAAGTCCGAGTCCGGATGGGCGAAGGTGGCATGGATCTGATCGGCAGCGGCGCGCTGCTCGTGCGGACGCTCGCGCGGATCCTGAACACTCAGCGCGGCGGCGATTACCAGCACCTCGGCCAGACACTGTTGCTCGGCGGCGGCGAGCAGGATGCGTCCGATCCGCGGGTCGACCGGCAGACGCGCGAGCCGACGACCCAGCTCGGTCAGCTCTCCGCGGGCATCGAGCGCGGCCAGCTCCTCGAGGGTGCGCTCGCCGTCGGCGACCAGACGCGGGTCGGGCGGGTCGAGGAAGGGAAAGTCGGCCACGTCGCCGAAGCCGAGCAGCTTCATCCGCAGGATCACGGCGGCCAGATTGGTGCGCTGGATCTCGGGCTCGGTGAAAGGCGCGCGGGCGGCGAGGTTGTCCTCGCTGTAGAGCCGAATGCAGATGCCGGAGGCGACCCGCCCGCAGCGTCCCTTGCGCTGATCGGCCGAGGCGCGCGAGATGCGCTCGACAGGCAGGCGTTGGAGCTGGCGCCGGTGGCTGTAGCGGCTGATCCGCGCAAAGCCGGGGTCGATGACGTAATGGATGCCGGGAACGGTCAGCGAGGTCTCGGCGACATTGGTCGCCAGCACCACGCGCCGGGTGCCGTGCGACTGGAAGATCCGCGCCTGCTCCTGCGGCCCCTGGCGGGCGTAGAGCGGCAGGATCTCGGTCGCAGGCGGGTGATGCTTGCGCAGGGTCTCGGCGGTCTCGCGGATCTCGCGCTCGCCGGAGAGAAAGACCAGGACATCGCCGCGTCCAACGCGCGCCAGCTCCCCGACCGCATCCGAGATCGCCTGCTGCATGGTCTCGTCGCGCTCGCCGACCGACTCGTCCTCGGGCGGGCGATAGCGCACCTCGACCGGATAGGTCCTACCCGAGATCTCCAGGATCGGCGCCGGACGGCCCTGCGCATCGGCGAAGTGCGCGGCGAAGCGCTGCGGATCGATGGTCGCGGAGGTGACGATGAGCTTCAGATCCGGTCGACGCGGCAGCAGACCCTTCAGATAACCGAGCAGGACGTCGATATTGAGGCTGCGCTCGTGGGCCTCGTCGATGATCAGGGTGTCGTACTCGTTGAGCAGCCGATCCTGCTGGATCTCGGCGAGCAGGATGCCGTCGGTCATTAGCTTGATCGCGGTCTCGGGACGCACCCGGTCGTGAAAACGCACCTTGTCGCCGACCAGCCCGCCGGCGGTCCCGCCGAGCTCCTGCGCGATCCGATTCGCCAGGGTACGCGCCGCGATGCGCCTCGGCTGGGTGTGGCCGATCCGCCCGGCGAGCCCGCGCCCGAGCTCCAGACAGAGCTTCGGCAACTGGGTCGACTTGCCCGAGCCGGTCTCGCCGCAGAGGACGATGACCTGGTGGGCCGAGATCGCTTTCGCGATCTCCGCGCGGCGCTCGCTGACCGGCAACTCGGGCGGATAGGCGATGACCGACGGCACGCCGGCCTGGCGGCGTTCAAGAACGGCTCGGGATTCGCGTAGCGTCTGCCAAACCGCGAGCAGACCGCGCTCGAACGGCTCACCCGCCCGTGCACGGCGTCGCAGGCCGCGCACACGTTGGCGCAGGCGGTGACGGTCCTGGATCAGACAGGTGCCGAGGTCGGCGTCGGTGGGAAACTCAAGGTCGGTCAAGGATGTTTAAACTGCGCCCGCGCTTGGGAGATGACATCGACCGGTAGCCCCAGCCTTTCCTCCAGCTCGAGCTTGAGACGCGCACGTTCGAGGAGCGTCAGGCCCTGCGGGTTCTCGACCAGAAGGTCGACGTCACCACCTCTGGCCCGTTCGTCGAGCCGCGAGCCGAAAAGATAGACCACAGCCGTCTCCCCCGAGAGACGTGATGCCGTGCCGAGGATGGTGAGTACCTGATCGGATGTCAGTCGCATGGATGAAGTCGCTCGCTCGGCACGAATCCGGAGCGTGGGATCCTCGTCCGGCTAGCGACAGACTAACGCCGATCGGAGTCCCACGCTACGGCATCCCTGCCTTCGCAACTTCGCTTCCAGGCGGTAAGCCGGGGCTCGCCGCGCTCGCCCCGGCCTCCTCATCGCAGCGTCGCACATGACTGGACGCCGGCATTGCGTCACGAGGACGCTGGCTTTGTCCCCGGGCTTCCCGATCCGGAGCGACGTGCCGGGCCAGGATCGCGCCAGGCATCGAGTCGTTCCAAAGACTGCCGACGGATCCAGGTCAGAGACCGGAAACCGCCTCTTGCACACCGGTTGCCTTGCCGCCCTCGACGACTTCGTGGACGTTGCCGACCGGCGCAACGGTTGCGTCGCGCCCGAAGACAAAGCCCTGTTCCTGCACGATCACGCGGTAGGCCTTGTTGAGGGCCAAGGCGCGCTCGGGAGAGGCATACAGCAGCTCGGCGATGTCCTGCCGCAGCGCGTCGAGACGCTCGGGGATCACGTCCCCTTCCGCGGTGAAGAAGCGCGCGCGCACCTCTTCATTCTCGCGCAGCTCGTCCCCTGCCCGGTTGGTTTCCAAATAAAAGGCGTACTCGGGTCGGCCGTCGCGGCGCACAGGTTCATGAAGGCCACGCAGACCACGCTGACTCCAATGATACCAGCCCCTTCGATAACCGTCCGCGTCGAGCTTGCGCGGAAAGGCGAAGCTCGAATCCGTGGTGGCGCCGATCCCGCTGTGGCAACCGACACAGAACACGAGCTCTTCATAGCTTTGCGGTCGCAGCGCTCCGTCGGCATCCTCGATCATCGCGGCGTAGACCCAACCTTGGTCATTGCTGACACCGGCTTCGAGATTACCGCGAACAGTTCGGATGCGATCCGGAAAGTCATGCTTCTCTTTGAGCTCGCCGGCCATCCGGCTCTCGAGCCTGGCATAGCTCATCCAGTAGCGCTTGCGGGCGTAACGGACCTCCTTCATCCGCGCCGAGAGGCGATTATCGCCGATCTTGACCGATTCCCCGTATCCAACAGGCCCCTCGGTCTCGATATAACGCACGGTGTGGAGAAACTCGGTGCCCTCCGGATAGAGGCGCGCGGCGAGATGAGCCCGGCCGGCGCGCTGCTCCGCCAATGCCTGCCCGACATACCACATCGATCTGCCTTCGAGCGGGGCCCAGTCATAGACGACCTTCCGCGCGACGCCAAGCGAGCCGTCCTTGTCGAGATCGACGCCACCGAGGCCGATCTCGTCGACCGGATCGATGACAACGTCGGCCTCTCGGACCAGGGCTTCGACGATCGCGAGATTGGTCTTGTAGACGCTCAGATCCATTTCTCCATCGGTGTTGCGTCGGAACGGCTCGGGCAAACGGATCATGACATCGTCGGTCGAGCCGTTGGTCGGCCAGAAACTACCGAGGAACGGGTAGTAGGCAAAGGCACGCCAGCCGGTCAAGGTGCCGTCGGGTGCGCGATCGAATCCCTCGGCGTCGAATTTGAGATAGGCGTCCGGAACGAAGCCCTCCCATTGGCCGTTGTCATCGTAGTCCCAATCCGGCGGCACCGAGGCGAGGGTCACCGCGGGGATGATGTTGCCGTCGTCGTCGAGATAGTTGCTGCGCCGAATGTAGTCCAGGATCTCATCGTCGCTGAGCGCCTGGACGGCTTCCCTGCGATCCTCGAAGAGATTTCGCCAGGGATTGCGCTCGGCAGGCAGCGGAAAATCGTAGGCGAGCTGAAGATCCCCGTCATTGAGGTAGTTCGGGGCATCGGATGGTGTGTGGCATGCATAGCAAGGGTTGTGCACGTCTCCGCGTACATCTTCGGTCTTGGTGTAGCACTGAGCGGGGATATGGGCTGTCTCGTTTGACAGGATCCGCGCCTTTAATGGCAGGGGCTCCGATTCACCGCCCGCGATGGTGTTGCTGGCCACTGCAGCACAAAGCAGCATGCAGTATCGGGTCGTCATCGTCTGGCTCCGAAGGGTGCTGATCGGCCTCGACGGGCGCTCGCTCGGAGCGCCTATCGAGACCCGTTCGTTATAGCGGGAAGACGAAGTAACCCGTGTATCCGCGAGCGTCCGCCGGATCTTCGAGCTTGTCGCCGTCCGACTCTCCGTAGGGATGCTGGATAACCGACATCAAATAGGCGAACCCGTTGATGTTGGAGAGGTACGGCGAGGTGGTCTCCGAACCGTATGGCGTGGTTTGGATCCGGGTCAGCTCCCGAGACGTCAGGTTATAGGCCCAAACCATGTCGTTCTGGTGTCCGCTACCCGTGTCCTCACCGATGATCAGGGTGTCGTAGTTTGCCACATAGGTGATGTTGTCGGGATTGGCGATACCTTCGACGTCGCACTTGTTGATACCGTCATAGTCGGGCGAGTCGACAGACGCACCGTAGTCCGCCGTCATCGGCGTGCCTTGCACAAGACCCCAAATATTCCAGGCCGTGTAGTTGCTGTCCAGGTCGAGTGCGTAGACAGCACCGCAGACGTTGCCGGACGGGAGCGCGATGTGATTGGGACCGCCGATGTCGTACTTGTCGTATACGCCGTCGCGACCGACTCGACCGAAATCGAGCATGCCTCGATCGACCTCGGACATCGCCAGGTAGAGTCGATTGTGGTCGGCATCGAACGTGATCCCTTCCATCTTCCGGAACTCTGTCGTCATGCCCTGCATCGCGCCCCAGCGACGAGTCTCGAGACGCGATGCGATCAGCTCGTCGTCCCAGCCGATCACGCCGTCTTGATTGACGTCTCTGAGCTTAAGGCACTGATGATCGCCGTCTTCGTGCCCGGCGTTGATGGAGGTGAATCCATCCGGGCAGGAGCCGCTGCCCTCGTCCGGCTCGACTTCATCGAAGATATCTTCGAAGCGATAGCTGGCGATCCATTCCTTGACCTGCTCGGCGGTCGCATAGCCGAGGTTGATCCAGTTCAGCTTCGCACTACCCATGCCCTGTTGAGGTCCGACGGCCTTCCACTGCGCACCCCAGAGCGTGCCTGCGCCGAGGTTGCCCGGAGTCGATGCCACGAACCGGTAAAGGGCCACGTTCGTTCCGTCGTCCGAGAGATAGACGGTCTTTCTGTCGGGCATCACGTAGCCGAGCTCCAGCGCGACACGACCCATCGCGTATTGCTTGCGCACCGTCGCGTTCTCGAAGCTGTCCACCTCCACCTCGACCACGTAGCCGTAGTCGTAGGGATTCATGACAGTCGCGGCATCGCTCGGCGAGGCGTTGAAGTAGCTGGCCATCGCGGCGTTATATTCACTGATGGTGCCGTCGCGCCACTGCTTCGCATCGGGCTCGTACTCTTCCGAGCCCAGATGGGTTCCCCAGGGCGTCACGCTGCCGGCGCAGTGCACCCAGCCGCCGTTGGCGTCGGAGAGATCAAGCGGACGGGTGCGTTCGGCTGTCAGGATGCCGTTCAGCGGATTCTGACGCATCTCGGTCAAGTAAAGCCCGCCGGGGCGAGACTCGAAGTGCGACACCATGTAGACGATGTCCTGCTCGCCCGGAAGCAACGAGGAGAAATCGTTGTCGCTCGAGATGAAGGAGGAGCCGTCTTCGGCCAACAGCGGGTTGCCGTTGATGTCGATGAGCTGTCCGAAGACTCCCCCCGCCGGGTCGTTCGTCCCGCTATCGCCGGAACGGAGGATCGTCCGGTACGGCATGGGGATCCGGACCCCGTCGAGGACCGCATACTCCGAAGTCAGGATCGCCCGCTTCTCGGCGTCGGTCCGCGGCACGGGCGCCTCTAAAAACTCCACTGTCCCTGCCGAGGCAAGGGACGCCGCCGTGGTGCCGAGCAACACGCTCACGGCAAGACTCATCTTGGTTGGACGCATCACGTCTTCCTCCGTCGGATAGATGTCGATTGGTTGAACTCTCGACGGAACAGACTATCGGACGGTTGTGTCAGGTCGGTGACCGTTCGTTTGCCGCGCGGTTGCGGCATGATGGGACGGCGCTACGGAAACCCTGGCCTCGGCCCGAGATCAGATGAAGGCAAGAGCCAGAGATGTCATCGACCCCAACCGGCTTGCAGCCGACGACAGCTCCTCCTTCATTTCGAGCGGCAACGATTTCGACCGTCGATGAACCGACGAGCGGCTCGAAGCCAATCAAGGGTCTCAAGCTACGATCAGTTCGTATCCACCCCGCTGAAATCGTAATCCATGACAGCACTCGGGGGCTGGACGAAGGGCCCTTGGAGGAGATCGACACCGGCGCGGCACAGACGCGCGATGATCTCCGGGCTATCGACTCCGCCGGCGATCACGGCACGACGGCGTTCACGCAGGCGCTGAACCAGGTCGGCGAGCGGCTCGGCATCGAGCGACTGCGCCATGGTGCGCGCGACGCGTGCGAAGGCGGCCGGGACACGCGCGAGCACCCGCTCCGAGGCCTCGCCGTCATCGACGCCGTTCAGACACACCGGGATGCCGAGCCGTGCCAATCGAGCGACGCGGTCGGCTGCGAGCCCCGTGTCGTCAGCCGCTTCTTCGACCTGAAACTGGATCACGGGCCGCAAGCGAAAGAGGTCGCGCCGGTTGATCTCTTCGCGAATCCGGTCGACCCAATCGTCACGCCCCGCGCCGATGAGCGATTGGTAAAGAAAAAGCTGTGCCGGCTGGCCGGCGTCTCGACAGGCCGTGAGGGCGTCCAGAGCGCTGCTCATGAGCCAGGCATCCAGTTGCTCGGCCAGTCCGCGGCGCTTTGCGAGCGGCATGAAGTCGACCGGAGAGAGCAGCTCGCCGTCCGGGGTAGCCAAGCGAGGCGAGACCTCGTAGCGCGCGCTCGGTGCCGGGGTCAGGGAGACAATGGGCTCGAAGAGTAATTGCAGCCGTTCGGTCAGGATAGCTGTCGACACGGCGTCCTGGTCCGATGTACAGGCAGGCACGGGGTCGCAACCGTAGCCCAGCGGCAGACCATCCCCGGCTTTACGGGCCGAGCGCGCTGCCTTGGCCGCCCGGGACATCAAGGTGACGGCGTCCCCGCCGCTGTTCGCCAAGGTGCACCACCCGATTCCGACGGCGGGGCCTGGCAGCAAGGCGAAGCCGGCCCGAGACAGCTCCTCCGCGAGCTGCCCGACGGCGCGCTCGAGGCTTGCCGCGTCGTCGCGTCTTATCAGAGCGGCCAGACTGCACTCGCCGACACGCGCGGCCAGATCCGCGGCACTGCACGACTCGGCGACCGCGCCCGCAAGACGCATCAGCGCGGGCTCGTCACCGGCAAGATCCAGCACGACCAGCGCGCGACGATCCACGTCGGACCCGCCCCGGCCGATCAACTGACCGAGGCGCCCCAGGAGGCGTCCGAGACTCGCAAGACCGGTAAGCGCATCGACGGCATCCGGACCGCTTCGGCGTCGCGCGCGTTCGCGTGCCCGCGCCAGTCGCTGCTTGACGCAGGTGACGAGATGCTCCGGGGCGACCGGCTTGGCGAGGAAGTCATCGCCCCCGACACGCAACGCCGCCATCTGTTGCTCGGCGTCGAGTTCGGCGGAGAGAAAGACGATCGGCAGATCGGCGAAACGGTCTTGCTCGCGGATGATCCGGGTCAGCTCGATGCCGGACGCGCCGGGCATGTGCAGATCCATGAGCACCAGATCCGGAACAAAGGCATCGAGTGCATCGAGCACCGCGAGGGGGTCGCCGACGCGCTCGGTCAAGATGCCGGCCGACTCGAGCACGCGGGCGGCGAAGAGCGCGGCGACGGGCTGATCGTCGACCACGAGCACACGATCGGGGGACACCGCCTGCGTGCCGGCCAGATCCAGGAGCCGATCGGTGAGCTCCTCGACCTCCATGGGCATCTTCAGATAGTCCGTGGCGCCCGCGCGCATCGCGACGAGTCGGGAGCGGATGTCGCTCCCGGGGGCCAGACAGACCAGCGGGATCGGTTGCTTGCCGTGCTGTTGCAGTTGCGCGACGAGTCCGCCGAGCGTGTCCGCATCGGGGAGCGCATCGAGGTCGACGAGCAAGAGGGCACGCGAGCTTGGGTTTGCGCCGATCAACCTCTCGGGCGTTTCGAAGGTTTCGAGCATGAACCCCTGCGCGAGCAAGAGCGCCCGAAGCGGTAACGTTAAATCGGCGTTGCCGCTCAGAAGATGGATCGCGGGCGCGGATCCGGCATCGGCGATCGTCTGATTCATGGTCATCGGTCTCGTCCAGGGTGGGCCGAGACCTCGAACGCTCGCGCCGACGGGGCGCGCTCGGCCCGAGGTCATCGGTGCCGAGGATAAACCGAGCACGTTACGTGAACAACTCCCGAGCCCGCGTGACCGACGGCATCAATAGCTGATGCGCGGTGCTGCCCCGCCGAGCGCCTCGACCAGCCCGGCCGCAAAGCTCGCGCCGATCCGTCGCGAGAAGCTCTCGAAGAGATCGCGTTTCTTGGTGTAATCAACCAGGGTTTCCGCGCCGATCACGTCGCGTGCGACCGAGCTGGAGCTGCCGAGATCGTCGACCAAGCCCAGCGCGACCGCCTCCTGGCCGCTCCAGAAGAGCCCGCTGAAGATCTCCTCGCCGCCATTCAGGCGGTCGCCGCGGCCGGCCTTGACCTCGGCGATGAACTGGTCATGCAGGTTGTCGAGAACCGTCTGGATAAAGGCCCGTTGATCCTCCGGCAGTGGCGAGAAGGGGTCGAGGATCCCCTTGTTCTCCCCGGCGGTCAGCAGGCGCCGCTCGATCCCGAGCTCCTGGATCGCCTCGTTCAGACCAAAGCTGCCGATGCGCACGCCGATGGAGCCGACGAGACTGGCCTTGTCGGCGTAGATCGAATCCGCGGCAACGGCAATGTAATAGCCGCCCGAGGCGCAGATGTCCGTCGCCACGGCATAAACGGGCATCTCCTTGTCGTTGTCGTCCTTGTACTTGGCCTTCAGCCGCTTGATCTCGTCGTTGATGTAGCCGGCCTGGACCGGGCTGCCGCCGGGGCTGTTGATGCGCAGGATGATGCCCTTGACCTTATCGGCCTCGAAGGCGTCACGAAGGGCCGTGATCACGCGGTCAGCGCTCGCGTCGGCCTCGGGTGCAATGACGCCCTTGATGTCGATCACGGCCGTGTGCTCCTCGCTCGGGGAAATGCGCTCGAGCAGATCCTGCGAGTAGGCGGCGATGACGAGCGCGATCAGATAGACCAGGATCAGGGTCTTGAAGAAGATGCCCCAGCGGCGGCCGCGTCTCTGGTCGCGCAGATGTTCAAGCGCAAGCTTGTTGATTAGGGCGCGCTCCCAATCGGGCGCGTCGGTCGACGGCATCTCGTCGCGGCGCTTGGTCCAAAACGTCCAATTCATGGGTCACTCCCCGGGTTAAACCGCGCCGGGCGCGGTATGCGATGTTTTTGGATGGGATCGGCATCGGCAGACTTGACGACCGCTGGAGTCTGCGCGGTTTAAGAGATGAAGAAATAGATCGTTTTAAACCGCGTCCCCGCAAAGGGGCCTGGATGCTCCAAGGGTCAAGCTCACTCGAAAACGAGCCTCTCGATCCGGACGCGGTGTAGGCGTTCGGTCTCGGCGACATCCGGGCCGCGCAGCGCGAAGTACCGCGATCTCGGCTCAGCCTATGCCGTAACCGGCCAACCAGGCGGGCAGCGCCGAGATGTCGTGAAGGCAGTCCAACGGGGCGTGCGTCATCAGTCGCTCGACCGGATGGACACCGTAGGACACGGCAAGTGCCTTGGTGCGTGCATTCACGGCCATCTGCATGTCGTACTCGGTATCGCCGATCATCAGCGTGGCGGAGGCATCGGCGCCGAGCTCGTCCATCAGCTCGAGCAGCATCTGCGGGTTGGGCTTGGAGAAGGTCTCGTCGGCGCAACGGGTCGCATGAAAGAGCCCACCCAAGCCGGTATCGGCGAGGGCCCTGTCGAGTCCGACACGACCTTTACCGGTGGCGACGGCCAAGCGGTAGCCCTCGTTTGCCAGCTCGCTCAAGGTCTCGCGAGCGCCGGCGAAGAGCACGGAGGGCGTCGAGTCGATCTCGAGAAAGTAACGGCGATAGCCGGTGACCAAGTCTCGGACGGTCTGCGGATCCGCCCCGGGATGCAGCCGCAGGAGCGCCTCGTCCAGGCCCAGTCCGATCACGTCCCGCGCGGCCTCGCGCCCGGGCGGCTTCAAGCCGAGATCGCCGAACGCCGCTTGAAGACAGTTCACGATGCGCGCCTCGGAATCCATCAGGGTTCCGTCCCAGTCGAACACGATCAAGTCAAAGGTCACGCGGCAGGCTCCAGTGCAGAAAGGAAGCGCTCGAGGTCATCGGGCAGGGGCGCCTCGACCCGGTTTGGCCGGTCGGCGCTCGGGAGCTGAAAACTCAAGGCGGAAGCATGTAAAAACAAGCGCGACAATCCTTGAGTCTTGAGTGCGCGATTCGCGCCCTCGTCGCCGTATTTGGGATCGCCTGCCAAGGGGGTTCCCAGATGGGCGGCATGGACGCGGATCTGATGCGTCCGTCCGGTGATCAGCTCGGCCTCGACCAGGGTGAGCACGCCCGACTCGGCGCGGAACCGACCCAGACGTCGAAACACCGTGCGTGCCGGCTTCCCGTCGTCCTGATCGACCTGGACCATCCGCTCCCCGCCTTGCAGCAGGTTCTTCTTCAGCGGCGCATCCACGTTCACCTTCGCGCGTTCGAGCTCCCCGACGATCAACGCCAGATAGCGCTTGTCCATACCGCCCTCGCGGATCAGCTCGTGAAGCTCGCGCAGCGCACTGCGCCGCTTGCTGATGACCAGACAGCCGGAGGTGTCGCGATCCAGGCGGTGCACCAGCTCCAGCTCGCGACCGGGCCGCAGCTCACGCAGCGACTCGATCAGGCCGTAGCTCAGGCCGCTGCCGCCATGCACGGCAAGCCCGGCGGGCTTGTCGATGACCAGCAGGCGTTCGTCCTCGTAGAGGACGGCCTCCGCGAGCGGGGCGAGACGCGAAGCCGGCACCCTGACAGGCGTCTCCGCAAGGGCCGTGCGCACCGGCGGGATGCGCACCAGATCGCCCGTGCGCAGGCGATGACTGGCCTTGACCCGGCCCTTGTTGACGCGGACCTCGCCGCGGCGCATGACCCGATAGAGGTGGCTGCGCGGCACACCCTTGAGGTGGCGCAGGAGAAAGTTGTCGATGCGCTGTCCGTCGGACTCGGCATCGACGCAGAGCACGCGTACGGCCGAATCGTCGCGGAGCTCGGGCTCGGGCCGCGGACGCTCGGCAACCGCGGGCTTCGTGCCTGAACGTTTGAGCTGCGCGCGTCCGGATCCGGCGATCTTCGGACGAGTCGTTTCAGGGCCGGCCCGTCGGGCAACGGCGCTTCTCGAGTCAGCACCGGCAGGGGCGCGACTCTTGGCGCCGGGGCTCCCGGGCGCAGCGCCCCGGGGGACGGCGCGCTCGGAACCCGGGCGCACTCCGGGCCCGTCTCGACGCCCGCTCGCACGGACGTCGGCATGCTTGCTCGGACGGCGATCGGCACGACGATGGGGTCGATTCACGAATGATGGCGCCTGCCTGGTGGCTCAATTGATGCTAAATAAGGTTTACTGATACACTTGGACGCTTGCGCTGGCCAGCGGAAACGCGATTTTTTCCCGGAGCGGCGAGCGCAGCCAAGGGTCGGTCACGATACCGGAGCGAGCGGAGCTAGATCCGCTCGGAAGGCCCCGACCCTTATGCCGGCATCCGATGTCCGAGCAGGCCGATGTGCGGGATCTCGAGTGGTGTCGCGGACTCGTTTCGTCGAGTGACCGCGCATTCTACACCCTGTGAGCGCCGCGCGCCCTGCACGACGGCAAACCAGCGCAGCCGGCGCCGACCTCGCCGCTCCCGCGATCGGCCCCTCCAACCGGGCGGGCGGATCAGGTGCGAGTGCCCGAATGGGCGCTCGTCGACGACACAACACTACTGACTACGCGCGTGCCCGTTCGGACCGGCCGAAGTGCCTGCCTGAACGGACGCTGCCGATGCCGTCGGGCCGATTCGTCGGCACGGCGGCGACACGCCGAGCCGTCCGCGGGTTTGCCGGGGCGCACGGCGAGCAGTCCCCGAAACGGGAGACGCGTCGTGGCGCGGAAAACAACCCTATGAAACGCATGCTGATCAACGCAACTCAGCCCGAAGAGTTGCGTGTCGCGACCGTCGACGGTCAACAGCTCTACAACCTCGACATCGAGTCCCCCGGCCGAGAGCAGAAAAAGGCCAACATCTACAAAGGCATCATCACCCGCGTCGAGCCCAGCCTCGAGGCCGCCTTCGTCGACTACGGTGCCGATCGGCACGGTTTCCTTCCGCTCAAAGAGATCGCGCGGGCCTACTTCGAGCCCGACAGCGTCAAACCCGGCTCGCGTGTCAGCATCAAGGAGTCGGTGCGCGAGGGTCGCGAGGTGGTCGTTCAGATCGACAAGGAAGAGCGCGGCAACAAGGGCGCGGCACTCACCACCTTCATCTCGCTGGCCGGCCGCTATCTGGTCTTGATGCCCAACAACCCGCGCGCCGGTGGCGTGTCGCGACGCATCGAGGGCCAGGATCGCAGCGAGCTGCGCGACGCCATGAGTCAGCTCGAGATCCCCGAGGACATGGGCCTGATCGTGCGCACCGCGGGCGTGGGCAAGAACGTCGAGGAGCTCCAGTGGGACCTGGACTACCTGCTTCAGCTCTGGAAGGCGATCGAGACCTCGGCCCAGGACCGCAAGGCCCCCTTCCTGATCTATCAAGAGAGCGACGTCATCATCCGCTCGATCCGCGACTATCTGCGCGTGGACATCGGCGAGATCCTGATCGACAACAAGGCCGTCTTCGAGCGGGCCGAGAGCTTCATCCGGCAGGTGATGCCGAGCAATCTGAAGAAGCTCAAGCTCTACCAGGACGAGGTCCCGCTCTTCACCCGCTATCAAATCGAGAGCCAGATCGAATCGGCCTTCCAGCGCGAGGTGCGCCTGCCCTCGGGCGGCTCGATCGTGATCGACCACACCGAGGCGCTGACCTCGGTCGACATCAACTCGGCGCGCGCCACCAAGGGCGCGGACATCGAGGAGACCGCGCTCAACACCAACCTCGAAGCGGCCGACGAGATCGCCCGCCAGCTGCGTCTGCGCGACCTCGGCGGGCTCTTCGTCATCGACTTCATCGACATGACGCCGCCGAAGAACCAGCGCGAGGTCGAGAATCGTCTGCGCGATGCGCTCAAACACGACCGTGCGCGCGTGCAGGTTGCGCGCATCTCGCGCTTCGGTCTGCTGGAGATGTCGCGCCAGCGCCTGCGCCCCTCGCTCGGGGAGTCGAGCCAGCAGGTCTGCCCGCGCTGCAAGGGCCAGGGGACCATTCGCGGAGTGGAGTCACTCGCGCTGTCGATCCTGCGCATTGTCGAAGAAGAGGCGATGAAGGAGAACACCCACCGCATCGTCGCCCAGCTGCCGGTCAGCGTCGCGACCTTCCTGCTCAACGAGAAGCGCCGCGGCATTCTGGAGATCGAGCAGCGCCAAGGCGTCGAGGTCCTCTTGCTGCCCAACGAGGCACTCGAAACGCCGGAGTATCAGATCGAGCGCGTCCGCGCCCAGGACGCGGGCAAGCTCGTTCCGGATCAGTCGAGCTACGAGCTGACCGCATTGCCGGAGACGAAGGCTGCGCCCTTTTACGCCAAGCTCGGTCAACCCGTGCAGGCGGAGGAGCCGGCGGTCAAGCAGGTCTCGCCCGCAACACCGGCCCCGCAACGCTGGACACCCACACCGCAACCCGAGGCGCCGGTACAGCACGAGCCGGAGCGCGGCGAGCCCGAAAGCCTGCTCAAACGGATCTGGACCGGGCTGTTCGCGCCGCGCCAGCCCGAAGCGACTCCCCCTGTAAGCCGCAGTCCCGCTACGGCGGAGTCTACCCCGCACGAAGCCGCGCCGCGCACGCAGCAATCACGGCACACCGCCCGTTCCGGCGAGCGTCGCGGCCAGGACAGACCATCCCAGGGTCGCCGCGACGAGTCATCGGGCGAACGCAACCGCCAGGATCAGGGTCGACCCGCCCGGGCGGCACAGGATCAGCAGACGCGCTCGGAGCCGAGTCGCGGCCGGACGGAAGCCGCTCAAGGCAGCGAGGATGCCTCTACAGCAGGCGAGAGCCGGTCCGAAACCGATGAGCAGGCGCAGAGCCGTCGCAGCGGCGAGACACGCTCGCGCCGCAGCGGTTCTCGCGGACGCGGTCGGCGCGGCTCCGGCTCGAGCGATGACGCCCGCATGAGCGGCGACGCATCGCGCGAGCAGGACTCCCGCTCCGACGAGGGAGCCGGAGAGCGCGGCGAAGGTCGAGAACAGACCAAACGCCGCGGTGAGGAGGCAGCGCCGCGAGCCGACGATCGAGCATCCACGCCCAAAAGGGGCACCCGGCCGGAGGATCATCCGTTGATGGTCGCGCCCGGCGGAGACAACTCCGGACCCGGAACGGCGGCTCGACCGGCGACGGAAGAGCCCGCTGCCGAGACGAGAGCAGCAGAAGCAACCCCGACCGAATCGACCGAACGCCGTCGTCCGGCCGAACGTGCCGAGGAGACGCGTACCCCGGAGCGCGCAGAAGGGGTGGAAACCACATCGAATGAAACCCCGGATGCCGGGGCCGACCAGGGCCACGAGGGTAACGCACCGCCGGCCGGCGAGCGTCCGCGCTCCTCGCGTCGACGTCGCGGCGGCCGCAATCGTCGACGCGCTTCGGCTGGCGCGGAGGCCAAGGACGCGACGGCCGGAGAGTCGGGCAGCACCGACGCCGTTTCGGATCCCCACTCCGCGCAGCCCGACAGCGCGTCGCCGGCTGACCGGTCCGCGCACGAGGTGTCGAGCGAGACGCTCTCCCAAGCCCGCGAGCACCGATCCGAGAGAGCGGCCCGCGGCCGGGCAGTTGACTCGCAGGGTGATGCTCCGAGCGCCGAGCCACAATCGGCGGGATCGGGCGCCGATGAGCCGACACGCAGCGAGCAGAGCGCGCCGGTGAGGCAGGAGAAGGAGAACCCGGCGGCCGAGCCAACCGCATCGAGCAAGCAAGATGCCGCAGGGAGTCAGCCAACCGTATCGAGCAGTCCGGATACCCCGGCGAGTGAGCCGACGACAGCGGACCCCCATCGTGCCCCGGCACGGGAGCCGATTGCGCCAATCGAGGAGGCACCCCGCAGGACCCTGCCTCCCGCCATGATGCCTCGCCCGGAGCCCGTCGCGGAGCCCCCTCTGTCTTCGGTGCCGAGCGATCGCACGTCCGACGCCGATGCCCGTCATCACGCGCTCGACAGACCCCGGCCGGAAGGCAACGGCAGCCGGGCGGACACCGATGATCGGGCAACGCCACGACCCGAGCCTCTCGCTCCGGGACCGGTCGCCGCGCCGCCGACACCCCCTGTTCCGGCGCCCTCCCCGACCGCCGACCCGAGCGAACCTAAAGGCGGCGCCTAAGCGCGCGACGGCGGTCGATTTGTGTCGACGTTCGACGCAAATCGACCGGCCGAAATCGAAACGCAAACCCCGGGAGTCGGCTCATCGGTGTCGCCATGCTCACTCTGTTTTTCGAGAGCCTGACCAACCTACTCGTCCTGACCTATCGGACCTTCATACCGCGTCCGGGCCATCCCCGCCCGAGCGCCGGACGCATGCTGGTGATGAGTGGATTCATCCCGCTCTTCGCCTTGGTCCAAGGGATCCACTGGATCGGCTTTCTGCTCGACGAAATCCTCTACCGCGGCTATCGCCGTGTCGTGATTCGCGAGCCGTTGTTCGTGCTCGGGGTCCCGCGCAGCGGGACCACCTACCTCCATCGTCTCATCGCACGCGACACCGCCCTCACGACCTTCTCGACCTGGGAATGTCTCTTCGCACCCTCGATCACCCAAAGGAAGTTCTGGCTCGGCCTCGGACGGATCGATGCGCGTATCGGGCGCCCGCTCGGGCGGATGCTCGACTGGATCGAACGCCACGCCTTCAAGGGCCTCGATACGGTCCACGCCATGCGCCTGAGCGACCCGGAGGAAGACTACTTCGCGCTCATGCCGGTGCTGGCGTGCTTCATCCTCATTCTGCCCTTTCCGCACTCGGATCTGTTGTGGCGAATGGGCCTCTTCGACCGGGACATGCCGCAGGCCCGGCGTGCGCGGATGATGGACTTCTATCATCGGTGCCTGCAGCGCCACCTCTTTGTTCACGGGCCCGAGAAGCGGCTCCTGTCGAAGAATGCCGCCTTCGCCCCGCTGGCCGGCAGCCTCGTCGCGAGCTTCCCCGACGCGCGCTTCATCGTCTGTCTGCGCGAGCCGCACGCCACGCTTCCGTCTCAACTGAGCTCGCTCGAGGCCGGCATCGACTTCTTCGATGTCCTGTCGGCGACCCCCGATTTTCGCGAGCGCTTGACCGATCAACTCGGCTTCTATTACAAGAATCTGGAAACGGCACTCGGAGAACGACCCGAAGAGCGCTGCGCATGGGTTACCATGCGCGCTTTGCAGTCGGATCCCGCGCGTCTGATGCAGGCCGTCTACGCGCAGCTCGGGCTACCGCCGAACGAGGAGCTCCGCGGCGCACTCGCACGAGACGCGAGCGAGCCGGGAACCTACAGAAGCTCCCACGCCTATAGTCTGGAGCAGTTCGGACTCTCTCGGGGGGACATCGATCGCGATCTGGGACCCGTCTTCGCCCGCCTTGCCGCCCGCTCGGCACGAACCGCGGCGAATGCATCGCCGATGCAGACGGGCACAACGCCCGGCGACGATCCCATGGGCTCATCCTCAACCAGGACACCCGTGCGCCATGCTGAACCGATCCACTGCGGAGACTCGTGTTAGGACGCTCATGCCTCCGTGCGCCGCGGGGCTGCGAGTTGCCATCGTGTCCGACGCCGCACCCGAGCGAAACGGTGTGGGCGCTTACTATCGCGACCTTGCCGATCATCTCAGGGCCGCCGGCGCACGGGTCGATTTGGTCGCCCCGCGGTGCCGCGCCGGGACTTGGTACGGGGGCCTGACGCTCCCGCTCCCCGGCGACCCGACCCAGAAAATCGTCTTGCCCTCCCCTTGGCTCGTGAGCCGCCGCATCGATCGCCTCCGACCCAATGTCGTCATCGTCCCGACTCCCGGCCCGTTCGGCATGCTCGGGATGCATCTGGCCGAGCGCAGCGGTGCTGCGCTGGTGGTTGGATTCCACACCCACTTCGAGGCCCTGACGACGCTGTTCCAGAACTGGGGTATCGGCGCCCGCATCGCCAACGGTTACCTCGGCGCCTGTCATCGGCTGCTCTTCGGCAAGAGCGACCTGGTCTTGGCGAACTCGCAGGAGATGATGGCGATTGCGCGATCGATCGGTGCTCGCCGCGTCAGCCTTATGGCGACACCGATCCCGCAGCGGTTTCTCGATTTTCAGCCCGTACCGGCGCGCCGGGATCTTGCTCGCGTTCTCTTTGCCGGACGTTTGGCGCCCGAGAAGAACTTGGAGGCCATCGTCGCCGCGGCGCGCCGACTCCCCGACATCGAGTTCCTGATCGTCGGCGACGGCCCCATGCGAACCTGGGTCGAGGAGCAATGCCGAGGGTTACCCAACCTAAGCCATTCGGGCTGGGTCCGCCGCAGTCGGATCATGGCCTTGATCGACGAGATGGACGCCTTGATCCTGCCCTCCACGGTAGAGTCCTTCGGGACCATTGCGCTCGAGGCGATGGCGCGGGCACGCCCGGTGTTGGTCTCCTCGGCCTGCGGCATCCTGAGCTGGGATGTGCTGAGCCGAGGCATCTTCCGGATCCACGAGGGCGAGCACCTCGCCGACGCCTTGGCACGGCTGCGCGACCTGGACCCTGCAATCCGCGAACGCAAGGCGCACCTGGGACGCGAAGGCGCTCGTGACATCAACCACCGCAACCTGCAACATTGGCTCGCGGTCTTGTCCGGTGACTATACGGATTCGGTCGATGTCGGACGTTGAAACAGCAGCCGGCTCGAATGCCGGACCTATCCGCGCGCTGGTTTCGGTGCACGACGTCATGCCCGAAACCTTGCCGCAGGTCGAGCGCATCCTGTCTCTACTCGACGCCGAAGGGATTACGCCCGTGACCTTGCTGGTGGTTCCCGGCGTCGGCTGGAGCACAGAGGGTATCGAGCGTCTCCAACGGTTCAGGGCGATGGGTTGCGAGCTTGCCGGTCACGGCTGGATCCATCGCGTCGAGCGCATCACGGGTTTGGCGCATTACGTGCACTCGCGTCTCATCTCGCGCAACGTCGCCGAGCACCTCGCGCTGGATCGGCACGGCATTCATCGACTGATCGCACGCTGTCACGCCTGGTTTGTCGACCAAGGCCTCGGCGCCCCGGCACTCTATTGTCCGCCGGCCTGGGCGATGGGGCCCGTCCCGCGGTCGATGCTCGCAAGCCTGCCGTTCACGCGCTATGAATTCTTCAGCGGGGTGCTGTCGGCCCAAACCGGACGGATGCACCCGGTCCCGCTCACCGGCTACGAGGCCGATACCGCCTTGCGCAAGGTCGTGATTCGTGCCTGGAACCGGCTCAATCGTCGGCGCGCCGCCCGGCGGGGCTGGATCCGCATCGGTATCCATCCCGACGACCTCGACCTTCGCCTCGCGGAGGATCTACGTCGGGACCTTCGTCGCTATTCCTCTCATGCCGGCTACTCGGAGATCGCCGCGGACTAGACCGCCTCGCATCCAACGCATCTCATCTGCTCGGCATCGCGGATGCCGACCGAAGATGCCGCTTGAGTAGGTCTTCCAAGAGCCCTCGGGAGGCCGCCTCGACCAGATCGAAGACCTGATCGAAACCGCGCGCACCCCCATAATAGGGATCGGGCACGTCGCGCACCCCGAGATCGGGCGCAAATTCCATGAAGAGCCGCAGCTTGGACTCCATCCCCGCCGGACAAAGGCTCGACAGAATGCGGTAGTTGTCTCGATCCATCGCCAAGACGTAGTCGAAGGACTCGAAATCGGCGCGCTCGGCCAGACGGGCACGCAGATCGCCGATATCGATCCCGCGCTCGAGCGCCGTTGCACGTGCACGCGGATCCGGCGGCTCGCCGACGTGATAGGCATGCGTGCCGGCGGAATCGATCTCGACGCGATGCGACAAGTCTCGCTCCACGACCAGCTGTCGAAAGACGCCGTGTGCCGTGGGAGAGCGGCAGATGTTGCCCATACACACGAAAAGCACCCTGACCTTTTGCGATTCAGACTGTTTCGATTCATTCATGATGGTCTCGGCCCGACGAAGTCGATCATGGCTGGTATGATATACCGACCCAACACGAATATTTCGGTGCATCGACGATCCTGCGCGAAGCGCCCGCGCGTCCAGGCCACGGCGGCGGGATGTCGAGGCGGCAGGTCGAATCGAGCATCGGTTTAACTGAAGGACGCGGCTCCCATGGAGAACACGCCAGACACGGCCGCTTTGGCCGATCAGATCGGCTCTCTATCCGACGCGTTGGCGCGCCATCGACTTGAGTTTCAAGCGGCCGAGAGCTCGCTTGTGACGCGAATCGCGGATGTCGACGATGACCGAAGGCTGACGACCAATCGTCTACAGCGCGCCTGGCAGACCCATCGTGAAGAGGTCGAGGCCAGGCTCAAACATCAGGCATCGGTCTTCGCCGGAGCACTCCTGCTCGTCGCCGCCCTGCTCGGCGGTGCCTTGTTCTTCGCCTACGGCCAGCTGGATTCGGCACGGCGCGCGCTGTTCGAAGATGTGGCCCGGCTGCGGGTCGACTACGAGCAGCTCGCCGCCGTCGCGAGCCAAGATGCAGCCCTGCGGGAAGGTCTGGCCGAACTGCGAGACTCCGTTGCGGCCATCTCGGAGTCCTTGCCCCCGCGTGTCGAGGCCACCGAACCGCAGGTGCCGACCGCAGCGTCGGCATCGATCGATCAAGGGCAGGCAGGGCTTGCTTCGGCGTCGAGCGAGTCGCCCCCGGACAACATCGCGAGCACAGCCGCCGAGATGCCGGGCACGCCGCTCGAAGACGCATCGGCGACGATCGCGCAAGCGCTACCCGAGACCGAGGCGTCCCCGCCTGTGACCGCAAACCGGAACGAGACCGCTCAGACGCCGACACAGACACCGAAAGAGCCCGCCGGCCAGGACGTCGAGCCGACGCCCGAGCCCGTCCCCGAGGCATCCTCCGAACCCGGCCCTGCATCCGACCTCGAGCCGACCGGCGACCCCTCTCCCCGCGATGACGACGCCTCGCCACAGAGCATCGAGCCGACCGCACTGACCCTCGACGCCGACGCACAAACGCCGCAGTCGGTCTCGACCAGCATCTCCGAGGCGTCGGTGACGGTCGGGAATACGCCATTCGCACTGCAACTGATCGGATTTTATTCGCTCGACGAGCTGCTTGATTTCGCTCGCAGCGAAGAGCTCCCGTCCCGCGTCTACTTCCGCGAAGAGAGCTATCAGGGCCGGCCTTGGTTTGTCCTGATTCACAGTCTTTACGCGCAGTATTCCGAGGCGTCCGCTGCCATCGACAGACTGCCGACGCAATTGGCGATACTCGACACCTGGATCCGCGACTTTCCGCCCGAGACCAGGCTCGGGATTCTCGACATCCAGCGGTAGCCGCTTTCGGCCGGACCGCTTCCAACGGGTGGTACGCATGTACGTTTTGTTGCTCAGTATTCATGGCCTGATTCGCGGACACGACCTCGAGCTGGGTCGCGACGCGGACACCGGAGGCCAGACGAAATACGTCGTCGATCTTGCCCGCGCACTGGCCGAGCGAGACGATATCTCCCGCGTCGACCTGGTCACTCGCCGCGTGGTCGATCCGGCCGTCAGCCCGGATTACGCCGAGCCCCTCGAGGCCCTGAGCGAGAAGGCGCGCATCGTCAGGATCGATGCCGGACCGGAGGGCTACATCCCGAAAGAGCAACTCTGGGATCACCTCGACGGCTTCGTCGACAATCTCACCGCCTTCCTGCACGACGAGGCCCGGTGGCCGGGGGTCATCCACAGCCATTACGCGGACGCCGGTTATGTCGGCGTTCGCCTTTCCAATCTGGCCGGCATCCCCTTGGTTCACACGGGGCATTCATTGGGGCGCGACAAACGCCAGCGCCTGCTCGCCGCCGGGCTCGACGGCGAGCAGATCGATGCACGCTACAACATGGTGCGTCGCATCGATGCCGAGGAGAGCGTCCTGGGCACGGCGGATCTGGTCATCACCAGCACCCACAACGAGATCGAAGAGCAATACGCCCTCTACGATTACTACCAACCCGACCGCATGGTCGTGATCCCGCCGGGTACCGACCTGGTCCAATTTCATCCACCGACGCAGGACGATCCCCCGATCGGTTTCGCCGCGGAGGTGGACCGCTTCCTGGACGAGCCCGAAAAACCGCTCATCTTGGCGCTTTCGCGCGCCGATCACCGCAAGAACATCGTCGCGCTGCTCGAGGCTTACGGTGAATCGCCCGAGCTTCAAGCGCTCGCCAACCTGCTGATCATCGCGGGCAACCGGGACGACATTCGCGACCTCGACGAGGGCGCGCGGACCGTCCTCACCGACGTCTTGCTGACCATCGACGCCTACGATCTCTACGGCAAGGTCGCAGCCCCCAAACATCATCGCTCCGAGGAAGTGCCCGAGATCTATCGGCTGGTCGCCCGTTCCGGCGGCGTCTTCATCAACCCGGCCCTAACCGAACCTTTCGGACTCACCCTCTTGGAGGCCGCCGCGAGCGGACTGCCGCTGGTCGCCACCGAGAACGGCGGTCCGGTCGACATCATCGGCAACTGCAAGAACGGTCTTTTGGTCGACCCCTTGGATCGCCGGGCCATGGCCGACGCCCTGATTCGCATCCTGGGCGACGAGGACTTCCGCCGGGCGCTCATCCGAAACGGTCTGACGGCCGTACGCGACCGCTACTCCTGGCAGGCCCACGCCGAGACCTATCGCGAACGGATCGCCCCGCTCACCAAAAGGGCCGAGCCGATTCCCGCCACGCCGCCCCTGCGGCGCCGTCTTATCTACCGCGATCGCGCGCTCTTCACCGATCTGGATCAGAGCCTCCTCGGCAATAGCGAGGGGGTGCGGCTGTTCATCGAGATGATGCGGGCCAACAAGCGCTGCGCGAATTTCGGGATCGCGACCGGACGCCGACTCGACACCCTGCTCGTCGAGCTCAAGCGGCACGGTATCCCTGTTCCCGACGTCATGATCACCAGCCTGGGAACCGAGATCCACTACAGCGCCGCCCTGGTGGTCGATGACTTCTGGAGCGACCATGTGGACCATCTGTGGAATCCCCGGGTGGTCCGCCGCGCCTTGCAGGATGTGCCGGGGCTCGTACCCCAACGCAGGACCGAGCAGAGCCGCTTCAAGATCTCCTACCACTACGACCCGAACGTGGCCCCGCCGGTCGAGGAGATCACCACCCTGCTGCGCACCCGCGAGCTGACGGTGAACGTCATCCACGCCTTCGGTCAATTCCTCGACGTCGTGCCGATTCGCGCCAGCAAAGGGCAGGCGCTGCGGTATGTGGCCCATCGCTTCGGGATCCCGCTCGAGCACATCCTCGTCGCCGGGGGCTCGGGCGCGGACGAAGACATGATGCGCGGCAACACGCTCGCGGTCGTGGTCGCGAACCGTCACCACGAGGAGCTCTCGCGGCTCGTGGAGATGGACAACATCTATTTTGCCCGAGAGGCCCACGCGCTCGGCATCCTGGAAGCCATTGAGCACTACGATTTCTTCGCGAGCTGTCGTGTGCCCGAGACGGCTCCGAACACCGGCGGCGTCGTATCATGAAGCCGCTGTTGCTCTGTACGGATCTCGACCGCACCCTCATTCCCAACGGCGCGGAACCGGAGTCGCCCGACGCACGCCCGCGCTTCCGGGACTTCGTGTCGCAACCCGAGGTGACCCTCGCATACGTCACCGGCCGCCATCAGGGACTGGTGCGCGAGGCGATCGCGGAATACGACCTGCCCGTTCCCGATGTGGTCATCGGCGATGTGGGGACCAGTATCTTCGAGGTCACGACGCGCGAGTGGACGCCGCTCGCGGACTGGCAGAAGGAGATCGGTCGCGACTGGGGCGGGATCGGCCGCGAACGACTCGCCGAACGCTTTGCCGATCTCGAGATCCTGCGGCTTCAGGAACCGGAGAAACAGGCGCCCTTCAAGCTCAGCTACTATGCCCCCGTCGACGCCGACAGCGGTGCGCTCAAGTCCGAGCTGGAAGCCCGCCTATCCCAGCTCGGGGTGAACGCCAGTCTGATCTGGAGCATCGACGAAGCGGCGGACATGGGATTGCTGGACGTACTGCCCGCAGGCGCAACCAAATATCACGCCGTGGATTTTCTGATGCACCGACTCGGTCGCGACGAGACGACGACACTCTTCGCCGGCGACAGCGGCAACGACCTCGAGGTCTTGATCAGCCCGATTCCTTCGGTTCTGGTCGCCAACGGTCATCCCGAGGTACGCACTCAAGCCCTACGCCTTGCCGCAGCCAATGGACAGGCCGACCGACTCTACTGCGCACGCGGCGGCTGGTCGGGGATGAACGGGAACTACAGCGCGGGTATCCTCGAGGGTATCGCCCATTTTCGACCGGATCTCGCGGTCGAACCGACGAGATAGGAGCCCGCCCATGTCCGATTCCTCAACCGCGCAACCCATCGTCGACATCTTCGGCGAGGTCCTCTTCGACTGCTTCCCCGGCGGTCGACGCGTCCTCGGCGGAGCGCCTTTCAATGTCGCCTGGCATCTGCGTGCCTTCGGGGCCGCGCCGCGACTCATCAGTGCGGTCGGCGACGATACGGAGGGCAAACAGGTGCGCCGCGCAATGCAGGACTGGGGGATGGACACGAGCGCCCTGCAAACCGATCCGGAACATGCCACGGGCGAGGTCCGGGTCACGCTCGATGACGGCGAGCCGACCTACGAGATCATCCCCGATCGCGCCTTCGACCATATCCGCGCCGTCGACCTTCAGCCGGCCGGGGAGCTGCTCTATCACGGCACGCTGGCGCTGCGCGGCCCGGTCTCGGCTACAACGCTGAAGGCGCTCAAGGCCCACGGACACGGCATACGCTTCCTCGACGTGAATCTTCGCGATCCCTGGTGGTCTGCCGACGAGACCCGCGGACTGCTGCAGGATGCCGACTGGGTCAAGCTCAACCGCAGCGAGCTGACCCTCCTGGCGGAGGGCCCCGGCTCGAACACCGACGACATCGAGGATGCGCAGCTCACGGCGCTGGCGTCGGCGTTCCTTGCCCGACACGACCTGACCGGGCTCGTCGTCACACTCGGCGGCGACGGTGCCTTCGCGCTCGGGCGCGAGACCTCGCCGGTGCGCGTCGCACCGGCGCCCGCGCTCGCGGTCAAGGACACGGTCGGCGCGGGCGACGCCTTCGCCTCCGTGCTCATCCTCGGCATTGTCCGATGCTGGCCGCTCGCCATAACCCTGGAGCGTGCCCAGTCCTTCGCCTCTCGCATCGTCGAGCAGCATGGCGCAACGGCTGCCGACCCCGCACTCTATCGGCCTTACCTCGATCAATGGGGTATTTGAACCGCGCTCGGCGGTTCATGCGAAGATCGGCGCCCCTGGAGACCGGTCGGACCCTTGCGAGGGTCGGTACCGCGCGGTTCAAAGATTTAAAGTCACACATGATCTTGAACTGCGTCTCAGCCGAGACGACGGATGGCCTTCAGGCCCATACAACACGATATACAGCACTCACACACTCCGGACGCAGTTCAAATGTACGAACAGGTTTCCCATGCCCTTCTCAACGACATCCTCGATGAGCTCGATCGCGAGGTCTGTCGCGAGGACCTACGGCACTTCTTCACACGCCTCGGCGCCAACTTCTACGCCATCCATTCGCTGTTTTTCCATCTCTACGGACATCGCGAAGACTTCAAGAACCAGATGGTGCACCTCACCGAGCGTCTGGCCCGGGCCTATATCGACCGACCGGCGGCGCTCAAGCAGGTCGACATGGCGCGCGAGGAGGACCACAACTGGTTTCTGAGCCAACAATGGGTCGGCATGGCGCTGTATTCGGACGGATTCGCGGGCAATCTACAGGGACTCAACGAGCACCTGCCCTACCTGCAGGAGCTCGGCGTGAACATCGTCCATGTCATGCCGATCCTCAAATGCCCGCAAGGCGCGAGCGACGGCGGCTATGCGGTCAGCGACTTCCGCGACATCGACCCGCGCGCGGGCACCGTCGAGGATGTCCGCGCACTCGCCGACTCCATGCGTCGGCGCGGCATGTTGCTCACGCTCGATGTCGTGGTCAACCACACCTCCAACGAACATGAATGGGCGCAGCGCGCCCGCGAAGGCGATCCGGATTACCAAAACCTCTACTACTGCTTCCCCAACCGCGACGTCCCGGACATGTTCGAGGCGACCATGCCCGAGATCTTCCCGGAGACCGCCCCCGGCAACTTCACCTGGGACGAGGAGATGGGCAAGTGGGTGATGACGGTCTTCAACAACTATCAATGGGACCTGAATTACTCCAACCCCGCCGTCTTCATCGAGATGCTCGACATCATCCTCTTCTGGGCCAACCAGGGGGCGGACATCGTACGGCTCGACGCCGTCGCCTTCCTGTGGAAGAAGATCGGTACGACCTCGCAGAACGAGCGTGAGGCGCACCTGATCCTGCAGCTCATGAAGGACTGCTGTCAGGTGACGGCCCCGGGTGTGCTCTTCATCGCCGAGGCGATCGTGGCCCCGTCGGAGATCATCAAATACTTCGGCGAGGACGCGGTCATCGCCAAGGAATGCGAGATCGCCTACAACGCCACCTTCATGGCCTTGCTTTGGGACGCCGTCGCGACCAAGAACGCCAAACTGCTCAATCAGGGCATCAAGAGCCTACCGAACAAGCTCGACCGTGCGACCTGGTTAAACTATCTCAGGTGTCACGACGACATCGGCTTGGGTTTCGACGACGCCGACATCCGCGCCTGCGACTACGACCCTTACTCTCACCGTCGTTTTCTGGTGGACTGGTATACGGGTGCCTTCGAGGGCTCCCCGGCGCGCGGGCGCCCCTTCGGCGTCAATCTCAAGACCGGCGATGCCCGCATTGCAGGCGCGCTCGCATCGCTCGCGGGACTGGAATCGGCGCTCGAGGCCGAGGATCAGCATGCGATCGATCAGATTGCGGATCTCATCCTGATGCTGCACGCCATGATCCTCTCCTTCGGCGGCATCCCGCTGCTCTGGTACGGAGACGAGATCGGCACGCTCAACGACAACTCCTTTCTCAACGACACGCACAAGGCGAGTGACGCTCGCTGGATCCATCGCCCGCGCATCGACTGGGCGCGCGCCGAGCGACGCCATGTCAGCGGCACGGTCGAGCGCAGGCTGTTCGATGGCCTGAAACGCCTCATCGCCGTGCGCAAGGACACGCCGGCATTCGCCGACTTCAACAACCGCGAGCTGATCGACGTGGAGAACCCGCATCTCTTCGTCTTTCTGCGAACCCATCCGAGTCTCGCCGCGAGCTCGGTCCTGGTCGCCGCCAACTTCGACGCCAAACCTCAGTATCTGGATCTCGACACCTTGAATCGACGCGGACTCTTTCGCTACGGACAGATCATCGATCTGGCCTCGGGCGATTCACCCGCCGTGTTCAACAACCGGGTCGTGGTTCCGCCCTACCATTTTTACTGGCTGGCGAACCAACGCCCGGGCGCCCTGCTCGATGACCCCTTCGGTGTCAGCCGGCACCCTTGAGATGGCGATATGAAGGGCGTCCTCCTCGCTGTTCCTCGGCACAGCGCCAAGCGCGCTCAAGTCCTTGGACACGAGGTTCGCTTGATCTGCGATATCCAACGCGGGGATCTCATCAACAAGAGCTAGCCGCGTCTGGGCTGCTTTCGGGCCTCCCTTGGAGATCTCGTCTTCGACACGCGTCGAGATGAACGGGGCGTACTGACTGCGACGTGCGTCCCACCACTCGGCGGTCATTGCTTGCCGCGCGGCGAGAACCAAATCGCGACTTGGCCTCAGCTCGCGCGGCGCCAGTTGGCAACGGCGCCGTCCAAGCGCGCTCGGATGCTCGACAGAAGCCGCTCGATGGGTTTCTTGCGGACGCTGTACTTGAGCTTGAGGAGATCCATGTCCTCGGTTGCGGCCAGGAGGAAATCGTCGCTGGTCTGGATGTCGTCAACCAGACCCAGCTCGACGGCGCGTTGGCCGTGCCAATACTCGCCGGTGGCGACGCGATCGAGATCGAGCGCGGGGCGATAGGCCGCAACGAACGACTTGAAGAGTGCGTGTGTCTCTTCCAACTGCTCGCGCAGCTTTTGGCGACCCTCGTCGGTGTTCTCGCCGAAGATGGTCAGGGTGCGCTTGTACTCGCCGGCGGTATGCAGCTCGAAGTCGACCCCGTAGCGTTCCAGCAGTCGATGAAAATTGGGCAGCTCGGCCAGCACGCCGATCGAGCCGATGACGGCAAAGGGCGCGGCGATGATGCGCTCGGCCACACAGGCCATGAGATAGCCACCGCTCGCGGCGACCTTGTCGACCGCGACCGTCAGCGGGATCCCTTTGTCGCGGATACGCGCCAATTGCGACGCGGCCAACCCGTGATCGCTGACCAGACCGCCCGAATTGTCCAGACGCACCAGGACCTGATCGCCCTCGCGGGCCTCCATCAGGAGCGTCGTGACCAGCACCCGCAAGGCGCCGACCTCGCTGGCCCTGATGTCGCCGTTGAACTCGATCACGAAGAGCCGCTTACGATCGGCATGCCCCGCCTTCTCGCGGGCCTTCTCCTCCTTGTGCTCAGCCTTGCGATACGCCTTGAATGCCTTCTTCGACATCGAGAACGCCTTCAGCTCCGAGCTCAGCTCGCGATAGCGCTGGTTGAGATCCGTGATCTCCAACTGCTCGGAATCGGCGTGACCACCCTGTCTCAGCCGCAATGCCAGAATCAGCAGCACGCCGATTCCGAGCAGGATCGTGATCGTCTTGGCCAAAAAAAGTCCGTACGCGAGCAAGACTTGAATGAGTGATTCCATCAGCGGCAACTCCTCGCCCGAAACGTTCGTGAATGTTGCGCAAGCCCGCACAACATGGAAGACAGCACATCGAAAACGACAAAACCCGCCGGCCTCATTCATGAGGGCGGCTGGCGGGGGGCGAGCGAGAGCGATCGCCGCTGGTGGACTGCGCTGCGCTTGTCCACCCTACAGTGCTTGTCCCCTACAGTGCTTGTTCAGCCTACGGCGCTTGTTCAGCCTTCGGCGCTTGGCCGCCTTATCGCTCAACCCCGAAGCCCGATCAGTCACCCACATCCAACCGCCCGACCCGGATTCAAAAATCCTGAATCGCGCAGCTTAGCCCCCGCAAGATCGCGCGAACATCACCCCCCGCTCGAACCGAGCAAATCGCTCCGAGCGCGATTCAGCCTCAGACCGCGATGGGCGCACGAATCGCGGGATCCGGCTCATACCCGACGATCTCGATATCCTCGAAACGGTAGTCGAACAGGCTCGGCGGACGGCGCAGCAGACGTAACTGCGGCAGCGCCCGAGGCTCGCGCCCGAGCTGCTCGAAGACGATCTCGTCGGTCAGATGATTGCGGTAGAGATGCAGGTCGCCGAAGGTGTGGATGAATTCACCAACGGCGAGATCACACTGGTGGGCGATCAGATGGGTCAGCAAGGCATAGCTGGCGATGTTGAAGGGCACGCCGAGAAAGAGATCGGCGCTGCGCTGATAGAGCTGGCAGGAGAGCCGCCCCTCGGCGACGTAGAACTGGAAGAGACAATGACAGGGGGCGAGCGACATGCGCCCGGCATCTACGTTCTCGCGCGGACTGAGGGTCTCGTCGGGCAGATCCGCCGGATTCCAGGCGGAAACCACCAAGCGACGCGAATCGGGGCGGGTCCGGATGGTCTCGACCAGCTCGGCGAGCTGGTCGACGACGCGGCCATCCGGACAGGCCCAACTGCGCCACTGGGCGCCGTAGATGGGACCGAGACGGCCGTCCTCGGCCGCCCACTCGTCCCAAATGGTCACGCCGCGATCGCGCAGCCAACGGTTGTCCGTCGAGCCGGCCAGAAACCACAGAAGCTCATGGATCAAGCTCTTGGTATGGATCCGCTTGGTGGTCAGCAGCGGGAATCCCTCGCTCAGATCAAAGCGCACCTGACGCCCGAACACCGAGCGCGTCCCCGTGCCGGTGCGGTCGGCCTTGTCGATGCCGTTGTCGATCACATCGCGCAGCAGATCGAGATAGACGCGCATCCGTCAGACCGTCGCCGGTCCGAGCAGAAGCGAGTGCCCGTCCATCTGCTCCGGGATGGGGATGCCCATTAGATGCAGGATCGTGGGGGCGATATCCTTGATGCCGCCGCCGACCGACAGCCGCCAGGGCACCTCGTCGATGACGAGACAGGGGACCGGATAGGTGGTGTGCTGGGTGTGGGGATCACCCGTGACCGGATCGACCATCTCGTCGCAGTTGCCGTGATCGGCGCTCAGGATGACCGAGTAGCCGCACTCCACGGCCGCATCGAGCACCCGGCCGACCTCGCGATCGAGTGTCTCCACGGCGGCGATCACCGCCTCGCGCACGGCCGTATGACCCACCATGTCGCCGTTGGCGAAATTCACCACGATAAAGGGAAAATCACCGCCGCGCAGCGCCTCGATCACGGCATCCGCGACCCCCGGAGCGCTCATCTCGGGTTTCAGGTCGTAGGTGGCGACCTTCGGCGAGGGGATCAGCGCGCGCTCTTCGCCGGGGAAGGGATCGCCCCGCCCGCCGTTGAAGAAGAAGGTTACATGCGCGTATTTCTCGGTCTCGGCACAATGAAACTGCGCGATGCCGTCGTCGCTGAGGATCTGCCCGAGCGTGGTCTTCGGCGTGTCGGTGTCGAAGGCAAAGGGCAGCCCGAACCAGGGATCGTACTCCATCATGCCGGTGACCTGGACGCGGGTCACCCCGCGGCGGTCGAACTTGTCGAAATCGCTCTGGTGCAGAGCCGAGACCAGCTGACGCGGACGGTCCTTGCGGAAGTTGATGTGGATGACCTGGTCGCCGTCGCGGATCGGCTCGGCGCCTGCGACGATCGTGGGTCGGATGAATTCGTCGTCCTCGCCGGCGGCATAGGCCGCCTCGATCGCCTCGCGCGCGCTCTCGGCGTGCCGGCCTTCGCCGTCGACCATGGCACGCCAGGCCATCTCGGTGCGATCCCAGCGATTGTCCCGGTCCATCGCGTAATAGCGTCCGCTGACGGTGGCGATCCGCCCCCCCGAGGTCTCCAGCGCCTCGTCGAGACACTTGAGATAGCTCAGCGCCGAGCGCGGCGGGGTGTCGCGGCCGTCCGTGAAGACGTGGACCATCGGGCGCGCACCCTGACGCTTGCACAGCTTGATCAGCGCTGCCAGATGACGGACATGACTATGGACACCGCCGTCGGAGACCAGGCCCATGAGATGGATCGGCCGCCCTTGCTCCGCCGCCGCTCGCGCCGCATTCACCAGGGCATGATTGTCGAAAAAGCTGCGGTCGTCGATCGCGCGATCGATCAGCACCAGATCCTGCAGGACGACACAGCCCGAGCCGATGCACATATGCCCGACCTCGGAGTTGCCCATCTGCCCGTCGGGAAGCCCGACCGCCAGCCCGGACGCCTGCAGCGCAGTATGCGGATAGCTGGAGAAATAGCGATCGAGGTTCGGCGTGTCGGCAAGCGCCACTGCATTGTTGGCCTTGGCCGGATTCAAGCCGAAACCGTCCAGGATGATCAGGATGACCGGGCGGCCCGGAACCTTCTGCCTCGGTTGATTCATCTCTCGCTTACTCCTCTAGCGTCGGGGTTGGATATTGTATACCGAGCACACTCGGGTGTTTCGGCGGTGTCCGAAATCCGCCAAGAGGGCGTCCGATAATCGGGAAAGCTCCGGTCGAGGGGTTTATCATTCCGGCATGGGTCCAATGATCGGATCCAGCCACCACAACACAAGCTCCTTAAGGCGGGGCAAGCGGAGGAACCATGCAGACCGATCGAATCATCGCTTTCGTCATGGCCGGCGGCCAAGGCTCGCGACTCCAGCCGCTCACCACGGCACGCTCCAAGCCTTCGGTGCCATTCGGTGCCCGCTACCGCATCGTCGACTTCGTGCTCAGCAATCTGGTCAACTCCCAGATCCAGACCATCTATCTCCTGGTGCAGTACAAGTCGCAATCGCTCATCGAACATGTTCGCAAGGCCTGGACCATCTCGCCGCTGCTGCAGAGCCAGTTCGTCACCGTCGTACCGCCGCAGATGATGTCGGGGACGCATTGGTTCCAGGGCACGGCCGACGCGGTCAATCAGAACATCGCGCTCATCGAGGAACATCGTCCCGACCTCGTGGCGGTCTTCGGGGCAGACCACATCTACCGCATGGACATCCGCCAGATGGTCGATTTCCACAAGGCACGCAACGCCGACGTGACGATCGCCGCCCTGCCGGTTCCGCTCGCCGAGGCGTCGAGCTTCGGGGTGATCGCCGCGGACGAAGAGGGGCGGATCAACGCCTTCGAGGAGAAGCCTGCGAATCCCTCGCCGCTGCCGGGTGATCCGAACATGGCCTTCGCCTCGATGGGCAATTACATCTTCGACGCCAAGGTCCTGATGCAGGCGCTCAAGGAGAGCGAGGCCGCCGGCGAATCGGACTTCGGCCAGCATGTGCTGCCGCGGTTGCTCAACACCCATCGACTCTTCGCCTACGATTTCGCGACGAATGTCATACCGGGCGTGCACCCTTACGAGACCTCGGTCTACTGGCGCGACGTCGGCACCATCGATGCCTACTTCGACGCCCACAAGGACGTCTTGGGCGCCGAGCCCGTCTTCGATATGTTCAACCCCGAGTGGCCCATCTACTCGAGCGGCTACCAAGGCCCGGTTGCTCGGGTGCTCGGCGGCGAGCTGCGCAATACCCTCCTGGGCGCGGCGACCATGATCCACGAGGGCGCTCGACTGACCAACTCGATCATCCGGCGCGAGACCGTGATCGAAGAGGACGTTGTCCTCGAGGACTGCATCATCATGGACTATGTCCGCATCTGCCGCGGCGCCCGCCTGCGCAACGTCATCGTCGATCGGCACAATGTCATCGAGGCCGGCGACCGGATCGGTTTCGATCCGGTGAAGGATCAGCAACGCTTCCATGTCACTGCAGGGGGCGTGACCGTGGTTCCGATGGGGCGCGTCAGCTATTTCGCACGCGACGTGCGCGGCACCGGACGCGGCGGTTACTCGGAGTAAGGATCCATCATCGGGTGCCGCCAATGACCGCCGCGAATCGCAAGACGGTCCTCGTCACGGGGGCCAACTCCGGCTTGGGTAAGGCGCTCGTGCTGGCCTTCGCCCGCGACGGAAGCCGCGTCGGCATGCTGGTCCGCAACGAAGAACGCGGTCGAGCCGCCCGAGACGAGGTCGCAGCGGCGACCGAGAACCCGGACATCCATCTCTTCGTCGCGGACCTCGGCAGTCAGCAGGAGGTTCGCCGAGCGGCAGCTGAGATCCTCGAACGCTTCGAGCGCATCGATGTCCTGATCAACAACGCCGGAACGGCCTATCCGAGCCGCCGGACCAGCCCCGAGGGCATCGAGCGGTCGCTGGCGGTCAACCATCTCGGCCCTTTCCTGCTCACGGTCCAGCTGTTGGAGCGCATCGAGGCCAGCGCGCCAGCCCGCATCGTCAATGTCGGAACCCGCATCGACACCGCGATGGATTTCGACGACCTGGACTGGACACGGCGGCGCTATCGGATGATGCAGGCCTACGGCCAGTCCAAGCTCGGCAATCTTCACTTCACCTTCGAGCTTGCGAGACGGCTCGCAGGCACCGGGGTGACCGTCAACTGCGTCTTCCCCGGCATCTTTCGGTCCAACCTCGGCGGATCGGACGGGGCACAAGGTGTCTTTTGGAAAACGGTCGACCTGCTGCTCGGCTGGGCCCTGCCGAGCCCGACGCGAGCCGCCGAGCGCGTGCTCTACGCCGCCCTGTCACCCGAGCTGGACGGGGTTACGGGCCAATATCTCGGCAATCGCCGGCCCATCAAGGCGCCGTCTCAGGCGCTCGACCCCCGCGCCAATCAGCGACTCTGGGGCATCAGCGAGAGACTTGTCGGTTCCTCGCACGACACGCTGCCGTCCGAAGCTTGAGACGCCATCTCAGGCGGGCAGCAGACCACCCGGAGGACCGTCTGCACGCTGTTGCCGGATCTGCTCCCAAACCTTTTCGTGGAAGAAGTAGACCACCGTATTGATCGCAGGCTCGACCAGGGCGATCGCCCCGCCGACCAGGAGGTTGCCGCTCAACAGGTAGGCCACGCTGAAGGCGACCGTCATGTGCAGGATCGCGAACGTGATTGTCTTGGCCATGTGAGTGCTCCTCTTCAAGTGTTGGGTAGGAGCATAGCGCTGACGGAGCAATCTTCAAAATCGATTATTATTAACCTATCGATTGCCAAAGACGATCAAGGCAGGCGTAAAAGCGACGAAGTCGCTTGTCGTCTGCCGCCGGTCAACACCTCGACGCTCTCGACTCTCGGACGACGCCCTCGTCGATCCGACGCCACGGAGGATCCCGGTGATCGATTCAGCCATAGCGCCCCGTGGCGTTGAACCTACATCCGGCAGTTGAACGCCACGGGGCATGCGTCATTTTCACGTTGTGTCGGGATTAGGGATTTTTCCGAACTTCGTGGAGACGCGGTTTAGAATCTTAGATTTTTTAGAACCGTAAACCGCGCCGGCTCCGACAATCGTCGAGTCTGCCGAGGCCGATCCCATCCAAAAACATCACATACCGCGCTGGGCGCGGTTCAGAAGGCTCAGCCGATCCTGGAGCGGGTCGATGACGGGGGTTAGCTTCCGGCGCATGAGGCTGCCGAGAACGCTCGGGTCGAGCGCGACGGCGCGGATGAGGCCATAGCCGACACCCGAAAGAAACCGCATGGCGGCAACCTCCGAGGTCATCTCGGGGCACGCGCTCAGCAGCCGTCCCGTGTCGGCATGCGGGCTCGTCGGCGTGGCGAAGCGCTCGGCGTCCGCGATCAGATCCGAGAGCGGAAGGTCGGGGTCGCCCTGCGCGCGCAACGCACCGAAGTACTCTCTGAGCACGTCGAAGGTGGCTGTCACGACATCCTGGCTGGGCGGCTTCGACAACACGGTTGCGACCGTCGCGATGAAGGTCTGTCCGGGCGAGGAAAAGACCCGGCCGAGCAGCCCGGCACAGGCGTTGCCCGCCGCGGCCAGCGCCTCGACTGGCTCGGGAAGTGCGCGCGCCACCGAGCCTTCCGCGCCCGGCAGGTCGTCCGGAACGGCCTGCAGGAACCCCACGAGATAGACCTGCTTGCGTGCCGCTTTCTTCCAGAGATCCTCACGTCGCTCGGCGTCGAGCAGTCCGGTTTGCAGGATCAGCCTGATCGACTCTGTGATCTTGTCGCTCTCGGTTTCGAACGGGAGATAGTCGACGAGATAGTCCACCAGGATACGGCCCATGCTCCCCGCGACGATGGACGAATTGCTCAGCATGCGGCGGGCATTCTCCGCGTCCTCCATGGCCCACCAGGCGCGGCGGGCGAGCTCGTCGGTCAGTCCGGGGGAGCAGACGGCCGCCACCACGGCCTCCGGCTCGCCGAGCAGGAGCAATTGCTCGAGACTCTCGTCGCGCATCTGGCCCATGCGGGTCCAGCGGCGCAGATAGATGGGATAACCGCCGGGCGAGCCCAGGACGTGACCGGAAATGAGTTCCTTGACACGTCGCAGATATTGATCGGGACGTGCGTTCGGGTTGAGACGCACGGTTGCCTCGCCCTGCGGACCCAGACCGTAGACGATCAGCTTGGATTCGTCGATACGGATCGCCTGCGGGCGATTCGCGAGCAGGACATTTAGCCTGAAGCTGTCCTCGTTGCTGAGATCCATGACGACTCGGCGAGTACCCGGTCAGACCTCGGTCGGAGGTTTGTAGTGCGGATCCTTCGGGTTGAGAAAAATGAAGCGGAACTGTCCGGGCTCCATCTCCACATAGTCCATCGTCGTCTGGTCGAGCAGCGGCACCTGCTCGGGCGTCATGACGATATCCACGCCCGCGCAGGACATACGGATATCGTCCTCCGTCGGCTCGTCGAAGCCAATCCGGTAGTCGATCGCGCCATCCTGCATTTGAAACGCGGCCAACCTCAATGACATGCCTTCGGTACCGCCTTGCTGGGCGGCCTTGAGCACCTGATCCGCCGCTGCTGTCGTGAGTGTGAACATCTGAGACCTATTATCCTGTTGATTAAACCGCGTCCAGAGCGACATGCGTCATTTTCACTTGGTGTCGGGATTAGTGATTTTTCCGATCCTCGTGGAGACGCGGCTTAGAATTTCAGATTTTTTAGAACTTTAAACCGCGCCGGCTCCGACAATCGTCGAGTCTGCCGAGGCCGATCCCATCCCTAAACATCACATACCGCGCCGGGCGCGGTTTAGTCGCTTGAGATGCGTCCGATCGGCCCGCCTCCAAACCCCTGGCAGAGCGATCCGCATCGCTTCACCCTCGAATCGGGCCGGCCGCAGGCTCGACGCCTTTGCGAGCGGAGCGGGTTGGAGACTCGATTCCGGCACACCGTGGGGCAGCTCCGCGGCACGGGAAGCGCAACCTCGGGCTGCCGTGTCCGAGCAAAACGGCCAGTCGAATCGTCCGCGCTCCAACGAACGCCTCAAAAGATGAGTAAAACAATCCGACGATAGACTACCTGTTCCGCGATTGTCGTTGTCGTCATCGGCTACGACAATGATTTATTTTTTAATATCTTAAACCGCGCCAGCTCCAGCGGTCGTCAAATCTTCCGGGGCCGATCCCCTCCAAAACATCACATACCGCGTCGGGCGCGGTTTAAGCCCCGAGACAGCGCCGGATGTGATCGACGAACCGGCGTGTCCAGCCGACACCGCCCACGTCCCTGAGGTGACTGTAACAGGCCAGTAATTGGCCTTGGACAACCCCGTCGTGGGCCCCGTCGATTCCGACACCCCGCAACACATCATAGCCGTAGCGCCAAGCGGGGTCAGGCGCAACGACCGAGGAATGGTGAAACTCATGCGCGGGTATCTCGCCGGCACTCCCGCCCGCCTCGCCCTGCCAAGGAAAATCGGGGGTTTCGCGCAGTCGCACATAGCCGCGCCCTTGGGGTCGAGCATGTAATCGGACCTCGGCCTTGAGCGCGCCGACCATTTCGCGCCGTTCGCCCTTCCAACCGATCGCCTCGCACAGATACATCAGCCCCCCGCATTCGGCGTAGACTGGCCCGCCGCCGGCGATGAAGTCCGCGATCTGCTCGCGCATCCCTCGATTTGCCTCCAGCTCCGCCATGCGACACTCGGGGAACCCTCCGCCGATATAGAGTGCATCGACGCAGGGAAGCTCCCGATCGGCAAGCGGGCTGAGCTCGACCAGCTCGGCACCCGCAGCGGCGAGCGCACGCAGATCATCCGGATAGTAAAAGCCGAAGGCAGCGTCGCGCGCGATACCGATACGCACCGTATCCCCTGCGGGTGCCTGGATCAACGGCGACGACGACACGGGTGGCGGGCGCGATGCACCCTCGGCAATCGCGAGCATCCGGCTCAGGTCGACCTGTTCGGCCACCCGTCCCCGGATACGATCGATCCATGCCTCGGCGGCCTCCGCCTCGTTGCTCGGCATCAGGCCCAGGTGGCGCTCGGCGATCTCGATGTCGTCGTCGCGATGCATGGCGCCCAACACCGGAAGATCGGTGTAGTGCTCGAGCGCGGCGATCAGATTGCGGGCATGGCGAGTACCGCCGACCTTGTTTAGGATCACGCCGGCAAGATTCAGGTCGCGGTCGAAGGCCTGGTAGCCAAGCAAGAGAGGAACGATGCCGCGGCCCATGCCATGACAGTTGATCACCAACACGACCGGTGCGCCCAAGAGCTTGGCGAGCTCGGCGTTGCTGTTGGAGCCCGCGGGATCGATGCTGTCGAAAAGGCCGACGTTGCCCTCGATCAGTCCGAGATCTGCCGTATGGAGCTCACCCGCGAAGGCGTCGAGGATCTCGGCGCGCCCCATGGTATGGAAGTCCAGATTGTAGCAGGGGCGTGAGCAGGCTTCGGTCAGCCAGAGCGGATCGATGTAGTCGGGGCCCTTTTTGAAGGGCTGGACGCGCACGCCCGCGTCACGCCAAGCACGACACAGGCCGATGGCGACGGTGGTTTTTCCCGACGATTTCTGAGCCGCCGAGATGTAGAGATGCGACATCGAACCGTCACCCGACCTTCGACTGATTAGGAATTGCGATTGCCGCAAGCATTCGAGAGGACGATCGGGCCGGGCGTCCCGGCCTGCAAAAAGCCATGCCGGCGCCGCCCTCGAGGGCCGAGGCCGACGCGGCGGCGATCAGGCTTTGGCGCCTGCCGGACCTTGCTCCACGATCTTCTCCTCGTCGACCGGGAGGACATCATCCGCAAGCGACTCCGGAAGGAACTGCAGAACCCGCACACCGACCGACGTGATCAAGAGGGCAACGGCCACGCCGCCGAGTCCGAGCAGAATCTCGGGAATCGCCGGGCTATATCGTGAGGCCTCGCCCTGCACACCGTCGAAGAAACCGGACGCCAGGACCGTCTGCCCGGGGAACATCTGCATCGGATACGCCTGGCTGCCGATAATGATGACGTACATGCTGGCCAAGCCGCCCACGATCACCAAGCCGCAGGCAGCCGCGATCCAGTTCTTGTCCTTGCTCAGCACCGGGTGATAGATGATCCCGAGCGGCACGAGGCCGCCGACCAAGACCCAACCGACCCAAAACATGAAGGTATAGATCCCGCCGTCGAGGAGGAGCCAACCGACCAGATCGTGGTTCTTCGCCCCGTAGAGCTTGGTGAGATGGTAGACCAGCGTGAAATAGAAGACGCCGAGAATGAAGATGCCGAGCAGATTCTTGAGACGACAGAGGATGCGCTCGCCGATCGGGCGACCTTCCTCCGTGAAGGCGAACATCAACACCAGCATGAAGATGGCGAGACCGTACGCGAAGGACATGACGACGAACATCGGGGCGAGGATGGCGGCGTCGTACGCCTGACGCGCGACCAGGAAACCGAAGATCGAGCCGGTACCCGTCGTCAACGCGAGCCGCCAGAAGGTCGCGACGATCCCTATGGGGCGGTTGTAGGGCTCGCCGTGACGATCCGCCATACTCCAGAGATAGGCGATCACGATCGCCATGAAGCCCGAGTAGAGAAAGATGTTCCACGCGAAGATCGACCGGAAATTATAGGTGGTCATTGCCACCACCAGGCGCTCGGGGCGGCCGAGATCGAGCACCAGGACCAAGAGGCCGCCCATCAGGAGCGCCGCGGCGAGAAGCCCGGAGAGACGCCCGAGCGGCTTGTAGAGCGGCTTACGGAAGACGGTGCCGATGGAGGCGATGTTCAGCGCCCCGGAGGCCGAAATGATGAGGAATACGGCAAACACATGGGGCGTACCCCAGACCACCGAGTTGCTCATCCCGCTGACCCAATGGCCCTCGTGCTCCATGTAGGCGAACGCGAGTGCGCCGATCCCGACAACCGAGGCGAGAATGCCGAGGAGGCCCCAATACCGAGCGGGCGGAATGCGCCACTCGCGATAGATAATTCGCTTCATGTCCTGCTCACCTCGCCCAGATCAGATTCCGGAATACCGAACGCCTGTGTTCAAGCTCAGATCTTCGCGGATCTGACGGCTCGCCGTCTCGGCGAGCTGCTTTCGGATGGCGCTTTCGGGATCTTTGAGGTCACCGAAGACGATCGCCTCGTGCCCAGCCTCGCGACAGGCATCGACGCAGGCGGTGGACTCCTCGCCGAAGTCGCGCCGGTGGACACAGAGATTGCAGCTCTCCACACATCCCTTGCCGCGGGGCACGCGGGTGAGCTGGTCCTCCATCACCTTATGGATGAAGCTCCTGGCCTTGTAGGGGCAGGCCATCATGCAGTAGCGACAGCCGATGCAGGTGTGGCGGTCGACCATGACGATGCCGTCGGCGCGCTTGAACGAGGCCCCGGTCGGACAGACGTCCACGCACGGGGGGTTCTCGCAGTGCTGGCACATCATCGGGAGATTGGTCACACGCCCGGTCTGATTGTCCTGGAGCTTGACCTTGCGGATCCAGACCGCCTTTTGGTCGTCCCAGTGCTCCTGCGACGCGCCTTCAGGCTTGTTTTGAAGATTCAACCCGTTCTCGCGATCGCATGCCTCGACGCAGGCCGAGCATCCGTCCGCGCACTTCGCGGTGTCGATCAGCAGGCCCCAGCGCACGTCGCCGGTGACCGCCTCCGAGCGCGGGGCGGCCGCGACTGAATGCAGAACAACCCCCGGCGCAACGACGGCCCCCGCAACACCGGCGGCGACTCCCATGAAGGCCCGGCGCCCCGAATCGGCAGGACCGGCATCGGCCGGACGATCGGTTGGTTCGTGGTGATCTTTCATCTCAGTGGTCTTCCCCGTCAGGTCGAGCCTGAATCGATCGATCCACACCGGCGGCTTGGAAGGCTGCATGCGACGCCAGCTCGGCTCCCGGCCCTTTGGGCACGGACGCATGGCAATCGAAGCAGTTCAGGTTGACGGCCGCGAAGGCATGGCAGGCACCGCAGAACTCGTCCTTCTGATGAATCGGTGTCGGCACCTGGTCCGCGTCGGTGCGGATGTGACACTCGACGCAACCGGCAAGACTGTGTTTGCTGGAGCGGATTCCGCCATGCACGGTCGCGTCGCGCTGGTGCTTGATGAGCTCCATATGCTTGCGACGCATCACGTCGGTCGGCTCGACACAGGACTCCAAGGCCGCCGCCTTGGATCCCTCGAGCACGTAGGTCTTCGCGTCGGCCGCCAGGACGACTTGGGTGACCAGCACCCAAGCCAATCCAACGGCGACGAGGCCAGCTCTCACTGCGGCTTTTGCCATCGACGCCTCCACTGTGTTTACTCGCCGAGACCCATCTTGATGTAGCCGGTCGGGCAGACATCGGCGCAGATATGACAGCCGATACACTTGGCATAGTCGGTATCGACATAACGTCCGGTGGTTCGGCTGTCCTTGTCGACCCGGAAGACAGCGTCTTGCGGACAGAAGATCACGCAGTTGTCGCACTCGAAGCACATGCCGCAGCTCATGCAGCGCTTGGCCTCGTCGATCGCCTCAGCCTCGGCCAGTCCGATGACGCGCTCCTTGAAGTGGCCGAGCACGTCATCGGAGCTCGGCACCTCTTCCTTGCGCAGATTGCGGGCGTGGAAGTTGAAGTGGCCGAGGAACAGCTCCTCGTGCGGGATGACCTCGGCACCCGAGCGATCCTCGTAGTTGTGGATCGCGTAGTTGGCGCTCGAGGTTCCGCGCATATCGCCGCGCTCGTCGGGAACGAACGACTCGGGCGCGAGATTGGCCTCGGTCATTTTCTCGAGCAGATTGAAGTGGTGCACATCGACCTTCGGGCGACGCTTGTGCTCGACCTGACGGACGTACTCGTCGATGGAGTCGACTGCGATCGACGCCTGTCCGATAGCCGTGGTCAACAGATGCGGGCGGATGATGTCGCCGGCGACGAAGTGGCCGGGCTTGTTCGGCACCTGATAGAACTTGTCGGCGTTCATCAGACCGCGCCCGTTGTCGAGCTCCTCGAGGCCGGACAGATCACCGCCCTGACCGATGGCGGCGACGATCAGATCGGCCGCAAGAATGCGCTCGGTCCCTTCGACGGGGGTCGGACGGCCGTCGACCATCTGGCAGTCGGCGACCCGCAGACCGGTCGCGCGTCCGTTCTCGCCGAGCATGACCTCGAGCGGCATGACGCCGTCGAGGATCGTGACGCCCTCGTGGGTCGCGTCGTGCACCTCGTGCTCGGACGCCGTCATCTTGTCGCGCGTGAACAGCGAGGTCAGCGTCACCTCGGCGCCCTCGGCAGCGGCAGTCATGGCCGCATCATGCGCGACATAACCGTCGTGGATCACGGTTTCGGGCAGGTCCTTCGGACCGGTCTTGCCGATATGACCGAGCCGACGGGCGACCGAAACGACGTCGATCGAGGTGTCGCCGCCGCCGACGCAGACGACCTTATCGGCGGTGATCTTCATGCGGCCTTCATTGAAGGCCTTCAGGAAGGCGACACCGGAGACGCAGTTGGGCGTGCCCTGCCAACCCGGGACGGGCAATCCGCGACCGCTTTGGCAGCCGATCGCCCAGAGCACCGCGTCGAAGTCCTTCTCGAGTTGCTCGACTGTGACATCGGTGCCGACCTTGGTCTTTAGGCGAACCTCGATCTGACCCATGTCGAGGATGCGCTGGATCTCGGCGTTGAGCTTGTCGCGCGGCACGCGGTAGCCGGGGATGCCGTAGAAGAACATCCCGCCAAGTCCGTCGTTCGCCTCGAAGATGGTCGCGGCGTGTCCTTTGCGGCGCAGCTGGTAGGCGGCTGCGAGCCCCGCCGGGCCGCCGCCGATGATGGCCACGCGCTTGCCGGTATCGACCGGCGCGGCCTCGAACCCGTAACCCTTCTCGATCGCGGTGTCGCCGATAAACTGCTCGACCGCGTTGATCCCGACGAAGTCTTCCAGTGCGTTGCGATTGCAGCCGTCCTGACAGGGCGCAGGACAGACGCGACCCATCATCGACGGGAAGGGGTTCGCGTCGGTGGAGCGGCGGAAGGCATACTCATGCCAGTCCATTCCAACCGGCGGCTTCTCCATTCCGCGGACGATCTGCAGCCAGCCGCGAATATCCTCGCCCGACGGACAGCTGCCCTGGCACGGCGGTGTCTTGTGGACGTAGGTCGGGCACTTGTGCGAAGTGTCCTGAACAAAGATCTTGTCCGTCAACTTCTCCCACTCGTGCTGACCGTCCTCGAAACGGCGCCAGGAAGGTTTGCTCTTCATTTCGTCGGTTGAAGTCGCCATGTCGATCACTCTCCGTACCGGTTGAACCCTGATGCATCGTCAGGGGGTTCGTATCAGCGTGCAGCTCGCAACCCGCGAAGACTGCGCTATTCGGCGCAAGACCGCCGGGGGGTCACGCGGCCTCGTCCGCCTCGTCTTCGTCGTCCTCGACATCCTGTCCGGTCAGCACGATGGCGTTCGACACCAGCTGGTGCAGACTCACGATCTGGTCCATCTCCATGCCGTAATAAGGAAGCACCTTCGTGAACTGGCTCTTGCAGATGGCGCAGATCGCGGCCATGTGCGTGACGCCCTTCTCCAGCATCACGTTGTTGAGTGCCTCGACACGGGGTTTGGCGCCCTTGACGCGCAGCTCCATCAGGTCGTCGGTCAACAATCCGCCGCCGCCTCCGCAACAGAAGGTGCGGTCGCGGATGGTGTCCTCGTCCATGTCGTAGAAGTGGTTGCAGGTCTCGCGGATGATGGCGCGCGGGATCTCGAACTGTCCGCCGGGCGTGTTGCCCATGCGAGAGGCACGGGCGACGTTGCAGCTGTCGTGATAGGTGAGAACCTTGTCGTCGTTCTCGCTCTTATCGAACGTGAGCTTGCCCTCTTGAATCAGGTTGTAGGTGAACTCGCAGATGTGCTGCGGGACCGGATAACGCGGATCCAGGAAATCCCAGGGTCCGGCCAAGGTGTTCAGGAAGCTGTAGGCGACGCGCCAGGCGTGGCCGCATTCTCCGAAGACGATGCGTTTGACCTTGAGCTCGATCGCGGCTTCGCGGATGCGCTGGGCGACCCTGCGCATGTTGTCGTACGACCCGATGAACATGCCGAAGTTGGCTGCTTCGGACGCATGCGAGCTGAGCGTCCAGGTCACGCCGGCCTCGTGAAAAACCTTGCCGTAGCCGATCAATCCGTCGACATGCGGCTCCGCAAAGAAGTCGGCCGAGGGCGTCACCAACAGGATCTCGGCACCGACTTCATCGATCGGGTAGCGCACGGCCACGCCGGTTTCGTCGAAAACGTCTTCTTCCAAGCCCTCGAGCGTGTCCTTCAACGCAGGCCCGGGAAGGCCTAGGTTGTTGCCGATGGTGTAGACCTTACCGATGATTTCGTTGCAATATTTTTGCCCCACCCCGATGCTGTCCATGATCTCGCGCGCGGCCATGGAAATCTCGGCCGTATCGATCCCGTAGGGGCAGAAGACCGAGCAACGCCGACACTGCGAGCACTGGTGGTAGTAGCTATACCAATCGTCGAGGACGTCCTTGGTGAAGTCCTCGGCCCCGACCAGTTTCGGAAACAGCTTACCGGCCAGGGTGAAATAGCGCCGGTAGACCTTGCGCATCAGATCCTGCCGTCCGACCGGCATGTTCTTTGGATCTTTGGTGCCCAGGTAATAGTGGCACTTGTCGGTACAGGAGCCGCATTTGACGCAGGAGTCGAGATAGACCCGCAAGGAGCGATACTTTCCGAGGAGCTCGCCCATCTTGTCGAGGGCCTTCTCCTGCCAGTCGTCCATGAGCTCGCCGGGAAAGCCGAGCGGCGCCTGAAACTCGGGCTTGGCCACGAACGGCTTGCTGTGAGCCATGGTCTCCGGCGTCACGGGCGGGACGTCGAGGTACTGACTCAGCTCGGGAACTTCAAACGTTGCCTTAGCCATGGATCAACCTTTGCTGCGGACAGAGTGGCGCGAAAAAGCTATTCCTGCTCGAGTCGTTTCGCCCAAGGCACGATATGTCGGCGCTCGCGCGGGTTGTCGACCTGATTGCGGCTGGGGCTGAAGAAAAGACCCGGTGCATGGAGTAGCTTGCTGTAGGGGAAGATGATCATCAATGCAGCCACCAGAAAGAGGTGCAGCAACAGGAGCGGATCCCCGGGCAGCGGCTGCGGGTCGAAGCTGTAGAGCCCGATGAAGAAGGACTTCACCGCGACGACATCGGTGTGGAAGACGAACTTCATCAGCAAACCGGTGCAACCGATGGCGATCAGCAGCGCCAGGATCAGGTGATCCGAGGGCGAAGAGATATAGCGGACGCGGTCGACAAAGAAACGTCGCGCCCACAAGCCCGCAAGCCCGACGACCATCGCGATACCGCCGTAGATTCCGAAGGGCTGAACCAGCTCGATCGGGAGCCACACGGGTTCCATGAAATAGCGCAAATGGCGAAGGGTGACCAGGAAAAGGCCGAAGTGAAAGATCCAACCGAAGATCCAGGTCCACTTGTTGCCCCGAAACAGGCTCTCGAAGAGCACGATCTCGCGCGTCATTCTGAACACGACGCCTGAACGAGTGGTCGGTGCCGGTGTCGTCGGAATCTTCAGCGGAGCTGGGGTGCGCGCGTACTGGACGACCTTGAAGGTCACGCCGGCCAACAACACCAGGGCTGCGAAGTAAAACAAATAGGCGTAGACCATGGTCAGGAACGACATGTGCCTGGTACCTCAGTGGATCGGAGAGTCGCCGGGGGTCGAGTCCGCAATGCACCCGCCCCCGGTCACGGCCGCCGTGTCAGACGCAGCCGGTCGGCTTCGGCAGTCCGGCGAAACGGCACGCCTGCTTGGCCGGACCATAGGGGAACAAGCTGTAGAGGTACTTGCTGTTGCCCTTGTCCTTGCCGAGCTTCTTGCCGACAGCCTTGGTGAGAACCCGGACCGCAGGTGCGATCTGGTACTCCTCGTAGTACTCGCGCAAAAAGTTGATGATGTCCCAGTGCTCGTCGGTCAACTCGATGTTGTCCTGCGCCGCCATGACGGTGGCCACACCCGGCACCCAGTCGTTCAGGTTGGCGAGGTAACCTTCCTCGTCCACGCCGTATTCCTTACCCTCGACTTCGATCGTGTCTGACATCTCGATGCTCCTATCGGTTTCTGAAAAACTACAACCAGGCCTGAACTTTCCCGTTTTCCGCGGCAAGATCCACGAATCCGGCATAGTCCACGACACTGATACCCTCGATGATACGCTCCGCGGAAAAGCCGCGCGCCTGTAGGTCCGGACCCAGGACGTAGACCTTCAAGCGACCGAGCGCATCGCTCACATGGGGCTCGACGGCGGTGCCTTTAAGGGCCGCATAGACGCCGTCTTCGAACAACAACACGGCCGACCCGTCGGTGGCAAACTTCAGACAGGAGTCAAGCGCGTTGCGCTCGAACGGCGACTTGTTGACGGTGTGCAGAATACTCATGACGTCCCTCTAGAAGCTGAAGATCGCATCGGATTCGTTCATCAGCTCGCCGACGCGGGCCGAGTCGATCACCTCGACGATGTTCTCGATCTCTTCTTCGGTCTCGAAGTCCTCCCAGGCGATCTCGACCAGATCCTCTTGAGTCAGACCGCGGGCCTCCAGCGAGGCACGGTCGACATAGATCTTCTTGACCTCGTAGTCGCCCAAGGTACGGAACGTCGGCGAGAAGTTCTTCATGCCGATCGCCTTGGTATCTTGCCCCTTGGTGAGCTGATAGACCCCATCGTCGAGGAACATGACGCTGACGTCCTGATCGAAGGCGGCTCCGATGAGCACCACCTCCAGCGCTTCCCAGGCATAGATGGTCCCGTAGGGCGCCTTGCGGTTGAGGTACATGAATTTCTTCACGACTTCCGACATCTCAAGTCTCCTTTAGTCGCCGAAGACGACGAGACGGTCGGCTTGGATGGCCGCCTCGACCAGCTGCCCGAGTCCGGAGATGCGGAACTTCGGATGAATGTTGGTGGCGTCCTTGCCGTTGCGGCTCGCTTCGCCCTCGTCCACGATGCCGCGGCGCTGAGCCGCGGCCACGCAGACCACCAGATCGAGGTTGTGCTGCTCGGCCAACTCCGCCCAGCGATTGACGATATGGCGGTCGTCCTGGGGCGGTGTGGTCAGACGCGTCGAGTTGTTGACCCCGTCATGATAGAAGAAGACCCGAAAGATCTCGTGCCCCTTCTCCAGCGCCGCCTTGGCAAATTGATACGCCGAGTCGGATGACTGGTGCTGATAGGGTCCCTCGTTGATCTGAAGTGCGAACTTCATGCCGACCTCTCGACTGATTGCGATAGCTCTTGAACCGATCCCTCTGACCGCCTTTAGAAGCGGATGTACGAGGAGCTGTTGAAGCTGGCCCGTGCGCCGCGCCAGGTATCGATATGATACTTGGTGAAGGGCAGCTCGACTTCCTCGAAGAACCGCGGCCAGCCGATACGCTCGATCCACTCGTTGACCCGCTCCCAATCCCGCGCGCCCTCTTTATACGCCTTGAGGATGCGCTTGACGATGGCGGTTGCCTCGGGCCAGCGCGGCGGGTTGTTCGGGATCCCGGCGGCGACGAGCTTCTGGAAGGTCGGCTTGCCGCGGGCGTTGGAGTGGTTTCCACCGACCCAGATCGCCAGCTTGGAATGCTCGGCATCGTTGATCTGCATGGGCGGACAGGGCGGATAGCAGGCACCGCAGCAGATGCACTTACGCTCGTCGACTTCCAGCGACGGCTTGCCGTTCACCATGGCCGGGCGAATCGCCGCGACCGGGCAGCGCGCGACAACCGAGGGGCGCTCGCAGACGTTGGCGACCAGGTCGTGATTGATCTTCGGCGGCTTGGTGTGCTGCACGTTGATGGCGATATCGCCCTGTCCGCCGCAATTGATCTGGCAGCAGGACGTAGTGATATGCACCCGATTCGGCATGTTGGCGTTGCGGAACTCGTCGATGAGCTCGTCCATCATGGACTTCACCACGCCCGAGGCGTCGGTGCCGGGGATGTCGCAGTGCAGCCAGCCCTGGGTGTGCGAGATCATCGCCACCGAGTTCTGAGTACCGCCGACGATGAAGCCAGCGCCTTCGAGCGCATCAATGAGGGGCTGGACCTTCGCCTCGTCCGTCACCATGTATTCGATGTTGGAGCGCAAGGTGAAGTGCACATAGCCCTCGGCGAATTCATCACCGATATCACACAGCTTGCGCAGGGTGAAGACATCGAGGATCCGCTGGGTGCCGGCCTTGATGGTCCAGATCTTATCGCCGCTGTAGGCGACGTGCAGTAGAACTCCCGGCCGGGGATGGTCGTGATACTTCCACTGGCCAAAGTTTTTACGCATCATCGGATGCATGTATTGCCAGGGATCAGGGCATCCGGATTCGATCGGCTCACGCATGTCTGCCATCGCCTTTACTCCAATATTTCAGTCTGATGGTAAGTCAGTCGGCGGCACCCTCGGGTGCCGGCACCTCGGGATCTCGAGTGCGGCACCTACGGGTGTCGGTGCGGAATTACTTGCCGGCTTCGGCTTGACGCTCGAACCACGCCTCGGCCGCCTCGTCCCAGCCGTCCAGTCGGACGTAGGAGCTTTGACGCGGGTGGCTCAGCATGTTCGGATCCGGCTCGATCCCGATGCCGTCAAGGAAATTAGCCAGGCCGATACGCTCGATCATCTCGCCGCAGCGCTCGTGCTCCAGACCGTTCTCCGCCCAGAAGTCGATGATGGTCTCGGCAAGCTCGACCATGGACTCGTAGTCCTCTTCGGTTTCGAGCTTCTTGAAGGGCACTACAACCGTGCCCATCAGATCGCCGATCTTGAGGGTACGCTTCCCGCCGATGAGGATGGTGACACCCTTGTCGTCGCCCGGATGCAGTGCCTTCGGCATCACGTTGAGACAGTGCATGCAGCGCACGCAATCGCGGTTGTTGACCACCAGGGTGTTGTCGTCGGTCAGGCTGAGCGCCTGCGTCGGACAGCGCGTGATGACGTTGTCGATATAGTACTGACGACCCTTGTCGGCGATGTAGTTCTTGACCTCGGCTTGGTCGACCTTCATGTCGTCGCGCCACGTGCCCAGCACCGCGAAGTCCGAGCGCTCGATGGCGTTCTGGCAGTCGTTCGCACAACCGGACACCTTGAACTTGAACTTGTAGGGGAGAGCCGGGCGATGAACGTCGTCGACGAAGTTGTTGACCAGAGCGCGATGCGCCTTGAGCTCATTCGTGCAGGACATCTCGCAACGTGCCGCACCGACACAGGACATCGCCGTGCGTACGCAAGGACCGGCACCCCCGAGATCCCATCCGTATTCGTTGATCTCGTCGAAGAAGTGCTGGGTATTCTGACTGTCGGTGCCGATGAACATGATGTTGCCGGTCTGACCGTGGAAGGTCACGAGGCCCGACCCCCATTTCTCCCAGCTGTCGGCCAATTGGCGCAACATACCGGTCGAATAGTGATTACCGGCCGGCGGCTGGACGCGCAGCGTATGAAACTCTTTGGACTTCGGAAAGGCCTTACCTACCTCGGAGAAGCGCGGGATGATCCCGCCGCCATACCCGAACACCGAAACGGTACCGCCCTTCCAATATCCCTTACGGGTCTCGTACGAGTGCTCGAGCTGACCCAGAAGGTCATTGGTCATCTCGTTGATGCGTGGCTCGGGATGCTCGTCGCGGAGGCGCTTGATGCCCGAAATGAAACTCGGCCAGGGGCCTGTTTCGAGCTGATCAAGCATCGGGGTACTGTGCTTCTCGATAGCCATGGCGCTGTCTCTCCGAATCAGAATGAAGCAGGAAGGGATCGGGGTTTCAATAAAACCGGGTCGGACATGTGTTCGGCACGCAACCGATTGACCGAGTGTCTCGCCATGGCGCGGGCCGGCTGACATACCTGAATGGCCGGCGCACATCGAAACCTAGTTTCACCGAGACCCCATCGTCATTCGCTAAATTACCGGCTCCGGGGGCCGACGCCCATTCCACGATTGGGAGGGCCATCAGCCGACGGACTATCCCATTCGGGATAGAGGCATGACGAGCGCCGCAGCGGGTGTCCTCCCGATTGTTTTGGCGGCGAACATGCTTGAGCAAATTGACAGGAGATGCTACATCCGGATGAAGTCTAAGTCAACATTCTCTAATATTCAGGTTTACTCATTTAAGGGGTACAGGCCGTGGACGACCCTTTCGCTCTCTCGCAAATCAGCGCCTATTCGGACTGGAGGGCCCGCAAGCTTCGGGCTTATCCAGCCGATATCGCCGACCTGCGTGTCCCCGTCGGGCGGCTCGACCAACCTACGGAGGCCGAGCGGGCCGCTTTGAAGGAACGAATCGATACCTTCAACATGGCCTTGGTCGAGGTCGATCCCGGTGGAATCCGCACCGATGCACTGCTGTCCTTCACACGGGCTTTAGGGCTTCAAAGGACGGATGCCAACCTCTTCGCCGATGCCTCGGCCGTGAGCCGCATCACCGCGACGCGACGCGACCCCGGCGAGGAGCGACGAGCGGACGCGGGTCCCCGGACCCACGGCGGCGCCACTCTCGGCGACTTCGCCCCCTACACCGACAAACCGCTGAGCTGGCACACCGATGGGTACTACAACGCCCCGGACGGGCAGGTCGGGGCCTGGTGCCTGTTCTGCGTCCGTGCCGCACGTGACGGCGGGGAGAACAGCCTCATCGATCACGAGATGGCCTATCTGCGACTTCGCGATGAATCGCCGCGCCACATCGAGGCCCTCTCTCATCCGCAGGCCCTGAGCATACCGGCGCACATCCAGGCCGGGCGCACACTCCGCGCGCAGAGTGTCGGGCCTGTGTTCTCGGTGCGCAAGGGACACCTGCACATGCGATATTCGGCACGCGCACGCCACGTCCTCTGGCGCGACACGCCCGACACGCGCGCGGCGCGGGACGCACTGGATCGGTTGTTTTCCCGCCCGGATGTCTTCACGTTCAGGTACAGGTTGAGACCGGGAGAAGGGCTGGTGTCGAACAACGTCCTTCACTGTCGCTCCGGATTCAGCGACGACGAAGACCCTGCCAAGGCGCGGCTGCTTTACCGCATCCGCTTCCTGGATCGAATCGGACTCGACTGAGGTTCGACCGAAGCGGTCGAGGCGCGCCACCGACCGGCGGATCGGCCTGGACCCGTCGCCGTGTACCGACAAAATAACGAGACACCGACCCGCAAGCGCGAAGATGCCGACCGGGCGAAGGTCTCAACATCAACCCAACGACAAAGGAGCAGTAGCGGCGACCCATGCTCAAGCTCAGCGAGATACTGGTTTCCAATCAAGACATCGAATCCTTCGACGAGCTCGTCCCCGTCATCCAGGCGGTCGCGCGTTCGGGCGAACGCTTCTTCAGGATGGACGTCAAGCCCCCCTACCCCGACACCCCGGACAATTGGGAGGACCGTCTCGAGGCGGCCTTCAGCGGGCTCGTCCGATGATCTCCGAGTCCAGATCCGAGCATCGCCCGGAGCGCATGAGGGCGCCATCATGAAACAGTTCGACGTCCTGGCAACGCAGATTGCCGATACCGCGGCCGATTCGATCATTAATCGCAGTGCCGAGAACGCATCGCTCGAGTCGCACTTGAAGATGCAGCAGGATCGGCTGAAGAATCTCCTTCAGATCCATGCCCCCGGGCACGCGATCGCGGACGCCCGGCTGCAGGTCGCACGCACGCTGGTGAGTCTGGAGCGAGGCGAAGAGGCTTGGCCCATCGGCCGTGCGGCCTTCGACCATTTCATCGCACACGACTCCTTCGAGCTCGCCGCCGACGCCTGCGATGTTTTGTTTCAGGCCGGCCAAGAGGAGTCGCTCGTTGCGCTCGGCCAAGGGATCTGGCTCGCCGTGACATGCCCAATCGATCCGGAGCTGACGATCGAGCTGCTCGGTCACGTGATCGACGAGACGCCCGACGACGCCGACGGTGCCGCGGTCGCCGCAACCACGGCACTCTTTATCGCCGACGTCCGCGCCCGAGACCGTCAACGCGACGATCTCATGTTCTTTGCGACCCAAATGCTCGGCACGGTTGCACGACGACACAGCGGCGTCGACTCACCCGAGCAGCTCGAGAACTGGATGGAGCGCCTCGAGCTCAAGGAGCCGGAGAAGTTTCTGGTCCGCTTGCGCAACGTGGTCGATGTCCTTGTTCAGGACGCATGGTGGTTCGACCGGCGAGCGCTGCAGGAACGTCTCCCGTTCGCCTGAGGGCATCCCGCTGCTTCAGACCCCGGAACATACTCGAGAGCACTCACGGACACACACGATGTTTTGGAATGACGACGACAACGCCGACCGGATTCGCGTGCCGGACGACATCGTCGATCTCCTTTTCGGGATCGACTGTAAGTGCATCCCGGTCGACCACGCCTATCTGCTCGCCGACGCGTTGAGACAGGCGCTGCCCTGGATCGCCGAGGAGCCGGGCGTGGCCGTGCACTCGGTGCACGTCGCCGGGTCGCAAAACGGCTGGGAACGGCCCGAGCACGGGCCGGACTCCTATCTCGCCGTCTCCCGGCGGACCAAGCTCACCCTGCGGGTTCCCCGGCACCGAGTCGCCGAGGTGTTGCGCGACCTCCCCGGGACCAGGCTCCATCTCGGGGGCGAAGCGCTCGTCGTGCGCGCGGGCAAGACCAAGCCGCTCAGCACCGAGACCACGCTGTTTTCTCGGTATGTTGCTCTCGACCTCGCCGAGGGGGCGGACGACGACGAGGGTGTTTTCCTCGAGACCGCGGCGCGTGCCCTCGCCGAGATCGACGTTCGCGTACGCAAGGCCGTGTGCGGCAGGACCAACCGGCTCGCCACACCCGAGGGCCCGATCACGACACGCAGCCTGATGCTCGCCGGACTCACGCCGGATGAATCCATCCGGTTGCAGCAACGGGGAATCGGTCGCCATCCCCTCCTCGGTTGCGGCATCTTCATCCCCCACAAAGGCGTCGACTCGGTCAAGCCCAGCCAGGGCTAAGCACGGCTCGGCGCGGGCTCAGTGCGAGGAGCGCGCGCCCGCGTCCGAACAGGCACGGGGGCATCGCACCCCGGCCGCGGGACAACCCTCCCCCGGTGTTTCATCTCCCCGCACGCTTCAAATGCGAGCCGCTCCGGACGCGGTTTAGTCAGTCGGATCACAAAAAAATGTGACGTCTGCATCACAAAATCATAAAATTAGAAAGTTTAAATCAAACCCCAAAAGACGGGTAGATCGTCGCGTAACGACTCTTCCCCGCCGAGCAAAGACGAGAGGAGCAACCATGGCCATCGAAGTCAACGGCAAGACCATCGAAACGACCCCAAGCGGCTACCTTCAGGAGCTCGCAGACTGGAGCGAAGATGTCGCGATGAAGCTCGCGGAGATCGAGGGCATCACCTTGACCGACAAACACTGGGACGTCATCAACTATCTGAGGAGCGAGTACCACGACAACGCCCAGAACCAACCCATGGAGCGCGTGGTTCTGAAAGAAATGGCCAAGAAGTGGGGCACCAAACCCACGAGCAAGGATCTCTACACCCTCTTCCCGCTCGCACCGACCAAACAAGGCACCAAGATCGCGGGTTTGCCCGAGGTGCTGCGCAAGGGCGGTTACTGAAGCGACCGGCCGCGCTCGTCGCACGATCCACGGACGGATCAAAACAACCCGCCTCGACCGGAACGCGCTCGGAGCATGCCGTTGAACCCGGATCCGGCATTTTGAACCGCAAAGGCGCAAAGGACACAAAGGAAAACAAGAAATTACAGGTTGGTTTTCCCCGCACCCGCCCCCGCCTCGCCGGCCGCCTCCGTATCCCGCGGTAAGCACGTCCCGTCCCGACCTTCCCGAAACACCCGCACTCGAGCGTGCCGCGCGAGCAGCACGCCGGCTGCCGACGCTCGACCGATCGATCGGACGCCCTCTATACCGCGTCACGACGAAGGTCGGAAGAATCCTTGAGCCCGACACAACATGAGAACGCCGCATTTCACTCTTGACGCAGTTTGGTCGCCAGCTGTCGCTCTCACTTGATCCAGATCAGTCTCGCCCGCTTCGCCGGGAGAACCCGGCGGCACGGTAAGCAATCCGCCTTTACTCCTTCGTGGATGCCGTATATAAATGCGAACGGTTGTCATTTGCTTTCGCATCGAGATGGAGCATCCGCTATGTATCGCATCAAACACCCCGCCGACCCTAGCCTCGTTCTTGCCGCGCTGACCTCCGGTCTACTTGTCGCATCGGCAGCCCCGAGCTGGGCCTACGACGTCACCGACAACTTCTCGATCGGCGCGGTGTTGGGCGCGGCGGGTCAGTGCCAGGAGGGGCTCGGCGGATTGGTCGACGAGGCCGGGCAGTCGCTGGAGGGAGACACCTGCCGCGGCGGCATGCCGTTTCAGCTCGAGATGAGCTTTCGCCCGAGCGAGCGCGACGAGCTCTACGCCCTGCTCGGCTTCGCCGTGGACAACGGCCTGAACGCCGTCTCGCCCTTCGTGCTCGCGCCCTGGGCGGTCGATCTCGAGGACGATCTGCAGGACATCAACGGGCGCGGCCGCGACTATCTGCTGCAGGCTTGGTACAAGCACACCTTCACGCTGGGCGAGGACGCCACCCTCGGCGCCACCTTCGGCATCATCGACTCCACCGGCTATCTCGACGAGAACGCCTACGCCAACGACGAGTTCACCCAGTTCATGAACGAGGCGTTCGTGAACTCCGGCGGCTTCAATCTGCCCTCCTACGACGCCGGCGCGGCGCTCGAGCTAGCACTGGGGGACTGGGAGATCACCGCCGCGGCATTGAACATCGGCGAGAACGACGACGGCAACAACTACAATTTCTGGGGCGCACAGCTCGGCTATCGTCTCGATACCGCACTCGGCGAAGGCAACTATCGCGCCGTGATCACCGGCACCTCCTCGGCCTTCTTCAAGCCGGGCGCGCCCCTCGGCGAGGAGCCGGAAGGGACCGAGGACGGGTCGCCGCTCGCCGCCGAGGACACCCCGGAGAAGACCGATCTGATGGGCTACGGGCTGTCCTTCGACCAGGCCCTCGGCGATCGTCTCGGTGCCTTCCTGCGCATGAGCTGGACCGATCATGAGGACATTCTCGACTACCGCGGGCTTTACACCGGCGGCCTGAACATCGGCGGCGGTCTCTGGGGCCGCGAAGCCGACAACGTCGGCATCGCCTACGGCTACCTCGACGGCGCCAACACCGGGATCGCCAACACCAACGTGGCCGAAATCTACTACCGTTTCGCCGCCAACGACTTCCTCGCTCTCACCGCCGACGTTCAGTATATGGCCGACGCCTACGACAGCGGCGAGGACATCGAGGGCTGGATCTTCGGACTGCGCCTGGTGGCGGGGCTTTGATGAAACCGTGATGAAACCGCGTCCGGTGACGTCATGTCCTCTTGCCGGGTTATTCCACCTTGCGGACATCAACGAGCGCCGGAGTCGACGCGGTTTCATGAGTCTAAGGGCAATTGACGATTCAGCGCCCTGCTGGGGTTCGCAAGCTCACCCCAGCCGACATGTTGCGGTTGCTCTTAAATCGGCCCCTATCTCCTGAACCGCGTCGCGCCAAGGTCGTTCCTGCGCTCCGAGGCCCGGAGCACCTCGGAGCACGCGTCTCACGGGGAACGCGGTTCAGTAGCGGTTCAGTTGCGAATCGCCTGGATGGCCGCATGCCTACGGTATCGACCCACAGCCGACAGCAGACCACTCGCATGCCCCAGCAGTCTATTCGCTTCGCGTTCGACAACAGCTACCGACGTCTTCCCGATCATTTTCACGCCCGCATCCATCCAACGCCCGTCACGACACCCGGCTTGATCAAGCTGAACGCAGCATTGTTTGAAGAGCTCGGCCTGGATCCGGCGGCTGCGGATCCGGACGTGGCGACCCCGCTCTTCGCCGGTAATCTCCTGCCGAACGGCGGTGATCCGATCGCGATGGCCTATGCCGGCCATCAGTTCGGCAACTTCGTCCCGCAGCTCGGAGACGGCCGGGCGATCCTGCTCGGCGAGGTGCTCGACCGGGCCGGGCAACGTCGCGACATCCAGCTGAAGGGATCCGGACAAACGCCCTTCTCCCGCAGCGGCGACGGACGCGCGGCGCTCGGGCCCGTTCTACGCGAGTACATCCTCGCCGAAGCCATGCACGCACTCGGGATCCCGACGACCCGTGCGCTCGCCGCCGTCACGACCGGCGAGCCTGTCTATCGCGAGACCATCCTGCCCGGCGCCATCCTGACGCGCGTTGCGAGCAGCCATATCCGCGTCGGAACCTTCCAGTATTTCGCCTCGCGCGGCGACACCGAGGCCGTGCGACATCTCGCCGATCACGTCATTGCCCGCCATTACCCGCAAGCTAGCGGGGCCGACTCGCCCTATCTCGCGCTGATCGAAGGCGTCCTGGAGCGACAAGCCGCCCTCATCGCAGCCTGGATGCACGTCGGTTTCATCCACGGCGTCATGAACACCGACAACATGGCGATCTCGGGAGAGACCATCGACTACGGGCCGTGTGCCTTCATGGACGCCTATGATCCGGCCACCGTCTTCAGCTCGATCGACCGCGGTGGCCGTTACGCCTACGGCAATCAACCGGGGATCGCCCAGTGGAACCTCGCCCGCTTCGCCGAGACCCTGCTGCCCTTGATCGACGACGCATCCGACGCCGCAATCCAACAGGCCACCGACCTGATCCGCGGCTTCTTCGGCCGCTACGAGGAGCACTGGACCGCCGGCATGCGACGCAAACTCGGCCTCGCCACCGCCGAGCCCGAGGATGTCGACCTCATCCACGGGCTCTTGGACGCCATGAAGGCGTCGGGCGCCGACTTTACGCTGACCTTCCGTCGCCTCTGCGACGCGGCCGCGGATCCCGCGGCGGACAGCGGCGTACGCGATCTGTTCCTCGACCGGCAGGCCTACGATGCCTGGGCCGCGCAGTGGCGCGCACGTCTCGAACGAGACCCGCAAACCCCCGCCGAGCGTGCCGAGCACATGCGCGACACCAATCCGGCGGTCATCCCGCGCAATCATCGCGTCGAGCAGGCGCTGAATGCGGCCGTCGAACAGAGCGACTTCGGACCATTCGAAGCCATCCTGCGCGTCCTCGAACGCCCCTACGAGGATCGCCCCGAGCTTGCCGGCTACACCGAGCCGCCGCAGGAGGAGGAGCGTGTTTTGAAGACCTTCTGCGGGACCTGAGTCGACACCGCCTGCGAAGGCCGATCATCCTGTGCCGGCCAGGCCGCAGTGTCCTTGGAGAGGTCTGATCCGACTTGGCCGGCCGCTGAATCCTCTCCATCGTCGGCCCTGGCGGAAAACCCGGAGGAGTTGGCGCGCCAGCCCGGAAGCAGGGCTTCCATTAAGGAAGTCATGCTTCATGATCACGATGCATTGTTTTTATTCGAGTTATGTCGGCTTTCACCAAAACCGACGACGAAACAAAATCCAACCGCTACACTAAGCCATTGATGATTATCATCGCCCGCCCTGGCACAAGCATTGCGGAGCTCAGGTTGCCGTTCTCGGCCAACCGGAACACCAAATGAGGGTAGGAGAAACGCGATGAGCTATCTGAAAGACGAGATCAACGCACGTGTCGATGCCTATGATCATTGGGCGACGCGTCGCCGCTTCGGACCCGACGGCCCCAACAATCGGCGGCTCTGGGTCTTGGCTTGCATGGACGAACGCCTGCCGGTCGATGAAGCACTCGGGATTCGGGTCGACAGCCCGGTGGGCGGCGGCGATGCTCATTGCTTCCGCAACGCCGGCGGGATCGTCACGGACGACGCGATCCGATCGGCGATGCTCACCTGCAACTTCTTCGGAACACAGGAGATCGTGATCGTCCAACACACCCAGTGCGGGATGCTGTCGGCAAACGCCAAGGACCTGGAAGCGGCCCTCCGGGCCAAAGGCGTCGACATCGACGCGCTGGCTCTGGATCCGACCTTGCCCGAGTTGAAGCTCGAGCCGGGCGGCTTCGCGAAATGGATCGGGATGATGGACGATGTGGACGTCACCTGCATGAAGACAGTGGAGACCTTCCGAAATCACCCCCTGATCCCGAAGGACGTGGTCGTCAGCGGCTGGGTCTGGGAGGTAGAGACCCGGCGCTTGCGCCCGCCCGTGCTCGATGACGAAAAGCGCGCCCGTACGGATGTCACCTCCGCGCAGTTCGGCGTCACGACGCCGCAGCCCAACCGCTGGCGTTGATCGAAACGGCGCCCGACTCGGGCGCCGCCTTGCCCCGCTCCACGACACTTGCTCGACGACGGGCGTTGACATCAATAGAGAGTGCTCCGATGCCGATCTACGACTACCAGTGCACCTGCTGCCAAACCTCCTTCGAGAGCTCCCGAGCCATGAGCGCCGAACCGCCACCCTGCCCCGCCTGCGGGGCCAAAACGGCTCGGGTCTTTCTCTCCGCACCCGCGGTACACGGCCGAATGGCCCGGGGTCGGGATCAGGCCGTTCGCTCGCTGCAGCCTGCCGACACGTCGCGGGGTCACCAGCATGGTCCCGGATGCGGGTGCGGGCACTCATAAGGGCGCATTCTTCTTGCGCGCCGAACGATTGACCTCATCGATTATCGAACATGCCTGAAGCGACTGGATCACCGTCACGCGCGGTCGCCTTTCTCCAATCCTTTGTGTCCGAGATCGCCAAGGCGATGGATCGGGCCGAGTGCCCCAGCTGTGCCGCTCACCTCGAGCAGATCGAGCAGATCGGCCTGACGGCCGGCGTTTGTCTGGAGGAGAAGGCTCGCGAGGTCCTCGGCTCACCCCGGCCGATGGACCGGGACCATTACGCGGACCTGATCGTCGAGATCAAGAACCAGATCGGCGGGCGATTTTCCCGTGCCTCCGGCGAGGCCGGCACGGTCAGAGTCGTCAATAGCCGATGCCCATTCGGCGAGCAGGTCAAGCATGCACCCTCGCTCTGCCGGATGACGTCGAGCGTCTTCGGCGGAATCGCCGCGCGCCACTTCGGCTATGCGAAGGTGGAGCTTCGACAGACGATCGCGGGCGGGGATGGCTCCTGCGACGTCTGCATCTATCTGGATCCGCAGCTTGCCGCGCGAAACGAGGGGACCGAATACCGGGCGGACGGAGAGCGCCTGACCTCGGGAAACCTCACCACGTTCATGACACCCAAGGTTCACCGGCGACTGCGCGAGAACTGGTGCCCGCCGCCGGTCGGTGCCGGCAGCCCCGACGCAGCCCTGCAACCGATCGTCGCGGAGTCCGCGGCGATGCGCGATGCACTGCGGGCGGTCCGGATCGTAGCGCCCACGGACGTGACCGTCATGATCACCGGCGAGACCGGCTGCGGCAAAGAGCTCGTTGCACGCGCACTGCACGGGCTCAGTGCGCGTCGCGACAAGCCGATGGTCACGGTCAACTGCGGGGCCATCCCGGAGAACCTGGTCGAAACGGCGCTGTTCGGGCATGAGAAAGGCGCCTTCACGGGCGCTTACGAGGTCCATCACGGCTACTTCGAGCGCGCCGAGAAAGGGACGCTCTTCCTCGACGAGATCGACTCGCTCCCGCTTTCGGCGCAGGCCAAGTTGTTGCGTGTCATCCAGGAAGGCGAGTACGAACGCGTCGGCGGCAAGCGCTCCCTGCGCTCGGATGTCAGGATCATCGCCGCATCCAACCGAGAGATCGTCGCGATGGTCGACGCCGGACATTTTCGCCGCGACCTCTTCTATCGACTCAACGTCGTGCCGATCGCGATCCCGCCGTTGCGCGAGCGAACCGAGGACATCGACGCCCTGATCACGCACATCCTCCGCAAGCTCGCCCAACGCTATGCCACTTCCGAAAAGACATTGGTGCAAGCCGCGCGCCTCAAAGCCTTGGCCTACGCCTGGCCGGGAAACATTCGAGAGATGGAGAACGTACTCGAACGCGCCTTCATCTTTGCCGCGGATGCCCGGATTACCGACATCGACGTTCCGGTGACCGCGCCGACCGAATCCGTCCCCGCATGGCGCACGCGCAAACAGCAGGCAGCCAAGCAGGCAGAGGTCGACACGCTGACCCGTGCACTGAGGGTCAGTCACGGCAATGTCGATCAAATCGCGACCCAGATGGGGATCACGCCGCGAGCGGTCCGCATGAAGCTCAAGGCGCAAGGACTCAGGGCTGCGGACTACAGGTAGGGTCTCGACGGCTGCGCCGTCGGTCATCAAAGACGCCCCGCTTCCAGAAAGCTGAAATAGGCCGTACGGTTGAAGATGATGTGATCGAGCAACCCGATTCCAAGCAGGGCACCCGCGGCCTTGAGCTGCCGGGTCACCTCGAGATCTGCCGGCGACGGCTCCAGACTCCCGGCAGGATGGTTGTGGGCGACGATCACGGCCGAGGCCCGGTCGGTCAAGGCGTCGGCGAAGACCTCGCGCGGATGAACGTGCGTGCGGTCGACCAGACCGATGGACACGACCCGGATGTTGATGATCTCGTTCGCCCCGTTGACGCTGGCACAGAGGAAATGCTCTTGCCTGCGGTCGGCATAGTGGCGCACATGCGGCAACAAGTCGGCCGGCGTCTCGATCCTTGCCCCGTCGGGCTTAATGCGGCGACGCGCAAACTCCAAGGCCGCCATCACCAAGGTCGCCTTCGCGTCGCCGATGCCGTCGAGGCTACGCAGGTCGTCCGCCTCCACCTCGAGCCCCTTCTCGTCGATGACCCTGGCCAGTTTGCCTGCAAGCGCCATCACATCCGTGCCCGGTGTGCCCTTGCCGAGCAGCACGGCCAAGAGCTCCTGATCGCTCAGCGCACCCGCGCCCTTTCGGAGCAGTTTCTCGCGCGGCCGGTCAGCCGCCGGGATGTCGCAAATTCGCTTGCCCATCCCGTCAGGCTGCGACAGCGAGATGGGTCTGGATGACCGTGATAGCCATGATGTCGAAGATACCGCCGGTGTCGGTGTATTTGAGATCGGCCAGCTCCTCGTAACGCGCCAGATCGCTGTAGATGCCCTGAATCTCGCCGTTCACTTGTCCGCGATAGGCGCCTTCGAGGTAGAGCCGGTCCTCTCGATGCGCCTGCACGGTCCCGCGGATGGTCGGATCAGCGACCTTTTGCTCGGTGACCTGTTTGATGTAGAGCGCTTCTTCGTCGCTGATGGCAAACCTGGTCCGAATCTCCTCGATCATGTCTTGGACGGAGATCTTCCGCGGCGGCGGCCCCGCCCCCCGTTTGGCACCGCCGGGGCGGAGCTTCACCTCGCCGCCTGCGTGTCGCACCTCACCCTGATACTCGACGGCGGCCTTGATGACCTCGGTTCGACGGATCTGCTTCATCAGCTCCGAAACGCTGCCGGGCTTGATGAGCTGGGGACCGACATAGGCCGTGAAGGCCACAAATTCGCGGATCTCCTGCGGATAGGTGACGAAGCAGGTCAAGAAGTGGAACGCCTTGACCAGTCTGACCAAGAGATAGACGTAGCCCTTGCGGTCGTCGCCTGACGGAAAGTGGGCCTGGAACCGCACGCGCAGGGCACTCACGAGGAATTGCACCTGAGCATCCGTAGCACTCGCGACCCTGTCGACGAAGTCGCGGGCGTCGGCCTGCGTGAATGGGCCCGCGCTCAGGATCTCGGCATGTAAGCGGATGCACAGCTCGGGGTCCGGCTCGTCGGGCTCGAACGGCGTGCCCTTGCGATACCGGGCAAAGGCATTGAGGATGGCGGCCGCGTTGTTGGTGAAATCCACCACGACCACATCCTGCTTGCCCTCGTGGCAGCGATTCAGGCGCGAGACCGTCTGCACCGCGTTGCGGTCCGCGACGGATTTATCGAGGAACATCCCGGCCAGCAGCGGTTGATCGAAACCCGTCTGGAACTTGCTGGCCACCACCATCAAACGGTAATCGTCGCCCTCGAAGCGGTCCTCGATCAGCTCGCCGTCCGCGAGCCCGTTGACCGCATGCTCGCTGATCGCCTCGTTTGTCTCAGGGTGAAAGAAATCCGAGAAGGCATAGAGCACCTTGTAGTCGGCACCGCGCTCCTTGAGCTTCTCCCGAAGGATGTTGAAATAGCGCAATCCAGCCACGCGCGAGGTGGCGACGATCATCGCCTTGGCCCGCCCTCCGATCAGCGGTTTCACGGTCTCCTCGAAGATCCGGAGCATCACCTCCGCCTTGTACTGGATCAGCCCGTCGTCTTGGAACGCGACGTTCTGCAACGCCTTGGCGATGACACCTTTCGGATACAGCGGCTCCCGATTCGGCGCCGGGACGATCGGGCAATGCAGGTTGTAGAGCGTCTTGTACGAGATGATGCTCGCGGCTACGTCGACGATGTAGCCCTCGGCGATGGCTTCGGCCTCGGTGTAGCTGTCGAAGGGATCGCCGAAAAGGGTCACCGTGGCCGGGGACGGCGTGGCGGTAAAGGCGACGAAAAGCTGGTTGCGGTCGTGCTCGCGGATGATCCGGGCGATGGTCTCCTCCGCGTCCTTGTCGTCGCCCTCGGCGTCCTCCACATCCGGATCTGCCGACGCGCGAAACGGCACGCGGATGGCCACCCCCATCCGTCCCTCTTGCGAACGATGGGCCTCGTCGATCAGAAAGGCCACCCGCAGACCCTCGAGGTCCGGATTATTCTCGATCTGCTCCAGCACCCAGACGAACTTCTGCTGGGTAGTGACGATGATCGACTTACGCTCCTTCAGGAAGCACGGCAGATGGTCCGCCTTGCGTGCCAGACCCACCAGGCCCTTGAGGTGCGTGAAGTTCTCGAGATCGTCCCGGATATTGGTATCGAGCGATTTGCGGTCCGTCAGGATGAAGACGATGTCCACCAGCTTCTCGCCGGTGCCCGGCTTGAAGAGGCTGTGAAGCCGGTCCGCAAGCCAACAGATGGAGAGCGTCTTGCCGCTCCCGGCCGAATGGTCGATCAGATACTTCCGACCGATGTCGCCCGACGCCGCAAAGTGTGCCGCGGCATCGTCCGCGACCTTCCGCACCATGCGGCTCTGGTGATAACGCGGCAGGATGGTGAAGGCCGGACGTTCCGGCTTGTCGTCCTCGGCCTCGCGGTACGGCACCCGAACCAGGAAGAAGGACAGCATTTCGAGCAACTGGTCCTGCGAGAGCACCTCGCGGTACAGAAACTCGATCGGGTACTCGCCGTCGGTCTGCGGCCGATTAATCAACCCGCTGTTGTGCCAACGGAAGTTCTCGGCGCGGCGCGGGTCGCTCGCGGCCATCACATCGCTCGTGTCCGCGGCGAGATAGAGAAACGGATGTTGGAAGATCTTGTGGGCGTGGTCTCGCGCGGCAAACTGCGCGACGGCGTCGTGAACGCTCTGGTTTTTCTCGTGCTTCAGCTCCAGCACGACGATCGGCAGACCATTCAGGAAGAGGACGATATCGATCTCTTGGTTGGTCTTGCCGAAATAGAAGTGCGGCCGGAAGCTGATGCGGTTCTCCGCGTGCTTCGTCGCCGCAGCGCTCTCGCTCGAACGGGGTTTCGGATAGTAGAGGCGCAACTCCAGACCGCGCACCTTCAGCCCGTGGCGCAGGATCATCCAGAGCGGTGTGTGCTCGAGCGCCTTGCGCAGCGCGCGAAAGACCTCGTCGCGTGCGTCGGTGCCGTAGTCATCGACGAGCTTGCGGAGCTGATCGGACTGGGTGGCCGCGAGGAAGCTCCAGAGTTCCTCTTCAGCGATGGCGTTCTCGGTGTCCGTGATGTCGGACTGTTCGAGCACGCCATAGCCGTGCACACGCACCAGGAAGGCCGCGATGTGCTGCTGAAAGCTCAGCTCCGGGATGTGCCGTCGACCTTTTGCCATGTCGGATCTCGATTCCCTGATCGTCGTTCCGGCCCTAATCGATGCACACGGATGGACGACGTGTGCCTTGAATCCTGTCTGGTTCCAAAGTCTCTCACGGAGACACGGAGTGCACCAAGAGCATGTCTCTGTTTCTCCGCGTGCTGCGTGAGGCTTTCCGCGCCGGAACCAAGGCGCCAACCTAAACCGAGAGGTGACAAGCGAATTGTGCTTCGATCAGGCGTGCGCTGCGACTCGCTCCACATCCGCCGCCGTGATCCGCCGCTGTCCGGTCACGCATTCATGAATCAGGGATTTTCGGTACGCAGTAAGCGTGCCGATCTGGCGCTCAATGATGGCGATTGTTTCCTTCACGTTTCCTAATTTTGTGTCGAGATAGTCACAGATCGCGCGCTGTTCATCAAATGGTGGTAACGGAATCAGCATCCGAGAATAACGGGTCGAGTTCAGATTGGACTGCTGGACCGATGGAATTGCCAGTTTCCTTGCAAATGAGAGAAACCCTTCACTGTTAGCCACGTAGTTCAGAAACTCGGGCATAATTCGGTGATTGACCCGTAAGCGAACCAAATATGACGCAAACGTGACTCCGTCGTCCTCTTTGCCACGAAACAGGGCAGCCTTTCCGACCTGGTCTGGGCTGTTCGTTCGGTTGTAAAGCAAATCGTTGTGGGCAAGCAGCAAGTCCTCGGTAACCTCCTGGACAAACTCCATCTTCGAAAAGACGATCTCGCCGGCTTGAATATTCCCCATCTTGAGGACCGCGTGCCTTCCCTCAGGCTCGGTCCGAACCGAGATTCCGTAATCTAAACGCGAGACAAGCCGTTTAATTCGAGTGACCGACCACCGATCAGGCAGCGACCCGATCCAGTCCTGATCAATCTTGGTATGCCGCGCATGCGCACTCAACCCTTGTGTGACAGCCTTTTCGATAATACTTGCTCTGAGAAGATCCAGCCTGGCGATCTGCCGCCGCTTGGTGGCCGCCGCCGCGTCGATTGCTGCGCAGCTCGCGTCCAGGTAATCGGCGATGCGCTCCTGCTCCGACAGCGGAGGCATCGGAACCTCAAGCGCATTAAAATCCCTGTCGTCGACTGCTGGATAACCGACACCCTTTGCTGTAGCTTCGAAATATTGTCGAGCCGAATCTGAAACTAAGGTGTAATAGGCAAACCTCGACTTGAAATGCCAGTCTTTCGGCTGAACGACATTGAACCCGGTAGAACAAACGAGTTGTTCCATACCGCCATCGATCAAGACAATTGATTGCAGGTTCGGTCGGACCGATGAAACCAGTATATCGCCTCGCTGCACTAGCCTACGAGCTCGCGAAGGCGCAACCGCATAACGCAATCGCGGGATTGCCGTGGCATCGATCACGCCGCGAAAATCGACATTCGAGATCTCTAGATAGTCAAATTCGAAGTCCGGATCTGTACTCGCCGCCAATGATCTACCATTGATAGTGGCCACGTCCTTCAGCCGATCACTCTTCCAGTAATTAGGCATCCATGTCATTTCAACGAACCTTCGCACATCTTCGTCAGGCCAACCTTAAGAAATTGAAAAAAGATCATTTTTTGAGCATGAACTTGGATTGGTAAATCTACAGTTCAGCCGGAAGCGCAGCCCTGACCACCGCAGCAAGCTGCTCCGCACTCGGCAACCGCCCCTTCAGCTCACCGGGCAGCCTGGAATGCAGCTCATAAGTCGCCACTCCGATCGGGTTTGCCTTGCTGCGCAGGGCGTATTCCACCTCCACATCGTCTTTCTCGGCGCAGAGGATGATCCCGATCGAGGGGTTGTCCTCGGGTGGGCGTTCGGTGTCGTTGAGCAGGTTGAGATAGAAATCCATCTTGCCCGCATGCTCGGGCTCGAACGGACCGACCTTCAGCTCGAAGGCGACCAGCGCGCGCAGGAAACGATGGTAGAAGAGCAGATCGATGAAATACTCCTTCTCGCCGAGAACGAGTCGGTATTGGCGACCCACGAAACAGAAGCCGTAGCCCAGCTCCAAGAGGAAATCACGCAGTCGTTGGATCAGCCGATCCTCGAGCTCGCGCTCCTGGACCGCTTGACGCAGGCCGAGAAATTCCAGGTTGTAGGCGCTTTTGAGCATCTCCTCCGCCTGCTCCGAAAGATGCTCGGGCAGGGCGAGATCGAAGTTGTGGGTCTTTTTCTCCACCCTGGCCCGCTCGTAAGCTCCGGCCTTGATCTGATTGAGCAAGACATTGCGCGACCAGCCGAGTCGGGCGGTAGCCCGAAGGTAGTACAGACGGGCGGCCGGGTCGTCGGTCTTCTTAATCAAGAGAAGGTGATGTCCCCAAGGTACCCTGGACAGAAGTGCAAGGTCCGGGGTGGACGCTGTTTTGGTTTCTGGGACAGCGTGTCCCAGAATCGCGGCTCCCGACCCGTCAATGGCGCCAAGGGTACTTCCCGGGACAGCCCGTCCCGGAACCTCCGCATCCGCATAGGTGAGATAAAACTGCCGCATCCGCCACACATTGTCCGCGGAGAAGCTTCGGGTGGCGGGAAACGACCGGCGCAGCTCCGCGGCCACCATCTCGACCACCGAATCACCCCACCCGTGCGCCCGCTGACGCTCTGTGATGGCGCGACCGATCTCCCAATACAGAAGGATAGCAGCGCGGTTGACGGCAGTTGCCGCAGAGACCCGAGCCGAGACGATCAGGACTTTGAGGTCCTCGACCAGCCGAGAATACTCCGGGGCAGAGGCTACGGCGGGATCCGATTCGGGCGTCTTCACTGCGCCAACCCCTCCAATAGCGTCTCCGCCTCCTTCTCCAGGCGCCAGAATTCGGCGAGCAGCTCATTCGCCGGCTTGGGCGGCTGGTAGCGGTAGAAGTACTTGTTCGGCAGGATCTCGTAGCCGAGCTGCGGGCTGTCCTGCCAGCGGATGATCGGCTTGGCGATCTCGCGGTCCAGAAACGCCTCGATGTCCTCGCCGAAGGGGATGTATTCGTCGTCCTTCACATAGTGCCGGTGGGTCCAGTCGACGGCCAGCACCTGTGGCTTGTCCTGCATGAGCGCCTTGAACTGGCGAGCCGCGTTGTCCTTCGGACCAAGGGTGAACGTCCGCGTCGTCTCGGTCTCGCCGATCTTCAGCCGCACGCGAAAGGTCAGCTCGCTGTCGTAAAACTCCTGCTCCTTCTTGAGGTTCACCGCCGTGAACGCCTTCTCGTAGGGCTCGGTGACGGTGGCGGGCCGGTCGTTTTCGTCCAACTGCCAGAAGACGACGCTGACCTTGTGGTAGGCGAAGTCTTCGCGCCGGAAGCACTTGACCTGCTCGTCGACGAAGCCCTCCGCCCAGCCTTCGCGGTAGCGCTCTTGGATCCAGGCACGGTGACCATCGCTGATGCGGTTGCGCTTGTTGCCGAAGGATCTGGGCTCCTTCTGGTACTGCTGGCGGGCGTCGATCAGCATCACGCGGCCGCGGTGGGAGGCCGGCTTGTCGTTGCGCAAAAGCCAGATATAGGTGTAGATGCCGGTGTTGTAGAAGAGCTGATCGGGCAGCATCAGGATGGCGTCGAGCCAGTCGTTCTCCAGGATCCAGCGTCGGATCTCGCTCTCGCCCGAGCCGCAATCGCCGTTGGAGAGCGGCGAGCCGTTGAAGATGATGGCGATGCGGCTTGCGCCCTTCTCCGGCTGCTTCATCTTGGCCAGCATGGTTTGCAGGAACAGCAGCGCGCCGTCGTTCACGCGCGGCATGCCGGCTCGATAGCGCGACTTGACCAGCTTGCGCGCCTCGGTCTCATAGCCGTCCTTGCCGCCCCAGGTCACGCCGAAGGGCGGGTTGGAGAGCATGAAGTCGAAACGGTATCCCGCTTCCGGAAGCTGATCGCCCGGCTCGCGGCTGTGGGGGTCGTGCGGGATCAGCGAGTTGCCGAGATAGACCTTGGCTTGCCGGTCGTTCTTGATCAGCAAGTCGGCCTGACAGATGGCGTAGTTGGACGAAGCCGCTTCGCGGAGAAGGCCCATGCCGGCCTCGTCGGCTTTAAACTGCAACCTCACGCCCTCGCTTGCGAGGGGTCGTCTGTTCACGATCATGAGGTTACACCACCATGTCCAACTCCTGCGAAGAGCGCTTCAAACATCACTACGAGGCCCATCTCAAGCACCTTCGACTCAAGGGGCTGCAGCCCAAGACCATCGAAGCCTACGCCCGCGCCGTGCGCCGCATCGGCGCCTATTTTGACGGCTGCATCGAGGATCTGTCCGAGCAGCAGTTACTCGACTACTTTTCCGATCGGCTCCAAACCAACTCCTGGAGTGCCGTCAAACTCGACCTCTACGGGTTGAAGTTCTACTACGCCCATGTGCTGCGCAAGCCTTGGGTGAACGTGGACCTGATCAAACCACCCAAGGGTCAGCGCTTGCCCGATATCGTGACGGTCGAGGAGGCCCGGCGTCTGATTCAAACAACGCAGACACTCAGCTATCGCGTCTTCTTCTTCACCCTCTACAGCCTCGGTCTGCGACTGGGCGAGGGGCTGCGTCTGAGCGTGGCCGATATCGACGCGGCGCGTCGGCGCGTGCACATCCGTGATGCTAAGGGCAACAAGGATCGCTTGGTCCCACTGCCCGATACAACGCTCGAGCTGCTGCGCCGCTTTTGGCGGTTGCATCGCAACCCGGTGCTGCTGTTTCCCAATCGCCACGGCGGACTCAAGGCGGCGGCCTCGGCCTGCACCCCGCTGGATCGCGGCGGCGTGCAGGTGGCCCTGCGCAAGGTCGTCGCGGCGTGCGGGATTAAAAAAAGATCACGCCCCATAGTCTGCGTCACAGCTATGCCACACATCTGATCGAGGCCGGTGTCGATCTGCTGGAGGTGCAGAAGATCCTCGGTCATCACTCCATCCTCACCACCGCCCGCTATACCCACCTGACCCGTCAGACCGGCGGCAACGCCGAGCAGGCCATCAACACCTTGATGAGCGGCTTCTCCATCCACTGGAGGGGCGTGAAATGATCCTGCTCTCCGCCATCATCGCCACCTTCGAGGCGGACTACCTCGCCCGGTATGGTGAGACGATCCTGCCCAGTCAGCTCAATGCCCTTCACGCCCTGAAGCGCTGCCGCACCTCGGCCAGCCCCTTGATGCGGGCGCAGTGCAGCGCGTGCGATCACACCGAACTCGTCCCGCACTCCTGCGGTCATCGTGCCTGTCCGCACTGTCAGCACCACGAGAGCCAGCGCTGGCTCGAGCGTCAGCTTGCCAAGCAGGTACCGGCGACCTATTTCCTGCTCACCTTCACCGTGCCCGAGGCACTGCGCCCGCTGGCGTGGTCCAACCAGCAGAGGCTCTACGATCACCTCATCCGCGCGAGTTGGGAGACGGTGCGCACCTTCGCGCGCAATGACACGCAGTTGCAGGGTGAGGCCGGGGCGATTGCAGTGCTCCATACCCATTCGCGGCGACTGGATTTCCATCCCCACGTTCATCTGGTGGTGCCCGCGGCGGCCCTTGATCCGGACAAGAAACGCTGGCGCACCAAGTCGGGCAAGCGCGGCTATCTGTTCAATCACAAGGCCCTGGCCAAGGTCTTCCGCGCCAAGCTGCTCGCGGCCATCGCCGCCGAGGGACTGACCCTCCCGCCCGGCCTGACGAGCACCTGGGTCGTCGATTGCAAGAACGTCGGCCGTGGCGAGAAGGCGCTGGTCTATCTGGGGCGTTACCTCTATCGCGGCGTCATCCAGGAGAAGGACATCGTCGCCTGCGAGAACGGCCAGGTAACCTTTCGCTACCGCCATGCCAAGCGCAAGCGCTTCGAATACCGCACCCTGCCGGGGGCGCGCTTCCTCGCCTTGGTGCTCCAGCATGTCTTGCTAAAAGGGTTTCGCCGGGCCCGCAACTTCGGCTTTCTGCATCCCAACAGCAAGCGCGCCATTGCACTGCTGCAGTGGCTCTTCGGACTCGATCCGAAGCGCCTGATCGCTCAACTCAGGCCACGGCCCCAGCTGAAATGCCCGTGCTGCGGCGCCGCGATGCGCATCGTGCAGACACGCCTTCCGCCGCACTCGCCACAACCGACCCTGCCGCCAACCCTCGAGGCGCCCGAGGCACTGGCGATGTAACCGCCGGCGACACGGCGAGCCCCGGACTTCGGCTTCCACGGGGCGAGGGTGGCGCTCGCCTCCAATTCAGGCACAATGCACACCTTGAGCGCCTTGGGGCGCCATGTTCACCGCGATGGCGAGCTTGGCAGCCGGGGTTGCGCAGCTCCTCGCTCGTCTCCAGGCTCAACGACCCATCAGCCTCGAAAAGCTATTTTCTCTCTCCCCTCCGCACCGCCGTGATCACGGGCTCGTCCAACAAACGGTTCAGATCGTCGCTCGCTTCGCTCGGACGATCTAACCTTATTCGTTATATCGAAAGCTCCATAGAACATCGATATTCCGGAAGGGCTCATCCTGTTCGGATATTTGGCGCGGTCTAGTGGGGGAGAGCCAAGACGCTTCGATGTCGTAAGCGATTCTTTGGGGTCTACAATATGGACGCGATATAGTTTTGAGGTCGTGTTGATTGCATCGATTAGGCCAATATCCTCGACCATGTGTGCAAGTGCGTCGAGGATTTTGACCGGATGCATTTCATCATGTTGAAACTCATCATAGCTCTTAGGCGTAGCGCTCAAGAAGACGTATCTCGCTTCGTGCATTACGAATTTCGAGAAGCCTTTCCACCCATAATAGAGCGTTTGATCTCTTCTTAGTGCAAAAGGATCGCGCTCACACCATTCGTCATCGTTTAGTGCCGAGTTTATCTGTTCCTGTAAATCCCCGTTCAGCGCATATAGGCCAACGTTCCCCAATAGCTCCCATGAGTCTATTACCGCACCTTGCCATCCTCCTTCTCTTGTTTCATAAGGTAGTCCCTCGTCGGCCGGTTGCCCCCATTCTGTCCTAATGCAGGACATTGCGTGATCCAGCAATTCTTCCAGTGTGCAAGTACCTTCGCCGACTGTCCCACAATACGTGCACGGGGTTGTACCGCCGCTGTTTCTAATGAAATCCCGTAACGCTTCTTCGTCAAAGCAATCGGGGCACACCACAATGTTCTCATCAACTGCGAAGCCTCGTTCCATGGCTTCTTCCCACATTCGCTTGGCTTGTCCCATGGTGACCTTGTGCATCTAAAAGTGGATTAGACAGAGTGTCGGTCAGGTGAGATAGACGGAATCTGTCTATCTCAGTCGGGACAGATTCTGCCTAGCCGGTGTCTCATTTTTCCGGGCGTCGTCTCGTCACCTGCACAATGACCATACACGATGTCCGGCATCGAGACGCTAGCAGATCATGGGCGTGGCGACAACTCAGACCCGGTCGGTCGATCCCGGTGGCGGTGTGCCCAAGGGCTGGGTCGAGTGAGGGGACAGATCTTACGCCGTGGCCCTTGCTCCAGATAGCGGCTCCCGCCCGCTCTCCCTTGGGGAATGAGGCGATCATCCGTTCATCGGCCTGCGCCAACTGAACGTTCGGGCTGCTCCAGCGCTTCGAGTGCAAGCTGCGCCTGGATGCCGTCGGGATGCTCCAGCAGGCATCGGGGTCACGTCTTGAAATCACGCATTGCGTGATTTCAAGACGTGTCCCTATGTTCCCCCGCATCAGCTGACCGACCCGTTGGCGGGTCACCCCTGCGATCTTCCTTCCTTTGCTCGTGCTCGGTCCTATGACTGCTTTGGGGTTTGGTCGACATCAACGGGGAGCGGCTAGGCGGCGACTCTCGCGTTGGCAGTCTTACCGCGCCCTCTGCGGGTGTTCTTGGTTTGCTCGGCGCGCGCGGCGCAGATGCGCTCCAGGAGGACCGAAGCCGGCTCGTCGCTCGGGTCCTGAGAGACGAGCTCGCCACGGAAGGCTTTGGCGAGGTTGGCTTGGTCGAGATGGTTAAGCAACGATACCGCTCTCGTGTATTCCGAAGTTGTGGATTCGACATATGCCAGTTTCGTCTCGATCCTCTCTACGACCTCCGGCATCTCTAACTCCGAGGGCATTGGCACCGGAAGCGCCTTCAGAGTTCGGCCGTTAATCTTCGGCATATTTCCTGCCGTTCCGGTCGCATGATTTTTGAAATAGCTTCTAGCATCAGGAGAATTTAAGAATCGCCAGAGGTATTGGCGCAGTACGTCATCTTTCACCCGCAGGCGCATCATCAAGTCCGGATAAATGTATGTTTTCGGAGGACCACGAAAAATTGCCGTTGCTCCGACATATTCTAATGAATTGGCACGTTGAACCAGAATGTCCCCATCCTGAAGCCAATATTGCGAGTCTTCCGGAATGACATCGGATAGGCGCTTTATTGCTCTTTCAGACAGATCAAGAAATCCTCGCGTTGTTGCTGTTAGCTTGAGGGACAATGTTCCTGAAGGGTTATCACCTGCTCGCGGCGAATACCCGTTGGTAGGTCCGTCGGCGATAAGGCTATGCAGTGGTTTGGTTTCCCATGCCGAGAGATTATTTTTCTCTCTAAATGACCTCGTCAAATCACCTCGAAAAGCCGCCTCCAAAATCGCCTTCTTGTAACTCTCGATCAGGCGCGGGATATGAGACAGTTCCTCGCGGGCGCGGCGGGTGCGCTCGAATAGACTGTCCAGCTTGGAAACGATGCGGCGTTGTTCTGCACGAGGAGGAAGGGGAAAAGGTATTTTAGATATTGTTTTGGAGGACAAGTGCTTTACGGTTATGGAATGTGTGTGCTCGTTAATCAGGCGTAGATAACCGGGAAGCGCATAGGAAACAAACTTCTTCTCTAAAAAATCTTCCTGCGGGGTTAATTTGCAAACACGCTGATTGAGCAGACCGCGCTCGGACGGCCACAACCGACAATTAAAATCTCCGTCCATTCCGATAACCATATCGGACGGCTCGACCCAATAGCCTTCTGGTATTTCTCCACTGTAGAATGTCGCGCACATCCCGGACGTTACATCCCGTATGCGAATTACGGGCGCACCACCACTTCCATTGAAGTATTGGGATTGAAAGGGAAAGCCATTCAAGATGTTGCAGACATCACCCAATGGGATACGTTGCCACCAGTCGGCTGTGTTATGTAGGGGATCATTGGAACGAGCGACTAGGTCTGCAACATCATGGCTGAAACTCATGCCGCCTCCTCGGACACTGCGGCGGCAGTTTCGATCTCCTCCGTCAACCCCTCAATCTCCTCAAGCGCCGCGCGCAAATGCACAATGATTGCGGCAGCGATGTCGTCTGGATCGCTCAACCGCTCCTCGATGTCCTCGCTCTCGTCGCGCAACCAGGCGATATCGAGATTGTCGTTCCGCTCCTTGATCTGCTCGCGCGTGAAGCAGCGGAACCGCCCGGTCTCGCCCTGATCGGTCCGCCCCGCCTTGCCGTAAGGATCATCGCCGAACGCGGCCTCGAACTCCGCGAAGTCGGCCACGGTGAGCGGTCGTGTCTTCCCGAACGCGGGCATGTTGGCCCGCAGTTCATAGACCCAGACGGCTTGGGTATTGGCCTTGTCGTTCTTCCCCCGCGTGAAGAAGAGCACATTGGTCTTCACGCCCTGCGCGTAGAAGATGCCGGTCGGCAGCCGCAGGACGGTATGCAGGTCGCATAGCTCCATGAGCCAGGTCCGCAAGCGTCGCCCGGTGTTGTCCTCGAACAGCACGTTGTCGGGCACGACGACGGCGGCGCGTCCGCCGGGTTTCAGTGCGCGGACGATGTGCTCGACAAAGGCGAGTTGCTTGTTCGAGGTGTCGTTCGTGATCGAGAAGTCGGAGCGGTTCGGCCTGCCCCCGCCCTTCTTGGTGCCGAAGGGCGGATTGGTCATGATGAGATCGGCCTTGCCGAGGGCCTCGCCGTCCGGCGAGAGGGTGTCGGCGCAGACGATGCTGCTCTCGATGCCGTGCAGCATCAGGTTCATCAGACAAAGTCGATGTGCGTCCGGAACCAGCTCGGCGCCTCGGTAGGCGAGATGGCGCTGAAAGAACGCCTGGTTTTCGGTCAGCTCGAACAGATCGTCGGTGCGCACCTTGATGTCGTGGTCGGCGGCGACGATGAAGCCCGCCGTCCCTGCCGCCGGGTCCTGGATCACCTCGCCGGGCTTCGGCTTGGTCAGGCGAACGATGCAGTCGATCAGCGGGCGCGGCGTGAAATACTGGCCTGCACCGGATTTCTTCTCGGCCGCGTTTTTCTCCAGCAGGCCCTCGTAGAGGTTGCCGAGGCCCTCCTCGCGCGCCGAGAACCAGTCCAGCTTGTCGATGGCCATGGTCAGGGATTTGAGGTTCGCGGGCTTGCGCAGCTTGGTGCCCGCGTCGGCGAAGATCGCGAGAATGGTGGGATCCTGCGTCTTCTTCGTGTCGCCCAGATCCAGCAGGAGGCGACGGTAGTATTCGAGCTGGTCGAGACCCTCCCGCGTCGACAATGACTCCCAGCCGTACCCGTTCGGGATACGGTCCTCATGTCCGGTCTCCTGCATCATCTTGAGGAAGAGCAGGAAGGTCAGCTCCGTGACGTACTCGTTGTAGGTCACGCCGTCGTCGCGCAGGATGTGGCAGAGGTTCCAAAGCTTGGCGACGATGTCGCGGGTTCGATTGTCGGTCATCGGGTTCATTGAAGCGGTTGCGGTGGAATTCCCTGGTCCGGGGTTCGGGGTCCGGGGTTCGGGGCTAAATGCACGGTTCGTGAGGTTATCTCGAGAGCTCAACCTTGTCGTAGACCTCGGCCAGTAACAGCTCCGCGTCGACGACGCGCAGGGGGATGGATTCCGACGGGTCTTGATAGCTGCTTAGGCTCCAGGTCCCGTCCGGCTGGCGCAGGAACAGCTCGGCCTGGATTCGGTATTGCGACAACAACAGGTAGGCCTGCAGGCTTGGCAGGTTGCGGTAGTGCCGGAACTTGTCGCCGCGATCATAGGCCTCGGAGGAGTCGGACAGGACCTCGATGATCAGGGTCGGATTGGTGACGACATCGCGCCGGTCGTCGTAGAACTGGCGCTCGCCGCAGATGACCATTACGTCCGGGTAGGTGGCGACGTCATCCGAGACGATGCGAACCTTCATGTCGCTTGGGTAAACCCGGCAGGGTTTGTCTTTAAGCTGGTTGCGCAGCTCGGCGCCGACATTGAGCACGATCAGGTTGTGCTCTTCGGTGCCGCCGGCCATCCCGAAGACCTCACCGCCGACGTACTCACTGCGTTGGTCCGCGGCGACGCGCTCCATGGCGAGCCAGTCCTCGAACGAGAGACGCGGTTGAGGTGCAACAGACATCATGGCCTCCAATGGGTGCGGCGGATGGTTCCGCGTCGATTATAGCGACGCCGGGGGCGGGCTGAAGTCGGCGTACCCGGAGGCGCGGCGCCTCGGGTGCGGCGCGACATGCGCTCGGTCACGGTAAAGAGCCGTCATCCAGAATCAGGTTGCTGGCTTTGCGTCTGCGCCCGCGATGCGGTTGCTCATCCCGCCTCTTCCCAGAGCGCCTCGTTCAGCTCGCCCAGAACGGCTTCGAGCTGACCATCAAACACCTTGTTCAGACGACTGAAACCGCCATGCGCCTGGAAGGGCTCACGGTCGAGCGCCGAGCGGTCCACCACGATCTCGCGCTCGATCTGCTCGGCGATGCGCTTGAGCCATTTGCGCTGCGGATCGCTCCAGGGGTGTTTGGCGAGGATCCGCTGCGTGGCGGCGCGGACCCGTTCCTCGAAGGGAATCAGCGCGTCGCCGAGGGCGGCCTGACGGACGAACCCGATGATCGAGGCGGCGATCTCTTCGTTCCGGGCATCCTGCCACGCCCGGCGCAGGTTGGCATCGGAATAACCCAACTTGTCGAGCGCAAGGCGCAACTCGCGAAGCTGGGCGCGGGTCAGCTCGCGCGGGCGCTGCACCACGACGGTCAGGGCGGCGATCTTGTTGACGTTGTTGCGGACGTAGCTGGTGAAGCCGTCGAGAAAATCCTCGGGCTTGTCGGCGGACCCGTAGCCGCGCACGACCTCGGCAATCCGATCATCGTGAGACGAGATCGGGATTCGGCGCGGCGCATACGCCTCCGGTTCCCAGTCGAGGATACGGCCAAGACCGGGCCTTGACGTGATCCAGACGACGCTCGTATCGAGCGGCTGCTCCGCCAGGCGCTTCAGTGTCGCCTCGGGCGTTTCACCTGCACTCGCCTCGTACTGCTCGCGGGCCTCGCCGGAGAGCTTGCCGAGACGCCGCCGCAGCTTGACCAGGATTTGGTCGCGGATCTCTTCGCGGTGCGCGTCCGTCTCGACCTCGGCGAACTCCTCGAACAGCTGTTCCAGGCTGATCGCGGGGTTGACCACGACCGGGCGCATGTCGGTCAGGTTTTGGAGATGCGGATAGAGATCGACGGCATCGAAGATGCGGAAGGTCTCCTTGCCGATCTCGTCGCAACGCCGGGTCGCCCGGCCCAGCATCTGCTCGTAGAGGATGCGGCTGTTGACGCGGCGCAGAAAGACGAGGTTCGTGATCTTGGGAACATCGATCCCGGTGGTCAGCAGATCGACGGTGACGGCGATCTTCGGCAGGTCGTCGTTGCGATAGGAGCGGATCAGGCCGCTGACCTGATCGACGCTGCCGGTGATCTTGCGGATGGCGGCGTCCTCGATCTCGCCGTAGCGCGCCTTGAACGCCTTTTTGAGCTGGTCGACGACGATGTCGGCATGGGCGTCGGTTGCGGCAAAGACCAGGGTCTTGCCCGGCAGATCAGGATCGATGTGCTTGGTCAGCTCCTCGGCCACGACCTTGTTGAAGTTGATCGTTACGACCTGCTTGTTGAAGGCTTCGACCTCGAAGTCGATCTGGTCCGGGACATGGGAAAGGTCGATCTGGCCGGTCTTGGTGTCGAGCAGCTCGATCTGCTCGCCCCTGCCGAAATGAATCCCGGCCTGCGAGAGGGCGGTGGTGATCTGGATCGGCGGCTCGTGGTCGATCAGGTAGCCGTCGACGACCGCCTCGCGGTAGGAGTAGGTATAAACCGGATCGCCGAAGATCTGCACCGTATGCAACGCGGGCGTCGCGGTCAGGCCGATCTTGACCGCGTCGAAGTGCTCCAGGACCCGGCGGTATTTGGAGATGTAGTCCGCCTCGCTGCGGAAGCTGAGCTCGCCGTCGGAGAGCTCGCGGTCGAGGAGATAGCCCCGGTGGCACTCGTCGATGACGATCAGATCGTACTGGTCGATGGGCGGTACATCGGCCGGATCGGCGTTGTAGAGCACCCGGCGCACGAGGCCCTGAATGGTGCAGATGTGGACCTTGGTTTCCGGCTCGGGACGGGCGGCGTCCAGCCCTTTGAGATCGAAGATGTCGGCGAAGGTCTTGGTCCCGACCACCTTGGTGGACGAGAACTCCCCGCCGGTCTGCTGCCCCAGTGCGCTGCGGTCCACCACGACGCAGACGCGGCGAAAGCGCTTCGCGTTGAGGAGGCGAAAGAGCAAGGCGATGGCGAGCTTGGTCTTGCCGGTTCCGGTCGCCATGGCGACCAGCAGGGACCGCAAGCCGTCGGCAATGCTCCGCTCGACCGCCTCGATGGCCTGCTGCTGATAGGGCCGCAGGGGGAAGCCGAACACCATCGGCTGGATCTTGAGGGCCTCTTGGGCGGCCTCGATGTCGATCTCCAGCCGGGCCTTGAGCCCGTCCGGCGTCGGCCAGTCGTTCAAGGCGCGGCGGTGATGGGTGGCCTTGCGGGTATCGCGAAACCAGATGCCGCTCTCGGTCTCGATCTGCTTGAGATAGGGCCGTCCATTGGTCGCGAAGACGAAGGGGACTCGGTAGGCGTCCCATGGCCCCCCGCTCGCCTCCGCCTCGCCGTCCTCGAGGATGATGTCGCGCGCGTAGCGCTCGGACTGATCGACGGCGGCGGAGACGTTCTTGCGTTCGCGCTTCGCCTCCACCGTGCCGAGACAGGGTAAGCCATAGAAGAGTGCATAGTCGGCCGGACCGCTCGCGGTCGGCCATTCGGCAATCGCCATCGCCCTGCCCTTGGCCGGGCGTGCGCCCTGGCTGTAGCGCAGGACCTTGGTATCGGCTTCCCAGCCTCGGATGCGCAGTTGCTCGTCGATGATGGCACGCGTCGCGGCCTCGTCGAGATCGATCCCTTTGGCGGCTTGCTCGGCCTGTTGCTGCTGACGGGCCTTCTGCTGCGGCGTGGCTTGGGCGGCGGCCGTCTGTAGGATAAGCAGGTCGGCCAAAGCGGCGTTCTTCTGGTCCTCCGCGTCCTGCGCAATCGCGGCCCACAGCTCTCGCTCCTCGTCGATCCGGCGGGCGCGGGCCTCGGTGGTTTCATAAGCGACCCTCGCCGCCTCGACCGCTTCCCGTACCTTCTCGGCCTCGTCGAGCAGTTGAGCCCGTTGGGCGCGCAGCTGCTCCAGCTCCTCCACGAGGGATTCCGAAGCGGCCTGCGGTGCGGTCGGCGGCACGAAAGGGCCGGGCTTGAAGCCGGTGTCCTTTCCGAAGGTCCGGTGAAACCAGATCGCCAGTTGCCGGGCGATCTTGAGCGTGTTCAGGGCATCCCGATGGTCGCCGTCGCCATGGTGCGTCGCGCGGTTGCCGAGAATTCGGACCTGGTGAAACAGGTCGAGGACCTCGGGAGGAACCGCACGCTCGAATTTGAGACGACGCAACAGGTCCGATTGCAGCTCGTCCGGGGTGACGAGAAGACCGCTCCGAGCGGCCACTTGGCGGGCCAGCTCCTCGCCGAGCTGGCGGAGCTTGATCAGGCAGGTCGAGGGATCATCGGCGAAATAGCGCTCCGCCAGGGCGCCGAGGCGATCAAGCTGCTGCTCATAGGCCCGCAGACATCCGAAGTTCCGGGATACCGCTTCGGTTGGCATCAAGACACTCCTGTCGCGAAGCTCATCCGCTTGCCGCTGCCGACGCGCCGCAACGCGATACAGAGGGCATCGGTATCAGAGAGCAGATACCCAGCTTGAGCCGCGGGGTCGAGCCCTCTGCATTGCCGCGGTCATGATCGCAATCGCGATCGACGAGCATCTGGCGGCTGGACGGAGCGCCGGTCCTCGGCAACATCATGATGCCGCGCCCGATCGGCTGCGCTGCCGACGCCCCGTTTTGCCTTTAGCGACTTGTTGGCGAATTCTCGTTCCCGCGCAAACGCTCATGCACCCATCTTGATATCAGGTCCGCTTCAGAGAGGTGCTCGCGCCTTGCTCTTCTTCGGAGAGCGGAGATGTCTTCGGATGCCAGACGAATGGAAACTTCCTCTGCGCGCTGGAATACCGGTTCGCTGATTTCGACGAGCTCATCTTCGAAATCCGTGAGATCGTGGACCTGCCAAAAGGCCGCGAGCTCCGAGATTGAGTCGGTTGTCGGTAGGTGTTTCATTTTCTTTTCCACTGCTGATATCGTGCCCGTTCGCGATCGGTCATCGGGCGAGCCGTAACGGGATATCCCTTGCCGTCGGGAAACTGGATGACAATGCAAAGCAGATGCTTGTGACTAAGTGTTTCTCCGAGAACATGATAGACCGGGTTGGCGCCCTCTGACCTTGCTCGGAGCAGCAACGACCGCGCAAAACACACTTCTTCGAATTCATCAGGGCTTACGCCATGCCGAGAGATATGATCGATTCTGTCCTCGGGCCAGAGAATTTCTGTGATCATCTGGGCGAAGGTGTTCTAGATGAGGAACGCGGGGTCAAGGAACCTGGGCGCAGGTCTCAAATGTACCACACAGCCGGGCCTGCTCATGGAGCAAAGCCATAAGTGCGGGAGCAAGGGACATCGGGCTCAAGTCTTGACCCCAAGTCCCGCCTCAGAAATCCGAAGTTTCCTGATAACCTCACGGTTGGCATCAGAACACACCTGTCGCGAAACTCATCCGCTTACCGCTGCCGACCCGCCGTAACGCGCGATGCAGCTTTCAAGCTGTGTCTTCGCCGTCCGCTGAATCCGCCCGAGCAGGTCGTGCTTAACCTCCGTGAGCCCAAACCGCGCCATCAAGGCCCGCTCCAGATACAGCGTCAGATGCGCCGCCATCTCGGCATCGGCCTGCGCTCGATGATAGCGGCCGGTGACCGGTAGCCCGGCGTACTCGACCAGGGTGCCGAGCTTGTGATTGGGTGCTTGGGGTAGGACACGACGGGAGACCAACATCGAGCAGGCGAAGGCTTGCGGCGTCCTGCGCCCGATGCGCGCCAGCTCGGCATCCCAGAATTTGCGGTCGAACGAGGCGTTGTGGGCGACCAGGGGATAGTCGCCGACGAAGTCCGCAACCTCCGCCATGACTCGGCTAGCCGGCGGTGCCTCGCGCACCATGGCGTTGCTGATCCCGGTGAGGTGCTCGATAAAGGACGGGATGCGCACACCGGCATTCATCAGGCTCTGGTACTGATCGACGATGCGCCCGTCGCGGATCAAGACGGCCGCGATCTCGGTCGCGCGATCGCCCATGTCCGGCGAGAGACCGGTGGTCTCGAAGTCGATCACGACAACCGGATCCATGCCTCTTCGTCTCCGCGTTGCCGCTGAAGCCCTTGCCGGTCAAAGTGTCTCATCGGTCGGCACCTGTACAGGCGGCGCACAGCCGAGCCGGCGCGCCCGGCGTGCAAAGCGCCGATCATCGAAGGTGTAGAGGGCCTCGCAGTGCTGGCTGGCCGTCAGGTGCAGGGCGTCGGCGAAGTCCATACCGTCGGCGGCAAGCGACAGCGCGGCGGCGACGCGCTCGGACTCCTCGGTATTGACGTGACCAAGGCCGAGCAGGTGCTCGAAGACGCAACCGACCTGCGCGGATTCGAAACGGTAGAAGGCCCGCAGCACCCATTCCAGCTCCAGCGCCACGGTCAGGGGCACGAACAGGCTGGGGCTCTCCGTCATGATCGCTCGGGCGATGGGACGCTGCCTGTCGGCCTCCGGGTCGTTTGGATCGTCGACGTAAAAACGCGCGAGGATGTTGGTATCAACGGCGATCATCGGCCTCGGCCCGCATCGCCTCGGCCGCGTCGAAGTCCGCCAGGCGGCGCTCGCCCGGCAGTGCGCAGCGGAGCATGCCGTAGCCGTCCTCGGCACGAGACGGCGGTATCGACTTCAGCGGGCGTACCCGGATGCCGTCGCCTTCAAGCTCGAAGTCGAGCTTGCTGCCTGGCACCAGACCGAGCCGCCGGCGGATGGCGGCGGGGATGACCACCTGACCCTTGTCGGAAACGGTGACGGTCGGCATGAGAACCTCGATTTCTTACCTCGTAAGATGCGGCCTAAATTAGCATGCCCATCCGCGGGCTACAACGTCATGAGGATCACGGTGGACTTCGCCGAACCGGTGTTCTAGCCGGCACCGAAGGGCGAGCACAGCTCGTCGGCGGTCATGGTCGGGCCTCAGCCCTGCAGATTCGGCGGATCCAGATCCTCGGGCAGCCGGGTCGGGCTCATGCGCTCGCGCTCGACCCACCTGGTGACCAGCTCGACGTGCTCGTTCTCCTCCGCCGCCATCTCGGCAGCGAGCGCTCGAACCCGCGGCTGCGGTGAATCGGTCGCGACGAAGGCGTAGAAGTCGCGGCCGCGGATCTCGTTGAAGAGCGCCAGCTCGAAGGCTTGGAGCGGGGTCATCTGGTAGCTGACGTCGATGTCGTCGCAATCGACCTCGGGGCTGCCGGGGCAGGCCCATTTGAAGTCCCAGGGGGCGATCTCGGGGAGCCGGAGACCCTCGGCGCGGGCGGTCACCTCCGAGGCGTGGGCCGCGCTCATGTCGGCGAGGAGTCGGAAGACGGCGGCGACCGTGTGATTGTGGTGCAGGGTCATGGTCTCGGCGAGCTGACGGTAACGCTCGGCCGATTCGTGCTCGAGCTCGAGGGCGTGCACCAGAAACTCGGCGACGGACTCGATGCGTTGGGTCGATGGCGGGCTCGCAGGGGTGCTCATAGCACAAACTCCCGTTCCAGATCCGCGGGCGTCGCGGTCGGCTGGTTTTGCGGCTGCCAGACCGGGAGCCGCCGGACATAGAACAGGCCGAGCGCCATGCCGTCGTCGGCCTGGATGAAGCGGGCGGCCTCGACCGGATCGTCGGTGGGTGCCGTATCGGCCGGATGGACCAGGTGCTTCCACTCCTTCTGCTCCGGGCGGAAGGTCTGGCAGGGACTCAAGACCTGTAGAAAGGCGAATCCGGGATGCTCGATCGCCTCCACCAGCAGCTTGGTCAAACCGTTGGGGTCACCGGCAAAACCGCGCGCGATGAAGCTCGCGCCGGCCGCGAGCGCAATCGCCGTGGGCAGAAAGGGCCGCATGCCGGTGCCGTGCGGCGTGAGCTTGCTCTTGGCCCAATCGGGCTGGGTGGTCGGCGAGGCCTGGCCCTTGGTCATGCCGTAGACCTCGTTGTCCATGACGATGTAGGTCAGGTCCATGTTGCGCCGGCAGGCGTGCAGGAAATGGTTTCCTCCGATTGAAAAGCCGTCGCCGTCGCCCCCGGCCACGATCACGGTCAGATCCGGCCGGGCGGCCTTGAGGCCGGAGGCGAGCGGCAGGGCGCGGCCGTGGATGCCGTGGAAACCGTAGGCGTCGACATAGGCCGGCAATCGGGAAGAGCAGCCGATGCCGGAGATCATGGCGACGCGCTCCTTGGCGAGCTTCAGATGCGCCAGCGCCTTGGTGACGGCGGAGAGCACCGCGAAGTGTCCGCAGCCGGGGCACCAGACGGGCGCAACCTCGGACTTGTAGTCTTTGGCTCGGAGGGTCGGGGTGATGACGGCGACATCCATCTCAGGTCTCCTCGCGCTCGGCACTCTCGGTCAGCGCACGCATGATCTCGCCGGGGCGCAACGGCAAGGGGCCGGGCCGCGCATAGGATCGTGCGTGTGCCGGTAGCGCCTGTTGTGAATGGAGGTAGGCAAAGCATTGCGCGGTCTGGTTCTGCTCGACCACCAAGATCGACCCGGCCGAGCCGATAGCCTCGAGCAGGGCCTCGCGCTGCAGGGGTGCGAGCAGGCGCAGGGCGATCGCCCGTGTCGGCGTGCCCGAGTCGCGCAGACGTTCCGCGGCCTCGAAGACCGGGCCTGCAGCGGAGCCCCACGTCAGAAGCACATGGTCGCCCTCCCCTCGGATCTCGGCCCAACCCGGCCCGTAGTCGAACCCCGTCAGCTTACGCAGGCGTTTGTCGAGCTGCTCGGCATGGTCGATGGCACGGCTCGAGGGCGCACCGCCCGGACCGTGCTCCAGACCCTCGCCCGTATACATCCCGCCCGCCAGACCGGGCAAGGCCATCGGCGAGACCCCGTCGGGCGTCGGCCGATAGCGACGATGATCGGGGTCGGCGTCGCGCGCGATCAGGCGTTGCAGGTGCGGCGTCTCCCCTGCCCCGAACGCTCGGTCGCCGGGCGGGTCGACGATCGCCCGCGACTGCCCCAGGATCTGATCCGACAGCACGATCGCGACTGTCTGCAGGTGCTCGGCCAAACCGACCGCCCATGCAACCGTGTCGATGCAATCGCGAATCCCCAAGGCCGCCAGGACCAGATGCGGGGCGTCGCCGTGCAGACCGTAGAGTGCGATGTTCAGATCGGACTGCTCGGACTTGGTCGGGATGCCCGTCGATGGCCCGCCGCGCTGGACGTTGACGACCACGACCGGGGTCTCGCTCGCCACGGCCAGACCCAGGCCTTCGACCATCAAACTGAGGCCGGGGCCGGAGGTCGCCGTCAGCGAGGGCACGCCGCCGAACGAGCTACCGATGATCATGTTGATCGAGGCCAGCTCGTCCTCGGCTTGGAGCAAAGAGCCGCCGAGGAGCTCCAGCCGGGGTGCGAGCCATTCCAGGACCTCGCTCGCCGGGGTGATGGGATAGGCGGCGACGAACCGCACCCCGCCGCGAACGCCACCCAATCCGGCGGCCTCGTTGCCGCTGATGTTCCAGCGCGCGACAGCCGGGGCGAGCGCCGACGAGGGCACGCTCGAGCTTTGCGCATCGGCCGCGGCATAGCCGGAACGGATGCACTCGAGCGAGTGCGCCAACACCCGCCCGCCCTTGCCGCCGAGTGTCGCCCGAGCACCGGCTTCGAGCGCATCCGGCGGCAGCCCGAGCATGGCGCCGACCATGCCGAGCGCGACCATATTCACTCGGCCCTCGGTCTGGCCATCGGCAAGCGCCTTCCAGGGGAGGCTGCGCACCTGCGCGCCCGAGCGGACAAGGATCTCGGGGATCGGCCCGGCCTGCGCATCCGTCAGGATGAGACTGTTGCGATCGAGCGGAAGCTCGTCTGCAAACCGGGCGACGTTCTCCCAGTCCAGGCCCACGAGCAGGTCGAAGCGATCGCCCATGCACTCGATCGGCCGCGGCCCGAAGCGCAGCATGGCCGCGGACTCGCCGCCGCGAATCTGCGGACCGGCCGAGCGGCCGAGCAAGCCGTAATAGCCGGCGCGCCCGACGGCGGCGAGCAGAATGAGCCCTGCCGTGACCGCCCCGCTGCCGCCTGAGCCCGTGATGGCGAGGGCGGCACCCCCGTCGAGGGTCGATCGTTCGGTCATCTGCACTCCGCTCATTGAAATCGCACCGACTATTGGAACCGCAAAGGCGCGACCGGCGCAAAGGTTTTCGAGCACCGTTGTCTGTGCGACACCCCCGCCTTGACCAGGCCTGTCGGAAACCCTCCAACTTCGCGATCCATTGCGCGCAAGCGTTTGATCTTAGATTTAAAAGATAAATGGCCTGCTGTTTGCTTAAACAACGACAACATCTTCGAGGAGCCGGGCATGGAACCGCAACAGGTCACGATCAACGACACCACTTTACGCGACGGCGAGCAATCGGCCGGCGTCGCCTTCTCGATCGAGGAAAAAATCGCGATCGCGCGCGGTCTCGACGCGCTCGGCGTGCCTGAGCTCGAGGTCGGCATCCCGGCGATGGGAGAGGAGGAGCGCGAGTCGATCCGCGCCGTCGCCGCACTCGGTCTCCCGGCACGTCTGATGGTCTGGACCCGAATGCGCCCCGCCGACATCGCGCAATGCCGCGACCTGGGCGTCGACATGGTGGATCTGTCCATCCCGATCTCCGACCAGCAGATCACCCGCAAGCTCGGACGCGATCGCGAGTGGGTCATCGCGCAGATTCGACACCAGGTCGGAGTCGCTCTGGACATGGGGCTCGAGGTCTGTGTCGGTGCCGAGGATGCCTCGCGGGCCGATCCGGAGCTTCTCTGGCTCGCCGCGGAGGCCGCCCAAGCCGCCGGCGCCCGACGCTTTCGCTTTGCCGACACGGTCGGTCTGATGGATCCCTTCACGGTCCACGAGCGCATGCGCGACCTGCGCGCCATCGTGGATATCGAGATCGAGATGCACGCCCACGACGATCTCGGCCTGGCGACCGCCAACAGCCTGGCGGCGGTCCGCGGTGGCGCGACGCACGTCAATACCACCGTCCACGGACTCGGCGAGCGGGCCGGAAATGCCGCCCTGGAAGAGGTGGTGATGGGGCTCAAGCACATCCACGGCATCGACAGCGGGATCGATCTGCACTCCTTCGCGGAACTCTCCGCTCTGGTCGCACGGGCCTCCGGAAAGCCGGTCGCCTGGCACAAGAGCCTCGTCGGCGACGGCGCCTTCACGCACGAATCCGGCATCCATGTCGACGGTCTGCTGAAGGATCCGCTGAACTATCAGGGCATCGACCCCGCCGAGGTCGGGCGCAGGCATCACCTGGTGCTCGGGAAACACTCCGGGCGACACGCGATTCGCCAAGCCTACGCCGATCTGCTGTGCTGCGATCTGGATCTCGATCAAGCCGATCGGCTCCTGCCTCTGGTCCGGCGCTTCGCGACCCAGAGCAAGCGACCGCCCGAGGCACCGGAGCTGATGGGCTTCCTCGCCGAGATCGGCAATCCCCTGGCGGTTCGGGTCCAATAGGCCCGGGAGGAGACGCGCACGATGGATTTCTTGGATTTCGACGGCGAGCCCATGTACTTCGACGAGCCCGTCTCGCCGGAGGTCGAGCGGCTCCTCGAGGAGGCGGCGGAAGGCTACGGCGAAGACACCGCCGAAGATCGCCTGCTGCTGGCCTATTTTCTCCAACCCGAGCACCTGACGGTCTTGGTCGCGCTCTATCGCTATTTCTATTACCGACACAGGTATCGCGAGGCCCTGATGACGGCCGACCGAGCGATCGCGCTCACCGCGGCAAGGCTTGAGCTGCCGACCGACTGGCGAGACCTGCGCGAGTCCGATCTCGGGCAGTCCGTGCTCGTCTCCATGAGCCTGACGCGGTTCCTGCTGTTGGCGCTGAAGGGCTCGGGATACCTCCTGTTTCGCCTCGGCGATGCAGCGGGAGCACTGAAACGCTTCGAGAAGATCGCCGAGGTCGACACCAGCGATCGGCTCGGCATCGGCGAGCTGCATGCGATGGCACGTTCCGCGGTGACCCGATCCGCGCTCGAGGGCGCGGGCGGCAATGTGCGGTACTTCAAGGGCTAAAGCGCGTCCTGTGCGACGGGAGGTGCCGAGCGTACTGCGACGCTCGGTGCAGCTCGGTCGGTTCCTGCCTGATGCGGTTTAGACATTGAAATGATTCTTCAGCGACTTGGACTGCGGCTCGTCTCCACATGACCGCAGCGTGAAGGGTCGACTCAGGCATAAACCCGGCCACGTCGCTGGCCGGATGGGTGCCGGATGGGTAGGGTGGACAAGCGCAGCGCAGTCCACCAGCGCCGGCGCAGGGTTCGGTGGACTGCGCTGCGCTTGTCCACCCTACCGGGCTTGTCCACCCTACCGGCCGATCCTGTGAAAAAGACCCGTAACCAATGTTTCCACCGTGGCTTTAATGAAGGAGACGACCATGACCGACGATGAATTCGACCTCGACCTCGAGGATCTCTCCAGCGCCGAAGACTTTCTGACCTATTTCGAGATCGATTTCGACCCGAGCGTCGTCCATGTCAACCGCCTGCATATCCTTCAGCGGTTCCACGACTATCTGGAGCAGGTCGAGGAGATGCCCGATTCGGGGATTGCCCGTCGCGCACTCTATGCGGATCTGCTGAAGTCGGCCTATCGCGACTTCGTGGTCTCGGATGCCGCGACCGAGAAAGTCTTCCGCGTCTTTCGAATGAACGAGCCCAAGAGCGTGCGGGTCGCGCTCAGCGACCTGACGGAGCGGATGCCCGATGCGGCCCGGCTTTGAGTATGGCGACGAGGTGCGCGTCGTGCGCAACGTGCGCAACGACGGCACCTTTCCGGGACGCCCGACCGGAACCCTATTGATCCGACGCGGCAGCACCGGCTTCGTCCGCGACATCGGAACCTTTCTCCAAGATCAGATCATCTATTCGGTGCATTTTCTGGAACATGACCTGGTCGTGGGTTGCCGCGAGGAGGAGCTGCAAGCCGCCGCGGCACCCTGGACGCCAAGCCGCTTCGAGGCACGCGAGAAGGTCGCCAGCCGGGTGCCACTGGGCATTCAAGGCAAGGTCTTGGTGGATGCCGGAGAGATCGGCGAGGTGATACGCGTGCTGCGCGATCATCCGGCCGGGGTCGCCTACGAGGTCCACTTCGCGGACAGACCGACGCTTCAGGTCCCCGAATCCGCCTTGATCGAGACCGCTCCCGTCGAGGGCGGTACCGCCGACAGACCGGGGCCGGAGGTCAAAGCACCGTGACCACGACATCGCTTCGAAAGACACCGATTGAGTCGATGGACGGCGAATATCGCTACCACCTGCTGCGCGCGGCGATCGAGCGTTTTCAATGCGATCTGGCCGGCTTGGATGCGCAGCGCATGGCCGAGGTCGAAAGCCAGGCACGCCGGACCTTCGATCTGGAAAGCCTGGTGCTCTCCTCGTGCGAGGCGCTGGATGCGGTCGTGCCGGAGCAGCGGCTCGAGGACGCACTGCAGGAACTGCGCGGCCGTTATCCCGACACGGACGCCTTCGAGGAGGACATGGCGCGCAATGGACTGGACGAGGACGCCATGCGCCGCGCGCTGCAACGCGAGTTGACCTTCGACGCCGTCATGCAGCGGGTCGGCACCTATGCCGAACCCATTACCGAGGTCGATGAGCGGCTCTTCTACGAGCTGCATCGCGAGCGCTTCCAAACACCGGAGCGCCGCGCCGCACGTCACATCCTCATCACCGTCAACGACGATTATCCGGAGAACACACGCGACGCGTCGCGCGCGCGGATCGAAAGGATCGCGGCGAACCTGAAGGGCCATATCGAGCGCTTCGGCGAGCTTGCCCGAAGGCATTCCGAGTGCCCTACGGCAACAGAGGACGGGAACCTCGGACTCGTGAGGCCGGGACAGCTCTTCCCGCAGTTGGACAAGGGGCTGTTTGGATTACAGGCCGGGGAGATGAGCGGACCCTTGGAATCCGACCTCGGCTTTCATCTACTGCTCTGCGAGCGTATCGAGCCGGAACGATCGGTGGACTTCGAGCAGGCCCGGGCAAAGATTCGATCGGCACTCGAGCAGCGTCGCCGGCGCGAGGCCCAAAAGGATTGGATTGCGTCTCTGCGGCGGAGCTAGCGCGCCTGCGTTTCGATCGCCCCGCCCCCCTTACATCGCCGATCGGAGCGGTGTAGCGTCGACAAGCGCAGCGCAGTCCGCCGACGTCGGCGCGGGGATTTGGTGGACTGCGCCGTGCTTGTCCACCCGACCCCTCGCGACCAAACGCATCACATCCGTTCCGCGGTATCGCCTGCCCCGCTAGGCCACCTGCTTGTCCGCACCCTCGAGCTTACGGATCAGCGGATAGAGATGCTCCGTCTCGCGCTGAATACGGTCCATCACCAGCGCAAACATCTGCTCGGTATCCTGCAAGAATGATGGATGATCGTCGATGGTCAAGGAGCGACGTTTCTGCGAGCACCATTGCTTCACATAGGCATTGAAGATGCGTTTGATCTCGGTCGAGCCGGAGAGAAAACGATTCGCGGTATTCTTGACCTTTTGATCCGGATTGGAAATGAGCTGACTGCAGATCTCCCGATCGACGAGCTCCATGTGCTCCTTGACGCGATTGGTCAGATCGAAGAAGACGTCGCAGGTGACATCCGTATCGCACATGGAACGGTCTCGAACCAAATAGAGAAAGACATTCGAGAGCTCCGTAATCTTGTGGTTCTGCGCGTGTAATTCGGCGAATGCGACCATGGTAAAGCTCCTCCGGTCGATAGGTAATTAGGTCATTAGGTAATAAGCTTGGTGGCTCGAGGCGATTCGGCCGGGAGGCCGGATTTTCTGTGGTGACCCAAGGCACAGGCTGCGGTCGATGTCGCAGCTCCAGTAAACCTTAGCGCTTTTGGTAGTTTACGCGAAAGCACGATTCAAGAGTAGCCTGCGCAGGATCAAAAATTTTTGGCAACGCCTCGACTGCCGGACTCGAATCCTCGACATAAATGGGGTTATTGGGGCCATCAATCCGCGACGACCGGAAAGGTGACAGCGACCGCGCATGCGAATGCAATCGCATTCGCAACGGCAGCAACCGCCGGGTGGCGGGTGCGTCGGTACACCCAGCCACTGAGCAGGCCGTAGATCAAGAACAGCACCAGTATCGCCGGCACGATGATGACCAAAAAGAACAACGCGTTCAGATTCAGCGCCACCGCAGCGAGCAAGGAGAACAAAAAGAGGAGCTTGGTCAACCAATATCCGCCCCGTGCCGCACCCGCTCCACGGGTCGCCCACTCGTCTGCAAGACAATAGACGAGCGTGCCGGCGAAGATCGCGAGCACAAGGTGCATGCGTTCCAGCCCCGGCAGCAGTGCGGTGACGAACCGATCCGTCGGCACGGCAAAGGCCAGTGTCGCGTAGACCGAGACGGCGAGGATCGCGACCGTCATCGCCGATCTGCTCACCGCGCCTTGCCGAGCGGATCCCGCGGGGCGCATGACCCACACGCCGAGTGCAGTCAGAAGGCCGTAGACGGCGAAGTGCAGCGCCAGATAGTCGCCCAGCATGATCGAGAGGAAGTCGCTCGGAAGGCGCCAGAGGACAAGCGGTGTCAGAACAGCCGGTGCAATGGCGACCGGCAGCAACCGCCTCCAGCTCAGACCAGCGCCGCGCGGATGATCGGACACCTGCGGCAGCAGTCGGGACAAGGGCCAAGCGAGACAGAGGATGCCGAGAAAGAGGAGCGCGAGCCCGGCGCCGCGACGATCGACGTAGCCACTTCCGGTGCGGGCGAAGGTCGCGTCGAGCCAGGTCAGCGACTCGGCCAGGGCACCCTCGGCATAGAGCACACCGATGTGCTCCACACCGGGCGCGAGCGCCAAACGCCGTGCACTGCCGTCGTTCGGGTCGCCGTAGGTCTGTCCGGCCTCGACCTCGCCACCCGTCGCCTCGGCGATGGCCGTACGTCCTTGCCCGTGAAGCATCTCCGGCTCCAAAGCACCATAGAGCAGGAGCAGGTTCCGAAGCGGTGCCGTGTCCGTGTCCGGAGAGAGATAGGGCGAGACGAGCACGGAGGCCGCGACCGGCACCTGCGCGGACTCGGCGAAGCGCACCAGGACGTCGCCCGCCATCGAGTGTCCGAGCAAGGCGAGTCGGCCATCCGCTCCGGCCTGGCGCAAGCCCAGCGATACCGCCGGCACGAGCGCATCCGTCAGGACGCCTAAACGAGCCGCCTGATCCTCCAGATCGGCGACGAAGGGTGTGGAATTTCGCCCGTGCCCGGGAAAATCGAAGGTAACGGCAAGATAGCCGTTGCGTGCCAAGGTGATCGCATACGCCTGCATCATCTGACGAGATCCCGCGAACCCGTGCGCGATCACCACGACCGGTGCAGGCGCATCGCCGGCGGGGCGATAGAGCGTCATGGGCACCCCGGCCTCGCGCACCTGCACGATCGACAGCCCTCGGGTGGCCGATTCAAGCTTCAGGAGTCCGGCCGCCAGCAGGCAGACCGCAATCACGGCAACGATGACAGGAGCGATGACCGCTCGGACGCCGCCGGCGAGCTGCTGCCGAACCGGGATTGTGTCTGAAGGATGCATAAGATCTCGACCTGAGCAACGACCGGGGCCTTCCCACGCGGGGCGAGTCGGCCGACGCCGGGGGGTAAGGTGGTGGACTGCCGCGTCCGAAGTCTCGCCTTGGTGAAATGCAGCGAAGCCATCGGCTTTTCAACGCGGCGCGGACAAGCTCCGCTGGTTGTGTCTCTTCCCGGGGCGGTAGAATCGAGAATCGACTTTAGGGCGGCCGTTCGGACCCGGTCCGAGACGCGAGCGGGACAGTCCCGCGCAGATCCAGTCCTCCCTGACGCTTCGAATCCTGAACACACCGTCGCAGAATTTTGCGTTGCCGTATCACAGCTTTGCGGAGATCCACCATGCTGGACAAACAACTGCTCGACATCCTCGTCTGCCCCGTCACCAAAGGTCCGCTGATCTTCGACAAGGCCCGCGGAGAGCTGATCTCGATCTCGGCGCAGCTCGCCTACCCGATTCGCGACGATATCCCGGTGATGTTGGAGGACGAGGCACGGCCGCTCTCCGCCGAGGAGCTCGAGGTCTACCGTGAGCGCCGCTCCGGCTCGGCCAAGGCCAGCCATCCGTGACACCGCAGGCACGTCCGGCCCCGCAGGCGCTCCCGACCCGGTCTCGGGTCGGACGGGCGTCCGCGTTTCGGCCTGCGTCCTGATGGCCCGAGCCCCCACACCAAGGATGGCCGTCGTCGCCCTGCTCTTGCTCGGGGGATGCGCCACCAGCCAGGTGCCCGAGGAGATCCGCGACCCGGCGCTGCCCTCGCCCGCCGTGACCGATGTCCAGCAACGGCCCGAGGGCTTCATCGGACGACGCGTGCGTTGGGGCGGGACCATCCTGGATGTGCACAACGCCCGGGACACCACCCGTATCGAGATCCTCGCAAGACCTCTGAACGGGAGCGGCGAGCCCGACGATGCCGCCGACGGATTGGGGCGCTTCATCGTCGAGCTGCCCGGCTTCAAGGATCCCGCCGAGTATCCGCAACGACGTCGCTTCACCGTGGTCGGCCCCCTGGTTCGGATGGAAACCCGCGATGTCGGCGAATACCGCTATCCTTATCCGGTCGTCACGGGCGAGACCTGGTATCTCTGGCCGAACCCGCCGCCCGTCGCCACCCCGTGGCCATACGACTACCCCTGGTATCGTCCTTGGTACGGGCCCTCTTTCGGGCCCTGGTACGGACCTTGGTACGGACCCTGGTATTGAGGTGACGCACAGATGAGCGCAGACCCGCGATCAAACCCGGCTCGCCCGAGGGTGCCCCGGCCACGGAAACACTTCACCGGACTCGGCAGCGTCCGGGGACGGACCGGATGGGGCCTCGCGGTCCTGCTCGTCGTGCTCGCAGTCCTCGACGGCTGCGCGAGTCAACAAGGCTGCGTCACACCGGTCGGCGCCTCGGGTCTGACACCCGAGAGCGTCGCCTCGCTCGGTCAAGGCGAGGGCGCCGTCGTCACCTGGGGAGGCGTGATCGCCGATACCCGCAACCTCCCAGAAGTGACCGAGATCGAGACGATCGGCTACCGGCTCGATCGCTGCGGGAAGCCGACGGCGAGCGGACAACCCATCGGTCGGTTCATCGCCCGCCAGGCGGGTTTTTTGGAGCCATCGGACTATCGCGCGGGCCGCCGCATCTCGGTCACCGGCCGCATCGCGGGCGTGCGCGACGGTCAGGTCGGCGAGGCCAGCTATCGCTTTCCGATCCTGGAGAACGCCGTGGTGCGCCTTTGGCCCGACGAGGCCGCGGACGATCAACGCGGATGGACGCCGCGACTGACGCCTTATCTCGGCATCGGATTCGGAAGCGGGGGCTTCGGGGGGATCGGCGGCGGCATCGGCCTTGGCTTCTGAATCGCGTCCCGAGGGGTTAATAGCGGCTCGTCATGTGGCGGCGGTCGTCGCATGCCCGTGAGATCCTCGCTGGACGCGATTCAGAAAAATTGAACAAAAAATGACTTTAAATTCTTGAACCGCGTCGACTCCGACGTTTGCGAGAGCCCGACACCTCCGCCGACCTGTGCTGAAATTGCATGTCGCACCGGACGCGGTTCAACCGGTCACCACGAGCCGTAGCGCATCCAATCTCAGGTGGGTCTTCGCCAACGCCTGAGCGAGCTGTTCGCGTCGGTCCTCAAGGGCGGCGATCTCCTGCGGACGCACATTCGGGTTGACCCGCGCCAAGGCGCGCAGACGGTCCAGCTCCTCGCCCAACAGGGTCTGCATCCGCGCGGTCGCATCCCGACGCAGGTCGACCACGGCCGCTCGGGCCAAGCGCTCGCCGAACTCGATCATCGACACCAGGCGTTCGCCCCGCGACTCGAGCAGTGTGCGGGCGAGCTTATGGTTGTGGTTGAGACAATGGCCCTGCAGGTCATCGTGCGGGATCGTCTCGGCCAGATTCGCACCGGACTCGTCGATCAGCAGCCGCAGCAGGGTCGGCGGCAGGAAGCGGCCCGCCTCCAAGTAGGACGGGGCCTGGCACTCGGCGACATAGAGTGCCTCGAGCAGCAGGCTCGCGCGTTTGAAACGTGCGTCGCGGACGATCGTCAGGGCCGAGGTTCCGAGGTCGGAGGCGCTCAGAAGCTCCATCGCCGCAAGGACCATCGGGTGCTCGCGGGTCATGAATTCCCAGTGCTCGTGCGACAGCGCGGTGGCCCTGTCGAATGTGAGGGTGACGCCCTCCTCGGGCAGCTCGGGGAAGGTCTCCTGGAGCATGTGCGCCCCCGGGCGCACCACCCATGAATGGCCCGGCGCGGACTCGTGCTCGACACCGAATCCGTCCCAGAACCGCTTGAGATAGTCGGCCAAGTCACCGTCGGCGTCGACCCGCTCGATGGCCTCGACCAAGGCGGCGGAGCGCTCGGGACGGTGCGAGTGCAGCTCGAGGAGACGGTCGCGCCCGGCGGCCAGCTCGCCGTTGATACGCGCGCTCAGCACGCGTGCCTCCGCGACCAGGGCGTCGGCGCCTTGCGGATGCGCGAGCGCCGCCGTTAAGTCCTCGCGCAGCCGCGCGTAGACGGCCGGCGCCGCGGGACAGATGGCCGAGAAGGCATGCAGGCCCTCGGCATACCACCGAAACAGGACCTCGCCCGGACCGCCCGCGAGATAGGGGACATGGATCTGCACCCGCCGGGTCTGCCCGATCCGATCGAGCCGCCCGATACGCTGCTCGAGCAGGTCCGGATCCAGCGGCAGGTCGAACAGCACCAGATGATGGGCGAACTGGAAGTTGCGTCCCTCGCTGCCGATCTCCGAGCAGAGCAGGATCTGTGTCCCGTCCTCTGCGGACGCGAAATAGGCCGCCGCCCGGTCGCGCTCGCGGATGTCCATCTCCTCGTGGAAGACGGCCGCGTGGATGCCGGCACGACGCAGCAGCACATCCCGCAGATCCAGGACCGTGTCGGCGGCGGTACAGATGAGCAGCAGCTTCTCGGGCCGGAGCCGTCGCAGCAGCTCGACGAGCCAGTCGACGCGCGGGTCGATCTCAGACCATGCGGGCCCGTGCGCACGCTCGGGTGCAAGCCGCTCGGCCGTGTCGCTCCCCGCCCGGTAGGCGTCGGGCTCCGGCAAGGGATACGGCAGCAGATCGCGCCCCGGAAAGCCGGGAATGGACGCACGCGTGTTGCGAAACATCACCCGCCCGGTGCCGTGACGATCGAGCAGCCGCTGGAGGATGGTCTCCGCATCAAGCCCGTCCAGATCGCCCAAGCGCGCGGCGATGAGGGTCCGATCGGCATCGCCGAGCGCCCGCCCGTCGAGCAGGTGCGCGGCGGCTGCCGCGACGGGCGCATAGTCCGCCTCCTCGGCGAGAAAAGACGCGTAGTCGCGAAAGCGCTGCGGATCGAGCAGCCGCAACCTGCCGAAGTGACCCGCACGGCCCAGCTGCTCGGGTGTGGCCGTCAGCAGCAGCACGCCCGGGGTGCGCTCGGCCAGGTCGGCAACCAGGCGATACTCGGGACTGGCGGCGGTCTGCGACCAATCCAGGTGGTGTGCCTCGTCGACCACCAGCAGGTCCCATTGACCCTCGACGAGCGCCCGTCTCGCCGCCGCCGAGCGGATGATCCAGTCGAGGCTGCAAAGCACCTGCTGATCGGCGAGAAAGGGGTTGGGATCGGAGATGGACGCGAAGCGCGCGTGATCGAAGAGCGCGAAGCGCAGGTTGAAGCGGCGCCGCATCTCCACGAGCCATTGGTGGAGCAGCGGCTCGGGCGTGATCACCAGCACCCGCTGCGCACGCCCGGTCAGGAGCATGCGATGCAGGATCAGCCCGGCCTCGATGGTCTTGCCCAGCCCGACCTCGTCGGCCAAGAGCACGCGCGGGGCGTCGCGTCGCGCCACCTCGGCGGCGATCTCGAGCTGATGCGGGATCAGCCCGACCCGCGCACCGACCAGACCCCGCACCGGCGAGCCGGCCTCGCGCATCCCCTGCAACCAGGTCCGCCAGCGCAGATCGAACCAATGATCCGGGTCGAGCCGCCCGGACATCAGACGCTGATGCGGGCGATTGAATCTGAGCCGGTCGTCGATCTGGGACTCGGAAAGCGCGACGACCGCCCCTTGGACGTCCTCGCAGCGATAGATGAAGAGGCCCGCGTCGTTCGCGACCGAGAGGATCGTCAGATCCCGGCCGTCACGATCCCGCACATGCTCGCCCGCCGTCAGCTCCAGACGTACCAAAGGGGCCTCCGGGAGTGCATAAATGCGCTCCTGGCCGGTCGCCCGATAGGCAATCTCGACGCGGCGCCCGTCGACGGCCACCACCAGCCCGAGCCCGAGCTCGCCTTGGGTCTCGCTGATCCAACGTTGGCCGGGGACAAATCGTTGCATAGTCTTCCGATCGGCTTAAACCGCGTTCTTCTCTGCGGCCGCGCATGGCCGAATCGACGATCTAAACCGCGTCGACGCCAAACGTACCGGATGGATGCCGACATAGCCGACCACTCAAGGAGGCGCAGACCGCGCCGGACGCGGTTTAGATGCGCCGACGATAGTCGAGGATCACCGACACCCCGTGCCGCTTGACCTCGGGCAATGCCCGCACGATCGCCCGACGCAAGGTCTTGGGCACCCGCTCGCACAGACGCGCCACCGTATAGGACGGCAGACCGCCGGCAAGACGCACCGCCTCGGAACGCGGGATATCCTCCAGGAGACGAACCTGGGAAGGCTCGCGCAAGCGCAGAAACCGCAGACGCGCCGCGTCGAACTCGCCGCGACCGCAAGCACGACGCACCGTCACGACGTCCTGATCCGAAGACTCATCGGAGCGCGCGTCGGATCGCACGGGGTGGACGGCGAACTGCTGAGGACGATTCAAGGTGTTATTCATCAACTCCATCACCGGCTTCTCCTCGACGCCGAAAGGCGCACTCAGAGGACCATTGAGCCCGAAACATCGCCGCCGACGCACGAGAGCTTCGACGGACATAGCGGGGACAACCAAAACCGGCAACCGCCGGCACCCAGTCGGATGCTGGAACCTCGAACAGAGCAGAGCGAGAAGGTCGCAAGCCGCAACGGCCCGCGAGACCCAAAGACCGCTCGCGGCAAGCTGCCGGATTCGATCCCGACCCTCCGTCTCGGGACGGGGATCGAGTGGCTTTGGATCCGATGGATGCTCTTCCAACCGTGCCGGCGAGGTCGCCGCACGTCCGGTCGAGCCAAGTGACGGGTCAGATGACCGTTTTGGAGGGCTCGTCCGAAAGACGCTGGTGCGACGCGCGCGCCGGGTCATGACCGACCTTCACGCCTGTCTGCTGTCGACTCCAACTGTCCATAAAAAAACAAGCCTCTGTGGCCGAACACGTGCTCTCGAGACCATAGCAAAACAGGCCCGTCGGAGAGCGGCGCGTATTATGCGATTCTTCCGGGCGGGTGGCAAGACCTTCGAGGCACGCAGGGGCACGGACAGGCGGACTTCTCGCAAGACCGACGGCACGCCCTGCCACTCCCGGCCGTAGGCTGTGTCGAGCCGCGCGAGGCGTGCTCCAGGGGGCGTAGCGGCCGTCACCCGGCGGGTGATCCCTCGGACGACCACGATCTTCAAGGCAATCAAAGCCTTGCATGAAGCACGAAGCGGTCAACTACCGGACCCAGGATCATCAGTACAACCCGTATGGAATTTCCCGGTCCTTGTGGAGACGCGGTTTAATCATCCTCGTAGATCAAGGGGACGCGTCGGTTGATGTTGGTGAAGAGTTGATAGGCGATCGTGCCGCTTGCCTCGGCGACCGCGTTGGCCGAGATCTGCCCACCCCAGAGCTCGACCGGCGCGCCGATCGCGGCATCCTCGATCCCCGTCAGATCAAGGGTCACGAGATCCATGGACACACGGCCGACGATCCGGGTGATGCGGCCCCGGACCGCGACCGGCGTCCCGTCCGGTGCGTGACGCGGATAGCCGTCCGCGTAACCGACCGCGGCGACCCCGACACGGGTCGGGCGCTCGCAGACGAAGCGTCCGCCGTAGCCGACCGGCTCGCCGGGGTCGAGATCCCGCACCGAGATCAGCGCGGACTCCAACGTCATCGCCGGCCGGAGCGATGCGGTCGACCCATGCGCCCCCTCGAACGGCGAGGCGCCGTAGAGCATGATCCCGGGACGGGTCCAGTCGCCGTGCGCGCGTGGCCAGGCGAGCACGGCCGCCGAGTTCGAAAGGCTGCGGGGCGCGCACAGCGCTGCGGTCGCCTCCGCGAAGACGCGCATCTGCTGCGCGGTGTAGTCATGATCCGGCTCGTCGGCGCGGGCGAAGTGCGACATCAGGACCACGCTTCGCACATGCCGACACTCCGCGAGCTGCGCATAGGCCGCGGCAAAGTCCCCCGGCGCGAACCCCATCCGATGCATCCCGGAATCCATCTTCAGCCAGCAGTCGAGCGGACGCTCGGGCCGGGCGCCGAGAAGCCACTCAAGTTGCAGACGACTGTGGATCACCGGCGTCAGACCCGCCCGATCCAGGATCCTCATCTCGTCGGGCGAGAACACCCCGTCCAAGAGCAGGATGGGCGCGCGGATGCTGGACTCGCGCAGTTCCAGCCCCTCCTCGAGATAGGCGACCGCGAAACCGTCGGCTTCATCGGCGAGGGCACGCGCGACCGCCACCGCGCCATGCCCGTAGGCATTGGCCTTGACGACCGCGAGCGCCCGGGCATCCGGCGCCAGGGCCTTGGCTTGACGGTAGTTATGTCGCACCGCATCCAGACGAATGCGGGCACGGATCGGACGGGGCATGGCGGGCTCGGCGTGGGTTGGTGGCGTAGCTCGGGTCGTCGCGGCAAGCCTGCCGGAGCGGGCTCAGGCTCTGAGTCTATCGCACCCGAGCTGCTCGGATCAGCAAGCTGCGTGCGATTCGCACCCGACGGGATCGTCGAGCGCGATCTGACCGGCAACGTCATCGTGCGCCGCAGCGATTGCGTCGCCGATCCCGGCCCTGGCCAGCTTTCGCCGGGTCTACAATCCGACGATGAATCCCACCTTACCACCTACCGAGCCGCTTAGCGGCGCCGTCGAGCGCGTCACCTACCACAGCCCCGAGAGCGGCTTCTGCGTGCTGCGGGTGCAGGTGCGCGGTCAGCGCGACCTGGTCACCCTGGTCGGCTCCGCGGCCAGCGTCTCGCCCGGCGAGCATCTCGAAGCCGAGGGGCATTGGGTCAACGATCGGCAACACGGGCTGCAGTACAAGGCGACCAATCTGCGGATCGTCCCGCCGCGCAGCCTGGAGGGGATCGAGCGCTATCTCGGCTCGGGGATGGTCAAGGGCATCGGACCGCACTTCGCCCGCACCCTGGTTGCGGCCTTCGGCGAGGACGTGTTCACCGTCATCGAGGAGACCCCGGAGCGCTTGCTCGCATTGCCGGGAATCGGTCCGAAGCGCCAACAGCGGGTGACCTCGGCGTGGGCAGAGCAGAAGGTCATCCGCGAGATCATGGTCTTTCTGCAGTCCCACGGGGTCGGCACGGCGCGCGCGGTGCGCATCTTCAAGACCTACGGGGACGCCGCGGTCGAGAAGGTCCGCGAGAATCCCTATCGCCTGGCGCTCGACATCTGGGGCATCGGCTTCAAGACCGCCGATGCGATCGCCGAGCGCCTCGGCATCGCGCGTGACGCGCCGATCCGGGCGCAGGCGGGGGTGCGGCATGTGCTTCAGGAGCTCTCAACCGAAGGCCACTGCGCCGCTTGGCGGGATGCGCTGAGCACGCAGGCCGCGCGTCTCTTGGAGATCCCCGCCCCGATCATCGCGGCGGCGATCGACAGCGAGCTGGCCGAGGAGCGCCTGGTCGCCGAGACGATCGCCGAGCGCCCTGCCCTCTTCCTTGCACCCCTGCAGCGCGCCGAGCGCGGGGTCGCCGGTCATCTGCGCCGGCTCGCGCAGGATCCGCCGCCCTGGGGTCCGATCGACGCCGAGAAGGCCCTGCCCTGGGTCGAGACGCGCACCGGGCAGGTGCTCTCGGCCTCGCAGCGCACCGCGGTCGCGACGGCGCTCGAGGCCAAGGTGGCCATCGTCACGGGCGGTCCGGGCGTGGGCAAGACCACGGTGGTCAACAGCCTACTGCGGATCCTCGCGGCCAAGGGCGTGGAGGTCCTCCTGTGCGCCCCGACGGGGCGTGCCGCCAAGCGGCTCTCCGAGTCGACCGGCCGGGAGGCCAAGACCATCCACCGGCTGCTCGAATTCGACCCGCAGGTGATGGGCTTCAAGCGTGATGCCGAGCACCCGCTGGAGGCGGATCTGGTGGTGGTCGACGAGACCTCGATGGTCGACATCGTGCTGATGAACCAGTTGCTGCGCGCCGTGCCGAGCGCCGCCGCCCTGCTCCTGATCGGGGATGTCGATCAGCTCCCCTCGGTCGGCCCCGGCGCGGTGCTCGCCGACATGATCGCCTCCGGCACCCTGCCGACCCTGCGCCTGACCGAGATCTTCCGCCAGGCCGCCGCCTCGCGGATCATCGTCAACGCCCACCGCATCAACGCCGGAAAGCTGCCCGAGGCTGCGGCCCCTGACGGCCAGGACAGCGACTTTCATCTGGTCCGGGTCGACACCCCGGAGGCGATTCACGAGCGGCTCCTGCGGGTGGTGACCGAGCGTATCCCGGCACGCTACGGTCTGGATCCGGTACGCGACATCCAGGTGCTGACCCCGATGAACCGCGGCGGTCTCGGCGCGCGCGCACTCAACGTCGCCCTGCAGGCGGCGCTGAACCCCGAGGCCCAGCCGCGCATCGAGCGCTTCGGCTGGACCTATGCCCCGGGCGACAAGGTCATCCAGCTGGTGAACGACTACGACAAGGAGGTCTTCAACGGCGACATCGGACGGATCCGCACGATCGATCTCGACGAGGGGATCCTGACCATCGACTTCGACGGACGCCCCGTCGCCTACGAAACGGGAGAGCTCGACGCCCTTGCACTCGCCTACGCCACCAGCGTGCACAAGGCCCAGGGCTCAGAGTACCCGGCGGTCGTCATCCCGCTGGCGACCCAACACTACACCCTGCTGCAACGCAACCTGCTCTACACCGCGGTGACCCGCGGCAAGCGGCTGGTGGTTCTGATCGCTCAGCCCAAGGCGCTCGCCATGGCGGTGAAGCAGACAGGGGCAGGACGGTTGACGCGGTTGCGGGAGCGATTGGCGGAGGGGTGAGACGGCGAATCGGGGCGGCGGACCCCGGGATCCTCTCGGGCGATCGCGCAATCGTGCGCGCCGATCGGCTCGCGGTCCAGCGAGGGTTTCGGAGCATGACTGCAGGATTAAGGCCGGGCTGGAGCCGGTCCGCACATGTTCCGGTACACCGGAAACGAACAAGGCCACCGAAGTGGCCTATCCCGTCGTTTTTATGGTGCGCCCTGCAGGGCTCGAACCTGCGACCACCTGATTAAAAGTCAGATGCTCTACCAACTGAGCTAAGGGCGCGAAAGCCAGACAGTATAATGCCCCGCGCGGTCTTTTTGAAGGGTTACGACGCGCACCCGTCGAAACAAGTGTCGTCGCGGCCGTGCGCCTGACGGAATCGCTCAGCGCAACTCTTGGCCGATCCGGTCCAAACGACTTTTCGCGAGGCGCGCTTCGGTGCTGTTGGGATAACGGCTGACGACCTGCTCGAGCGACGCGCGCGCCTGATCGAACGCCTTCTGCTCGTATTGGATGTAGCCGATTTTGAGCAAGGCGCCGGGGACCTTGGGACTCTCGGGGCTCAGTTGGACCAAGCGATCGAGCTCGGCCAAGGCGGCGGGGTAATTGCGCTGGACATAGTAGGTCTCGCCGAGCCAGTAGCGCGCGTTGTCGGTGAACTGGCCCTGCGGATAGCGCCTGAGCAGGTCGTTGAAGGCGGCTTGGGCCTCCTCGTAGTTGCGCTCTTTGAGCAGCTCGAAGGCGGCGGCATAGGCATCGCGCTCGCTGCCGCCGGTCGTCTCGGGCGATGGCAAGGACGGAATACCCGCGGCGCCGGGCGACGCGGGAATGGGTGCACCGATCGAAGGCGGCGGCGCGGGCGTACCGGCGGGAGCATCGAGACCGCTCCCGCGCAGGTCGCCGGCGCCGGCCCCTAAACCGCCGTTCAAATCACCCGGCGCGGCGGGACCCAAGGGATCACTGCGATCGGCGCCGAGCCGAGAATCGATATCCAGGAATTGATCGCGTTGCTGGCGTTGCAGCTTTTGGATCTCGAACTGCTGCATCTCCACCAGACCGCGCAGCTCCTGCATCTCCATCTGTAGCTGCTGCATCTGGAGCAGCAGCTCCGAGCCGGCCTGATTTTCGAGAATTCGCTCCATTCGGGCAATCCGCGCCTCGAGGGCGGGGTTTGCAAAGGTCGTCGCCGGCATGGCCGCGGCGACAAGGGCCGCGGCCAGAATCGGGACAATCGCTCGGATACCCATAAATGCACTCCTAAACCCTGCTCCGTTGACAATCGAGCGCTCCGCGCGCTCGAAAGTCGACCGAAGACCGCAAGCGCCGAGAAAAGCGCGATTGAATGACATTTTCAGACGACTTGAATCGCGTCGACACCGACGCCTGCAAACAGACGCAAACCCTGACCCGACGGAAGGGCTTTCACTGAGAATCAGACGCGATTCAATACTGGATCACGACACGCCGATTCAACCGCCACGCCTGCTCGCTATGGCCGGGATTGGCGGGGCGTTCTTCACCGTAGCTGAGCGTGGACAATTGGTTCGGCGGCACACCGTCGGCGATCATGAGACGCCGCACCGACTCGGCGCGTTGATCGCCCAGGGCGAGGTTGTACTCGCGTGTTCCGCGCTCGTCCGTATTTCCTTCGAGGGTCGCCTTGACCCCGGTATTGGTGCCCAGGTAGCGCGCGTGGGTGCGCAGCACCGGGAGATATTCGGGCTTGATCTCGGCGGTGTCGTAGTCGAAATAGATGGTCCGCTGGTACAGAGGATTGCTCGGATCCTCCCAGGGGCCGGCATACACCGGGCGAGGCGGCTCAAGCGGGACGGTCGTGGTCGGGGCCGCGGGCTGCGGCTGCGGCGCGACCGGCTCGGGCGGCTGTTTCGGCGCGCTGGTGCAGCCGGCCGCGAAAACGCCGGCGAGCACGCCGGCGAGGAGGATGGGCGTCGACGCCCGGAGGCCCTTGCGGCTCGTTGTCATGACAGACTCCTTCACCCCGGCCTCGGGGATTGGACGTTGGATGGTTCGGGGCGAGCCTTGCTCATGAGCTCGGCCAGGTCGCTGATCGGTAACGGTAGGGTGGACGAGCGGAAGCGAGGTCCACCGAGCGCTGTGCCGGGGTCTGGTGGACTGCGCTGCGCTTGTCCACCCTACGGCGCTTGTCCACCCTACGGTGCTTGTCCAGCCTATGGTGCTTGTCCAGCGTGCGGGGCGCCGGATGAGCAAGTCCATCGTGGCGCGCCGAGGTCATTCGATGTAGGGAGACCAGGCAGGCTCGCGGACCTCGCCGGAATCCTGCGACAGGCGCTGGTTGCCGCCGCCGTCGATCGAAGCTGCGGCCAGGACGCCGCGACCGCCGTGGATGGTCGCGTAAATTACCATGCTGGCGTTCGGCGCGAAACTCGGTGACTCGTCCAGGCTGCCGTTGCTGAGCAGGCGCATGAAGCCGCGATCCAGATCGATCACCCCGATGCGGAACATGCCGTTGACCCGTGTGACCAGGACAATGGAGCGCCCGTCAGGCGCATAGGAGGCGCGCGCATTGTAGTCGCCCTCGGAGCTGATCCGTTGGGCCGGACCGCCGCCCGAGCCCATGCGATAGATCTGCGGGCTACCGCCGCGATCGGAGGTAAAGATGATCTGTTGACCGTCCGGCGACCAGGAGGGCTCGGTGTCGATAGCGAAATGGTCGGTCAGACGCACCAGCTCGCGGCTGGTGAGATCCAGGACATAGATGTCGGGATTGCCGTCCTTGGAGAGCGTCATCGCGAGCTTGCGCCCGTCGGGCGAGAAGGCCGGCGATCCGTTGATGCCGGGATGGCTCGCGACCAGCTCGCGACGCCCGCTGGCCAGCTCCTGGACGTAGATGGCGGCACGCTTGTTCTCGAACGACACGTAGGCGATGCGGCGTCCGTCGGGAGACCAGGCCGGCGACATGATGGGCTCGCCCGAGGAGACGATGGTCTGTGGGTTGTAGCCGTCGGCGTCCGCGACGCGCAGGGTCACGGTCTGGCCCTCGCCTTGACCGGTAGCGGTCACATAGGCGATGCGGGTGGCCGCCACGCCGCGCTGGCCGGTGAGCTTCTGGTAGATGATGTCGGAGATGCGGTGCGCGGTATTGCGCATGCCGGCCTTGGTGGAGACGATGGTGCTGCTGGCGAGTTGATCGCCGCGAAAGACGTCGTAGAGGATGAAGCTGACCCGGTAACCATTGCCGTCGGCCTCGACGCGACCGATGACCAGGTTGTTCATCCCGAGCAGGCTCCAGTCGCGCAGATCCACGTCCTCGTGACGAGCCGGCATGTCGAGCATGTCGCGTGTCGGCATCGGGCGAAAGCGGCCGGTGCGCGCCAGATCCGCGCTGATGACGGCGGCGATGTCGACCGGCGGGATCAACCCGTCGCTGACACCGAAGGGGACGACGGCGATCGGCTGGGCTGCCTCGACACCGCCGGTGACCTCGATGTTCAGGCGCGCCTGTGCCGGACCGGCCCCGAATCCGAGTCCGAATCCGAAAAGGACGACGGCAAAGGTCAGGAGGATCGAGGTGCGGCGCTGATGTCGGGGCATAGGTGTCTGTCCTGGCTAGGGCCTGAAGGTGAAATTGAACTCGCGAAAGCGCTCGAACACGGGGCCGGACGGCACCGGCAGAGGCGATGCCTGATTCACCGCCGCAACGACCGATTGATCGAAGGCGGTGTTGCCGCTGCTCTGAACCACGCGAACGCTGTTCGGCACCACATCGCCGCCCGGAATGAGCCGCACCGAGACCACGGTAGAGAGGTCACGGCCGGTCGCCGGCGGCCGCACCCAGAATTGACGCACCCGATCGCGAATCACGGGGACATAGCGATCGGCCTCGCGCGCGAGCTGTTCCGACGCCAATGAAGACAGCAGGTCGCTCTCGCGGGTCCGCTGCGCCTCTTCTGCGGCAAGTCTGCGCTGTGCCTCCTCCGCGGCCATCCGCCTGGCCTCCTGCTCGATGCTCTCCTGAGCAAGCTCCTCGACGAGTCTCCGCTCCTCGATCTCGGCCATCAGGCGCGCCTCCTCTTCGAGCCGACGCTGCCGCTCTAGGACGGCCTCGGCATCGGCTTGGCGCTGCGCCTCCGCACGACGCTCGATCTCGGCACGGCGCTCGGCCTCGACCCTCGCGCGGCGTTCGTCTTCGGCGCGCGCCGCCTCGGATCGACGTTGCGCCTCGGCCCGTGCCGCGGCCTCCGCGGCAAGACGCTTCTCTTCGGCGAGACGTTCCGCCTCGGCCTTGGCTGCTGCGGCCTCGGCGGCCAAGCGCTCGGCCTCGGCGCGTCGTGCGGCCTCTGCACGCCGCTCGGCTTCCGCGCGCCGTTCGGCCTCGGCCCTCGCAGCGGCCTCTGCGGCCTCTCGTTCGGCCTGCGCGCGGCGCTGTGCCTCGGCCATGCGGTCGATCTCCAGCTGACGGCGCGCCTCGGCCTCGGCTGCAGCCGCTTCGGCCTCCGCTGCCAGGCGCTCGGCTTCGGCGGCGGCGCGAGCGGCCTCGGCAAGACGCTGCGCCTCCTCGCGCTCGGCGTCGGCTTGGCGCTCGGCCTCGGCTGCTTCGGCTTCAAGCCGCTCGGTTTCGAGCCGGGCGGCCTCGGCCGCGCTCAGGTCTTCAAGCGGCACAGCATCCGGCGGCTCCTGCGCGTCCGGAATCATCTCCGTGCCGACCTCGGGACTGACCTCCGGGCTGATCTCGGGGCCGGCCGGACGCCGCGCCTGATCGGCCTGAAACTCAGCGACCATCGCCTCGAGCGCGGCGTCGCCGACGATGGTCGCCTGGACGACCCGCGGCTTGCTGCCCGCCTCCGTGATGGGTCGGTCGATCTTCACGCCCACGAAAAAGAGCAGGGCGAAAAAGACATGCAGACCCAACGACCAGTAGAAGGCCCTCGGGTTATGCCTCAGGATCTGCCACATGTCGGGGCTCGTGCCGCAGCGCTAGGGCTCGCGGCGCTCCGGAGGCACCGTCACCAGACCGACCTCCGGCGCACCCGCCGCTTGAGCGACGACCATGGCACGCACGACACGCCCGTAGTCGACCCGATGGTCCGCGCGCACCAGGATCGGTGTTTCGGGCGTGTATTCGAGCACGACACGGATGCGGTCGAACAGGATCTGCTCGCTCGCCGGGGCGTTCTTCTCGTCTCCGATATCGATGTAATAGTCGCCGAACTCATCGACCGTGATGATCAGCGACTCGGTCGTCGGGCTCGGGATACCGCCCGCCTTCTCCTGCGGCAACGCCACCTTCACACCCTGCGTAATCAGGGGCGCCGTCACCATGAAGATGACGAGCAACACCAGCATCACGTCGATGTAGGGTACGACATTGATCTCGGCCATCGGCCGGCGGCGCTGTCTGGAGCGGGTGCGCTTGAGCATCTGTCGGACTCCTCGAACGCTCAGTTGCGGCCTTGGCGTTGCAGGAGGGTCGAGAACTCTTCCATGAACTCCTCGTAGCGGCTGTTGAGACGCTCGACCTGATGGGCGTACCTGTTGTAGGCGATGACGGCGGGGATGGCCGCGAAGAGACCGATCGCGGTGGCGACCAACGCCTCCGAGATACCCGGCGCGACCAGCGCGAGGGTCGCCTGCTCGACGTTCCCCAGCGCATGGAACGCATGCATGATGCCCCAGACGGTGCCGAAGAGACCGATGTAGGGGCTGGTGGAGCCAACCGTCGCCAGAAAGGTCAGGCTGGTCTCCAAACGGTCCATCTCGCGGCTGAGGGCGACGCGCATGGAACGCTCGGTCCCCTGCAGCACGGCCATCAAGTCATTGCCCTCGATCTTGCGCAGCCGCACGTATTCCTTGAAGCCGGCGCGGAAGATGGACGGCAGACCATGCTCGCCCTTGCGGTTCTCGCTCAGATCCTTGTAGAGCGCGCTGAGATCGCCGCCGGACCAAAAGCGCTCCTCGAAGGCATTGGCATTCCTGCGCGCGGCCGAGAGCACACGGCCGCGATCCAGGATCATGGTCCAAGAGGTCACGGAGGCGATCACGAGCACCAGCAGAACCAACTGAACCACCAGGCTGGCCTGGAGGATAAGGTTGAACAACGATAGATCGGACGTCATGACGATGGCTCCGCTGGACCGCTCGCGAAAGGCAACAACTCGGACAAGAGATCGCCGGGCAGGCGCGCCGGGCGCAGGGTGTCGGCATGCAGGCAGGCGATCTTCACGGCGCCTCGGCAGCAGCAGGAAGCGTCGCTGTCGCGCATCACCTGCTGGTCGAACTCCAGACTCGCACCGCCCGCCCGCACCAGCCTGGAGGTCACGCTCAAACAGTCATCGAGACGCGCGGGCGCCAGATAGTCGATGTTCACCCGTCGCACGGCGAAGAGGATCCCGCAACGCGCGCGCAAGGCATCCTGCTCGTAGCCGACTGCGCGCAGCCACTCCGTGCGCGCCCGTTCCATGAACTTCAAATAATTGGCGTAGAAGACCACGCCACCCGCGTCGGTATCTTCGTAATAGACCCGCACCGGCCAGGTAAAGGTCAACAATCGGGGATCGCTCGATGTCGGCACTGCACGGACCGCATGTTTGGGCTTGACTTAAACCGCGGGAGTGTACCGGAAAGCACCTGTTCGGGCACCTTGCGTCGAAGGGAGCGGCGACGGCGAGAGGTTGCAGAGAATCCAGGACGCCCGAAATCATTGTCGTTGTCGCTGTCGCTGTCGCTGTCGATCGATCGTCGATGACGACAACGAACGGTCGCGTCGACAGACCTGGCGTGGTGCGCGATTGGCTCAGGTCGACACCCCCGGTCTCGGTCGGTTGGTTGTGCCGCACGACGCTCGGCACAACCTCCCCGGATGTCGGACAATGCCTGTCTTCGCGACCCGACAGACGGCCGCCTGCGCTCAACCTGCGATAAGGACCTCGATATGACCCGTTTCTCGTTCCTGAAGGGCCACCGCGGCGAATACCTCGTCGTGCTGCAATTCGTGCTCTTCTTCGCCTTTGTCTTCACCCCTGCGTGGAATCCGCTCGCAACCCCTGCGCTGATGGATGCCCTGGCGCCGTTACGCTGGCCGGCGCTGATCGCCTTTTGGGCGGTCGCCCTCGTCCTCGGCGGGTTCGGCTCGGTCCATATCCGCGAGTATCTGACACCGTTGCCCTATCCGGTGGATCACAGCCAGCTGGTGAAGCACGGCGTCTACGCCCGGGTTCGCCATCCGCTCTACAGCAGCCAGCTCTTCGCGGCGGCGGGCTGGGTGCTCTTCACGCTCAGCATCCCGCACCTTGCGATCCTGGTCATCGGCTTCGTCTTCTTCGACTACAAGGCCAGCAAGGAAGAAGGCTGGTTGACCGAACGTCATCCGGAGTATGCGGAGTATGCGAAGGAGGTGAAGAAGCTCGTGCCCTTCCTCTACTAAACCGCGCCCGAGCTTTTCTGCACGATCGGCGGCCGGGGTCGGTCTCGGATGGCTTCAAGACCGTTTGAGTCGACGCGGTTTAGGAGATTGAAAGCATTTTTCCCTTCTTCGTTCTCTAAACCGCGCCAGGTTTAAGTCGCTTGGTCGTCGTGAGGGTCGTCACCGGTAAAACCGCGTAGGTCACAAAAGGCGCGGTTTAGAGGCGGCGGAGAGCACATAGTCCAGACCGCCGTAGACGCTCTCGGCGCTCATGCCGAGTGCGAGTCGGGCCGGGAGTCGGGTCGCGGGGTGGAGCCGGTCGAGCGTCTCCGGGTGTCTCGAGAGATAGTCGTGCAGGGGGGTGTAGACGCGATCGCGGATGGAGGCGACCTCGACATCCGCGAAGCCGCACGCTCGAAGCTTGTCCGCGTAGATCTCGCGCGTGTAGACGTTTTCGGCAGGTATCGCGAACTTGCTTGCGACCAGTCCCCAGGACCAGCGCTGTTTGAGCCGGGCACGCCAATCCTCGGCCAGCGGCATCGGGATGATGTCGGCCGTGACCAATCGGCCCCCCGGACGCAAAACGCGAAGGGCCTCCTCGAAGAAGCGTTCGCGGGTCTCGAAGTGGAAGGCGCACTCGAGTGCGACAACCGTGTCGACTGAATTCGAAGGCAGCGGCATGTCCGTGGCCGAGCCTTCGCGCAGGTCGATGAGCTCTTCGAGACCGAGATCTTTCACCCTTCCGCGCGCGACGGCCACCTGCGAGGCGGTGATGTTGAGGCCCTGGATGTGGTCGGGCGCGTAGGTCCGAAGCCAGTAGATGTCTTGATCGGCGAAACCGAAGCCGACGTCCAGCACCCGGTCGCCGGGCCCCATCGCCGCGCGTTCCGCGACCAAGGCCGCCAGTGCCTGGCAGGCCTCGTCCAAGCTCTGCTCCGCGCTCCAGTAGCCCAGGTTGAGATAGAGCCCGTTTTCGGTGGCCACGTCGGTCGAGAGGAGATCGTAGACGCGGGTCACGTCCCATGACTTGAAGGGGTTATAGAGCCAATCGAGATAGGCGAGATGCCGTCGAAACGGCCGTGCTGTCGACATGAGGGATGACCTGCTGGTGGGTGAGGCTGCCGGGCGGCGGTGCTTGTGCGGATCGCGATCAAGGCGCGGGTTTGGGGCTCGGTAAGGCTGCCGCCGTTGCGCGTCCTATCGTCGGCACGACCTACGAGGTTGGTTTCACGACGTCGGCGAGCGATTCGGTCGGCGGCTCGCAGCGGGTGCCGCTGCAGCGGTAGATGCGCGGGCGCTCGCCGGGCGCCATGGCGGCGAGCGTGCCGGGGAGATGGCTCTCGTCGGCGGGGATGCCCAGGACGAAGCGACGTGGTCGGTAGCCGCGTTGGGCCTCTCGGCGCCAGGCGTCGAGACGCTCGTCGCCGGCGCGGATCACCAGGGTCTCGGGCGGGTCGAGCCACTCGTCGAGCGCGAAGAGGAGTGTGGCGTGGGCGTAGGGCATGCGGCGGATCGACTCGGCCGCGAGCTTCAGGGTCCGTTCGGCCGCCGCGAGATAGCGCGGCTCGCCGACGAGATGGCCGAGCCGCTCGAGCGCCAGCGCGGCGACGCCGTTGCCGGACGGGATGGCCTCGTCGCCGAGCGGTTTGGTGCGATGGATCAGGGTCTCGTGATCGCGCCCGGTGAACCAGAAGCCGCCGCCGATCGGATCCTCGAACTGATCCAGGAGGACCTCGGCCAGCGCGAGGGCGAAGTCCAGATCCGCCCGCGACCAGCGTGTCTGCAGGAGTTCCAGCAGCGCATCGAGTAGGTTGGCATAGTCGTCGAGATAGGCGTTCAGATGGGCGGTGCCGTCCTTGTAGGTCGCGAGCAGCCGACCCTCGCGCCAGAGTGTGCCGCGGATGAAGGCGAGCGCCTGCTCGGCGGACTCCAGATAATCCGGTCGATCGAAGGTCCGCGCGGCACGCGCCAGACCTTTGATCATCAGGGCGTTCCAGGCGGTCAGGACCTTCTCGTCCCGACCGGGGCGAACGCGCCGCTCGCGTGCGACATAGAGGGTCGCGCGCGCGGCGGCGAGCAGGGCCTGCACCCGCGCCGGCTCGAGCCCGAGATCAACGGCGACGGCCTCGGGCGTGCGGTACCCGTGCAGGTGCCAGCGGCCTTCGCAGTTGGCCGGACGATCCAGACGGTAGACGGCGGCGAAGGGCGCGTACTCGGCCGGTGCGAGCAATGCCCGGATCTCCTCGCGATCCCAGACGTAGAACTTGCCTTCCTCGCCCTCGCTGTCGGCGTCCAGACTCGACCAATAGCCGCCCTCCGGGGACTGCATCTCGCGCAGCACCCAGTCCGCGGTCATGACGGCGGCATCCCGAAACACCGGATCCTCGGTCACGGCGAAGGCGTCGCAGCAAAGTGCGAGGAGCGGACCGTTGTCGTAGAGCATCTTCTCGAAGTGCGGGATCATCCAAAGCGCGTCGACCGAGTAGCGATAGAAGCCACCGCCGAGTTGATCCGTGAGTCCGCCGCGGACCATCCGCTCTAGCGTCCAAACGGCCTTCGCGAGCGCAGAGCGGTCGGGGGCCCCGGTCTGCGGTGCGTCCGTCGCGTGCCGAAGCAGGAGATCGAGGTTGGTCGGATGCGGAAACTTGGGCGCATCTCCGAATCCGCCATGCTCGGGATCGAAGCTCGTGTCGAGCTGTTGCAAGGCCGCATCGATCGCCGAGCGCTCGGGCAGCGCGTCGGAGGCATGCGGCTCCAGCTCGGCAAGCGCAGCCATCAGGCTCTCGTTTTGCGACTCGATCGCCGTCTTTTGCTCACGGTAAGCACGCTCGACCCCTTGCATCAACTGCTTGAACGCAGGCAAGCCGTGACGCGGCTCGCGCGGGAAGTAGGTCCCGGCGAAGAAGGGTTTTTGATCGTCCGGCATCAGAAACACCGTGAGCGGCCAACCGCCGGGACGTTGCGCGAGCAGCTGGTGTGCGGTTTGGTAGATCTTATCGAGATCCGGGCGCTCCTCCCGGTCGACCTTGATGTTGACGAAGAGCCGGTTCATCAGCTCCGCGGTGCCGGGATCCTCGAACGATTCATGGGCCATCACATGACACCAGTGACACGCCGAGTAGCCGATCGAGAGCAGGATGGGGCGATCCGTCTCGCGTGCCAGCGCAAGCGCCTCCTCGCACCAAGGCCACCAATCCACGGGGTTGTGCGCGTGCTGCCGCAGGTAAGGACTGGTGGTCTCCGCCAGACGGTTGACGGGACCGGTCGGGGACGAGGGGGCGTTCGACATGGAGGTTTCCCGGAAGCTTGGGGGGATGGTGGGGAGATGAGGGTGAAAGGTGAAAGGTGAAAGGTGAAAGGTGAAAGGTGAAGGGTCGAAGGGCGATGACTGGCGGCTGGCGGCTGTTCAGACAAGACGGGTTCTGCCGACTCCCCTTTCCATGCCCCGACCGACCTCGGCCGGTTCTGATAGTCTGTGACCGCGCAAGACGACGAGCGCCCAGACACCACAGGACACGCGATCATGAAGACCCAACCCCTCATCCTGAGCAAAGACCAGGAACGCCGCCTCATCGCCGGGCACTGCTGGATCTACAGCAACGAGGTCAACACCAAGGTCACGCCGCTGAAGGATCTCCAACCGGGCCAGCCGGTCGCGATCCGCAGCGATCACGATCGCTGGATCGGTCATGGATACGCGAATCCGCATTCACTGATCTGCGCGCGCGTGGTCAGCCGCGATCCGACACAGCCGCTGAGCCCGACCCTTTGGCTGAAGCGCATCCACGACGCGCTCGCCCTGCGCGAGCGGCTCTACGCACGCCCCTTCTATCGACTCATCTTCGGGGAAAGCGACGGGATGCCGGGCCTGGTCGTCGACCGCTACGGCGATCTGCTCGCCGTACAGATCACCACCGCGGGGATGGAACGGGTGCAAGGCGAGATCCTCGCCGCGCTCGAGCAGGTGCTGCGCCCCAAGGCAATCGTGCTGCGCAACGACACCTCGGTGCGCGAGATGGAAGGCTTGACACAGGGCGTCGAGGTGATCCTGGGCTCGCCCGAGGATCGCCTTACCCTGGTCGAAAACGACCTGGAGTTCCTCGTCTCGCCCCTGACCGGCCAAAAGACCGGCTGGTTCTTCGACCAGGCCGAGAACCGCACGCGTCTGGCGCGCTACGGCGTCGGGCGGCGCGTCCTGGATGTGTGCAGCTATATCGGCGCATGGGGTCTGCGCGCCGCGGCGCTGGGCGCCGAGCAGGTCGTCTGTGTCGACAGCTCGCTACCGGCGCTCGAGCGGGTCGCCGACAATGCGGCTCGCAATCGGCTGGCGGAGCGCGTCCAAGGCCGGCATGGCGATGCCTTCGATGTACTGCGTGCGCTGCGCGAGGAAGACGCCCGTTTCGACACGGTCCTGCTCGACCCGCCCGCCTTCATCAAGCGACGCAAGGACGAAAAGGACGGGATTGCGGCCTATCTGCGGCTCAATCGACTCGGGATGGAGCTGCTCGAGCCGGGCGGCCTGCTGGTGACCTCATCGTGCTCCTTCCACATGGGTCGCGATGTCTTCGTGCGGACCGTGCAGCAGGCGGCACGCCGCGCCGGGCGCACCCTGCAGTTGTTGGAAACCGGTCAGCAGGGACCGGACCATCCGGTGCATCCCGCAATCCCCGAGACCGCCTATCTCAAGACGCTCTTCTTCCGCGTGCTTCCCGAGTTTTGATCGGCAATCTCGATGTCGTGAGGTCGTTTTTTCCGATCGAAAAATTGCGAAACAAGATGGCGTTTTGTCATGTGGTTACCTACACTTTCGCGTGTTGCTCATGAGCACGGCCAACGCCGTAACATCCTTACAGACACCGGATCAGACCCATGTACACCGACGCGAAAAACACCGTGACCGCCATCGCCGAGCCCCCGACGCGCCGACCCGAGCGGGGTGCGCATCGGGTCCGATCCCTGCTGACGGTGCTCGCTGTGATAGGGGCTTTGGGACTCGCCGGCTGCGGCAGCACGTCGAAGATGGCGACGGTCGAGCCGAGTCACGCGGACAAGGTCGTCGTCAAGAAGTCACAACGCAAGCTGGAGCTGCACAACAACGGACGGGTGATCCGCGAGTACCGGATCGCGCTCGGCGGTGCACCGGACGGACATAAGTTTCGCGAAGGCGACGAGCGCACCCCGATCGGCGACTACTTCCTCAACTGGCGCAATCCGAACAGCAACTTCTACAAGTCGATCCACATCTCCTACCCGAACGAGCGCGACAAGCTGGTCAGCCGTTCGCTCGGGTACTCCAGTCCGGGCGGGATGATCATGATTCACGGGCTCCCGAACTACGTCCGGTCCGAGGCACTGCGCCAACAGTACGCCAACCGCGATTGGACACAGGGCTGCATCGCCGTGCAGAACCACGAGATCGACGAGATCTGGTCGATGGTGCGCGACGGGACGCCGATCAAGATTCTGCCCTAAACCGCGCGCGACGCGGTATGCGCTGTTTTTTGGATGGATCGGCCTCGGCAGGCTCGACGACCGTTGGCGCCGGCGCGGTTTAGAGGAGGGGTTTCGCTTACGCTGTACCCACCCCGCTAAACATGGCCAGCCGCCCTCAAATCCGTCCCTGCGCCGTGTCCGGGAGGACGATATTCAGCTCGAGGACCTCGTGGCTGTCCTCCTGCTCGTATTTCACGGAGACGGCGTTCATGTCGACCTCCACATACTTGCGGATGACCTCGAGGATCTCCTGCTGCAGCTTGGGGAGATAGGATGGACGGCCACGTTGCGTGCGATCGTGGGCCACCAGGATCTGCAGCCGCTCCTTGGCTACATTTGCGGAGCCCTTCGGTCGCGAGGAGCGGAAGTAGTCGAGTAAGCCCATAGGTCAGCCTCTGAAAAAGCGCTTCAGGAAGCCCTTCTTCTCCACTTGGAGAAAACGGTGCGGCACCTCGTCGCCCAGATAGCGAGCGACCGTATCGGCATACGCCTTGCCGGCATCGCTCTCCCGATCGAGGACCACGGGTACGCCGGAGTTGGACGCGGTCAGGACGGATTTCGACTCCGGGATGACGCCGAGCAAGTTCAGCGACAAGATCTCCTGCACGTCCCCCACACTCAACATCTCGCCCTTCTCCACGCGTGCCGGATCGTAGCGGGTCAGCAGGAGAAACTCCCGGATGGGCTCGTCGTTGGACTCCGCCCGACGCGACTTGCTCGAGAGGATACCCAGCATGCGGTCGGAGTCCCGCACCGAGGAGACCTCGGGATTGGTGACCACGACGGCATCGTCGGCGTAATACATGGCCATGGTGGCACCGTGCTCGATGCCGGCCGGCGAGTCGCAGACGATGAAGTCGTATCCGTGGGCGAGCTCCTCGAGCACCCGACCGACGCCCTCCTTGGTGAGCGCATCCTTGTCGCGGGTCTGAGAGGCCGGCAGCACATAGAGGTTGTCGCAACGCTTGTCGCGGATCAGGGCCTGGTTGAGGTTGGCCTCCTGATTGATGACGTTGACGAAATCGTACACGACACGGCGCTCGCAACCCATGATGAGATCCAGGTTGCGCAGGCCTACATCGAAATCGATGACGACCGTACGATGACCGCGCTGGGCAAGGCCCATCGCCAACGCGGCGGACGTGGTCGTCTTGCCGACCCCGCCCTTGCCCGAGGTGATCACAATAATTCTCGCCAAAGTAGCCGCCTCCAAAATGGGATGGTCCGTCGCCCAACCCTGCGTCGGGTCAAAGTTTTTCGATTCTCAGAATCTTCTGGTCCAGAAAGATCTGGACGGGAACGCCGCGCAGCTCGCGCGGGATGTTCTCGCTTACCCGGTAATGCCCCGCGACGGACACCAGCTCCGCCTGAAGGTCTTGGCAAAAGATCCGCGCATCCGTGTTGCCCTTCATGCCGGCCAATGCCCGACCGCGCAACGGACCGTAAACATGGATGTTGCCGTCGGCCATCAGCTCGGCACCCGAGCTCACGGCGGCGATGATGGACAGATCCCCGCCGGCGGCGTAGACACGTTGCCCCGAGCGCACCGGGCGCGTGACCAAGGTGAAGGCCGCACCCGCACCTGGCCGGGGCGGCGCCGCGGGGGCCTCCTGCACCGTCGGCGCAACCGCGGCGGGGACGACGGGCGCGGGCTCCTCGGGTGCGGCGACGCGCTCGGCGCGGGTTGACCGGGTCTCGTGCTCGCCGAGGATCGCCAGCTCCATCGCCTCCGCCGCCTCGTTCTGGGCCTTGTTGCCGCCGCGCACGCCGAAGGGGATCATGCCGTAGCCGCGCAGCAGGCCGACCAAGAGCGGAAACTCGACCTCGCCGCCGCCGTCGGGAAAGGCGCTCAGATCGATCACGACCGGCGTATTGCGAAAAAACTCGGGCGCCTGCTCCACCCGGGCACCCAGCTCGGCGGCGACCGCCTCGATGTCGGCCTCGAGCAGACGAAGGATCGGCAGCGTGAAGCCGGCCGCCTTGAGCTCGAAAACGGCGGGGCGATCCCCGACGGACGTGCGTTGATACCCTGCCATGTTGCTGCTTTCGGGGCAAACGCCCGTCGATCTCCACTGGAATGAATCAAAAGGTCGTCGTTCGTCGACGCTATCCGGGTCCTAGCGCTGTAGGGTGGACAAGCGAAGCGCAGTCCACCAGCGCCGTCGCGGGTTTCGGCGGACTTCGCTTGCGCTCGTCTACTCGACGGCACCGCTGCCGTGAACAACACCGCCCTGCAACATCGATCAGCCCGGCGGCCACTGCATGGGACGCCCGCCCAGGATATGCAGGTGCAGGTGATACACCGTCTGCCCGGCCGCGGCGTTGCAGTTGATCAAGGTCCGGTAGCCGCTGTTCGCGATGCCTTCCTGCTCGGCGATCTTGGCCGCGGCCAGGAACAGCTTGCCGATCAGCTCGGCATCCTCGGGCTGCACGGCGTTCAAGGTCGGAATCGGCTTACGCGGGATCACCAGGATATGGGTCGGTGCTTGCGGGTGAAGATCTCGAAAGGCGACCAGGTCATCGTCTTCATAGACGATATCGGCCGCGACTTCACCGGCGGCGATCTTGCCGAAAATGGTATCAGACATCGTTGCGATCCGCTCCGTTAAACCACGCCCAGCGCGGTATGTGATGTTTTTGGATGGGACCGGCCCCGGCAGATTTGAGGATTGTTGAAGCCGGCGCGGTTTAAGAGACCAGTGGCGTCAGAGTCGGCGCCGACCATTGAAGGCGAGCGCCAGCGTTCCGCCGTCCAGATACTCGAGCTCTCCGCCCAGCGGGACACCGTGGGCGATGCGTGTCGCGCTGACCCCGTACCGATCGGCGGACTCGGCGATGAAGTGTGCCGTCGCACTCCCTTCGACGGTCGGGCTGATCGCCAGGATCACCTCGCGCACCTCCCCTGCCTGCAGACGCGCGTCGAGCTGGTCGAGGCCCAGCTCCTGCGGGCCGATCCCGTCGAGCGGCGAAAGCCGCCCGCCGAGCACGAAATAGAGTCCGCGAAAGTCCGTAGCCTGCTCGATCGCCAGGATCTCGGAGGGCTGCTCGACCACGCACAGAAGTCCGCCGTCGCGATGCGGGTTGGAGCAGAGTCCGCAGAGCTCTTGCTCGGTCAGGGTCCGGCAGCGGCGACAGCGCCGGATCAGGCTCATCGCATCGGCCATGATCCGCGCCAAACGCACCCCGCCCTCGCGATCGCGCTCGAGCAGGTGAAAGGCGATACGCTGTGCCGACTTGGGACCGACGCCGGGCAGGCACCGCAAGGCATCGATCAATTGACCGAGAAGCGGGCGCTCCGACACGGCGACCGACCGCGCCTAGAAGGGCAGCTTCATCCCGGGCGGTAAGGGCAACCCGGCGGTCAGCTCGGCCATGTTCTCCTTCGCCTTCTCGGCCACGCGCTGGCTTGCACCGTTCACGGCGGCGGTGATGAGATCCTCGAGCATCTCCTTGTCGTCGCCCATCACGCCCGGGTCGATCTCCACCCGACTGACCTGGTAGCGGCCGTTCATGGTCACCTTGACCATGCCGCCGCCGGACTCGCCGACGACCTCTTCCAAGGCGAGCCGCTCTTGGGCCAGCTTCATGTCTTCCTGCATCTTCTGCGCTTGCTTGAGCAAGTTGCCGATTCCGCCTTTCATCATGCCTTGTCGCGGGAAACCCCGGCCGGATGGCCGAGGCGGGATAGCGCACGGCGCCGAACGCCGTCCATCTCCCGCATCCTCTCTTCTCGGTTGGCTATCTCTTCACAAAGATCCGTCGCAGTGCGACATCGGTTCGCCCGGCTCTCCGACCGGAGAGCCGGCATCGTATCCACGGCAGCCGGCCCCGGATCGGCCGGCCTTCAATCACTCGGCTCGATACTCCCGGCGATCCAGCTCGCGTCCAGCTCGTCCTGCATCGCGCGCGCCACCGGATCCTCCTCCATCGCGGAGACCGCGGCCTGACGACGCTCGCCGGTCTCGCGCTCGCGCCGCTGGGCGAGGGTCTCGCGCTGCGGCCGCGCCACCTGGATGTCGAGCTTCACCGCGGTACCCATGGTCTTTTCCAGGGCCGCATGCAGGCGCGATTCCGCACCCGGCGAGCGCAGATGCTCCGCGGCCGGGTCCAGGCCCAGCGAGAGCCGTCCGTCTGCCCAGCCTTTCAGATCACAATGATGGGCGATCTGGCTCGCGATGCCGCCCAACTCCAGACGATCGACAAGCGCGAGCCATTCCGCATGCGAGGTCAGCACGACCGCAGCCGCGGCGCCCGTGGTCTCCGTCGGCACGTGCGCCGCGGCCCTCGCGTGCCGCGCGGGTGCGGGCTCGGCGACGCGCGGCTCGGTGACCGGCCTCAACATCGAGACCGGCGAGGACGCCTGCGCGGACAACGGCGCGGACAACGCCGAGCCAACCGCGCCGCCTGCGGCCTCGGGCGGGTGCGTCGCATCGCCGGACGCGCTCTCCCGCAAGGTCGCGAGGCGCGCCGGCGCACGCGCCGGCTCATCGCGATGCGGGGCCGGTCGAAACGCCAAGGCGCGCAGCAGGACCATCTCGAAACCGGCGCGCGGATCGGGGGCCAGCGGCAGATCACCTTGCCCGGTCAAGGCCACCTGATAATAAAGCTGAAGATCCTCGGCCGGGAGACGCTCCGCCAGCGCCTTCAGACGCGCGGCATCCGGATCGTCCGGGGCCAACGTCTCGGGCACCTGCTGGAGCAACGCCAAGCGGTGCAGCAGCGCGATCAGCTCGCGCAGCAGCTCTTCGAAATCCGGCGTCAGCGACGCCACGCGCTCGACCTCCGCCAAGACGCGCGCTGCGTCGCCCGCCGCCATGGCATCGAGCAAGTCCAACGTCAGATCGCCCGGCAGGGTCCCGAGCATGGTCCGCACGCCCGATTCATCCACGCGCCCGCCGCCGAAGGCGATCGCCTGATCGAGCAGACTCAAGCCGTCGCGCATGCTGCCGTCCGCCCCGCGCGCCAGCAAAGGCAGCGCCGAGGCCTGAAACTCGAGTCCCTCGGCTTCCAGGACATGCTGGAGTCTGGCGCGGATCTCCTCGGGCAAGAGACGGCGCAGATTCAACTGCAGACAGCGCGAGAGCACCGTCACCGGGACCTTCTGCGGGTCGGTCGTCGCGAGCAGAAACTTCACATGCGGCGGGGGCTCCTCCAAGGTCTTCAACAAGGCGTTGAAGCTATGGTTGGAGAACATGTGCACCTCGTCGATCAGATAGACCTTGTAGCGTGCACGGGCCGGGGCATAGGGAACGTTGTCCAGAAGCTCGCGAGTTTGATCGACCTTGGTGCGCGAGGCGGCATCCACCTCGATCAGATCCACGAAACGCCCGCCGTCGATCTCGCGACAGGCCGAGCAGACACCGCAGGGGCGCGCGCTCACGCCCTCCTCGCAGTTCAGCGCCTTGGCGAGGATGCGGGCGAGCGTGGTCTTGCCGACACCGCGGGTGCCGGTAAAGAGATAGGCGTGATGGAGCTGGTCGCGATCGAGCGCATTGGAGAGTGCGCGGACCACATGCGATTGTCCGACCAGATCATCGAAGCTCTTGGGGCGCCATTTGCGGGCGAGCACCTGGTAGGACATGCGTGATTCGAGTCGGACGAATTCCGTTTGGAGCAGAGGCCGAGGTGAATGGAGACGGTCATCCCCGGTGCCGGATCTTCCCGGTGGCCACCGTGTCGTCCATCCGGTTTTGAACGGGCGGCCTCAAGCGCCCTAGGGGCAATGGCCGAGCCGATCTTCATGCCGTGCGCGCCGAGGCTCGCGCGTCCGCCCCGATCAAACAGGACCGAGCCGGCCCGCGACTTGGGCGGCGGCCGACGCCAGCCACACCCCGGCACACGCTTCAACCGCTGCGGCTGCTCCCTTCCGGGCCTGACCGGGTTCACGGTTTCGCGTTGCGAGGGGACCGGCGCAAGCCACCATGACATTCGATCCGTGACCAAGCCGCGAATCGACGGGCAAGATTAACAAAGCCCGCGGGCGAAGACAAACGCCCGACGCCCGCGTTCGGCAGTCCGGCGCTGCTCGGAACACCGGCCACTGCGATGATCTTGCGCTGCGGGCTCGACTCGCGCCGGGTGGACAAGCGAAGCGCAATCCGCCAGCCCCGGTCGCGTACGCCCAATTCCGGGCGAACGGTGGAGGTCGGCCGCGATCATGAACGTCGCCGGCAGCCCGAAGCAGCTCGCCTTACGGTGGATCCAGACGTTCGCCAGATGTCCGATCCGCAATGGACTTCGCAGCGGCCTGACGCCGCGCGACCCACTTCTGCATCCAGAAGCGATATTTTTCCGGATACCAGGCGGGCGTCATCAGCCGCCGCGGCAGATTCGGCAGCCGTCGGGCCTGGCGCAGCGCCCGCAAGCGCCAGGCGAACAGCCGATCCAGACGCGGAGAGTCGAGCCGCGCCCAGAACCGCGCCTGCGCTCGGCGAGCCGCCGCAGTCGGACGCACGCCCGCCGGCAGCGGCTGACCGAACAGCTCCTGCACGGCGAGAAGATGGGCGCCCACCGTATGCGCCAATCCCCGGCGCTTCAGGTCCGCCATGAGCCCCGGCCAGTCGATATCGACTGCCGCCGGCAAGGCCAGCAACCTCTTGAACTCAAGGAGTTGGCGTAGCGATCGTCGGTCAGTCCAGAACGCCTGATCCTGGACCTGATGATGCAGGGCGTTGTGCAGGAGCCGGTCGGCCAGGGTCGGAATCCGGATCCGCAGCCCGTCCCAGTCGTGCGTTTCGGCCCGGGCGAGCACGGCGCACAGGGGCAGCACCGCCTTCTGCGGCATGCCGCTGAAGAGATCGTAGTGCAATTCTACATAACCGTCCCCGGAGGAGTGGATGAGCGGCGGCAAATGATGCCCGGACGCGGTTGACCAGTGCAGTGGCTCGCGATCGGGCGCCGGACCATCGGGCGACCGATAGTGATGGTAGCCAGCGGCCCGGAGCGCCGCGCCCGCGCGGTTGGCCTGATCGAGCGGCACGCCCAGATCCAGATCGCTCAGGACACGGGCAAACGCCAACGGGTACTGATCCGGCAGCAGGGCGATGGCGCCCTTGAGCAGGAGGGGGACGATCTCGGCTTGATTCAGAGTCGCGACGGTCTCCCGCAACACCCGGCGCAGCCGGCGGTTGCGGGCGTCGTTGCGCTCGTGGAGATAGGCGAGTGCCTGGCGGACATCCTCCGGCACCGGTTCGAGCGTATCCCGGTCCCGTTGGCCCGCACCCAGTTGTGCCGCATAGAGGCTCGGGGCCACCAGTTGTGTGGTGGCCAGGCCATAGAGTTCGCGCCAATCGTCGATCGGGCCGGCGCCCGACCGCTCCGGACCGGCGTCGGCGTCGGCGGGATCGAGCAGGGCTGCCAGCGACCGCCAACGACGGCTGTGCAGCGAGGTCACGGCCGCTCCCCCGCGGCTGCCCGCAAGCATGCGGCCACCTGATCCTGCCCGGCGGCCAGATCCGGATAGGTCAGTGCGAAGGCCGGAAGCGCCTCGATCCAGCGGGCCAATTCATCCAGCTTGAACTGCGTCAGGTCGCGGATCACCACTTCGGCGCCGATGATCCCCTGCAACGCCTGGACCGGGGACAGCGGCGTCACCCGGGCGACCTCCTCCGGGGCATAGCGCGGGAACAGCAGACAGAGCGGGCGCACCGGCCGAGTGACGGCGGGACCGCGGGCGGCCAGGAAACGCACCCGTCGGCCGAAACGCTCCACCACCGGGGCTTCCTCCAGGTCCGGCCGACAGGGCCGGAGCACCGGCCAGCCGCCGGGCTTCAGACAAAGCGGCAGATTCAAACCCAACAGTTCCCCGGCCAGGGTCACCGGTACCAGTCGTCGCTCAGCAGCGCGAAACCGGCGGCATTCAGCGCCGCCGCCAGCGTGGTCTTGCCCGAGCCGCCCGGCGCGATCAGCAGCAGCCCCTGCCCGTCCGGCGCGACCAGACCGGCACCGTGGAGCACCATCAAACGCTCGGCGGGCCGGCAGCCCAGATTGGCCAGGGCCGTAATGGTCGCGACCAAGGCCGCGTCGAGCCCCCGACCGCAGTCGAGGGTCTGGCCGTCGCACGCGAGCCGCCAGTCCGCGGCCGTGCCATGCAGAGACAGCTCATGATCGACGCGGGACTGCTCTCCCTGCTCCGGCTCGGACTCCGACGACGGCTCCGAGGCATGCTCCAGCGCCAGCATCCAGCCGAGGTGCCGCTGGATCGCCGCCTCCTCGCACCATACACCCACCCGGCGATCGGCCAGCCACAGCGCCCGGGCGCCGTGCTCCGGCAGGCGCGGCCGGGGCGCGGGCCAGAACGGCGCGTCCGTGGTGCCGAGACGCCAGTCGATGGGGGTCTCGCCGCCGACGTCGAGCAGTCCGGCGCTCTGCCAATCGGCGACCAGGGTCATGACCTGATCGTGCGCCAGCTCCGACGGCAGGGCGAAACGCTCCACGAGCAATCCGGCCAGCCGCTCCGGCGACAGTCCGACGGCGTGCAGATCCCAGAGCGCGCTCGCGGATGCGTCGAGCAGACACAGCCGCCGGTCGCCGGGGCGGGCGAGCAGGCGGCCGTGTCCAAGGGCGGTGGAGATGATCGACATCATCTGTTTCTCGCGTGCGTCCGCACCGGCGCCACGGGGGTCCGGAAGATCCGCGCCGTCCAGGCGGCTACTGTTGCGAGTCGGGCGCTGCCCGTGCCGAGGTCACCAACGTCAGCATGGCCGGCGCGGTCCATGCCGCCAGGGCGCCGAGGCGGGCGAGCGCGGCGCGGCGCTCGGGGTCGATCATGTCCGAGGCCGGGTCGTCGGTCGATGGTCGGGGAGAGCTCTGATCGTCGTTTGGTTGCATCGTCGGGTTCTCGTCGGTTGATATGCGCAGCACGCATGCCTGTGGGATAGTCGGTCCTCAGACCGCCTCAAGGGCTTCTAACTTGCTCCCGAACTGCATGAACGTTCAACTGCCGCCTTCTACCATCCGATGACCGATTTATACCTCTGCAGGACCTTCACAAGCCCGCATCGTCTGCTCTCGCCCGCTCGGATGCCATGAATCGCCCGACGCTTCCCGCACTCAATGTCCACTGGCTCACCGATCCGACGGCCACCGGGGAGCCCCCGTCCGTTCCCGAAAGTCACGACCTGCAACGGGTGCAATTCCCGATTCCGCCCGACATCGGCCAGGCCTGGATGGAACGGCTGCCGCTGGCGGAGGGGGTCTCGCTGTTTCGCGGCATTCATCGATTTCGGCTCGAAGCACGCGGTCAACGTGTCCCGCTGGGTGAATTCAGCTACCGATTCCCCGAAACCACGTTTTGCGCACAGGTCATGGATGGCGGAACCGCCCACCACAGGGAGCTTTATCCGCCTGCCGAGTTGAATTTCCAGCCGGGCCATGACTTTTTCCGTCTGGCCGATCGGTTTCACACCATTTCATCGATCGATTCCCCGGCCGACAGCGACATGACGGCGCTGATGGTCACCGAAACCGTATTGACACAGCTCATGGACGAGGAGGTAGCCAAGCAACTGCTCGTTTGGATCGGTTTGGATTCACCGCCGGCCGTCAAGGTGCTGCCCATTCCCCGATCCGTCTCCGCCCCGTTGCGGGCCGCGTTCTCGACCCAGTTGCAGGGAAGCTTGCAGCGGTTGTTCGCGCAGTCGAAGATCCTGGAGTATCTGTGCGCGCTCTGCGCCTACACGACGGCCGGCGACCCCCAAGCGCCGCGGCTCGCGGATCGGCGGGATCAGCTCCGGGAGCTCCACGATTATCTGACGCAATTGGAGGGACGCTTGCCCGGCCTGGAGGACTTGGCGGTGCAGTTCAGGATGTCCGCACGGCGACTCAACGCGGCCTTCGCCGAACAGTACGGCTTACCGATCTATGCCTTCATCGCCGACCGGCGGCTGAACGAGGCCTATGCGGCGATTCGCGACAGCGAGGTTGCGCTCAAGGTCTTGGCCGACCGATTGGGTTACTCCCATGTCAACCACTTCAGCCGAGCATTTCGACGCAAATTCGGTCATCCGCCGGGTCAGCTCCGTTGCCGGCGCGGGGCGGCGCAGAGTGGGGCCGAAAACGAAGGGGGAGCTAAGTAACCGTTTAGAAACCACTTAGCCGTTCCGGTTCATTCTCCCCCTCTCCCCAACCCCTCTCCCGCGAGGGGCGAGGAGCTAAACCGCGTCCAGAGCGACATGCGTCATTTTCACTTTGTGTCGGGATTAGGGATTTTTCCGAACCTCATGGAGACTCGGTTTAGAATTTTAGATTTTTTAATCTCTTAAACCGCGCCGACTCCAACGAACGTCACGTCTGCCGGCGCCGATCCCATCCAAAAACGTCGCATACCGCGCTGGGCGCGGTTTAAAGGCGAAGCGCGGACGGACTTGGCCGAGGACCGATCGATTTCCGCCCTGCACCGGACCGATGCAACCTCCTCCGCTCGCCCGACACGCGAATCGACCCGACCGCCCCGGCGTGGCAGACTTGTCGCGTCCGACCCGTGGCCGGGTCCGAGCATCCGACACGGCGGAACCCGCCGACTCGGGACCCGTGCAAACAGACCCGCCGAGGCATCCTGATTCCCATGCGTGCTATCGCCCCGCTCATCCTTCTCCTCGGAACGCTCGTCCTCGGCAGCGGCGACCTCGCCGCCGAGACCGAGGGCCCCGCGGCCGCTTCCTCCCAATCGGAGCCGGACGTCTGGAATCGGACCCTCGAGACCGCCTCCGATTGGTGGCAACGCTCGCGCGACTTTGCCGACCAAGCGGTCGCCGATGCCAAAGGACTCTTCGCCGACGATCAGGATTTTGCCCGGGTCTGGGGGACGGTCGTCCCCACGCTGGACTCGACATTGGAGCTGGAAGAGCGCCACGGCGAGCTGCCCGAGAAGACCTGGTTCGGCACCGACCAGCGCTCCAATCGCGAGGAGATCAATGCCCTGCTCGACACCGCGGTGGAGATCCTCTCGACCTCGCCGGTCCAAAACTACCGCGAACGGATCCGGATCCTCCAAGCCGAGATCGAGAAGGACCGCGCCGAGATCGCCGACGCCCGCCAGAAGCGCATCGCCGCCCCCGCGGAGTCAACCCTCAAGAAGACGGTCGCCGATTACGATCGACTGATTGCATCGCTCGAGGACGACATCGATCGTCGCAACGGCGAGCTGGCCGCGGTGAAGCGGGAGTTTGCCGACGAGCTGCACGGAATGGGTCTCGACCTGGGCGACGATCAGCTCGAGCTGCTCCTTTCGACCGTCGTCGGCGACAATATGATCGATCTGGGCATCCTCTTCGACAACGTCAAGGCAGTCACCGCCCAGCTCGAGGTGCTGGTCGCCCAAAGCGGCGAGGATCTGCAGAGCGCGCGACGCTATTACGGCCTCTATGTCGTCCTGCTGCAGGCGCTCAACCGCATGCACCTGCAGATCGAGGAGGCGATCGGGGAGCAGTACATCCCGCAGATCGACGCCATCATCGCGCGTGCGCAGGAGCTCTCCGGCGAGACTCGACGGCTGCAGCGCGAGTCGCCGGGTCGCCGCGACGTCCTCGCGGCCAACCTGGAGGCACAGCAGCTGACCGTGCAGGCCGCCGAGATCTATCGCCGCTATCTCAGAGAACAGGCGACACAGGTCAAGCAAGCCAGACGCGAGCTCGAGAAGGATATCGCCGCCGCCTGGAACACCTACGAGACCGTCCGGGTCTCCGGCGAGCTGGTGAGCCTGGTGCGATCGAGCCAACAGCTGCTCGACGGCCTGATGAATCGCCAGGTTCCGACCCTGCGTCCCTTCGAAAACCTGGAGATGCAGCGCGAATTCCAGAAACTCACCGAGCAGCTGCGCAACCGCAGCGCCGGCTGAGACCCACATCCATCCGCTATCCACGAGACCCCGAGACCCAGAGACCATGAAGATCGCCCGCTTTCTCGACATCCACGGCACCGTCCACTACGGCACCCCGATCGACGCCGGACATGCCCGCCGGCTCGGCGGTCACCTCTACGAGGGCCTGACCGAGACCACCGACGAGATCGCGGTGGCGCGCTGGCTGGCGCCGGTCACACCCGTGAACGTCTACGGCATCGGCTTGAACTATCGCGCCCACGCCGAGGAGACCGGGGCCGCCATCCCGGCCAACCCGGTCGTCTTCATGAAGCCCACGACGGCGATCACGGATCCGGGCGAGCCCATCATCCTGCCGAACGCGTGCGAGCACGGCCCCGAGGTCGACTACGAGGCCGAGCTGGCCGTGGTCATCGGCCGCACGGCGCGCGACGTCCCGGTCGCCTCCGCGCTCGACTACGTGCTGGGGTACAGCTGCGCCAACGACATCTCGGCTCGGCGCTGGCAGAAGGAAGGCGGCGCCGGCCAATGGATTCGCGGCAAGAGCTTCGATGGCTTCTGCCCCCTGGGTCCGGTCCTGGTCACCGCCGACGAAATCCCCGATCCGCAGGCATTGAGCGTCACCTGCACGCTCAACGGCGAGCGGGTCCAGACCGGCCACACCAGCGACATGATCTTCACCATCGCCGAGCTGATCGCCTTCCTCAGCCGCGACACCACACTCCTGCCCGGCACGGTGATCATCACGGGCACCCCGCCCGGTGTCGGCTTCGCACGCACCCCGCCGCTGTTCCTGAGCGCAGGAGATCGGGTCGTGGTCGAGATCGAGGGGATCGGGGCGCTGGAGAACCCCGTGGTGCAGGCGCAAAGCCTCGCCTGAGGTGATTGGTGATTGGTGATTGGTTTTGGGCCGCAGATTCGGCAGCTTACAAAAGCTGTAGGGTGGACAAGCGCAGCGCAGTCCACCAGCGCCGCCGCGGGGATCGGTGGACTTCGCTCTCGCTCGTCCACCCTACCGGCTGGGGCAGGAGGCCCTACAGCGCGTCGTTCCGGGCCTCATCCAGGCCGCCGAGCGGCAGATGCCCGAAGACGATACTGCCTTCGGTTCCATCGTCGAGGGCGATCTTGCCGATGCCGTTGCGCCCGTCGCTTGCGCGGATGATGTCGGCCCAGCCGCTGCGTCCGTCGGTGCAATAGACGTCGAAGACGGCGTCGGCCGAGCCCGTAAAGGCGTTGTAGCTGCCGCGGCAGCCGTTCCGGCTGCTGGAGACACGGAAATCGGCCGCGAAGGGCGAGGAGCGGTAGTCGCCGACGTAGACCTCGCCGTCCATGATGACGGCGAAGGGCCCGGAGGTCGAATAGCCCGGCGGCAGCGGGCTCGGTTGACCGCGGTCGATCTCGTCCAACACCTGACTCACGCAGGAGGAGTAAGACTCCGGATCCAGATGCGCGCAGAGACGCCGGCCATAGTCGATCGGCGAAACGGTCGCGCCGATGCCGCCGAGATGATTCGGCGGCACGAGTCCGCAGGCCCCGATCAAGAGCGGCAACAGGGCAACGAGATGGCGTGGGGTCATAAGCGTTCTCCGCGCAAGACGACCGCTCGACCGAGCGGACCGGACGGTTGAGCCGGACCGATGAGCGGTGCCGTTCAAGACGACGTCGATTCCTATCCCTGCCCGGTGAGCACGGGGTCAGTTTAGGCCCAATCGCGCCGGTCGGGGAGCATTAAACCGCGCCCAGCGCGGTATGCGATGTTTTTGGATGGGATCGGCCCCGGCGGATTTGACGACCGCTGGAGACGGCGCGGTTCAAGAGATTAAAAATGATAAAATTTTAAACCGCGTCTCCGCTAAGGACCGTGGATGCACCAAACGTCGAGCTCACTCGAAAGTGAGCATCTCGCTCTGAACGCGGTTTAATACCGAGCGCGCAGGACACGCGAGCGGCGCACCCTGCACAGCAGGGCGCTTTCGGACTACAGTTGCCGAGACGGCGAGCCTCGGATGCGCCCGCGCCCGCCCCCGATCTCGAATCAACCCGACACGGAGCGACTCAGGGATGCAAAACAGGCCATCCATGCGCGAAGCCGAGCAAGGCAAGGTCCCGCCCGAGCCGACTCGGCTCGGCTCCCGATCGCGCACGCCTCTCCTCTCCGTTGTAATCTCGGGCCTGCTCCTCGCCGCACTGTCGGGCGGCTGCGCCCAAGCACCGGGCTTACCCGGGCAACTCGCCGAGCTCAGCTGTATCGGCGCTTGCCAGGGCGCGCGAGACCGATGCAACGCCGATGCGCGCTACGACTATCGCCAATGTCAGGCGGGCTACAGCGAGGCGTTCGTCGACTACCGCTGGTGTCTGGCCTCGGCCTTCGAGCGCTCCGAATGCGGTTATCCCTGGTGGTCCTGTGCCGAGAATCTCTACGGCTATTGCGCCAATCGCGCAGCCGAGTGCGAGCAAGCCTGCCGCCCGCAGGCATCACCCCCGCACGCATCGACGACGCAGAGCCCGTCAAAACAACCGAATCATCCAGCGACCTGACTCGCCGAGATCCATGGTACAGGCTGGATTTGAGTCCACCTGTGGGTCGGACTTGAGTCCGACACGACGGTGGCGTTGGGCTCGAGGGCGGCTTCGGGCTGAAGCCCGACCCACCTGGCCCGATCGGTCAAGCCCCGCGGCGCCAAGCGGTCCCGCTCGGTCCATCCTCGAGACCGATGCCAGCCTCGGTCAGCAGCTTGCGCAGACGATCGGCCTCGGCCCAATCCTTGGCGGCCCGGGCAGCGATGCGCGCCTGAACCAGGCTCTCGATCTCCGTGTCCGACAAGCCGCCGTCGTCCGCGCGTCCGCGCAGATACAGATCCGGATCCTCCTGCAGGATGCCCAGGATGCCGCCGAGTCGCCGCAGCACGGCCGCCGGGCCGGCGGCGGCGCCGGGATCATCCGCTCGGATGCGATTCACCTCGCGCACCAGATCGAACAGGACGGCAAGCGCCTCGGGCGTGTTGAAGTCGTCATCCATCGCGGCATGAAAACGCTCGACGAAGGGCGCGGCGACGGATGCATCCACCGCGTCGGGGGCGACGTCCGGCACGCCGCGCAACGCCGTGTAGAGTCGGGTCAAGGCCGCACGGGCCTGCTCGAGATGCTCGTCGTCGTAGTTGAGCGGGCTGCGATACTGACTCGTCAGGATAAAGTACCGCACCTCCTCGGGACGAAAGCGCTGCAGGATCTCGCGCACGGTGAAGAAGTTGCCGAGCGACTTGGACATCTTCTCTTCGTTCACGCGCACGAACCCGTTGTGCATCCAGACGTTCACGAAGGTCTCGCCGGTGGCGCCCTCGGACTGGGCGATCTCGTTCTCGTGATGCGGGAACTGTAGATCCGCCCCGCCGCCGTGGATATCGAAATGATGGCCCAGGGCGCAGGTGCTCATGGCCGAGCACTCGATATGCCAGCCGGGCCGTCCGGGTCCCCAGGGCGAGTCCCAGGCCGGCTCGCCGGGCTTGGCGGACTTCCAGAGCGCGAAGTCCAGCGGATCGCGCTTGGCCTCGTCGACCTCCACCCGAGCGCCGGCGCGCAGGTCCTGCGGGTCCTTGCCCGAGAGCTTCCCGTAGCCCGCAAAACGCGCCACCGCGTAGTAGACATCGCCGTTCTCGGCGACATAGGCGAGCCCCTTCTCGATCAGGGTGCCGATCATGGCGAGGATCTCGTCCATGTGTGCGGTGGCGCGCGGCTCGTCGGTCGGCGGCAGGATACCCAGGGCATCCGAATCCTCGTGCATCGCCTGGATGAAGCGATCGGTCAGCGCCTGCATCGACTCGCCGGCCTCGGCGGCACGGCGGATGATCTTGTCGTCGATGTCCGTGATGTTGCGGATATAGGTCACCTCGTACCCGAGCGCCCGCAGATAGCGATAGACGACATCGAAGACGACCATCACCCGCGCATGCCCGAGATGGCAGTAGTCGTACACGGTCATCCCGCAGACATACATGCGCACCTTGCGCGGCTCGATCGGCTCGAAGGGCTCTTTGCGGCGGGTGAGGCTATTGTGGATCTGCAACATGGAAGGCACTCGCGAGTTGGACGGCCCGGGCCGCAACGGGCCCGGCGCCGAGATTCCGGCAAGGGCGGCATGGTAACAAAGCCGAGGATGTGCGCGTGAACCTTCGGACGCGTTCAACAGGCCGGCCCGGGTGGACGAGCGAGAGGAAAGTCCACCGAACCTGCGGTGCCGGCGGTCTGAGCTGGTGGACTGCGCTGCGCTTGTCCACCCTACGGCGCTTGTCCACCCTACGGCGCTTGTCGACCCACCGATTCGCTAGGCGACGGGACCGGGTTCATGACCAGCGCCCACCAGCCTTTCCCCGAGCGCGCGAAGCCCGTACCATTCAACCTAAACCGCGTCCAGAGCGAGATGCACACTTTCGAGTGAGCTCGACGTTTGGTACATCCACGAACCTCAGCGGGGACGCGGTTTAAAGCGAATATTCTTGAATCTTTTATACCGCGCCGGCTCCGACTTTTGTCGGAGTCGGCGCTGCCAAGCCGATCCAATCAACGACGCATTCCGCGCCGGGCGCGGTTTAAACCCGAGTGCGCCGCCGGCGCGCCAGTACAGCCTGCGGAGATCCCAGATGATCAAGCTCACCACCAACCACGGCGACATCCTCGTCGCGCTGGATGCCGAGAAGGCACCCAAGACCTGCGCGAATTTCGAGCAGTATGTCCGCGACGGCCACTACGACGGGACGCTCTTTCACCGCGTCATCGACGGCTTCATGATCCAGGGCGGCGGCATGACGCCGGACTTCGCGCCCAAGCCGACACGCGCTCCGATCGAGAACGAGGCGAAGAACGGACTGAAGAACCTGAACGGCACCCTCGCCATGGCTCGCACCATGGATCCGCACTCGGCGACGTCGCAGTTCTTCATCAATGTCGCGGACAACGGCTTTCTCGATTATCCGGGTCAGGACGGCTGGGGCTACTGTGTCTTCGGACAGGTCGTCGAGGGCATGGACGTCGTGAACGTCATCCGCGGCGTGCAGACCGGCACCCGTCACGGGCACCAGGATGTCCCGGTCGAGGATGTCGTCCTCGAGCAAGCGGTCGTCGTGGAGTAGCACGCCGAGCCGCAACGGAAGCGAAAGCCGAGCCTTGAGCACCGCAGACGTCAGCCTCTTCGTCTCCGACCTGCATCTGTCGCCGGATCGGCCGGCGACGGTGGAGCTTTTCCTCGACTTCCTCGCAGGACGCGCGCGCGAGGCGGATCAGCTCTATCTCCTGGGCGACATCTTCGACGCCTGGATCGGCGACGACGACGAGGGCACGCCCAACACCGAGGTCAAGGCCGCACTCGCCGCGGTCACGGCCTCGGGGGTCGGCGGTTATCTGATGCACGGCAACCGCGACTTCCTGATCGGTCGGACCTTCTGCCGCGAGACCGGCTGCCGGCTCCTGCGCGACCCGACCCTCGTCCGGTTCGCCGGCGAGCCCACGCTCCTCATGCACGGCGACCTGCTCTGCACGGACGACGTCGCCTATCAGCGGTTTCGCCGCCGCATCCGCAATCCTCTGGTCCAGCGCCTCTTCCTCTGGCGATCCCTCGCGGCGCGGCGCAAGGTCGCCGCCGACTACCGCCGCAAGAGCGGAGCAGCAACCGCGGGGAAGACCTCGGAGATCATGGACGTCAACCAGGAGACGGTCGCCCGCGTCATGCGCCGCTACGGTGCCGCACGCCTGATCCACGGGCACACCCACCGTCCAGCGGATCATCGCGTGCAGATCGACGGACGGGAGGCCGTGCGCTCGGTCCTCGCCGAATGGCATCCGGACCGGGGCGAGATGCTGATCCACGACCCCTCGGGTTGGCGCCGCGAGGCCGTGCAGCCGTCAGTCGACAAGCTGTACGGACGGCTGTAAGGGCGAATTTATTCGCCCGAACACACTTCGAACAGTGCTTGCAGGTCTCTTCCGGGACTCCGGCCATATCGGTACGTGGCGCAGAGCGCCAGGGGCATGCGTGACACCGCGGAGCGGATGTCACGAGCTCTTTGGGTTGGGCTTCGTAATGCCACGGAGCGGATGTCACGAGCTCTTTGAGTGGGCTGCGTGACACCGCGGAGCGGGTGTCGCGAGATCGTTGGGGTTTGGGGGTGGCCCGTCTGCCGAGCGTAGCCCGGCTGCGAAGCCGCTGCGCTCGCCTCGGACCGACTCGGCCCGGTCAGCGGGAGTCGGTCGCCGGATCCAGTCCGATCACGTCCCGGGCGTCTTCTTCCACCGCGGGGAAGCTGAAGCCGCATTCCTGCGGCGTCAGCTGCTCGGAGGCCACACGCGGATATTTCCGGCAACTCGGCGGCCGCAACACGTAGACCGCGCAGCTGCTCAAACCCTGGTCGTCGAAGCGCAGAAACGGGCAGGGGTAGGGCAGCTTGCAGCAGGCACCGCAGCGGTTGCATGCGCCCGTTCGATCGGGATCGACCGGCAGGAGCGAAGTGAACATGCGCTTGGTTTTATTCAGCATCCGAAAAGGCTTCCGAAAGGGTCATCCGTCGGCCGGCCGCATCTGATCCGGTCTCAGGCGTGGCGTAAAATAGCGGTCGGCGTCGTCCAGATCGACCGCCGTCCCGGCCGCGTCGACCAGCGACTGCTCGTAGTCCTTCCAGCCCCGTAGGCCCGTCTGCAACGAGGACACGTCTTGGTAGCCGAGCAGGTTCATCGCATGGGCCGCCATGATGCTGCGGTACCCCGATCGACAGACTACCACGACCTCCCGGTCACGCGCGCGCACCAGCTCGGGAACGGTCTCCTCGTAGTCCCATTCGCAGGCGGACTCGAGGATGCCCCGCGGGACGTTCAGCGATCCGTCGATGTGCATCGCCGCGAACTCATCCGGCTCGCGCACATCGACCAGCAGCAGATCCGGGTTTGCCGCGAGCCGCTCCTCCAGATCCCAAGGCATGATCTCCTTGACATCGCTCAAACAGTCTTTAATGAGCTCTAAAAACTTCTTCATCGCTTTAAACCGCGTCCAGAGCGAGTTGCTCGTTTTCGAGTGAGTTTGACGTTGGCCGCATCCATGGCCCTTCGCGGGGACGCGGTTTAAAAAGGTCATCTTTGAGTTTTTTAAACCGCGCCTGCTCCAACCGTCGTCGAGTCGGCCGGGGCCATCCAACACTGTCGCATGCTGCGCCGGGCGCGGCTTAACCGCGCCCGGAGTGGTCTGCGTTCATTCGGATCGAGGCAGACGCGGACTCATCCGAGATCGCGGCTCGACCTGCGCTCGCACAGACCGCGCTCGACCGCGATCACCGCCGCCTCCACGCGCGAGTGCACGTCGAGCTTGCGCAGGATCGCCTTGACGTGAAGCTTCACCGTTCCGTCCGAGATATTCAGACGTCGCGCGATCGCCTTGTTGCTCTGGCCCTCGGCAAGATGGCAGAGGATCTCGTGCTCGCGCGGCGTCAGGTCGGCGATCCGACCCTCGGCGGCCGTGCCCGCGGCCTCGCCCTGGACGGCCTTGGCCAAGACGACGGCCAGCTCGGGCGCCACCACCGTGCGGCCTTGGACGATCTCGCCCAGGGCCGCGATCAGCGCGTCCGGCTCCATATCCTTGAGCAGATAACCCTGCGCGCCGCCCTGCAGCGACTCGATCACGTCGCGCTCCTCGGCGCTCGTGGTGAGCATCGCGATCGGCATCGCCGGATGGGCCGCACGCAACCGACGCAGCATCTCCAAACCGTCGAGCTGCGGCATGCGCATGTCCAGCAAGACCACGTCGGGCAAGGTCTCGGCAACCCGCTTCAAACCCATCGCGGTATCGCCCAGCGCCGCAACCACCTGGATACCCCGGCGCTCCAACAACTCCTGAAGCCCGAAACGGAAGAGTGCATGATCGTCGATCAGCAAGACGCGCATCAGGCGGCCTCCCGCCCTTGGCGCGGGGTGCGCCGGTTGCCGTCGAAGATCACCTCCACACGCGTGCCCTCGCCCGCCTCGCTCTCGATGCGCAGCTCCGCACCGATGCGCCGTGCACGCTCCTCCATAATGGTCAGGCCGATGTGCTCGCCCGGATTGGATCCCGCCGTCGGGGTGGTAAAGCCCACGCCGTCGTCTTCGATCAGCAGCACGTGCTGGCCGCTCGGATCGCGGGTGAGCAGGACGCGTACCGTATGCGCCTTTGAATGTTTACGTATATTGGCCAACGTTTCCTGGACAATCCGCAAGATCTGAAGCTCCTCGCTTGCCGAGAGCTCGAACGGACGACAATCGTTCTGAAAGAGCACGTGTGCGCCTGTCTCCTGTCCGAAGCGGTGCGTGAGCTTCTCGAGCGCCGGCACCAGACCCCGTCGATCCAAGGGGGCACGGAAGCTCGCGAGCAGCTCGCGCAGCTCGGTGTGGGCCTCGTCGAGCCCGTTGCGGATACGGCTCAGATCGTTGCGCGCCTCGAGCGAGATCGCGCTCCCGCGCAGCGAGTCGGTCAGCATGCGGCACTGAAAGCGCAGGCTCGCCAGGGTCTGGGCGAGCGAGTCGTGCAGCTCGTGGGCCAAGGAGTTACGCTCCTCCACGATCGACAGACGCCGCGCGTCGGCGTCCGAGCGCAGCTTGGCAATGGCGACCCCGAGGTGATGCCCGACCGTCGAGAGCAGGTCCAGAATGTCCTCGCGGGCCCGTAAGCCCGGCCGGTCGACGAAGACGGTGTAGACGCCGAGCAGCTCGTCGCGATGCTCCAACGGCACGGTGACGACCTCCATCTCGCTGCTGGCGAACATCCGCCGCCCGTAGATCCTGGAGCAATAGCGCGCGTCGTTCCCGCAGACGATCTCGCCCGGCGTGAGGACACTCCCGCACAGACACAGATCCACCGGGCCGATATCCTGCTCGCGCACCAGATCGTCGTCCAGACCGATCGCGCCGACCAGACGCCGCGAGCCGTCGGGCATGACCAGACGCACGGTGGCGGCGCGGCCGTTGATCATCTCCTTCAAGACCCGCAGGAAGCGCAGCAGCAGCTCGTCGACACTCTCCGCTTGATGGATCCCGGCGGCCACGTCGTAGAGGATCTTCAGCGAGGCGGTCTTCTGCGCCAGCCGCATGGTCTGGCGTGCGACCCGGTTGTCCATCTCCTCGTACAGATCGGTCAGCTCCTCGTTGAGGCTGCGGATATCGCGCGCCACCTGCGCCAGCACACCGGCGTCCTCCAAGGCATCGCTCGCGCCCGGCTCGCCCTGACAGACCCGCGAGAGCGAATGCTCCAGCCGCACGAGAGGCACCAGCAGTTGTCTGCGCAACCGGCTCCAGAGGTGCATGGCGGCGAGTAAGGCCGCGAGGAGCGACGCCATCGCGAGCGGCGCCGCCCAGTCCAGATGCGGACGCGCACCCTGCAAGGTCAGCAGAGCGAGCGCAGCGGCGAGCGTCGCCCCGACCACGATCGAGGGCGCGGCAAGACCGGCCGCGCGCAGGACCTCGCGAACCCGCGAGGCCTCGACCTCCTCGGCACGCTCGGCGACAGGTCGCTTTTGGATCAGGCTCGTGCTCACGCCGACGCCTCCGGATCCTCGGGCTTCGCGTCACGCGTGTCCGTCGCCGCGACCGGCACCGGGGCATCCGGCCCTTCGCGCTGCTGCAGATCCCACATGGCCGCATAGTGCCCGCCGGCCTCCAGGAGCGCGCGATGCGTCCCCTGCTCGCGGATGCGCCCCTGCTCCAACACCAGGATCAGGTCGGCATCCACCACCGTGGACAGACGATGCGCGATCACCAGGGTGGTATGGTTTTCCGCGACCTCGGCGAGTGTTTGCTGGATCGCCTGCTCGGTGTGGCTGTCGAGCGAGGAGGTCGCCTCGTCGAAGACCAGGATCCGCGGCTGCTTCAAGATCGCCCGCGCGATCGCCACCCGCTGTTTCTCCCCGCCAGAGAGCTTCAGACCGCGCTCCCCGACCATGGTGTCCCAGCCGTCGGGCAGGCTCTCGATAAAGGTGCGGATGTGGGCCATCTCGGCGCAGCGCTCGACCTCGGCGCGGGTCGCTTCGGGCCGTCCGTAGGCCAGGTTGTAGTAGATGGTGTCGTTGAACAGGACGGTGTCTTGCGGGACGATGCCGATCGCCGCACGCAGACTCTCCTGGGTGACCTCGCGCAGATCCTGCCCGTCGATCAGGATCCGCCCGGCGGTCACGTCGTAGAAGCGAAACAGCAGGCGTGCCAGGGTGGACTTGCCGGCGCCGCTGTGACCGACGACGGCGAGGGTCTGGCCGGGCGCGATCCGAAAATCGACATCCTGCAGGATCGCCCGTTCGTGCTGGTAGTGAAAGTCGACGTGCTCGAAGCGGATCTCGCCGTCGCGCAGGCGCAATGCCTTGGTGTCCGGGGCGTCCTGGATCTCGGGGCGGCGCTCGAGCAGCTTGAAGACCAGATCCATGTCCGCGAGCGCATACTTGATCTGCCGGTAGACGATCCCGAGAAAGCCCAGCGGGATGAACAACTGGAGCATCAACGCGTTGACCAGGACCAGATCGCCGACGCTCATTTCGCCCTTCACGACGCCGTTGGCCGCGAAGGCCATGATCAGGGTGACGCCGATCGCGATGATCGCGCCCTGCCCGAAGTTCAGCAGCGACATGGAGGTCTGGCTCTTGACCGCCATCTCCTCCCACTCGGCCAGGGTGCCGTCGTAGCGCGCGAGCTCCATGTGCTCGTTGCCGAAATATTTGACCGTTTCGTAGTTGATGAGGCTGTCGAAGGCCTGATTATTGGCCTCCGAGTCCAAACGGTTCATCCGGTGCCGATAGTCCATGCGCCATTCGGTGATGGCGAAGGTGAAGGTGAAATAGACCGCGACGGTCCCGAAGACGACCAGCGCAAAGGCCGGGCTGTACTGCTTGAAGAGGATCACCGCGACCAGGGTGAACTCCACCAACACCGGCAGGACGCTGAAGGCGACATAGTTCAGAATGGTCGAGACCGAACGGGTACCGCGCTCGAGGTCGCGGCTGATGGCGCCGCTTTGCCGCCCCAGGTGGTAGCGCAGCGAGAGCCGATGCAGGTGATCGAGCACCTTGGTCGAGAGCCGGCGCATGGCGCGGTAGCGCACCCGGGCGAAGACCACGTCGCGCAGCTCGTTGAAGAGCGAGGCGCTGAGCTTGAGCGCCCCGTAGGCGACCAGCAGCGAGATCGGCAGCACCAGCACCTGATGCGGCGTGGCCTCGAAGGCATCCACGATGTCGCGCAGCACCAAGGGGACGCCGACATTGGCCACCTTCGCCGCGATCAGACAGAGCAGCGCGAGCATGGCACGCCCGCGGAACTCCCACAGATAGGGCAGCATTCCGCGCAGATTGTGCCAATCTCGGCGATCGGCGTGGATGCGCTCGGTTGCGGCGATTCTATTCATACAACTCTTTTGAACCGCGCCCGGCGCGGCATGTGATGGTTTTGGATGGGATCGGCCCCGGCAGACTCGACGACTGTCGGAGCTGGCGCGGTTCAAATGTTTTCCGGAAATCGCCTAAGCTGCCGCTCCGAGAAGGACGGTGAAATCCCCATGGCCGAGTACAACATGACAACGACACGGGTCGCCTCGGACGCGATTCATACTGGACGATATTCAAGACGACATTCAAAAGGTGTCGCCCGGTCGTTATTCGAACGGCTCGCCGCGGCGAGCCGACCGACCAAACCTGTATAAATGAGGACGCATCATGGCAGATCCCACGATGGACAGCACGGGTTGCAGCATGCACGAGCCCTACGCCTTGCAGGTGCTCGGCGACCAGATGGAGCCCGAGTTCCCCGATCGCTGTGTCGTGATCGTCGAGCCGACGGACAATCGTCAAAACAACAGCTTCGTGTTCGCCGAGGTGGAAGGCGTGCGCTGGTTTCGCAAATATGTGCGGAGCGAGGACGGCACCGAGCGGCTCGTCGCCGTCAACCGCATCTATCCGGACATCGATCTCGACGGACTGGACTGGCACGTCCTGGGCGTGATCATTCAACGCAACATCCGCCGCAAGATCAAACACTACGACTACTCGCAAGAGCCCGAGACCTCGCCGACGGTGGCCATCACGGATCTGACCGGCCGGTGATGCGCGGCGACGCCGTCTCCACGCCGCCGCGAGCCGACGGCGCAGCCGGCCGTTCGGGGCCCGCGCGCCCCCGCCGGTCGCGCCTGCGGATCGCGTGCGTGCCAAAAGGGCTCTCGACCGCGATGCCGGCCGCGCTCCTGGCCGCGACCCTGCTCGCCTGCTCGCCCGGAGGCGACCCGCCGGCGAGCACGGGCCGCAACCGCGGCGCGCTCGACCACCTGGTGGCCTCGGTCGCCGTGGAGCGCGCCGCCACGACCAGCAGCCACGAGCGCCCGGGCTCGCTGCGGTATCGCCGCCAGGTGCGGCTCTTCAGTCAGGAAGAGGGCCGGATCACCGCACTGGACGTCTTCGAGGGCGATACGGTTCGGGAGGGCGAGGTTCTGGTCGCGCTCGATGACGACCTCCTGCAGGCCGAGCTCGACAAGGCACGCGCCACGCTGGCGCAGGCCGAGCTCGACGTGCGGCGACTCGAAGATCTCGTGAGCAAGCGCGCCGCCTCGGACGCCGAGCTCTCGCAGGCCCGCACCGCCGTTGCCGTGGCGCGCGGCGATGTCCGACTCCTGGAGACCCGGCTGGCCTTCACCCGGATCCCGGCCCCGTTCGACGGTGTCGTGACCGAGCGCTTGGTCGAGCCCGGTGATTTCGTCTCGAAGAATACCCACCTTCTCAGCGTCGCCGATCCGACGTCATTGGTTGCCGAGGTCTATGTCTCCGAGCTCATCCTGCCGCGGATCAAGGTCGGCGACCCGGCGCAGCTGCGCATCGACGCGCTCGGCGGGACGGAATTCCCGGCCCGGATCCTGCGGATCCATCCGAGCCTGGAGCAGACCAGCCGACAGGGGATCGTCGAGCTGACGCTCGAGGATCCGCCGCCGGGGGTGAAGGCCGGACAATTCGTGCGGGTCACGCTCGAGACCGCCGCGGTGGAGCGCCTGCTGATCCCCTTTCGTGCCCTGCGCCGAGATCGTGACGGCGAGCTCGTCTGGCTGATCACGGACGACGGCACGGCCGCCCGACGGCAGGTCAGGAGCGGTCTGCAGATCGCCGATCGCATCGAGATCCTGGAGGGTCTCGCGCCGGGCGATCGGATCATCACGCGCGGATTCCTCGGGCTGAGCGAGGGTAAAACAGTCAAGGTGGTCCCGGAATGAATCTCGAACACCTCTACACCGCCGTCGAGCTGGTGCGCAGCGGCTGCTATCGCGACAACCCGCGCGAGGCGACGCGCCTGCGGACCTACCCGGTCATGATCGCGGCCGCCGCAGCGCCGGCGGCGAGCCCGACCGAGGCCTTTCTGCGTGCGGCCTGTCTCGCCTATGCCTGGATGCCCGAGCGCGTGCGCATCGATCAGAGCCATCTGGCCCCCGCGGTCTCCGCCTTCGAGGCCGCGCGCGCCTCCTCCCGGAGCGGACCGCAGAGCGCCTCGGATGCCGAGCTCGCCGCTCTGCGGGAGCGCGGCATCGACGCCGTCGCCGCCAGCCTCAGCTCGGTCGTCGGGGCCTCGCTGGTTCTGCATCTCGCCGCACCCGGCCTCTTCCCGATCTGGGACGAGCGCATCGAGCGCTTTCGCCTGGACGAAGAGCCCTCGCCGTACCACATGGGTCAGGCCCGTCACTATCTCGACTTCATCGACGAGATTCGCGACCTCACCGCACACCCCCTCTTCCTCACATTCCACAACGACTTCTGCACCGCCTACCAGGCGCGACTGCAACGCCTGCGGATCTCGCCCTATCCGCTGACCGAGCCCAAGGTCGTGGAAGAGGCGATCACGGAGCTCGCGGGCGACTGAGTCACATGTCGGAAAAAGTCGGTTACCGAACCGAATGGTCGTCGTCGTTGTCGACCGTCGATGAGTCAGAAACAAGGGGAACAACTTGACCGGTTGTATTTAAACCGCCATCACGGTTTTGCGGGAACGGTTCGACCGGCCGTAGGGTGGACGAGCGCGAGCGAAGTCCACCGAGCGCTGTGCCGGGGTCTGGTGGACTGCGCTGCGCTTGTCCACCCTACGGCGCTCGTCCACCCTACAGCACAACTTCATCGCAGCGGCCCATGTGATGAGCTCCGCCCAGTGTTGTCGGTGCCTCACTCGATGACGACAACGACAATGGGGCTGTAGCACCACCACCACCGAGCGTCGGCGGTTAGAGCGCTTTCCGGGAATCACCTCATGTTGACCAACATTTCCACCTGGTCGGTCCGCCACCCCGTCGGCGTTGTCGCGCTCACGCTCGCGGTGATGGTCCTCGGGGGGGTCTCGCTCACCCGGCTCAACATCGACCTGCTGCCGAGCATCATCTATCCGGACATCCAGGTCCGCATCCTCGACCCCGGCGTTCCCGCGGAGGTCATGGAGAACGAGTTCACCCGCGACCTCGAGGAGCAGCTCGCGATCACCGAGGGCGTCATCGCCATCCAGTCGCGCACCACCGAGGGCCGCAGCGCCATCGATCTGTCGTTCCGCTACGGCGAGGACATCGACGAGGCCTTGCGCGACGCCAGCTCCCGACTGGATCGGGCCAAGCGATTCCTGCCGGAGACGGACGACCCGCCCATCATCTACAAGCGCGACCCCTTCCAGCTCCCGGTCGCCGAGTATGTCGTCAGCTCCGCGTTGCGCGACCCGGTGGAGCTGCGCACCTGGGCGGACTACACGCTGGGTCGCTCGCTGGTGACACTCCCGGGCGTGGCCTCGGTGGAGGTCGGCGGCGGGTTGGAGCGCGAGGTGCAGGTGGTCGCCAACCAGTTCCGCTTGGCCGGCCTGGGGATCGACATCCTTGATCTGGAGACCCGCCTGCGCACCGCCAATCAGGATGTCGCGGCCGGGCGGCTGCGCATGCCCGACGGCGAGATCGGGGGCCGCACCGAAGGGCGGTTCAGGGACGTGCAGGAGATCATCGACCTGCCGCTCAACCCCGAGGCCGGCGACAACCCGATGGCCCAGATGCGCATCGGGGAGATCGCGCAGGTCATCGACGGGGCGAGCGAGGAGCGCCTGCGCATCCGCCTGGACGACCAGCCCGGGATCAAGCTCTCGGTCCAGAAGCAGCCGCTCACCAACACGGTCGCGGTGGTCGAGACCGTCGATCGCGAGCTTGCCCGGCTCGCCGAGCAGGGCCAGCTCCCCGAGGACATCCAGATCCAGCGCGTCGACGACCAGGCCCGCTATATCCGTCACTCGCTCGACAACGCCGTCACCGCCGCGCTCAGCGGCGCCCTGCTCGCGATGGCCGTCGTCTATATCTTCCTCGGGAGCCTGCGGCGGACCCTGATCATCGGCGCTGCCATCCCGATCGCCGTCCTGGTCACCTTCATCCTGATGGCCGCCAACGGCCTGACCTTCAATATCATGACGCTCGGCGGTCTCGCGCTCGGCATCGGCATGCTGGTCGACAGCACCATCGTGATGCTCGAGAACATCTATCGCCATCAGCGCATGGGCCAAACCACGGTCGTCGCGGCGGATGCCGCCAGCCGCGAGGTCACGGGCGCCATCATCGCCTCGACCTCGACGAACCTGGCCGCGGTCCTGCCGTTCCTCTTTATCGGGGGGCTCGTCGGCCTGCTCTTTCAGGAGCTGATCTTCACCATCTCGGCGGCCATCCTCGCCTCCATGATGGTCGCCTTGACCCTGGTGCCGGCGCTCGCGGGCGGTGTGCCGGCGGGCCGAGAGGGGATGTTGCGCAGACAGGTCAATCGGGTCATGGAGGCCCTGCAGAACGGCTATGCCCGAGTGCTCGACGGGCTGCTGCAGATCCGCTGGCTCGTCATCCTGGCCTTCGTCGCCGGCCTGGCGTGGACGGTGCCTTGGTTGATCGACGCCAAGCAGGAGTTTTTGCCCGCGCTCGACGAGGGCGACGTGCGCATCAGCCTGACCGCGGACGCCGGTATCGACCTCGAAGAGATGGATCGGCTCACGCGCCGAATCGAGGCGCTCGTCGCCGAGCAGCCGGAGGTCGAGGCGATCTTCACGACGGTGGGCGGTTTCGTGTTCGGGCGCTCGTCCTTCGAGAGCGCCAACCGTGCCAGCCTGCAGGTCCTGCTCAAGCCGGCCGCGCAACGCGACGTAGGCAGCAAGGAGTGGATCGCACGCGTCGACGGGCTGATCCGGGCGCTCGAGATCCCCGGCTTACGGGCCTCGCTCGTCACGCGCGGGATCCGCGGGATCCGCTTCAGTCAGGGCGACGACGACGTCAGTCTGCGCATCGCGGGCGAGAACCTCGACACCCTCGCGGATCTCGCCGATCAGGTCGTGGAGCGTCTCGCCACCGTCGAGGGACTGAGCAATATCCAGCACAGCAGTCAGGACGTCACCCGCGAGATCTCCATCCGGCTCGACCCGCAACGCGCCGCGAGCTTCGGTCTCGCCATCGAGGACGTCGGTGCCGTGCTGCGGTTCGCCCTGGAGGGGCGGATCGTCACCGAGCTGATCGACGGCGACCGCGCGGTCGATCTGCTGCTGCGGCTCGACCGGATGGACATCGCCGCGCCGGGCGATCTGGACTCCATCGTGCTGTTCAGCAAGACCGAGCCGCGACGCCCCTTGCGACTCGGCGATGTCGCGACCGTCGAGATCCTGGCCCAGCCCGCGACCATCCTGCGCGACCGCCAACAACGTATCGTCGAGGTCACCGCGTCGATCGGCGAGGATCTGACCGTGCAACAGGCGATCGAGTCGGCGCTCGCCGCGGCGGCACAGGTCCCGCTGCCGCAGGGCTATCGGCTCTACGAGGCGGGCGGTCTGGAGACCCTCAAGCAGGGCCAGGACATGAGCCGGATCCTGCTCGGGCTCGCGCTGTTTCTGGTCTTGGTCGCGATGGCGGTCCAATACGAGTCGGTGCGCAATCCCGTGATCATCCTGATCTCGGTCCCCTTCGCCTTGATCGGCGTGGTGCTCGGCCTCCAGTGGACGGGGCTGCCCGTCTCCATGCCGGTCTGGCTCGGACTCATCATGCTCGCCGGCATCGTGGTCAACAACGCGATCGTGCTGGTGGAGTTCATCGAGCTCGAGCGGCGCGCGGGTCTGGATACAGGCACCGCCATCCTGGAGGCGGCACGCCTGCGTCTGCGGCCCATCCTCATGACCACGCTCACCACCGTCGTGGGCATGCTGCCGCTCGCGCTTGCACTCGGCGAAGGCTCGGAGATGCTGCAACCGCTCGCCGTGACCATCGTCTCGGGGCTATCCTTCTCGACACTGGTCTCGCTCGTGCTGGTGCCCCTGGTGTATCGGGTCCTGGCAGCCCCGGCAGCGGCGCAGACCCCGACGGACTCGACGGACCTCGCCTTGAAGACATCGCGCTGATCCGGAGCCCGAAGTCGACGCCACTCATGCCGCGGAGCGCCGCCACACCGATGGACACCAATCTCACCCACCTCGAGCATGCCGACACCCATCGCGCGCTCGAGATCGCCCCCCGGATCTGGTGGGTCGGCCATGTCTTGCCCGACGATGTCTTCCAGTGTCACGTCTATCTGCTTGAGCAGGGCGATCAGTCGGTGCTCTTCGACCCGGGCTCACGGCTCACCTTCGCCGGGACCTTGCGCAAGATCGAGGAGGTCATCCCCTTCACCCACATCCGCTATTTCGTCTGCCACCACCAAGACCCGGACATCGCCGCGGCCATGCCCTTGATCGACGAGCTGACCGATCGCCCGGACGCGGTCCTGGTCACCCACTGGCGCACCCGCGCGCTGCTCAAGCACTACGGGTTGAAGATGCCCTTTTGGTTGGTGGAGGAGCACGACTGGCGCCTCCCGCTGCAAGACCGCGAGCTCGAGTTCATCTTCACGCCCTACGCACACTTTCCGGGCGCCATCGCCACCTTCGACCCGAGCACGGGCGTGGTCTTCTCGAGCGACCTCTTCGGCGGCTTCACCGAACGGCCGACGCTGGTCGCGAAGGACGAGTCGCACTTCGAGGCACTCCGGCCCTTCCACGAGCACTACATGCCCAGCCGCGACATCCTCGACTTCGCGCTCAGCCAGGTCGAGCGGCACCCGGTGAAGGTCATCGCCCCCCAGCACGGCTCCATCATCCCGGAGCGGCTGGTGCCCTTCATGATCGACAAGCTGCGGCACCTGGACTGCGGCATCTACCTCTTCGCACGCGAGAACACCGACATCCGCCGGCTCTCGCGCCTGAACGAGACCCTGCGCGAGATCACCCAGACCATGCTGCTGTATCGCGACTTTCGCGACATCGCCGAGCGTCTGTTCGAGGTGGTCGCGCGCAACCTGCCGGTCGAGCGCATCGATTACTACGCCAGGCTCGACGACGGCGCGATCCTGACCCTCGCGCACGAAACCCGGTACTCGGGATTCACCGTGGAGCCGCCCGAGGCGGTCTCGGGGATCCTCGGCAAGACCCGCGCGCAGTGGCTGGCGCACCATCGCGACGACCCCGCAATGGCCGACCATACCCTCTACGACGACACCTTCTGCGCCCAACCGGGAGAGCGCTCGGGCTTGGTGGTCACCTTGCCGCTGTTCTCCCCGCAAGGCGAGATCATGCAGGCCGCGGCCCTGATCCACCTGGGCTCGGAGGCACGGATCGGGCCCGAAGAGACCGATGTCGTCGAGCAGATCATGATGCCGCTGCAGGTCGCGCTCGAACGCGAGGTCATCTATCGCTCCATCGAGGGGGAACGACAAAAGGCCTATCAACGCTCGATCCGCGATTCACTCACCGGTCTCTTCACGCGCCTCTATATGCTCGACGTGATGGAGCGCCACTGCGGTATCCACGACCGCAACGACTCCGCCCCGATCGCCGCCCTCATGGTCGACGTGGATCACTTCAAGCGGATCAACGACACCCACGGACACGCCGCGGGCGACGAGGTGCTCAAACAGGTCGCTCAGGTCTTGCGCGACAGTGTCCGCGAAACCGACATCCCGGTGCGCTTCGGCGGCGAGGAGTTCATCCTCTTCCTCGTCGGTGCCTCGGCCTTCGGCGCGCGCGACTATGCCGAGCGGATTCGCTCGGCGATCGAGAGGCGCGCCTTCAAGATCGACTCCGACCAGCAGATTGCGGTCACCGTCAGCGTCGGCGCAGCCATGCGCCGCCAATTCGAGCCGCTCGACGAGCTCATCCGCCGAGCCGACGGCGCCCTCTACCGCGCCAAGCAAAACGGCCGCAATCGCGTCGAGCTATAAGGGGCGAATTCATTCGCCCATACACCCGTCAATCGCGCCACGGGGACGCCCGCGCTCACATCGCTCGTGACACCCGCTCTACGGTGTCACGCATGCCGCTGGCGCTCTGCGCCACGGACAACGACGGCCGCAGCGACGGGCACTGCCTCGGTCGCCGCATGGGCGAATGCATTCGCCCCTACCGCGGGGCGGGCGGGACGGAGGGATACGCCGGCGGCTCGGGCGGCGGCGGGGCGTCCATCAACCCCGCGGGCATCGGCGGCATGGGCGGCACGCCCATCGGATCGCGCACGTAGGCCGGAAAATCCGGATTTGTCCAACCCCTCTCGGCGAGCTTGCTCGCGGGCGGACGCAGCCGCGCGGTGTAATCGAGCACGGCCGCCTGATGACGCGGTGTAAAGCCGTCGATCTGCTTGACCATCTTGGGGTCGGAGTTCTTGCGTCGACCCGTGCGGATCGCATCGAACTGGCGCATCAGATAGAGATAGTGCTGACCCGCGATCGCAGGGATGTGCTCCGCCTCGTTGCCCTCCCCGTTCTCGCCGTGACACTTGGCGCAGTGCTCCGCGTAGACCTCCTGTCCCAACGCCAAATCCACCCCGGGACCGACCCCGTTGTCCGGTGTCATGGGAAGCTGCGCCACATAGGCCGCCACGTCGGCGACACTCTGAGGACCGCCGAGGATGCGCGGGACCGAGAAGGGATACATGAGCGGATTGTCGCGATTGCGCGCCCGGATATCCGCAAGCTGCTTGATGATAACCGGACGCAACTGCCCGGCAATCTGCGGATAGGACCCGTCGGGCGCACCCCAACCTTCCGGACGGTGGCAGACCGCACAGGTCAGATAGACCCGGCGTCCGTTCTCCGGATCGGGTGTCAGCGCCATCACCTGCTCGTATTCGAGCCGGGCGATCTCGGCCGGGGTTTGGGCGGGGTTTTCAGCCGGTTCTCGGGCATCGGACGCCGTCGGGACGATGCCCGCGAGGGCGATGGAGAGGCCGATCGCAAATACGGGTCGAGACATCTTGACCTCCAAACGAAGAGACCGGGACCGGGCCGACCCAAGGATGCTCGACCCCGGCGCGACCTGGAAGGTCCGCGCGCCGCGCGGCCGACAAACCGGCAAGAGCCCGGCATGAGCATAGAAAAAACGGGCCGCATGGCGACGGCCCGGCAAGGCGATGCTCGATCGAAGCGGCCTCAGAGGCCCTTCAATCCACTCGTCACATTGGCCTGGAAGATCGCCTTGTGCACGTCGCCGATACTGAGCATACCGACCAGCCGCCCCTGGTCCGCAACGGGGATGCGCCGGAAGTTGTGGCGCACCATGACGGTCGCCGCGCGCAGCACATGCATCTCGGGATCGACCGTCACCGGATTGGGTGTCATCAGCTCCTCGGTCTTCAGCTCCAGGATCTCCGAGTAACGCGCCATCTCCTTGTCGAGGTCGACCGAATGCATCCCCTCGGCGATAAGCTTGTCGAGCTTCGGAAACAGGCTATGGAGCAGATCCCGCTCGGCGATGATACCGACCAACTTTTCATCGCCGTCGACCACGGGCAGACCGTGAAAGCGGTAGAGACACATCAAGGACGCCACCTCGACGATCCGCGTATCGGGATTCACCGAGCGGACCGATCGACTCATCACATCTTTGACTTTCATCTAGGCCATCCTCCGTTGTGTTGTTGTCGGCCGCATTCGCGAGACAGAGACGCGCGTCTCGCGACGGCCGTCCGCGCATTATAGACAGGTCCGCGCCGATCATCGCCGTCGGAGCGCCTCGCTCACAAGACCGGCCCCTTGCCTGTAGGGTGGACGAGCGAGAGCGAAGTCCACCGAATCCCGCGCCGGCGTTGGTGGACTGCGCTGCGCTTGTCCACCCTACGGCGCTTGTCCACCCCACGGCGCTTGTCCACCGGCTCCGATCGGCGAGGCGGCGGCGCAGACCCCGACGCCCGCTCGTCGTGCCCCGCCGAGTCCCTGCAGACACCTGTAAGCCCGCCCAGCTCGCACGCTGCCTCGCTCCACCCCAACTTCCCACGCTTCACCCCACAACTCGCTCCCACGCTCCGCGTGGGAGTGTAGACCCGACGCTCTGCGTCGCGTGGCCTACCAATCGGTCACCACGTCAAGTAATCCCTCCAACCCCTCGTAGTTCCGTGCGCTCGAGTATCGCCAACACAAAGGATCGTCGACATAACCCCGTTTCACCGGGTTATTGTGAATGTACTCGAGTTTCTGCCGCATCATGGTTACCCCCTCGATCTGCTCCGGGTGCGATCCCTCCTGCCACACTTGGTGATCCCGACCCCGCTTGTGCCGGCCCCGGTACCAGACCAAGAGAGACAGCGCAGGAGAGTTCCGCTCGCGCATCCGATCGACTATCTGCCGAGCGGTGAATGATTTGAAGCTGCTGATCGAACGCGCGAGCCCAGGTCCGCCGGCAATCAGGTGACAGTGGTTCTCCATGATGACGTAACCATGGATCAAGAGACCGCGCTCGCGTTGCAGGAACCGTAGGGAGTCAAGCAAGATCAGTGCGTTGGCAGGTTGAGCGAAGATCGGTAACCACTTGACCGCCGTGCACGTGAGAAAGTGCGGAGCGTCTGGCTCGAGGAAACGGTAGCGGTCGCGGCCCATAGCTGCAATGTACACGACATGGTGTGCTCCGACATCCGTGGTTTGGAGTTCACGCTCCGAGTCGCAGGATCTGAGCAGGCACACCGCCGGCCGGTCGCGTCGACTTGGCGGCACGACCGCGAAGCGTCCCGAGGAGGCTCCCACGCGGAGCGTGGGAGCCAGTTCGTGTGCACTTGCTACATGATGCCAATTCGGCGCGGGAGCCTTCGTTGGATCCCGAGCGGTCCGCGCCCGCGTCCCACCCACCAACTCGCTCCCACGCTCCGCGTGGGAGTGTAGACCCGACGCTCTGCGTCGCGTGGCGTCACGGTCGGTCGTGCGCCGGAAGGTGCCGCATCGCCGGCCGGATGCAGCGACACGGCGGCAGGGACGCGAAGCGTCCCAGGGAGGCTCCCACGCGGAGCGTGGGAGCCAGTTACGTTATAAGTTACCAATTCGGCATTGCCGTCGGTGCGCTCCGATCGGCGACCTGGACTGCGAGAATCCGCGACGCCCGCTCGTCGCGCCCCGCCGCCCCCCTGCCGACACCCGCAAGCCCGCCTCCGAACCCCCGTCGGGTCTGGCGCGACCGCTTTTATCCACAGCTCGCCCACAGCCTGATCCACCGCTTTTACACAAGATATTGTGGTTGACGGATTTCGAAAACAACATATATTGTGCCTGTCGCGTAGCACCCGCTCGGCCGTCCAGGCCGCGGAACACCCAATAGATCGACCCCGCCGTCACACCGCACCCCAGGAGGAGCCATGTCCACCGAGAGCCCGTCGTTGGTCGAATCCACGCCCGCCGAAGACGCCGTCGCCCGCCCCGGACAGTCCGCGAAGCAGAGCCCGGCCCCAACCCCGACCCCGGCCCGGCACAACGACTCGGCTCCCGAGATCACCGCCCACACCCCGGGTAAGGTCCAGGTCATCCGGCGCAACGGCAAGGTCACCCACTTCGACCCGAACAAGATCATGGTCGCCATGACCAAGGCGTTCCTCGCGGTGGAAGGCGGCTCGGCGGCGGCCTCCAGCCGCGTCCACGACCGAGTGCGCGAGCTCGCCGAGCAGGTCACCTCGGCCCTCACCCGCCGCCTGCCCGGCGGCGGCACCGTCCATATCGAGGACATCCAGGACCAGGTGGAGCTGGCGCTGATGCGGGCCGGCGAGCACAAGGTCGCGCGCGATTACGTCCTCTACCGCGAGGCCCGCGCCCGCGAGCGTGCCGAGCGTGCGGCGGCGAGCACACCCGCCGAGGCCGCGCACCCGCTCTCCGTGACGCTTGCCGACGGCACCACCCGCCCACTGGATGTCGCCCGCCTGACCCGACTGCTCGACGAGGCCTGCCGAGACCTCGACGCCGTGGATGCACAAGCCATCCTGACCGACACCCTGCGCAACCTCTTCGACGGCGTGCGCGAGGCCGACGTCGGACAGGCGCTCGTGATGTCCGCCCGCGCGCGGATCGAAAAAGACCCCCAATACAGCCAGGTCGCCGCCCGTCTGCTGCTCGACGTGCTGCGCCGCGAGGCGCTCGGCTTCTTGGGACTCGCCGGCGGCGTCGAGACCCAAGCCGATCTCGCCGAGCGCTACAGCGACTATCTGGCGGCCTATATCAAGCGCGCCGCCGATCTGGAGCATCTCGACCCGCAGCTCGCCCGCTACGATCTGGCCCGCCTCGGCGCGGCACTCAAGCCCGAGCGCGATCTGCAGTTCACCTATCTCGGCCTGCAGACCCTCTACGACCGCTATTTCATCCACACCGCCGACGGCATCCGCTTCGAGCTGCCGCAGGCCTTCTTCATGCGTGTCGCCATGGGTCTTGCCATCAACGAGATCGACCGCGAGACCCGCGCCATCGAGTTCTACGAGCTGCTCTCGAGCTTCGACTTCATGAGCTCGACACCGACCCTCTTCAACTCGGGCACGCTGCGCCCCCAGCTCAGCTCCTGCTACCTGACCACCGTCCCGGACGACCTGGACGGCATCTACGGCGCCATCAAAGACAACGCACTCCTGTCGAAATTCGCCGGGGGCTTAGGCAACGACTGGACCCGCGTGCGCGGCATGGGTGCGCACATCAAAGGCACCAACGGCAAGAGCCAGGGCGTGGTGCCCTTCCTGAAGGTCGCAAACGATACGGCGGTCGCCGTCAACCAGTGCTTCGCACCGCAGACCACCGTCTTTACCGCCGACGGCCCCAAGCCGATCGCCGACGTGCGGGTCGGCGATCTGGTGCTGGGTCAGCGCGGGCGCTATCGCGAGGTCACGGAGCACTTTGTCTACGACCAGAAGGACGCCCCGATGGTCCGGGTGGCGGTCAAGCATTCGGTCAATGATCTGGACGTCACCGCCGGTCATCCCTTCTGGGCGATCCAGGGCGTACCGATGGAGCAATCCATCGAGCGCACGCTCGGCCAGATCGAGCAGACCCGTTTCCGGCCCGAGTGGGTCGAGGCCGGCCAGCTGACGCGCGGAGACTATGTGGCGCAGGTCATCCCCGCCGAGGTGGTACCGGTTCCGGAGCTCACCCAATCGGATGCACGCTTCTACGGCATCCTGCTCGGCGACGGGCATCTTACGCGCGGCTGCGAGTTCGGTATCTCCGGCAACCCCGAGTGCGACAAGGGTCATCTCCAATTCGTCCGCGACTATCTCACGGAGCGCGGGATCCACTTCTGGGAGAACGGGCGGGGCAATGAGTACATCCAAATCAAGTGGGCCGTCGGCCGGGGCTTAGGCCGTTGCGCGACCACCGGCCGCTATGTCGGACTGGACGAGGCCCATCTCCCCTTCACCTACGAGGACCTCTACGACGCAGGCGGCAAGAAACGCATCGCCCGGCGCTTCAGCCATCTGCCGCACGATCAGGCGCTGGCGCTCGTCCAGGGACTTCTGGAAACCGACGGCGGAGTGAGCCGCGGCAAAGAGATCTACTTCACCAGCACCTCCGCCGCGCTCGCCGAAGGCTTGCGTTATCAGCTCCTGCGACTCGGCATCCCCTGCGCCGGGCAGTATCGCGAGCGCGACAATGCCCACACGGGCACGCGCGGTGACGGCTCGGTGGTCTCCTTCACCGGCATCACCCGCGCCTTCGATCTGCGCATCCCGGCCGTGCCCGAGATCGCCGAGCTGGTCGGCGTCCCGGCGCTCACCAAGCGGAACTGGTTCCGCTTGGGCAACTGGATCTTCACGCGGGTCAAAACGGTCACGCCCATCGCGCCGGTCACCAAGGTCCACGACCTCAAGGTCGAGGGCGACGAGACCTACATGACCGCCGCGGCGCTGGTCCACAACGGCGGCAAGCGTAAGGGTGCGGTCTGCGCCTATCTCGAAACCTGGCACATCGACGTCGAAGAATTCCTCGACCTGCGCAAGAACACCGGCGACGACCGGCGCCGCACCCACGACATGAACACCGCCAACTGGGTGCCGGACCTATTCATGAAGCGAGTCGCCGAGGACGGACACTGGACCCTTTTCTCGCCCGACGAGACCTCGGACCTGCACGACCTGACCGGGCTGGCGTTCGAGCAGGCCTATGTCGGCTACGAGGAGCGCGCGTCACGCGGCGATCTCAAGGTCGCCAAGCGGATCAAGGCCGTCGACCTCTGGCGCAAGATGCTCGCCATGCTCTTCGAGACCGGGCATCCCTGGATCGCCTTCAAGGATCCGTGCAACCTGCGCTACACCAATCAGCATGTCGGGACCGTGCACAGCTCCAACTTGTGCACGGAGATCACCCTACATACCAATGACTTGGAGATCGCCGTCTGCAATCTCGGCAGTGTGAATCTCGCTGCGCACGTGACCGAGAAGGGGCTCGACACCAAGCGTCTGCAAAAGACGGTCAGCACCGCCATGCGGATGCTCGACAATGTCATCGACTACAACTTCTACAACGTCCCGCAGGCGCGCAACTCCAACCTGCGCCACCGTCCGGTCGGGCTCGGCATCATGGGCTTTCAGGATGCCCTCTATCGGCTGCGCATCCCCTACGCGAGCCTCGAGGCCGTGCAGTTCGCCGACCACAGCATGGAGGCCTTCAGCTATTACGCGATCCAGGCCAGCACGGATCTCGCCCAAGAGCGCGGGCGCTATCAGAGCTTCGAGGGCTCGCTCTGGAGCCGCGGGATCCTGCCCGTCGACAGCATCAAGCTGCTCGCGGAGGCGCGCGGCAGCTATCTGCAGATGGACGCCGGCACCACACTGAACTGGGACGCCCTGCGCGAGCGCGTGCGCACCGTCGGCATGCGCAACTCCAACTGCATGGCCATCGCCCCGACCGCGACCATCAGCAACATCGTCGGGGTCAGCCAGTCGATCGAGCCGACCTACCAAAACCTCTTCGTCAAATCCAACCTCTCTGGCGAGTTCACCGTCGTCAACCCCTACCTGGTGGTCGATCTGAAGGAACGCGGCCTTTGGGACTCGGTGATGGTCAACGATCTCAAATACTACGACGGCTCGATCCAGCAGATCGACCGCATCCCGGAGGACCTGAAGTCGCTCTACGCCACCGCCTTCGAGGTCGACGCCCGCTGGCTGGTCGAGGCCGGCAGCCGCCGTCAGAAGTGGCTCGACCAGGCCCAGAGCCTCAACCTCTACATGCGCGAGCCCAGCGGCAAGAAGCTCGACAACCTCTACAAGCTGGCGTGGGTGCGGGGACTGAAGACGACCTACTACCTGCGCTCCATGGGCGCGACCCATGTGGAGAAATCCACGATGGACGATGCCGGAAAGGCCAACCGCCTCAGCGCCGTCGGCGGCAACTATCTCTCGCTCGACAAAAGCAAAGGCAACGGAAAAGGCAACGGCGCCGCCGCACCCGCCGCCTGCTCCATCCTCGACCCCGAGTGCGAAGCCTGCCAGTAGGGTGGACAAGCGAAAGCGCAGTCCACCGAACCCCGCGCCGGCGCTGGTGGACTGCGCTGCGCTTGTCCACCCTACTCGCTCCCACGCTCCGCGTGGGAGTGTCGCCGGGACGCTCCGCGTCCCTGCCGCCATGGCGACGCGCACCGTCTGCGATACGTCCCTGCGCCGATCCACGACCGACCGCGCCGCCCCGCGACGCAGAGCTACTCGGTCACCGCCTCTGCGCAGGCTTGGTATCACTCGCTCCCACGCTCCGCGCGGGAGCCTGGTGTGGACGCTCCGCGTCCGAGGCTTGATGAATGCGCGGGCGTCTCGATCGGGTCCGGTTTTCCCGCCTGCGGGGTCGCGACGCGGAGCGTCGGGGCGACACTCCCACGCGGAGCGTGGGAGCGAGCTATGGGACCGGAGCCACCGCACCCGCCGTCAGCTCCATCCTCGGCCCCGAGTGCGAAGCCTGCCAGTAGGGTGGACAAGCGAAAGCGCAGTCCACCGAACCCCGCGCCGGCGCTGGTGGACTGCGCTGCGCTTGTCCACCCTACTCACTCCCACGCTCCGCGTGGGAGCGCGCTACCGACCAACCACCAAGGACGACGGAGACGTCATGACGGACACGACATCATTGATCACACACCACGGCGCCGTCGACGGCGTTACCGGGTCCTGCCATGAGCTGATGCTCGGTGACGGCCGCTCGGTCCTGATCGACTGCGGGCTGTTTCAGGGAGCGGAGACCGCCTCGGACGGCTCCGGTGCCGACCGCCCCGGCATCGGCTTCCCGGTCGATCGGGTCCAGGCGCTGATCCTGACGCATGTGCACATCGACCACATCGGTCGCCTGCCTCATCTCCTGGCCGCCGGTTTTCGCGGCCCCATCCTCTGCGGCGAGGCCTCGGCGGAGCTCCTCCCGCTGGTCTTGGAAGACGCCCTGAAGGTCGGCGTCACGCGCGATGCGGCGCTCATTAACGCCGTCCTGCGCGGACTGCGGGCACGCCTGGTCCCGCTGCCGTACGGCGACTGGCACCCCTTGATCACCGGCGATCCCGCGCTGCGCATCCGTTTGCAGCAAGCCGGTCACATCCTCGGCTCCGCCTACGTCGAATGCGACCTGACCCGCGCCGGCACCACCACGCGCGTGCTCTTCTCGGGAGACCTCGGCGCGCCGCACACCCCGCTGCTGCCGGACCCGACGCCGCCGGAATCCGCCGACATCGTCGTGCTCGAAAGCACCTACGGCGACCGCATCCACGAGGACCGCAGCACGCGTCATCAGCGTCTGCGGGCCATGGTCGAGCACGCCTTCGAGGACGGCGGCACGCTCTTGATCCCGGCCTTCAGTATCGGGCGGACGCAGGAGCTGCTCTACGAGCTGGAAACCTTGGTGCACGAGAACCGAGGCACCGAAGGCGCCGGCGGCAAGTGGCGTTGGGACGATCTCGCGGTGGTGCTGGATTCACCGCTGGCGGCGGACCTGACCGCCGGCTACCGCCGACTGCGCGCACACTGGGACCGCGAGGCCAAGGCCCGGGTCGCGGCCGGACGCCACCCGCTCGCCTTCGATCGGATGCTCACCGTCGACGACCACGCCGCACATCTGCGCATGGTCGCGTACCTCGCCCGCGAGCATCGTCCCGCCATCGTGATTGCCGCCGGCGGCATGTGCGCCGGCGGGCGGATCGTCAATTACCTCAAGGCCATGCTCGGCGATCCGCGCCACGACGTTCTCTTCGTCGGCTATCAAGCCGCCGGCACCCCGGGCCGCGACATCCAACGCTACGGACCCCGCGGCGGCTATGTCCAGCTCGACGGCCGCCGCTACGACATCCGCGCCCGCATCCACACCATCGGCGGCTACTCCGCCCATGCCGACCAACACGACCTGCTCGACTTCATCGGCGCCATGTCCCCGCCACCCCGCGAGGTGATCCTCGTCCACGGCGAGCACGGCGCCAAGACCGCCCTCCGAGACGCCTTGCTTCAGCGCTTTCCCGGAACCGAGGTCCGCATTCCCTGAGCCCAATCCTCCCGGCCGACCGCCAGGAGCGACGGTAGGGGCAATTTCAATCCCCCGTCAAAAGCCGTGAATCAGGATCCCGGCACTGCCCCTGCAATGCCTATCGGGAAAGCCTAAGTTGCTCCTGCACCTCGGATTGACACCCCACTAAACGCGTCATACCTTACGTCATACAACCCTGATGGAGAGGCGAGATGCGAGTCAACGCCAGGCTCGACGATGCACACGCCAGAAAACTCGATGAGCTCTGTCGGCGCACCGGCCGCAGTCGCACCGATGTGCTGCGAGCCGCCATCGATCGTTACTACGCACAAGAGGCCGTCGAGCCCCAAAGTGCAGCCGACATCCTGCGCCGAAACGCCTTCATTGGCTGTGGCGAGGCCGACCCCGAGCTCTCTCGAGATTACAAAAAACATCTGACCGAGTCCCTGGCCAAGAAGACGGATGATCATCGCTGACACTGGTTTCTGGCTCGCTCTGGCAAACCGGCGTGACCGCTGGCACCAGGCGGCAACCGCTTGGCTGACCCAGCCGACCGAAGGACTGATCACCACCTGGCCGGTCGCCACCGAAACCTGCCATCTGTTGCTGAGCCGCGTTGGCGAGCATGCCCAACAGGCGTTTATCCATAGCCTGCGCGACGGTGCAGCGGACCTATTCGCCATCGACCGCAGCCACCTGCCACGCCTCGCGGAACTGATGCAGCAGTATTCCGATCTCCCCATGGATCTGGCCGATGCATCGCTTGTCGTGCTGGCCGAAGCACTCGGGCACGGCCGCATCCTATCCACCGACGAGCGTGACTTTCAGACCTATCGCTGGAAACGTCACGCCCCGTTCGACAATCAGTTGTCGACATCCTCGCCGACCTGAACAAAGACCCTGTACGCAAGCCTCGGGGCGGCTTGAGTCGCCCCCGTGGTCATCTGCCTTCTGACTCGCTCCCACGCGGAGAGACTGTGAACGTATTCCCGCGTTGGACCGAAATGCGGGAAACCGTAGGCTGGGGTGAGCTTACTCGCTCCCACGCTCCGCGTCCCTGCCGCCGGGTCGACGCGTCCAACCGTGGACCAACGCCACCACCTAAGCTGTACCCACAATCACCTCTTCATGAGGTACGCTGTAGTCACAATAGACGCAGAGGTCTCTACCGATGCAGGTGGCAATCCGTGATCTGAAGGCCAATCTTTCCCGTATCCTGACCCGAGCGCAGGCCGGGGAATCGATCGAGGTGACGTCCCACAACAAGCTGATCGCCCGCATCGTCGGTATTCCCTCAGGCACTGCCGAGGGACTCCGAGAGTCGATCGGGAGCGGTACCTTGTCCTGGAGTGGCGGAAAGCCTCAGCTCGCGCCGCCGGTCGAGTTGTCTGCCGAAGGGACGCCGGTCAGCCGGATGGTGCTGGAGGACCGCGGTTGATCCTGTTTTGCGATACGTCCGCCTTGATCAAGCTTTACGTTCGGGAAGACTTCACCGACACAATGCTGGCAGCGGCGGGGGCGGCTTCGGCAACCGCCGTGTGTCGGATCGCTTGGGCAGAGGCGATGGCAGCGCTGGCAAGGCGCTCACGCGACAATCCAACCGATGCCGGTGCCATCGATACCGTCCGGCGTCGTCTACGCAACGATTGGAATGACTACGCGATCATTGAGGTCACCCAAGCGCTGGTTGAGCTGGCTGGCGACTATGCGGACACCTTTGCGCTACGGGGCTACGACAGCGTCCAACTCGCCGCTGTGCGCACGCTCCATGAGGCAAGTCACGAGCAGGTCCAGTTCGCCTGTTTCGACCGGCGCCTACAGAAAGCCGCCCGCGTGCTCGGCCTGGAGTCGGTGTTCATCCCCGATCTCACCGGATGAGAACGCATCGGCATCGGTACTCGCTCCCACGCCCCACCCCCCACCATCTCGCTCCCACGTTCCGCGTGGGAGTGTAGCCCCGACGCTCCGCGTCGGACCCCGCAGGCGGGGAAACCGAATCCGATCGAGACGCACACGCAGTCATCGAACGTCGGACGCGGAGCGTGGGAGCGAGCGAATCCCGACAACCCACCCGTAGGGTGTGGTGAGGCACGAACCGCACCGTGCCACGACCGATGGAAAAAGGAAAAAGCCGCCCTCGGAATACGGTGCAATGAGGAGCCCGACCCACCTCACCCTTCACCCCCGCCGAAAAAACTGCGGCACCTTCGACAGGTTCTTCCACACCAACGCCCCAGCCCCGCCGATCCCGTTCTCCCGCAACGCCCGGTAATCCTCCCCGGACTTGCGCAGGATCCGCGACAACGAGCGGTTGCTCTCGCCCCCCACGCGCATCCGCACCAGCACCTGCGGCAGATACACGACCTGGCCCGTCAGACGACTCAGCATCCGCAGCATCAGGTCGTAATCCCCCGCAATCCGATAGCGCCGGTCGAACACGCCGTGCCGCTCATACAGCGATCGACGCAGATACAGCGTCGGGTGCGGCGGCATCCAACCCCGCCGCAGGCTCGCCGGATCATAGGCCCCCGAGCGCCAATGCCGCACCACCCGACCGGTATCGGCCTTGCGCACGTACACCAGATCTCCGTACACGGCATCTACCGCCGGATCCGCAAAGGCCGCCGCCACGCGCGCCAGCACCTGCGCATCGGCATAGACATCGTCGGCGTGCAGAAAACCCACCACCTCGCCTGTCGCCCGCGCAATGCCCTTGTTCAGCGCATCGTAGATCCCCTCGTCCGGTTCGCTCACCAGGACCGCCAACCCGGCGCGATGCGCGTGAAGCACATCCAGCGTCCCGTCCCGGCTGCCGCCGTCGATCAGCAGATGCTCCCGCGCCGCGTAAGTCTGCCCGGCCACCGAGACCAGACAGTCAGCCACCGTCCCGGCACAGTTCCAGGTTGCCGTGATGACGGAAATCTTCATCCGCGATGCGGATCTGCGCCGCAGCGCGTCCCGAGGGGAGACAAGACCGCCGATCGATCACGACCGGACACACGCATCGACCTGGCCGCGTCGGGCAAGGCCCCTGCCCCGGCCGGCGCACAAACGCGTGGCGATCCCCTGCGAGCGCGGGTCACGGACGCCCCGGCAGAGCGTGTCGAGCGCGCGTCAGGGCAAAACGGATCAAGCGCGAAAACGCCCATACGCGATGGCGTCCCGGGATAGCGACCAGAATCTGCGCACAGCCGCCGCCGCAGGCGCGACCCAGGATCATCTTCGCATCCACGGCCATATCGGGCCTTTCAGCCGCGTCGCCCTGCGTGAGAAACATCCAATCGCCGCGCCGTCGGTAGGCACCGATGATGCGATGGATGAGCAAACCCCGACCCGGACTCAACAACACCACGACGTCGCCGGGCCAATACCAGCGTCGGGGATATCCCACATCCACCTCGGCGCCGTGACAGACCAGCGGGGCCATACAGTCTCCGTTCACCCGCACACGCACCGGCTTCTCCATCGCGATGGATCGCAGCGCCACAAACCAACTCGGGCAGCCTCGAGATTGACCCACACCGCGATGCTCGTGTGCACCTGAAACACGACTCGTCACGGGAACAACGGAAGGGGGGCTCGGATTGGTCTCGCTCATCAACCCGGCCACGCTGGTGAATGGAACGGTGGATTCGCTGGACAAGCACAGCACGGTCCACCGGCGTCGGCGCAGGACGCGGTGGACGTCAGTCTCGCTCGTGCCCCGTGGCGCAGAGCGCCAGGGGCATGCATGGCACCGCGAAGCGGTGTCACGGGTCGCTTTTGGCTCGGGCGTTCGGGGTCATAGATATAGATAAGGCGCTTCGTAGATCACCCTCGCTGCCCGCCGTCTAGCCGTTGTCGCTCTTCTTCCGACCGACACAATAGTAGCCGCCGCCCTCGAACAGGTCACCGTTCTCGTCCAGCGCCTTGGGATGATAACCGGCCGCCCGCTCGAAACCCGAGTCCTGACAGTACGCATCACCGATCGTCTGAAGCTCCGGAGGCACATCGCCGAACAGGGCGGGGTTGTCCCAGAGCTTGGAGTCCTTGTCGAAGACAATCCGCGGCGGCGTTTCCGATGGCTTGCCGCTTGGACCCGCCGGGGCCATCAGGGCACACCCACTCAGAAAAGCAATCGCCGTGAAGGATGCGAGAAAGATCTTCATGAACATCTCCTTGGAACTTGGTTCCATTGCGGTGGCGCGATCAACGGGGCGTGAGACACGATCGTTCGCAACCCGCATCGCAGTCGGAGCCGACCTTACCGATCTCGGACAGCCCTCTTGGTGCCTGATAGACATGCACGCGCGACCGCAGCGATTCGCGGATCGCCTCCAATCACGGCCTGAATGCCATTGCAGAATAGCCGCGACAAGCACTGCGCACAACGCCTATCCAACAGGATGAAGGACGCGGGCGAGCTCAATTGACTTCGTCCGATCCGCCGGTTCTACTTGAGCGGTGAATACGCATCCCAAGGCCCTTCCAAGCCCCCCCCGACACTGCGATCGACGGACTTGTTCATGACTCCGGCCATCGCGGCCCACGGCGCAGAGCGCCATGGGTCATGCGTGACCCTGCAGAGCGGGTGTCACGAGCGACCGAGGGTTTGGGTGACCGCTCTCATGAAAGAGGACCGATCGACAGCCACAGCGGCACCGATGCGCATCTCCGATGGATCGCCTCCACCCTCCGGGAAGAACATCCGCCTTGGCCATTCGGCTTGGGCGCCATCGAGATCGACTGCTTGGTTGAAACGGCCCAGGCCGAAGGTGTCGTCGGTCTTCTCGCCGAACGCCTGATCAAGCGTCCCGACGCCGGATGCGTACCACCGGCCCTGCTCGATATCCTGCGTCGCCGCGAGCACCGCGACGCCTCCCTCGAGCTGTTTCGCGAGTCTGAGTACCGGCGCCTGCTCGAGACACTCGGCACCGCGGGCCTTCAGCCCGTCGTCATCAAAGGCACCGCCCTCGCCTACAGTCTCTATCGCCAACCGCACCGGCGGAGTCGCTGCGATCTCGACGTGGTGTTTCGGAACCGCGCCGCTGCCATATCGGCCGTTGATCTGCTGACCGATTCCGGCTACCGACGCCCGAATGCGGTCGACGGCGACTGGATCACCCAAGCGATCACGATCGTGAGGCACGATGCGCTCGGCATCGCCCATTCGCTCGATCTGCACTGGTCTCCGCTCAACCAACCCGCGCTCGCAGCAAGGCTCGGATTCGCGGAGATCGCCGCAGCCGCACAGGCCCTGCCGTCGCTCGGCCCTCACGCGCGCATCCCGGCACCACCGCACGCCCTATTGATCGCCTGCCTGCATCGCATCGCCAACATCCGCACCGGTCGCGCCAACCGCCTGATCTGGCTCTACGATATCCATCTGCTCGCCGAAACGCTGGAGCAAGACCAATGGCGGTCGATCGAAAAATTGGCCCGAGCACGCGGCATCGCCGGGCTCCTCCTCGACGGACTCCAAGCCGCACGCGTCCACCTCCACACCAGCATCCCCGAGGAAACCCTCGCGACCCTGCGGCGCGCCGCGGCGACCCAATGGCTCTCCCCCGCGGGCTTTGCCGACGAGCGCTCCGCCTTGCTCAGCGACCTACGAGCGCTTCCCGGCTGGCGCGCACCCTTGCAACTCCTCCGCGAGCACCTGTTTCCGCCCGCAGACTACATGCGAATCAAATACGCCGGCATCGACCATCCCCTACCCCTGCTGTATCTGCGCCGCATCCTCAACCGCCTGCGCGCAGCTTCCGCTGCGCGGACCGAACGCCCCACCCGTCCATCCCGGTCCACGCTGTAGGGTCCGCTGCGCGGACCGACGGCACCCGTTGTCGGGTCCGCTGTGCGGACCGACGGCATCCCGCCTGGCCACGACGCTGCTCCATGTGCCAATGGTCCGCACAGCGGACCCTACGGGACATCCGGATCCGACGGTATCGCCGGATGGCACCGCCGATCCGGTTCCGCCGCGCAACCCAACGACACCCGTTGTAGGGTCCGCTGCGCGGACCGATGGCATCACACCGGCAACGACGCTGCTCCATGGCGCCAATGGTCCGCACAGCGGACCCTACGGGCCATCCGGATCCGACGGTATCGCCGGATGGCACCGCCGATCCGGTTCCGCCGCGCAACCCA
>NZ_AFWV01000008.1 GCF_000223985.1 Thiocapsa marina 5811
ATCTCGTCTCCCCCTACGTCGGCGAGACCGAGCAGAACCTCGCACGGCTCTTTCGCGACAGCGACCCCGCCCACAGCCTGCTGCTGCTCGACGAGGTCGACAGCTTCCTCGGCGACCGACGCGAGGCCCGCCACAGCTGGGAGCGCACCCAAGTCAACGAGCTGCTCCAGCAGATGGAGCAATACCCCGGCATCTTCGTCGCCGCCACCAACCTCATGTCCGGGATCGATCCCGCCGCGCTGCGCCGGTTCGACTTCAAGCTGCACTTTCGGGCGCTCGCACCGGCGCAACGGCTTGCGCTCTTCGCGCGCGAGGCGCTCGGGGATGTTTCCGCCCCGGTTCCGGCCGATCTCGCGCGGCACCTTGCGGCACTGGAGGGGCTCACGCCGGGCGACTTCGCGACCGTGGCGCGGCAGCGTACACTCCTCGGCGAGACGCTCACGCCGGAGCAGTTCCTGCGGCGGGTGGCTTCGGAGTGTCGGATGAAGGGGGAGGCTCGGCACAGTGTGGTCTGACATCTGCGGGTACGGGGACCCATGGTCACGATCAAGCGGGACCATGTCGGCGCGGAGCAGATCCGGATCCACGCAGCCGAATGACGGACTCGGCAGGTTTTGGGATGAACCTCCGCAAGGGCCCCTCTCAGCAGATCAGCCACCCGAACCTCAAGGGAAACGTGATACCCGATCCGCTGTTTGGCTTACGCTCCTCGCTTGGTTGAGCATGAACGGGTTCTGACACTGATGGGGTGTCGCCGCACTAACAGAAAAAGAGATAGCAATGCCATTAGTTGACCTTTGGAAAGCACGCAGATCATCAATCGAGCAGATGACTATTGAGCAAATTGCATCAATTGCGGGAGATGGCAAACTCTTAGACAACTCCGACTGCCAAAAGGAACTTCGCCAATATCTGAACGAAGCATCGACCGATTCGTTAGCCGATTACGCGACATACTGCCTCGAAAACTCCTTTTCAAAAAGCGGCCAAATTCTTCAGGATGTTGTTAACGAACTAGGCAGACGATTAGAGTATATTGTCGAGGACGGCCGCTACCAGGGCGTGAAAAACGCGATCGGATTTGATGGAATATGGCAAGATCAATCTCACACCCCATGGTCCCTAGTGGTGGAGGTCAAGACAACTGACGCTTACCGTCTGTCCTTGGACACTGTTGCAGGCTACAGAAATGGACTCATTGAATCAGGACGAATTACAGGCTCATCCTCCGTACTGATCGTCGTCGGCCGCACAGATACCGGTGAGTTAGAGGCGCAGGTCCGGGGATCCCGACATGCCTGGCAAACTCGAATCATCGGGGTGGAGTCACTAATCCAGCTTGTTCGCGTCAAGGAATCAGCGGACAGGCAAGACACTGTGTCGAAGATACGCACACTTTTATCACCAATCGAATACACGCGCATTGATGACTTGGTCGGCGTTGTATTTGCGACAGCAAGAGATATTGAAGAATCGATTGATGAGGTCGCTGACCGGAGCGAAGTGAGATCCGAGAAAGGCGTAGACATCATTGAGAAAACCGCACCAGAAAAACTGGGAGAGATCCGGGAGAGGGTCATCGCGGCCACTTCCTTTAAGTTTGATTTGTCGCTGATAAAGAAGTCTAGGGCGATGTATTGGTCTCCCGATCAACGCCTTCGGGTAGCATGTGCAGTTTCGAAGAGATACGATAACCCAGGAATCGTGAGGTACTGGTATGCGTATCTACCCACATGGGATTCCTTTCTTGAGCAGGGTGAACAATCATTCCTAGCTTTAGGATGTGTCGATCTTGAAGTTGCATTCCTGCTGCCACTAGATTTTGTGCGTTCAGTTATTTCCCATTTGAACGTCACCGAGAAAAACTCTGGACGCAAATACTGGCATGTCAAGATTATCGAGCCAACACCAGGCGAGTATAGCCTACAAGTGCCTTCGCCTGGCTCCAACGAACCACTTTCCCCTTACCTGATTTCACTCGCCGTGGCGACGCCGAGCAGTTAAAGATGGCCTTGGTGATTGAGACGCCTAACCGGTCTTGCTCGGAAAAAGACCAATGCGGCCTGGCAAAGCCGGATGTTTTCTCTAGTGAGGATCATATCTTAGTAGTCTCGTGCAGCGCATACATAGCCACAATAAGTATCAAACTGGTCGGGGCTCGAAATCACTTTAGTGGTTGATCAACTCTTCTGCAGTCGAGCCGGCCAGCAGCTGCGAGTTCGAACCAACGCGCGGCGTAACTGAGAGTGTCGCAGGGCCGGGCAATCAGCGTAGACCGGGAATAACCGATCACAAGACCTCCTCGTCCGCGATGTGAGCTGACCCCGGATGATGCGCTGGCCGGCCCGGCTTTCGCCAAGGTCACGCCGTCAGCCCTCACCGAGAAAGGGATCCGGCAACGCGGGCACAGATTCCCAGCCCCATACGACGACGGCTGTCGCATAGCCGCGCTATCCTTCGGAGGTAGCGGAATGTGGACAAACAGGATCGACTGACGCCGACTAAAGACGACGGAGATCGTAACCCTTACTCGGACAGGATCGAGCCTCACCCGATGGAGAAGAAACCGATGACCCGAACCGACGACAGCTCGACCTTTGCCGATCGCGGCCGTGCGGCCTTGCTCGCCCATGCCTGCGGCGACCGTTTCGGCGCCCCGCTCGAGTTCGTGCAGGACGCGAGCGTGCGCACCCGCCCGGTCCACTTGGGTCATTGGACCGACGACACCCACATGTCGCTCTATCTGGGGGAGGCCATCCTGGAACATGGACCGGGGCCGCTCGATCCCGACCGCTTCGGCACGCGGGTGGGCGAGGCCTTCGTGCGCTGGAGCCATGACCCGCTGACCCCGTCGACCGCGCCGGGCAACACCTGCTTGACCGGGGCCGCCCTCTTCGAGCGCGACCGCGATTGGACCGCCAGCGGGGTCCGAGACTCCGACGGCTGCGGGGCGGTGATGCGGATCGTCCCCCTGGCGCTGGCCTATCGGGGCGACGACTTGATCGAGGCCGCGCGCATCTCGGCGCTGCTCACCCACGCCCATCCGAACGCGGTCGAGGCGGCCATCGCCGGGGCCTGGCTGGTGCGGGCGATCCTGGAGACGGATCGTTGGGATGCGGCGTTGGTGGACGAAGCCATCCGGGGGCTCGACGGGCCTTGGCAGCAGGGTGGCGAGGTCGCCGCAAGTCTGCGCGCGGCCATCGCGTGGGCGCAGCGCGGCGAGGACTGGCTCGACGAGGAGGCCATCCCGCCGGGCGACGGCGGCTGGCGCTCCGGCAGTGCGCTCGGCCTTGCGGTGGCGGCGGCGCTGCGCTGGCCGGCCGATCTGGGTGTGGCGGTCGAGAAGGCCGCGCGGATCCGGGGTGATTCGGATTCGGTCGCCTGTCTCGCCGGCGCACTGCTTGGCGCGTCGCTCGGCACGGCGGCGATCCCGGCCGAGTGGCTCGACACCCTGCCGCAGCGCGAGCAGATCGCCGGGCTCGCGGATCGCCTGCTCGGGCTCGGCGCATGACAGCCACACGCCCGCCGTTGGTGGCGATCGGCGACCTGCACGGCCATCTGGACCTGTTCGAGCGCCTGCTGGAGCGGATCGACCGGGAGGTGCCCGATGCACGGATCGTCACCCTCGGCGACTATGTCGACAACGGCCTGCAGATCCAGGCTCTGCTGGATCGCCTGATCGCGTTGCAGGCCGAGCGACCCGGGCGCTTCTTTCCGATCCTCGGCAACCATGATCTCGCGCTGCTGCGGACGTTGGGGTGGCCGGGGAGCGTGCCCGACGGGGCTTGGTACGCACGCTGGAGCGCACGCTACTGGAATCCGGGACGCGGAACGGCCGACGCCTATGGAGCGCACGACCTCGCGAGCTTCGCCGCGGCATTCCCCGAACAGCATCGGCGTTTCTTGTCCGATCTACCGTGGTTCTACGACGACGGCGAGGTCTTCTGCGTGCACGCGGGATTGGATGTCGGCCCGATCGTCCCGCAGCGCGCGGCGCTCGAGAGCAAGACACTGCCCGCGGAGCCGTCCTTCATGCCCGACGCCCTGCGCGACAAGGCCAGGGCGACGCGGCACGATCCGAGCTGGGAGCGCGTCGTGGTGAGCAGCCATACCCATCTGCCCGGACAGGTGATGTTCTCCGCACCGCAGCGGGTCTGTCTCTCGGCGACCTCCGATCACGGGGGTGGCTTGCTGGCGGTACAGTTTCCCGAGCGACGCTGTTGGTGGACCGACGGAGACGAGGCGACCGAGGTCAGGTTCCCCGCAGGATCGGCATCCGGGTGATCCGCACGAACCCGTGTCCCGCCGAGCATCCTCGTCCCGCCTGCGCGGGCCGTTCGAGAGCGTCAACACAGGAGCGAACATGTACGATCTGATCGGCGACATCCACGGCTGTGCCAATGCGCTCAAGGCGCTGCTCGCGAAGATGGACTACCGGGAACACGACGGGGTCTGGCGACATGCGACACGCCAAGTGATCTTCCTGGGCGACTTCATCGATCGGGGACCGCAGCAGGTCGAGGTGATGAAGATCGTTCGCGCGATGGTCGACGCAGAGGCTGCGCTGACGGTCATGGGCAATCACGAGTTCAACGCCGTGGCTTGGGCTACCCCGATCTCGCCGGGCACGGACACCTATTTGCGGCCCCGCACCGACGACAATCGCCGGCAGCACGCGGAGTTTCTCGATCAAGTCGGCGAGGACAGTGAGGACCACGAGAAGCTGATCGAGTGGTTTCGCGGCCTGCCGCTCTGGCTCGATCTGCCCGGTCTGCGCGTCGTGCATGCCTGCTGGCATACGCCCTCCTTCGATGCCTTGGCGGAGCACCTGGACGCGCGACAACGCATCCGCGACGAGGCGGCCTGGGTCGCACTCACCCGAAAAGGCGACCCCGCCTACGAGGCGCTGGAGACGGTACTGAAAGGCTTGGAGATCCCGCTTCCCGAAGGCGTCGCGTTCAAGGACAAGGACGGCAAGGTCCGCCGGCATGTCCGCACCCGCTGGTGGAAGGACCACCCGATCACCTATCGGGATCTTGCCCTCGCACCGACCGAGGTCATCCCGCAGATCCCGCACGAGCCGGCACCCGAGGGCATCCTGCCGGGCTATGTCGGCGACAAGCCGGTGTTCGTCGGCCATTACTGGATGAGCGGCACGCCGCGGCCGCTGTCCCCGCGTGTCGCCTGTCTGGACTACAGCGTCGCCGCCGGCGGGAAGCTCTGCGCCTACCGCTGGGACGTCGAGCGTGAGCTTTTCGACGCGCATTTCTGCTGGGTCGACGTGGATCGCAGCCAACCCGCAACGCGAGGATCGGCGTTATGAAAGAGCACAAGGTCATTGAAGATGACCCACGCTGGACGGCTCCGGTTGCGAGCCAATGGGTTGATCCTTGGCGCGGCACGCGGGACCCGTCGTTTCCATTCGGAACGTGTCAGCGGCGGAGTCTCAAGTACCGTTAGGTTCTTTCTCTGTCTAAGCCGAATCTCCGGACAATAGGCATCTCGGAACTCTGTCGTTTCCGAGCTGGAATCCAAGCGTCACTCATGTACCCGGTAGAATTGGAGGATAACGATGAGCAAGTTCAATGAGGTTCCCGTAGAAAGCGATACGAGAATCCTGTTCCAGGAACTGACGACGCTCGGCACGTATGATGTCTTGCATCAAAAGTGGATCTGGGATGGCATCACCGCAGAGAGTATCATTTTCGCAAACGAGGACATCACAGACGTGACGGATCATGATCTTGAAATGCAAGTGAAGGCATTTCGGAATCTGGCGGCAGACACAAGCATGACGCTAAAGCGATCGGAATCCGGCTTTACCTTTGTCAACTTCAACTTCGAAGCGGACTAACCGGAGTTGGATGCGAAGTGTTTTTCTCAAGACCGACGATCCAACCCACCGATTCAGATTGATTGCGAGCTTTTCCCGAGCAGAGACAGGATCGCGAGCATTGTATTGAACTCCGCACGATCAGGATCATATCCCTTCATCAAAAAGCATTCCGCCAGAATGGCGGTTAGCGATTCCAAATCCAACTCCGAAATGATCTCCAATCGTTTTTCACCGGACATTGCGCAACTCGAAAATTCGCAGCTGCCAACGTCGAGAAGGTCTCTGATGTAGACCGGTTCTTCGAGATCTCCCGCAACGACATGGAGTCCTTCAATGCGATAACCTTGATGTTCGCCTCTTCGTGTCGCTTTCCATGCGTCGAACTTTTGCAGAACGTGCGCGTAGAAGTTATTCAAGAGTTCTTCGCGGTCTTTTCGCGATTTTTCCATGTCGGTGTGACCTCGTTGTCTTGTTCCGTAAGGATTGTTTGCCTGAAGCGGCCGCACGGGCGCTGCTCTCAGGGGCCTGACGCTGTTGCGCAGCACGTCATCTATGCGCACCCATCGCCCTGTGGCCGCAACAGTCCGAATTGGCCGGACCGGGCAGCACTTTGAGGTTGAGATGCGGGAATCGACCCGGTCTATTCGTCGAGCTTGAGCTCTCCGGACTCGATGAGCTTCTTGATCCTGCGCATGGTCTCGACCGAAACACCGCAGTCGCCCCAGCGCTCGTCGCGACTGAGTTCCTTCTTGGGCTCTTGTTGTTCTTTGTCCCGAGGTTCTTGTGTCTCGCGTTTCAAAACATCTGCTCCGGTGTTGGATTCATTACGCGTTATCCGTGTGATCCCATGATGAAACGACCGGTCAGTCGCGTGGACCCATCAGGGAGCGCAAAGGTACCGTTCGCCCTCCGATGCGCACCGTCGTCTGACCCAGGCGGATCGCCCGCCCGAAGCGCGCGACCTCGTGCCCCTCAAGGTCGAATTGCACCGCCTCATCCGGGCTGTAATTGACCACATACCCGACAATCCAGCCGAATCCGGGCACTCCAACGTCCAGTGGCAGGCGCTGGCGAGCCTGTTGGCTGAAGGTATCGGGTGGGGCGTCGGTATCCAGAGGAATATGCAGCAGACGCACGCCCCCCAGGAGGGCAGCAACGTGGATGGGACTCGGGACGCTGAGCGCGGTCAGGATCACCCCATGGGGTTGAAACGCTTCGCGGTAGGCGGCCTCTTCCTCGGCGTCGAGTGCGGCCCGGGTCGCCGCAAAGGCGTCCTCGACCACCTCGGGTGGAATCTCGAGGGCCATGGCGAGCGGGCCGTGAAACTGATCGGCGCGACGCAGGTCGCCTTGCTCGATCGCGGTCAACCGCCGCAGGCCCTTGGTGACGTTTGCATAGCCCATGCGCCTGAGCAACTGCATGCGCGTCAGGCCCCGTTCCTCGCAGCGGCGCGCGATCAACTCGGGTAAGGGATAGGTGGATTGCATTCTGGGTGTCCTCCGGTCGGAAGTGCGGATCACGCCGCGTGCTCGGTAGGCAGACAGAATGCCACCGATCTGCGACAGAGGATGACGCACCGCCTATGTCCAATCGGTCGTTAGGCCTGCCGAACTTTGCTTGGAGCCAGTCGCCTGTTCGGCGCGATCCGCTGCGCGGAACGGCGGCTCTGGCATCGTGGTGCTCCGTCGGCTCTCACTTGGGCGGGCTCAGCAGGGCGGAGCGCCGCGAGGTGGCGGGCGGGTGAAGACTTCGAGGAAAAGGGTCTCGTCGAGTTGTGGCGGTTCCGGAAGGCGGCTTTGACCTGTATCGGCAGCACAGGTAGTGTTCGCCAAGACAATCGGAGCAGAGACCGAGGCGCTTGGGCAGCCGAAGTGTTATGTAGCTTCGCCGCGTCGGCAGCGAGTTGACCGGGGGCGCTGCCCACGCGAACCCTACGGAAAGCTCGGTGTCGACGGACGGAGAACCACCCCCTGGGCCCACCGCCTACCCCTATTGATTGCGAAGGAGTTGCCTCATGACCGCCGCCCGACGCTCCTACCTGTTGCTTGCCGGCGCTGCCCTGATCGGCCACTTTCCGGCGCATGCCGCCCAACCTGCGATCTCCGCCGCGGAGATCGACGCCTTTCTGCAGAAATGCACGTTCATCGACATTCCCTACGAGGCTTCGGAGCGCCTACAGGGGGTATCGATCCGGGGCATGACGCCGATTCACTACATCGCGGCCAGTTCCGGGGAGGGCGATGTCTGGGGATTCGAGTTCAAACTCAGCGTTGCCGAGTTCAAGCGCAGGGCACCTGATCTCGCCGGACGCGTCGACATGCCGATACCTGTAGATGAACGCGAGTACGTGGTCGCTCTCTATCGGGTGCTCGAGGAGCCGTCCCATGAATCGGAGCCGCTCCGGCTTGTGTGTCGTAGCGAAGCTATAGAGGGGGACGATGAGCCTTAGGGGCCCTCCCCGGCGACCATCTTGCTTTGGCTTATCGGAACGGCTGCGGAGCGGCTTGGATTGCATGAGCAGCTACACCCGGGCAGTCGTCAACGCCGCGCCTACTTGCGCCTGTTGCTCGCTCGGCTGCTGCTGAGGCCGGAGGACTGCAAAGCGGCTCGGCGGACCTGGACGATGCCATCGGGCCACGAGACCAACGTCTAGCGGGTGAGCGTGCCGCCCTGCTCGCCGAGTGACTCGGGCGAACGCAGTTGAGGAGATACCTCAGGGCCGAAGCCCTTTGCTATTTCATGGCTTTGCGAACTCCGCGATCCTCCACTCAACGATTCCGCAGGCAATAATCCCCGCTGCTCGACCAACCCGACGGACACCCGGCGCCGATCTTCGGCACCGCCGGTCGCGCCTGCGTGCCCGCCAGACAGTAGGCACCGCTCGTTGAATAGCCGCTCGGGCAGGATCCGCGTTTCTCCAGCGCCGCGCGGGCCTTTGCGCCGGGTTTGCAATAGGCACCGCTGGTGCTGTAACCGCTCGGACAATTGCCCGACTTGGCGATCGGCTGCACCGGCAACGCCGAATCCGCCGACGCGGCGAGCGAGATCAGCGCCGCACCGACGAGCGCGCACCTGAGGGTTGCGATGACGGACATAGTTGCACTCCTGTTTTTGCCGTGTCGTAACGTCGGACGATGCCGCAGGGATGCGACATGACCTGTCGTAAAATCCCGGATCATGCCCGGCATCAAGCCCCTCAGATGCTCGTGAGGCCCGTCCCGCAATGAAACGCAGAACCTTCATCCACGCGATGGGCGCCGCCGGCGCGCTCGGGCTGTCCGGCCAATGGACCCTTGCCGAGGCCGTCGACCGTGCGGCGAGCGTCCAACCGCTGACCCCGGTCTTCGACCGCCTGCCGAGCGTCCTGGCGGCGGCCCGAGCGCAACCGTCCCCCGGTTTCGCCACGTTGCTCCCCGACGGCACCGATCCAAGCCTCGCCGCGCGTGAGCTTCTCGAGGACTGGGACACGCACCTTCACCCCTTGGTGATCGCACTCGGTCCCGCGGCGGAACGCATCCTGGATCGCCTTCCCGAGCGGATCGCGATCCCCGCGGATTGCGCTCTGTACCGCACCGGATCCACGCAAGGTCATCACGCGGCCGAAGCGCTGGCGCTGCGCCTGGACAGATGCGCCAGCGCCCTGCTGCTGATCGACCCCTCGGATGATCGGGCGCGACGCGATGCCCCGATCTGGACCCGACACCTGGCCGCATCCGAGGTCTATCTGCGCGCTGCGGTCGTTCTCGACACGCCGGCCGACGGTCTCGACCCCGATTGGCGCGCATCCCTGGACGGCCCGGTCATCGAGGTGGGCAGGGCGTGCGGCGATCTGGATACGGCGGCGCTCATCGAGGCCATGCTGCCCGGTCTGCCCTTCTTTCAACCGGCGATGATCTGCTGCGACCCGGTCGATGTGAACACCATCCTCGCCTCGGGACCACGCGCCCGAACCACGGCGGTGCGCTGGACGCGACCCGACGAGCGCACCGCCGCCATCGCCGACGCCTGCGCAGACCTGGTGACGACACGCAGCCAAGGCGCGCTGGGCTGGCTCAACACCGACCTGCAGTTCACGATCGACGAATGGGATGTCCTGAACACCCTGCTGACCGAGCGGCTCCCTCCGAACGCCGATCTGCTGCTGATTCCCTTTCCGGACTCGACGCGAGGCCACGGCGAGCGGGTGCTCAGCTTGACGGTGGTGGGGGATTAGGTGGAGCCGTGACCGGCACGACATGCGCTGGTTGATGGCGTTCCTGACGGTTTTGGGCTCGGCCTCAGAGCCCCATGAGCTCCCGCAGCTCCACGCTCCCGAGCACCTGGCAGTAGATCATGTTGAGGATCTCCAGCTCGCGCCGGTGCAGCTCGTCGGTGCCCGCGGCACAGCCGTCCTCGACCACGATGACGTTGAAGCTCTCGTCGGCGAGGCTGCGCACCGTGGAGGAGACGCACTGATCGGTAAAGATCCCGGTGAGCACGACGTTGCGGATGCCCAGGTTCGTGAGGATCAGGCGCAGGTTGGTCCCGGTCAGGGCGCTGTCGGTGGTCTTGGTCACCACGATCTCGCCGGGGAGCGGTGCCAGCTCCGGGACCAGTTGGCTCGCCGCGCTGTCCTTGGGCAGCAGCAGGGCGTTCCAGCCCGGCTTCTTCTGGCTGAGCGAGCGATCCCGCCCGTCCTCAAGCAGACAGGCGATGCGCGCGTGGATGACGTCCATCCCCTTCGCGCGGAAGGCGTCCTGTAGCCCGCGCGTGGTCGGGATCACGATCTCGCGCATGCGCCGGTGGAAGGGGAACCAGCGCGCCGCCTCCTGCGAATCGGACGGGATCTCCAGGTAGAGATTCTGCACGTCGATGCACAGCAGCGCCGTCTCGGCCGGGTCCAGCACCAGGTCCTCGGGCTCTGGGGCCTGCGCGTAGTAAAAGGAGCGGTAGGCGGTCTTCCAGCTCGTCGGGTTCTCCGGATGACGGGGCGGGCGGGTGGAGAGCGCGGTCGAGCCGTCGGCGCCGATGATTCCCGTGCCTGTTGCCCCTGTCGAGATCGCGATATAGGGCCGGGCGGCGCCCCCGCGGGGCGTGTCGCGACGCTGCCGTTTGTGAACCCTCAGACCTTTTTGAGAAAACAGGTCTTGAGCACCAAGCCTTTCACCTTGTCCGCGTTGCACTCGATTTCCTCTTCATCCGAGGTCAGGCGGATATTCTTGATCACCGTGCCTCGCTTCAGAGTCACGGAGGTGCCTTTCACCTTCAGATCTTTGATGACCTGAACCGAATCGCCGGCGTTCAACGCCGTTCCGTTGCTGTCTTTGACGTTCATTTCTCGATCCTTGGTCCTGATGTTGCGATGGGCTTGCGGGTGTGTTCTGGGCGGCGGCTCGCCGTCGCGCTCACGCAACCGGAGGACGCTGAACGTCGAGCGGCGCGGTCGTGCGATCCCGACGCGGATCCTCGGTCCTCGACCGGGTTCGGGTTAAACCAGGACCTGGCGTGTCTGCCCGAGAAAGCGATGGATCGCCTGCTCGGTGCGGCGATCGATCATGGCCTCGGGACGCTTGCCGCGTGGACACGGCATGTGCGGCGTCGTCCCGAACAACCGGCAAATCAGCGGGCGCTCCGCATAGACACGGCAACCCTCGGGCCCGAGATGCGGGCAACTCCACGCGGCCAGCGCAGCCGCATGCTCCGCCTCGGTTCTGGTCGGGAGTCTGGCCATCTCTTCGCTCGAAGCGGTGACCGGACCGCAACAATCACGACATCCGGGCTCGCATGCGAAGGTCGGGATCTTCCGCCGCAGCGCCTGGATCATCCGGTCGTTGCGGTCCACCGTCCATCGCCCTCCTCGCGCATCTGCCGTTCGACTCTCGGCCATTCCGTCACCGACAGGTCAACCCCTCGAGCGGTTCACTTGCCTTCGGGCTTCGGCGCAGTCGTCTTCAGCGAATCGGGCAGGTCGCGCGAGCCGGCGTGCTCGACGATGTACTCGCGGATCAGCTTGCGGATCACCTGCGACGGCGTGAGGTCTTGCTCGGCGCAGATCTCCTCGAAGAGCTGCTTTTTGACCGGATCGATCAGCACCGTGATTCTCGCGCTGCGGTTTTCCATGGCACTCAACCGATGTGCATGATATTTGTTTTGAATGTTAATGTGATTAACATACAAAAACCACTGGATCATTGCATGACGGGGGCCGGCGCCATTGTTGTCCGACGCGTTGCACCGGACCGCGTCGGGTGACGGAGCACCGACGGGACGCGTGCAGACATGCACCGTGCGCATTCAGAACAAGTCATCCGAAGAGAGACGACGCCGTGCAGCAACCCGTACTTTTGGAGTTACCCGGTGGGGCAGTGGGCGAGTACGGCCGTCTGCGGGTTCTCGAGTCAATGACCTGCGACCCGGAGCGACTCTACGAGCGCATTTTGAGCGGACGCTACGGCAAGCCGTTCATCGTCGAAGACGGCCGGACCCGGCGTCTCTACCTCAGCCTGAGTTACGTGCAGAGCTCCATGCGCATCGCGGATCCATACGCGCTGGATTTCGCCTACACGCGTAAGATGATGGCCTTCCTGTTGTTCGTGCCCGAGCCCGAGCATGTCGTGATGGTCGGTCTCGGCGGTGGTTCGATGGCCAAATTCTGTCATCGCCATCTGCCGCACACCCGCCTGACCGTGGTCGAGGTCAACGCCGACGTCATCGCCCTGAGCGCCGAGTTCGGGGTCCCCGAGGACGAGCGCCTCGTCATCGTGCGGGCCGATGCCGCCGACTACCTTCCCGCCGACGAGCACGACACCGACGTCCTGCTGCTGGACGGCTTCGATGCGGACGGCATCTCGCCCGCCTTTCTCAGTCGTGATTTCTACGCAGCGGCCCGCGGCCGGCTCCGGTCCGGCGGCGTGCTGGTCGCCAATTTTTGCGGATCCCCCGAGGGATGGCATGCGCACTTCATGCTGCTCGACGAGGTCTTCGAGGGGCGAGTCCACCTCGGACGCGTCACCCACGACGACAACTACATCGCCTTCGCGTTCGCCGATGCCGAATTTCCGCTCGACTGGGCGAGGCTGGATGAACTGGCAATCACGCTGAATCACCGATTTCCACTTGATTTTCGCTTCCTTGTCGAGCGCCTCCGCGACGGAGCCGATCTGCGTCGACAGCTCCGGAGGCAAGCGCACAGCGCCTTACAGCACAGAGAGCGGAGACGCGGTTGAAGGACGCTTGACGATGACCGGCGTCGTCGTCCCGAGGGTTTGGTCGAATGGGCGAACGACTGGAACGCCAGGACACCCGCCTGCCCGGTGACGCTCAACCCCGGCATCATGGCCGGCTGCGGCTCGGCACGCCCGGGCGCCGAAGGCGCCAGCCGACCCACGCACGCAGGCCGATATAGAGCAAGACACCGGCCAAATTCGCGACCAGGTCGAGCCAGGAGAACTCGCGATAGGACAGTGGCCACTGCACCAACTCGATGACGAGCCCATAGCCGAGCAGCAGCCCCCAGCGCGGCAACTCCCGGTCGCGACCCGGATAGCCACCGTCCGCCAGTGCAGCCATGACGCAAAAGGCCAGCAGGTGGTTGACCTTGTCCCACGAGAAGCCCGTGGGCTCGCGGCGAACGGCGCGAACGCAAGCCAGGCCACCACCAGGACGCTACCCCAGAGCGCCAGCCGAAAGCCTTGCCGAAACACGCCCTCCGGCATCAAGACCAACATCAGGAGAGGTCCCCCGGGTGGCATTGCAAGTCCGCCCGGTCGCAACGACCGGGCGAGCCGATCGCCTGCAGTGCCGTCTCGCCATTGCCGCTGCGGGTGAAGCCGGCGCGCGGCTTCATTGAACAGGTTTCCGGAGGCTCTGCGAAGAGCGTATCGGATTCGGGCATGAAGGCGCTCCGGATGGCGTGGCTCTCATGTCGATTCCAGGTCCGATGGTCCCCACTGTTGCCGACGGACGCAAGACCTTCAGACTCAGTCCGGCAGCCGGTCGACAGCCTTACGTGTTTACGAGCGATACGCGACTTTCCGGTCGACCGGCAGCGATCCGTGCATCGGGCGCCGCCGTCATCGCCCACGAGATCGCGCATGTGCTGGCGGATCACTCCAACGAACGCTTGACCCAGGAACTCGCGGTCCAGGGCGGGCTGATGCTGGTGGATCTGTTCGCCGAGGAGCCAAGCACGAGGTGCTGCGCGGGGCGCTGGGCATCGGGGCGAAGCGCGGTTTGCTGTGCCCTACAGCCGAACCCACGAGCGCGAGGCGGACCGCATCGGCTGCGATCCGATGGCGCGGGCCGGCTTTGATCCGCGCGCCGGCGTCGCGCTCTGGCGTGGCCGAGATGACCATGGTCCTCGCCACCCCGGACGACGAGCTCGCCGGTTTGGTGTTCGAGGTCGCACGTGAGGGAGAGCGCGAGGTGTTCGAAGGTCGCTACCATCGGCGACGGGCTGACGCTGGCGCGCAAACGGTGAAATCCACGTGAGGTTCAACGCGACGGCTCGATGCGGTCACGCCAGGACGGGTGGCCACAAACGCACGGCTTCGTTCGGGGCCGGCTCTAGCGGGAGACCCCGCAATACAGCCGCTCCACCCAGTCCCGGAACCAGGCGGGTCGCGCCAGAAGAATGTACGCGAGCAGCACCGACGCAAGCGGGACGGCGAAGGCCGCGGTATCGGCGACGACGATCAGCAGAGCCAGAACCAGGCGATGGGCGAGACGCATGACGACCTCGGGGTTGGCAATGTTCGAAACGCGGGCGGGATCCGGGTTGCTCCTGCGCCGGTGGGTGATTCGATTGCCGGGCAGGCCGAAGGCGAGGTGGCCGGAAACAGCCTTCGGGCAGAAGGGATCGGGTCCGACGCTCGGCGTCCAACTCGGCACGGGCTCGCGGTACGGCCGACACGGCACGGTCGACCCGGTGTCCGATCGGGCAGTGCGCATCGACCGACGCCGTGCACGTCTCGCTCGCCGGCAGCCTCGCTCGTCCTGTCACACCTCGTTCGCGCACGACGACGGGCCAACCGCGCCGAATCCTTCGTGGAACACGACAGTTCCCTGCGGCAGCGTCCCGTCGAAGGACACGGCGAAGAAGACCTCCGGCGGGACGCCCTCGAGGACGAGCTGCGGGCAGTTCTCGAACCCGAACCTTCGGTAGTATTCCGGATGCCCCACCAGGCAGCAGCCGCGCGCCTGCATGCCCTCGAGCCGCGACAAGCCTTCGCGCACCAGGGCTTGGCCGATCCCGCGGCGCTGAACCTGCGGCAAGACCGACACCGGGCCGAGTCCGTACCAATCCCGCGTACCGTCCGACAAGACCACGGGCGAGAAGGCGATGTGGCCGACGACACGGCCATCGAGCACCGCGACGAGCGAGAGGGCGAGGGCCTCGGCGGCGCGGAGCGCGTCGATGATGACGTGTTCGGTCTGGTTGCTGATATCCAGGTCGCGAAACGCCGCGATCGTCACCTCGGCGATCTCTTCGATGTCGTTTTTCGTCTCGTTCCTGATCTCGATGTCCGGCGTCATGATCGCGTTCTCCGCCGCTCGGAACCCACCGGACGTCGTCCTACGCCAGCGCCCGCGATCCCGCTTACGCGTTCGGTGGCGTCGCTTTGGTGGACCTGATCGGCGGGTGGAATGCCTAAGTCTCGCAGTATCCGGTCAGGGTCTCGGGTTGTCGATTCGGGATGGCATCCTTTGCGGCTTACGCCCTTCTGCACTCCCTTGAATGGGTAGATTGCCGGGGCGCGGACCGCCCGGCCGCAGGCACTCCCCATTGCCGCAAGGTCGATCGGGGCCGGAACGGCTGAGCTGATCGCGGGAGCGATTCGTCGAGGGGAGGAGCCGTCTCCCGTCAACCGCAAAAGACTGACCGGTCCATCCTGGTTGCGGACAGCCCGACCTGGTATCGGGGTGACCGGATCCCATCCCAGAGCCGCCGCGTCGACGTTCGTAATTTGGAGCAACCTCAAGAGAGCGGATGCTGCTCTCGTCTTACAAGGGGCACGATCGCGCACACACGGCGACCTCTGTTGACTGCGTCAGCGACAAGAAATGCCCCGCTTCAAAGACTCACTCGACGGCGGCGACCGGCAGAACGATCACCAGCCAGCGAGCTCAGATTGCATTGCGATGCGATAGCCGATCGCCCGATAGCCCTGTTGCCGTCGAGCCCACATTCGCAGCAATGTCGGATGGCCGGTGTCGACGAAGTCGATGATGCGGACGTTGGTCTTCGATGCGTGCTCCCGATGCAGTCGGCCGGCGTATTGCTGCAAGCTTCCCTTCCAGGAGATCGGCATTGCCAAGACCAAGGTGTCGAGCGGTGGGTGATCGAACCCCTCTCCGACCAGTCTGCCGATGGCCAGCACGACCCTTGGCGCCTCCGGCGGCAGCGCATTGAGCTGCGCAATCGTCTCGGATCGATGCCGACGCGGCATTCGGCCATGCAGGACAAAAGGCGCTGGAGCAATGCCGTCCAAAGCCGTGCGCAGGGACGACAAATGGTCGGCTCGCTCGGTCAGCACCAGGATCTTACGTCCCTGTTGAAAGCGTTCGAGAACGGTGGCTGCGATGGCCCGGGTGCGCGTCCCGTCCATCGCCAGGTGGCGGAAGATTCCGTGAATGGCGGCGTCTGCCGGCAGTTCGATCGGTGTCTGCAGCTCGTGGGGGATGACCGCGAGGTCGTGTGGAGCATCGGGCGGCGTGGCGGCCGTGTGCCGCAGCGGTCCACACTGCATGAAGATGATGGGATCCTGCCCGTCGCGGCGTGTCGGTGTTGCGCTCAGTCCCAGGACATATCGGGCTCTGACGCGCTTCAGGATCGCCTCGAAGGATCGCGCGCTGATGTGGTGGCACTCATCGACGATCACCTGGCCATAGTCCTCGACGAGCGACTTGACCTCGCCCTTGTGCGAAAGGGATTGCATCACCGCAATGTCGATCTGACCGCTGGGCTTGGTCTTGCCGCCACCGATGATGCCAACCCGATCGCGTCCGACGTCCAGGAACGCCAGCAGACGCTCATGCCATTGCTCGAGCAGGTCCGTGCGGTTCACAAGAATCAGCGAATTGACTCCCCGCCGTGCGATGAGCGCCGCGGCCACGACGGTTTTACCGAAGGCGGTCGGGGCGCTGAGCACACCCGTCTCATGCTTCAACATGGCCGTGACGGCGGCTTCCTGATCGCGGCGCAGCTCGCCCTGGAAGTGCAATGCGATTGCGTGTCCAGCAAACCGCTCGTCATGCAGGTCCGCCTGGATCCCGTTGTCACTCAGAAGCTCCAGCGCGGCATCCAGGCAGCCGCGCGGCAGCGCCAGATGCTGCGGGTAGCTCTCGGCGCAACCGATCACCCGAGGTTTGCCCCAAACCGACAGGCGCATCGCCTGCAACCGATAGAAATCCGGATTCTGGAAGGCGGCAAGCCGGATCAGGCGGTTCGCGAGCGGCTGTGGTAGCTGTGCTCTTTCGAGGTAGACGCCGTTGGCCAGCGTGATCCCAATCCGCTTCGGTAAAGGACCAGGGAGCCTCTTGCTCGGCGGCTTTGGAGGCTTCCATGGCCGCGCCAGATCCTCCTCGTCGATGAAGCTCACATCGAGTGGCTGAGCACCGCCGACCGCCTTCAGAATCGTCGGCTCGATGTCCCGCGGATCCATATGCCGCACGGAGGCGAGGAAGGTCCACTGGTCTGCATAGGCGCACCAGTCGCGGTCGACGAAGAGACTGCGCTGTTGCGCGCGCGGCGCCTTCTGCAAGGGCAAAGCGATCAGGTTGCCGAAGCCACCCTTGGGCAGCCGGTCCTGATTGGGAAAGAGCCGGTCGTAGGAGCTCAGCCTGAGCTGTCGGGTCCTCGCGCACGTGTGGCTGATGAGGGCGGCGCCGAGCCGTCGGACATCGCTCGCCGGAACGCCATCGGCGAAGAAGATCCAGGCGTGTGCGCCTTCACCCGAGCGGGAAATCTCAAGCGCGACCGGGACGCCAAGCTCATCGCATGACTGCGCAAAGGCCAGTGCGTCCTGTCGCCATTCCGCCTCGTCGAAATCGACCGCGAGGAAATGGCAGCGATCATCCTCGAGCAGGGGGTAGACGCCGATCGTGTGCTTGCCCGCCAGATGGCCGTAAATGACGGTATCGGTCAGTGGGAGGAGTTGGCGATGGCTGCAATCGGAGCACTTGATGTTTCGTTTGTCGCAGAGGCCTTCTCGCCACTCGTTCGCGCAGGCGGGTGTGTATCCGGAGTGACCACTTTTCTTGCTTTCCCAGCGGACCGGATAGACATCGTCGCGACCTCGGAAGAGGCGTCGAAACAGGGCCACCTTCTCGGCGGTCGAGAGCGGTGATTGATCCTGCTCCGACTCTGTCCGCCGGGACTCGGGCGATTGGCGCCACTCGATGCCGTGGGCTTCGAGAAGCGCGATCAGGCGCGCGTTCTCGGCCTGAAGCACGGCAATCTCGTCCAGGTCACGCATCGGGATGAAAATCCGTGCCAAGGCATTCCAGCGCCCCTCCAGCGTCAACACGCGTCAGTACACGGGCTTTCCGAGTATGAGAACAGGTGCCGTAGACGTGAGCCATGACTGGATCGACAGGCTTCGCTTGGACTTCTATCGGATGGACAAATCAGATTCTCAGATCAGGGCGATCTGGCTCTGCAGGAACCCGGCGACGCCGGGTAGCCCCTGGCGTCGCATCGTGTCGATGAAGGTCTCCGCCGAGAGCGGTGGATTCTTGAGTGCCGCACGCTGGAGCTTCGCCGCCGTGGTCACAACCGCCGGATCGAGATCGGCCAAATCGAGGATGAAGTCGTCGGGATGGCGAGCATTGATGTCAAAGTCGGCGAGCGCCTTCTGTGGAAAATCTCGGAGATTCGTCGTGACGATGACCTGGGCACCGGACCGGATGGCGGCCGCCAGCACATGCCGGTCGTTCGGATCGGGAAGGAAAAGCCGATCGATCAAGTCCCCGTAGCCCGTTACCAGGCAATCCGGAACGGCCTTGTTGATGAGCGTCATCGTGCGGTGCAGCTTGGCCTCATCGAGCTCGGGCCGGTGTCGCAGCAGAGCCGTCAACCATTCGTGCTGGATCTCCTCCGTCCAGCGGGCGTGAAAACGCCGCGTCTGAGCCAGCCGAATCATCAAATCCCGCAGCGGCGCCGGGTAAAACAGGCACGCATCGTAGATGACCGTGAAGCTCGCCACCTAGTACCCCAGACCCAATTCCTGAGCCTGGGCCGCAAGCTCATCTGCGGCATCGGCAGTCTGTTGATCGAGCCCTTCGCGATAGGCCATCAGATCGGAGAAGCGGACACGACGATGCCGACCGACCTTGTAGAAGGGAATGGCGCCGCCCTCCAGTTGCTTGACCAGGAAGGGGCGGGAGACATTGAGCAGATCGGCAGCCTGCTGGGTCGTCAGCTCCGCGTGAATCGGAACCAGTGACACCGCGTTCCCCTGCGCCATCTGATTCAGGATGTCGACCAGCATGTGAATCGCCGAGACGGGCACTGTCACATCGGTCTCGCCATCGATCAGCCGCAGCCGAGCCGACTCGCCTCGCCCAATGCAGGCGGCCAGCAAACGGCTACTCTCCAGCGCCAACGAAGCCTCGGCCTCCGTTGGCATCCGCACCCCAGGGTAGACCGGTGCAGCATGACTCATCGCTCGGTTCCTCTGTTCAATCACTTGAGGCGAAGTATAGTTGAATCTCGCCCACAATCGAAACATTCGAAACGCTGCGATCTACCCAGCTGCGCGTCACCAAGGTTTCCCGATCTCGCGCCGGCAGCCCGCGAGCTCTCAGGCACGTCAGAGACCGCAATATGACGTCAAGCGAACGCAGACCTAGGCTCACTGACCGACCCCTCCTGGGGCCCAGCCGCCGCCCACACCGGCGACTCGACTGAAAGCTATCCGAGTCCAGCATTCGCCGACATCCCCGGGGTCGAGAACCGGTCTTTGCGGGGGCCAATCCGTTGCGGCTTGCCCCGACAAATCGGCTCCTCACCGGAAACCGATGTACGCGCCGCTCCTCGACGCCAGGAGCGTCCCGTGAAGTCCCCGACGAGTATCCGCCACTGCTGCACAGTCATCCGGCGGCAATGTTCAACGGCGTTCAATCTGCGACCATAGCCCTCGAGCCCGTATCGCCGACGTCACGCCATGCCCATCCGCCGCCCCCAACCGTTTTGCTTCCTCCTCGTGCCGATCCTGCTCTCGGCCGCCCTGCTCGGCACCGGATGCGAGGAATCCCCCACAGGCCGCAAGCAAGTCACCCTGGTGCCGGAGGCGCAGATGAGCGCGCTCGGCGAGCGCAGCTTCGCGGAGCTGCTGCGCACCCTGCCGTTGAACGACGATCCCGACGTGCGCGCCTACGTCGGCTGTGTCGCCGAGGCGTTGGTGGACGCCCTGCCGCAGCCGCACGGGCGGTGGTCCATCGCCGTCTTCGACGACCCGACACCCAATGCCTTCGCGTTGCCCGGCGGGAAGATCGGCGTGCATGCCGGCATGCTGCACGTCGCCCGCACGCCCGATCAGCTCGCCGCCGTCATCGCCCACGAGATCGCGCATGTGCTGGCGGATCACTCCAACGAGCGCTTGACCCAGGAACTCGCGGTCCAGGGCGGGCTGATGCTGGTGGATCTGTTCGCCGAGGAGCCGGGGAGTCTCAAACACGAGGTGCTGCGCGGGGCGCTGGGTCTCGGCGCCGAATACGGGCTGCTGCTGCCTTACAGCCGAACCCACGAGCGCGAGGCGGACCGCATCGGCCGTGATCTGATGGCGCAGGCGGGTTTCGATCCCCGCGCCAGTGTGACGCTTTGGCGGAACATGGCCGCCGCCGGCGGGGGCCAACCGCCGGCCTTTCTCTCCACTCACCCCTCCCACGACAACCGTATGCAGGAGCTGGACGCGGACATGGAACAGGCCGTCGAGATCTACCGGCAGGCCCGTGCCACTGGGCGTGAGCCCGCGTGCTCGCCGCCGTGAGGATGACGTCATGTGACGCGCTCCGAGCTAGTCGTCCCGGAGGGCATCCATGGCCACGAGGATCCGCGGCTCCGAACCCGGCGCGACCATCGGGGAGCGATGGATCGCACCGCCGTCCGCGTTGCCCTGCCAGGCGCTGCCCTTGAGCAGCACAATATCGAAGGGTAGGGCTTGTCCGGTTGCAGGGGCACCCGCGGCGCTGTCGGGCAGACCCCGCGGGCCGATCCCGGAAGCGTCAAGCCATTCCGTCCCCGGACCGCACCAAGTGCAGAGCATTCGGATGCCGGTGCGATCGACATGCCAGCGGGGACACATAGCGCGATCAAGACGCTCGATGCGCAGGCCGATGGCCGTGCAGTCGAGCAGGTCGCCGTAGAGCTCCAGCAGGAAGGCGAGCTCGCGCCGAAGCGCCGGGTGTGCAAACGCCGGCGGCAGCGGCAGAGTATCCATATCGGGAACGCCATCGGCGGCGAGCCGGACGACCGCCCGCAGGCCGGACCAGCCGCTCGCTCGGAGGCCCGCGAGTGCGTCGAGGAGATTCGGGCTGCCGGGGGGCGAGTGGACACAGATCTGAGTCTCCGGGATGAAGATCCGGGTCAGATCGGCCAGGGTATCGGCCCGTTGCACCGCGTCGCTCCGGTTCACGGACTGCACGCTCATAGCTGACACCTCCGGGCTGAACGATTGAATCCGGGCGATGCCGGATGGCAGTCGCCCCTATTGGGATCGGCGAGGGCCGCGAGGATCCGTTTGGCGGCTCGGCGGACAGGATGCGCGGAGGCGGTACCTCGCCTCGGTGTTTCGCTCATGTGCCTCGGATCGGGGCGATCGCACACCGGCTTGGCTGTAGTAATGAATACGATGTTATAGCGTTACATTTCGAGACGTAAACCCCGCGGAGAATCTGGTTGTCGGCGATCGCCCGCACGTGCGACCGGCCGATCGAAGTCATCCCCTGTCGGAGCACGCCGCACTGCACGCCGGTCCCGCCGGATTGCCGACCACCGGCACGGGGATGGCCTCATGAGCGCCGCGGTCGAGCCTTCGGGGCATCCCCGGCGGTCGCAGCCGCATCCCGAGCTCCGAGACGCCGTCTTCAGCGCCGAGCTTTTCGATCCGGGCGGGGAGTTGCGCATCCTGCATCGCGGCCGGCTGTATCGGCTGCGCGTCGCGCGCGCCGGTCACCTCGAGCTTGTCGGTCCGAAGGAGACGTCGCGGACGCCCGGTCTGTGCTGAGGGATCGGCGCTGTCCGCAGCGATGCACGGACGCGCTCAAGCTGCATGGGGGGCCGAGGCAACGACGCGATCACACTCTGTTTGTCGCAATCCGAATGACCGAGACCGGCCTCGCGCCCGCACCCGTTAAAGTGCACATATGTGCGCTTCTAATTGCGATATCTCAGGGTAAAGCAGTCGGGAATGGGCCGATACTGTGCATGTGGGCGGCGCGCGAGTCGCCGCCTCGGAGCCCTGCCGCCCCGGCCGGTACCGAGGGCACGGGTGATCAGTCATTCAGGCGGACGCGCCGAGCGGCCCACGAGCGGGGAGCCGGCGTACGGGTCCGCTAGCAACGAGGAACAGTACATGCCGAAACAAGACGGGAGCGGTCCCCGCGGACTCGGGCGCGGTCGTGGTCCGGGGCAAGGTCACGGGCGTGGACGTGGCCCCTGCGGTGGCGGGCGGATGCGCGCGGGACGCGGCGGTGGCCGGCGCGGCACGCTCGCGGCCGGCGAAACTGCGACCCGACATCCGCATTTGCATGCGCCCGCGGCGCCGCCTCTGAGCGAGCAGATCGCGCAGTTGAGGGTGAGGCTCGAGCAGTTGGAGACCAGAGGGACGTCGGAACCCTTGTGACGGTAGCGCCCCACTGTCCGAAATCCGAATGACCAAGACCGTCGGCGCGAGCGTCTCGAACCCCGACGCCGGACACGATCCGGATCCATCGCGAGGCTGTGCAGGCTACGAGCCAAGGATCGCCCCTTCGCACCTCGCGTGATCGTTATTAGAAATCGCTTGATATAACTCAATCGTCGTTGACGATGGCCGCCATCGCAACAAACGACTTCTTAGGTTCATCACCGATCGCTAATCTAGCGTCAACCTCACGCGAGGGACGACGCAACAACCACTGAACACCGGGAGATCGAGCCATGACCAACGAGACCACTTCAGCCCCCGCCATGCCGCGTCTGAACGAGCCGGCGCCGGCCTTCGATGCCCCCACCACCCACGGGCGCAAGACCCTGGAAGACTATCGCGGCAAGTGGCTGGTGCTCTTCTCGCACCCGGCCGACTTCACGCCGGTCTGTACCACCGAGTTCATGGGCTTCGCCCGCCGCCATGCCGATTTCCAGGCGATCGACTGCGATCTGCTCGGCCTCTCCATCGACAGCCACTACAGCCACGTCGCCTGGGTGCGCAACATCAAGGAGAAGTTCGACGTGGAGATCGGGTTTCCGATCATCGCCGATCTCTCCATGCAGGTCGCCAAGGCCTACGGCATGATCCAGCCCGGCGCGAGCGACACCTCTGCGGTGCGCGCCACCTTCGTGATCGACCCGCAAGGCGTGCTGCGCGCGATGCTCTACTATCCGATGAGCAACGGCCGCTCCATCGACGAGATCCTGCGTCTGGTGAAGGCCATGCAGACCTCCGACGCCTACAAGGTCGCCACGCCCGAGAACTGGCAGCCGGGCGAGCAGGTCATCGTCCCGCCGCCGGGCAGCGTGGAGGAGGCGAACGCACGGGTGGCAAGCGGCGAGTACGACTGCGTGGATTGGTACTTCTGCAAGAAGTCGCTCTGAGTCAGCATCCGGATTGATTGATGCGCGAAGCCCCGGCCGAAAGGTCGGGGCTTTTTTGCGTTCCGGTCTGTGTTCGGTGAATGCACGATCGATCGCCACGCGAAGGTCATGGTGCTCGCCGCCGAGAGCGATCGACTGCAGCTCAACATCGCAAGCCGACGCCGGTCCGGATTCCGGACAGGTCGATTCGCGTGGCCGAGAGCGGGGCGGTTCCGCTACAACGCCATCACCGCGACGCTGCGGAATCATCAGGGCCTTGCGACCGCGGCCTCGATGCGCTTGGCGATCCACTGATTCAGGCTCAACCCTTCGGCTTCGGCTCGCGCGGCGGCGCGACGATGGACCTCGGGCGTTAGCCGGAGCGGTATCCTGCCTTTGAAGGTGCGGTCGGGCTGCTCACCACGTTCCGCGCAGAAGGCGAGGTAATCGTCAATGCTGTCGCGAAAGGCCTGCTCGACCTCGCGATAGGTCTCACCCTCGAACGTGATAACGTCCCTAAGCCCGACCACTCGCCCGATGAACGCGCCCTCGTCCGGCTCGACGGTTCCCACATAACCCTTATATTCAAGCATCGCCTTGCTCCCCGGCGGGTGTTATTCCCGCCGCTTCGAGGAATTCCCGTACGGACCGCACGGCCCCGCGCTTCGTCTGTGGACTCGGGTGCGGGCGGTGAAACACCGCGCGGACACCCTTGAGAGCAACCCTCACTCGGCTTCCGGCGCCTTCACTGACCTCAGCGCCAAGCGCCAGCAAGAGTGCCTCGATCTCGCTCCATCGGATGTCCGCGGGAACAGGGTCCGTGAAGATCCGGGACAAGATCAGTCGCTGGCGTCGGTTCATCTGCCAACGATATCAGATCGCCATATCACGTCTAAACCACATTTGGATTCAGCATCGATTCAGTTTGACCCCCTAGTCTCTCCCTCGTGTCCACCTCACGCAGGTCGCGATCGGAGCCATGTCCCGTCCACTTCTCATCATTCCGTTGATCGGTCTGCTGCTGACCGGTGCCGGCAGTGCTGCGGCGACGACCCTCGCCGAGGCGGTCGGCGCCGCGCTGGCGCTCGCAGAGCAGACGCCGCGGGTGACCGCCGCTCGGCGGGAGGCGGATGCGATCCGCACGCAGGCGGGAAGTCTCGTCGCGCAAGATCCCGCGCTGCGGGTGAAATATCTGTCCGACGAGCTGACCGAGGGCGGCGGGGCGAACGAATGGGAGGCGATGGTCGATCTGCCGCTCTGGCTGCCGGGTCAGCGCGGCGCCCGTCGGGAGGTGGCCGGTGCGCTCGATAGCCAAGCCGGAGCTCTCGAGCGTTTGCTGCGGTGGGAGATGGCCGGACGGGTTCGACAGGCCGCCTGGGAGGCCGCCTTCGCCGAGGGCCGGTTGCGCCAGGCCGAGATCGCCTTGGAGGCCTCGCGTACCCTGGAGGCAACGGTCGCCAAGCGCACGACGGCCGGGGAGCTTGCGCGGGTCGATCTCTTGATGGCCCGTCAGGAGACACTCGGCCGCGAGGTGGATCTGCAGTCCGCGCAGGTCGAGGCCCGACGTGCACACGACGCCTATCGGCAGCTGACCGGCGCCGACCGCTTGCCGGAGCCCCTCACCGAATCCCCGCCGCCGACATCCGATGCAGCACGGGGCACAGCGCCGGTGCTGCCGCCGAACCATCCGCTGTTGGCCGACAGCGACGGCGCCCTAGCCCGGGCGCGCGCCGATCGCAAGCAAGTCACGTTGGACCGGCGCGGCCATCCGACCCTGAGCCTCGGCGGCAAGCGCGCTCAGGAGCTGCGCGGCGAAGACACCCTGGACTCATTGCAGATCGAGGTCAGCATGCCCTTCGGTCTGGCCAGCCAATCCGCGCCTGCCCTGGCGTCGGCCGAACGCGCCTACACCGAGCGCCTCACCGAGCTGCATCGCATCCGTCTGGAAGCCGAGCAGGCCCTGGCCAGCGCCGACATCGAGCGTCTCGGCGCGGCCGAGGCCCTTGTCGTCGCCGAGCGCCGTCACGCGCTCGCGCAGGACGCGTTGCGTCTGATGCGCCGCGCCTTCGATCTCGGCGAGACCGATCTCGCCGAGCTGCTGCGCGCCGAGGAGCGCGCTCGCGAGGCGAGCATGGATCTGGAGCTGCGTCGCCTGGAGCAGGGCCGCGCCCTGGCCCGGCTCAATCAAGCCTTAGGAGTGATCCCGGAATGAGCCTTATCCGTCGTGTTGTCGATGCAGAAATGGGGCAGAAGCAGCCGCCAGCCCCCTGCCGCCAGCCTCCAGCTACGGGGTTGCCCTGCTTTGTCGGGTCCGAGGTCAAGTCCCGTCAGGGTCGCCGCGGCATCCGGCTTGCGGAAAGCAGCAGGAGGCGGGGGGCAGGAGGCTGGAGGCGCCCCCTAACGCCGACCCTCTGCTTGCTCCTCGCCATGCTGGCCCAGGGCGGCACCGTCTCGGCGGCTAGCCTGATCGCCGTGGATACCGACCAGCAGAGTGCGTTCGGCATCACCCTGACCGCCCCGCTCCCGGCCGCCGAGACCCTGACCCGGCGTTACCCGGCCGAGGTGGCGGTGCCGAACCGGCAGATGCGCGTGGTGGCGGCGCCGCAGAGCGGCGTGTTGGAGAGCCTTCTGGTCGCCGAGGGCGAGCGGGTCGAGGTCGGCCAAGTCCTGGCCGAGCTGCGCAGTCCCGAGCTGGTGGACGCCCAGAGTCAGTATCTGGAGTCATTGACGCGGCTCGAGCTGATCGAGACCGAGCTGGCCCGCGACCGGACCCTGTTCCGCGAAGGCGTGATCGCCGAGCGGCGTCTGCTGGAGAGCCAGTCCAAGCAGCGCGAGCTGACGACGATGGTCGAGCAGCGTCTTCAGTTGCTTGAGCTGGCCGGTTTCGGCAGCGAGGACATCATGACCCTGGCACGGACCCGGCGGCTGACCAGTCGGCTGCCGGTACGCGCACCGATCGGCGGCGTGGTGCTGGAGCAGATGGTGAGCACGGGCCAATCGGTCGCGACCGCGGCCCCGCTCTACCGGGTGGCCGAGCTCAATCCCTTGTGGCTCGAGATCCATGTTCCCGTGGAACGCATCGTCGGGGTGCAGGAAGGCGGGCGCGTCCTCCTGCCCCGCGAAGACACCGCCGGGACCGTCGTGACCATCGGGCGGATGGTCCATGGTCAGGACCAGGGCGTGCTGGTGCGCGCCGAGATCACCGAGGGGACCGAGCGTCTGCGTCCGGGTCAGTTCGTCGAGGTCCAGTTGAGTGCGGAGGCGCAAGGCGAGGGTTGGCGCGTCCCGCTGGAGTCCGTCGTACGCCATGCGGGTCACGCCTATGTGTTCGTGAATCGGGACGGCGGCTTCGAAGCGCTCCCGGTGCAGGTACTCGCGGAGGAGGAAGGCAGTGCCGTGGTCGCGGGTGAGCTCACAGCGGCCGACCGCCTCGCGGTCACGGGCGTCGTCGCCATCAAGGCGGCCTGGCTCGGGGGCGCCGAATAATGCTCGCCCGCCTGATCCAATTCGCGCTGACCCAGCGGCTTCTGATGTTGCTGGCCATGATGGCGCTCATCGGCGGCGGCTGGATGGCGTTCAAGGCCACCCCGATCGATGCCTTCCCGGATGTCTCCACCACCCAGGTGAAGATCATCGTGAAGGCGCCGGGGATGACGCCCGAGGAGGTGGAGACGCGCATCACCAATCGGATCGAGCTGGAGATGCTCGGCATCCCGAACCAGACGATGCTGCGCTCCATCGCCAAGTATGCCCTGACCGACATCACCCTGGATTTCGCCGAGGGCACGGATATCTTTTGGGCGCGCCAGCAGGTCGCCGAGCGGCTCGGCGCGATCTGGAGCGATCTGCCCGACGGCGTGGAAGGCGGGCTCGCGCCCATGACCACGCCGCTCGGGGAGATGTTCATGTTCAGCATCGAGGGCGGCGATCTCACCCTGGAGGCGCGTCGCGATCTGCTCGACTGGACCATCCGCCCGGCGCTGCGCGCCGTGCCCGGCGTGGCCGATGTCAATGCGCTCGGTGGCCTGGTCACGAGCTTCGAGGTGGTGCCGGACAATGCCCGCATGGCCGCGCGGGGGATCCGGCTGGCGGATTTGACCGCCGCGATCACGGCGAACAACCGCAACGACGGCGCCGGACGCCTGAGCGCCGGCGAGGAGGTGCTGCTGGTGCGCAGCCAAGGGGCGATCAAGACGCTTGAGGATCTCGGCGCCATCGTGGTCGGGGGCGATGCCCGCCAGCCGGTGCGGGTCGCCGATATCGCCGAGGTGCGTTTCGGCGCCCTGACCCGCTACGGCGCGGTTACGCGCAACGGTACCGGCGAGGCGGTCGAGGGCTTGGTGCTGGCGCTGCGCGGCGCCAATGCGCGCGAGGTCGTGCGCGGCATCCATGCCAAGCTCGACGAGTTGGCGCCGGCGCTGCCGGAGGGCGTAAGCATCGACGTCTTCTACGATCGCGGCGTCTTGGTCGACAAGGCGATCCACACGGTCACCAAGGCGTTGATCGAAGCAACCGTTCTGGTCCTGATCCTGCTGGTGCTCTTTCTGGGCGATCTGCGCGCGGCCCTGACGGTTGCCTTGATTCTGCCCCTGTCGGCCTTGGCGACCTTCATCCTGATGCGTCAGTTCGGCCTATCGGCCAATCTCATGTCGCTGGGCGGGCTGACCATCGCCATCGGCATGTTGGTGGACGCGGCTGTGGTGGTGGTCGAGAACCTGGTCACGCATCTCAATCGGGGCAGCGCGGGCGGACGCCTGCCGCGGCTGCACATCCTCTATCGGGCCACGCGCGAGGTGGCGTTGCCGGTCTCCTCCGGCATCCTGGTCATCATCATCGTCTTCCTGCCCTTGCTGACGCTGCAGGGTCTGGAGGGCAAGCTCTTCATGCCGGTGGCGCTGACGATCGTTTTTGCGCTCGCCAGCTCGCTGCTGCTCTCGTTGACGGTCATCCCGGTCCTGGCATCCTATCTGTTGGGTAAGGGCGCGGGAGCCGTCGGACGCGGGGGGGATGCCGAGCACGCCGAACCCTGGCTGGTGCGCATCCTCACCCGGATCTATGTCCCGGTGCTCGACTGGAGCCTGCGCCATCAGTGGGTTCTGCTGGGCGGGGCGCTCGCCCTGCTGATCGCCGCGGGCGCACTCTACACCCAGGTCGGCAAGTCCTTCATGCCGACCATGGACGAGGGCGATCTGATCGTCCAACTGGAGAAGCTGCCCTCGATCAACCTGGCCGAGTCCATCGCCATCGACCAACGCGTCCAGGCGGCGATCCTGGCCGAGGTGCCGGAGGTCGAATCGATCATCGCCCGCACCGGCTCGGACGAGCTTGGTCTCGACCCCATGGGGCTGAATCAGACCGACAGCTTCCTGGTGCTCAAGCCGCACGAGACCTGGCGCTTCACGACCAAGGACGAGCTGATGGACGCCATCCGCGCTGTGCTGGACCGTTTCCCAGGCATGGACTACGCCTTTACCCAGCCGATCGAGATGCGCGTCTCCGAGATGCTGACCGGGGTGCGGGGGGATCTCGCGGTGAAGATCTTCGGCCCGGACTCGGACACGCTCAACGGGCTTGCCGAGCAGATCGTCGGGGTGCTGGAAGGCATCGCCGGCTCGCAGGATGTCTACACCCCGCGCAACGACGGCGCCCAATACCTGAATCTGGTGGTGGACCGCCTGGAGGCCGGTCGACTCGGGGTGGACGCGGACGCCTTGGCCGATCTGTTGCGCGCCCAGGTCGAGGGGTTGACCGTCGGGACCCTTGATGTCGAAGGCAAGCGCCGCCCGCTGCTGGTGCGCGGTCCCGAGGCGCTGCGCGAGTCGCCCGCGCGTTTCGCCGGACTCCAGGTGTCTTTGCCTGACGGTCGTGCCGTGCCGCTGAACAATCTGGTGCGGATCGAGCGCATGGAGGGACCGGTGGCGATCGGGCGCGAGCGCGGCAGCCGTATGTCGGTCGCCATCGCGAACGTCGACGGGCGTGACCTGGTGGGATTCGTGGCCGAGGCGCGTGCGGCGGTCGCCGAGCAGGTGGAGCTGCCGCCCGGCTATCGGCTGGAATGGGGCGGCGAGTTCGAGAACCAGCAGCGCGCCGCGGCCCGCTTGGCCCTGGTGGTCCCGGTGGCGCTGGTGCTGATCTTTCTCGTGCTCTTCTCGACCTTCGGCTCGGTGAAACAGGCCGCCCTGGTCCTGTCGAACGTGCCCTTCGCCATGATCGGCGGCGTCTTCGCGCTGGCCCTCACCGGTGAGTATCTCTCGGTGCCGGCCTCGGTCGGATTCATCGCCCTGCTCGGCATCGCGGTGCTGAACGGCGTGGTGATGGTCACCTATTTCAACCAGCTGCGCGCGCTCGGCCGACCCATGCAGGAGGTGGTGGTCGAAGGAGCAAGACGACGCCTGCGCCCGGTGCTCATGACCGCAAGTATCGCGGCCTTCGGGCTGGTGCCATTGCTCTTCGCGACCGGACCCGGATCCGAGATCCAGCGCCCGCTGGCGATCGTGGTCATCGGCGGATTGGTCTCGGCCACCCTCCTGACACTCATTCTGTTGCCGATCCTCTACCGACGTTTCGGCGCGGACCGGATCTGATCGTTCGAGGGCCTGCGCCCGAGAACAGGGATTCATGACCCTACGGAGGACAAAAACCATGTCGAAATCAACCTTGAATGCCCTGGCAGCGGTGTTGCTGATGGCCGCGACCGTGATCCCGAGCCATGCGGGCGATCTGAAGCTGCTTATCGACGAGACGACCTCGGTCATCCCGACCGACGTCAGCTACCGACTCTCGCCCGAAGGACTCGAGGTGCAGGGGTGGGTCGCGAAACGTCATCCACACTCCGGGCGAATACTCGGTCATGTCGAGATTCGACTGCTCGACGCGAGCGGCTCCGTGCTCGCCCGGAAAGATACCTACATGGTCCATTATTCACCGACGCGGACCAATCCACAGAAGGCCAGCTTCAGCACGCTGCTCCCCGAGGTGCCGGAACAGACAGCGGTGATCGAGGTGGCGCACCGGGTCGGTAAGACCGCGGACGGGCGTTGAGCACCTTCAGGCTCGTCGATGCGCTTTCACGCCCCGATCGGAGACCGACACATGACGCACCATTTGCTCCATCTGATTGTCCCTCTCCAGGCCGAAGATGCTCTCGTGGAGTGGCTATTGGAGCGCGAGGACATCCCCGGCTTCACCAGCAGCGCGGTCGCCGGACACGGCTCGTCCGAACGCTCCATGACCACCGCCGAGCAGGTCGCCGGGCGCAGTCGCCGAGTGATGTTCATGCTGCTGCTCCCCGAGGAGACGGCCGAAGCGGTACTCGCAGGCTTGGGTGAGGATTTCGGGGGCAGCGGTATCCATTACTGGCTAGTGCCCGCCATCGAGCAGGGTCGATTGGTTTAAACCGCGTCGAGAGCGAAATGCGTCATTTTCATTTTGTCTTGGGCTTAGGGATTTTTCCGACCTTTGCGGAGACGCGGTTTAGAATTCAATCTTTTCTAATCTCTCAAACCGCGCCGACACCAACGGACTTCAAGGCTGCCGGCGCAGATCCCATCCAAAAACATCGCATACCGCGCTGGGCGCGGTTTAGAGGGTTTCGACCCTCCGCAGGAAGCTCGCGAACCGGGGCAGGCCGTTTGCCGTGCGCCCGTGATACTTGAAGTTGACGACGCTGCCCACGGGCGGCGGGTCATCGCGCTCGACATCGCTGAAGCCGGTGCCGAGCCTAAATCGGGTTCCGTCCGCCTCCTCGACCACAAGCGACCCCAACCGTCCTTCGTGTCGCCCGCGGCCGGGGACATGGGCGATCACCCTGGCGTCGGCTTCCAGGTAGGGTTTGACCTTGAGGAAATCGGCGGAACGTCCGACGCGGTAGAGCGAATCCCGCCGATGCAGCATCAAACCCTCCCCGCCCGCGGCGACCACTCGGTCCAACGCGGCCATCAAGGCGTCATGATCCGCAACGCGGGTTTGCTCGACCAGATCGAGAAAGGGGCTCGGCGAGGTCGCGAGAAGACCTCTCAATACGCTCAGGCGTGTCTCGAAATCGCCCGGGTGGTCCGGCAGGTCGAACACCATATAGCGGACACGACGCCAGGCGTCGTCATCCGGCTCGGATCGTCGTACGGTGCCCGACAGGAGGGCAAAGGTGCCGCGGCCCATCCAAAGCTCTCCGTCGAGTGCAACCGCGGGAAAATCGGCCGTAAACCAGGTGGGCGCCCTGATCGGCATGCCGCCGCGCGTCATGAAACGGCGGCCGTTCCAGTAGCCGCGCACGCCGTCGAGCTTCTCGCTGACCAAGTAACGGTCGAGATCGACGCCGGGACGATAGACCTCTCCCAGTGCCAGCCCGGGCACCGGCGTTGTCGACGACTCGCTCGCAACGGCGAGCGAGGTCGAGGACACATCCCCCGGGATCGCCCCCTCGGTCGTTGCGCCGGCATGACCGCGCTGCATGGCGAGAAGAAGCAGCAAGAGAGCGAAGCGAAGACTGGACAAGTGCGACATCGAACACTTTTCGTTTATTCTGCGATGACGACACTCTACCTCACGTAAGGAACGACACCAAATCCATTCACACGATATGGCTCCGACTCCGTCATGGAAGCAACACGGCTTCTTGCGTGCCGACCGCTCCCCAAGGCTCTAAGCCACGACGTTCTGAATCGTCATCCGCAGGAGCCTTCCCAAAACCCGATTGTTTTACTCAATACATTAAATCCGTCCCGCGGCATTCTTTCCTGTGCCGACATGGGCTAACGTGACGATATTGTTGCGCTGCACAAAAATCGTCCCGACGACCTCGGGATGTTTGACCCGAGCGCTCGGCTGCACGGCCGCCTGTCAGGACCAAAAAACCATGACTGCTTCGACACACTACGACGTTCTCATCGTCGGGGCCGGTGTCACCGGTACCGCACTCCTCTATCAGCTGGCGAAATTCACCGACCTGAACCGCCTCTGTCTGGTCGAAAAATACGACAGCATCGCCACGGTCAACTCGCACGCTCACAACAACAGTCAGACCATTCACTGCGGCGACATCGAGACCAACTACACGCTGGAAAAGGCACGCGCCATAAAGCGCACGGCCTACATGATCATCAACTATACGACCAAGCTCGCACCGCGCGATCGCGACCGCATCATCCACCGGATGCCGAAGATGGTGCTGGGCGTGGGAGAGAGCGAATGTCGCTACATCCGTGATCGCTACGAACGCTTCAAGGGGCTTTACCCGCGCATGGAACTGCTCGAGCGCAAGGACATCGCGGAAATCGAGCCCAACGTCGCCCTCGTGGACGGCGCCTGGCGAAAGGAAGAGATCGTCGCCACCGGCACGCCCGATGATTATTGTGCCGTCGACTTTCAGGCCCTGGCGCAGTCCTTCTCGGCCGATTGCGTGCGCCTGGACCGACAGACATCCAAGCAGATCACCCAGTTATTCTCGACCAAGGTCGACAAGATCCGCCGTGACGGCCAGGATTACGTCTTGGAGACCAACCGGGGCCTATTGAAGGCACGGGCCCTTGTGGTGTGTGCGGGCGGGCACTCGCTCTTGATGGCGCAGGAAATGGGGCTGGGACTGGACTACTCCTGCATGCCCGTCGCCGGATCCTTCTATTTCGCCCCGGAGGCGCTGAACGGCAAGGTCTACACGGTTCAGAACCCGAGCCTGCCGTTCGCCGCGGTCCACGGCGACCACGACATCAAGGAACGCGGTAAGACCCGTTTCGGGCCGACCGCCTTCATGCTGCCGATGCTCGAGCGCTACAACCGCGATAGCATCCCCGAGTTCTTCAAGGTCTTGAGATTCGATCGACGGGTTGCCGCGGCCTTTTGGGCCATGCTCAAAGAGCGCGATATCCGCCACTACATCCTGCGCAACCTCCTCTACGAGGTTCCGGGCCTGAATCGCCACTTCTTCGTACGCGAGATCCGCAAGATCGTGCCCTCGATCCAGGCGGCCGACATCAGCTATGCCGAACGCTTCGGCGGGCTGCGGCCCCAGTTGATCGACAAGGCATCCGGCAAGCTGCGCATGGGCGAGGCCAAGATCACCAACGACGCAGGTCTCATCTTCAACATGACTCCCTCGCCCGGCGGCACCAGTTGTCTGGGCAGCGGCGAGACCGACATGCGCTCGATTGCCGCCTATTTGGGCGCGCGAATCGACGAGCAGGCCTTGTCGCGGGAGCTGCTGATGGGATACGAGGACACGCGCGAGCAGGGTGACGCGATCGAGGCGGCGGAGACGGATTCCGAAGCCGTGACGCTAGCCGAGGCGGTCTGAAGTGAATCGCGTCCTCGGGGCCGTCTGCTTGGTTTGAGGGTGGTTTCACCCTCGGCGTGACCTGAAGCCTTTCAGCGGGACGCGATTCAGAGGTTAGAAGCGACGAAGGGATCGAAATCGCGGGACTTTCCGGTCGGTAAGCGCCGTAGGGTGGACAAGCGTAGCGCAGTCCACCAGCGCCGGCGCCGGGTTCGGTGGACTTCGCTCTCGCTCGTCCACCCTACGGGCGGTCTATCATCAAGGCCCAGCATCCAGGCGGCGACTTAGAGCCGAACCAAGGCAACCCTTTCGACAGAATGTCCTAAACCGCTTCACCGCCAAGGTCATGGGCTCACGCAACCGCAAGCCCAATCCCAAAGATCCTTTATCGCACCGGACGCGGTTTAGCCGTGGTAGGGGCGACTGAGCTCATGCACCGCCGCGACCATCGCCCCGGCATGCTCCGGATTGACGTCTGGCGTGATCCCGTGTCCGAGATTGAAGACATGGCCCGGACCCTTGCCGTAGCTGGCGAGCACGCGCGCGACCTCTTCGCGGATCCGCTCGGGTGAGGCGTAGAGCGCACAGGGATCGAGATTGCCCTGAAGCGAGACCCGATCGCCGGTCAGGATGCGCGCATCGGCCAGATCCGTCGTCCAGTCCACGCCGAGTCCGTCGCAGCCGGTATCGGCCATGTGTTTCAGCCACTGACCGCCGTTCTTGGTGAAGAGGATCACCGGGACGGCTCGTCCCTCCGCCTCGCGATTCAGACCCTCGACCACGCGCTGCATGTAGGCCAGGGAGAACTCGCGATAGTTCGCCGGCGCCAGCGCACCGCCCCAGGTATCGAAGATCATGGTCGCTTGCGCACCGCGGGCGATCTGGGCGTTCAGGTAGGCAATTACGGCGTCCGCGGTCTTCGCCAACAAGGCGTGGAGCAAATCCGGGCGGTCGAACATCATCCCCTTCACATGCGAGAAGTTCTTCGCACCGCCGCCCTCGACCATGTAGGTCGCGAGTGTCCAAGGGCTGCCGGAGAAGCCGATCAAAGGCACGCGCCCGGCGAGCTCGCGTCGAATCGTCGACACGGCATCCATCACGTAGCGCAGCTCGTCCTCGGGATCCGGCACGGCGATCCGATCCACGTCGGCCTGCGTGCGTACCGGGCGCTCGAAATGCGGCCCCTCACCCTCTGCGAAATACAGACCCAGACCCATCGCGTCCGGCACCGTCAGGATGTCCGAGAAAAGGATGGCGGCATCCAACGGAAAACGCTCCAACGGCTGAAGCGTGACCTCGCAGGCCAGCTCCGGGTTCTTGCACAGGTCCATGAAGCTGCCGGCCTTCGCGCGCGTCGCACGGTACTCGGGCAGATAGCGGCCTGCTTGGCGCATCATCCAAACCGGTGTGTATTCAACGGGTTCGCGCATCACTGCACGGAGGAAGGTGTCATTGATGAGTGGCGTCATGAAGCAGGACCTGGGCAGTCGAGGAAGAAGGGTCTCGGTGGTTCGGGCGCCCATTCTACATACGGGTTTTGCTCCTGACGAGGTTGCGAAGGGTGCAGGCGCCGAAGTTCGCCGTTCCGGTGCGGGCGCCAAGTCGCACGCAGGCCGAACAGCGACGGCTCGGCGGGGGAACCAGGGATCGGATAACTGTATAAGTCTGTTCACGACTGGGTCTAGAAGTCTGTGGATAAGGTGTGTTCATCTTGACGACCTCTTTTTGCACACCGGTTATGCACAGGTTGAGCGACCACCGGGAAACAGCCTGAAATTCACGCAAGGGATTGACCTTGATTATTTTTTCGACACGGATGAGTTATCCACAACGCTTATTAAGATTACTGTTTTTTTATTTAAGCTGTTTTGAATAAAGAAGCGGCCGAGGAACGGGGCGATGCTGCCCGCATAGCCCCGACAGTCACCCAACAGACTGAAATAAAAAGTTTTTAGGCCCCATCCCTGCGTCCGGCCACGCCTCGCTCGGAGCCAATCGACAACAACACATGTCATGCCGGAGCTGGTTTAGTAGAATCCAGGCGATGGATGTCTCCGCCCTTCTCGATTCACTCAACGACGCTCAGCGCGCGGCCGTTGCCGCCGAGTCCGGTCATCTTCTAGTGCTCGCGGGTGCCGGGTCCGGCAAGACGCGCGTTCTGGTCCATCGCATCGCTTGGTTGGTCCAGGTGCAGCAGGTGCCGTCCTATGCGGTGCTCGCGGTCACCTTCACGAACAAGGCAGCGCGCGAGATGCGCGGTCGCATCGAGACCATGCTCGGCGTGCCGATCGGCGGGATGTGGGTCGGGACCTTTCATGGCCTCGCCCATCGTTTTCTGCGTGCGCACTGGCAGGACGCGCAGCTCCCGCAGCATTTCCAGATCCTGGATTCGGACGATCAGTCCCGCCTGATCAAGCGGATCATGAAGGCGATGGAGCTCGACGAGGCGCGTTGGCCGCCCCGTCAGGTGCAGGGTTTCATCAACAAGCAGAAGGACGAGGGGCTGAGGCCGAACCACCTCGACGGCGGCGGCGATTTCTTTACCGACAAGATGATCGCGGTCTACCGCCAGTACGAGGAGGAGCGCGCACGCTCGGGCCTGCTCGACTTTGCCGATCTGCTGCTCAAGACGCTGGAGCTGCTGCGCGAGCGTCCGGATATCCTGCAGCATTACCAGCGACGCTTCGCCCATATCCTGGTCGACGAGTTCCAGGATACGAACGCCATCCAGTACGCTTGGCTACGACTCTTGGCCGGGACGAACGACAACCTCTTCGCCGTCGGCGACGACGATCAGTCGATCTACGGCTGGCGCGGCGCCAAGGTCGAAAATATTCAATCCTTTCAGCGCGATTATCCCGGCACGCAGGTCATCCGGCTGGAGCAGAATTACCGTTCGAGCGGCAACATCCTGGCCGCAGCCAACGCACTGATCGCACACAATCCAAGCCGTCTGGGGAAAAACCTCTGGACCCGAGACGGCGAGGGCGAGCCGATTCGCCGCTACACGGCCTTCAACGAGGTCGACGAGGCGCGATTCGTGGTGGAGAGAATCCGCCGCTTCACGCAGAACGAAGGGCATCGGCGCGACGAGTGCGCCATCCTCTATCGCACCACGGCCCAATCACGCCTGTTCGAAGAGGCGCTGATCCAGGCGCAGATCCCCTATCGGGTGTACGGCGGACTGCGGTTCTTCGAGCGCGCCGAGATCCGCGATGCGCTCGCCTATCTGCGCTTGGTCGCCAACCCGGACGACGATGCCGCCTTCGAGCGCGTGGTCAATACTCCGAACCGTGGCATCGGCGCACGCACCCTGGATCTGTTGCGCCGGCAGGCGCGCGAGACGCGGGTCTCGCTCTGGCAGGCGGCAGCCGATCTGACCGGGACATCCGTATTGGGTCCGAGGGGTGGCGCCGCACTGCTTGGATTCGTGGATCTGATTCGCGACCAGCGCCGAGCACGGGACGGATTGGCTTTGCATGAGCTGGTCACCGCACTCGTCGAGGCGGCCGGCTTGCCGGATTTCTACAAGAAGAACAAGGACGGCAAGGGCCAGGATCGGGTGGAGAACCTCGAGCAGCTGGTCGACACGGCCGCGCGCTTCGAGGAGGACCTGCACGAGGAAGAGACCGACGCGCTGGCGGTCTTTCTCGCGCATGCCGCGCTGGAAGCAGGCGACACCCAAGCCGACGGGTTCGAGGACAGTGTGCAGCTCATGACCCTGCACAGCGCCAAGGGTTTGGAGTTTCCGGTCGTCTTCTTGGTCGGGCTCGAAGAGGGGCTGTTCCCGCACAGTCTTTCGGCGGAGGATCCGAGCCGGCTCGAAGAGGAGCGCCGACTCTGCTATGTCGGTATGACGCGCGCGATGCGCGAGCTTTACGTGACCCACGCCGAGAGCCGGCGGCTCTACGGCCGCGAAGAGTCGCCGATGCCCTCGCGATTCCTGCGCGAGGTTCCACCCGGATTGGTCGAAGAGGTCAGAGCCCGCAGCGCGGTTCGCCGCACGACCTCCGGTCCGAGTCCGAGCCTGGCGTCGATGTCGAGCGGTGATGCCGGTCTCTTCAGGCTCGGGCAGCGTGTGGTTCACCCGAAGTTCGGCGAGGGCGTGGTCCTGAACAGCGAGGGCCGCGGATCCGCGGCTCGGATTCAGGTCAATTTTCAGAAGGCCGGGGCCAAGTGGTTGGTTCTGGCTTATGCTCGGCTCGAGCCGGCAGGTTGACGCGCTGCGCTCGGGCAGGACGACGGACCTTCGACCACCGCTGTGACAGGCGCTCGAATTGTTCTACATTGATCGCCTAAATCCGAAACCGCGTCTCGCCGATACCCTTGGTCTGCGACAAGGCAGCGGTGATCCCGAGACGACGCATCTCACTCCGGACGCGGTTTAGCCGCGACCCTCAACTCGACGACGGCACTCCGCAACCATGTCCGAACCCAGCTTCGAAGACCTCCTCAAGCAATTCGACCAGACCCATCCGCAGTCTGCCGCCGGCGAGGCAGCCGTCGGAGACAAGGTACGGGGCGTCGTGGTGTCGATCGGCGAGGATTACGCCTTCGTCGATCTGGGGGCCAAGTCGGAAGGTCGGCTCGAGGTCTCGGCACTGAAGGATGCCGAAGGCAATCTGACGTCCGCCGTCGGCGACACCATCGAGACGCATGTCACCGGCAAGGACGAAGACTCCGGGATGCTGCTGCTCGGCAGTCAGCACGGGCACCGCTATCACGGTATCGAGGAGATCGAGGGCGCCTACCGCCAAGGGCTTCCGGTACAAGGCCAGGTCAGTGCGGCGGTCAAAGGCGGCGTCGAGGTGCAAGTCGCCGGGTTGCGGGCCTTCTGTCCGGCCTCTCAGGTCGACATCCGCTTCATCGAAGACCTCTCCGAGCTGGTCGGTCAGCGGTTCGATTTTCGAATCACCAAGTTCGAAGGCGGCCGACGTCCGAATCTGGTTCTGTCGCGCAAGGTCCTGCTCGAAGAGGAACAACGCCTGCGCGCCGAGGAGACGCGGGCGCAACTGCACGAAGGTGCAGTGCTGTCCGGGGTTGTCACTTCGCTCAAGGACTACGGTGCGTTCGTGGATATCGGCGGTCTCGAGGGCATGATCCACATCAGCCAGCTGGCCTTCGGTCATGTAAAGCATCCCGGGGAGATCCTCAGCGTCGGCCAGCCCGTCGAGGTCTCGGTGCTGCGCATCGAGCCGCCGAGCGGTCCGAAGAGTCGGGAGAAGATTGCGCTCTCGATCCGCGCACTCGCCCGCGACCCCTGGCAGGAAGCCGCCGACACCTTCCCCGTCGGTCAGCGCGTGAGCGGCACGGTGAGTCGGCTGCAACCCTTCGGGGCCTTCGTCGAGCTGGCCCCGGGGATCGACGGTCTGGTGCATATCAGCGAGCTCGGCGCCGGGCGGCGCGTGAATCATCCAAGCGAGGTCCTGAACGTCGGGGACCCGGTCGAGGCAACCGTCTTGGGGGTCGATACGGAGCGGCGTCGGATCAGTCTGTCGCTCGACGAAACCAAGGGAGTCGAGGCTGGACTACAGGCGCCCGGCATCATGCCCGGCGCACCGGCTGCCGAGGCCCCGGAGAAGACCCTGGGCAGCTTCGGCGCGCTTCTTCAAGAGTCTTTGAAGAAGGGCCGATCGTAGGTTTATTCGGACCTTTGCGGACTGGACTATAGGCCCGGGGATCGCGCTTTGGCTCCGCCGTCGGCCCCCGGAGGCACGGCACAGAGATCATCAACACGCAGACTGGAGGACGGGGATGCAACGCCGCGATTTCATCAAAGGGGTTGGTGCTGGCTCGCTGGCTGTCGGGGCGTTGACCGGCGGTATCGGGTCGGCTCATGCGAAGGCCGAATACAAGTGGAAGATGGTCACCACCTGGCCGAAGAACTTTCCCGGTCTCGGCACAGGTGCGAATAACCTGGCGGCCTTGATCGGCGAGATGAGCGGCGGTCGCATCGAGGTCAAGGTCTTCGGCGCCGGCGAGCTGGTCCCCGCATTCGAGATCTTCGATGCCGTCTCGCGCGGGACCGCCGAGATGGGCCACGGCTCGGCCTATTACTGGAAAGGCAAAAGCGAAGCTGCCCAGTTCTTCTCCACCGTGCCTTTCGGTCTGACGGCACAGGAGATGAACGGCTGGATCTACCACGGCGGCGGAATGGAGCTCTGGACCGAGCTCTACGCGCAGTTCGGCTTGGTCCCTGCCCCTGCCGGGAACACCGGCGTTCAGATGGGCGGTTGGTTCAACAAGGAGATCAACTCGGTCGAGGACCTGAAAGGCCTGAAGATGCGCATCCCCGGCCTCGGCGGCGAGGTCTTGGCACGGGCTGGCGGTATCCCGGTCAATCTGCCGGGAGGCGAGCTCTTCACCGCGCTGCAGAACGGTACGATCGATGCGACCGAGTGGGTCGGACCCTACAACGATTTGGCATTCGGTCTCTACAAGGCGGCCAAGTATTACTACTATCCAGGCTGGCACGAGCCGGGCACGATCCTGGAGGCCATGATCAACAAGAAGGTCTACGAGGGGCTGCCGGCGGATCTTCAATCCATCGTCATGAATGCCTGCAAGGTCGTCAATCAGGACATGCTCGCCGAGTACACCGCACGCAACCCGGTCGCGCTGCAGACCCTCATCACCAAGCACAACGTCGACCTGCGACGGTTTCCCGACGACGTCATCCTCAAGCTGCGAGCACTCTCGGAGGAGGCCGTCGCGGAGATCGCGCAAAAGGACGAGTTCTCCTCGAAGGTCTACAGCTCCTACAAGAAATTCCTCAGCCAAAGCAAGGAGTGGAGTGGAATCGGGGAGTTGACCTACCTGCAGGCACGCGATCAGGCGTGATCGAGTCTGCAAGCAGCGGCGGCGCGCAGGCGTTGCCGCTTGCGCTCTACGTGCACACCCCCTGGTGTGTCAGTAAATGCCCCTACTGCGATTTCAACTCGCATGCCGCGGATGCGCCGCCGTTCGAACCCTATGTGACACGCCTGCTGGCGGATCTGGACTTGGAGCTCGATCGGCCCGGTGCACGCCGCCCCTTGAGCTCGGTGTTTATCGGCGGCGGTACACCCAGCCTATTTCCCGGTTCGGCGATTCGGCGTTTACTCGACGGTGTTCGGGAGCGCGCGGACTTGCTCCCCGAGGTGGAGATCACCCTCGAGGCAAACCCCGGGACGCGCGACGCGGCCTGTTTCGAAGATTATCGAGAGTCGGGGGTGAATCGGCTCTCGATCGGCGTGCAAAGTCTCTCGGCAGCGCGTTTGCGTGCGCTTGGGCGGATCCACGGGCCGGAGGATGTTCGCGACACCCTGCGGATGGCTCGCGCGGCCGGCTTCGACAATCTCAATCTGGACATGATGTTCGCCCTTCCCGGGCAGGACCTTGCCGGGGCGCGACAGGACCTCGCGAGGTTGATCGCTCTGGAACCCGAGCACGTCTCCTACTATCAGCTAACCCTCGAGCCCAATACGGCGTTTCATGCCCACCCGCCCCGTCTGCCGGATCCAGACTTGGCCGCCGACATGGCGGAACAGGGGCTCGAGGACCTGGCGCACGCCGGTTACCGTCAATACGAGGTCTCCGCACATGCACAGGACGGCGCGCGGTGTCGTCATAATCTCAACTACTGGGAGTTCGGCGACTATCTCGGGATCGGCGCGGGCGCACACGGAAAGTTAACAAGGGAGGACAGCGCACGCGTCGACCGGCAGGTGTCGCGAACCGCCAAACGCCGTCATCCCGTGGCGTATTTGAGTGCATCTCCCGACGACTTGCTCAGCAGCACGCGGATCCTGAACGAACAGGATCTCATTTTCGAATTCGCACTCAACGCACTCCGACTGACCGAAGGATTCCCGCGCGACCTCTTCACGCAAACCACCGGGCTGCCTTGGTCGCGTATCGCGAACATCGTCCGCGGCGCCGTAGACGACGGCATGCTTCGGATCCTCGCCGACCGGGTCGAGCCCACGAGCCCGGGCTATCGCTTCCTGGACGACCTCGTTGCGCGTTTCGCAACGCGGGCATGATCAGGGCCCCGAGGAGGAGCCCGGACCGGGACCGAAATTGCGCTCGGGGCGATCGACCCGCGACAAACGGGCGCAACACACGGTTGCGGGAGCCTGTTCCAGGTTGTATCCTACCGCGTTCCATCGATTTTTCAGCGCCCGATCGGGGCCAATGCCAACGCCAGGGTCATCATGAAAGAAGGAATCCATCCCAACTACGCCGACGTCAAGGTGGTCTGCAGCTGCGGTAACGAGTTTACGACCCGCTCAACCTTGGGCAAGGAAATGCACGTCGAGGTTTGCTCCGCTTGCCATCCCTTCTACACCGGCAAGCAAAAGGTCCTCGACACGGCCGGACGCGTCGACAAGTTCAGGCGCAAATACGCGCGCTGATGCCTATGCCCCGGGCGCTGTCCCGCCCGGCGCACGCCGGCTCGCCGACCGAGTCGGTTCCTCCTGCCGAACGTCTCCTGCCAAACGCGGTGCCCCGCGCATCGGCGCTCCTCGACCGTCTCTCCCGAGTCCGATCGCGATCAGCCGCGGACCGAGCGGTTATCCGCCTCCATTCAATCCGCGCCGGACAAGCGGTGGGCTGACTGCCTCGATCAAGCGCGCGCGTGCTGCGGGCCACGCACGCTGGCGCGGGTGTAAGATAGGCCGCGGGGCGAAGTCCGTCTGATGCCCCGGAGGCCACGGCGACGAGGCTGGTCCGCGCGACCGTGGTCAACAGACCACTGATCGGAGAAACAGTCACGTGAACAAGATCACCATCATCGGCGCCGGCCGAGTCGGCGAGACGACGGCGCAGATCCTGGCCGAGGAAGAGCTTTGTCGCGAGATCGCTCTCATGGATGTTCGCGAGGGGGTCCCCGAGGGAATCGCGCTGGACATCCTGCAAATGGCGCCCTTCTTCGAGTTCGATTGCGCGATCAGCGGCAGCAACGATCCGCAGATCCTCAGGGATTCAAATCTGGTCATCGTGACCGCGGGTCTGCCGCGTAAACCCGGCATGTCTCGTTCGGATGTTCTCGAAGCGAATGTCCGCATCATCGATGGCGTGACCGATCAGATCATGCAGTATGCGCCTGATGCCATGGTACTGATCGTCTCCAATCCGGTCGATACGCTGACCTATCGGGTCGCACAACGCACCGGTTGGGATCGCAGTCGGATCTTCGGACAAGCCGGTGTCCTCGACGCCTCGCGCATGGCGAGCTTCATCGCTCAGGAGACCGGTTTCTCGGCGCTCGACATCACGACCATGGTGCTCGGCGGGCATGGCGACACAATGGTGCCGGTGCCGCGTTTCTGCACCATCAACGGGATCCCGATCTCGCACTTTATCTCCGCGGAGCGTATCGAGGCCATCATGGAGCGCACGCGCCAAGGTGGTGCCGAGATCCTCGCCCTGCGCAAGAACTCGAGCGCCTACGATGCGCCCGGCGCCGCGGTTGCGGCGATGGTCGACGCCATCGTCAACAACCGCAGGCGACTGCTCTCCTGTGTCGCGCTACTCGAGGGCGAATACGGCGAAAGCGACATCGCCATGGGCGTCCCCTGCGTCCTCGGCGAGCGAGGCATGGAGTCGATCGTGGAGCTCGATCTGAATCCTCGCGAGCGCGCCGATTTCGACCGATCGACAAGCGCGGTTCGAGCCGACATCGAGCGACTGCGCAGCCTGTCGCTGCCTTGAGGTTGGGCTGATAATTGCTTGATTCCGTCACGCCCGAGGGCGCCGGGCCGAGCCGATGTCTCTTCTTGCAAAAAGGCAGCGCGCATCGCCGACCGCGGACAACGTCACGACCGACCCCGGCATATCGGCCTTGCTCGAGGTCACGCCGCGGTCGAGACTCGAGACCACTACACCAACGCCGGCGGGGCGCGATGTCCCGAAGACGGCCAGGAGCGAGCTTATGGCGAACCAAACGATCACCATCACCAACAACGTCACGGGCGAGAGCATCGACTTCCCGTTACGCTCCGGCAGTGTCGGCCCGTCGGCCGCGGACATCTCATCCCTCTATAAAGAGTCCGGAATCTTTACCTATGACCCCGGTTTCATGTCGACGGCCAGTTGCCACAGTGCCATCACCTATATCGACGGCGAGGACGGGATCCTTCTCTATCGGGGGTATCCGATCGAGCAACTCGCAACCAAGGCGAGTTTTCTAGAGGTTGCCTATCTGCTTCTCTACGGGGAGCTACCCGTCGAAACAGAGCTCGTCGGGTTCGAGAAGCTGATCACCCGCCACACCATGCTCAATGAAAACCTGAAGGATTTTCTCAACGGTTTTCATTACGACGCGCATCCCATGGCGATCCTGATCGGGGTCGTCGGATCACTTTCCGCCTTCTATCACGACTCGCTCAGCGTCAACGACGCACGCCACCGCGAGATCTCCGCGCATCGTCTCATCGCAAAGCTCCCGACTATCGCTGCAGCGGCTTACAAGCACAGCATCGGCGAGCCGATCATGTATCCACGCAACGATCTGAGGTATTGCGCGAACTTTCTGCACATGATGTTCGCCACACCCTGCGAGGTCTACAAGCCGACATTGATCGCCGAGAAGGCGATGAATCTGCTGTTCATTCTCCACGCCGACCACGAGCAAAACGCCAGCACCTCCACGGTGCGCCTCGCCGGCAGCTCGGGCGCGAATCCATTTGCCTGTGTCGCGGCGGGTATCGCCTCGCTCTGGGGTCCCGCGCATGGAGGAGCGAACGAAGCGGTCCTGGACATGCTCCATGAGATCGGGGATGTCAAGAACGTCCAACGTTACATGGAAAAGGCCAAGGACAAGGACGACCCGTTTCGCCTGATGGGTTTCGGACACCGGGTCTACAAGAACTACGATCCACGCGCGAAGATCATTCGCGAGGTGTGTCACCAAGTGCTCGAAGAGCTCGCCGACACCAACAATCCCTTATTCGAATTGGCCATGAAGCTCGAGGAGATCGCGCTCAGCGACGACTATTTCGTAGAACGGAAGCTCTATCCGAATGTCGACTTCTATTCCGGGATCATCTACCAGGCGCTCGGTATACCGCGCAACATGTTTACCGTCATGTTCGCGGTCGCGCGCACGGTCGGCTGGGTGTCGCATTGGATGGAAATGATGTCCGACCCCAACAATCGTATCGGACGTCCCCGCCAGATCTACCATGGCCCTACACAGAGAGACTACCTACCGATTTCGAAGCGATAGAGGGACGACGATTCAACCGATCCTCATTCAGCCGCCGAACGCGACCAGCCGGGCCACTTCTTCACGATCGGCTCCTCGCTGGACACGCTCGGTGACTGGATCCAGAGGTGGATTGCGCAAGGCCCGTCGCGGCAGCACGATCAGCTCGACATGAATGTCTCCGGCCACGAATCGAAAGGCCGGATGAGCGCAACGCAGTCCGTCCGGATAGCGCAGCGTGCGCTCGGCCCCGCGCCACGGGATACGCAGGTCGAGCAACGTGAAGATGACGTCTTCGGCGCGATCGGCAAACAATAGAAGCTCGATCCCCGATCCGGAGCCGAGCGCACCGCTGAGAGCGCCGCCGATGAGTCGCGGCGCGAACGCGTCGAGCTGTTCCATCGCCTGGAGGGCAGCCACCCGGAGGTCTCGCAGCTCATCTTCGTCGGCCCCGCCCATGAAGAGCCGACGCTGAGCGAGAACCGCGTCCTGCACCGCCTCGTTGGTCGGCCAATGACGCCGGTCCTGAACGCCGATGCGTTCGGCGGCTTTTCGCCTGGCCCGGTCGAAATCATCCAGACCTTGTTCGAGGACGATGCGAGCGGCCTCGTAGGCAAGTCGCTCACGCTGGGCGTCGATCCGTTCTCTCGTCGGCATGGCGTACCCCTCGTTCAGTTGCGCCCGGCATCGGTGCATCATTCATCTGCTCAAACCCCGCGCATCGGCGTTGAGCGTGTCTATAATGGGGCGAGCCGAGGTTCGGCCCCGGCGCGGTGCTCGGTCGCCCCGCCAAAGCACCCCGGCCGCTCGGGGACTGGCGCGGCGAGCCGAAACAGAACGGAAATCACCCTACGACATGGCGATGTTCGGCCTCAGCAGCAAAATAAAACCCCTCATCGGGATCGACATCAGCTCGACGGCGATCAAGCTCATCGAGCTGTCGCAATTGCCCGTAGAGACGGCGGCGGCGTATCGCGTCGAGTGTTTTGCTATCGAGCCTCTTCCGCCGGGCGCGCTGGTCGAGAAGAAGATCGCCGATGTGGATCGTGTCGCAGCCACGATCCGCAAAGCCGTCGCCAGCACCGGAACGCGAGCAAAACGGGCCGCGGTTGCCGTTGCCGGCTCCGCCGTGATCACCAAGGTGATCGCCATGGCCGGAACCCTCGGCGATGCCGAGATGGAGAATCAGATCCAGCTCGAAGCGGATCAATACATTCCTTATCCGCTGGAAGAGGTCAATCTCGACTTCCAGGTCGTTGGACCGACGAAGGGTAACCCATCGATGGTGGACGTGCTGTTGGTGGCCTCGCGTCAAGAGAACGTAGAAGACCGAGTAGGTGCGCTGGAGGCGGCCGGGTTGACCCCGGCAGTCGTCGATGTCGAGGCCTATGCGATGGAGAACGGCTGCTCGCTGATCCTCGCCGAGGACGCACAGACGGGTACCGAGACCGCTCGAACCTTGGCCGTGGCCGACGTCGGTGCCGCGACGACCACCTTGCATGTCATGCACGAAGGGCAGATCGTGTACACCCGCGAGCAGAACTTCGGAGGCCAACAACTGCTCGACGAGGTCCAGCGCCGCTACAGTCTGTCGCGCGAGGTGGCTCTCGGCAAGATCCTCGACGGCGATGTCGCGGATGGATACGAGACCGACGTGCTCGGACCCTTCAAGGAGGCGTTGGCGCAACAGATCGGGCGGGCGCTGCAATTCTTCTATTCCGGGACCAGCTTCAACCGCGTCGATCGCCTCTTGCTTGCCGGACGACCGGCGAGCATCCCCGGGATCGATGTGCTGATGGCCGAGCGTCTCAAACTGCCGACCGCCGTCGCCAACGCCTTTCGACACATGTCGATCTCGCCGAGCGTCAACACCCGGGAGTTGATGCGGGAGGCGCCCGGGATGATGGTCGCGGTCGGACTGGCCTTGCGAGGGTTCGACTAGATGACTCGCATCAATCTTCTGCCCTGGCGAGAAGAGGCCCGGCAACGGCGACGCAAGGAGTTTGCCACTGCGGGAGGTCTTGCACTGGTCTTCACCCTGCTTCTGGCGGTGTTGGTTCACCTGCAGATCGAAGGCAGGATCGGTGATCAGCTGGCCCGAAACCAGCTCCTGGAGGGCGAGATTGCTCAACTGGATCGTAAGATCAAGGAAATCCAGGATCTCGAGAAGATCAAGGCTGATCTGCTGTCGCGCATGGAGATCATCCAACAGCTTCAGGAGAGCCGCCCGGAGATCGTGCGCCTGTTCGAGGAATTGGTGGTCGCGATTCCCGAAGGGGTCTATCTCACCAAGCTCGAGCAGACCGGTCGAAATGTGGTCGTCGAAGGACGCGCGCAGTCGAATGCACGGGTATCGGCCTTTATGCGAAGTATCGAGGCATCGGAGTGGATCGGCGGCCCTCGCCTGCTCTTGATCGAGGACAAGACCGGGACCGGCCTGAGCCAGTTCCGCTTGGCGTTCAATCAAGTCAGCCCCTCGGCAAATGCCGCATCGACGCAGACGGATGTCCCTCGGGGCACTCGGTCAGAGACCCGGCTGGTCGCCGACAGTCGCCGATGAAGAGACGCGCGGAGACCTCGGGATGGATTTGAGCGAGCTCAACCAGCTCGATCTCAACAGCGTCGGCGAATGGCCGATCGCGGTCAAGGTGATCGCGATCCTGCTCGCCTGTATCGCCTTGGGCGGTGCGGTCTTCTATTTCGATACACAGGAGCAGTTGGATCGGCTCGAGCGCGCCGAGTCGACGGAGCGGGATTTGCGCGCGTCGTTCGAGACCAAGCAGCGCAAGGCGGCCAATCTCGATGCGTATCGCCAGCAGATCGAGGAGATGAAGGAGTCCTTCGGGGCGATGCTGCGTCAGCTGCCGAATCGAACCGAAGTCGCCTCGCTCCTGGTCGACGTCTCTCAAACCGGACTTGGCGCCGGGCTCGAGTTCGAGCTGTTTCAACCGGGAAGCGAACAGCTGAAGGACTTCTATGCCGAGCTCCCGATCCAGATTCGCGTAACCGGGAGTTATCACGACTTTGGACGCTTCGTCAGCGGGTTGGCATCCTTGCCGCGCATCGTGACCGTCCATGACACCAAGATCAACGATGCCGGCGGGACGACCGGCAGCGGGGCAGCGAAACTGTCGCTGCAGGCCACGGTGAAGACCTATCGCTATCTCGACGAGGACGCCGAAGAGTGAACAGGCGACTGCGCACCGCCTGCATTCGCGGATCGATGGTCTTGGTCGCGTTGCTCCCGGGGGGGTGCGATCGCGGCGGGACGCAGGAGCTGAGGGCCTATGTCGACGAGGTCAAGGCGCGCCCGCCGAAGGCGATCGAGCCTTTGCCCGAGATCCAACCCGTGGATGCCTTCATCTTCGATCCCGACGGGCGCCGGGATCCCTTCGTGATGGACACCCAAACCGCAGCGGCGGCCAGGACGGACGACAGTCTCGCCCCCGACCCGCTTCGACCCAAGGAGGAGCTCGAGAGCTATCCCCTGGATTCACTGCGCATGGTGGGAACGGTCCAGCAGCAAGACACGCGCTGGGCCTTGGTTCAGACGCGCGAAGGCCTGGTCTATCGCGTGCGGGTCGGAAATTATCTCGGAATGAACAACGGGCAGATCGTGGATATCACCGACGACGCTATCCGGGTGACGGAGATCGTCTCCGAGATACCCGGCGACTGGCGCGAACGCTCGGCCACGCTCGCTCTCACCCCGTGACAGGCAGAGGCACGCCGTGATGAACAGCCCCTATCGACCGAGCCCGCGCGGACTCCGCGGCACCCTGCGATGGATGTTCCAGTACGTCGCCCTGCTCGGTATGTCCATGGGCGCGGCAGATGCTGCCGCCGTCGATCTCACCGATGTGGAATTCGCGGCGCAGCCGGGGAATCGCGTCGAGATCCAACTCCTGTTCTCCGGGCCGGTCAATGCACCGCAGACCTTCGACACCGTGTCTCCCGCACGGATCGCGCTGGACTTCGAGGGTGTTGCAAACCGACTCGAGCGCAGATCCGTCCCGATCGGTGTCGGTCCGGTCCACAGCCTGGTCGCTGTGGAGGCGAGCGATCGCGCCCGTGTCGTGATCAATCTGAACGACTCGGTCCCCTATCGCGTGACGACCGAAGGCAATCGCGTGCGCGTGGATATCGACGCCCGGAGCGAGCCGGAAGGGGCCCCGCCCGCGCCGCCCGCACCGACTGTTGCGCGGGCCCAACCCCGGGCGCCCGCTTCGGCACCTTGGGATCGCCCCGCATCCGACGGAGGTGGTGCCCCGGGGCCAAGTGTTCGCGACATCGATTTTCGTCGAGGCCCCGAGGGCGAAGGGCGCGTCCTGATCAGGCTTCCGAATGCGACCACCCGCGTCACCGTGCGGGAGCAGGGAAGCCGTGTCATCGTCGACATCGTCGATGCGGCCTTGCCCCAGCGCCTGTTTCGGCGGCTCGACGTCGTGGACTTCGCAACGCCTGTCGTGGCAATCGAGTCGCGACCGAAAGGACGCAACGTCGAGGTCAACGTCCAGACCGGCAGCGATTTCGAGTACATGGCCTATCAGACCGACGACCTCTTCACCTTGGAGCTGCGCCCTCTGACCTCGGCGGAAAAGGAGCGTCTCGCGCGCGAGAAGGTCGTCTACGACGGCGAGCGGCTTTCGCTGAATTTTCAGGACATCGAGGTGCGTGCGGTCCTCCAGCTGCTCGCCGACTTCACCGATCTGAACCTGGTGGCCAGCGACTCGGTCGGCGGCAACATCACCTTGCGGCTGAAGAATGTCCCCTGGGATCAGGCGCTCGACATCATCCTCAAGACCAAGAATCTGACCAAGCGCCAGGAAGGCAATGTCATCATGATCGGGCCCTTCGACGAGATCGTCGGGCACGAAGAGCGTACCCTGACGGCCGACCAGCGTCTCGAGGAGTTGGCGCCGATCCGCTCGGAGTTCATCCCGGTCAAATTTGCCAAGGCGGCCGAGATCGCGGCCTTCATTCGGGGGGCATCCAGCCTACAGTCGAGTGTCAGCTCCCAATCGGGGCTCGGCGCGACCGGCCGCGATTCGCGCCAGTTCGATCGCACCGTGAGCGAATCCACCAAGGATTCCATTCTGACGCCGGGGCGCGGCAGCGTGACCTTCGACGAGCGCACCAATACCCTTTTGGTCATGGACACCTCCGCGCGCCTAGACCAGATCCGCGAGATCGTCGCCCGGCTGGATATCCCGGTGCGCCAAGTCATGATCGAGTCCCGAGTGGTGATAGCAAACAACGACTTCACACGCGATCTGGGCGTACGCTTCGGTCTCGCAACCTCGATGGGCGCGTTGTACAACAACGAGATGCTCATCGGCGGCGGACTGGAAGGCAACCTGACCGGGCGCGGCGACTATGACGCCGGACCCTTCGGGCTAAATACCGCCGGGGAGCCGAACAACTCGATCATCCTCAACCCGGTCGCAACCGACACGCCTTCGCTACTCGTCAACCTCCCGGCGACGGACCCGTCGGGTGCGGTGAATTTCCTGATCGGCAAGGTCGGCTCCTACCTGCTTCAGCTTGAGCTCTCGGCGATGCAACGCGAGGGACGCGGCGAGGTGATCTCGAGTCCGCGCGTCATCACCTCCGATCAGAAGGAGGCGAGGATCGAGGTGGGCAAAAAGATCCCCTATTCGACCACATCTCAAGACGGCACGAACGTGCAGTTCGAGAACGCCACCTTGAGTCTCACCGTCACACCCGCGATTACGCCCGACGACCGGATCATCATGGACTTGGTCGTCACCAAGGACGAGCCGGATTTCAGCCGTGTCGTCGACGGGACGCCGACCATCAACACCCGCGAGATCGAAACACGGGTCCTGGTCGACAACGGAGAGACCGTGGTCTTGGGCGGCGTCTACGAGCGCACCAAGGTCTTCGCCAAGGAGCAGGTTCCCTGGCTCGGGGACGTCCCGGTCCTGGGACGTCTCTTCAAACAGGAGGCCCGCGAGGACAACAACTCGGAGCTCCTGATCTTCGTGACACCCAAGATCCTCAAGGGCGATCTGGTCGGAAACCAATGAAGCAGCTCAGAGATTCCGAGACCGCCCGTTGTCGTAATCGGCCATCGCTACGACCACGATTGCGACAACAACTATGCAGGGTCCCGACACAGCACGGTCTCGACCCATCTGCCGTGCTTCACGAGCGGCGCCCGACCCCTCGGGCGGCAGCGTCGCACCGCAGCGGGTACGCGATGAAACTCAGAGGGTTGTGCTTGGCCTCCCCTCGGCTCGATCGGGCCGTGATCGAGCGCTCCGGTGCTTGCTCTGCCCTTGAGTCATCTTTCTTACCGCGCGTGTGTCGGGCGCCGTCGCCCTTGCCCGCGCGCCGAAAATCTGGCATACCTTCCCTATGATGCGCGCACAGAACATTTTTATCGTCGGGCCGATGGGTGCCGGCAAGAGTACCGTCGGACGGCAGCTTGCCGAGACGCTGTCCTATACCTTCAAAGACAGCGACCAGGAGATCCAACGCCGCACCGGCGTCGACATCCCGACCATCTTCGAGTTCGAGGGCGAAAGCGGCTTTCGTGCCCGTGAGCGCCAGGTCATCGAGGAACTGGTGGGCGAGGAGCGGATCGTGCTCGCGACCGGCGGCGGGGTCATCTTGTCGGCTGAGAATCGGCAAGACTTGGCGGCGCGCGGCGTCGTGATCTACCTGCATTGCAGCCCGGAGCAGCAGTACGCCCGCACCGCCCGCGACCGGAATCGCCCCTTGTTGGACACCGAGGATCCGCTCGCGAAACTGCGCGAGCTGATGGAGGAGCGTGAGCCGCTCTATCGACAGGTTGCCGACATGGTCGTATCGACCGAAAAACGCGGAACCAGCTCCGTCGTGAAGGAGATCTCTCGGCGCCTGGAGTCCGAAGAGATCTGAACGGCGCCCCGAGGCCATGGCGGCGGACAGGGTTCAGGATGACCCTTGCGGTCGCCCCCGAGGCACCCCTGATTCATTTGCGCCCCGAAGACCCAAACCGTGCCGGCTCCGACAGTTGTCGGAGCCGGCACGGCCAAGCCACTCCAACAAACAACGCATACCGCACCGGGCGCGGTTTAGACAAGAGCATCGCTCACGTCGAGACAGCATGATCGGAGAAAAGCCATGTCCTGGAGCCTTACCGTCGCCCTCGGGGCGCGTGCTTATCCCATTCACATCGGTTCCGGCCTGATCTCGGATCCGGATCTCTATCGGCCGCATCTGCTCGGCTCGCAGGTCATGATCGTGACCAACGAGACGGTTGCGCCTCTGTATCTGGAGTCGGTTCGCTCGGCATTGGAAGGTTATCGCATCGACGAGGTGGTGCTGCCGGACGGCGAGCAGTACAAGACACTCGAGGTCTGGAACCGGATCTTCGATGCCTTGCTCCAGGCGCGTTTCGGACGTGACTGCACACTGGTGGCGCTCGGCGGGGGCGTGGTGGGCGATATGACGGGCTTCGCCGCCGCCTGTTATCAGCGCGGGGTCGGCTTCATCCAGGTGCCGACGACCCTGCTGGCTCAGGTCGACTCCTCGGTCGGGGGCAAGACCGGCATCAATCATCCGGCCGGGAAGAATATGATCGGCGCCTTCCACCAACCCAGGGCGGTGATCGCAGATACTTCGACCCTGGCGACATTGCCGCAGCGCGAGCTCTCCGCCGGCTTGGCCGAGGTTTTAAAATACGGGCTCATCCGCGACGCGACCTTCCTCGCCTGGCTGGAAACGCACATGGCCGAGCTACTCGCGCGCGATGCCGATGCGTTGGCCTACATCATCCGCCGCTCCTGCGAGATCAAGGCGGAGATCGTCGCCGAAGACGAGCTCGAGGCCGGGCAGCGCGCCCTGCTCAATCTCGGGCACACCTTCGGGCATGCCATCGAGACCGCGACCGGTTACGGCACCTGGCTTCATGGCGAAGCGGTCGGGGTCGGCATCTGCATGGCAGCCGATCTCTCCGCCCGCATGGGTTGGCTCAGCGAAGGTGATGTCGAGCGCGTGCGCAGGCTCGTGGCAAGCGCGGGACTCCCCGTCGCCGCCCCGAACGACCTCTGCGCCGATCGCTTCCTCGAGCTCATGGCGGTCGACAAAAAGGTTCAGGATGGTCAGCTGCGCCTTGTTCTGCTGCAACAACCAGGGGATGCGGTGGTGACGGGCGACGTCGATCCGAACCTTCTGCGCGAGACTCTCGACTCGGCAGCTTGTTGAGAGACGGCTCGCTTGCACTGCTTTCGGGCGGGCGGCGTGTCTCGCGCACGACGATGGGGCGTATCCGGGTTGCACGATCGGCATTGCCGAGGTTCGCCGAGTCCGGTGCGGGCTCTCGAGCGGCCGTGAATCCCGCGGTTTCAGCGCGCGGACGCCGAGGAGTGCCGGTTCGCGCGCATCCCTTCGGTGGACTCCTTGATGTCGAGAAATGTGGCACAGCATCTGCTGAGCCGGTATGCTTTGGGGTTTTGCGGTGACCCGGCGACGATCGCACTCTTGACCCGGACGATCGACAAAGACCTCCCCGCTCCAAATTGACGACACGATTGTGATGTCGGGCTCCGGTTGCGACAATCACACACAGGTTTGAAGGTGTAAGCGCGCGCGTCGCGACTACACAATCCCCGGTAACATGCTCCCGTATCAGCGAGGTCAATGATGAGCCTTCGTGCCTATCCGCCCGCACAGGGTCTCTATGACCCGGTCAACGAACGCGACTCCTGCGGAGTCGGGTTCGTCTGCAACATCAAGAACACCAAGAGTCATGCGATCGTCAGGCAGGGTCTCGAGATCCTGAAACGTCTCGCTCACCGAGGCGCAGTCGGCGCGGATCCGAAGGCCGGCGACGGCGCGGGGATCCTGGTGCAGATCCCGGACGCCTTCCTGCGTGCCCGGGTCGGCTTCGACTTGCCGCCGATCGGCGAGTACGGGGTCGGCATGGTCTTCCTGCCCCGCGAGTCGGCGGCGCGTGCTTTGATGCAGGACATCATCGATCGCCACGTCCGCGAGGGCGGACAGCGGGTGCTGGGTTGGCGAGATGTCCCGGTCGACAACAGCGATCTGGGCAAGAGCGTGCTTCCGACCGAACCCCTTGTCCAGCAGGTCTTCATCGCCCGCGGCGAGGGCTGCGTCGATCAGGACGCATTCGAGCGCAAGCTCTTCGTGATCCGCAAGCGCATGGACAACGAGATCCGCGGCGCCGGATACGATCAGACCTCCTACTACACCGCCTCGCTGTCCTCGCGTACGCTCAACTACAAGGGGATGCTGCTTGCCGATCAGGTCGGAAACTACTACCTGGATCTCTCCGACGAGCGTTTCGAATCCGCCATCGCGCTGGTGCATCAACGCTTCTCGACCAATACCTTCCCGACCTGGGATCTGGCACAGCCGTTCCGCATGATCTGCCACAATGGCGAGATCAATACCCTACGCGGCAATGTCAACTGGATGGCCGCGCGCCGACACACCATGCGCTCGGAGATCCTCGGCGACGACCTTGACACCATCTGGCCCCTCATCCCGGAAGGTCAGTCGGATTCCGCATGCTTCGACAACGCGCTCGAGCTGCTGGTGATGGGCGGTTATTCGCTCGCGCACGCGATGATGGTGCTGATCCCCGAAGCCTGGACCGGCAACCGTCTGATGGACGAGAAGCGCCGCGCCTTCTACGAATATCACACGGCCTTGATGGAGCCCTGGGACGGTCCCGCCGCAGTCGCCTTCACCGACGGGCGCCAGATCGGCGCAACGCTGGATCGCAACGGCCTGCGTCCGGCACGCTACCTGGTGACCAAAGACGACATGGTCGTGATGGCTTCCGAAATGGGCGTGCTCGATATCGCCGAGGAACGCATCGTCAAGAAGTGGCGTCTGCAGCCCGGCAAGATGCTCCTCATCGACCTTGAGCAAGGCCGCATTATCGACGATGCCGAGATCAAGACCCAGCTCGCCGAGGCCAAGCCCTACGGCGAATGGCTCAAGAAGACGCAGATCCGACTCGACGAGCTGCCGACGAGTGTCGGACCCATGTCGCCGGACGATGCCACCCTGTTGGATGCCCAACAGGCCTTCGGCTACACGCAAGAAGACATCAAGTTCCTCTTGAGCCCGATGATCCTGACGGGTCAAGAAGCCGTCGGCTCGATGGGTGCCGATAATCCGCCGTCGGTGCTGTCGAGCCGGCCCAAGCACCTCTCGACCTATTTCAAGCAGAACTTTGCGCAGGTCACCAACCCGCCGATCGACCCGATCCGCGAAGAGTTGGTGATGTCGCTGGTGTGCATGATCGGGCCGCGTCCCAACCTGCTGGGGATCAACGAAGCCGGCAAGCACTGGCGCCTCGAGACCCCGCAGCCGGTGCTGACCAATCAAGACCTGGAGCGGATTCGACATATCGAGTACAGCGCCGGGGCGGCGTTTCGGACCCGCACGCTCGACATGGTCTACCCCGCGTCCGAGGGCGCGGAAGGCATGGGCCCGGCCTTGGATCGCCTCTGCGAGCAGGCCGAGCAGGCGGTCTTGGCGGGCTACAACATCCTGATCCTGTCCGACCGCAACACCAATCTGGACCAGATCCCGATCCCGGCACTGCTGGCGACCTCGTCCGTGCATCACCACCTGATCCGACGCGGCCTGCGCACCAGCTCGGGCATCGTCGTCGAGACCGGTGCCGCCTTGGAGGTTCATCACTTCGCGACGCTGGCCGGCTATGGAGCCGAGGCGATCAATCCCTACCTGGCCTTCGACACCATCCAATCGCTCCTGCCCCATCTCGCCGAGCGGCTGACCTTCGAAGAGGCCCAGAAGCGGTATATCAAGGCGGTCGGCAAGGGCCTGCTCAAGGTCATGTCGAAGATGGGCATCTCGATGCTCGAGTCCTATGGCGGGGCACAGATCTTCGACGCGATCGGATTGAACACGCCCTTTATCCAGCGCTACTTCACGGGTACCCAATCGAAGGTGGAAGGGATCGGTTTGAAGGAGGTTGCCGAGGAGGCGGTGCGTTGGCACACGCAGGCTTACGGGCGCGAGCAGATCTACCGCAAACACCTCGACGTCGGCGGGGACTACGCCTATCGTCTGCGCGGCGAAGATCATGTGTGGACCCCCGAGACCATTTCGAAACTGCAGCACGCGACCCGTGCCAAGAGCTTCGAAACCTTCGGCGAATATTCCCGATTGATCAACGACCAGTCCGAGCGACTCCTGACCCTGCGCGGACTCATGGAGCTGAAGTTCATATCCGAGCCGATCCCGATCCAGGAGGTCGAGCCGGCCAGCGCCATCGTGAAGCGCTTCGCGACCGGCGCCATGTCCTTCGGGTCCATCTCGCCCGAGGCGCATTCCACACTCGCCAAGGCGATGAATGCCATCGGCGGAAAGTCCAACACGGGTGAAGGCGGCGAAGAGCCCGAGCGCTTCCAGCCGTTGCCCGACGGATCGCCGAATCCGGAACGCTCGGCCATCAAGCAGGTCGCTTCGGGCCGTTTCGGCGTCACGACCGAGTACTTGGTGAGCGCGGACGACATCCAGATCAAGATCGCACAGGGTGCCAAGCCGGGCGAGGGCGGTCAGCTGCCGGGTCATAAGGTGAGCCCGCAGATCGCCAGGGTGCGTCATTCCACGCCCGGGGTCGGACTCATCTCCCCGCCGCCGCATCACGACATCTACTCGATCGAGGATTTGGCACAGCTCATCCACGATCTGAAGAACGTCAACCCGAAGGCGCGCATCTCGGTCAAGCTGGTCTCCGAGGTCGGCGTAGGAACGGTCGCCGCGGGAGTGTCCAAGGCCCACGCCGACCACGTCACCATTGCCGGTTACGACGGAGGCACGGGCGCGAGTCCGCTGACATCCATCAAGCACGCCGGGTCACCTTGGGAGATCGGCCTGGCCGAGACCCATCAGACCCTCGTCCTCAATCGTCTACGCGGGCGCATCGCTGTTCAGGTCGACGGCGGTATGCGTACCGGACGGGACGTGGTGATCGGGGCATTGCTGGGGGCCGACGAGTTCGGTTTCGCGACCGCACCCTTGATCGTCGAGGGCTGCATCATGATGCGCAAGTGCCACCTCAACACCTGTCCGGTCGGTGTGGCGACCCAGGACCCCGAGCTGCGCAGGCGTTTCACCGGCCAACCCGAGCACGTGATCAACTTCTTCTTCTTCGTGGCCGAAGAGGTCCGTCAGTTGATGGCCAAGCTCGGATTCCGCACGATGAACGAGATGATCGGCCATTCCGAGCGTCTGGAGATGCGCCGCGCGATCTCGCATTGGAAGGCTCGAGGACTCGATTTCTCGCGGTTGCTCGCGCGCCCGGATGTCGGTGCTGACGTGGCGATCTACAACAGCGAGCGCCAGGATCACGGCATCGACAAGGCGCTCGATCACGAGCTGATCCGTCAGGCCGAGCCGGCGCTCGCGCGCCGCGAGCCAGTCCGGATCGAGACCGAGATCAGGAATTACAACCGCTGTTTCGGCGCCATGTTGTCGGGTCGGGTTGCGGAGCGTTTCGGTCATGCCGGCTTACCCGATGACACCATCCATATCAAGGCGAAGGGCACGGGTGGGCAATCCTTCGGCGCCTGGGTGGCCGCGGGCGTCACGATCGAGCTCGAGGGCGAGGCCAACGACTATGTCGGGAAGGGACTTTCGGGCGGACGCCTGATCATCTATCCCCCGGCCGAATCCGCGATCGAGCGTGCCGAGGACAACATCATCGTCGGCAACACTGTGCTTTACGGTGCGATCAGCGGCGAGTGCTTCTTCCGGGGGGTAGCAGGCGAGCGTTTCTGCGTCCGCAACTCCGGGGCCATCGCCGTGGTCGAGGGCGTCGGAGACCATGGCTGCGAGTACATGACGGGCGGTATCGCCGTGGTGCTCGGTCCGACGGGGAGAAATTTCGCGGCCGGGATGTCCGGCGGCGTTGCCTATGTCCTGGACGAAGACGGCACCTTTGCCGACCACTGCAATCTGGCGATGGTCGAGCTCGAGCCGATCGCACGTGAAGACGACATCCTCGAGGCGCTCGAACACCAGGGCGGCGATCTCGAAACGCACGGTCTCGTGGATCTCAGCCAGGATATGAGCCGTTACGATGCCGCCCGACTCAAGCAGCTCGTGGTGAACCATCTGCATTACACCAACTCCGCCGTGGCGCGGCGGATCCTGGATGATTGGGAACGCTATCGAGATCGTTTCGTGAAGGTCATGCCGGTCGATTATCGCTTGGCCCTCGAGACGATGCAGACCCGTCAAAGCCGACCGCCACAGACGATCAAGCAGTCGAAGGGGATTGTGGATCATGGGTAAGCCGACCGGATTCCTTGAGTTCGAGCGACGCGACCGGCGCTATCAACCGGCGGCCGATCGCGTCGTGCATTACAACGAATTCGTGATCCCCTTGGCGGATCGCGAGGTCAGCGAGCAAGGTGCTCGCTGCATGGACTGCGGAATCCCTTACTGTCACCAAGGGTGCCCGGTCAACAACATCATTCCGGACTGGAACGACCTGGTCTATCGAGACGACTGGCAAGCCGCGATCGATGTCCTACACTCGACCAATAATTTTCCGGAATTTACGGGACGCATCTGTCCGGCGCCCTGCGAGGCCGCCTGCACGCTGAATCTGGACGACAACCCGGTGGCCATCAAGACCATCGAGTGCGCGATCGTCGACAAGGCCTGGAAGGAAGGCTGGATCAAGCCGCTGGTTCCGGAGCGGCGCACCGGAAAGCGTGTTGCCGTGGTCGGTTCCGGCCCCGCCGGGCTGGCAACCGCCCAGCAGCTGGCGCGCGCGGGTCACCAGGTTCACCTGTTCGAGAAGGCCGATCGGATCGGCGGGTTGCTGCGCTACGGCATCCCCGATTTCAAGCTGAGCAAATCGCTGATCGACCGACGGATGGCGCAGATGCGCACCGAAGGCGTCGAGTTTCACACCAACGCCCACATCGGAGTGGACATCCCGGTCGCCCGGCTGCGCGAGGAATACGACGCGGTGGTCCTCGCCGGCGGCTCGGAGAAGCCCCGCGACCTGGAGGTTCCGGGACGGGAGTTGTCCGGGATCCATTTCGCGATGGACTTCCTCACGCGCAACAGCAAGCGTGTTCAGGGTTCCTACGTTCCCGAGGACGACTTCATCAGTGCTCACGGCAAGCATGTCGTCGTGATCGGGGGTGGGGATACCGGCTCGGACTGTATCGGAACCTCCAATCGACACGGGGCCAAGTCCGTCACCCAGATCGAGATCCTGGACAAGCCGCCGGAGAAGGAAGACAAGGGATTGACCTGGCCGGAATGGCCCAACCGACTTCGCACATCCAGCTCTCAGGAAGAGGGTTGCGAGCGACTTTGGAACGTCGCATCCAAGGCGTTCGTCGGCGACGAGAACGGCCGGGTCAAGGCGCTGCGTTTCGAGCTGGTGCGCTGGGAGCGCACCGACGGCGGTCGTTGGCAGATGCAGACGGTCCCGGACAGTGTCGGCGAGCTCAAGGCCGATCTGGTCTTGCTGGCCATGGGCTTTGTGCATCCCGTGCATGAAGGCATGATCGCCGAGCTGCGCGAGAGCGCGGGCCTCGAGCTGGACCCGCGCGGCAACATCAAAGGCGCCACGGACGGTCCCGCCGCCTATCACACCACGGTTGACGGCGTCTTCTGCGCCGGCGACATGCGGCGCGGTCAGTCGCTCGTGGTATGGGCCATCCGCGAAGGGCGTGAATGCGCAAGGGCGGTGGACGAGTGGTTGATGGGGCGCTCGGATTTGGCACGTTGACCGGGTCGGGCCGCGTCGAGCGGTGCGTCGGATGTTTCGGCGTGGTCCCTCGGTGTCGAGTCCCGCACGCTGCGTCGCTGACGCGGCAGCGCGGTCTGAAGTAGGATGTAGGGCGACGCTCGCCGGCGTCGCCGGAGTGGCGTTCGAGCCGCTCCGTATCGCGTCACGCAGGTCTCATCGAGTCGAGAGGTCGGGATTAAGAGATGGATCGTCAGCAAGCCGCCCATTTCATGCTCGATTGCCTGCGCAAGATGATGGCCAAAAAGGGCTCGGACCTCTTCATCTCGGCGGGTTTTCCGCCGGCGTGTAAGATCGACGGGCGCATGACGCCCATCAGCGAACAAGCCCTGACCTCCGCCCAGACCAGTGTACTGGTGCGCTCCATCATGAACGACCGCCAGATTCGCGACTTCGACGCGGCGAAGGAGTGCAATTTCGCGATCAATCCGCAGTCCATCGGTCGTTTTCGCGTCAACGCCTTTATCCAGCAAGGTCATTGCGGCGCGGTCCTGCGAACCATCAATGCGACCATCCCGGAGCTCGACGGACTCGCGCTTCCCCCGGTGTTGAAGGACATCGTAATGGGCGAGCGCGGCCTCGTGTTGGTCGTCGGCGGCACGGGGTCCGGGAAGTCGACGTCCCTAGCCGCCATGCTGGGGCATCGCAACGAACACAGCTACGGCCACATCATCACGATCGAGGACCCGGTCGAATACGTTCATCCGCACCGTCACTGTCTCATCACCCAGCGCGAAGTCGGCGTCGATACCGAGAGTTGGGAGATCGCGCTGATGAATACGCTGCGCCAGGCACCCGATGTCATCCTCATCGGCGAGATCCGCAGCCGCGAGACCATGGAGCATGCCATCAACTTCTCCGAGACCGGCCATCTCTGCCTGTCGACGCTCCATGCCAACAACGCCAACCAAGCGCTCGACCGCATCATCAATCTGTTTCCCGAGGAGCGGCGGGCCCAGTTGTTGATGGATCTGTCCCTGAATCTCAAGGCGATCGTGTCGCAGCGTCTATTGCCCTGCACGGACGGCGGACGCATCGCCGCGGTCGAGGTCTTGATCAATTCGCCGTTGATCCAGGATCTGATCTTCAAGGGCGACGTCGGGTCCATCAAGGCGATCATGAAACGCTCACGCGAGCAAGGCATGCAGACCTTCGACATGTCGCTCTTCGATCTCTACGAAGCAGGTAAGATCAGTTACGAGGATGCGCTTCGCAGCGCCGATTCCATGAATGAGCTTCGCTTGGCAATCAAGCTGGAGGGCCATGAAGCCCAAGGCAGGGATCCTTTTGCGGAGACCGACGGCCTGAGCATTCTCGGCGACGGTGACAGCGATTCGTTCGACTCGACCCTATTCAGCGAAACCCTGACGAATTCCACCATGATCGATGGATTGCCTGATCCGGACGGCAGGCGAAAATCGTAGAGACGAATCGCGCTCTGCTCCGGACGGGGCCCTGGTCAAGCACCGCGGTACAGCCCAAGATCGCACCGACGCGACGCGCGACGCGGGCGGGCCTGTTCGAGGGATTGCCGGAACAACGCCGACGGATGGACGGGTAAACCGATGGACATCAACCCTTACCTCGAGATGATGATTCGACACAAGGCGTCGGATCTCTTCTTCGTGCCCGGAGCACCGGCCAAGATCAAGATCGAAGGGGTGATTCGCTCGATCGGCGAGACCCCTTTGACGCCGACCTTCTGTCGGGAGGCGATCGCGTCCCTGATCGACGCCGATCAGGAACGCGAGCTGGCGGAATCGCTCGAGCTCGACTTCGCCGTCGCCTTGGAGGATCGAGGGCGCTTTCGAGTCAATGCCTATCATCAACGCGGACACCGCGCGATGGTCTTGCGCTACATTCGCAGCAGCATCCCGACCCTCGAGGAGTTGGATCTACCCGCCGTTCTCAGTCGCTTGGTCATGCACAAGCGAGGGATCATCCTGATGGTCGGCGCAACGGGCTCCGGCAAATCGACGACTCTCGCCGCGATGATCGACCATCGCAATCGAACGGCGCCGGGCCACATCATCACCATCGAAGACCCGATCGAGTTCGTGCATCCTCACCAGCAATGCATCGTGAGCCAACGCGAGCTCGGTCTGGATACCAAAGACTACTCCCGTGCGCTGAAGAGCGCTCTGCGCGAGGCGCCGGATGTCATCTTGATCGGCGAGATCCGGACCCGCGAAACCATGGAGGCGGCGATCGAGCTGGCCGGGACAGGTCATTTGGCCATCTCCACACTGCATGCCAACAATGCTTATCAGGCGATGGAGCGCATCGTCAACATGTTCCCGCAGGAGATGCACAAGACACTCTTCACCGATCTCTCCTCCTACATGCGCGCCATCGTCTCCCAACGCTTAGTGCGCAACACGACCGGCGCGCGCTGTGCGGCCATCGAGATCCTGGTCAACACGCCGCATATCGCCGATCTCATTCGCGACGGGCACATCGAAGCGATCGAAGAGGCCATGCAGGGGCATGGCGAGGAAGGGACGGTCACCTTCGACGAGGCGCTCTTGAAGCTTTACCACAAGGGAGCGATTTCATTGGACGAGGCGCTCGCCAACGCGGACTCGGCCCCGAACCTCGAGGCCAAGATCAACTTCGGGTGATACCGGCGCTGCGGACCGCGATCGGTACCGATCAGAATTTCATCTGAAGGCCGCGGACCTTGTTGCGGAAATCGCGGGTGACCGTCTCGGCGTCTTGGTCGCTCGCGACGACCTTCGGGGTCAACACCACGACCAGCTCGGTTCTTCTCGAGACCTTGGAGCGCTGCCCGAAGAGCGGTCCGGCGAACGGGAGGTTGTAGAGTCCCGGAACGCCTTGATTGCCGTCGCTTCGCTCGTTTTGGATCAGACCGCCGAGCACGACGGCTTGGTTCGAGCGCACCGCAACCGAGCTGGTGATGTTGCGCGTTGAGAACGTCGGCGAGTCGAGCGCCGAGCCACCGCTTCCGACCTCGTCGACCGTGCTCACCTCTTGCTCGATCTCCATCTGCACCAGGCCGCCCGGGGTGACCCGTGGTTTCACCGAGAGCATAACGCCCGTGGGCCGATACTCGATGGTGTTGACGACCCGATCAGTGTCCGAGAGGCCCTGCTGCTGGCTGGTCGCGATCGGAACCTCTTTGCCGACCTGAATCTTCGCCGTCTGATTGTCCAGGACCATCACGGACGGGGAGGACAGGACATTGACGAGGTTGTCCTGTGCCAAGGCGCTCAAGGTCGCACGAATGGTGTCGGGCCGACTGATGACGGCCCAGTTGAAGCCCGGGAATGTCAAACCGACGCTGTTTGCAAGCGAGTCGCCCGAGCCCAAGGTGAACTGGCTACGCTGATCCTTGGTGGCGAGTCCGAAGAGATTCCATTGGACCCCGTACCTGAGATTGCCCTCCAGGGTGATCTCCACGATCGTGGCCTCGACGAGGACCTGCAGCGGAAGGATATCCAACTGTTTGAGCGCGTCGAGGATCTTCTTGTAGTCCCTCGGGCTGGACCGGACCATCAGCGAGTTATTGGTCGCGTCGGCAACGATACTGACGGACGAGGAGAGCTCGATCTCGCGGGAGGAGCTGCGCCGCGGTGCCGCCTGTCCGCCGACACCTCCGCCGTCCGCATCCCCGTCACCCGTCGAGCCGATGGACGAGCCGCTCAATCCCGGTGCGACGCCGCCCACGGACGACGAACGCTGCGATGCCTCCCCGCCGAAGAGTTGGGAGAGGGTATCGGCGAGGTTCTCGGCGTCGCCGTGGCGCACCCGATAGACGAATAGACGCTCGGCGGCATCGCCGGTCGCCTCGGCCATGTCGAGGCGTTCGATCCAGTTACTGGCTTGTTGGAGATAACTGGCTTGGGGAGACACCACGAGCACCGCGTTGGCGCTCTCCACCGGAACGAATCTGAAGACACCCTTGAGCGGATTGCTGCCTTCGTCGCCCAACAGCGTCTGAAGCTGGGTGACCACCTCGTTGGCCTTGGCGTACTCGAGTGAGAAGAAACCGACCGAGAGTCCGGCCATCCAATCGACGTCGAAGACGCGAATGGTGTCGAGTAGATTGCCCATGTCTGGACTGGTGCCGGCGATGACCACCAGATTACGGAGGTTGTCGACACGAATCACGCTCCCCTCGGGCGCCAAAGGCTGGAGGATGTTGCTCATCTCCTCCGCACCGATGTACTGCAGGGGTACGACTTGGACGCTGTAGCCTTCCGGGAGGGCGCGGCCCGACTCGCCGAGCTGGGGTACGACGCGACCCTGAACGGCATTCGCCAACGGGACCACCTCGTAGGTACCGCCCGAGTAGACGATGGCCGCATTGTTCATGCGCAGGAGGGTTTCGAGGGTCGGTATCAAGTGGTCGCGCCGCAGCGGGCGCCCGGTCTGCAGCGAGGTGACACCCTGCACCGCGGGATGCAGGACATAGTTCACCTGCAGCAGGTCGCCGAGGATGACCTTGACGACCTCGCGGATGTCCGTCCCGTCGAAGTTCAGCGTGACGTCGCCGGGGGTGGTGTCGACGCTGGGCGGCGAAATCTCGCGAACGAAGGTCCCGGTCCCGCGCTGGAGTGACTCGACGGCCGGACCGGGCGCGTCATCTCCGGCCAGGGCGATGGAGGTTGCGTCGGAGCCGCGCGCCGGTGTGGAGCCGCGCGCTCCGCCCTGCAGCGCGCGGGTTCCGTCCTCGCCCATGTCGTCGACCCGTACGGTCGGATCCCAGTAGGCGCGCTCGCAGGCCGACGAGACGACGGCAAGCATCAGAACGATCGCGAGTCGCTGCACGTTGCGCACGGATGGACGGGCGCCGCGACGGCACTTTGGATCCAAAATGGCCTCGTTCGAGTCAGCTCGGCTCGGCAGGCCGACGAAATCAGAAATCCTGGGGATCATTGTTGAGCGGGATCCGCGGGTTGAAGCACCCGGGGCGGGCGCCGCGGGACCGGCATCGGGGCAGCCGGGCTTGGTGTTTTTCCATAGTCCCGCAATATTAGCGCATCCTGCTCGCCTTGTCGCTCGAGCAAGACGCGATCCGGGAGGATCGTCTGAACCGACCAGCCCTCGAGATCATCGCCGATGCGCAGACGCCTGAGCTTCGGCTCGTTCGGATCCTGTATCCAGGCCGAGACCAGAGTCGGGGTGATGATGACGGCACTCAGGTTCATACCGTCGAGCGATGTTGCGACATCCGGTTCGGGGCTCGTCTGCGCCTCCGGATCCACGTCCTCTTCCGGTCGACGCTCGGGACGAAACAGCGGTCGGTCGGTCACGCTCGCGTAGGCGTCTTTCGGATCCTGAGGCGGCAATTGCGCTGCCGCGTCCAGCTCGCTCCCGACGGGTGTATTCGGGCCCGCCGAAGAACCCGCATCGAGGCCGACGCTCGACGGACCGGGCGGCCAATCCTTCCACTGCAAGACGAGCATCGACACCAAGGCGAGCAGCACGAATCCCGGGAGCCATTTCATCGTGCGTCACCTCCGAGCGTGAATCCGAAGATGTCGAGCCTCACCGTCAATTCGCCGGCCGGGTTGGCCGGCGGTCGGCGGATCATGCGGCCTCGCGGGGCCGACGCGGGCTGTTGCGGACGCGCGGAGGAGCGTACCGAGACCTGATCGACGAACAGGAAAGGCCGCGCTTGCTCGATGTCGTAGAGGACATCGAGGAGGGTCTCGGTCGATCCTTGGATCTGCGTACGCACACGGACCCGCGGCGGGCTCTCATCGGGAGGCCCGGGCAAGATTTGAGTACTGATCAGGCGACCGCTCGCCGCAGTGACGATGTCCTGAACCTGCCGCTGAAGCTCGGCACCCGCCAAGGCCGCTGTCGGTGCATCGAAATAAAACGCCTTGAAGCTCTCGTTGGCACGGACCCTCTCGAGCTCGGCTCTTAGCTCGGGCAGGGTCCGAATGAGCCTCCGATAACGCACGAGTTGATCCTCGCTGTCGGCAATCCGGGCTGAAAGCGCGCCCATCTCGCTGGACCAGGCGATCGCCAGTCCGCCGATCACGAAAAGGGGCAGCGACAAGAGCAGGGTCCAAGCCAGTAGGCAGACGATCTTAGGGCTCGATGGGGCCTTCATTCTTCCCCCGCGAGCGTGAACCGCAGCGAGATATTGAAACGCTCCTTGCCGGTTTGAGGGACCTGGGTCACGGGCGAGCGAAACGAGACCTCGTCGATACCGGGTGCTTGCTCGAGCAGGGCGATCAAGGCGGTGGCTTGTCCGGATTCGCCCCGCAGCTCGACCTGCCCGCTGTTGTAGTCGAGGGTCTGAATCCAAGTGTCGTCGGGGATGCGGTCACTCAGCTCGCGCAGCAAGACGAGGATGTTGGGCTCATCGAGTTTCTGTCGAAGAACGGCCGTGCTTCCCAAGCGTGCCCGCTCGAGCTCCTGGCGCAGATCGTCGACCGCGACCGCTTCGACTCGCGACCGCCGCACCTCTGCGTCGAGGGCGTCGGCAATCCGTTTCTGTTGCCACAGGGGTCCGATCAGAACAACGGCGATCAGTACCGCCATCGCGGCCCAGAGTAGTTTGTCGACACTGAAGAGGTCGAGACGGCGCTTGGGACGCTCCGCGGGCGGCAAGAGGTTCGCGGAGGACCAGGCCCCTTCCCAGGCAATCCGATCGATCGGCGCCCCCGCATCGCGCATGCGCTTGACCCAGGCATCTGCAAGGTCGCGGCGGCACAAGGCGAGGTCGACCTTCAGACGCGGGGCACCTTTCGGGCCCGGCTTGGCGAGGAAATCGTAAAGGACGTCACCGGCTTGGAACGGCGAGAGGCGATCAAGCTCGAAGCGAATCACCTGAGGAAGATTGGCTCGCACCTGGGACGGCAGGGAGACGCTGCGAGTCAGGATATCCTCGCGCGGCATCATCAAGACGCGGGTCGGGGAGCGCTCCTTTCCGGATCGTGCGACCTCGGGTAGCGGAATCGCCGCATCGAGCCCGAGCTCCCCGACCGGCTCGCGCTCCTCGCCGGCCAGCAGGAACAGGCGCGCGGTCGATTCCTCGGGCTCGATGACCAAACGACGGTTGCGGTGCGCAAGAAAACGACGAACCGAGATAGGCAGACAGACCAGGAGGGAGCGCCTGACGAGACGGTCGATGTCGTCGAGGCCTGCAGCCGGGCCGTTCGGGAGCTGCGCGAGGAATTTGAGTCGATCGCTGAGGGACATGAGTGCCAGTCGGAATGGGGTTTTCGATCCGTGTCGGATGCCGCATGCCTAGGCTCGCGATCAGCCGACCCCTTGAGTGTACGTCCAGCCGTCGCCGCGGCGCCAGTCAACCGGCGTCGTCTTCGCCGTCGATCGGCGCCGCCGGTGCACCGGGTAGCCCGAAACGGCGCCAACGCACCTGATAGGGAGGTTGTTGCCCGGGGGTTGACTCGATCAACGCCTCCATGCGGCGTCCACCGCCGCCCGGGCCGGTTTCAGCCACCTCGATCCGGTAGAGGGGTCCTGCTCGATCCACGACCCTCGGCCCGCTGCTGTCGTCGAACAGAGGGGAGTCGCGCTCGACGACCCGAAGCTGCGCATCTTCAAACGGGATCCCCTGGGTCGCGGCGATGGCGGCCGCGGAGGCGAACCGTTCGTCGAATCCAGCCCCATCGAGATCGACGCTGACCTCCGGGGCCAAGCGTGTGTAGATCTCGGGCGTCATCCCCAGGACCTGCATCAGCTCCTCGACGGCCACGAAGGGCGCATCCTTCGCCCCGAAGGTCAGGCCGACATCGCGATAGTCGCCGTCCTCCGCACCGTTCAGCAGCGACAGATCGTCCTCGTCGCGCCAATCGACGATCGCTGCGGCGAGCGACGTCGCCGGATCCTCCTCCATACCGAGCGTCACGAGGAGCGCCGAGAGCAGCTCCGGCGTGGCCTGATTCAGATCGATGCGCGATCCCTCGTTAAAGACCCGGATCGCAAGATCCACCCCGCCGAACCGCCAAGGCACGGCGACACCGTTGGGCAACCAGACGGGCACGTCGGGATCGGCCGCATCGGGCGGCGGCATGGCGAAGACCAGGACCGTAAAGGCGATGGCGGCATCCGCGGCGGTCCGAAAGCGAGCGCCCGAGACGTGATTGTCGCTCAAGGCCGTCTCGGTGCGCTGCGCGGCGGTCAGGCCGACCGCCATGACGGTGAGGAGGGTGAGCACCCAGAGCACCAGGACCAAGGCGATGCCCCGTTGATGTCGAGCGCTCCGGCGCGACCCGCTCAAAAGAGGCGCACCGGTAGGCTGACCAGCAGGTCCGGCCAGGACTGCGCGGGCGTTGCAAGACGGATTTGCAGGAGACTCGGCATGGTCGATTGGCCGATCCACTCCTCATGCCAATCAGGCTCGATCTCCCCGTCCGCGGTACCGAAATAGGCGATCTGAAACTCTTCGACCCGGTCCAGGAGCAGGGTCCGGCCGAAGGCTCCGGCGGCGGCATCCATGTCCAGCGGGGTCGCGTCCAGCCCGAAACCCGAGTCGGTCTCCAACGGTTCCCACGTCGGGATCTCGTCGGTGCCCTCGAGCACCTCCGGATGGACCAACCAGCGCGTCAGGACCAGACTCACGTCTTGGTCGATGGGTACCAGGCCGAGACGCAGGATGTAGAGTCCGGGAACACCGACCTGAGTGGAAAGCGGTGCGACAAACTCCAGGCGCTCGCTGTCGCCGGCGAAGACGCTGATCATCTCGGCGTCGAGCGTCAAGGTCGTCGCCCGTGCCTGACTCAGGGTGGACATCAGAAAATCGCGCGCGACCCGAACCTCCGAGACCCGCTCGGAGGTCGCATCCACCCCTTCCCAAGCGCGCGAGCCGAGGCTCAATCCGGAAAAGAGCATGAGCGTGATGAGACTGACGAGCGCCAAAGCGATAAGCAGCTCGATCAGTGTAAAGCCCATGGCGTCACGCAACCCTCGCGGGGCCGGCCTTGCACGCGCCCTGGACCAAGACGCGGCCAAGACGGCGATTCGACGGGGCTCCGTCCTGCCCGGAAAACCAGGAGAACGCGTGCCGACACATCCAAAATCAGGACGCTGCACACTCCCGAACCGCGTCTGATGCGACGATCGTTGACTCATTCGAGGCCGATCCCGGTTGAAAAGGCTCCACGCCATGACGGACGCGGCTCAGAACCGTTCGCCCAGGCGTAGGGTCGAAAGCGTCAGGCTGCGGACCTGGCTCCCGTCCTGCCAAAGCGAGGTCGCGTTCACACGGTAGGGCGTGGCCGGCGGCTCTGCACCGAACTCCTCGCCGAGCGTGACCGGTAGGATGGTCACCTCCCAGGCAATGCCACCCTCTGGGTCGCCCGAAACGGAGCCTTCCTCCAAGGGGATCGCGGTGCCCACGGCATTGAGCTTGGATTCGGCCAACGACGCGGCACGGCTGTATTGGGAGGACACCAGGGTGGTCCGCGACGCTTGGGAAAAGATCTGCATCAGGACGCCGAGCGACACGGAGAGGATGGCGAAGGCAACCAAGACCTCAAGAAGCGAAAAGCCGGTCTGAGGTCGTCTTCGGTGTCGCAAGATCTTCAACGCGCGCTCCATGGCGCCATGCGGATGCGCCCCGTCAACCAGACGACGCCGACCTGGTAGCCGGATTCCTCGCTCGCCAGGATGATGCGGCCCCCGGTCGAGCTCCCGTCGGGAAAGAACCGGATCGCCCCGCGTTGCTCGTCGAGCATCTCGCGATCGGCGGCCTCGAGCGTGACATCCAGACGCTTCGGGAGCGTCAGGCTGCGGTGCCCTTGGAGTTCGAGACGGTGTTGCTCGACGTCGACGATCAAGGCGACCTCCGACCCCTGACGAATGGCAAGCTCGCGCGCAAGACGAAGGCTGCTGACGGTTCTGCGCGCCGCGGCCTTCATCTCCACGCCCGGCATCGCCGCCGAGAAGAGCGGCGGCACGGCCGACATGGCCAATGCGGCGATCGCCAAGACCACAAGCAGCTCCACGAGTGTGAAGCCGCGGCGGCTTCGGCGCCTTGCAATCGGATTCATGGCTGCGTCTGCGCGAGACGCCGATGAGGGGCCGAGCTCAATCCCAACTGCGGATGTCCGCGTTCTCGCCGTCGCCGCCCTCGCGGTTGTCCGCCCCGAGCGACCAGATATCGAAGGCCCCGTTCTCGCCCGGGAAACGGTACTGATAGTCGAAGCCCCAAGGGTCCTTCGGAACGTCGCCCTTTCTCAGGTAGGGACCGTTCCAGCTTTGGATGTTGGCCGGACGCTCCACGAGCGCCTGCAGACCCTCCGATTGAGTCGGATAGCGGCCGACCTCCAATCGGTACATATCCAGGGTCGCGGCAAGGTTCTCGACCTGGAGCTTGGCCGTTTTGGTCTTCGAGGTGCCGAGGAAGCTCATGACCTGGGGACCGACGAGTCCCGCCAGAAGGCCGAGGATCGCGAGGACGACGAGCAGCTCGACGAGCGTGAAACCGCGAAGGCGTCTTGATTGATTCAGGGATCGATTCAGGGATTGATTCGTGTACATAGGTAGGCTCGGATGACTTTGAATATGTGCGGTCATTGTATGGGGCCCTCGGCGCAGGGCCAAGGCGATCGGCACCCGCACGGGCGATGGGCGAGCGCGTCAGAACACCAGCTCGTTGGCCCCGAGAATGGCCATCAGGATCGAGATGATGATGCCCGCAACGACGACGCCGAGCCCGATGATGAGAATCGGCTCGAGCAGCGTCAGCATACTCTGGACACTGTTGCGGGTCTCGCGATCGTAGATGCTCGCCACCTTGGCAAGCATGGCGTCGAGACTGCCGGACTCTTCGCCGACGCGGATCATTTGCAGCGCGAGATCCGGCAACACCTCGAGACGTGCCAAGGGTCCGGCGAGACCGCGGCCGTGCTTGAGGTCGTCGCCGGCCTCGTTGAGCAGCCCCGCGAGCTTGCGATTGGAGACCACCTCTTTGGCAAGCGTCAGGGCGCTGAGCAGGGGCAGACCGTTTTTCAGGAGCGTCGCCAGCGTGTGGCAGAGTCGGGCCGTCTCCATCTTCCAGATCAGATCGCCGAACAGCGGCACGCCAAGCACCTTATTGTCGAATCGATCGCGGACGATAGGATCCTGAAACCAGCGTTCCAACACCACCGCGATCAAGGCGATGACGACCAACATGGCCCACCAATAGTTGCGGAAGAGATCGCCGGTCGCGACCACGATCCGGGTCGGCAACGGCAGGGCCTCGCCCATGTCATCGAAGAGCACCGTAAACTGGGGCACCACGAAGACCAACAACATGATCACCGACAAGCCCGCGACCACCAAGAGGATGGAGGGATAGACCAGCGCGGAGGTGATCGTCTGGCGCAACTCCGCCACGCGCTCGAGATAATCGGCGAGTCGATTCAGGACCTGGTCCAGCGCGCCGCTGGCCTCGCCCGCGCGCACCATATTGACGTAGAGCCGGGGGAATTGCCCGTCCTGTAGGTCAAGCGCGCTGGAAAAGGTCGCGCCGCCGCGCACGCGATCCTGCAGATCCGACAAGACCTGGATCAGGTGGTCCTCCTCGGTGAGCTCCACCAGGATCTGCAGCGATCGATCCAGGGTCATTCCGGCCTCGAGGAGCGTCGCCAGCTCGCGGGTCAGGATGCCGATCTCCTTTTGGTTGATGCGCCGACGTCGTGTCCGCACGAAGCGAGCGCGCAGCCCTGCCGAGGAGCGGGTCTCGATCGGGATCAATCCCTCCGACTGGAGCTGGCGAACCAGCGCGGCCTCGTCGACCGCCTCCTGCTCGCCCTCGACCGACTCTCCGTCGAGCTTGACCGCTTTGTAGAAATATTTCGGCACTTCAGTCCTCTGTTGAACCGCGTCCGGCGCAATGGGCACCGGGTGCGTACTGTATCGAGGTCGAAACACTCATTCGACCTAGTCGGGGACGCGGTTCAAGTGTTTGAAGATCGACTCGTGTTTTTCCTGAGCCGCGTCCAGCTCGGAGCCTTCGGGTGCAACCGAGCGTTGCTTCGAGACACGACATAAGGAGTCGCTCGGGACGCGGCTCAGTCGACGCTCGCCTCTTCGCCTGACTCGGCGACACGCAGCACCTCCTCGATCGTCGTGCGGCCGTCGAGCGCCTTTCGCAGGCCGTCCAGGTACATGGTTTCCATACCCTCGGCGACGGCGATGCGACGGATCTCGGTCGCGGTCGCATGATTCAAAACGGCCTTGCGGACCTGATCCGTCATCAGCAGAACCTCGGTAATGACCAGACGGCCGCGATAGCCGGTTCCGTTGCACGCATCGCAGCCGACGGCTCGATGCAGCTCGACATCCTCCGGCGCCGCTCCGAGGGCGGCAAAACGCGCCGCCAGCTCCGGGATCGCCGGGTAGGACTCCCGACAATGCGGGCAGAGCTTGCGCACCAGGCGCTGGGCGAGGATCCCGTTGATCGTGGAGGTCAGCAGATAGTCCTCCACACCCATCTCGAGCAGGCGTGTCACGCCGCTGGCGGCGTCGTTGGTATGGAGGGTCGAGAGCACGACATGCCCGGTGAGAGCCGACTGGACGGCGATTCGGGCGGTCTCGAGGTCGCGCATCTCGCCGACCATGATGACGTCTGGATCTTGCCGCACGATGGCGCGCAGGGCGCTGGCGAAGGTCATGCCGATCGCGCTCTTGACCTGGATCTGGTTGATCCCGGCCAACTGGTACTCCACGGGATCCTCGACCGTGATGATCTTACGCTCCTCGGTGTTCATCCGGCTGAGCGCAGTGTATAGGGTTGTGCTCTTACCTGAGCCGGTCGGTCCGGTCACCAGCAGGATGCCGTAAGGTTTCTCGAGGATCAGCCTGAGGCGCTCGCGCGGCGAGCCGTCGAACCCGAGTGCGTCCAGGTCGAAGCGCACGCTCTCCTTGTCGAGCAGACGCATGACGACGCTCTCGCCGAACATGGTCGGAACGGTGGAGACACGCAGGTCCAGCTCCCGTCCCTGGATTCGGATCGGGATACGCCCGTCTTGAGGCAGGCGCCGCTCGGCGATATTGAGCTTGGCCATGATCTTGACGCGCGAGATCACCGCCGCAGTTGACCGCACCGGCGGGGCATCGACCTCTTTGAGGATCCCGTCGACGCGGTAACGCACCTTGAGCTCGTCGGAGAAGGGCTCGATGTGGATGTCCGATGCACGCGACTCGAGGGCCTTTTGAATGAGCTGGTTGACCATCCGGATGACCGGCGCCTCGCTGGCGAGGTCCTTGAGGTGCTCGATATCCTCCTCGTCGAAATCGCCGAGCGCCCCCTCGACGCTCTCCGGCGCCTCTTCGACCTTCTCGTAGAGGCGCTCGAGGGCCAGCTCGATCTCGCTCGGCAACCCCACAAGCGCCTTCACGGGTTTGCCCGCCGCCATCTGCATGGCCTCGACCGCGAACCGATCGATCGGATGGGCGAACGCGACTTGGATGCTGTCCCCATCCTCGGACAAGGGGAGCACCTTCGCGTCCTTGAGAAACCGCAGACTGAAGAGATCCTCGCGCAACGGCTCGGACGGGAAGGTGCTCGCGTCGGTCAGGGGAAGCTCGAGTACGTCGGACATCGCCTGTGCCATGTCGCGCTCGGAGATGAGTCCCAAGCGGACAAGCATCGGCAGGAGCGGATCGCCCGCCTCGTCGGCGAGACGCCGCGCCCGCGCGAGATCGCCCGGCGAGAGTTTCCCCGACGCGTGCAGGTGGGCGACGACCCGCCCCTCCGGCGGGGGTTCCGGTTGCAGGTTCGACGGGGCCTCCGAGGCGCCGGCCGTGTCGGACTCCGCGGAAGCGGTGGCCGAGGCAAGAGGGGAGCCGGGGCGGGCAGCGAGCATGTGCAACCCGGAAGACAGCTCGTCGAGGTCGTCGCGCCTCGCGCTGATGCTCGGTGCCTCGTCGAGGACGGCGTCGTCATGCATCGGCATTTCTCCGGTCTTGGACGGCCTCGGTCGACAGGGTTTCGACGCGCGGCTCAGGGTGCCATTCCGGCAGCATCGCCCGCAAGATGCTTACCATCGCGGCGTGTTCATCCGCGGCCGCAGCCTGCTCGAGTGCCGCAACGCCTTGCTCGGGCGCGGCTGCGATGAGTCCGCCGTTCCCCTTGGCCACGCGAATCTTTGGATGACGCGTCGCGACAAGATCCTCGGAGTCATAGAAGAGCTCTTCGTAGAGTTTCTCCCCGGGACGCAAGCCAATGTAGTGAATGGAAATCTCCTCGCCCGGCTCGCGCCCGGAGAGTCGGATCATCTGCTCGGCAAGATACCTGATCTTCACCGGCTCGCCCATGTCCAACACGAAGATCTCCCCTCCGTCTCCGATCACCGCGGCCTGCATGATCAGCTGGCACGCCTCGGGGATGGTCATGAAGAACCGCTCGATGTCCGGGTGGGTCACCGTGACTGGTCCGCCGTGCTCGATTTGGCGACTGAACAGAGGCACCACGCTGCCCGCGGATCCGAGAACATTGCCGAATCGCACGGTGATGTAGCGACACGCGGATTCCTGATCCAAGGCCTGACAGATCGCCTCCGCCACGCGCTTGGTGGCACCCATGACATTGGCGGGGTGCACGGCCTTGTCGGTCGAGATCAAGACGAAGCGCTCGCATGCCCAGCGTGAGGCGGCCTCCGCGACAACACGGGTCCCGACCACGTTGTTGCGCACCGCCGCACGGATCTGATCCTCGAGCATCGGGACGTGTTTGTAGGCTGCGGCATGGAAGATGATCTGCGGACGTTCGGCCGCAAAGACCGCATCCAGACCGGCGGCATCGGCCACGTCCAAGAGGTAGCGCGTGAAGCACAGGCTCGGATAGCGCTCGACCAGCTCCATCTCGATGCGGTAGAGGTTGTACTCGCCGTTGTCGACCAGGATCAAGCGAGACGGAAGGGCCGCGGCGATCTGTCGTACCAGCTCCGAGCCGATGGAACCGCCGGCACCCGTGACCAGAACAGCGCGTGCGGAGAGTCCCGCGCGGATCCCCTCCCAGTCCAGACTGACGGGATCGCGCCCCAGCAGATCCTCGATCGAGACAGGCCGCAGCTGACTGATGCTGACCTGCCCGGTCATGAGATTACGCAGCTCCGGGACGGTACGGAACGGCCGACCGGTGCCTTCGCACAACTCGACCAGGCGGCGCATTTCCTTGGCCGTCGCGCTTGGAACGGCCAACATCAGGAGATCGATGTCCTCGCGTGCGACGAGCTCCGGAATCGCCGCGGTCCGCCCGATTACGGGGACACCGTGAACCTCGCCGCCCTGTCGACGCGGCTTGTCGTCGACGAAGCCCACCGGGAAATAGGATCGGCTCGCATCGCGAAGCATGTCGCGCACCAACATCTCGCCTGCACGCCCGGCCCCCACGATCAGGACACGCTGCCCGGAGCTCAAGTTGAGTCGGTGGTCCTTCATCCAGCGATACAGCAGGCGTGGACCGGCCAACAGGATCACCTGAAGCCCCAGAAAGAGCACGGGCACGGATCGCGGGATCAGCTCGGTGCGGTTCAGAATGAAGAGCGTGACCACCACCAGCACCGTCCCGGCGACCGCGGCCTTCACGATGCGCACCAGATCGGGGAGCGACGCGAACCGCCACACCCCCCGATAGAGCCCGAACATCCAGAAGACGGTGCCTTGAATCACCAGGACCCAAGGCAAGGAGTTGAACGCACTGTCGACGAATTCCGGCGGGATTCGACCGAGATTGAACCGCAGCCAATAGGCGGCGAGCCAGGCCACCGGGATCATGAGGAGATCGTGCGAGAAGGCGGCGGTACGCGAGCGCAGGCGGTCGAGCAGCGGATTCATGTCGGCTCCGTCGAGGCGGTGCGCTCGACCAGTCGTACCTTAAAATGGATCAAAGCATAGATCATCGTCCAAGCCCCGATCACCAGCCACTGCTCATGCGGCGGGAGGCCCGGGGAGGCCACCGCGCAGGCGGCTGCGGCGGCCATGATCGGATAGGCGTGCAGGAGAGTGCGACGGTGCGTCCATCCGGCCAGAACCAAGCGCTGGTAGTGATGTTGGCGATGCGGCTCCCAGATGCGCTCGCGCCGCGCCAGACGGGCCAGCAGGGTCCAGGTGGCATCAAGGATGAATGGCGAGAAGGCGAGCCAGGCGCTCCACAGCGGAAAGAGTCCGAGATGGGTACCCCATAGCGAGAAGGCGGCCACGAACAACCCCAGGCTCGACGAGCCCGCGTCGCCCAGGAAGATGCGTGCCGGCGGAAAATTACCGGTCAGAAACCCGGCGCTCGCAACGGCGACACAGGCCGACGCCAGCGCGAAGAGCGCTTCACCGCCGGACCAGCCCAGGATTGCGAACGCGGAGAATCCGAACAGCGCCATCCCTGCGGCGAAGCCGTCCATCCCGTCCATGAAGTTGTAGAGATTGATAAGCCAGACGACATAGACCAGCGTGAGCACCGCAGCAACCCAGCCCGGAAAGACCAGGACCCAGCCCGGCAGATCCAGCACGTCCCAGTGCAGCCCGCCGCCGATCAATAGGACGGCTGCGCCGACCTGGGCAAGGAGTCTCAGACGACGCGAGACCTCGCCCAGGTCGTCGAGGAAGGCGATCGCCGCGACCGGGAACGCGGCTGCGGCGATCCAGCCCAGCTCGGGGGCGGAGATCCCCAAGATGGCCAAGACCGCGAGCGGCGCGCCCACGCCGAGCAGAACGGCCAGACCGCCGCTGCGAGGCACCGGGGAGCTGTGCAGCGAGCGCGCATTGGGGTAATCGAGCGGCCCGCGTCCGGCTGCCCCGTGCGAGGCCAACCAGCGCGTTGCCGACATGCTCAGCAACAACGAGGCGAGTGCTGCGGCAGCCGAGATCGGCGTATCGAGGGGCATGATCCTTGTTGTCCTGGGCTCACCGTGATCCGGGCCGGCGGCTTCGGTCTCCGGTCAGAGTGTTCGAACCAATCCGCGCTCGACCTGGTCGCGCGATTCGCGCCCGAGCAAGAGCTCGATGAGTTGCAGAGCGAAGTCCATTGCCGTACCGGGGCCGCGCGAGGTCACGATGAGTGAGTCGACAACCACCGGCGCATCGCTCAGCCTGACCTTCGGAAAGGCTTCGGGATCGACTGCACCGGGGTAGGCGGTCGCCGATCGCCCGTCGAGCAAACCTGCGCCCGCGAGGACCTTGGGGGCGGCACAGATCGCCGCGATGTAGCGTTGCGCCGCATGTTGACTGCGAAGCAACGCGATGATTCGCGGATCCGCGGCAAGATGGTCGGCCCCGGGGAGGCCGCCCGGCAGGACGACCATATCGAAGGTTCGCCCGAGGACATCGTCGAGCCGGGTGTCGGCGATCAAGAGGGTGCCCCGGCTTGCGGTCACCGGACGATTGTCGAGCCCGGCCGTGACGACATCGATTCCGGCGCGGCGCAGCAGGTCGATGATCGTGACGGCCTCGAGCTCTTCGCATCCCTGAGCTAGGGGGACGAGTACGCTTGGCATGATCGACTCCGATGTTGACAGAAAACGCCTCGGGGGACCTCACTCGAACGAACGGCTCAAGGAGTGCCCAGCCGTCCGAAAATATTCAATGCCTTTAAAACGTTGAGTGCTTCCGCCAGTTGAAAGTCCTCCGCGACGAGCGACGCCTTTTCGGCATCGTCCTCGGATGCGGACTCCTCGGCCTCGTCCTCGAGGTGACGAATGAGATCGGACTCCTTTAGATCCTCCACGCCGTTCCCCGCTAACGGTTTGAACTCCCCGCGCTCGAGCTCGATGTCCGGGGTGATGCCTTGGGCTTGAATCGACCGCCCGGAGGGCGTGAAGTAGCGAGCGGTCGTGAGCTTGAGGGCGGTTGTGTCGTCGATCGGCACGATGGTCTGGACGGAGCCCTTACCGAAGGTTTGATTGCCCATGACGATGGCGCGTTTGTGGTCCTGCAGGGCACCGGCGACGATCTCGGATGCCGAGGCGCTGCCGCCGTTGACCAGAACGACGATCGGAGCACCGGACAGGACGTCATCCGGTCCGGCCTGAAATTGGAGCTTGCTGTCGTCCTGCCGACCCTTGGTATAGACGATCAGTCCACCGGTGAGGAAGGCGTCGCTCACCCCGACCGCGCTGTTGAGCACCCCGCCGGGGTTGTTGCGCAGGTCGAGCACAAGACCTTGCAGCGTGCCGTCGTTGGCCGCCTTGAGCGTTTCGACCGCGGCCAAGACATCCTCGGTCGTGCGCGATTGGAAGTGCGAGACGCGGATGTACCCGAAGCCGGGCTCCAAGGTGCGGCTGCGCACGCTCGCGACCTGAATGATCGCCCGCTCGAGCGTGACGTCGAACGGGCGCTCGTCGCCGGAACGCACGATCGTGAGCTCGATGCTCGTGCCGGGCTCGCCCCGCATCAAGGTCACGGCATCGTTCAGGCTCATCCCCTTGACCGGCTTTTGGTCGATGCGCACGATGGTATCGCCGGACTGTAGTCCGGCACGTTGAGCCGGGGTGTCGTCGATCGGTGCGATCACCTTGACGAAGCCGTCTTCCATTCCGACCTCGATCCCCAGACCCCCGAACTCTCCGCGGGTGCCGACCTGCAGCTCCTGGAACTCATCGTTGTCCAGATAAGCCGAGTGGGGGTCGAGACCTGCGAGCATGCCGCGGATCGCGCCTTCCAGAAGGGACTTGTCCTCGACCCCCTCGACGTATTCCTCCTTGATGCGTCCGAAGACCTCCGCAAAGGTTCGCAGGTCGCGCAGCGGGAGTGCATTCTCGGCCGCGGCCGGCGTCGGCTCGGCTTCTGGAATATCCGGGTTCTCGACCGTCTCGGCGAACGCTCGATCGCCACCCGCGCCCGGCCAGACGAGACAAATTCCGAGAATCAGGGTCGAGGCAAAGGATAGGGGTCGGGTCATGGCATGCATCATGGAATCACGTCGGTTGGGGCCGGCCCGCAGCTAGGAGGGCCGTGCGGAGCGAGGCCGTGCACATCCGACCCGCGATTGCGGGACGATAGGCTAGCATCGCATGTTTTCGCTGTTTTCGTCAGGCGGATCCGAGGTCGATTCGGACACCGGGGCGCAGGCGACGGCGGCGAAAGGCGGTCTTCGTTGCGGTTTGATCGGTTCGGTGCCGTCGCGTTCCCGCAGCCGGTAAAGATCGCTTTGAACCTCGTCCGTGCCCTCATCCGAGAGGGATCCTTGCCGTTGTGCGCCGCCGCACCAGTCGGACGGGTTCTGCGGCTTGCCGTTGTGGCGAATGGCAAAATAGAGCACGGGCTCGGCACGACCTCCGCTGTCGCCGCTCAGCGCGATCACTTCGCCTGTCGCCACCCACTCGCCGGTCTCCTTCAGAAGCGCCTCGTTGTGTCCGTAGATCGACATATAGCCTTCGCCGTGGTCGATCACCATGAGCAATCCGAATCCGCGCATCCAGTCGGCGTGAATCACCCGTCCGTCATGCACCGCGCGCACCTCCTCGCCTTGTCGGGCCGCCAAGAGCACGCCGTCCCAGCGCAGCTCGGAGTCGGGCTTAGGCGTTCCGAACTCGGCAAGGACCTCGCCGTGCAGCAGCGGCCATGTCAAGCGTCCTCGACGTTCGGGAAAGGGATCCCGCCGAATGTCGAGCTCGGCTCGGATCTGAGCCCGCTGTCGCAGATGCTCCACCAAGAGGCGCAGCGCCTCGGCATCCCGCTCCAGAACCTCGAGATTTTCCGTGCGACCGGCAATGCTCGCTTCCAATCGGGCCAGGACTGCGGCACGTTCCTCTCGCGCGGCCTCCAAGCGAACCCGCGCCGCCTCTTGGCGTCGTGCCAGCTCGATGAGGTGTTCCGCCTCGCGCTCGGCGTCGTGGGCCAAGCGGGTGAGGCGTTCGACACGCGTCTGGATGGCGATGATTCGACGCAGTTGTTCTCGGTTCAGGTACGCGAAATAGGAAAGAATGCGACTCGCCTGCGCGGTATCTTCCTGATTCAGGAGAAGGCGTAAGCGGTCGGCCCGACCCATGACGTAAGCGGTACGAACCAAGTCCGCCCAAAGCGCGAGCTCCTTCTCGAGCGCGGCGTGCTCCTCGAGATGACGCACCCGCAATGCCTCCGCGACACGGGTTTGCTCGGCAACGGCACGCGCCAACTCTCTGCCGCCGACGGCCGCCTCGGCGACCTCACGTTCCCGCACCTCGAGCTCCGCGATCAAGGCTCGCCGGTCCGCGTGCTGCTCGGTGAGCTCCCGACCGACCGAATCGACCTGTCGCTCGATCTCCTGAAGGTCCTTCGCGCGCGTCTCCAAGGTCTCGTCGGACGCGGTCTCCACCGCAGCCGCCGGCGTCGTCACCAAGGCGCACGCCGTCAACAGCCAAGCCAAGCGACGCCCGATCCCATCGAGCGCTCGGTCAAGCCTGTCATCCTGCATACGGCGGCGAAGCCACTCGGGATGTCCTGTCGCAACGGTCCTGGGCACGGCTGTGGGGGGATCCTCGTTCGAATCGGTCGCTGGATTATACCCGTCGTCCGAGACCCGATCCGAAGGCGAGGAGACAACCGGTGAACGAAGGTTCGAGATTGACCGCAAGCTCGAGCATAACCGGCATCTTGGGTCGGAGACAGGCGGCGACGGCGACGCACATCCGCTTCGCACTCCGCCGGAAAGGGTTTATTATTGTATTGTTAATAATTGATGAGACAGGATCCGATGGTGAGCAATCTGAGCCAGTCTTCCCGCCCGGTCCTGAACGACCCGGTCGACGACCGCGACGAGATCAACCTGTTCGCGGACGATGCCGACATCGAGCGCGCATCCCGGTCGCTGAAAGCCATGTCGCACCCCTTGCGCCTGAAAATTCTCTGCACCCTTGGCGATCAGGAGGTGAGCGTCCAGGAGATCGTGGATCATGTCGGGACGTCCCAGAGCAACATCTCTCAGCACTTGGCAATTCTGCGCGACAAGGGGATCCTTGCGTCGCGTAAGGATGCAAATCGCGTGTACTACCGGGTCAGCGACGGACGAACACTCCAACTGATCGGGATGATGCGCGAGGTCTTCTGCCAACACGCGCACTGAAGCGACACACTGCGGGATGACGCCCGCGCCCCTCCTCCTTATACTTCGCCACCTTAAATCATCCAGGGGCAATTTCGGGCAACTGCTTTCCCGATGCGCTCGGCTCATGGTCGAGGCGTCGGTCGCGGCGTCCGTGAAACCGCGCCCAATCAACGAGATCGCAGAGCGATGCTGTTAGACCAAATCATGGAATTCGTGGGAAACCACTGGTACCTCTTCGTGGCGTTGATCGTCATCTCGGGGTTGCTCGCCTACAACATCATCGTGGGCAGTAAAGGCAACGTCGAGCCCTTGGCCGCGACCGAGATGATCAACCATCAGGATGCGGTCGTGATCGATGTTCGCCCGGCAGCTGATTTTGCAAAGGGCCATATCATCAACGCAATCAACGTTCCGATGAACGGATTCAAGAACCAGATCGCGACACTGAAGAAGCACAAGACCAAACCCATCATCATCAGCTGCCGGTCCGGCGCGCAGTCGGCGATGGCCTGCAGCCAGCTGCGAAAGGAAGGATTCGAGCAGGTTTTCAACCTGCACGGCGGGATCATGGCTTGGGAAGCCGCGAGCCTCCCGCTCACGCGCAAAAAACGCTGAATCGCACGTCAATCCCGGTGCCGGGTTGGGGTGCGCCGCGACTCATCCTTTTTCCCCATCGTCGATCCAGTCATCGATAAGGAACCACATCATGGCCGAGAATGCCCAAAGCAACGACCCCCGAACCCAAGCGGAGCGACAGTTCTCCGTCCAGCGGGTCTATGTCAAAGACGCTTCGTTTGAATCTCCCAACGCGCCGGACATCTTCCGCGGCGAATGGAAGCCCAAGCACGAGCTCAACGTCAGCACGAAGGTCAATCGCATCCAAGAGGACCTTTACGAGGTCGTGCTCTCGGTCACCGTGTCGGCGCAACTCGGCGAAAAAACGGCTTTTATCGTCGAGGTGCAGCAAGCGGGAATCTTCGGCATCAGCGGCTTCGCCGAGCAGGAGATGGGCGCGATGGTCGGCGCCTACTGCCCCAACCTGCTCTTTCCCTATGCCCGGGAGGTCGTCTCCGATCTGGTCTCCAAGGGAAGCTTTCCGCAGCTCGTGCTGCAGCATGTCAATTTCGATGCCCTCTTTGCGCAGCATCAGCAGGAAGCGATGCAGCGTGCCGCGGGCGACGCGGCAGAGCCGCCGAGCCAGCATTGAGCGGAACCATGCCGGGCGATTCTGCGCGGACCGCGCCTGCCCAGCCTGATTCCCGGCCGGCAGCAATCGCGGTCCTCGGTGCCGGATCCTGGGGAACGGCTCTTGCCGTGCTGTTGTGCCGGAATGGGCACCGCGTGCGGCTGTGGGGTCATGAGGTCGAGCAGATCGAGGCCTTGCGTCGGGACGGCGAGAATCGCCTTTTTCTGCCTGGAGTGCCCCTCCCTGAGGGATTGGCCGCGACAGCCTCGCTGGACGAGGCACTTGCCGGGGCGAGCGACTGCCTGATCGTCGTACCGAGTCACGCGTTCCGGCGGGTGGTGGAGCAGACCGCACGACGATTGCCCGAGACCATGGGCGTGGCTTGGGCGACCAAGGGCTTGGATCCCGCGAGCGGGGAGTTGCTGCATGCAGTCGCCCAAGAGAGTCTCGGCGCCCGCGCCCTCGCGGTCGTCTCCGGCCCCAGCTTTGCCCAGGAGGTCGCGCACGGCCTGCCGACCGCGGTCACGGTCGCCTCGGACGACGGGGCATACGCCGAGCGGGTTGCGCTGCGGCTTCACGGGGATCGGTTTCGGGCCTATACCAGCTCGGATATGGTCGGCGTCGAGGTGTGTGGAGCCGCCAAGAATGTACTCGCAATCGCCACCGGAATCGCCGACGGTCTCGGCTTCGGCGCCAATACCCGTGCTGCGCTGATTACGCGAGGTCTTGCGGAGTTGATTCGCATCGGTACGGCCTTGGGCGGACGCAAGGAGACCTTCATGGGTCTTGCGGGCATCGGGGATCTGGTCTTGACCTGCACGGACAACCAGTCGCGGAACCGGCGGATGGGCCTTGCGCTCGCTGCCGGGGCGAGCTTGGCAGATGCACAGGCCAAGATCGGCCAAGAGGTCGAAGGGGTCGTGACCGCGCTCGCCATGCATCGACTCGCATTGCGTTTGGGCATCGAGATGCCGATCAGCGAGCAGGTTTTCCGGGTGCTTTACGAAGGGGTCTCCCCCGAGCGCGCAACCCGGGCCTTGCTCGAACGCGAGCCGAAGGCGGAGTTCGGCTAGAGCACCTCCGGCATGACCTGTGTCCTCTCCAGCCTTGGTCCCGTCATGACAGGGCTAGCCCGGGCTAAGGACGCTGTTCGCACCGGAAAGCCGATCGCTTGACCGTTGACCTTGAAGGCATCTGCCTTGGATCGGGGAACAAACCTATCGCTGAACAGCTCCCTCGAAACCTGTTTGACGCCATGCCTCGAACGCGACAATGGCCACGGCATTCGAGAGGTTGAGGCTTCGATTCCCGGGTCGCATCGGGATATAGAGGCGTCGCTCGGGCGGAAGGGTATCGAGCAAGGTCTTCGGCAGACCTCGGGTCTCCGGGCCGAACACAAATGCGTCGCCGGCTTCGTAGTGCGGGGTCGTGTAGAGGGTCGAGCCCCGGGTGGTAAACGCAAAGAGCCGCGTCGGACGAAGCACCCGGAGACAGGCCTCCATGTTTGGATAGACCGCGACCTCGGCCCATTCCCGGTAGTCGAGCCCGGCGCGCCGAAGGAGACGATCTTCGAGCGCGAACCCCAGCGGCTCGACGAGGTTGAGCCGCAAACCGCTGTTGGCGCAAAGGCGCATGACGTTACCGGTATTGGGCGGGATCTCGGGCTCGTAGAGGATGACATCAAACATCACGGATCCAGATCAGCAGGCATTTGCGGGCACGTCGATCTCGGTGGGAAACAACCGAGCGAAAAGCAGGGTCGCCTGTTGACCGAGACGTCTTGCTGCATGCTATATTAAGGTTTAGGAAAGTTCTAACATCGCCGCCCCGAGGCGGCCAAAAACCCTATGGGGACACCGACATGAGCGATATCGCCACGCTGAAGAAGGAAAAGCAGGAGCTGATCGAGAAGATGCTCGGGATGCAAAAGCAATTCATCGACCACGAGCATGAGCACGGGGTGTCGGGCAAGGATTACTGGGCGGCGACAGACGGGCTGCTGGTCAACTATCGGCAGGAATACCAGGACATGGCCAACCGAGTCGTAGACATCGCACACGAGATCGTCGGCTCGGCACGCAACTAAGCGGTAACGTTCGAGATCGAGCACGCGTCCGATATTTTGGGCGCGGCTCGAAGCACCGAGCTTCTTCCTCAATACGCCGATCAGCGCAAGTGCTCGATATATTTAGGTGTATCGAGCATCGTTAGCCGTATCTCCTTTCCCTGCGCAACGAGCGGATCCGCAACGCCCTCGAACGTCAGCGCGCAACGCACGTGTCCGCGACTCTCGAGCGGAACCGGGATCATGTCCCGATAGGTGAAGATATTCTCGTCGATGTCGCCTCCCCGACAGACAAGGGGACCGGACGGAATCGTCGAAGCCTCCTCGACCCCGTCGATCACTAAATCCCCGGCCTGGTGCCAGCGTGTGCGCTCGTTCGAGCCCGTCATCGTCTTCACGAGATAGGCGCGCGAAAAATGCAAGCTCAGGCGTTCACCCTCGAGGTCGATCGAGGAGATCTCCGAGCCGTTCAGATCGATACTCATACTGTCCAAATCACTCTCCGGATCCGTTGTTGGATATCCAATGGTGTGCTCCGCGGATCGCCGAGCGTCGGGCACGTCCTCGATCCGCCTAGCCGATTTGGGGGCTCCGTGCCGAATCCTCATCCGACGAGGGCTCTTCCGGGTCGATCTCGATATCGAGCTGCAGTTCCTTGATCTTCCGAGTCAAGGTGTTGCGTCCCCATCCGAGGAGTCGTGCGGCCTCCTGCCGACGCCCGCCCGTATGCTCCAAGGCGGTTTGGATGAGGATCTGCTCGAATATCGGCATGGCCGTGTCGAGCAAGGCACCCTGCCCCTGTTTGAGGCTTTGACGAACCCAACGGCGAAATACCGTTTCCCACGGCTCGTCGCGAGCCGGCTCGGAAAACGAGGCATTGAGCTCGGGCGGCAGATCCTCGGCGTGAATCTCTTTGCCCGAGGCCATGACGGTCACCCAGCGGGCGGTGTTCTCCAGCTGGCGGACATTGCCGGGCCAGTCGAGCCGTTTAAGATGAGCGATCGCGCTCGGCGCGAGAACCTTCGGCTCGCAGGTCAGCTCCAAGGCCGCTTGGGCGAGAAAATGCCGCATCAATACAGGGACGTCTTCACGCCGATCGCGTAGCGCCGGCAGGTGAATCCGGATGACGTTGAGGCGATGAAACAAGTCTTCGCGAAAGCGGCCTTGTCGGACCAAGTCTTCAAGGTTCTGATGCGTTGCCGCGATGATCCGCACGTCCACTCGCGTCGGGGCAACACCGCCGACACGGTAAAACTCGCCGTCCGCGAGTACCCGCAGAAGTCGCGTTTGAAGCTCGGCGGGCATATCGCCGATCTCGTCGAGAAACAAGGTTCCTCCGTCGGCTTGCTCGAATCGCCCTTCGCGGCGACTTTGAGCCCCTGTAAAGGACCCGCGCTCATGGCCGAACAGCTCCGACTCCAGAAGATCCCGAGGAATCGCGGCCATGTTCAGAGCGATGAAGGGCCGATCGCTGCGCGGGCTGTGGCGGTGCAACGCGCGCGCGACCAATTCTTTCCCGGTTCCGGACTCGCCGTTGATCAGGACCGTGATATTGGAACGTGCGAGTCTACCGATCGCCCGAAAGACCTCCTGCATCGCTGGAGCCTCGCCGATGATATCCGGCGCCTTGCTCATCACGACCTCTTCCGGACGCTCCTCGCGACCGCGTCGACAGGCCCGATTGACCTGGCTTACCGCCTCGTCGAGATCGAAAGGCTTGGGTAGATACTCGAACGCTCCTCCATGAAAAGCCGACACCGCGCTGTCGAGGTCGGAGTGCGCGGTCATGATGATCACGGGCAGGCCGGGGTAGCGGGCCGAGACTTGTCGCAGGAGGTCCAATCCATCGATCCCCGGCATGCGGATGTCGGTCAGGATGACGTCAGGCTGCTCGCGCTGGAGCGCTTCCATGACACCGACGCCGTTGGAGAAGCAGGTCACATGCATTTCCGCCTTGCGCAGTGCACGTTCGAGCACCCACCGAATGGATCTGTCGTCGTCGATGACCCAGACCTTCGGCTCCCGATTATTCATAGGCCGTCTCCAACGGCAGATAGACGTAAAACGTGGTCTCGCCTGGCCGACTCTCGCACTCGATGAGGCCTCCGTGTTGGTTGATGAGCTCTTGGGCGATGGGTAAGCCCAACCCCGTACCACCTTGGTGGCCGGAGACCATCGGAAAAAAGATTCGATCCTCGATCTCCTGCGGAATTCCAGGTCCGTTATCACGGATTTGCGCCTGCAGGACAAGGCGATGACGGCGATTTCCGATCGTGAATTGGCGCAGCACTCGCGTGCGCAGCTCGATGTGTCCCGCTATTCCAGCCGCAGCGGCGGCGTTGCGCGCCAGGTTCAGAAAGGCTTGGATCAAGCGGTCTTGGTCGGCCATGAAATCCGGAATACTCGGGTCATAATCGCGTTGCACGCGCGGACCGGCCGGCGACTCCGCAAGGATGAGTCCACGGACGTGCTCGAGGACGTTGTGGATGTTGACCAAAGCTCGGCGCGGCAAGCGACTTGGACCGACCATCCGGTTGACCAAGTCTTGGAGCCGATCGGCCTCGTCGATGATGATTCGCGTGTACTCGCGTAATCCGGGATCCGGAAGCTCCTGCTCGAGCAACTGCGCGGCGCCGCGCAGTCCGCCGAGCGGGTTCTTGATTTCGTGTGCCAAGCCGCGGATCAGTGCCTGGGTCGCCTGGTGTTGAGAGAGCAGATGTTCCTCGCGGGTAATCCGAAGTTGACGGTCGACCTGCGCGAGCTCAACGAGCACTTGATCTTGTGCATCGAAATGGTGCAACGGCAAGACGGTGCAGTTCACCGTCTTGGTGCGACCGTCGCCCGCGACGACATTGATCTCTCGCTCGGTAAAGGGATGGCGCGACTCCAGGGCGGCTTTCAGACGCTCTTCAACCTGGTGGTCGGGGCAGGGAAGGAGATTCAGAGCATGGTGTCCGATGATGTGTCGAGCACTGATCTCGAAGAGCACCTCGGCGGCGGGATTGAGATACAAGAGACGTAAGTCCTTGTCGAATAGTAGGACAGCCGTGTTCAGGTGATCGAGAATCGTCCGCTCTAGGGCCGGCTTCGGGGCTGGCTGAATACTCATGATTTCTCATCCGAACGGCTGGCAAGCTCGCGCGTGACCGAGATCGCACGCGGAGACGAAGGCTTTGAGGTCGACGATCGGGCTGCGGGAGGCTTACGCAGGCGAACGGCGCGACAGGCGGAGTCGCGCCTGCGTGTCGACACCGGAGATATGCGAAACTCGTACCATCGCAGATCGGCTTAGGCCGATCGCAAAAGCCCTTACTCCTGCTGGAGGCTTAGGGCAAAACCCCCGGGGGAGCGGATTGGCGCAGCTCGAGCTCGAGCGATGGTGTCGCCGCGACGACTGTTCCGAGCGCATCCTGAACGCGCGCTTGGATACGGTGCGCCTCGAAGCCGACACCCTGGATTTGAAATCGTGTCGCTGCCGATTCGACCGGCACCGGACGATCGTCGAGCAGAATCTCTAGCTGGTGCCCTTCGAACAAGTCCGGCTCCAGCCGGAGGTCGATCTCGAGTGAATCGGTCGACTGAATCAGGACGTCCCCGGACGTCGGCGCGAGGATCTCGAAGGCCGTGTAGGGTCCTGGAAAGGGTGTGTCGCCTGCCGATACAGCACCCGGCTCAGGGGGGGCGGCTTGACCCGTATCGGGTAGAACGCGTTGCACCGCCGCATCCGGAGGTCGCCGGTCGGAGAAGTGAGTGCGACCGTCCGCGTCGACCCAGCGAAATATCTCGGCGCTCGCGGCTTGGGACCCGATTAAAACGGCGGCGACGAACAGTTGCTTGGTCATGGTCGAAGAATAGTCGACCCGGATTAGCGGCTCAACCGTAAACGAAAAAGGCCCCTCGCGGGGCCTCTGCAACGCGCTCGAGAAGGTCCCGAGTCCTAGAGACTGTAATACATGTCGAACTCGACCGGATGCGTGGTCATGCGGATGCGGGTGACCTCTCCCATCTTCAGGGCGATGTAGGCATCGATCAGATCGTCAGTAAAGACACCGCCGGCGGTGAGGTATTCTCTGTCTTTGTCGAGATAGTCCAATGCCATATCCAGCGAGTGACAAACCGTCGGGATGGCCTTGGCCTCTTCGTGCGGCAGATCATAGAGATCCTTGTCCATGGCATCGCCGGGATGGATCTTGTTCTGGATGCCGTCCAGGCCGGCCATCATCATGGCGGCAAAAGCCAGGTAGGGGTTGCAGGTGGAATCCGGGAAGCGAACCTCGATACGACGGCCCTTCGGGCTCGCGACGTAGGGGATGCGCACCGAGGCGGAGCGGTTGCGCGCCGAATAGGCGAGCATCACAGGCGCTTCGAAACCAGGCACCAAGCGTTTGTAGGAGTTGGTGGACGGGTTGGTCAAGGCGTTGAGAGAGCGCGCGTGCTTGATGACTCCGCCGATGTAGTAGAGCGCGGTGTCGGACAAGCCCGCGTACTTGTCGCCCGCAAAGATGTTCTGGCCGTCCTTGCTCAGCGACTGGTGCACGTGCATGCCGCTGCCGTTGTCGCCGACCAATGGCTTGGGCATAAAGGTTGCGGTCTTGCCGTACGCATGGGCGACATTTTGAACGACGTACTTGGTGATCTGATTCTTGTCGGCACGCGACACGAGAGTATCGAACTGGGTGCCGATCTCGCACTGTCCCGCGGTGGCGACTTCGTGGTGATGAACCTCGACCGGCACGCCCATTTCTTCGAGCGTCAGACACATCGCTGCGCGTATATCGTTGAGCGAATCGACAGGGGGAACCGGAAAGTAGCCGCCTTTCGTGCTTGGGCGGTGCCCCATGTTGCCGTCGGCGAAGACGCGCTCGGAGTTCCAGCCTGCCTCTTCGGAATCAATCTTGTAGAAGGCGCCGCTCATGTCCGCGCCCCAGCGCACATCGTCCAGGATGAAGAACTCGGGCTCCGGACCGAAGTAGGCCGTGTCGGCGATGCCCGTCGACTTCAGGTAGGCTTCCGCGCGCTTGGCCAGGGAACGCGGATCGCGCTCGTAACCGGTCATGGTGTCGGGCTCGAGGATATCGCAGCGGATGATCAGGGTGTTCTCGTCCGTGAAAGGATCCATGACGGCGGTGGAGGGCTCCGGCATCAAGACCATGTCCGACGCCTCGATGCCCTTCCAGCCCGCGATCGACGAGCCGTCGAACATCTTGCCGTCCTTGAACAGGTCCTCGTCGACCACCCGGGAGGGCATGGAGACGTGCTGCTCTTTGCCGCGCGTGTCTGTGAAGCGAAGGTCGACGAACTTCACGTCGTTGTCCTTGATCATTTTGATCACGTCTGTCATTTGGGATTTCTCCGCTGCTGTAGGTTCGGGGGAAAGATCGCCGGATGGCCCTATGGTTGGCCTTTTGCCCTCGGATGCGGCGAGGCGGCATGGAGCCTAGCAGGTCACCAGTCCGGCTGCACGACTCGCCGTGCGTCGGCGGGTCGCGGTGATTCGGTTTGTAGGGAGTCCTCGGCGTGGGGTGCGACCCAGGACGGCCGGTGCTGTCGATCACCTCCAGGTTGTAAAGCATCTACCGAGCCAAGACGAAGCTCAAGGGGCTCACTCAGCGTGCCCTATCCGTGGCCGCTTCGCGCAAAAGCCCCCAATAGATTGTTTTTCATACCGGATTTCTCGGTATAGCGTCTCGGCTATCCGGTTGGGACAACGCCGTATCGTCGGCGGAAACGTTTGGGATGTGCGCATCCGCGGAGGCTCTTTCCATCAGTGCACCCGAATAGGGCTCTTCGGCAAAAAAGCGCACTGATGTGGTGCGATCATCCGAAAAAGATTCGGACATCTCGAAATGCCGGCTCGTCCTTGATTGCTGCCGCGAGGCGTGCCTGTAGATCGCCCGTGTCCGCACCCTGTCGGCGACACGCGGCCAACGGGAAATGGACCTCGATGTCGATTCCGCCCCGCAGATAGTGGAAGACCATCCGTTGACGCTCGTTCGCCTCGGGAATCGCCGACCAGAGCGAGGCGAGGCGGGCCATCGCCTCTGCCCTTAAGGGAAGCCCGACCGGAGGAGGAAAACGATCGTCGTCCTCCGGATCGATGTGAACGGTCACATCGGTGATCTCGTCGATCTCCCGCTTGAGTCGATGCTCCACCAAGAGACTGATCATGTGACCTTCGGACACGCTGACGAAGGGATCGACCAAGACATGGACATCGGCCGAGACCTGTCCCGCATAGCGGCGCGTGCGCAGCATATGGATGTCACGTACGCCGCCGACCGACCGAATCGTCTCCTTCACCGTGCTCAGCCGCTCGGATTCAAGCCCGGTATCGACCAACTCGTTGATCGCCTCCCAGCCCAGCTCCCAGCCGATCTTCGCGATCATCAGCGCGACCGCAACGGCCGCGATCGCGTCCAGATAGGCGAGGCCTGCCATTGTCCCGGCAATTCCTACCAGGACGACCACTGAAGAGACCGCATCGGTACGATGATGCCAAGCGTTGGCGCGGAGCAGATCGGACTTGACGCGCTTGGCATAGCCGAGCGTCCACCAGTAGAGCCATTCCTTGACGAGGATCGATCCCAGGGCCGCAAGCAGGGTCAGAGGCTCGGGTTTGAGTAAAGCGGCCGGCTGGAACAGCCGCTCGATGGAATCCCAAGCAATGCCGACGGCCACGGCGATCAGCAGTAATCCCAGGACAAGCGTAGCGACCGTTTCATATCGAGCGTGCCCGTAGGGGTGATCGTGATCCGGACCTTGGCTGGCCCGTCGGCCGGCCAATAGGACCAGGAGGTCAGACAAGAGATCCGAGAGCGAATGAATCCCGTCGGCCACGAGCGCTTGAGAGTGTCCGTAAACGCCTGCGATGATCTTCACCACCGAGAGCACGAGATTGATCGCCGCCCCGACGATTGCCGTGTGGGTGACGGCATGGCGACGTTCGGCTGCCGGGTCGTTGAAGGTGCGCATGGGGGTCGGTATCGAGGTTGTGATGGAGGGCCGGTTCCGCGCCGTGGGCGGTCGCACGACCGCGATAGGTTAACAGGCGAGGCCCTGTTTTGCGCGAACGCGTCGTCTCCGGGCTGGGTATCGATTTGGCGCGGCTTCGCCGATCGGCGCTATACTGTGCGATTTTCATCAACCCTGGGCTGAAGGAGTACCATCTTGAACCTCGATCGAGAGGATGTCTCGACCTTTCAGGGACTCGTTTTTGCCCTTGAGCGTTACTGGGCCGAGCAGGGATGCGTCATCCTTCAGCCGCTCGACATGGAGGTCGGCGCAGGAACCTTTCATCCGGCGACTTTCCTGCGCTCGATTGGGCCGGAGCCGTGGCGCAGTGCCTACGTTCAGCCCTCGCGCCGCCCGACCGACGGACGTTACGGGGAGAATCCGAACCGCCTCCAGCACTACTACCAATATCAGGTCGTGCTGAAACCCTCGCCGCTCGAGATCCAGGATCTCTACCTCGATTCGCTGCGGCGCCTCGGGATCGATCCTCTGGTGCACGACATCCGGTTCGTCGAAGACAACTGGGAGTCACCGACGTTGGGTGCATGGGGGCTCGGCTGGGAGGTCTGGCTCAACGGGATGGAGGTGACACAGTTCACCTATTTCCAACAGGTCGGAGGGCTCGATTGCCGACCGGTGACCGGAGAGATCACCTATGGCCTCGAGCGCATCGCCATGTACCTGCAAGGTGTGGAGAGCGTCTACGATCTGATCTGGAGCCGGACCCCGGCGGGCGTCGTCACCTACGGTGATGTCTATCATCAGAACGAGGTCGAGCAGTCGGCCTACAACTTCGAGCATGCCGACGTCGATGCCTTGTTCAAACAGTTCGATACCTGCGAAGCGGCCAGCGCAGCCATGGTCGAGAAGGGACTCCCGCTGCCGGCCTACGAGCAAGTTTTGAAGGCTTCTCACACCTTCAACCTCCTCGATGCGCGAGGCGCGATCTCGGTCACCGAGCGGCAGCGTTTCATCCTGCGGGTACGCACCCTGTCGCGATCCGTCGCCCAGGCTTACTTCGACCGCCGGGAGGCCCTCGGCTTCCCGATGCTGACCCGTTGACGGGAGACGACCGTGGATGCAACCAGTAACCTTCTGGTCGAGATCGGAACCGAAGAGCTTCCTCCGACCGCTTTGCTTACGCTATTGAATGCCTTTATCGGATGCTTTCGAGATCAACTCGAGGGTGCCGGCATCGGCTTTGAAAAGATTGATGCCTTTGCCTCTCCGCGTCGACTCGCCCTGTTGGTACGCGGCATCCTGACCCGGCAGCCGGACCGCGAGATTCTGCGGCGTGGGCCTGCCGTGCAGGCCGCATTCGGCGCCGACGGCCTGCCGACAAAAGCCGCATTGGGTTTCGCCGGGTCCTGCGGCGTGCCGGTCGCAATGCTCGCCCGCGAGGTCACTGACAAAGGCGAGTGGCTGGCATTTCGAAGTAAGGTATCCGGAGAGCTGACGAGCTCTCTCGTCCCCGGCTTGACAGACGCTGCGCTGGCCCGGCTTCCCATCCCCAAGCGGATGCGCTGGGGGGAGGGTTCGGAAGAGTTCGTCCGTCCGGTCCACTGGGTTTGTCTCCTTTTGGGGACGGAAGCGATTCCGGGCCGCATCCTTGGCACAGAGGCCGGGCGGGAGACTTACGGACATCGCTTCCATCATCCCGAAGCGCTCAACGTTCCGGAAGCGACGGCATACGCCGAGTTACTGCGCTCGTCCGGGTCGGTCGAGCCGGATTTCAATCGGCGACGCGATTTGATTCGCAGCCAGGTCGAGCAACTGGCTTCGGCGAATGGGCTGCGTGCTCGGGTCGATGACGCGCTCCTCGAGGAGGTCACGGCCTTGGTCGAATGGCCGAATGCGATACTCGGCCACTTCGACGACGCGTATCTCGCGATTCCGCCGGAGGTTCTGATCGAGACGATGCGCTCGAATCAGAAATATTTTCCCGTCGAGGACTCGTGCGGTGCCTTACAGGCATCCTTCATCACGGTGGCCAACATCGAGAGCCGTGATCCGGATCAGGTCCGCGCGGGCAACGAGCGGGTGATCAGGCCTCGTTTTGCGGATGCAGCGTTTTTTTGGGCCCAAGACCTGAAGCTGCCTTTGGAAGGGTACGCTGAACGACTCGAAACCGTCGTCTTTCAGGATCGCCTCGGAACGCTTGCGGAGAAGAGCAAAAGAGTTGCAAAGCTTGCACGTGATCTTGCGCACGCGATCGGTGTCGATCCGGATCTCGCTGCGCGCGCGGCTCATCTCGCGCGATGCGATCTCGTGACGTCGATGGTCTACGAGTTCCCTGGACTTCAGGGGACGATGGGGCGCTATTACGCAGTGCATGCCAACGAGCATCCATGTGTTTGTGCGGCAATGGAGGAGCAGTATCTGCCGCGATTCGCAGGCGATGTCCTACCGGAAAGCCCGTGTGGAAGGGTCTTGGCGATCGCCGATCGGATGGATACGCTGGTCGGGATATTCGGTATCGGGTTACGTCCCACCGGGGCCAAGGATCCGTACGGTCTAAGGCGCGCGTCGATCGGCGTGCTGCGTATCCTGATCGAGACCCCCTTGGATCTCGACTTGCGCGATTTGATTGCCTCCGCGGCCTCCGCCTATTCGGAGGGACTCCTGAGCAACGATGTGGAGACGGCTGCCCTTGGGTATGTGATCGATCGGCTGCGAGGTTACTACCATGAACGTGGCCTTACCGCGGATACAGTCGATGCGGTTCTCCAGACAGGCGTCACCGTACCGGCCGATCTGGATGCCCGGCTGGCCGCCGTAACGGCATTCCGATCGCTCAGCGCCTCCGCATCTCTCGCAGCGGCAAACAAGCGAATCCGCAATATCTTGAGCAAGGCGGGAATTGAGGTCGAGGTTGGTTCCGCGGGTCTCGAAGTAAACGGCACGCTGCTCAAAGAGCCGGCCGAAATTCGCCTTGCGGCGCGGGTCGAGGAGCTATCCTCACGGGTGTTACCCCTCGCGCACACCCGCGACTACATCGGGGTTTTGCGTCTCTTGTCCGACCTGGAAAGCGATCTCGAAGCATTTTTCGATCAGGTGATGGTCATGGTCGAGGATTCGGAGATCCGCGAGAACCGCATCCGACTGCTCCGTTCCCTGGCTGAACTGTTCCTGCTGGTGGCGGACATTTCCCGTCTCCAAGAGTGAGCTCCTGGTCAGCTGAGCTGGCGGATGTTTCCTGGTATTCAAAGGCAAAGCTATGGGTGAGCGGGTCGTAATTCTGGATCGAGACGGCGTGATAAACGAAGACTCCGCGTCATTCGTCAAATCCATCGACGAATGGATCCCGTTGCCGGGGAGCATCGAGGCTATCGCGCGGCTCTCGCACGCGGGCTATCGCATTGCAGTGGCGACGAATCAGTCGGGGTTGGCGCGGGGCCTGCTGACACCGACGGACCTCGATACCATGCACCGCAAACTTCGGGATCTGTTGGCCGAGCAGGGAGGGCGCATCGAGATGATCGTCTATTGCCCGCATGGACCCGACGAGAATTGCGCATGCCGCAAACCCAAAGCGGGAATGCTCATGGAGATCGCGCGGCGGCTTTCGGTGAGTCTCGCTGGCATACCCTTTCTCGGCGATTCGCTCAGCGATATCCTGGCGGCGAAGGCCGCGGGAGCTGACCCTTGGATGGTCCGTACGGGGAAGGGAGAGGCCACCATCGCCGCTGGATCCCCTCATCTTATCGACGTTCCGATCCATGCCGATCTGGCCTGCGCCGTCGATGCCCTGCTCCATGGATAGTCCGACATTCGCGCAGAGACTGATCTCCTGGCTGCGCTCGGGGATGATCCTCCTACGCTCCGTCCTGTACGAGGTCGTTTTGGTCGGGTCGGTCATCGTCTACTCCACCCTTCTACTTCTCATTGGTCCGGTCGCATCGGAAACTGCTATCGATCGTCTTGCGCAGCGTTGGGCGAAGCTCAATCTAGCGGCGTTGAGATGGATCTGCGGTCTGCGCTACCAGGTCAGCGGACTGGAGAGGTTGCCGGCGGAGAACGCGGTTGTTTTGAGCAAGCATCAATCGGCATGGGATATCATCGCCTTGAGGGCATTGCTGCCGATTCGCCAGAGCTGGGTCTTAAAGCAGGAGTTGATGCGCGTCCCGATCTTCGGGGCCGGTTTGAAACGCCTTCGCTGCATTCCGATCGATCGTGGCGCAGGCCGCCGTGCGATCGTCGAGCTCGTCCGCGAAGGATTGCGACTGTTGCAGAGCGGGCGGTGGGTCATCGTCTTCCCGGAAGGGACTCGGGTGGCGCCGGGTTACCGCCATCCCTACGCAATCGGCGGGGCCGTCCTCGCCGAGCGCAGCGGACGACCTGTCGTCCCGATCGCACACAACGCGGGCTACTTCTGGGGACGACGCAGCATACGCAAGGCGCCCGGAACCATAGAGGTGGTCATCGGCCCGACCATTCCGACCGCAGGGCGGACTGCGGCCGAAATCAACGCCGCGGTGGAAGAGTGGATCGAGTCCACCGTCGCTGCATTGCCTGGATCCAAGAGGCCCTAGATATCGAGATTCTCGACATTGAGGGCGTTGCGCTCGATGAATTCCCGTCTCGGCTCGACATGATCACCCATGAGTGTGGTGAAGATCTGGTCGGCACCCACTGCATCCTCGATGGTCACCCGCAACAAGCGCCGAGTCTCGGGGTTCATGGTGGTATCCCATAGCTGGTCGGGGTTCATCTCGCCGAGCCCCTTGTAGCGCTGGATACTGTGCCCGCGTTGTGCCTCGGCGAGCAGCCAGCGGACCCCTTCTCCCAGTTCCGTGATCTCTTTGCGGCGATCCCCGCGAGCGACAAAGGCCCCCGGCTCGATCAATCCAGCGACCTTTCGACCGTAATCCAAGATCTTTGCGTAGTCCGCCGTATGAAAGAAGTCCAATGGAATGATGCGGATCTCGGGGATCCCATGGATCAGGCGAACCAGCTCCAAAGATTCCGGGCGAGGTGATGTCGGATCGCTCAAGCGCAGCTGGTAGTGCAAGGATATGGAGTCGAGCTGGTTGAGGCGTCGCTCCATATCCTTGCGCCAGTCTTCAAAGGCTTGCTTATCGGACAGGAGCGTGTCGTCAAGCGGCGGCGCTTTGGCCAACTCATCGAGAAATACCGCGTCGTAGCGCGTTGAGAGACGCTTGATGATTCCGACGAATACCTGATAGTCGCGAGCGAGTGTTTCGAGCGCGGTACGCGCCAAAGGGACGGTCTCCGCATTGACATGCAGGTCAGCCCCGTCGAGTGCGGCTTGGAGCATTGCGCGATTCAGTGCGGCGTCGTCGAGCAGGTACTCCTCCTGCTTTCCCTTTTTGATTTTGTAGAGCGGCGGCTGCGCGATGAAGATGTGGCCGCGCTCCACGAGCTCGGGCATCTGACGGTAAAAAAAGGTTAAGAGGAGCGTTCGAATATGGGCGCCGTCAACATCGGCATCCGTCATGATAATGATTCGGTGATAGCGGAGATTGTCCGGGTTGTATTCTTCACGTCCGATCCCGCATCCCAGGGCGGTGATCAACGTGCCGACCTCCGCAGAAGACAACATCTTGTCGAATCGGGCCTTCTCGACATTCAGGATCTTCCCCTTGAGCGGAAGAATGGCTTGAAAGGCCCGGTCACGTCCTTGTTTGGCCGAACCGCCCGCGGAATCACCCTCGACCAGATACAGTTCTGAATTGGCGGGATCCTTTTCTTGGCAGTCGGCGAGCTTGCCCGGCAGCCCTGCGACATCGAGCACTCCCTTTCGGCGCGTCATCTCGCGCGCTTTGCGGGCAGCCTCGCGAGCTCGCGCGGCCTCGAGCATCTTGTTGGCGACCGCTTTCGCTTCCGCAGGCTGCTCCTCGAGGAAGATATTCAGCTGCTCGACCACGAGGGATTCGACGATAGCCTTGACCTCGGAAGAGACCAGCTTGTCTTTGGTTTGCGACGAAAATTTCGGATCCGGCACCTTAACGGACAAGACTGCGGTGAGGCCTTCACGTGCGTCGTCACCGACCGGGCGAATTTTCTGACTTCGGTCGAGGCCTTCGCGCTCGATATAGCCATTCAATGTCCGGGTCAGGCCAGCGCGAAGGCCGGCTAGATGGGTACCGCCGTCCTTTTGGGGGATCGTGTTGGTATAGCAGAAAATCGTTTCCTGGTAGCCGTTGTTCCACTGGATTGCCAACTCGACCGTGACGCCTTGCCGCTCGGCAGTGAAATGGATCACGCTTGGGTGAATCGGCTCCTTATTCTGATTTAGATGCTCGACGAACGCCCGGATGCCGCCCTGATACTCGAAGGTGTCCTCGCGACCGGTCGCCTCCTCGAACAGTTCGATACGCACACCGGAGTTAAGGAAGGAAAGCTCGCGCAGACGCTTGGCCAGGATATCGTAGTGAAATGCGATATGCGTGAAGGTCTGCTCCGATGGATAGAAGCGAATTTCCGTGCCCGTAGCATCGGTGTTGCCGACATGTTTAAGCGGATACAGAGGCTCCCCGAGGTGGTACTCCTGGTGATACAGACAGCCACCCCGTGAGATCTTTAAAAAAAGCCGATCGGAGAGAGCGTTGACCACCGAGACCCCGACCCCGTGTAACCCCCCCGAAACCTTGTAAGAATTGTCGTCGAATTTCCCGCCGGCATGGAGAACAGTGAGAATCACCTCGGCGGCCGACCGTTGCTCTTCGGAGTGAATGTCGACCGGAATTCCGCGCCCGTTGTCGCTCACGGAGACAGAGCCGTCCTCGTGAAGGATGACGCGGATATTGTCGCAATGGCCGGCAAGCGCTTCGTCGATTGAGTTGTCGACGACTTCGAAGACCATGTGGTGGAGACCGGTACCGTCGTCCGTATCGCCGATGTACATGCCCGGCCGTTTACGGACGGCGTCTAGTCCGCGAAGGACCTTGATGCTTGTTGAGTCGTAGGTCATGTGGCCTGATCGAGATGATGGATCGGTGAGAGGGCGCGCAGGCGCTGGCGGCGGGGCCGCTGGCCAATGGATGCATCGCGGTTTGATGGAGGCATGCTGCGCGTTGCGGTCCGGTAGGTCGGCGCCGGGACAAGGCTGCCCTCGAAGCATGATCCATTATACGGGAAGCGGAGCCGGAGCGCTGTAGGAGCCGGCGGGAGCGAGACATTCCGCGTGCCGGAGGTTGACCCGGCTAAAGCGAGCTCGTCGTGGGCGAAGGAACACCGGCGGGCTCAGAAGGTGCAAGAGTACCCTGTTCCACGTGGAACAATGCGTCCGGATTGTCGGCTTCGTCGCGGACGGAACCAAGCTCGTGGCTTAACCGGGCCACAAACTGCTGACCGTCCGAATCTCCGAATAGGCGCCAAAGTTTGCCGGCTGTGGTCGAATCGAGCTCGGCATCGATGTCGTCGAGCAGCCAAAGTGAAGGTGCGAGGCCCTTCCTACGATGGACCCGTTCCGCGGCGAGTTGAAGGAGGCAGACAGCCACCTTTGCCTGGCCGCGGGAAAATCTTGACGACACGCCGTCACGACTAATTCTGATGTCCGCCCGGTGTGCACCCGCAAGCGTTTGCCCGCGATGAATCTCGGCACTCCGTCCGCGCTTGAGAAGGTCGCTCAAATCACGGTCCGCAGCCCAGCCGCGGTCGAAGGCAAGATCGCACCCTTCGAGGAACGGAAACTCGTCCGCCAGAGGTCTCAACTGAGTTCGCCACTCTTCTACGAAGACCGCGCGTCGCGCGTTAATGCGGTCGGATAGTTCCACGAAGGCCGGATCCCAAAACGAAGCGGCGTCGCCCGCTTGTCGCAGGGCTGCATTTCGCTGAGCAAGGACCCGCTTGAGGTCGGCACGCAGCAGCCCAAGCGAATGTTCCACGTGGAACACGTTCCAGTCGAGAAGCCCGCGCCTGAGCATCGGCTCCCCTTCCAAAAGAATCTGCGGGTTTTCCCCGATCAGTTTCACACGCAGCGGGCTGTCACTTGGCGGGATCGAGCCCACGGCAATACTGTTGTATCGCCTCCGACTCCCGCGACTGCTCCGCTCGAAGACCATTGTAGACTCACTCGATGAATCCACTTCCCGAAAACGTCCTTCAATCAGCGTTCGGCTCTCACCATCGGTCGTCAAGGACCCCGCCTTGCGGCCCCGAAAGCTGCGGCCTCTGGCTAGGAGATAAACGGCTTCGAGAAGCGTCGTCTTGCCTGCCCCGTTGGCGCCGGTCAACAGGATACGGGTCGATCTCTCACGAAGGTCCACATCCACGCTGCGGAGGTTCCTTAGGTTCCTGACTCGCAGCGTCAACAGCCGCGGAGCCCTCAAACCTTCCATCGGCCCTGACGATCACAACCGCATCGGCATGACGACATAGGTTTCATCCTCTGCCCCGACACCGCGCCACACCGAGCTGCTTCCTGCGTCGCTGAATCGCACTTCGACCTCGCTACCCTCCACTGCCCCCAAAACATCCGACAGGTAGGCGACGTTGAAACCGATCGCGACGGACTCCCCTCCGTAGTCGAGCTCGATCTCCTCCTCCGCCTCCTCCTGTTCCGGATTGTGCGCCTGCAGCCTCAAAACCCCCTCCTCGAATGCCAACCGAACACCGCGATACTTCTCGTTCGACAGAATCGACGTACGCGCCAAGGCGCGTTTCAGCGCCTCGTTGCCGACCCGCGCAACCTTCCCGAGCTCGCGCGGAATGACACGCCCGTATTCCGGATAACGGCCGTCGACCAATTTCGAGGTCATCACCATTCCACCGACTGCTACACGAATACTCTTCGAGCCGACCGCCACCGAGACCGCTTCGTCGGTGGGCGCGAGTTGGCGACGCAGCTCAAGGACCGTCTTGCTCGGCACGATGACCTGCACCGGCTCCGGAATCTCCAGGTCAAGGGCCCGATGAAACTTCGCGAGCCGATGCCCGTCCGTCCCCACCGCAGTGATTCCCGAGTGCTCCCACTCGACAAGCAGGCCATTCAGATAGTAGCGGACATCCTGTTGCGCCATCGCAAAAGACGTCTTCTCTAGAATCTCGCGAAGGATCCGCTCCGGTACCTTGACCTCCACCCCGTCGATCTCGGCATCCATCAGCGGGAAGTCGGGCGCCGGGAGCGCCCCCAGCGTAAACCGGCCGCGTCCCGCGGTGACAAGGCACCGCTCGTTAGTCTGTCGAAACCGGATCTCCGTGCCTTCGCTGAGATTTCGACAAATATCCATCAATTTCCTGGCCGGCAGTGTCGTCTCGCCCTCGCGAAGGACCGATGCGTTGCAGCTCGTTTTGACCTCGACCTCCAGATCCGTTCCGCAGATATCCAGTCGGTCATCGCTGGCGGACAACAACAAATTTCCGAGGATCGGAAGTGTCTGTCGGCGTTCGACAACACCGACCACCTTACTGAGCACAGGCAACAAATTTTCTCGGTTGACGACAAGCTCCATCGTGATCTCCTAATACTTAAGAAATTTAAAAAACCTGTAGTAATAAGGGCTGTGCATGAGTGCGCGACAATCCATAATCCTTTATGGATCAGTAGGGTCTACTGAGATCGCCGGCAGCAACAACCTCTGGGCAGTCTGTGTATAACTCTCGCCGTCAACCGCCTTCGATTTCCGTCAACACGCTATCCACAGCTATGAAGTCAGAGTTCTCAACAGGTTCTTGTAGTCCTCTTCGATCGATGCGTCGCTGTCGCGAAGATTCTTGATGGTCCGAGTGGCATGCAGAACGGTCGTGTGATCGCGGCCCCCGAACGCCCGCCCGATTTCGGGAAGACTGTGTTTTGTCAGCTCCTTCGCGAGCGCCATTGCGATCTGTCGCGGGCGCGCGATCGAGCGGCTGCGTTTTGCCGAGATCATGTCCGAGGTTCGGAGCTTGAAATACTCGGCCACCGTCTTTTGGATATTCTCGATGCTGACCTGTTTGTCCTGCGCAGCCAGCATGTCCCGAAGTGCATGTTTTGCCAGCTCCATGCTGATGGGTTTGCCGGTGAACTGTGCGTTTGCAACGAGTCGACGGAGTGCCCCTTCGAGCTCTCTGATGTTCGATCGAATCCGTCGACCCACGAAAAACGCAACGTCTTCGGGGAGGTCGACTCCCCAGAGGCTGGCCTTGCTGTGTAGGATCGCGACACTTGTTTCGAGGTCGGGCGGCTCGATTGAAACCGTTAATCCCCAACCGAATCGGGACTTGAGGCGCTCTTCGAGGCCAACGACCTCCTTCGGAAAACGGTCGCTGGAGAGGACGATCTGCTGGCGCGACTCGAAAAGTGCGTTGAAGGTGTGGAAAAACTCTTCCTGCGAACGCTCTTTCCCGGCAAAAAACTGCACATCGTCGATCAGTAGGGCGTTTACCGAGCGGTACGTCTTCTTGAACTCGTCGATCCGGTTGTGCTGGAGTGCCTTGATCATCTCGGCTACGAACCGTTCCGAGTGCAGATAAACGACCCGAGCGTTCGGGTTGGTCGTGAGAATGATGTTGCCCACGGCATGCATCAAATGTGTCTTCCCGAGGCCTACGCCACCGTAGACAAAAAGCGGGTTGTAGGCGGTACCGGGGTTTTGTCCGATCTGCATCGACGCCGCGCGCGCAAGTTGGTTCGATTTGCCCTCGACGAAGCTGTCGAAGGTGAAATCCGCGTTCAGGTTGGCACTCGCCCTTCGGGCGGCAAGCTCGCTGTCGGCATCGACAGGCGCTGCGGCGGTGCTCGGCACGGCCGTGCCGCTCGACTTGGACTCCACCCCGCCGACTTCGAAGCTCAACCTCCCGACGGCGCCTTCACTGTAAGCCCGACAGAGGTCAAGCAGCCGTTCCTCGTAGTGCTGGCGTGTCCAATCCAGCACGAAACGGTTCGGTGCGAACAGCCGCAGCCGGCCCTCGTCCACTTGCGCCTGCAACGGCAGGATCCAAGTGTTGAACTCAGCCGAGGTCAACTCTCCTTTCAGTTGTTTGACACACTGTTCCCATACTCCCACGGTGGACTCCCAAAAACTGCTTGTTGTTGTCGAGCAAGACCGCCGATCGCTCCGGCCGTGCCGATGGCTGCGACCCTCGGGCGGGGCATTTTTTCCCCGCGGGGCTCTCGCCGGTCATGTGTGGCCGCAGTCTAGCCTCCCGGACGAGACTTATCCACAACCGCCGACTCCGAGGCTCGAACCCTAACGGCATTGACTTTCAGGCCGAAATTGCTTATGTTTCCGCGCCTTTTAAGGCGGGGCTCAGTCGAGTCCCGGACGACAAGACTTCCGGAGCACCGAGCATGAAACGCACCTTCCAACCCAGCCGCCTCAAGCGCGCGCGCACCCATGGTTTCCGCGCTCGCAGTGCGACCAAGAACGGCCGAAAGGTCCTGAATGCACGCCGCGCCAAGGGTCGCGTGCGCCTGGCGACCTGAACCTCTCAGAGGATCGCACCGAGACGCCCGCGGAGTCCGAGCAAACCTTTCCGCGGATCTGTCGACTTACCCTTTCCCGACAGTTTCGTGACGTCTTTGCCGAACCACGGCGCTGCAGAGGCGCCGGTTTTCTCGTGCTGTATCGCGAGAACCGCTTGGGGCATCCTCGACTCGGACTCGCGATCGCTAAGAAATGCGCACGCCGCGCGGTTGACCGAGCCCGGTTGAAACGGATCGTCCGCGAAAGCTTCAGGCTCAACCGTTCGCGCCTCAAAGGGTGGGATATCGTCGTGTTGTGCGTGTCGGGCGCACCGACCATGTCCAGCCCGCGCTTGTCCGCTACCCTCGCCCGCGCCTGGGATACCATCGAGAAACAACCATGCGTCGAATCTTGATCGCCCTGATCCGCGCTTATCAGTACGGCATCAGTCCGCTCCTCGGGCCGCATTGCCGGTTCCATCCCTCCTGCTCTCATTACGCCGTCGAGGCAATCGAGCGCCACGGACTCCTTCGCGGCGGGTATCTGGCGATGCGCCGGGTATCGCGCTGTCACCCGTGGCACGAAGGCGGCTTCGATCCAGTCCCAACCGAAAGGCAGACCTGCTCTCATGGATAACCAGCGTTTAATCCTGTTTTTCGCCCTGGCCGCCGTGGTGTTTCTCATCTACTCGGCCTGGATGGAAGACTACGGGCGTCCGGTTCAGCCGCAGGTTGCGCAGGAGCGCGGCCTGACGGTCGATGCGCCATCCTCCTCCGCTGCGGATGTCCCGCAGGTCGCGACAACTCCCGATGCACTCACCCCGGCCATGTCTTCGGCCGATATGCAGGCAGTGCCGGCCGAGGCTCCGATCCGGATCGAAACGGATGTGTTTCACATCGAGATCTCTCCGCGCGGAGGGACTATTTCCTCGGCCTGGCTGCTGGATTACGCGACTGTTGCCGAGCGCCCGGACGACCCATTCCAGCTGCTCAAGCCGGTCCCGCCGAACATGTTCATCGCTCAGTCCGGCTTGTTGGGCGAAGATCCCTCCTTGCTGCCGACGCATGAGGCGATCTTCCAAGGCTCTCAGACCCTCTACAAGCTCGGTGCGGACGACAATACGCTTGATGTCGACTTGGTTTGGGCCAACGCGTCCGGCATCGAGGTCCGCAAGCGCTACAGCTTCGAGCGCGGCAGCTACGTCATCCGTGCAAGTCAGTCGATCACCAACGCCACGGACGCCCCCCTCGTTGCTCGTCAGTACAACCAGCTTCAGCGCACCGATCTGATCGATCCGAACGAATCCCGCTTCGTTCACACCTACACGGGTGCCGTGTATTACAGCCCCGAGGACAAGTACAAGAAGGTGTCGTTCGACGACATGCTCAAAGGCAAGCTCGACCGCAGCGTTGCCGATGGCTGGATCGCGATGATGCAGCACTACTTCCTGGCGGCTTGGATCCCGCCGGCGGGCGTACTCGAAACCTTCTACACGAACGTCCTCGCCGACTCGCGCTACATCATCGGCAAGTACTCGCCCGCGGTCAGCATTGCGCCAGGCGCAACCCACGTCTTCGAGAACGAGCTTTTCGTCGGTCCGAAGCTCCAAGATCAGTTGGCAAGCGTAGCTCCCGGGCTGGATCTCGCGGTCGACTACGGCTGGCTGACCGTGATTGCACAACCCATCTTCTGGGTGCTCAGCAAGATCTACTGGGTGGTCGGAAACTGGGGTTGGTCGATCATCTTCCTGACCATCCTGATCAAGCTGGCCTTCTACAAGCTCTCCGAGACCAGCTACAAGTCGATGGCCAACATGCGTCAGCTTGCGCCGAGACTGCAGGCATTGAAGGATCGTTACGGCGACGACAAGCAGCGCTTGAATCAAGCCATGATGGAGATGTACAAGACCGAGAAGATCAACCCGCTCGGCGGCTGTTTGCCGATCTTGATTCAGATCCCGGTCTTCATCTCGCTCTACTGGGTGTTGCTCGAGAGTGTCGAGCTGCGCAATGCGCCCTTCATGCTGTGGCTCGACAACCTCTCGGCGCCGGATCCCTACTTCATCCTGCCGCTGATCATGGGTGTTTCCATGTTCGTGCAGATGAAGTTGAATCCGCCGCCGCCGGATCCGATGCAGGCGAAGATCATGATGGCCTTGCCGTTCGTGTTCACGGTCTTCTTCGCCTTCTTCCCGTCGGGACTCGTCCTCTACTGGACGGTCAACAATCTGCTGTCCATCGCACAGCAATGGCACATTACGCGGACGATCGAGAAACAGGCGGCCTCGGTCAAACACAAGCGCTAGGCCGAGTAGCCGAGGTCGTCATGGCCACGGAGACCATCGCCGCCCTGGCGACCCCGCCCGGAGTCGGCGGGGTCGGGATCGTGCGGATCAGCGGTGCACGCGTTTCCTCCATCGCGGAGGCCGTGCTCGGGAAGGTGCCCTGCCCCAGGCAGGCCACCTTTGCGACCTTTCGCGATTCCCATGGACACTTCATCGACCAGGGCATCGCCCTTTTTTTCCCGGCGCCGGCCTCCTTTACGGGAGAGGATGTCCTCGAGCTTCAGGGACATGGTGGTCCCGTGGTCATGGACCTGCTCCTTCAAGGCTGTCTAGACCTCGGGGCACGGGTCGCTCGCCCCGGCGAGTTCTCGGAGCGCGCCTTCCTGAACGGCAAGCTCGACCTTGCCCAAGCGGAGGCCGTCGCCGACTTGATCGAGAGCTCCACCGCACTCGCGGTTCGCCTCGCCGGTCGCAGCCTTCAAGGTGTCTTCTCGCGACGCGTCGATGACCTCATCGAGCGCCTCGTCCGGATGCGGACCTATATCGAAGCGACCCTTGATTTTCCCGACGATGAGCTGGATCTTGCGGCCGATCTCGGGATTTCCGAGGATCTTCGGGCGATGATCGACGAGACCCGCGAGGTCATGGGTTTCGCGCGTCAAGGTCAGGTCATTCGGGAGGGTCTCGCGGTCGTGATCGCGGGTCCGCCGAATGCAGGTAAATCGAGTTTACTCAATGCGCTGTCCGGTCAGGACGCGGCGATTGTTACGCCGATCCCGGGCACCACGCGCGATCTCTTGAGGCTCGATATCCAGGTCGACGGGCTCCCGATCCGTATCGTGGATACGGCTGGTCTGCGCCACAGCGAGGATCCGATCGAGCGCGAAGGCGTAAGACGTGCGCGCGGCGAGATCGACCGGGCTGATCTCGTGCTCTGGGTTTTCGACGCCACGCAAAGTGCGGATCAGCCGGCGCGCGAGAGTCTACCGGAACAGATTCCGGTCACCCGAGTGCGTAACAAGATCGACCTTCAGGGCCTCTTGCCCGGCATCGCTGCGCTGGAGGCCGGCCCGCAGATCAGCCTTTCAGCGAAAACCGGTGCCGGCCTGGATCTACTGCGAGTGCATCTGAGGGATCGCGCGGGCCTCGGCGGCTCCACCGAAGGTGCCTTCGTTGCGCGCCGTCGTCACCTCGATGCCTTGCGACTCGGACTCGACCATCTGGAATCCGCGCAGCGAGCACTCTCACAAGGAGCCGGCGTCGAGCTCGTGGCAGATGATCTCCTGCAGGCCCAGCAGACATTCGGTGAGATCACCGGTCGCTTCACCTCCGAGGATCTACTGGGACGAATCTTTTCCACCTTTTGCATCGGAAAGTAGTGACGCTGGACATCCAACCCCTGCCCTTACCCCGGATGCAGCAGGGCCCTAACGGGATCTCCGGAGCAAATCGCGCATGCGGCTCGCGGAGCGAGGCCGAAAATCGCGCAACAGATCGGAGAGCGCCATGAGCACGTCGCGCGGATCGTCGGGTCCGTATCGCGCCGGGATATAAAGATCCATGAATCGCTCGATTGTCGGCGCGAGATCCGGACGTTGCGCGACAACCCGTCGGGCATAGCTCATCGGTCCTTCGTTCGGCACACGAGCGAGTCCGATCTTTGCGAGATGTCCGCAGAAGCGGGCGTATTCAGCTTGAAGGGGATCAAACGGTTTGCGCTCGCGGATCGAGGCAAGCACCAGGACTCCGAGGGTCAGGCCGAGTGCGGCGAGCATCAGTGCGACCAGCCCGTACTCGCGCAGCTCGCCCAGCCGCAGCCGCTCCAGCAAGGCCAGTTGGTTCTCGACCGAGAAACCCAGGATCCAATCCTGCCAGGCGGCGTCCAGGCTGTCGGCGAAGAGACGCAGGTTGCGCACGAAACGGGCGATTGCATCGGCTTGCTCCAGGGTGAAGCGCACCGACGGGCCGGCGCCCAGCATGCGCGAAGCCCCGCTGTTGTCGACCCGCGACGGATCGACAGCGGCGGTTGGATCCACCCGTACCCAACCCCGTCCGTCGATCAGCACCTCCACCCAGGCATGCGCGTCGGACTGCCAGACCATGTGATAGCCGCCGACGCGGTTGAGCTCGCCCCCGAGATAGCCGAGCACGATTCGCGAGGGGATTTCGGCCATGCGCATCAAGACCGCAAAGCTACTGGCGTAGTGCTCGCAGAATCCGCGCCGGGTCTCGAAGAGGAACTCGTCCGTCGGGTTTGCACCGAGGCTGGGCGGCATCAGGGTGTAGTGGAAGGACTCGCGGTTGAAGAACTGGAGCCCGGACTGCACCAGCGCCCAGTCGGTCTCGGATCGATTCCGCCACTCATCGACCAACCGGCGCATCCGGGGCGTCACGTCTTCTGGGACCTGCAGTCCGGCAGCAAGGCGCGCCGGGTCCGGGGCAGCGGTGCGATAGTCGAGCGCGGAGGTCACGCGGTAGCGCTTGACCGCGCTCACGGCCTGGCGTGCGATCAGCTGATGATCCGAGCTGATAAATGCCCCGTCCGGTACGCTGTTCGGCATGTCCAGCGCGAAGAGCCAGCGTTGATCGGTTGGCTCCAGGGTCACCTCGTAATCGATCGAGCGTCCCGCCTCCAACAGAGTACCGGCTGTTCCGCTGTTGGCGATGCCCTCCCCTCTCGACCAGCGGCGCCCGTCGGTTTCCCAGAGAACCGGACCGCGCCAATAGAGCTGATCCGCAGCGGGTGGCGCGCCCTCGAAGCGGGCGCGAAACGCCAACTCGCCGTCGAGCACCAGCTCGCTGATCGCGCCTGGCTCGAGGCTGTCCGAGATCCCGGTGGTCGCTTTGCTCGGATCCACGCCCAGATTCCACAGCGGGGCACTGAGGCGCGGAAACAGCAGAAAAAGGATGAGTGTCAGCGGAAGTGCTTGGAGCGCGAGCGTCACGGCGACCTTGACGGCCCCGCGTCGGCGCGGCTCCTCGAGCCCGCCGTTCAGATCCACCAACAGGGCGATGCCCCACACGACGACGGCACCCAGATACAGCACCAACCAGGGCGATTGGTCGAACAGGAATTCAACCACGACGAGAAACCCGATCAGGGTCGCGACCAGACGGATGTCCGATTTGCGCCGCAGCTCCATGAGCTTGAGCACCAACATGGAGACGAAGAGCGCGGTTCCTGCGTTCTGCCCCGACCAGCCCTGGTAGGTCACCGCTGCGTTGGCGACGCCGATCAGGGTCAAGGCCGCCAACGGCAAAGTGCCCGGCAGGACCGCGGGCCAACGCAGCGACGCAAGACGGATCGCGAAGAGCAGCCCCACGAACGCGCTGATCTGAACCGCGAGATAGCCCCCGAGCGGGAGATACGCCGCGATCAGGATCAACGTGATCCGTAGGATCTGGGCCCGCTCAGGCCGTTCGTTGGAGGGGATCGTTCGCTTGGGCATGATCGTAGAGTGCGAGGTGCGTCAGGCAGCGTTGGAGATGGCCGTCGCCTCGCCCGGGCGCCTCCTCGAGCCCCGGCAGCCGCAAGCCGAATCGGATTTGGGCCTCGGCTGCGTCGAGGACCTGGCGCGTCAGCAGACTGATCCTGGTTTCCGGATCCGTCGCGGTCAGTTCGGTCCAATCGATCCAGACCTCCTGTCCTTGATCGCCTCCGAATTGCTTCACGACGAGCCCGCGCTCCCGCGCGTGCGCCTTCCAGTCGATCTGCCGGGGTGAATCCCCTTCGCGATAGGGCCGCGGACCCAGATAATCCTCCATCCCCTCGGGACCTTGCCGACGACGTGGCTCGGTGTCGCCCGCAGCGGATCCGGGCTCCGGCGCGGCCTGCGTCGGCTTTGGATAGACCAAGGTCGTCGCATCGGTCTGCACATAACACCAGGCGCGAAAGAGGTGCAGCGGGTAGCGCGTCTCGACCGTCACCTCCTCGAGCGTCGACAGACCGCGTCGCAGTGTCGGTCGAGCGATGCGGATCGTCCCGCAGTCCCCGCCAGGGATCGCGATCGCCTGATGTGGCGTCTCGTGCGCCGGAATCCCGACGTCGTAGCGCGCCCGCTTCCCCTCGGTGCCGACAACAACCTCGAAGCTCGCATCGTCCCCGGCGAAGACCGGTGGCCCTCCGCGGGCCTGAACCGAAAGCCCGAGCAAGTTGAACCAGGTGTGGTGCATGGCCACGAGCGCTACGGAGGCAAGAAAAAAGGTGAAGAGCAGCCCCAGGTTGTTCTGATAATTGAGCGAACCGAGCAGCATGACGAAGAGCACCGCCCCGAAACGCAGCCCGTTCCCCGTCGGCAGGATGTAGATTTGACGACGCCCGACCCGCGCAACCCCGTCACCTCCACGCGCAACCCGACGAAACAAACCGCTGAGCCGTCTGCCCCTAAAGCGCGTCCAGTCGACCATGTCTTCCATTCACCCCGAAAATCCTCGCTTAAGCGAGCGCGACACGGTCCAGGATCTCACTCATCACCGCATCCTCGTCGAGCCGTCCCCCGTACTCCGACGCAGCCAATCGATGCACGACGCAGGAGGGCAGAATCGCCTGGATATCCTCCGGAATCACATAGTCACGTTCCTCGAGCAGGGCCCATGCCTTCGCCGCACGCAAAATCCCGAGTCCCGCACGCGGCGAGAGTCCGTGAAGAAACCGCTCGCTGCTGCGCGTGAGCGCAAGGATCGCATGGACGTACTCGATGATGGCGGGCGCCGCATGGACCGCGACGACCTGCTGCTGCAACGCCGTCAACTGCTCGCCGGTGAGGGCCGGCTGCTGGCGTGCGATCATGCTGCGCCGATCCTCGCCGGCCAGCAGGGCCTTCTCCTGCTCGGCCGCCGGATAGCCGAGCCGGATCCGCATCAGGAACCGATCCAACTGGGACTCGGGCAACGGAAAGGTGCCGACCTGAAAAAGCGGGTTTTGGGTCGCGATCACGAAGAAGGGCTCGGGCAAGGGTCTGGTCTCACCCTCTACTGTCACCTGGCGTTCCTCCATCGCTTCCAGGAGCGCGCTTTGGGCCTTGGGTGTGGCGCGGTTGATCTCGTCCGCGAGCACCACCTGCGAGAAAACGGGACCGGGATGGAAGCGAAACGACTCGGCGGCCCGGTCGTAGACCGACACCCCGATCACGTCCGCGGGCAGAAGATCGCTGGTGAACTGGATTCGGGCGTACTCGAGGCCGAGCAGACGTGCGAGCAGGTGCGCCAGGGTAGTCTTGCCCACACCGGGCACATCCTCGATCAGGAGATGGCCGCGTGCCATCAGACAGGCCAAGGCGAGCCGAAGCTCGCGGTCCTTGCCGAGGATCACGGCCCGTGCGGCCACGAGCACGCGCTCGGCGAGACTGGCCGAGCTGTTCATCCCATGCCGGCTCAGAAAATTTGTCATAGAGGTGTCCGTGCGGGCATCTGGGTTAAACTGACTGGTCTCATAGACTTGGATTTCCCTTCATGATGGTTGGCGATCCTTACGACGTTGTGGTGGTCGGCGGTGGTCACGCCGGCACCGAGGCGGCCCTGGCGGCAGCCCGCTGCGGCCGGCGTACTCTCCTCTTGACACAGAATATCGAAACGCTCGGCCAGATGAGCTGCAATCCGGCTATCGGGGGTATCGGCAAGGGCCACCTGGTGAGGGAGATCGATGCGCTCGGCGGTCTCATGGCAAGAGCGGCGGATCGCGGCGGAATCCAGTTTCGCATCCTCAACGCAAGCAAGGGTCCGGCGGTGCGGGCGACACGTGCACAAGCCGACCGCATCCTGTACAAGGCTGCGGTACGCTCGGCGGTCGAGAACCAGCCCGGCCTCAGCCTCTTCCAACAGTCGGTCGAAGACCTCTTGATCGAGCAGGATCGGGTGGTCGGCGTCGAGACTCAGATGGGGTTGCGCTTTCGGGCGCATGCGGTCGTGCTCACGGTCGGGACCTTCCTGGGCGGTCGCATCCATATCGGACTCTCCAACTATGAGGGCGGACGGGCCGGCGATCCACCGTCGAATGCCCTGTCGCGGCGCCTGCGCGAGCTGCCGTTTCGCGTCGAGCGGCTCAAGACGGGGACGCCGCCGCGCATCGACGGCCGGAGCATCGATTTCGCACACCTGGCCGAGCAACCCGGCGACGAGCCCGTGCCGGTTTTTTCCTACATGGGGAGCGCAAGCGACCATCCGCGCCAAGTGAGCTGCTACATCACACATACCAACGCGCGCACCCACGACATCATCCATTCGGGCCTCTCGCGCTCGCCGCTCTACACGGGTGTCATCGCCGGCGTCGGTCCGCGCTATTGTCCCTCGATCGAGGATAAGGTGGTGCGTTTCGCGGAGAAGACGTCGCATCAGATCTTCGTCGAACCCGAGGGGCTCGAGACCCATGAGGTCTACCCCAACGGCATCTCCACCAGCCTGCCTTTCGATATCCAACAGGCCCTGGTGCGCTCGATCGGCGGCTTCGAGCAGGCCCATATCACCCGCCCGGGCTATGCGATCGAGTACGACTTCTTCGATCCGCGCGATCTGAAGCCCTCCTTGGAGACCCGACATCTCCAGGGGCTCTACTTCGCCGGACAGATCAACGGGACGACCGGCTACGAGGAGGCCGCGGCCCAGGGCCTGCTGGCCGGGGTCAACGCGGCACTCCAGGTGCAGGGCCGCGACCCTTGGCTGCCGCGGCGCGACGAGGCCTATCTCGGCGTCATGGTCGACGATCTCATCACGCGCGGGACGGCCGAGCCCTACCGGATGTTCACCAGTCGCGCCGAGTATCGGCTGATGCTTCGCGAAGACAATGCCGACCTGCGCCTGACCGAGTCGGGCCGACGGCTCGGCCTGGTCGGCGACGCGCAGTGGCGTCGTTTCGAGGACAAGCGCGAGGCGATCGAGCGCGAGCGCCAGCGGTTGCGCGAGACCTTCGTGCGTCCCGAGCGGGTCGATCAGGCGCTCACCGAGCGCATCCTCGGCGAGCCGCTGCGGCGCGAGGTGCGTGCCTCCGAGCTGCTTGCCCGCCCGAACGTCGGTTATGCCGGGGTCGCTGCACTTGCCGGGGAGCCCCCCGAGCCTCTGGCCGCCGAGGTCACCGAGCAGCTGGAGATCCAGGCACGCTATCAGGGTTACATCGAACGCCAACGCGACGAGATCGAGCGTCATCGTGATCAAGACGCCCGAGCGCTGCCGGAGGATTTCGACTTCGATCAGGTACGAGGCCTTTCGACCGAGGTGCGCGAGAAGCTCAACCGTGTCCGGCCCGTCAGCGTGGGGCAGGCGGCGCGCATCCCCGGCGTGACCCCGGCGGCGGTGTCGCTGTTGCTGATCCATCTGAAGCGGCGTTGCGCCTGATGACGGCCACACCGCTCGCCGCCATCGACGGCGCATCGGCCTCGGACCTGTCCGACCGGCTGTCCCGAGGTGCAACCCAGTTGGGTCTCGCACTGGACAACACGGCGCACGACCGCTTGCTGCATCTGATTGCGCTCTTGGCGCGCTGGAACCGGGCATACAACCTGACCGCGGTGCGCGATCCGCTGGAGATGGTCTCCAGGCATCTGCTCGACAGCCTCGCGGTTGCGCCGTTTCTGCTCGGCGAGAGCGTCCTGGACCTCGGCACGGGCGCCGGTCTGCCCGGCTTGCCGCTGGCGATCGTCGAGCCGCAACGGCGCTTTTGGCTGCTCGACAGCAACCAGAAGAAGCTGCGATTTGTCCGTCAGGCGGCCCTGGAGCTGCGGCTCGACAACGTCGAGGCGGTCCATGCTCGGATCGAGACATACCGGCCGGGGCGAAATTTCAGTACCATAGTGAGTCGTGCCGTCGCGGCAGCCGATGTTCTCGGTGCCGCTCACCGGGATCTGCTGGCGCGTCCGGGCCGATTGCTTCTCATGAAGGGGCGCGACCTCGACGACGTCGCGCGCATGCAAGACCTGTCGGACGGGTGCTTATTCGTCCACCCGCTGCGTATCCCCTTCCTCGACGTCGAGCGCCACCTCATCGAGCTCCGGAGTGACTGAGTCGCCTATGGCCAACATCATCGCCATTGCCAACCAGAAGGGCGGCGTCGGCAAGACCACGACCGCGGTGAATCTGGCCGCCTCGTTGGCCTCGCTCAAACGGCGCGTGCTGCTGGTCGACCTTGACCCGCAGGGCAATGCGACCATGGGCTGCGGCGTCGACAAACACAACCTCGCCAACTCGACCTGCGATCTGTTGCTCGGCGACATCGCCCTGAGCGACTGTCTATGCCGTGTCGAGAACCCCTCTCCGGGCTTTGATCTGCTGCCGGCCAACGGTGATCTGACCGCGGCCGAGGTCGGGCTGATCGACTCGCCGGACCGCGAGCGGCGCGTTGCGCGGGTGCTGGCCGATGCGCTCCAGGACTACGAGCTGGTCATCGTCGATTGTCCGCCGTCGCTCAACATGCTCACGGTGAACGCGTTGGTCGCGGCCGGGGGCGTCCTGATTCCGATCCAGTGCGAGTATTACGCGCTGGAGGGCCTGTCCGCGCTGATGGACACCATCGAGCAGATACGCGCCAACCGTAACCCGGAGCTGCGCGTGGAGGGGATCCTGCGCACCATGCACGACCCGCGCAACAACCTCGCCAACCAGGTCTCGACCCAGCTGGTCACCCATTTTAAGGATCAGGTCTATCGCACCATCATCCCGCGCAACGTGCGCTTGGCCGAGGCACCCAGTCACGGTCTGCCCGCCCTGCTCTACGATCCCGCGTCCAAGGGTGCGGTCGCCTATCTCGCGCTCGCCAGCGAGCTGCTGCGTCGTCGCGAGACGCGCAAGTCCGCGGCCTGAGGCAGGTGAACATGGATAGCGAGCAGAAAACACCGCCGAAGAAGAAGGGGCTGGGACGAGGTCTCGATGCCTTGCTCGGTGCCGCCCGCGTGCCTGCGGTCGCGGTATCGAGTCCGCAGGACGAATCGTCTGTCCCCATGGTCAGCGACAAGACCGACGAGAAGATCACGCGCCTTCCCGTGGAGTGCATCCGGCCCGGACGCTATCAGCCCCGTCACGACTTCGACCCGGATGCCTTGCGCGAGCTCTCCGATTCGATCCTCGCCCAAGGTGTCATCCAGCCCATTGTGGTCCGTCCGCTTGCCGGCGAGACCTACGAGATCATCGCCGGGGAGCGGCGCTGGCGGGCCTGCCAGCAGGCCGGCCTCGCCGAGATCCCGGTTGTGGTTCGGGAGGTCGACGAGCAGGCCGCGCTCGCGATCGGACTCATCGAGAACATCCAGCGCGCCGATCTCAATCCTCTTGAAGAGGCCGGAGCGCTCGAGCGTCTCCTCAAGGAGTTCAATCTGACCCACCAGCAGATCGCCGATGCGCTGGGCAAGTCGCGCTCGATGGTCACCAACCTGCTGCGTCTGCTGGATCTCAACCCCGATGTCCGCGACTTTCTTGAGAAGGGGCTGCTGGAGATGGGCCATGCACGGGCCTTGCTTGGCCTGCGGGGTCACGATCAGAGCACGACAGCCGCTGCCGTCGTGCGCGGCGGCCTCTCGGTGCGCGAGACCGAACGCCTGGTGCGCCGGATCCAGCAATCCGGCGAAACGCTCGGGGGCTCTGAGCACAAGCCCGATCTAGACCCCAACATCCGACGGCTGCAGACCGACCTGACCGACAAGCTCGGCGCACGGGTCCGGATCCAGCAAGGCAATCGCGGTGCCGGGAAACTGGTGATCGCCTACAACAGCCTCGACGAGCTCGACGGCATCCTGGCCCACATCAAGTGACCTGTTCCACGCGATTGCGGCAAAGTGGAAGCAGCCGCCGTGCAGAGCGATTGCGTTTTTCAATCGTGAGGATCGACTCTATCCGCGGCCGGAAAGACCGACATCGCGTTGACCCTATATGCGCGACCCCTTATACTGCGCGCCGGTGAGCGATGTGCTCAACCAAACCATGACGATCTGATGCATCAGCCGGACACGCTCCAGGCCAAAAGGGTCCTGAAACTCCAGAGTCTCCTTGGCTTGGCCTCGGTGGTATTCGCCCTCCCGTTCGGCGTCTCGGTGGCTGTCTCGGTCCTTATCGGGGCCGGCTCTTGCCTGCTGGCCAATGCCTTGTTCGCGGCCCTGGTCTTTCGCGGTTATCACGCCCGGGAGCCCGCGCGCTTGGTCATGCGTATTTACGGTGCCGAGATCCTGAAGATCGCATTGATTCTAGGCTTGTTCACGATCGCCTTCGTGACCCTGGACGACCTTAACCTCCCGGTGTTGCTTGGCGCATATCTCGCGGTCCAGGTCATCCCGACCCTGATTGCGGCTCAAACGCCCGAACGAACCACGAAGTGAGAGACGATCGATGGCTGCTTCCGAAACGCTCACCTCCCAGGCTTATATCCAGCACCATCTCACCAACCTGACGCTCGGCGTTCATCCCGAGCATGGTTTCGGCTTCGCGCACTCGAGTGCCGAGGCTGCCGAGATGGGATTCTGGGCGATCAACGTCGACACCATGTTCTTCTCCATCCTGCTCGGATACCTCTTTATCTGGTTCTTCCGGCGCGTGGCCGATCAGATGACAGCCGGCGTGCCGAGCGGGGCACAGAATTTCGTCGAGTGGATCGTCGACTTCGTCGAAGAGAACGTCCGAGGCTCCTTCACCGCGAAGAACCCGCTGGTCGGGCCCCTGGCCTTGACGATTTTCGCGTGGGTCTTCCTGATGAATCTCATGGATCTCATTCCGGTCGACTTGATTCCGCATCTCTTCGGACAGCTCATGTCGCTGTTCGGTGCAGATCCGCATCATGTCTTCCTGCGAGTGGTGCCGACGACCGATCCCAATGCGACCTTCGGAATGGCGCTCGTGGTCTTCGGTCTCGTCCTTTACTACAGCGTCAAGATGAAGGGCATCGGCGGATTCGCCAGCGAGCTGACGATGCAGCCGTTCGGCAAGTGGGGCTTGCCCGCCAACCTGCTGCTCGAAGGCATCAGTCTCCTCTCGAAGCCGCTCTCGCTGGCACTGCGACTGTTCGGCAACATGTATGCGGGCGAGATGATCTTCATCCTGATCGCGCTCCTGTACGGCAGCAGCATGGTGTTGAACATCACCGGCGGCATGCTGCAGTTCGTCTGGGCCGTGTTCCACATCCTTATCATCACGCTGCAGGCATTCATCTTCATGGTGTTGACCATCGTCTATCTCGACATGGCCCACCAGGAGCATCACTAACCCGTTTTTTCTGCTCTAACACCGTCACTTACTGGAGAGAATCATGGAACTCGAAGTCGCTAACCTGTTCGCCGACGTCATCAAGTTCATCGGTGCTGGCTTGATGCTGGGTCTCGGCGCGGTCGGCGCCGGCGTCGGTATCGGTATCCTGGGTGGCCGCTTTCTCGAAGGCGCAGCCCGTCAGCCCGAGCTGATCCCGATGCTCCGCACTCAGTTCTTCATCGTCATGGGTCTGGTCGACGCGCTGCCCGTCATCGCGATCGCCATGGGTCTGTTCGTGATGTTCGCTGCCTGACACCCATCCCACTTCCGCCGGGGTCGAGGCTGCTGGCCCTGTTCCCGGATGCGGTATGAGGCATAGGCACGAGGCAACGCTATGAATATCAATCTGACCCTGTTCGCCCAGATGATCGCCTTTGCGGTGTTCGTCGGGTTTTGTATGAAGTTTATCTGGCCGCCGATCGTCACGGCCTTGGCCGAGCGCAAGGCGAAGATCGCCGAAGGTCTCGCCGCGGCCGAGCGCGGTCATCAAGAGAAGGCGCTCGGCGAGCAGCGCGCCCTCGTCCTCATCAAGGACGCCAAGGCCGCCGCCGCCGATATCGTCGCGCAGGCTCAGAAGCGGGCAACCGAAATCGTCGAGGAGGCCAAGGCGGACGCGCGCAGCGAAAGCGGCCGTGTGGTCGCTGCCGCCCAAGCCGAGATCGACCGGGAAACCAATCGGGCCCGCGAAGAGCTTCGCGAGCGGGTCGCGACACTTGCCGTCGCCGCCGCCGAGAAGATCCTCCACAAGGAGATCGACATCAAGGCGCACAAGGGCCTCGTCGAATCGTTCGCCAAGCAGCTTTAGGGACCACCCATGGCCGGAGACATCACCACCATCGCGCGGCCTTACGCAGAGGCCGTGTTCGAGCGCGCGAAAGAGGTCGGTCAGTTGGACGCCTGGTCGCAAGCTCTCGAGATGCTCTCGGCCGTCGTGGGCGATCCCCAGATGGCCGAGCAGATCGCCAACCCGAACGTGCCCCGCGAGCGCATCCGCGACATCATCCTCGAGGTTTGCGGTGATGATCTCCCGCCCGAGGCATCCAATCTCCTGGGGTTGCTGACCGAGAACGCCAGGCTTGCGGCGTTACCCGAGATCGCACGCCTGTTCGAGGCGAGCCGGACCGCCGACCAGGGCGTACGCCACGTGCTGATTCGCAGCGCATTCGACGTCAGCGAGTCCGAGCAGGCGGCGGTCTCCGCAGCACTTGCGAAACGCTTCGGCGGGCAGGTCGAGGTCACCGTCGAGACCGACAGCGCCCTGATCGGCGGGATCGAGATTCGCGCCGGGGACCTCGTCATCGACGACTCGGTCCGCGGCAAGCTCAAGCAACTGGCTCACGCATTGCAATTCTGAACGGGACACCGCCATGCAACTGAATCCTTCCGAGATCAGCGATCTCATCAAACAAAAGATCGAGAAGCTCGATCTCAAGACCGAGGCGCGGACCGAAGGCACCATCGTCAGCTTGACCGACGGTATCGTGCGTGTGCACGGTCTCTCGGACGCCAAGTACTACGAGATGCTGGAGTTCCCCGGCGACGCCTTCGGGCTTGCCTTGAACCTCGAGCGCGACTCGGTCGGCGCGGTGGTCCTGGGCGAGTACACCCATCTGTCCGAAGGTGACTGGGTCCGCTGCACCGGACGCGTTCTCGAGGTTCCGGTCGGCGAGGGACTGCTCGGGCGCGTCGTCGATGCACTGGGTAACCCGATCGACGGGAAGGGCCCGATTCAGGCATCCGGCACCTCCCCCATCGAGAAGGTTGCCCCCGGCGTCATCGCGCGTCAGTCGGTCGACGAGCCGGTTCAAACCGGTCTGAAGGCCATCGACGCCATGGTTCCGGTCGGTCGAGGCCAACGCGAGCTGATCATCGGCGACCGCCAGACCGGCAAGACCGCTGTCGCCATCGATGCCATCATCAACCAGAAAGGCACCGGCGTTAAGTGTATCTATGTGGCCGTCGGGCAGAAGAATTCCTCGATTGCCTCGCTGGTGCGCAAGCTCGAAGAGCACGGCGCGATGGAGCACACCATCATTGTCGCCGCCGCCGCCGCTGAATCGGCCGCGATGCAGTTCATTGCGCCCTATGCCGGCTGCACCATGGGCGAGTATTTCCGCGACAAGGGCGAAGACGCCCTGATCGTCTACGATGATTTGACGAAGCAGGCGTGGGCCTATCGCCAAGTCTCGCTGCTGTTGCGTCGTCCTCCGGGCCGCGAAGCGTATCCCGGCGACGTCTTCTATCTCCACTCCCGTTTGCTCGAGCGCGCTGCGCGCGTCAACGCACACTACGTGGAGCAGGCCACCGGCGGGGCCGTAAAAGGCAAGACCGGGTCGCTGACGGCACTGCCGATCATCGAGACGCAGGCCGGCGACGTCTCGGCATTCGTTCCGACCAACGTGATCTCGATCACGGACGGTCAGATCTTCCTCGAGACCGACCTCTTCAACGCCGGTATTCGCCCCGCCATCAACGCCGGTCTGTCGGTATCGCGTGTCGGCGGTGCGGCCCAGACGAAGATCATCAAGAAGCTCGGCGGCGGTATCCGTCTCGCGCTCGCTCAGTATCGCGAGCTCGCGGCCTTCTCGCAGTTCGCGTCTGACCTCGACGAGGCCACCCGCAAGCAATTGCAGCGTGGCGAGCGCGTCACCGAGCTGATGAAGCAGTTCCAGTACTCGCCCATGAGTGTCGGTCAAATGGCGGTCTCGCTGTTCGCGGCCAACGAGGGCTATCTCGACGACGTCGACGTCAAGAAGGTCGTCGATTTCGAGCAGGCGATGCAGAGCTACATGAAGTCCGCTCAGGCGGCCTTGATCGAGCAGATCGATACCACCGGCGATTACACCGCGGAGATTCAGACCGCGATGCACGAGGCCATCAAGGCCTTCAAAGCCAACAACACCTGGTAGGGCAGCCGCCGGCCATCAGCGGCCGGCCTCCCGTCGGGGGCCGGCTCAGTTGGCGTTGTGTGTTTTGACAAGTATCGAACCTTCACCACCCCGGCGCTCGCGCCGGAGGCTGGCCGCTGAAGGCCGGGAGCGAACATATGGCAGGCGCCAAAGAAATTCGTACCAAGATTGCGAGCATCAAAAGCACGCAAAAGATCACCGGCGCCATGCAGATGGTGGCGGCGTCCAAGATGCGCAAGGCACAAGACCGGATGGCGGCGTCCAAGCCCTATTCCGAGAAGATGCTGCAAGTCATCAGCCACTTGGCGCGGGCAACGCCGGAGTATCGCCATTCGTTCATGGCGGTGGAGCGCCCGCACAAGCGCGTTGGCTATATCGTGGTGTCCTCCGACCGAGGACTCTGCGGCGGCCTCAACAGCAACCTCTTCCGGCGTCTCGTGGCCGACATCAAAGAGAAGCGCGCGGCCGGAACCGAACCTGCGTTCTGTACGATCGGATCCAAGGCGCTGGGCTTCTTCAAGCGCTTCGGCGGGGACGTCAAGGCACAGGTCACGAATCTCGGCGACAAGCCCCACATCGAGGACCTCATCGGACCGGTGAAGGTCATGCTGGATGCCTTCGAGGCCAAGGAGCTCGACGCCATCTATGTCGCGAGCAACGAATTCGTCAATACCATGACCCAGCGTCCCATGATCAGGCAGCTGGTGCCGATCATCGGTGAAGAGCAGGCCGCGATGCCTTACCACTGGGATTATATCTACGAGCCCGACGCGCGCACGGTTCTCGATGCCCTGTTGACCCGTTATATCGAGTCGCTCGTCTACCAGGCGGTCGTCGAGAACGGCGCCTGCGAGCAAGCCTCGCGAATGGTCGCGATGAAGTCCGCGTCGGACAATGCCGGCGACCTGATCGGCGAGCTGCAACTCGTCTACAACAAGGCCCGACAGGCTGCGATCACGCAAGAGATCTCCGAGATCGTGAGCGGCGCCGCCGCCGTGTGATCGCCCGGTACGTCGCAGTCGCTCGCGCCCAACGCTCGGACATCGAGCGCTCGGACATAAACAGAATCGCTATTGGCCGGAAGGCATAAGAGGAAAAGACTATGAGCTCTGGTAACGTGGTGGAGATCATCGGAGCCGTCGTGGACGTTCAGTTCCCGCGCGGCGAGATACCCAAGGTCTATGAGGCGCTCAAGATCGAGTCGACGGGCCTGACCCTCGAGGTCCAGCAACAGCTCGGCGACGGGGTCGTGCGTGCCATCGCGATGGGATCCACCGACGGTCTGCAACGCGGCATCCCGGCGATCGCCACCGGTGCACCGATCCAGGTGCCGGTCGGACAGAAGACCCTTGGCCGCATCATGGACGTCCTGGGCAACCCCATCGACGAGCTCGGCGATGTCGGCTCCGAGGAGCGCTGGTCGATCCATCGTTCCGCGCCGCCGTTCGAAGACCAGGCGACCTCCACCGAGATCCTGGAGACCGGCATCAAGGTCATCGACCTCATCATGCCCATCCCGAAAGGCGGCAAGGTCGGCCTCTTCGGCGGCGCCGGTGTGGGCAAGACCGTGACCCTGATGGAGCTCATCCGCAACATCGCCGCAGAGCATTCCGGCTTCTCGGTATTCGCCGGCGTCGGCGAGCGTACCCGCGAGGGCAACGACTTCTATCATGAGATGAAGGAGTCGAACGTTCTCGACAAGGTCGCTCTGGTCTACGGCCAGATGAACGAGCCGCCCGGCAACCGTCTTCGCGTCGCGCTGACCGGCCTGACGATGGCCGAGTTCTTCCGCGAAGAAGGCCGCGACGTGCTGCTCTTCGTCGACAACATCTACCGCTACACCTTGGCCGGAACCGAGGTCTCGGCGCTCTTGGGCCGTATGCCCTCCGCCGTAGGGTACCAGCCGACTCTGGCCTCCGAGATGGGCGCGCTACAGGAACGTATCACCTCTACACGGACGGGTTCCATCACCTCCTTCCAGGCGGTGTACGTCCCCGCGGACGACTTGACCGACCCGTCGCCGGCGACCACCTTCGCGCATCTGGACGCGACCCTCGTGCTGTCGCGTCAGATCGCCGAGCTGGGTATCTACCCGGCCGTGGATCCGCTGGACTCCACCAGCCGAATCCTCGACCCGAACGTCGTCGGTCAGGAGCACTACCAGACCGCGCGCGCTGTTCAGGGTACCTTGCAGCGCTACAAGGAGCTCAAGGACATCATCGCCATCCTCGGTATGGACGAGCTCTCCGACGAGGACAAGCTCGCCGTGTCGCGCGCACGCAAGATCCAGCGTTTCCTCTCGCAGCCCTTCTTCGTGGCCGAGGTCTTCACCGGATCTCCGGGTAAGTTCGTGACCGTCAAGGACACCATCAAGGACTTCAAGGCGATCGTCAACGGCGACTACGATCATCTGCCCGAGCAGGCCTTCTACATGGTCGGCGGAATCGAAGAAGCGGTGGCTAAGGCCGAGAAGATGGGTAGCTAAAACGCGGCCTTTGTGACGTGCGCAGTACGTGACTTTGGTCGGCCGGCGCACGTCTACGCAGATGCCGGAGCTGCCGCGTTTTAGGATTTTATTTTTTGTTCTTGAACCGCGTCGGCACAACGCGATTGAAGTCCGCCTCGGGCGGATTCCGCGACAACGTCCTGTGTGACAACAGGGCGCGGTTCAACAGGGGTGCACTATGGCGATGACAATTCACGTCGATATCGTAAGCGCCGAAGGCGCGATTCATTCGGGTCAGGCGGCCATGGTGTATGCGACCGCCGAGTTGGGCGAGGTCGGTATCGCACCCCGGCATACCGCCTTTATCAGCCGGCTGAAGCCCGGTGACGTGCGGGTCGAGAACGAGCACGGAGAGCAGGAGCACTTCTATGTGTCCGGCGGAATGCTCGAGGTTCAGCCGCATGTCGTGACCGTGCTGGCCGACACGGCTATCCGCGCGCGTGATCTCGATGAGGCCGCGGCGCTCGACGCCAAACGCCGTGCCGAGGAGGCGTTGGCCGGTCACACCGCTCAGTTCGAATACGCCAAGGCGCAGGCCGAGCTGGCCGAGGCGATCGCACAGCTGCGGGCGATCGAGAAGCTTCGCAAGATGAAGGGCTGATCCCTTCGGATTGCTCCTTGAACGGTGAAATCAAGAGGCCCGCCCCGTCTTGGGCGGGCTGTTCGTTTATCGAGGCCGCGCCTCGATCCTTCTCCCACGCCTTTGTTCTGCGGGGCCCTATGGCGCCCTGCAATGCCGCCCCGCCGCGCCGTTCCGACTCGGGCGAACCCGTGCAGGCCAGAGCAGCTCATCGGTCTCGGCACGCTCGCCGTCGACGGCGACCATCCACTCCCCGGAACATCCATACGCGCGGATGTCGGAATCGCGGCGAGGCCCGAACCGGCACATGCAGAGTTGACGGCGGACCTTGGCGGCGGTGGAATGCGGACCTGAGGCGGTGTCGACTGAGCCGGTGTTCGAAGAGGGCGATACAATGAGGCTTGGAGTCGTGATCTTGGCGGCGGGGCTCGGCAAGCGGATGCGTTCCGCCCTTCCGAAGGTGCTTCATCCCGTGGCCGGGAAGCCGTTGCTCGCCCATGTGTTGAGCGCTGCCGAGATGATCGGTGCCGAACGCGTTGTCACCGTGTACGGTCACGGCGGAGATCAGGTCCGCACCGTGCTGGCCGACGCCGGTTGCCTCTGGGTCGAGCAGGCCGAGCAGCTGGGTACCGGACACGCCGTGCTTCAGGCCATGCCGCAGGTCGCGGACATGGATCGGGTCTTGATCCTTTACGGCGACGTCCCGCTCATCTCTGCCGAGACCTTGAATCGTCTGCTCGGGGTTGCTGCAGATACGGGGCTCGGGATCCTGACCGCAGATGTCCCGGAGCCCTCCGGCTACGGCCGAATCCAGCGCGACAGCTGCGGCCGGGTCGTCGGCATCGTCGAGGAAAAGGATGCAACGCCCGATCAGCGTGCCATCACCGAGATCAACACCGGGATCTTGGTGGCGGACCGAGCGCGTCTCGATGGCTGGCTCGCCCGCATCGACAACAACAATGTTCAGGGCGAATACTACCTCACCGACGTGATCGCGCTCGCCGCGGCCCAGGGCGTGCCGGTTGCATCCACTCGGCCCGGCCGACTCGCGGAGGTCGCCGGCGTGAATGATCGCGTTCAGCTTGCGGCCCTCGAGCGCGATTATCAGCGTCGCGCCGCGGAAGATCTCATGCGCTCCGGCGTGACCTTGGCGGATCCGTCGCGGTTCGATCTGCGAGGAGTCCTCCATGCCGATCCGGATGTGGTCATCGATATCAATTGCGTCTTCGAGGGGGCCGTTCGGCTCTCGACCGGTGCGCGCATCGGACCCAACTGTTTCCTGAAGGATTGCAGCATCGGCCGGGACACCCAGGTTTTGGCCAACTCGGTGATCGAGGGTGCCAGTGTCGGCGCCGATGCGCGAATCGGTCCGTTCGCGCGACTGCGGCCCGATAGCCGCTTGGCCGACCATACCCATGTCGGCAACTTCGTGGAGATCAAGAAGACGAGTCTCGGCACCGGGAGCAAGGCCAACCATCTGGCCTATCTCGGCGACGCCGAGATCGGGGCCGGCGTGAATGTCGGCGCGGGAACCATCACCTGCAACTACGATGGCGCGAACAAGTCGATTACCCGGATCGAGGACGGGGCCTTCATCGGCTCCAATACGGCGCTGGTCGCACCCGTCCGTATCGGCACGGGCGCAACCATCGGCGCCGGCTCGGTGATTGCGCGCGATACGCCGGCGGATCAACTCACCCTGACCCGCGCCCCGCAACGGACGATTCCGGGATGGACGCGGCCGCGCAAGCGGCCGGCCTCCTAAGCGGATCAGGCTGAGATCTTGGCGTCTTGGCGTTCGATCGATACCGAGCTCGCTTGCGTTTTTCGGGAGGCAGGTGACGCCCCGTCCGCGTCGGGACAAGGTGCGCCGACGAGGCGTCACGGGCCCGACGGCGAGGAGGCGCAACGCCGGCCCGGCGTGCAGTGCGGCGGGAAACCGACGCGCGCTCGGTAGAAGACATACGAGGGACAAATCATGTGCGGTATCGTCGGTGCGATTGCCCAACGTCCGGTTTCAGCGATTCTGCTGGAAGGCCTGCGGCGGCTCGAGTATCGGGGCTATGATTCCGCGGGCATTGCGGTGCTCGAGGCACCATGTCGGCTCAATCGTGCCCGCACCCTCGGCAAAGTCGCGCGCCTGGCCGAGGCAGTCGCGGAGCGTCCCTTGCCCGGCACACTGGGCATCGCGCACACCCGCTGGGCGACCCACGGCGAGCCTGCGACCCGCAACGCCCATCCCCACGTTTGTCGCGATCGCTGTTTGGTCGTGCACAACGGCATTATCGAGAATCACGAGGATCTGCGTCGCGAACAAACAGCCGCGGGCCACCGCTTCACGTCCGAAACCGACACCGAGGTCGTCGTCCACGCCGTTTTCGACCAGCTCGAGGCCGGCCACCCCCTGCTCGACGCCGTACGGCTGGCGACCAGACGCCTGCGCGGTGCTTACGCGCTCGGCGTAATCGATACGCAGGACCCCGACCATCTGGTCGCAGCTCGCCAAGGCAGCCCGCTGGTCATCGGGGTCGGTTTCGGCGAGCATTTCATCGCCTCAGACGTCTTTGCCCTGCTGCCGGTCACCCATCGCTTCATCTTCCTCGAAGAGGGCGATATCGCCGAACTGACCCGGGAATCCGTGCGCATTTGGGACCGCGACGGCAACCTCGTTACACGTCCGGCGAAGACCTCCGCGGTCTCGGTCGATGCCGCCGAGCGCGGCGAGTACCGCCATTTCATGCTCAAGGAGATCTTCGAGCAGCCGCGTGCGATCGCCGACACGCTCGAAGGCCGCCTGGTCGGCACGCGCGTCCTCCCCGAGAGTTTCGGCAACCTGGCCCCCGAGATCTTTTCCCGCGTCAAGGCGGTTACCCTGGTCGCCTGCGGCACCAGCTATCATGCCGCCTTGGTGGCCCGCTATTGGATCGAGGCCCTCGCCGGCCTGCCCTGTACCGTCGAGGTCGCGAGCGAGTACCGCTATCGCAAACAGGTGGTGCCGGCCGAAGCCCTCTTCGTGACCCTGTCGCAATCGGGCGAGACGGCCGACACGCTCGCGGCGTTGCGATTGGCCAAAGCCTCCGGCTTTGCGGCGACGCTGGCCATCTGCAACGTCCCCGAGAGCTCGCTGGTGCGCGAGTCGGACCTGGTGCTTTTGACCCACGCCGGGCCCGAGATCGGCGTCGCATCCACCAAGGCCTTCACCACCCAGCTGGTCGCCCTCTTGCTGATGACCGTGGCGCTCGGCCACGAAAACGCACTCAGCGATACCGCCGAGGCTCACGTGGTCGCGCTCCTCCGAGCGCTTCCCGCCAAGGTCGAGGCCGTGCTGGATCTCGATGACCGGATCGCCGCTCTTGCGGAGGTCTTCGTCGATAAGCAGCACACGCTCTTCCTCGGGCGAGGCGAGCAATATCCGATTGCGATGGAAGGCGCGCTCAAGCTCAAGGAGATCTCATACATTCACGCCGAGGCGTACCCGGCCGGCGAGCTCAAGCACGGCCCCCTTGCCTTGATCGACGAGCAGATGCCCGTTGTCGCCGTCGCGCCCAACAACGCACTGCTGGAAAAGCTCAAATCCAATCTCGAAGAGGTCCGCGCACGCGGCGGTCAGCTCTATGTCTTCGCCGATCTCCACGTCCCCATGGTCGAAGACGAGGGCGTTACCGTCATCCGTCTACCCGAGACCGACGATCTCATTGACCCCATCATCTTCACCATTCCCCTGCAACTGCTCGCATATCACGTCGCCGTTCTCAAGGGCACGGATGTCGATCAGCCGCGCAACCTCGCGAAATCCGTCACCGTGGAGTGATCGGCAGTCGCCGTCGCCGGTGTTCTCGGAAGAGTAAATCCGTACCTTCGCCATAGGGCTCGGCAGCGACCGCTTGACGCGCTTATGGAAAGCTTTCCATAAGCGCCTGTAGGCGAATCGCGAGCGTTGCGTAAACGCGCGTTGCGGTCACCCGGGATCCTGAGGCCGGGCGCATGCCGACGACCCTTCGCGGATCAATCAAGCCTTCGCGCTTCGCTGTTTGCTTCCGGCAACGACCGACTGCCGCGACGCGACTTCGTGGGCCGGCTCCTCGGGTCCCGGGGTGAAGCCCCGGTTCTCGGAGTCTGCGGCAGAAGTGTCCCTCCACGCGGATCGCGAGATGCCTGTTCTCTTCGCGAACATGGGCGCGCAGCGAAAAAGACGATCAATCAAACCGGAAAACCGATTCAAGGGCGTGAACCCATGGTCGCGCTTCAATGTCCCTATTCTTAGCGCGGCAAATGATCTCTTTTTCGTCTTGCCGAGCGACTCCGGAGCGCGGGAGTGGGCGCGCATCCTCCAAAGCGGACTTTGATGATGAAAAACTGGCATGAAGAGAGCGTAGAGGACGTTCTTTCCTCGCTCCATAGCCACATGAGTGGCCTCCAGGCCGACGAGGCTGACCGCCGGCTTGCCGAATACGGGTCAAACAAGCTCCCGGAGCCGTGCCGACCGAGCCCGTTGAGACGGTTCCTGGCCCAGTTCCACAATATCCTGATCTACGTGCTGCTGGGCGCCGCTGCGATCACCACCCTATTGGCACATTGGGTGGATACGGGGGTGATTTTGGCCGTGGTGCTGATCAACGCCCTGATCGGCTACGTGCAGGAAGGCAAGGCGGAAAAGGCCATGGACGCCATCCGCAGGATGCTGGCCCCGCGCGCCTCGGTACTCCGCGAGGGTGTGCGCCGGGTGGTTGACGGCGAGGCCGTCGTTCCCGGGGACCTGGTGCTGATGGAAGCCGGCGACAAAGTGCCCGCAGACCTGCGTCTGGTCAAGGTGCACGGTCTGACGATCCAGGAGGCGATTCTCACTGGCGAGTCCATCGCCGTGGACAAGCACACCGATCCGGTGGCGGCCGATTCGGCCCTCGGCGACCGCAAGTGCATGGCCTTCAGCGGCACTACCGTGACCAGCGGCCAGGGAATGGGTGTGGTGGTGGCGACAGGCGCGCACACCGAGATCGGGCGCATCAGCGATCTTCTGGCCGGGGTGGAGGCCCTGACCACCCCCCTGGTGCAGCAGATGGCGGTGTTCGCCAAATGGCTAACCGCCTTCATCCTCGCGGTGGCGGGGCTGCTCCTCGGCTTTGGTTACCTGGTACTGGAGCTTCCCTTCGCCGAACTGTTCATGGCCGTGGTCGGTCTCTCGGTCGCGGCAATCCCCGAGGGGCTGCCGGCGGTTCTAACCATCACCCTGGCGGTTGGTGTACAGGCGATGGCCCGGCGCAACGCCATCGTGCGCCGCCTGCCGGCCATCGAGACCCTCGGATCTGTGTCGGTCATCTGCTCGGATAAGACCGGCACCCTCACCCGCAACGAGATGAGCGTGGCCAGCGTGCTCGGCCCGCGCCACCTGTACCGGGTGGATGGCACCGGCTACGAGCCCGCCGGCCGCTTCACCTCGGGCGGCGGGGCCGTGACGCCCCCGGAGCATTCGCCCCTCGAAGATCTGGCGCTGGCGGCCGTCTTGTGCAACGACGCCGAGCTGCAAAATCGGGAAGGCCGATGGCTCGTCGAGGGAGACCCCATGGAAGGTGCCCTGCTGGCATTCGCCGCCAGGGCCGGGCTTGACCGAGGCGAGATCCGTGGCCGGTGGGCGCGCACGGACGTCATCCCGTTCGATTCCAGCCACCGCTTCATGGCCACCCTGAACCACGACCATGAGGGCAGCGGGCGCGTGTTCGTCAAGGGCGCCCCGGAGACGATCCTGGCCATGTGCCGCGAGCAGAGGGGAGAGGCCGGCGCTGCGGCGTCCCTGGACCGCGAAGACTGGCTGGCGCGCGCGGAGGCGATCGCCGCCGAGGGCCAGCGCGTGTTGGCCCTGGCGGCGAGACCCATGCCTGCCGGGCACACGGTGCTGGAGCATGAGGACATCGACGGTTTCCTGACCTTGCTCGGCATGGTCGGTCTCATCGATCCACCGCGGGACGAGGCCGTGGCAGCCGTCTCCGAGTGCCGTTCCGCCGGGATCCGGGTCAAGATGATCACCGGCGACCACGCCACCACTGCGGCGGCCATCGGCCGCCAGCTCGGTCTGGACAACCCGGACAAGGTGCTGACCGGCATCGACCTGGACCGGCTCGATGACGTCCAATTGGCCGAGCGGGTGCTGGACACCGACGTGTTCGCACGCACCAGTCCGGAACACAAGCTGCGGCTGGTGATGGCGCTGCAGGCCCACGGACTGACCGTGGCCATGACCGGCGACGGGGTCAACGACGCCCCGGCGCTGAAACGCGCGGACGCGGGTATCGCCATGGGCCGAAAGGGCAGCGAGGCGGCCAAGGAGGCCTCCGAGCTGGTGCTGGCGGACGACAACTTCGCCTCCATCACAGCCGCCGTGCGCGAGGGGCGCACGGTGTACGCGAACATCAAGAAGGTCATCAGCTGGACCCTGCCCACCAATGCCGGCGAGGCATCCACCATCATCCTCGCCCTGCTGTTGGGGTTGACCCTGCCCATCACCCCGGTGCAGATCCTGTGGGTGAATATGATCACGGCCGTGACCCTGGGCATCGCTCTGGCCTTCGAGCCCAGCGAGAACGACATCATGGACCGCCCGCCACGCCCCCGCGGCGAGCCGCTGCTGTCCGGCGATCTGATCTGGCATATCGTGCTGGTGGCCGCGCTGTTCTTGGGCGGCGTGTTCGGCATCTACCTTTACGCGGTGGAGCAGGGCTATTCCATCGATCTGGCCCGCACCATCGCCATGAATACCCTGGTGACGATGGAGATCTTCCATCTCCTGTTCATCCGCAACATGCACAGCCCGAAGCTCGGCTGGAGGCGATTGCGCGGCACCCGGGTGCTTTGGTTTGCCATCGCTCTGGTCGTCGTCGGGCAGATCGCCATCACCTACCTGCCGCCGATGCAGGGGGTTTTCGAGACCGAGGCGATTCCGTCGAGGGACGCCCTGCTCATCCTGGCGGTGGGGGTCGTCCTGTTCGTGATCATCGAGCTGGAGAAGCGTCTGCGCCTGCGTCTGAGCAAGGATGTCCGCGCGTCGGCAGATGTTGCGGGGGACGATACGACACCGATACGCGACTGACCGGATGCCCGGGCACCGACATCCTATCCCGGACGAGAACCGATCATGCAGGAACATTTCAGTGAGCTCGCCCTGCTGCTCATCATTGCCACCGCCGCAGGGGCGGTGGCGCTGCGGCTGCGCCAGCCGGTGCTCATCGCCTACATCGTGGTGGGCATAGTCGTCGGACCGGCGGTGTTCGGCTTCGTCTCCGCTCATGACCAGATCGATCTGCTCGCGCAGATGGGCATTGCTGTGTTGTTGTTTCTGGTCGGCCTGAAACTGGATCTCGCCCATGTTCGCCACATCGGCCCGGTGGCCCTGGCCACCGGTCTCGGTCAATTAGGCTTCACCATCGTCGTCGGCTTCGGTCTGGTCCTGCTCCTGGGCCGGACCCCGCTTGAGGCCCTGTACGTGTCGGTGGCGCTGACCTTCTCCAGCACCATCATCATCGTCAAGCTGCTGTCGGACAAGCGCGAGATCGACGCCCTGCACGGCCGCATCGCGGTCGGTTTCCTGATCGTGCAGGACCTGGCCGTGGTGCTGGCCATGATGGTCGTGAGCGCCCTGGGCGGCGGTGGCGACTCCCCGACGGAGGTGATGGTCTCTCTGCTCTGGCGGGTGGTGTTGGCGGCCGCTGCCCTGTATCTGCTGATGCGCCATGTGCTGCCGCGGGCGGTCGCCCTGATGGCGCGCTCCCAAGAACTGCTCATGATATTCGCCATCGCCTGGGGCGTCGGCTTGGCGGCCCTCGGTGAGTGGGCCGGCTTCTCGAAGGAGGCCGGGGCTTTCCTGGCAGGCTTTTCCCTGGCGTCCACAAGCTACAGGGACGCCATTAGCGCCCGGCTCACCGGCATCCGCGATTTCCTGCTTCTGTTCTTCTTCATCGACTTGGGCGCCAAGTTGGATTTCTCCGTCCTCGGCGGCGAGCTCTGGCCGGCCGTGGTGCTGTCCCTGTTCGTTCTGATCGGCAATCCACTCATCGTCATGTCGATCATGGGCTACATGGGCTACCGCAAGCGCACCGGCTTCCTGGCCGGACTCACGGTGGCCCAGATCAGCGAGTTCTCCATCATCTTCATCGCCATGGGCATCAGCCTCGGCCATGTCGGCACGCAGGCCCTGGGCCTGGTCACCCTGGTGGGCGTGACCACCATTGCCGTTTCCACCTACATGATCATCTATTCCCATCCCCTCTACGAGCGCCTAGCTCCGTGGCTGGGGCTGTTCGAGCGACGCAATCCCCAGCGGGAGCTGGCTGCCGAGCAAGAGGTCGGATCGACCCGGCCCGCGGACGTGATCGTGTTCGGGCTCGGCCGCTACGGCGGTCGCTTGGCCCAAGGGCTGGAGGCGGCCGGACTGGCGGTGGTCGGGGTGGACTTTGACCCCGAGTCGGCCCGAGCCTGGCGCGGCAAGGGTCTCGCGGTGCGCTACGGCGATGCCACCGAGGCCGAATTACTGGAATCCCTGCCGCTGGCCTCGTGCGCCTGGGTTGTCAGTACCCTGCCGGACATCGCCTCCAATCGTGGCCTGTTGCAGGCGCTGCGCAGCCATCACTACTCCCGGGAGCTCGCCATCGTCGCCCGCGCCGACGAGGACGGCCTGACACTCAAGCGGCTCGGGGTCCCGATGGTCATTTACCCGATGCACAACGCAGTGGACTTCGCCGTAGAGACCTTGGCAGGCATGATCCGGCGCAGCCGGGAGGGGTCGTGGTCCGATGATGCCGTAGACCGAAAAGACTGATCATTTCCAACCGGAGGATGCGCAGCGGATGTCCGAGCACGGACGAGGAAAGAATCAATGCCTGTGTAGAGGCGGCCGAACGGCATCGGGGAGACGGCTGAAACCGGCGAAGAGGACGCCGATGGTTTGTACGGAGTTTCTCGATCAATGAAATCAGTAGGTTCGTTGCGGAAGAGTTAAAGGCTTCATCGGGCGAGAACAGGACGGCGTCCGCTCCACCCCTAGCCTATACTTGAAGCCGGGCCGGGTCCGTGCAACGCTTGGGATTCGTCCTCGCACGTGGGGCCCGCCCCCCCCCTTGCCGGCCGCCGGCCGACGCGGCGCAGGGCCACTCGGACGTCGAGACGTCGGCGCCGAATACGCGAGACCTGCATCCATGGCCGATACCATTGCCTCCTCCCCTCCCCCGCCCGAGATGCCGGACGTCGTCGCCGGTCTGACACCGACGGATGCGGCCGCACTGCTGACCGGCTGCCGCGACCGCCTTGCGCACGGTCTGGCGACCGTGTTCGCACAGCATCTCGGCGGCGCGAGCGAGGATTTTCTCGGCATGGCCGACCGTGCGACCAGCCTCGAGCAACAGCAGCTCTATTTCTCGGCGATGGATTTCCTCGACAACCGCGGGCAACAGCTCTTGCAGCAGTTCCGCAGTGCCTATGTCGCCTGCTTCGATGCGAGCGTAGCGGCCTTGCAGTCGAAAGAGTCCGCGACCGTGATGCACGAGACCGACGAGCTGCGGCTCGTGGATACCGACGATTTCGAGCGCGATCTGGCTATCGGCAAACTCTCGGCCCGCGCGGCATGCAATTGCTCGCAGCAGCTCACGGGGCTGGACCGCAGACTTGCCGCGCTGCTGCACGTGCCGCGGATCAGCCAGGACGACAATCCGCTGTATCCGCGCACCGTCTTCAGTGCCATGCTTCAGGCCCTAAACGACTTGGATGTGCGCGAGCAGCTTGCGCTGATCCTTCTGCACGAGTTCGAGCGTCAGACCTCCGTCGAGCTTCCCGGCGTCTATGCGGACCTGAATCGTTTTCTCGTGCAGTCCGGCGTGCTCCCGACCATCCCGTTGGCTGGGCCCCTGTCGGCTCCGCGCAGCGAGCCCCCCGACCAGCCCGGAGGCGGTGTCGGCGGGATGTCGGGATGGGCGGGTTTCGAGCCGTCCGAGGATTCGGGATTGCTCGCGCAGGAAGAACAGGGGGTTGCCGACCAGGGCGGCCGCAACGAAACACGGATGGATTCGGAGCGTCTTCCACGCCTTGCGAACGACGACGTCTTCGGCCAGCTGGCCCGAGCGATCCAGACCGCCAGCCGCGGACGTATCGCCCGGACGCAGCCTGCGCCGGGTGCGGCCAAGGGTGGCCCCAAACCCGGCGGTCAGGAAACACCGGCGTTCGGCCTCACCCAGCTGATCGATGCGTTGAACGCGCTCCAGCGAGGCTTCACGGATTTTCGGCAGATTCCCGGCCTGAAATCCGCGAACATCGATCCGAGGCGCGGCGATGTCCTGCAGCAGATTCGCGCCGCACCCATGATGATGTGGTCGCGACCGCTCGATGCCATGACCATCGACATCGTCGCGCGGCTGTTCGATGCCATCTTCAACGACCCCGAGCTCTCGGCGACCGTGCGCGCGGAGTTGGCGAAGCTGCAGATCCCGGTGCTCAAGGTTGCGTTGGTCGACAAGTCCTTCTTCTCCGATCGCAGGCACCCCGCTCGTCGGTTGCTCGACGTGGTGGCGAGCTCCGGAATCGGGCGCAACGAGAAGGACGAGCCCCGTCTCGTCGACAAGGTCCGTGAAATCGTCGATGCGGTCGTCGATGGGTTCGACGCGGACCTGAACGTCTTCGCGGTTCAAACCTACAAGCTCGAAGAGTTCCTGCGCGAGGAAGAGGAGCACGCGCAAAGCAAGTCGCAGCGTGTCTTCGATCAGCTCGAGCAACGCGATCGCCAGGAGATTGCGGCCTCGCGAGTCGGCGAGGAGTTGGCGACCCGGACCACCGACTCCGTGCTCCCCGTCCTGGTTGCGTCGTTTTTCGATCGGTTTTGGCGTCGGGTGCTGGTGGACGTCTTTGTCCGCTTCGGTGATTCCGGCGAGCCGTGGCGCGAAGCGCTGGCGACCATGGACGACCTGATCTGGAGCGTCAAGCCCAAAGATACGGCGCAAGAGCGCAGCCGCCTCCTCACGGCACTCCCGGATCTCCTCAAGCGGCTGCGCCGGGGACTGGAAACCGTCCATCTCGAGGAGGCGTGGGATCCCTTCTTCGACCGCTTGATCCGGCTCCACATGGGCGCCCTGCACAAGGAACCGCCACCCGAGCAAACCTCCGACCCGATGTTCAATCAAGACGCCTTCGCCACCTCCGCGCCTGAGTTGTTGCAGACGGCGGGCGCTGCGAGTGCGCCCGAATTCGCCGAGGACATGGCGCAGGGCGAGGATTCGACACCGACGTCCGACGAGACGGGGCCGCCGGACCAATACCTGCTGCTTGCTCGTTCGCTCGAAGTCGGCGATTGGGTGGAGTTTCAGAGTTTTCGGGGAACGCGAAAGACCTTGCGGCTCGGCTGGGTCAGCAAATATCGGGGGGTCTATCTCTTTACCAATCGCCAGGGCGACAACGCCTTGACCCTGGCCACGACCAGTCTTGCCGGTCATCTGCGCAAGGGTACGGCCCGGGTCTTGAGTCAGGATCCCTTGACGGATCGTGCGGTGGCCCAAGTGCTTGAGCAGGTCATGCCCGAGACGAGCGATCCCGCCTGACGGCCTCTCAAGCTGCCTGTCTCGCGGGGCCCGGCCGCGCGTGCCTCTGCGTTCGCAACGGGTCTATCAGGTCCCGGCGTCCGACACTTGGGCCAGTGCTCTCGCCAGACGCGGGATCTCGGTCTCCAGTGTCCGGCGCGCGCGAAATCGCAGATCGCGCTCCAGCTTCGCCGACGAGAACCAGGCGTCACCGGTGAGCTTGCCGAGCCCGTCCAGGGTCAGCGGCATACGCCGTCGGGTCAGACGCTCGCCCAACGTACCGATGCCGGCCGCGAGGCGCAGGACCGGAAGCGGGATGCTCCAGCGCGGCACGGGCCGACCGAGTGCGATCAGGCTTTGCTCGTAGAGCCAACGGGTGGAATAGTCTCGGCCGTCGGTGACCAGGTAGACCTCGCCGGCCGTCTCCGGATGCCGGGCCACCAGGATCGCGGCCGCGACGGCGTCCTCGACATGGATCGCGGCGCGGTGATTCTCGATCCGAGGCCAAGGCGGGAAGCGCCCCGCGGCGACCGCCTTGACCATGCGGGCGATGTTGCCGCTGTCCCCGAGTCCATAGACCATGGGCGGCCGCAGAACCGTGGCGTGTCGTCCGGTCGTCTTTCCGAGCTCGAGAACGCTGCGCTCGGCGGCCAGCTTGGCGCGACCGTAAAGGCTGTCGGGCGCCGGGATGCTCGACTCGTCGGCAGGTCGACCGAGTGCGCCGGCTCGATCGCCCATCGCCTTGATGCTGCTGAGATAAATGACACGTCGAATTGCGGAATGCTCAACCCGGGCCATCAGGTTGGCTGTGCCTTCGGCAGTGACAGGCCAGTGCGACGCTGCCTCGTAGATGTCCGGCTCGTCGGGACGCGGCGAATAGCTCGCGAGATGGAACAGGGTGTCGATGCCGTCGCAGACCGATCCGAGGCTCGACGAATCGGTCAGGTCGGCGGCACGGATTTCGGGACCTGGCCCCGGTCCTTGGGCTTGCCAGAGTGTCCGCGCCGCATCCGAGGATCGCGTCACGATCGCCACCCGGTGACCGGTTCCGAGCAGCTCCGCGACTAGCCGTCGGCCCACCTTGCCGGTTGCCCCGGTGACCAGGATCGAGCCGAGCGGCGCGTTGACGTCTTGGTCCATCGTCAGTCCGCCTTCCCCGGTCCGGCGCGAGTGCACATCCGGCCCAGGGAGTCGATCAGGACCCGGCCCCAAAGATGGGCCCGAATGCCGAAGATGACCAACCCATTGAAGAGCATCGGATACTCTCGTGCCTGGAATTTGCGATAAAAGCGCTCCATCCCGCGATGCTTGTGGCGCTCGACCAGCAGAGGGTTGCGTCGGCTGCATGCCCCCTTGTGATGGATCACGTCGACATCCGGGACGAGGGCGATCGTCCAACCGGCCTGTCGAAACCGCACGAACCAGTCGAGATCCTCGCAGTGCAGGAAATAGCCCTCGTCGAGCGGTCCGACCGCGTCGAGCGCACGCCGGCTGACCAGCATGAAGGAGCCGGAGATTGCCTCGACATCGACCGGCTCGGTCGGCAACGGCTCCTGATGCAGGTTTAGGCGGCGTCCGCCCCGATGGGGCAGGAGTCGATCGAGCCGCAGGATGCGCTTGAGCGCGATCCAGGGATCCGGGATCGCCCGGCGGCTGGCGACCTGCTCGCTCCCGTCCGGGTTGCGCACGATGCAGCCGGCCATCCCGACATCCGGGCGGCTGTCCATGAAGGCGAGCATCCGCGGCAGGGTGTCGCGGCCGACCAGACAGTCCGGGTTCAGGAACAGCAGGCGATCGGCCCGGACCAGCGGCAAGGCACGATTGTTCGCTGCGGCGAAGCCCAGATTGGCCCGGTTCTCGAGGATGCGCAGTCGCGGAGCTGCCCCAAACGCCCCGCGGAGACGTTCGAGGCTCCGGTCGTCCGAACCGTTGTCGCTCACGACGACCTCGACCGCCACATCCGATCCGAGCACTGCACCGACGCATTCGCTCAGCAGCTCGCCGGCGTTGTAGTTGACGACGATCACGCTGACGGCGGGGACTGATGCGTCCGTGCTCACGTGCCGGCCTCCGGTTCGAGCGCCTCGCGCAGCGCCTGCTCTGCGGCGGCGAAGCCGAAATGGGTCTCCATCACCCGGATACCTCCGTCGGACAGCCGTTGCCAGAGCAGTGGATCCCGATCGAGCCGTGCAATCGCCTCCGCGAAGGCGGGCGCATCGTCCGCGATCAAGACAGATTCGCCGTCGACCAGGTGCATGCCCTCCCCGGCGACGCGGGTCGCAACGACGGGAACCCCGTGGGCGAGGCTCTGATTGATCTTGCCCTTCACGCCGGCGCCGTAACGCAGAGGCGCGACCGAGACACGGCACGCGGCGAAGAAGGGTTCGACATCCGGGACATGCCCCGCGATCTCGATGTTCGAACCGGCACAGGCGAGAACCTCGCGCGGCGGATCCGCGCCGATGACGGTGAGCCGGATGTCCGGCACCCGCTCGCGCAGCAAGGGCATGATCTCGCGACAGAGAAAGAGGACGGCGTCCGTATTCGGAGGGTGTGCGAATGCGCCGATGAAGAGGATGCCTCCGCGCGCCTCGAAGGGCTTGGCCGAGCCGAAGACCCGGTAGATGTTGGAAACGACATGGACCCTGACATCCGGCGCCTCGACGGCCAGGATGTCGCGCTCGGCCTCGCTCACCACGAAGGTCATATCGGCGCGGCGCATGAGGTCGAGCTCCTGCGCCTTGCGCCGCTCGGCGACACGCAGGGTTGCGCGATTGTGTTGCAGCTGTGCGAGTCGGCGCTCCCGCAGGAAGTGTAGATCGACCGTATCGAAGACGATACGCGCCTTGGTGCAATGGGTCCGGGCGGCGTCGAGTGTGGCCGCTGCCGCATCGGCACGGCTCAGGATCACCAGGTCGTAGTCGCTGCCGTGGCTCGCCAGGTGGTCGCGGATCCGGCGCACGTAGGGGCGGTAGAGCACCTCCACGCCGATGCGCTGCAGGTCGGCGACATAGGGCTCGGGTGCCTCCAGATTGGCGGCCGCAAAGGTGACCTTGAAGCCGAGCCCTTGCAGGATGCGGAATAGATTCAGCATCCGCACCGAGCCGGACTCGCGATCCGGGGTGACCATGTAGTTGTCGATCACCAGGGCCCGGCGTCGCACGCCGCGCTCCTTCGCCCGCTCCAGATCCTCGCCGCGTTCGCCGAAGCCGGCCAAGACCTCGGCCCAACGTGTTCTGAAGGTCTCGGCATTGATTCGTTGATAGCGCTTCAACCCCGTCTGGGTCTGCTCGTCGCGCCCGGCACTGATCCCCTCGAAGTGCACGACGCGGGACAGCGGCTGGTAGTAGACCGTGCGTCCGGCCGCGCGCACGCGGAAGGCCAGATCGGCATCCTCGTAATAGGCGGGTGCGAATGCGCTGTCGAATCCGCCGAGACGCCTGAAGAGCGAGGTCTCGATCGCGAGTGCGGCGCCCGAGCAATAGTCGACGGCGCGTCGATAGCTGTATCGGGGTTTGTCCGGGGCGTCCAGATGCCCGTAGTTCCAGGCCGTGCCGTCGGAAAAGAGGAGAGCCCCGGCCTCCTGCTGCCGGCCGTCCGGATAGAGCAGGCGGCTGCCGACGATGCCGGCGTCCGGCGCATCCTCGAAGGTGTCGATCAACGCATCCAGCCAGTCGGGTTGGACCTGGGTGTCGTTGTTGAGAAAGACCAGATAGGCACCCTGCCCTGCCTCGGCCCCGCGATTGCAGGATCCGACGAACCCCAGATTCTCGAGGTTTCGGATCAGGCGCAGACCGGGGTAGCGTGCGAGTCGCTCGGCGGTCCCGTCGTTCGAGCAATCGTCGACCACGATCACCTCGAAGGCCCGCCGGGCGCCGACGCGGGCCAGCGCGGCGAGACAGTGGTGTGTATAGCCGAACTGGTTGTGGACCGGGATCACCACCGAGACCAGGGGCGCACCGCTCGGCGTCAGGTCGACCGGGTCGAAGGGCTCTGCGAGTTTCAGCAGACGCGGCGGATCGGCCACACGCAGCGGCGTGGTGCCGAGGCGGCGCTTGAGCTTGCGCAGCAGAACGGAGACGCCCTCCGTGCGCAGGACATGGAGGGCGCGGGGGAAATAGCGGAGGATGATGTCCAGGGCGTGCGTTCCGGCAGTCGATCCGACGGCCGTCATCCTACCATCTACCAGGAGACGGCGGCCTCGGAGATCCCTTCGAGCATGTCCGCGACCTTGGCCATCGCCGGGCTGGATTCAACCTGATCGGCCGGGATCTCGCGGTGGGCGACATAGGTCGTCCCGGTCTCCTCGGGCAGTGTATAGACCGCGATGATGAAGGGGCAATTCACCACATGGGCCGGGTTCTCGGTGATCATCTCGCGAGACAGCACGGCGCTGCAGAACTCGATGGACTCGGCCTCGTCGTAGAGCGCGGTATCCATGCCGAGATCCTTGCCGGTACGTTCGAGCATCTCACCCATGTTCATCACGTTGTTGATGTACATGCCGCGCTCTTGGATCGCCATCTTGAGCCCTTCGAGCACGTCTGCGAACGCCGAGTCACTGGTGTAGACGGCGTAGCCGCCGCCGAGGGCGGCTTGGGACAGCAGCCCGCCGGCCAGCAGCACTCCGGCGAGGCTGTGCTTGAGTTTGAACATGCGTCTGAATCCTCTCTTGATGGGCCGTCTCGCAACGCCGATCACGGACCGAAACCGCGTCCCGCGCGAGACGTAAAACCCCGCCGAGCGGCGGGGTGATGACCGACAAGGCGTCGGATCGACGATGCGTCAGTATTGGTTCATCGGGCGGAAGGCCGGTGCGGACGGCCAATCACCTGCAGGCGGTGCTGCCGGCGGAGCGGGACGCTGCTGCTGTTGCGCCGCCTCGAGCTCCTCGACACGTCGCTTGAGCGCCTGGACCTCGGCGCTGTCGACGGGTGCTGCGCTCGCGGAAGGTGCCTGGGCCGGAGCAGGCGCAACCCCCGGGACAGCGGCTGGTGCGACCGGGTAGCCGGGTGCGGCATAGCCGGGGACAGGTGCACCGTAGCCGGGTGCCGGATATCCGGGGGCTCCGTAGCCGGGTGCATAACCACCGCCATAGGGATAGCCAAAACCCGGTCCGCCGTAAGGGCCGTCGTAATAGCCCTCGTCGTAGTCGTCGTAACGGTCGCCGCCCATCCAGCGGCTCGGGTTCATCATGTTGCCGAAGTTGAAGGCTTGGCTGACCGGGGCATAGACGGTCAGCGCAGCCAGCGTGGCGAGTGAAACGACGGACAGGGTCCTGATCGGTTTGATCGGCATCGGGGTTCCTCCGGGGTTGGTGTGATTTCTCTCGTGTCGCGCATTCGGAAATCTTCGCGGGTCGCGGTCAGTCGACGGCGACCCGGCCACTAATTACACCCAACGGCAAGGCGTCGCAATAGGCTCAGTCCCGCTCATTGGCGTGGGTGTGATGGTGCGCATGGGCGTGCTCATGGTCGTGATGATGGGTGTGGTCATGTCCATGATGGTCGTGGATATGCCCGTCGGCCGCATGACCATGCAGCCGAGCCCCGTCCGGTTGAACCGAGGGGCGAATGGTCCGCCCGAGCTCGAGGCGCGAGCGCTGGGCCGCGAGCTCGTCGCTCAACCAATTCAGCCATGGCTCGATGTCGCCCTCGCCGCGTGTGGAGACCGACTCGAACGGCACCACGCTCGCCAGCTGACGCAGATGGTGCTCCGCGCGCTCGACCGAGAACTCGGGTAGGACGTTCAGCAGATCCGACTTGGTGCAGAGCACCAGGTCCGCCGCGCGGAACATGACCGGATATTTTGCCGGCTTGTCGTCGCCCTCCGGTACCGACAGGAGCGTGACATTGCGGTGCTGCCCGAGATCGAAGCTGGCCGGGCAGACCAGATTGCCGACGTTCTCGATGAAGAGGATGTCGACCTCGTTGAGATCCAGCCGATGCAGGGCATCATGCACCATGTGGGCATCCAGATGGCAGGCGCTTCCGGTTGCGATCTGCACCGCCGGGACACCCTTGGCGCGGATACGCTCGGCATCGTTCTCGGTCTCGAGATCGCCCTCGATCACGGCGATACGGATCTGACCGGCAAGGGCGTCGATGGTGCGCTCGAGCAGGCTCGTTTTGCCGGCCCCGGGCGAGGACATGAGATTCAACGCCAGCACCTGATGACGATCGAAATGCTCCCGATTGTGGGCCGCCTCGTGATCGTTCTCCGAGAGCAGCGCTTGGAGCACGGTCACCGCCGCACGGCCGTCGGCGGTCTTGGCGTGCTTGCCGTCTGCCCGGACCAGGTGCTCGTTGCCGGGGGTGATATTGCATCCGCAGGTATCGCACATGAGTGATGGCTCCATAGACACCGCCCCGCCTCGCTGTCCGGGTGGGGCCGGGGCATTCGGATCTCGACATCAAGCGAGGCCGACTCCGGATTCGTCGCGCATCGCCGTTCCGGGCGAGCGCAGAAACCCGAGTGTACGCCTCTAAAACGCGTCAAGCATGTTATGCGCGCTGATCGGTCTGGGCTTGCCTCGAAACCAGTCTAAGACCTTAGTGGGTGGCGCGTTTTAGAAAGATTTTTTTATCCTAAACCGCGCAGCGTCGACGCCTTGGGTTCATGCGAGGCCAAGATTCAGGTCAAACGATCCGGATAACCGCAAACACGCGGTTTAGGTTTAGTCCGGGATGGTCAGCTCTAGATTCGCCAACAACAGCTCGTCCCCGCTCACCAGCCGTGTCTTGTAGCTCCCGCAGGCCCCGCACAGCAGCCGGTTCGGTGTGGCGTGCGACTCCGCCCCGCAGTCGCCGCAGGCGACGCGCACCGGGGCGGCCTCGATGACGAGCTCGGCGGTCTCCGCAATGGTTCCAGCCGCGGCCAGCGGATAGGCATGCCGGAGCAAGGATCCCTCGACACCCGAGAGCGGGCCGACCCGCAGCAGGATGCGCTCGACCCCGCTCGCTCCGTGCTCGGTGGCGATCCGCTCGACCTGGTCGAGCAGGGCCTGACAGATGGAAAGCTCATGCATGGCTCAGCTGCCCAGATAGGTGTAGCCGTAGAGCCCGGCCTTGAGCTCGACGAAGAATTGCTCGCGCGTCGCCCGGTCCAGACCGGCGGCGTCCAGCTTGCGGCGATAGTGCGCGAGCAGGGTGCGCGGCTCGAAGTGCACGTAGCTCAGCAACTCGTCGGTGGAGTCGCCACGTTCGGCATCGAGCAAACGGTAGCCGTTCGCCGCGCTCGCATCCAGCTCGACATTCACGGCATCCGTGTCGCCGAAGAGGTTGTGGATGTCGCCGAGGATCTCCTGATAGGCGCCGACCATGAAAAAGCCGATGAGATAGGGCGCCTCCGACCCGGCGCCGGCATGCACCGGGAGACTCGCCTCCACTCCGCCCTCGTCGACATAGTGGTCGATGCAGCCGTCGGAGTCGCAGGTCAGATCATGCACCATCGCCCGGGCGTCCGGCAGCTCGTCGAGACGCTGGATGGGCACGATCGGGAAGATCTGATCGAGCGCCCAGACGTCCGGCATCGATTGGAACAAGGAGAAGTTGCAGAAGAGCTTGTCGGCCAGCAATGCGTTGACCTCGTCCGCCAGCTCACGGTGGCGTCGGATCGCCGGATCCAGCCGTCCGGCCAGGCGCCGACAGATGGCGAAGAAGAGCTCCTCCGCGCGCGCCCGCCCGGTCAGGTCGAGTCGATCGGCCGCAAACCGCTCGCGTGCGGCCGCCATCAGCTCGCGCGCCTCCGAATAGACCTCCTGCGGCGGCGCCTGGTCCGCGGCGCGGAGCTGTCCGGCCAGCGCATCGAGAAGCGGATCCCCCTCGTCGGACTTGGGCAGGACGTCTTGGCCGCCGGCCTCCTCGCGATCGATCACGTTGGTGATCAGGACGGCATGATGGGCGGTGAGCGCACGGCCGGATTCGCTCAACAGATCCGGCTCGGGCAGGCCCCGTTGCCGACACTCGGCGGCGACGCTCTCGACGATCGCGCTCGCGTAACCCGCAAAGCTGTAATTGACCGAGCAGTAGTTACGCGTGCGGGTCCCCTCGTAGTCGACACCCAGCCCGCCGCCGACATCCAGGATGGCGATCGGCGCACCCAGGCGGCGCAGCTCGGCATAGAAGCGCACCAGCTCGGCGACACCGGAGCGGATGTCCTGAAGATTCGGGATCTGAGAGCCCAGGTGCGCATGCAGTAGATTGAGCCAATTCAACCGCCCGGCGGACTCCAAGGTGCGGACCAGGTCCAGGACCTGATTGGCCGAGAGTCCGAACTTCGCCTTCTCCCCGCCGCTGCTCTGCCAGTTCCCCGCTGCCGCCGCGGCAAGCCGCGCGCGCACGCCGAGCAGGGGCTCCACACCGAGCCGCTCGGCCTCCTCCAGAATCAGCCCTACCTCGGACGGCTTCTCGATGACGATCTGCACCCGCAGGCCGAGCCGTCTCCCGATCAGGGCGAGCCGGATATACTCACGGTCCTTGTAACCGTTGCAGACCACCAAACCGTCCGGCGGCGAGAGTGCCAGAACGGCCATCAGCTCGGGCTTGCTGCCGGCCTCCAGGCCCGCATGACCGGAGCGCAAGATCTCGCGTACCACACCGGCCTGCTGGTTGACCTTGATCGGATAGACCGGCTGGTAGCGACCGCTGTAGCCGCTCGCCGCGCTCGCATCCGCGAAGGCTTGGTGAAGCGACTCGACGCGATGGCGCAGGATATCGTTGAAGCGCACCAGCACCGGCAGCGACAGGCCCTCCGCGTCGAGCTGCTCGGCCAAAAGGGCTAGATCTACCTCGGTCGCGCCGTTCGGATCCGGTCTCGCATAGAGATGACCCGCGGGGTTGATCCCGAAATAGCCCTCGCCCCAACGGTCGATGGCATAGATCTGGTTACAGCGCTTCACACCTTGGTCCATTGCGACGGGTCTCTTGCAGTGATGTCGATGGGAGGATGGTAAGGCATGAACGTGAAATCCGTGCGGTTCCGCCCTCGTTCGGCCCTGCTTCTGATCCCGATTGCTCTCCTGTTTGCGGTCGCGGTTTGGACCTGGTGGGCCGAGGGGCATCCGCGCGAGGAACGGCGCCTGCGGGTGCTTGTCCACGACCGGCTCGATGCCTGGTTTCCGCAGGCGATGGCGCCGGTGGACGGCTGGCATGGTCTCATCCCGCGCATCCAGGTCGTCCCGGACGGGTCGGAGCCCGTCTTGCCCAGGATCTTGCTCGTCCACGGTCTCGACGAGCCCGGCGACATCTGGGACGACCTCATCCCCGTGCTCGGCTCGGCCGGGTTCGAGGTCTGGGAGTTCCGCTATCCCAACGACCAAGGGGTGGACCGCAGCACCGATCTCCTCGCCGCGCATTGGCCCGAGCTTCCCTCCGACCGTCCGGTCGTCTTGATCGGGCACAGTATGGGCGGGCTGATCATTCGCGACTTCGTCACCCGTTGGCGGAATCCGGCGGGCATCTCCGCACGGGTCGAGGGCGCCGCCGTGCACGGCGTCATCCTGGTCGGCACACCCAACCAGGGCTCGGAGTGGGCGCGTCTGCGGATCTGGCTGGAGCTGCGCGACCATCTGGCCGCCGGTCCGGAGCGGCGCTTTTCGCTCTTCGCCGGGCTGCGCGACGGCACCGGCGAGGCCAAGATCGACCTGCGACCCGGCAGCGCCTTTTTGGAGGATCTGAACGCGCGGCCTTGGCCTGAGTCCGTTCCTATCCGGCTGATCGGCGGTCTGCTGACCGAGCCACCCGAGTCGATGGTCGCCAGTCTCGAAGCCATCCCCGCCGAGTTGGGATCGAGCGATTTCGGCCCCGATGTCGCAGCGACGCTCGAAGGCTGGTGGTCAAGCCTCGGCGAGGGCCTGGGTGACGGTGTCGTCCCCCTCGCCTCTCTGCGGTTCCCGGGCGCACCCCCGCCGATCCTCGTGCACGCCTCGCATCGCGGGATGATCGCACGCCTCTTCCCGAGCGACCCGGAGCCGGAGGCCATCCCGCACATCGTCGCCATCCTCGAGGAGTGGTCCGGGCGATGAGTAGCCTGGAGGATGAGCTCCGGGCACGCCGATTTCAGTCGACTCTTCGCTCGACCGATCATCGGTGCGAGAAACACGACCTGGCGAGAAGGTGGCGGAACGTGATTCGATCGGCCTTCTATACCTTACCTTCGAGGACTCGTGACACCCGCTCCGCGGTGTCACGCACCTTGCCTGGCGCTCCGCGCCAAGTGCCGGCTCGGCCCGAGCAGGGATGTCGGATTGCGCTGCGCTGCGCTCAACCGACCTACCCGGGCCGCTCCCGCTGCAACGCCGTTCCTGATCAGAAAGAATCGTCCGCCAAGCTCACGGAATAAGCCACCGATCGGCGCAGACTGCTCCCTGATCCACCACCGGACGGAGCCTGCCGTGGCCATGAATCGAACCCACTGGTCTCCGGCTGCCCCAACGGGGCTCACCACGCGAGCCCGGGGCAACGCCCCGGGACCACGACCCCCATCCTAAGCCCTGAAGGGGCGGCCCAACGCTTTGACGTGTCGATCTTAGGCGCGCGTTTCGGGAAAGGGCCGAACGGTGCAAAACGCTCAGCAAAATGCTCAGCCCCGGCAGCATCTTTAAACCGCCCTTTCAGGGCTGACGGGTCTTGGTTGATTGAAACCCGGGGCACTGCCCCGGGCTCACATCGGTCGCGCCGTTGGCGCTCGACACGAACTGCCGCAACGAGGCTCGCCAGGCTCGTCCTCGAGGGCTTTGATTGCTTGATACTTGAGGCCCTCTGCTCAATCGTGGATTCGGCGCTGAGCTGAATCTCCTCACCAATCAGGACGCCGTTTGTCCTCCACGATGCGGACGCTAAAACGGACACCTCCGACCTCCAGCCGCCGGTATGAGCTGCCTCAACCCAATGATACGATGCGGAATTGACAGTCGAGCCACCGGAACAGAAAGCGGACATCTTCAGAGGACATCGGGGCTGACATGGAGCCGGCCTCAGACCGCGGGGAATCCGTTGCGCTGATGGAGCCCCTTCTCATCGGCGAAGGTGCGAGGCAACGCGCCGCTTTGACCGACCTGGCGATCGAGCTGGCAGCGAAGTCGGCCGGCCTGCGACGGAGCCTACCGTCCGGCATCGCCAGCGCCTTGGCCGATCTGGTGCGGTCGATGAACGGCTACTACAGCAACCTGATCGAGGGGCACGACACCCATCCGGTCGACATCGAGCGCGCGCTCGAGGGTGACTACAGCGGCGATCCGGAGAAACGCCTCCTTCAGCTCGAAGCGCAGGTCCATATCGCCGTGCAGGGATGGATCGACGCGGGCGAGCTCGATGATCGTGCCTTCACGGTCGCCGGGTTATGCGAGCCGCGGCTCTGCTCGACCTCGGGGTCCTCGCTTCCGAAAGCACCCGCGCGCCCCTGAAACTGGCATTCCCCGCCGCCCTCGCACCCCGCTGGATGCCCGGACTCTTCCCCGACCGATATTGAGGGCGATCCGATTCCGACTCAGGGCGTCCGCATACCCTGTTGGCGATGCTGCGCCTGACCGGCCGAGAACTCATCGGGTGTGATTTGCCCGTCGCCGTTCAGATCGATCACCTCGAACGACGGCGCGTTCGCGAGGTTTCGCATCGGATAGCCCTGCTGAGAGCGCTCCACGATGCGAGTGGCCCGCGCCTCGTAAAACTCCTGCTCCGTCAACGCGCCGTCGCCGTTCAAGTCGAATTCGGCGAAGGCGGGCATGTTTCGCCCCATCCCTGCGCCGGGTCCCATACCGCCGCCCGGTCCCATACCCCGACCGGGTCGCCCCTGCATGCGGGATTGCTGAACCGTTGCGAACTCCTCCGTTGTCATCCGTCCGTCCCCGTTCATGTCAAAGTCCGAGAACGCCGGCGCGTTGGCCGCCCCACGTATCGGCGCGCCCTGCGCCGCACGCTCGGCCATGCGTTGAGACTGCGCCGTGTCGAACTCCTGCTCGGTCACGATCCCGTCTCCGTCGAGATCGAACGCCGAGAAGGTCATCGGGCCGCGCGGCGGCGGGGGTTGCTGGGCGAGGGCCAAGGGTGCGGCGAAGGCCGCTGCGACCGTCACTGCCAGGATGGATCTACGCATCGTCGTTTTCATGGATACCTCCGTGGTGCGATCGGGTGAAGGTCCACGCCGATCTCGGCGTGATCCGCTCACCTCTATCCTTTATTGAAGCATCTGAAGTTGCAGAGAGTGTGAAATCGGACAGGTGACGGCCATCAGGCGTCAACCTTTCGAAAACGCACGAAATAGTTCTCGCGCAGCCTGATCGGCTCGTCGATCAGCTTGAAACCGGCCTGCTCGACCTCCCGAATAACCTCCTCCCGCCCTGCCCTCACGTGCCCGAGGATCCAGCGATTGCTGACCCCCGGCTCGCGTCTGAAATCGATGATCGCCAGGATTCCGCCGGGCACCAGTGCCGCACCGATCGAGTCGAGCATGGCCCGCGGGTACTCGAAGTGGTGATAGGTGTCGGCCATGAACACCAAATCCACGCTCCCAGGCGGCAGATCCGTGCTCGTCTGCTCGTTCAGCACCGTGACGACGTTGCCGAGCCCTGCCTCCCGCGCGCGGATCCCGATCGCCTCCAGGAAGCTCTCCGAGATGTCCACCGCATAGACCTTCCCGCTCGGTCCGACGCCCTCGGCAAAGAGCATCGTAAACATCCCCGTCCCGGCCCCGACATCGGCGATCCGCATGCCCGGTCGAATCTCGAGCGCACCGAGGATCTCGATACGCCGATCGTAGACCTCCCGACCGGGGCTCTCGAAGATGCTCTGCCAGCGGGCGTAGTCGGCGTCTTCATAGTAGGCGTTGATCCTGGGATCGACCGCCGGGGACTCGGCGAAGGACCAAGAGGAGCCTGTGAGGAGCAGCAGAACGATGAGGTATGGCATGGCGGGAGCACCTGATGGATTCACAGGGGTTCGAGGGGCCGGGAGTGCAGGGGTTCCCGCGGCGCTCCGAAGCTCTCGGGGCATGGCTAGCTCGAACCTCTGGGACAGTCGCTACCGAACCTCGTTGGTCCAAGAGGACTCTGCCTAACCCTCAACTACAACTAACCGATCGTGAACGTACGCTTCTACGCCGAGATCGAAGCAATCAACAGGCAACCTCAAGAGCTTCGGCAGCGCGGACGCGCACGCAAAGCGGAAGCGTCGGAGGCCGTGTGAGAGGCCGCGCAAAGGGAGCTTTCGCCATAAAGCAACCTGGACTCTTCTTTCTCGAGATTCCCGGCAGGATTATGCGAGGGACCACTCAGGCCTCTCGCCGAATGCTCGTGAAGACAAGGATGCTTGCCAAAAGCAACCCGCAAAGCATGACTAGCCAATCTCCGTAGTGATGGTAGAACGAGCGCGTTCGCGCTGGCTCGACATCGGCGACGATAAAGCCCTGCGTGAATAGATCCGGCAGTTCCGCGATAATCTCGCCCTTCGCGTCGATGATTCGAGACGGCCCGGTATTTGTTGCAACGATAAATGGAATGCGGTTCTCTACGGCCCGCACCGCGGAAGCTGCGATATGTTGGAAGGCGGCTTGGGTTTTTCCGGACCAATTGTCGTTTACGAGCTGTAGCACAATGCCGGTGTCGGGGTTTATTGCCCATCGAACATAATCGCCGAAGAGATTCTCCCAGCAAATAATCGGTGTCGCGGTGCTCGTGGTGGAGATGGCGAACCGTGCGCTTTCTTTGCCGGCGAGCATTGCTTGGGTAGGCGGAGGTATCCACGCCGGCCAGTCAAAAAGACCATCGAACGGAATGAATTCAGCGAACGGGACTAGGCGGTTCTTACTGTAAAAACCGGAAACTCGACCGTTCTTGTCGAAAAAAATCGCACTGTTCCGAGAGGGTGAAGAAACTTCGCCGGTGTCTCTGTCTTGAAAGGACTTGCCGCTCTCCGACATGCCCAGCACGATGGCTGCGCCGGCCTCTTCGGCAATCGCGCCGATGCGGAGTAAGAGTCCGGGATCTCTTCGCCAATCATGGACAACCGCCTCGGGCCAGACGATGAGATCGGGATTCTCCTCGGCCGCTTTCAGAGTCAAGCGTTTCAAGGTGTCCAGCTTTTCGGAACCCCGCAAGGACTGCATTTCTGCAACGGAGAACGCTGGTTGAATTACCGCGATTCGGATCGATTCGCCTGGCGGCGGCACCTTGTTCAAGCTCAGAGTCCCGAGAAAAAACGTGGTACCCAATGACACGAGTGCAACGATGAGAAACCGAAATCGGCGCTCCATCAAGGCTACTGCAATCGCCGTATTTACGAACAGCACCAAGAACGTGATACCGTATTCGCCGGTGTAAGACGCGACTTGGAGGGTGGCGGGATTGGCGTGCTGCCAATACGCGGGCGTCGCCCAAGAGAGGGCTAAAGGACCCGCGTGGGCCCTTAGAAAATCCAAGATGACCCAAGCCGACGGCGCGACCAGAAGTAAGGCGAGTCGCCGAGTCCGCACAAGGGCGATAACGGCGCACCATAACGCGAAAAAAATGCCCACGTAGCTGCCTAACAAAAACCCATGGGAGATCTTGAAGCCGGGTACTGAAAACAACCAGCCTGCAATTCCGAAGTTCAAGATCAAACTGCTCAGCCATCCATAAAGGAAAGCGATGATCGGCGTATAATTGGAAGCAGCTAGAATAAGCGGGACAAACGCGATCCAGAGAAGGGCGTCGAGCTCAAAGGCGTAGCGGAATAAGAGTGTTGTTGCGAGCACAGCAGCCACGGGAGCCGCAAGGCGAATCGCGCGGACGTTTTTGCGGTGAACAGGGCGCTCTACCACTTAGCGGGTCCGAAGGAGTCGAGGAGAGGTCCCGCACGTCGATGGATACGCAAGGAGGGCTTGAGCAATCTGGCGATGCTGTGCTTATAAGCTGTCGAGATAGGCCCGCATTTCCGGAATCGACATAGAAGCCATGGGGTTCGGCGCGCTAGGCGGAGTGTATCCGTCTCGGTGCACGTAAATCCGGTAGGTGTACCCGCCTGAGCCGTCCGGTTCGCGACGCATCGAACCCGCAGGCATGTCCTTAGACAGTGCGGCCAGGATTTCCAGCTCGACGTCGATCCGAGCCGCGCTCGAGCCGATTTGCACATCATCCGCAGAGCCGCCGGCGGTCGACGGGACGGCCAAATCGACGCGGCACATCGTTGTGCGGCACTCTAGATTCAACAGCCGAGCGGAATAAAAGGTGTCGCCCGTCGCGAGGTTTCCTTCGATACGCTTCGCTGCTTGAGGTGCCCAACTGGAATCAACCTCTTCGATCCCGAACGCGTCCTGGACAGCGTTCGACTGGCGCTCCTTTTGCAATTGGATGGCCTTGGCGAATTGTTGCCGGATGTAGGGATCGTTTGCCGCGTCCTGAAGCTCGGCGAGATGTGCACGGGCCGCCGCCCGCTCCGCATCTGCACGGGCGGATTTGTCCATCAACTCGGCGATTTGGCCTTCCAGAATTTCAAGTCTTTCGATGGCTTCCGGGGTGTCTTTCGATGATGGGGAGGGCTGCTCAGGCTGATGGGTCATCGCGTTCGGGCGGTGCTCCGGCGAATGTAATTGTGCACCGCTCGCTTGTTCGTTTACGCCGGAACCGGTGTCAACCGAATCGGTGATGCCTGCATCCGAGGCCGAATGAGCTCGGAAATAATCCGTCGCGACGAAAATGACTGCGACGAGGGAAAGTCCCACTGCTGAAAAGGCGATGATAAGGCGCCCGAATCTTGAACGATCGCTAACGAGCTTCATGATATTCCGTTGGAACGTTGCTCGAGCGACCCCCCTCTCGGCTCCCCGTGCCCGCCGTCGGGGGGCGAGAGGGCAATCGCATCGACAAACGCGCGTCAATCTCGCGCAGAACTCAGAGAAGCGGCTTCTGGTAGAAGACGCGATACGTATTCAATCCGGTCGAAGGATCGAGTCTGCACGTGATCGTGCTGGCATCGAAGCCGTTGAAAAGACTGAGGTCAAAACTCTGCTGGGTTACTCCGGGCAGGGTTCCTGGAGCCGAGATCGTGTGGGTCACGAAATTGGTCACGGATGTATCTACGATGTCGGGCTCGATATCTAAGTAGGTGCACAGCACGCTCGCGGTCGGCGCGGCCGTGGAATCGAACCATACACTCAGGGAGGCGCTTCCCGGACCGTACCAGTTGAGCGTGTCGTCGGCGCTCGAGTACCACAATTCGGTATTGTTGGTGACGGGACAGACAACCCATACCGGGAAGGTAGCTTGGTTCCACACGCGGACGTGGTCCCAGCGGAGATTTTGCGCGAGCTGGAGGCTCGCAGCCCGGCAGGCCACCGCCGGTGTTTCGCCGACCGGTGCGGCTTGCACGTCGCGAGAGAGCGGCGAGAACGCGGTGAATCCAGCAGCCAATGCAAGCCACGATACTGCAAAGACAATCGGATAAGTCTTCATTTCAGCCTCCGTTGAAGTACGATGCCGTTTGCTCTTCCGCTGTTTCCTCGTAATTTGAATCTAGTCGATAGTCCGGGCCTGTCAACACCAAGGGACGCAAAACAACGGATCTTTCGGGGCAAGATCGAGGGGAATCTGGCTCCTGAAGCGTCCGCGCAGAGTCGCGACGCGTCATCGAGGTGTCGACGAGGAGGAGCGCAGAGTGCTGTCGGACGCGTTTCCGAGATGCATCGGAAAAGCTTACGGAGACGGGGGCATGCGGCCCGTCGAACCGGCTGGGGTCGTCAACTCGATTCGCGGCGCCAACCATCGCGCTGAAGGCTGATTCTCTCGTCCATGAATCGAGGATTCTCGATCAGCTCCCGAGCGCGATCGCGAGACGAGCCGCGGCGGGAAATATACGTGAAGCAGTCGATCATGTCCCTGCAACCCCAATTTACGAGCTCCTGCCGGTAGCAGGACAGACCGTTGTCCGCACAAAGGTCATCGACGATGTCTGCAGAGACCGTACTTCCTCGCCAATGTTTGTTCTCGATCGAGAAGCCTTGGCCATCCGATCGTTTAAATGCGGCCATGTTCGAATGGTGAAGAAAGGCAACGCCTTCGGATCGGAGTACTCGTGACAGCTCTTTAACATAAGACGCCATCACGTCAAGCTCAACGTGAACCAGAGAGTCGAAGGAGAAAACGAAATCGACGGAATCTGACGGAACTCCGGTTAGTAATCGGCCATCATTGACGACGTAGCTAATGTGCTGCTCTGCAGAGAAGCGTCGTTGGCAAGCTTCGATGCAGCGCTCGGTCAAGTCGACCAGCGTCATCGCTCTGCATTGATCCTTCAAGTACTGAGTCATACGCCCGTAGCCGGGGGCGATCTCGATCAGATTGCCGACGGGCAATAAGGTTTGAATGCGTGGAAGAACGGCGCCGAACCATAGATTGTCGCTGCCTCCCCAGAGCTCTGACCACTCATCCCCCCCCTTGTCCCAATCGTAGTGGGACCAGTGCTTGAGGTTTTCTTCAGTTGTTGGCATAAGTACTCCGGTTCGGTAGCAGTCCGTGAAGGGAATCGGTGAACCCTAAATAAAACGCCTCATCGAGCTCTTGGTTCGGCGTCAATGGCATCCGGTATCGCGCAAAATGACCATTTGCACAGCGGCGTTATTCGTGCACCGACAAAACGTCGCCCTCGGACAATAGTCTTTGGTGCCTTGTGTTTCAACGTGACTGATTCGCCGCGGCGAGCCGGTCGAGGCGCAGGCGCTGGCGCTCGTCAAACAAACGGCGCGAACCGATCCAGACGGCGGCCATCGAGCCGAGCCCGGTACCGGCGGCGATGAGGAACATGATGAGAAGCTGGTACTTGGCGGCTTCCATCGGCGGACTGCCGGCGAGGATCTGGCCGGTCATCATGCCGGGGAGGCTGACCAGGCCGGCGGTGGCCATGGCGTTGATGATGGGGATGAGGCCGGAGCGCAGGGCGTCGCGACGCACCTCTTCGATCGCGTCGTCCCAAGTGCCGCCGGCGAGCAGGCGTGCCTCGATGCGTCCGCGTGCATCCCAGGCCTGGCGGGTCAGGCTGTCGAGCGCGATGGCGATCCCGCTCATGGTGTTGCCGAGCATCATGCCGAGCAGCGGGATCAGATACTGCGGCTGATACCAGGGCTCGACCCCGATGATGACCGTCAGGGCGAGTAGGGTGACGGTGAAGGCGGACAGGAACATCGAGAGCGCGCCGATCCCGTAACCCCAGACGCCCCGGTACCGTCGCTTCTGTCGCTGCATCACTTCGTATCCGGCGACCGAGAGCATCACCAGGGCCATCAGTCCGATCAACGGCAGACTGGTCTGGGCGAAGAGCACCTTCAGCACCAGCCCGACAAGCATGAGCTGGACCGTGCTGCGTGCGGCGGAGACCAGGACGCGCCGCTCGATCCCGAGGCGCAGTCGCCAAGACATGCCGGCGAGCAAAAGGACCAGGATGGAGGCCAGTCCCAGATCGAAAGGGCTGAGATGGATGAGGGTCACGCTTCGGGCTCCAAACGCTCGTTGCGGATGATCAGCGAGCGCCCGCCGATCCGGCGGCGTTGCTCCGGATCGTGGCTGACCCAGAGAACGGCTGCGCCCTGCGCCTTGCGATAGGTCTCGACGACGGACTCAACGCGTGCGCTGTTGCTCGGATCCAGGTTCGCGGTGGCCTCGTCGAGCAGCAGCGCTTCGGGTGTCTGTGCGAGCAGGCGCACCAGGGCCAACCGCTGACGCTCGCCGGTCGAGAGGCGCGTGACCGACCAGCCGAGAACATCGGGTGCGAAGCCGAGACGATCGAGCCAGTCGGTCATGGTCGACGGATCCGGCAGGGCGGGGTGGTTCGAGACGCGGCCGGGCGGGCGGCGCAAGGGTTTCGGCAGACGCGGTAAAGCCGGACGAAGCAGTGAGGAGGGCCGGGACACCGGCTCCGGCGCGGCGCGGTCCGCGTGCGTGCTTAAGATGCTCGGCAGATGCTCGCCGACGCTTTCCGCCCACCAGAAGGCTTCCGCAGGCAGAAGACCGACCCGCCGACGCCAAGTCGCAGGGGCGATGCGCGAGCGTGGTTCTTCGCCGAGCCAGACCTCGCCCTCGTGCGGATCCAGGTCGGCGACGGCGCGCAGCAGGAGACTCTTGCCCGAGCCGGACGGGCCCGACACGAAGACCAGCTCACCCGCAGCGAGCGTGAGGTCGAGCGGTCCGAGCGCCCGCGACCGGATCCCCTCGAGTCTGAGTCCGGACATCGGCGCTCCCGCCATCAACGCCGACGAAACATCAGGTCGCGGACCCGATGGCCGAGGCGTTCGCCGCGTTGCTCGAAGCGGGTTAGGGGACGTGACGCCGGGCGGGGCGAAAAACTCCCGGGTCCGGCGAGATTCTCGAAGGTCGTGGAAGACGCCTCAAGGATCTCGAGCATCTGCTCGGCGTAGGGTTCCCAATCGGTTGCTGCGTGAAAGACGCCGCCCGAGCGGAGCGCGCGCGCGAGCAGCCCGATCAGCTCCGGTGTCAGGATCCGACGCTTGTGATGGCGGCGTTTCGGCCAGGGGTCGGGAAAGAAGAGCTGAACACGGTCCAAACTGCCGGGGGCGATGCCGCGGGTGAGCACCTCGACCGCGTCGTGCCGAATCAGCCTTAGATTGGTCAACCCGCGTCGCTCGATCTCGAGCAGCAAATGCCCCACGCCGGGACGATGGACCTCGATCCCCAGCCAATTGCTCTGCGGATCCTGCTCGGCCATCTCGGCAAGTGAATCGCCGTTGCCGAACCCGATCTCGAGGACGACGGGGTGTGCGTCGCCGAAGAGTCCCGCGAGGTCGATCGCCGTGTCCGGCGTCCACTCCACCCCGTAGAGCGGCCAGAGGTCTTGAAAGGCGCGCTCCTGCGCCGAGGTCAAACGACCTTCGCGCAGGACGAAGCTACGAATGGGACGCAGGAATTTGGGCGTTGTCTCGGCCGTCATGAGGTCCTTACAACTGGCCTCTCGGCCGTCCACGCGACGACCGCTTTCGCAGTCGAAGCGCTCTAATCATTGGATTCAATCATTCTGAACCGCGTCCGGCACGAACCTCGCTCGCAGCCTTCGACGCTCGCCCCGCAACGACCATCCCGTTCCGCTCGAGACGCGGTTCAGGGCTGGAAGAACAGGCCTTCCATGGGCGAAGACGCCGAGGCGAACCGCTTCGGTGCCATGCGACCGGCAAGGTACGCTTCGCGCCCTGCCTCGATCCCCTTGCGCATGGCGCTGGCCATCAGGATCGGGTCGCGCGCCGCGGCGATCGCCGTATTCATCAGCACGCCGTCGCAGCCGAGCTCCATCGCTACGGCGGCATCGGACGCGGTGCCGACGCCCGCGTCGACCAGGATCGGGACGTGCGCGTTCTCGACGATGGTGCGGATATTGAGGGGGTTGCGGATACCGAGCCCGGAGCCGATCGGCGCCGCGAGAGGCATCACGGCGATGCACCCGATCTCTTCGAGCTGTCGGGCGACGATCGGGTCGTCGTTGGTGTAGACCATGACCTGGAAGCCGTCCTTGACCAGCTCCTCGGCCGCCTTGAGCGTGGCGATCACGTCCGGGAAGAGCGTCTTCTCGTCGCCGAGGACCTCGAGCTTGACCAAGTTGTGCCCGTCCAACAGCTCGCGCGCCAGTCGGCAAGTCCGCACGGCGGTCTCGACATCGTAGCAGCCTGCCGTATTGGGCAGGATGGTGTAGCGCTCGGGCGGCAGGATATCGAGGATGTTCGGTTCGCCGGGGGTCTGGCCGAGGTTGGTACGCCGCACCGCGACCGTGACGATCTCGGCGCCGCTCGCCTCGATGGCCCGAGCGGTCTCGGCCATGTCTTTGTATTTTCCGGTGCCGACGAGGAGGCGGGAGCTGTACTCACGTCCGGCGAGGGTCAAGCGATCGGGTGCGGTGGTCTCTGTGGGCATGGATGTCTTGGCCAAGAAAGATTCAGGATAAGGGTTGCGGAGCGATGATCCTAAGGCGAATCATCCGCCGCCGACGGCGTGGATGATCTCGACCTGATCGTGCGGTGCGAGTCTGCGCTCCGGAAAACGGCTTCGTGGAACCAGCTCGGCGTTGACCTCGACGGCCAAGCGGCGGTTGCCGAGCTGAAGCTGCTCGATCAGCTCGGCCATGGTGATTGCGTCGTCCACCTCGGTGGCCGCGCCGTTTACGATGATCTGCATTCGGACCCGCCCCTCAACGAACGTGATTGGCGTCTTGGCCGAGCATCTCGGGCGTGACGAGGGTGACGCCGCCCTCGCTGACGTAGAACCCGGCCTTACGGTCCGCTTCCTGATCGAGCCCGATCACGGTTCCCTCGTCGATCTGGCAGTAGCGATCGATTACCGCATTGCGGATCGTGCAGTTTCGGCCGATCACGACATCCGGCAGGATGACCGAATCCTTCACGTACGCATAGGAGTTCACGCGCACGTTCGAGAACAACAACGAATGACGCACCGTGGAGCCGGAGATGATGCAGCCGCCGGAAACCATCGAGTCGACTGCCATACCGCGTCGATCCTCGTCGTCGAACACGAACTTCGCCGGCGGCAATTGCTCTTGATACGTCCAGATCGGCCAGCTCTTGTCGTAGAGGCTCAGCGGGGGCGTGACGCCGATCAGCTCGAGATTTGCCTCCCAGAAGGCGTCGAGCGTTCCGACGTCCCGCCAGTAGGCCTGCTCGCCGCTGCGCGGATCGCGAAAGGTATGTGCCATGACGCGGTAGTGTTTGATGACCGCGGGGATGATGTCCTTGCCGAAGTCATGCGAAGAGCGCGGGGTGTCGGCGTCCTTGATCAGCTGCTCGAAGAGAAAACCGCGGTTGAACACATAGATGCCCATCGAGACGAGGCTCTTACCCGGCGCTCCGGGGATGGATTCGGGTTCTTTCGGTTTCTCGGCGAACTTCAGCACGCGGCCCTCGCCGTCGACCGACATGACGCCGAACTCGCTGGCGCGCTCGGTGTCCATCTCGAGGCAGCCGACCGTCATATCCGCGCCGGATTCGACGTGGTAGGCGATCATCGCGCCGTAATCCATCTTGTAGATGTGATCGCCGGCAAGCACGAGGATGTAGTCCGGATTGTGATCGCGAATGATATCGAGGTTTTGGAATACAGCGTCGGCTGTCCCCGCGTACCAGGCGGTCTCGGCAACACGCTGCTGAGCCGGCCATAATTCCACGAATTCGCCGAATTCACCGCGCAAGAACCCCCACCCCTTCTGTATATGCAGAATGAGTGAATGCGCCTTGTATTGTGTCAAGACGCCGATGCGTCGAATTCCCGAGTTGATGCAGTTGGAGAGCGGAAAATCCACGATTCGGAACTTTCCTCCGAAAGGAACGGCCGGCTTGGATCTCCACGCTGTCAGGTGCATCAGGCGCGAGCCCCGTCCTCCGGCCAGGATCAGCGCCAGGGTATTGCGGGTCAGGCGGCTGACGAACCGGGGATTCGTTTGGGGCATAAGTCCTCCTGTTGTCGTCTAGACGAGGGCATTAGAGTAGTCCCCCTTATGTTAACATCAAGACGGTCCGAAGCGTCGGCGCACTGCCCTGCGGTCGGGTAATCCCCGCGCCGCGCAGCGGGCCGTTGGTCCCGACGAGACCCCCGAACCTGTCCGCCCGTCTGCTGCCGACCCGCAGATTCTGGGTGTGGCGCCGCGATATCGAACGGTTTCCGTGACAGCGCCGATCAGCGGCGACATCGAGAGCCGACAGCGAAGGAAATACTTCAGAATGGCAACCGCGACACAGCAAGCCCCCAAGGTTCCGGAACCCTTGCAGCGCATTATCGAGGCGCGTCACCACGACCCGTTCGAGGTCCTCGGCCGGCACCTCGAAGGCGACCGGGCCGTTGTCCGCGTGTTCCTGCCGGGCGCCGAGTCGGCCACCCTGGTCGAAGCGTCCGAGCCCTTCGCGCGGATCGAGGGAACGGATTTTTTTGTTTGGGAGGGTCCGGCGTCCAAGGTTCCCGAACGGTATCGCATCGACTGGAGCGATGCCGCCGGTCAGCGCCACGTTCATCACGATCCCTACTGTTTTCCTCCACAGCTCCCGGATTTCGATCTCCACCTTTTCGGGGAGGGCAGACACTGGCACGCCTATCGGTTTCTGGGCTCGCACCTGACCGATGCCGACGGCGTGTCGGGCGTGCAGTTCGCGGTCTGGGCGCCGAGCGCCGAGCGCGTGAGCGTGGTCGGAGACTTCAACCGCTGGGATGGACGCGCGCACCCGATGCGTGTGCGCGGCGGCACAGGTGTTTGGGAGTTGTTCATCCCGGGGATCGGGCAAGGCGGCTTCTATAAGTACGAGATCCGAGATCGCGCGACCAACATCCACGTCAAGATCGATCCTTACGCGCAGGCCTTTCAGGAGCGCCCGCAGACGGCCGGGTTCATCTGTCCGGAAAGTCGTTTCCGCTGGGCCGATCAGGCTTGGCTCGCGGCACGGGCCGACTCGGATTGGCAGCATCGGCCCTTTTCCGTTTACGAGGTCCATCTCGGGTCCTGGCAACGCGGCGAGGACGGCGACTTTCTCAATTATCGGGTTCTTGCAAAGCAGCTCGCGGACTACGTGACCGAGCTCGGCTTTACTCATATCGAGCTTCTGCCCATTACCGAGCATCCCTTGGACGCTTCCTGGGGCTACCAATGCACCGGATATTTTGCGCCGAGCGCCCGCTTCGGCTCGCCGGACGATTTCCGCTTCTTTGTCGATTATCTGCATCGTCGCGGGATCGGCGTTCTGCTGGACTGGGTGCCCGCTCATTTTCCCAAGGACGCCTACGCGCTGGCGCGATTCGACGGCACGGCCCTTTACGAGCATGCCGATCCCCGCATGGGCGAACACAAGGATTGGGGAACCCTGATCTTCAATTTCGGCCGCAACGAGGTGAAGAACTTCCTGTTGTCGAGCGCGCTCTATTGGCTCGACGAATTCCATCTCGACGGGTTGCGCGTGGACGCCGTCGCGTCCATGCTGTATCTGGACTATTCGCGCAATGCCGGTGAATGGATCCCGAACAAATACGGCGGCAACGAGAATCTCGAAGCGGTGGATTTCATCCGCCAACTCAATACCGTGACCCATGAGCAGCACCCCGGCACCTTGATGATCGCCGAGGAGTCGACCGCGTGGCCGGCGGTCTCGCGTCCGACCTATCTCGGCGGTCTCGGTTTCAGCATGAAATGGAACATGGGCTGGATGCACGACACCCTGTCCTATATGCAGAAGGATCCAATCTATCGTCATTATCATCACGATCTACTGACGTTCGGCCTTCTCTACGCCTTCACCGAGAATTTCGTGCTCCCCTTCTCGCACGACGAGGTGGTGCACGGAAAGAAGTCCATGCTGGACAAGATGCCCGGTGATGCCTGGCAAAAATTCGCGAGCCTGCGCCTGCTCTACACCTTTATGTTCAGCTACCCCGGCAAGAAGTTGCTTTTCCAGGGCTGCGAGTTCGCACACGGCGCCGAATGGGACTTCGACGCGGCCATGGACTGGGATCTGCTGGAGCGTCCGCAGCACGAAGGGATCAAGCAGATCGTTTCGGACCTCAACCGCCTCTATCGGGAGCAGCCCGCGCTGCATGAGGTCGACTTCGACAGTGCCGGATTCGAGTGGATCGACTGTCACGACAGCTCCCAATCCGTGCTCAGTTATCTGCGCAAGGACCGCTCCGGCAAGCAAATCGTGGCCGCCGCGTTCAACTTTACCCCCGTACCGCGCACCGACTATCGCATCGGCGTACCCGAGCCCGGCTTCTATCGCGAGGCACTGAATTCGGACGCCGAGCTCTACGGCGGCAGCAATGTCGGCAACCAAGGCGGTGTCGAGGCCGAACCGGTGAGCTGGATGGGACGGCCGTATTCCATCCCGATCGCCCTGCCTCCGCTTGCCGGACTGATTCTGGTGCACGAGCCGGCGTCCGACGACGCGCTCGAAAGCGAGGCCGAGGCTAGGCTTCCCGATGTCGCGCTGACGAGCACCTCGGCCGAGGCGAGCTAGCGGGTCCGAGACGCGTGGAGATCTGGGTCGACGCCGACGCCTGTCCGAATGCCGTGAAGGAGATCCTCTTTCGCGCATCGCAACGGCTCGGAGTTCAGGTGACGCTGGTGGCGAACGGGCCGGTAAGCACGCCGCCCTCGCCCTTGGTGCGCTCGGTGCGGGTCTCCGCGGGTTTCGATGTCGCCGACAACGAGATCCTGAAGCGCCTCGCCGCCGGCGACTTGGTCATCACCGCGGATATTCCGCTCGCGGCCGATGTCATCGAACGCGGCGGCCAGGCCCTGAACCCGCGCGGCGAGCTCTACACCAAGGACACGATTCGCGAGCGCCTGACGATGCGTGACCTCATGGACACTCTACGCGGCAGCGGTATCAATACCGGTGGTCCCCCCGCCTTCGGGCCGCGCGATCGACAGACCTTCGCGAACGCGTTGGACGGTATACTCGCCAAATCCAAACCGCGTTCGGCGTAATCGGCGTGGTTGCCGGTGGGATTGAGCGTGTCGCGATCTACAATGACGGCGAGACGTGATCTGAATGGCTTTTTTCGGATTTCGGGTCGCGTTCTCGAGCGATCGCAGTCGGGAGCGGGCTTAACCCGCGTCGGTCGCGGCGCTCTCGACCCTGCGCGAGGCGGGGTCTCTACTTCACGGCAACGGTGCAGATTACGCTGGGCGCAGCTCGAGGCGTCGGACTTTTCAATGCGTTTGGAGGAATCCTCGGATGGCAGTACTCGTCCTCGGTTTGATCCTGTTTCTCGGAATTCATTCGGTATCCATCATCAACAGCCAATGGCGCACCGATCTGGTCGCGCGATTCGGCGAGATTCCGTGGAAGGCCGTGTATGGGCTCGTCGCCCTGGTCGGGTTTTATTTGGTCGTCTCGGGATACGGGGCCGCCCGTCTCTCCCCGATCGTCATCTACGAGCCGCCGGTCTGGATGCGGCATATCAGCCTCTTGTTGATGTTGCCCGTTTTTCCGCTGCTGCTCGCCGCCTATCTGCCGGGTCGGATCCAGTCCGCGACCAAGCATCCGATGTTGCTCGCGGTGAAGATCTGGGCGACGGCGCACCTGCTCGCGAACGGCACGGCCGCCGATATCCTGCTGTTCGGAGCCTTCCTTGCCTGGGCGGTTGCCGACCGGATCTCGCTCAAGCGGCGCGCGACCCCGACCGTCTACGGGGCACCGCCGAGCCAGGTGAACGACGCCATCGCGATTATCGGCGGCATCGGGCTCTATCTGCTCTTCATGTTCTGGCTGCACAAGCTCCTGATGGGGGTCGCACCGATCGGTTGAGCGGTCTCCAAACGCACGACGGTTTTTTCCACAAGGCCGCTCAAGACCTCTCGTCCAGGAGCGTGAAGCTCACGAATGTGGCGATCAAGACGAAGGTCGCGACACAGCCCGGGCTCGGGCATAGCAGCATCAGGATTGCGGCACCGCTCCAGACGAGCAGGCAGAGCGTGCGCCCTGCTCGGTGTGCGGATGTGGCCTTGCGCCTTTGGAAGGCGGCATAGTCGGCTCGACCGCTACAGAGCCAGTCGATGACGCGTTGGGGCCACCCGGCGATTTGCGAGATGAGCGGAGGCATCGTCGAGTGATCATCGCGAGGCGCCGCGGCGCCTCGTGATGCGGACCGCTCAGAATTTGGTCACGACGACGTTGATACCGTCTTCCTGACCCAAGTCGAAGGTATTGCCGCTCAGCCTGGAGACGGTTCCAATGGTCTCGGCAACATAGGCGGGATCGGCCGCCGCGTTGATGACGAGGCCATTGCCGGAGCCGTCGTCGACCACGAGCGTCGCTGCATCCGGTCTGGTGATCGAGATCCCCTCCGCGGGCGAGAGGACGGTCAGGTCCGCGTTCAGGAAGCGCACCGACAGTGCCGAGGGATCGCGATTGGCCTCGACGAAGGTACCGGCCGCGTCGACCGCCCCGGTCTTGACCTTCTCCACCAAACTCACGGCAGCCGCTCTTGCCTTGCCCGCGATTTCTCGTGCGTTCTCGCTGGTGGCGGCCTCTTTGACCGCCGCAACCGCTTTGTCGAGTTGCTCTTTCCAGTTCATCGTCGTGTCCTCTTGGTGTATGGTCGACCGAAACAGGGATTTGGATGACGACATCGGGCGTGATTCGCCCCGAGCGGCGCTCCCTCGGCGGGCAATTGACGACGAGATCGAAGCGAGAGCCGTCGAGACCCGAGGCCAAGCGCTTGCGTCCAAAAGTATAGGATCCCCTTGACTCCTCTGCCGAGCGGACCGGACAGGCCGAGGCCGAGGCCCGGAGACCCGCGTCGGAGCAACCGAACATGCAGCGCATTCGAGTTCAACACGACCTCTTCGACAGTGCGGAGGAGCAAAAAATTCTCTCCCGCGACAAGCCTCGGGTCGGCGCCGTGGTGACCTTTGTCGGCTTGATGCGCGACTTCAACGAAGGCGCCGAGGTGGTCGCCATGACCCTGGAGCACTATCCGGGGATGACCGAGAAGGCGCTCGGCGCCATTGCCGAGGAGGCCGCGCAACGCTGGGACCTGGAGGACATCAGCATCCTGCATCGTGTCGGCGAGCTGAGACCGCAGGACCCGATCGTGTTCGTGGGTGTCAGCAGTCGGCACCGCGGCGAGGCCTTTCGTGCCTGCGAGTTTCTGATCGACTCCCTCAAGACCCGCGCGCCCTTCTGGAAGAAGGAGCAGACATCGGAGGGCGAGCGTTGGGTCGATGCACGTGTGACGGACGATGCAGCAGCGCGGCGCTGGGCGGAGTGATCGACCGACTGGTTCGAGTGAGCTCGACGTTTGGTGCATCCACGGCCCTAAGCCGGGATGCGGTCTAAAATGATCTATTTTTTATAATCTTAAACCGCGCAGACTCCAGTGGCCGTCAAGGCTGCCGGGGCCGATCCCATCCAAAAACATCGCGTATCGCGCGGGGCGCGGTTTAAGCCCCGAGCATCCCTTGATGCTCGATGAAGTCGAGGATCCTATCGAGTCCCTCGCCGGTGCGCAGATTCGTGAAGACGAACGGCCGCTCCCCGCGCATGCGTTTGGAGTCGCGCTCCATGACCTCCAGCGATGCCCCCACGTAAGGCGCCAGATCGATCTTGTTGATGACCAGGAGATCCGAGCGGGTGATGCCGGGTCCGCCCTTGCGCGGGATCTTCTCGCCCTCGGCCACGTCGATGACATAGAGGGTCAGATCCGCAAGCTCGGGGCTGAAGGTGGCGGCGAGGTTGTCGCCGCCGCTTTCGATGAAGACGAGATCGAGATCCGGGAAGCGGATCTGCAGATCCTCCACCGCGGCCAGGTTCATCGAGGCGTCTTCGCGAATGGCGGTATGCGGGCATCCGCCGGTCTCCACGCCGACGATGCGCTCGGCGTCCAAGGCTTGCGAGCGGATCAGGAACTCCGCGTCTTCGCGGGTGTAGATGTCGTTGGTGACCACCGCCAACTGATAGCGCTCGCGCAGCGCCTTGCAGAGCGCATCCAGCAGCGCCGTCTTCCCGGAGCCGACGGGACCGCCGACCCCGACGCGCAGGGGTGATGAATCGACCATGGTATCTCCTTCAGGAACGAAACAAGCGGGTGTATTGGGTCTCGTGAGCGGAGCTCGCGATCGCCAGGGCCGGGGTCGATGCGCCGATCTCATCATCCGTAACCGCCAGGGCAGCGTCGACCGCACTCGGGATGAGCGTTGCGAGGCGCGCGAGCGTCTGTTGGCCGCGTGTCTGACCCAAGGGTACGAGCTTGATCCCGGCCAGAACGAGATTCTCGAGCCAGCTCCACGTATAGCCCGTCGCTGCATCGCGCGGCTCGATTCGCCATGAAGCCGCGGCGAAGGCGAAGCCGGCGGTCTGACTTCGGGCGAGCTGCGGTTTCCACGCGAGCGCGTCCTCCAGCCCCCACGCGATGATCAGATCGGCGAGCGCGCGTCCGCGGTCCGACTCCTCGCGCCGCAGCTCGGCCGTCTCCCGAGCGGCCAAGAGGCTGTCCACCCAATCGGACATCATCGCTCGATCGCGCTCGAGCGTCGCTGTCTGCATCCGCAGCAACAGCGGGAGGTCCAGGTACGGAAGGCTGCTGCCGACCTGGTCCGCCATCCATGCCTCCAGGTCGTCGGCGTCGCGAATCCAACCGTTCTCGACCGCCCATTCGATGCCTTGCGAATAGGTGAAACCGCCGACCGGCAGCGACGGGCTGACCAAGTGCATCAGGCGCAACAGGCGCAGGGCGTGCTCAGTGCTCGTGTGCATGGCCGGTCTGATCCGCACCCTGACCGCCGTAAGCACCGGACTCCGGCTCGAAGCCTGCGTCCACGAGCCTGACCTCGAGTCCGAGACCGCGCACCATCTCGTCGAGGACCTGATCCTGTCGATAGCTGAGGCGCCCGGGCTCGATCTGCAGAGGCACATGTCGGTTGCCGAGGTGATAACAGGCGCGCGCGAGCAGCAAAGGGTCCGCGCTTTCGACACGCGAAAGATGCTCCGATGCGGCAATGACGCGTGCGACCAGGCCGTCCTCGGCGATCAGTGCGTCCCCGTGATGCAGAAGGGTTCCGCGGGGCAGGAAGAGTCCTGCCTCCCGACCGTCGTCGAGCATGACGCGCAGCCGACAGCGAGTACGCTGCTCCAACGTGAGCGTGAGTGTCACGTCCGCGGGGATGTCCGCGGCGGTCGTGCGGATGAAGCGGATCAAGGGTTCGGATTGCGGCACGGCTTCGCCCCGGTTGTGGTTAAGACTGCGTTCCTCGCAGGTGGCTGTCGATCGGTACGCGGATGTCGTCGATCAGGGGTCGACCCGGATCACGGCGCCGTCGCCGGTCTGCACGTCAAGCTCGGGAAGCGGATCCTGCGATGGATGGACCCGGATGTCGCCAGAGTCGATCCGGACCTCGACCCGATCCCAATCGTTCGCGACGATCCCCATGACGACCTTGGTGTCCTTCTCCGTGAAGATCCCTTGATGGCTGATCCGATAGGTCAGCATCCGACCGTCGTTGGTCAATTCGGACTCGACCTTGCTCCAGGGCAGCCCGAATCCGCGCGCCTCCAAGCGCATCTCGGCCGTGCGGTGTGCACCGCCCGGCCAGAAGAGGATCACGTAAGCCTGATCGGCGACCAGGCGCAAGACCTCGGGCGGCGGATCGAAATCGCCCGGCCGGACCCATTGAATCTGGACGTTCTTCAGCGGTGTCGCCAACAACATGGCCCCGATCATCAGGGTTGCGACGAGCGCATACACCGTCGCCGTGACCTTCGGGCGCCGCAGCTCGGGCATGGGGGAGGGTGGTGACGCGGCCTCCGCGGCCTCTCGTCGCGGGATGCGCAGGACGAAATAATAGAGTCCCCAGGCAATCCCGTAGGCGATGACCCCGGACCAGATCACGTCCGAGACGAAGTGATCGCCCGCCGCCATGCGCCCGATCCCGAGCAGGGTGCCGAAGACGAGCGAGCCGGCCAGCGCCGTCCAGGCGAGCGCCGGCCTGCGTCTGCGCCAGATGATGAAGAAGACGCCGAGCATGTAGCCGATCGAGCTGTGTCCGCAGGGGAATGACTTTCCGTCGCCCTCGCGGGAGACCGCAAGCGGAGGAACGTAGTCGCGGGTCCCGCCGAGCTGCTCGATCTGGTGCGGTCGAGGCCGCCCCCAGTTGTCCTTGAAGACACCGTTGACGATGAGGCCGGGGCCCAGGATGGTCGCGACGATCAATAGGATCGCGTAACAACGCAGCCGCCTGAAGGACTGCCAAACCGCCCCGGCGCCGAGCACGAGCAGCCCGCCGAGCATGACGAAGCCGGTCAGGAGCGGCGAGGCGACATAAAGGAACGACCACAGCGGTGCTTGGGCCTCGTACCAAGGGTCGTCCGCCTCCGGATGATAAAAGAGCGCGGCGGCCTGAATGTCCAGATCGGTCAGCCAAAAGGGGAGGGTGCCGAGCAAGGCGATCAGCAGCAGTGCGATGCCTTGCGGGAGCCAATCCCGGCGCGATGCGGTGGTTTGCGACATGGGCCCTTTCCGATGTCTCAATCGAGGCGCTTCAGCCAGAACACCATCGGCTTGGGTGTCTCCTCGGCCTCGTCGAGATCGCGCCAAGAGAAGGTCGTGCGCAACTGCGGTTGTTTCACGAATCCCTGTTTCGCCCAAAGACCGTCGAGCGGGCGATAATCAGCCGGACGTCGCGGGTGATCCGCGGGTCGCTCCACGGCGCAGAAACAGGCGAAGTCGAATCGGCCGAGCCTGCGGGCGTGGGCCTCGCGCTCGTCGAAAAAGCGCCGGCCGAGCCCTAGCCCTCGGTACTCCGGCAGCAGGACCGATTCACCGTAGTAGAACACCCGCTCGGGCGCATAGCCGTGCGTCGTGAAGGGCTCGATCACGTTCGGCGTCTCGGCTGCAAGCGGCAGCGCGCTCGAGGCACCCACCACCCGAGCGCCGTCGCGCACCAGTACGACGAGTCCGTCCGGTGCCTCGGCATAGGTCCGCAGATAGCACTCTTCGTATTCCGCGTCGCCCGCGTAGAGATAGGGGTACTCACGGAAGACACGGATGCGTAGGCGCGCGAGCGCCGGCAAGTCGGCGATCAGATCCGCTCCGGTGCGGCACTCGACATGCAACTCGGACATCGGGAACCCTCTTTTCGCCTCTCTGGTTCGGACCGCTCCGGCGACGGCAATCGTGCGTGCCGGTCTTGGCGACATCTTCGATGCGGCATCATATACCGAGCACGCGGGGATGTTTGAGCGGCGACCCTGATGAAGGGTTCATGGCACGCCTCCGCAGCCAGCAGAACCGTCATCCCGTTGTCGCGGGACCGTAATACCTCATCCCCATAATCGGGAATTTTAACCCGATCAGGATCTCCGTCTCATGTCGTTTAAGACCGTCTCCCGACTCACCGCCGGCTGCGCCTTGGCGCTCGGTATCGGCGCTCCGGCCCTCGCGGGCACCCACGCATCTCAGCCGACAATCGCCATGACGCCGCTCGGCACCTACGACGCCGGTGTGTCCGGCGAATCGGCGGCGGAGATCGTGGCTCACGACCCCCGGACGCAGCGCCTATTCGTCGTCAACGCGCAGAGCGGCAACGTCGACGTGCTCGACATTCGCACCCCCGCGGCTCCGCAGCTCCTGTTCAGTGTGAGCCTCGGCGGAGTCGTCAACAGCGTCGATGTTCACAAGGGGCTGATCGTCGCCGCTGTCGAAGCGGATCCCAAAACGGATCCGGGCAAGGCGGTCTTCTTCAACGCCGAGGGGAAGATCCTCGCGTCCGTCGAGGTCGGTGCGCTGCCGGACATGGTGACCTTCACGCCGGACGGCAGGCGGGTGCTGGTGGCCAACGAGGGCGAGCCGAACGACGACTACACGGTCGATCCGGAGGGCTCGGTCAGCATCATCGATCTGCCCCGCAACATTCGCAGACTCGCGCAGGATGACGTGCGAACGGCCGATTTCCGCCCATTCAACGACGCGACTCTCGACCCCTCGATACGGGTCTTCGGTCCGAACGCAAGCGTGGCACAGGACTTCGAGCCCGAGTACATCACGGTCGACAAGGGCTCCAAGACCGCTTGGGTGTCGTTGCAGGAGAACAACGCCGTCGCCGTCCTGGACATCAAGGCCGGTGACTTTACCGCGGTGCATGGCCTGGGCTTCAAAGACCACCGCGTGGCGGGGAACGAGCTGGACGCCAGCGACCGCGACGGCGAGATCAACATCCTCGACTGGCCGGTCAAGGGGATGTATCAGCCGGACGCGATCGCGAGGTACGAGCACCGCGGACGGACCTACATCGTGAGCGCCAACGAGGGAGACGCGCGCGACTATGACGGCTTCAGCGAGGACGCACGCGTCAAGAATATCGATCTGAATCCAGAGGTCTTTCTCAATGCGGATGTCCTGCAGGCGGACGAGAATCTCGGCCGATTGACCGTCACGACGGCCCTGGGTGTCGATCCGAAGACGGGGCTGCACGACGAGATCTACGCGTTCGGCGCCCGCTCCTTCTCGATCTGGAGCGCCGATCTGGAGCAGGTCTACGATAGCGGTGCGGATTTCGAGCGCAACACCGCGGACGCCTATCCGGAATTCTTCAACTCGGACCACGAGGAGAACACATTCGACAACCGCAGCGACAACAAGGGTCCGGAGCCCGAGGGCGTGACCCTGGCTAAGCTGTGGGGTCGCACCTATGCCTTCATCGGCCTGGAGCGCATCGGCGGTGTCATGATCTACGACGTCACCAATCCCTTCGCGCCGAGCTTCGTCGAGTACATCAACAACCGCGACTTTAATGCAGAGCCGGGCACGCCGGAGGCGGGCGATCTGGGCGCCGAGGGTTTGACGGTGATCGAGGCGTCGAAAAGCCCGATCCGCGGGGTGCCCCTGTTGGTCGTTGCCAACGAGGTGAGCGGCACGACAACCCTGTTCCGCATCGAGCGGGTCTGGCGGTAGGACGCTGGGTCTTTTGGCCCGGCCTCGAGAGCTACGGTGATCGTCGCAGGCGACGATCACCGCATGTATTCGCGCATCTCGGCAATACACGGGCCGGTAGGTCAAACGAGCGAGAGCGCAGCCCACCGATAAGGGTGCGAAGCTGTGCGAGTGGGGCACATCTGTGCATCCGACAGTTCTCCGACATCCAATTGACCCGCGGGACGAGCGCCGCGCGCCCTCGCATCAGGGCGCCGCGCCGAGCTCGCGACTCCGGTCACTTGGGGTGTGCGGTCTCTCCAACGTCAGAGTGGCCTGGCGGACACCGCGGCCGAAGAGACCGCTGACCTCGAAGTTCAGGCCGTTCCACCGGACCGCATCCCCGAGCACGGGCGGGCGGCCCAACTCGCTCAGGATCAGCCCGGAGACCGTGTCGATCTCTGGGTGCTCGAGCTCGCGCCCGATCAGATCGCCGAGTGTATCCAGGCGCACCGTCCCCTGGACCTGGTAGCCCGTGCCCACCGGCAAGACATCCGGGACGTCCTCGACACCCTCCTCGATATCCCCGACGGCCTCGGCGCAGATGTCTTCCATGGTGAGGATGCCTGCGGTCCCGCCGTGCTCGTCCATCACGACGATCATCTGGTTATGCACCCGGTCCATCGCGGCCAGGACATCGTCCAAGGTTGCCGTTTCGGGCAGGTAGGCGGTCTCTCGGACCACTGCGGGATCCAGTCCCGTGCCGGCGCGCAGCAGAGCCATCAGATCCTTGATGTGGACGGTGCCGATGATCTGGTCGAGGCTGCCCTCGAAGACCGGGTAGCGGGTATGGCGATGCCGATGCAGGATCTCGCGGAGCATAGCGTCGGTTGCGCCGACCGGGATCCCGCTGGCGCGCACCCGCGGCACCATCGCCTGCACGGCCGCGATCTCGCTGAAATCCGCAAGCTCGAGAAAGATCCGACCGCTCTCCTCGCTCAAGAGGCCGCTCTCTTGGCTCTCGCGGGCGAGCGATTCCAGCTCGTCCTGGCCCAGATAATGGGCTGCGCTGCGTCCGCGCTTGAAACCGACCAGGCCAAGCAAGAGGTTGCCGGTCAGATTGAGCAGGCGGACCAAAGGGAAGAGGATCAAGCCGATCACCAACATCGGCGGTGTGACCCACATGGCAATCGTCATGGGCCGGGTCAGCGCAAGTGCCTTAGGGACCATCTCGCCCAAGACGATATGCAGATAGGTGATTGCCGTGATCGCCAGAACCGCAGCGAGCCCGTGCGCCGTCACGAGCGCGCCCGGGTCGGGGAATCCCGCGAGAAGAAGCCATTCTTCGAAGAACCCGGCCAGGGTGTGCTCACCGTACATCCCCAGACCCAGGCTCGCGAAGGTGATGCCGAGCTGGGCGGTGGCGACATAGCGATCGAGTCGCGCCGGGTCGTCGAGGATACCGGCGATACGCCGCGCGAGTGCATCGCCCGCCTCCGCCCGCGCGGCCATCGCGGCGCGCGAGGTGCCGATGATGGCGAACTCCGCGGCGACAAAGAGACCATTGAGGGCCACAAGGGCCATGACGACGATCAGGACGATCCAGAGCTCATGCATGGCCGTCCTCCGATGCGCCGCCGACGACCCGGATCAAGACGGACACGATCGCCGGTCCGTCCATCGCCTCGATCTCGAACGCAAGACCGGACACGTCGAGACGTTCGCCCGTCTCCGGGATGGTCCCGAGCTGTTCCAACAACCAGCCGGCGAGCGTCTCGGCGTGACTCGTGTCCCAGACGGCCGGGTCCGTATAGGGGCGGGCCCAGTCGATCGCTTCGTCGAGGGGGAGGCGTCCGGGCAGGCGCCAACGGTCCTCGTCAAGCTGCTCGGGGGCGAGCTCGCTGTTGGACTTGAACTCGTCGGACAGCTCGCCGATCAGCTCGCGCACGATGTCCTCTAGGCTGATGAGGCCCTCCACGTCGCCGTATTCGCTCACCACCAGTGCGATCCGGGCGCGTCGGTCACGCATCTGGCCCAGCACCCGATCGAGCGTCAATCGGTTCGGCAGCGCCAGAAGCGGGCGGACCAAGGATTGCAAGGCGACGATCTCGCGCCCGCCGGCCGTCGCAATGGCCAGATCTTTCACATGGATGAAGCCGCGCACGTTGTCGAGCCCGCCACGGTGCACCACCAAGCGGGTGTAGGGCGATGCGTCGATCTCGGCCAAAAGCTCGTCGAGCGGTGCGGCCAGATCCAGACTCGCGATCTGTCGCCGCGGGACCATGAACTGGCGCACCGTGTGTCGCCCGAGGCGCAGCACCTCGCGCAGACGTTTGCTCGCCTTGGGCTCCAGCATCCCGCCTTCGCTGCTCTCGCGAATCAGCAGCTCGATCTCGTCCGGAGAATGGACATGCCGATGGCTGACCTCCGGGTCGATGCCGAGCCTCCTGAGAATCAGGTTGCCGCTCCCGTTGAGCAATCCGATGAAGGGGTAGAACACGACCAAGGACCAGCGCATCGGCAGATAGGTGTATATGGCCGTTCCGACCGGATATTGGAGCGCCACCGTCTTGGGGATCAGCTCACCGAGGACGACCTGGGTCGATGTCAACACCACCAGCACGATGGTCGCCGACAAGGCATAGGCGCCCACCGTTTCCATCCCCCAGTCCGAAACCAGAAGCGCACCGAGCGCAAGGGCGATCGTCGCCTGGCCGAAGGCGCCGAGGATCAGGCTGGAGAGTGTGATCCCGATCTGGCAGGTGGCGATGTAGCGATCCAGGCGCGTCGTATCCTTGACGATGGGCAGGAGTGCCGCGGCGAGCCGATGACCCTGGCGGGCAAAGTGCTCGACGCGACTGGCCCGCGCTCCCACGATCGCGAACTCGGCCGCGACATAGAGTGCATTGATCAGGATCAGAAGGCCGACGACGAGAAACATCCAGACGCTCATCGGGCGGCTCCTACAGGGCAGGGATGCCGGTCCGAGCGCATGGATTCAGGATCCGGCGTTCGTCTGTTTCGACAGAGCGCGGCCGTCCAGGAACTGCAATGTCCCCACGCCGAGCAGGCCGCCGATGACCATGACCAAGTAGATGACCGAGACCGGCTCCTCCAAGAGTGCGAAGCCCAAGAGGCCAAGTCCGGCACTCAGCTCCAGGAGGCCGTTCGGCCAGCGCACCATCCGGCTCGGACCCGCCGTAACCGCGCCCTTCGGCGTGCGCACGAAGGGGCTGCGGTAGCCAAGCAGTGCCTCCAGACCGGCGCGGGCGTTGGAGAGAAGCAATCCGGTCGTCAGAAAGAGCGCACCCGCAACCTCGGTCGCCGTGGCGCGCGGACCCGAGCGGATCCCGGCGAGCGTCAGGAAACCGATGGGTGCTGCGAAGCCGAGCATCGAGGTGACGATCGCGACTCGGCTCAGTGCCTCGCCGGGGATCGCCGCGCCCGCGATGAAGGGTAGTCCCAAGACCACGCAGGCAGCGCCGATCAGGAATGCCAGGGGTTGGCCGAGCTGAAAGCTGATCATGAGTTTCTGCCAGCGCGGCAGCGCTGGACTCGCCCAGATCGTCGGCAGCAGCTTGAAGAAGCACTGGGCGAAGCCCTTGGTCCAGCGGAACTGTTGCGTCCGCCAAGCGCGCACGGAGACGGGCAGCACCCCGGGGACAGGAAGATCCTTCATGAATCCGGAGCGCCACCCGCGCAGGCGTGCCCGCAGACTCAGGTCCAGATCCTCCGTGAGCGTGTCGCCTTGCCAGCCGCCCGCATCATCGATTGCGCGGCGACGCCAGACACCGCAGGTCCCGTTGAAGGGGACCGGCAGACCGAGCCGCCAGCGCGCCTCCTGCTCGACCTGGAAGTGCGAATCGAGCAGGCGCGCCTGCGTGCGGGTGAGCAGGCTTTCGTCCCGGTTGCTGTGTGCCCAGCGGGCCTGAACGTAGGCGAGATCGGGCTGCGCAAGCAAGGGATCGATGGTCTTGCGCAGGAACTCGGCCGACGGCATAAAATCGGCGTCGAAGATGGCAACGAACTCCGCATCCGAGCGCTCGAGGCCGGCCGCCAGCGCACCGGCCTTGAAGGCGGTGCGCTTGATCCGATGCAGGAGCTCGATCTGAACACCTTCCCGGCGCAGTCTGGCGACGGCCCTCTGGCTGAGCGAGAGCGAATACGCATCGGTGCTGTCGTCGAGCACCTGGATCTGCAAGCGATCTCGCGGCCAATCCAGCGCCATGACGGCCTCGAGGACGCGGTCGATCAGCTCGCCCTCATTGAAGAGCGGAAGCTGAACCAGCACGCTCGGCAGCTGTGCGGGCGCGTGCGGTGCCCCGGGCAGACGTCGGGCCGGAGTGACGAGACGCGCGAACATCAAGCCGAGCAGGTTGAGCGACGATATCGCCAGGAGGATCAAGCCAAGCGTCAGGAGCAGCTCGACAATCGGTTCCGCTGCGAGCATGGGGATATATCCGTAGGATCTGGAACGGTTGAAGATCGGGTTGGCCGGCCGGCGGCGAGGGGGACGGGGCGAGCGGATGTCTAATATCCCCGCCAAGGACATTTCGATCCGGGTCGGGGTGTTCGGATCGTTCGCCGATCATCCGACCGATCGGCGGCTCAGGCCGAACGCGCAACAGAATAGAGCCAGCCGTATCGCGCGGCAAGAGCCGCCTCGCGAAGGGTCTCTCGATCGGTGCTCGAAAGCCCGTCGGGCGACAAAAGGAGGCATTCGAGCACGTCGGGCCACATAAAATAAGGCGGTTATCCTACCTTCAATCGACCAGGCACCGGACATGCTCGATCTCATGCAGCACATCGCCGTGCGTTGCGCACCGGCCCGCGCCGTCCTAATGGGCCTTGCCCTGGTCGGCGCATTGGCCGCGGGGATCTCGCTCGTCGCGTTCGAAGCGGCGAAAGGGGATCTGATTCTGTTTCCCGCGTTGGTCCTTCTTCTGTGGGCCGTGCTGGGAGTGGTGTTCATCGATCTGTTTGCCCGAATCCCGATGGCGCCGGCGGCGGGGGGCGGCTGGCGCCGATGGGTGCAGGGGCTGTTGCGAAGGCTCTACTGGCTTCTTGCCGCGGGGTTCCTGATCCTCGGCTTGGTCGCGGTAGATGTCAGTCTTTCCATCGCACGCGAGTGGTTGAACGACAGGGCACCGATCGGTCAAGCCAAGTGAGAGTGCCGCCCTGCGCCGCATGCGGCGCAGGGCGGCAACAGGATCAGCCTTCGACCTGCTGGATTCCGGCAATATGCCAGTCGCCCTCGGCGCCGTCCCAACGATGCTGGACATGCCAGATCTCGCTGAAGGCATCCGCGGCGCCCTTCTCGTCCTCGCGGATCAGGCCGGAGAAGAGCACGCTCGCCACCACCAGATCCCCCTCGCGACGGACCCCGATCAGCTCGGCATTCAAACGCACGACCTCGGTGGATTGGCTCCCTTCGGTCTTGAGGCGCTCGCGCTGCAGATCCGCGAAGAGCTCGGGCGTCATGTATTCGCGGATGCCGTCGAAGTCGGCTTGGTCCCAAGCCGACTGAAGATTGATGAAGTGCGACTTCGAGCCCTCCAGGAACCCGGCGCCGTCGAACCAGCTCGGTGACTGGTTGTCTCCGGCCACCGGGCCGCCCTGAGCCCCCATGCCGGGGTGCAGGATGCCGCTGTCTGCCTGTCCTCGGCGCTCGTAGGCCGGCGAAGATCCAGACTGCGGGAATCCGCCGCCCACGCCGGCCGCGGCCATCGCCGGTTTGGCCTGATTGCGCTTCCACATGCGAAACAGCATGAAACCTCCGACCGCAAGCAGCGCGATCAGCAGGAAGTCCATGATCTGGAATCCCTCGAAGCCGTCGCCGAAGAACATGGAGGCCAGGAGACCGCCGGCCGCGAGACCGGCCAAGGGTCCCAGCCAACGGCTCGCACCGCTTGCCGGGCGCTGTCCGGCTGCGGCTTGCGCTGTGTTGGGCTGGGCCGGACGCTGCGCGGCCGGTTGGGCCTGGCGTTGCATGCCGCTGGACTGCTTGCCGAGGTTCATGCCGCCGCCGAGGCGCTTGGCCTCGACATCGGCCGGGACGGATAGGACGGCCACCGCGATCATGGCGACGGCCGCAGTCATGAGTGTTTTGAATCTCATAGGATTCGGGACTCCTCGGTCGGTGAGTTGACGTGATGATGTCGGAATTCGACGGCAACCCCTTAGGATCCGGGTTGCCGTGCGAAAAACAATTCGGAGCTGGTCGCCGTAACCGGCGGATTCACCGAACCTCGGCGTGCCCGGCACCGCGCGGGTCACTCGCGGCCTTCACCTGCCCGTTCGCGCGATCCCACACGATCGCCTGCATGTCCCCGATCGGGCGACTCAGCAGCTCGAGCCGATGCCCCATCGCGGTGAGCTCGCCGAGTTCCGCCGGGCTCAGAGCGCCCGACTCGAACTCGAGTCGGTCCGGAAGGTACTGATGGTGGATCCGAGGTTGCGCGATCCAGTCCTCGAGCGGGACGCCGTCGACGACTCCCAGGATGCCCTGCAACACCATGGTGATGATGCGGCTGCCGCCGGGCGTGCCCAGGATGGCGACCGTCTCGCGCGATTCCAGAAAGGTCGGCGACATGCTCGAGAGCATGCGTTTGCCGGGGGCGATGGCGTTGGCCTCGCCGCCGACCAGCCCGTAGGCATTGGCGACGCCGGGTTGTGCGGAAAAGTCATCCATCTCGTCGTTCAGCAAGACACCCGTCCCTGGCGGGACGAACCCGGAGCCGAACGGATAGTTGATGCTGAGTGTCGCGGCGACCCGATTGCCCTCCCGATCGAGGATCGAGAAGTGGGTGGTGTCGCGGCCCTCGGAGGAGGCCGTGTCGGTTCCGGCGGTCGTGCTCGGCGTCGCGCGGGTGGGATCGACATCGCGGATCAGGCCGGCCGCGTAATAGGGATGTGTCAGTCGCTCGATCGGCATCTGCACATGATCGGGGTCGCCGAGATAGCGGGCGCGGTCGCGATAGGCCCGGCGCATCGACTCCGTGAGCGCATGGATCCGTGCGGCTCCCGACTCGGGGCGCGGCTCGATGGCCGAGAGCATGTTGAGGATTTGGACCAACAGCACGCCCCCGGAGGAGGGCGGCGCGGCGCTGACGATACGCCAGCCGCGGAAGCTCCCGACGATCGGCTCGCGCTCCACGGCACGGTATTCGGCAAGATCCTCGGGCGTCCAGATCCCGCCCGCTGCGCGCACGCCCGAGATCAAGCGTTCCGCGGTCTCGCCGGCATAGAATCCGGCGTGCCCGTCACTCGCGAGGCGCTCCAGGGTGTCGGCCAGATCCGGCTGGTGCAGACGATGTCCGCGGGGCGGGACCTCGCCGTCGAGCAGAAACTGCGCGGTGGCTGCCGGCGAGGCTCGCAGTGCCGACAGACGCCATGCGGCGACACGTCGATACCTGTCGCCGATCTCGAAACCGTCGCGTGCGAGGCCGATCGCCGGAGCGAGGGTCTGCGCAAGCGGAACGCGTCCGTACTGTTCTGCGAGTTGCACGAGTGCGGCCGGTGTCCCCGGGATACCCGCCGACAGGGGTCCGTCGAGGGCCGCCGCGGGGTCGAATTGCCCGGCGTCGTCGAGAAAAAGATCGCGATGGGCCGCCAAGGGGGCCCTCTCGCGTCCGTCGAGCATGATTTCGAGGCAGTCTTGCGCGCGGTGGAGCAGCCAGAAGCCGCCGCCGCCGATCCCCGATCCGTAGGGTTCGACCACGGCCAAGGCCGCCGTGACCGCCACGGCGGCATCGAAGGCGTTGCCTCCGGCTTCGAGGATCTTCAAACCGGCCTCGGTCGCCAAGGGGTGCGCCGAGGCAATCGCGGCCTGATCCGGCCGAATCTGCGGCCCGTCGCACGCGGCTCGGACGCCCGCGGATGCGAGCAGGAGTGCCGCGATCCAAGCCGCGCCGCGCCAAAAGGCTCGGATGCGGCCCGCGGTGCTTCGGACCCTGTCAGCTCTCGCCGGTGATACGCTCATATTTGGCCCGAAGCTCCTCCTCGGTTTCTTCGTGATCCGGATCCTTGATGATGCAGTCGACCGGGCAGACCTCGACACATTGCGAGGTTTCGTAGTGGCCGATGCATTCGGTGCAGAGCGAGGGTTCGATCACGTAGATCTCGTCGCCTTGCGAAATGGCGCCGTTCGGGCACTCGGGCTCGCACACATCGCAGTTGATGCACTCGTCGGTAATAATCAGGGCCATGAAAATACTCCTGGTCGAGGGGGTTAGAGTAGCTGAACCCAAAGGGGTGTATGGGGATGCGCGGATCTTATCCAAACCGATCGTTTAGTGCAGCCTGTACCGCAGGCGCCACAAAGGTCGACACATCGCCGCCGAGCCTTGCGATCTCCCGCACCAGCGAGGAAGAGATGTATGAATAGGTCTCGGCCGGCGTGAGGAAGACGGTCTCGATCGTCGGGGCCATGCGCCGGTTCATGCCTGCCAGCTGGAACTCGTACTCGAAGTCGGAGACCGCGCGCAGGCCGCGCATGATGACGCTGACACCGAGCTGTCGGGTGAATTCCACCAGGAGTCCCTGAAAGGGAACCACCTCGACATTCTCGCGCGGGCCGAGCGCCTCGCGAACCAGTGCGACCCGCTCGTCGGTCGAGAACAGCGGCGTCTTACCGGTATCCACCGCGACCGCCACGATGACACGGTCGAACAGTCGCGCCGCGCGCAGAATAAGATCGGTATGGCCATTGGTGACGGGATCGAATGTCCCCGGATAAACCACGCGTCGCAAACCCGTTTCCTCGCTCGGATGAACCCCCGGGGCCCCCGGGCCGTCGGCGGCCCGCAAGATACCACAGCGGACGCTCGGTTAGGAGTGATGCGGTTCCGAGGAGCACCGGGGGTTTGCCTCCGCCGCTGAACCCGGCGATGCCATTCGTCGGCGGGGTGTCGGGGCCCGTTGACCCGGCCCGACGCGTCAAGCCGGGTCCGATGCAAGGTCTTCGGCGGCGGCGTCGTCGCACGCGCCGACGATCGCAAGGCCGTATCGAACCTGCCCGGCGCACTTGTCCCGAACGAGCTCCCAACCCCGCGGCAGATCCGGAAACCCGATGCGCACCGGCGTCTCCAGATAGACCCGACTCCCCGGTTTGACCCAGCCTCGGAGGCCCAAAAGCGCGATTGCGGGCGCCCAGAGCGCCTCTGCAAAGGGCGGGTCGAGGAAGACGATATCGAACGGCCGGCCCGGACCTTCGAGCCAGCGGAGCGTATCGGCGTGAAGGATTCGCATCTGCTCGGCCCCCAGTCGCCGAGCGTTGGCGTCGAGCTGGCGCGCGACCGCACCGGACTTCTCGATCAGGACGACCTCGCCCGCCCCGCGCGAGACGGCCTCGAAGCCCAGCGCACCGCTGCCCGCAAAGGCGTCGAGACAGCGCGCACCCGGAATCACGGGTGCCAACCAGTTGAACAGGGTCTCGCGGACGCGATCGGAGGTCGGCCTCAGCCCGGTCTCGTTCGGGATCGGCAGGCGACGGCCGCGGTAGCGACCGCCGACGATCCGCAGCTCCCCTCTAACCCTCGCCACCGACGCGCGCGGTCTGCTCGGTGCCGCCCCCGACCGTCACGATGGCCAACCGATCCGGATGCAGCCGGCGCGAGAAGGCGTCCTTGATCTGCTCGGCCGTCACCGCCTCGATGCGGCCGGTGAAGCGGTCGAGATAGTCCAGCGGCAGGTCGTAGAAGCCGATCACGGCGAGATACCCGACGATGTCCGAGTTGCTTGCGATCCGCAACGGGAAGCCGCCGGTGATGTTCTTCTTCGCCGCGGTCAGCTCCGCCTCGCTCGGTCCCGATTCGATGAAGCGACGCAGGGTGTCGAGCATGACCCCGCGTGCCTGATCGGCCTGATCGTTCTTGGTCTGCAGACCCATCAGGAAGGGGCCGGGCTGCGCCAAGGGCAGGAAATAGCTGTAGGTGCTGTAGGACAGCCCGCGCTTCTCGCGAATCTCCTCCATCAGCAGTGAGACCAGGCCGCTGCCCCCGAGGATGTGGTTGCCCACGTAGAGGGTGAAATAGTCGGGGTCGCCGCGACGCATGCCGGGCTGGCCGGCCACCACGGTGGTCTGACTGGACGGGAAGTCGATCTGCTCCGTGATCGCGGCGTCCAGCTCGGCCACGTCCGGCAGCGGCCCCATTCGCTCGCCTTTCGGAAGCCCGGCGGTGATCCTCTCGGCGAGCGCCTCGGCTTGCGGACGATCGAGCGCGCCGACGATCGCCACCACCGCGTTTGCCGCCGTGTAGTGACGTCGATGAAAGTCGATCAGATCATCGCGCGTGATCGCCGTGACCGATTCGGTCGTGCCGGACGGGTCGGCGGCGTAAGGATGACTGCCGAAGATCTTGCGGTAGAGAGCCTTTTGCCCGACGGTGCGCGGCGACTCTTCGTCCTGACGCAGTGCGATGAGCCGATTGCGACGCTCTCGTTCGAGGTCTGCATCCGCGAAGGTCGGGGCGCTCACCAGGGTCGCGAGCGTTTCTACGGCCGTGTCCATCGCGGGCTGCCGGGTCAGGGTGCGCAGCGACACCGAGGTCTTGTCACGGTCTGCACCGGCGCCGAGCTTGGCACCGACGTCCTCGATCCGTGCGGCGATTGCATCGGCGTCCCAATCACCGGCACCTTGTGTCAGCATTTCGGCGGTCATGGAGGCTAGACCCGAGCGCTCGCCGTCGCGGGCACTGCCGGCGTCGAAGGCCAGGTTCACGTCGACCATGGGCAGTTCGGGCGATGCGACGAAAAGCACGCGCGCACCGTTCGCGGTATGCCAGGTCTGGATCTCGGGGGCGGCCTGAAGAGTCCCGACGCTGCCCAGGGCACCGAAGAGAACGAGCGCACTCGACCAAAGGGTGTAGCGGTGGTGGTCAGTGCACATTGGTCTGCATCTCCAGCGCGACCGGCGCTCGCGCGGTTTGGTTGTCGTCCATCGGCTGCGGATCGAGCACGCCGACAGTCAGCTTTTCGGGAACCAGATACTTCTGCGCGACGGCACGGACCTGCTCGGGCGTGACCGCCGCAAGCCGGTCCACGTAGGTTTCGGCGAGCTCCCAACCCAAGCCCACGGTCTCCAGCTGACCGAGGATCATCGCTTGGTAGAAGAGGGAGTCGCGCTCGTAAACCTTGTCCGCGATCAGCTGATTGCGCACGCGCTCCATCTCGCGCTCGTCCACGAGATCGGTTCGGACCCGCTCGATCTGGGCAAGCAGCGCCGCCTCGACCTGCTCGATCGTGTGGCCCTTGGCCGGAACGCCGCTCAGCATGAACATGCCGGGCAGGCGACCGAAGGCGCTGTAGCTCGCGCTTGCCGAGGACGCGACCTGGCTGCCGCGCACCAGCTCGCGCTCCAGGCGGGTGCTGCTCCCGCCGTCCAGGACCGAGGTCAAGACCTCGAAGGCGTAGGGCTCCCATGCCTCTTCGGCGTCGATCAGGGCCGGCGCCTTGTAGCCCATCAGCAGGTACGGCTCTTGTGCGGGCGCCTTCACGACCATGCGCTTCGCCCCCAGCTGCTCGGGCTCCGGCTGTAGTTTGGGTGGGCTGATGCGCTCGGGCTCGAGCGGACCGAAGTGTTTCTCGGCCAGACCAAAGACCTCTTCGGGGTCCACGTCGCCTGCGACGACGAGGGTCGCATTGTTCGGGGCGTACCAGAGGCGGTACCAGTCGCGCAGGTCATCCACGCTCGCCTGCTGCAAGTCGCCGGCCCAGCCGATGACCGGATTGCGGTAAGGGGAGGCGACGTAGGCAACGGCATTGAAGCGCTCGAAGGCGAGCGACTGGGGGTCGTCGTCGGTACGGGTGCGCCGCTCCTCCTTCACGACCTCCAGCTCCTTGGCGAACTCCTCCGCATCCAAGGCAAGATTGCGCATGCGCTCGGCCTCGAGCTCGAAGGCGATCTCGAGTCGGTCGTTGGCCAGCGATTGAAAATAAGCGGTGTAGTCACGTCCGGTGAAGGCGTTCTCTTCCCCGCCGTTCTCCGCGATGATGCGCGAGAACTCGCCCGGGGCGAGCCGCTCGGTCCCCTTGAACATCATATGCTCGAGCAGGTGCGAGACGCCTGTGATCCCGCCGTACTCGTAGCTCGATCCCACCTTGTACCAGACCTGCGAGATGAGGATCGGGGCGCGGCGGTCCGGCTTGACCAGGACCTTGAGCCCGTTGTCGAGTGTGCGTTCGTAGACGGTTTGGGTCGCCGCCGACGCAACGGCCGGCAGACACAGGAGTAGGCTGAGAAGGATTCGGTGCATGGAGACTCCGGTCGGATGCAATCGGACGGTAAAACGAACCCGCTGCGGCGATATTGGGGCAGAGCCGGGGCCTTGGTAGTTCCCGGAGATGACGGTTTGTTAAGACCGGGTCCGCTCCGGTTGGGGCGAGCATCGGGCGATCTGATCGCGCCAATCTGATAGCATTGCGGCCACACGGGCGGAGCGGTCTTATTCTGCGGTCGCGCCGCGGTACCCGTCGAGTGCTCGACGACGCGCTCGCCCGCCCCCCGGCGTCTCTCCCTTCAGGCATGTCGTTATGTTCGGTTTCGGAAAAAAGCACAGGAAAGCCGCGTTGCCGGCGTCGGAGCAGTCGGCTGCGGCCGAGCCGTCCGGCGCCTCGGACTCGGCAGCCAAGGCTTCGTCGGCGGATACCGAACGCGTCGCGGAACGGGTATCGCCGGGGCCGACCGGCGTTTCGCAGTCCGTGTCCACCGCGGAGTGGCTCGAGCCCGAGCCGGTCGAATCCGAGCCGCGCCTGAAGCGGGGCGGATGGTTTCGATCCAAGCGCCGGCCGGGCGAGGCGGACACGCCGAGCGCGTCTCCGCCCCCCGCCGTCGAGCCGCGCGCCCCCGAGCCGCGTCCTGCTCCTGCTCCTGCTCCCGCCCCGGCTTCCGCTCGGCCGGCGCGCGAGGAGCCGACGGATAAAAAGTCCGGCGTGTTCTCGCGACTGCGCGAGCGCTTGACGCGGACCCGCGAGACGCTCGGCGACGGTCTCGGGACACTCTTTATCGGTCGCAAGCGCATCGACGACGAGCTCATGGAGGAGCTGGAGACCTTGCTCCTCACGGCCGATGTCGGCGTCCCCACGACCACCCGCATCATGGAGGATCTGGCGAGCCGCGTGAAGCGCAAATCGCTCGCCGATCCGCAGGCGTTGCTCCAAGCGCTCAAAGGCGAGCTGCGCGCCGTTCTGCAGGCGGCCGATGCCCCGGTCCGTCAACCCGCACCCGACCGCCCTCAGGTGATCCTGATGGTCGGGGTCAACGGCGCGGGCAAGACCACCACGATCGGCAAGCTCGCCAAGCGGCTCCAGGAGGAGGGCAACAGCGTGATCTTGGCCGCGGGCGACACCTTCCGCGCGGCGGCGGTCGAGCAGCTGCAGACTTGGGGCGAGCGCAATCGCGTGAGCGTGGTCGCGCAGCAGACCGGAGCGGATTCGGCATCCGTGATCTTCGATGCCCTGCAGGCGGCCACGGCGCGCGGTGCCGATGTGCTCATCGCCGATACGGCCGGGCGGCTGCATACCAAATCCAACCTCATGGAGGAGTTGGCCAAGGTCGCGCGGGTCATGAAGAAGATCGATCCCGAGGCGCCCCACGAGGTGATGCTGGTCGTGGATGCCACGACCGGCCAGAACGCGCTCAGCCAGGCGATCCATTTCCATCAGGCGATCGGCCTGACGGGGATTACGCTGACCAAGCTCGACGGCACGGCGAAGGGCGGTATCCTCTTCGCGATCGCGGACCGCCTGAAGGTGCCGATTCGTTTCATCGGCGTCGGCGAGACCATCGATGACCTGCGCCCCTTCGATGCCGACGAATTTCTCGATGCCTTGCTGAGCTGAGGAGGCGGGGCCTTGATCTCCTTCGAGCACGTCTTCAAACGCTATCCGGAGCGCGGCGAGGCCCTGAGCGATCTCAGCTTCGAGATGGAGTCCGGCGAGATGGCCTTTCTCACCGGGCATTCGGGCGCCGGCAAGAGCACCCTGCTGCGTCTGATCGGCCTGCTCGAGCGACCGACGCGCGGACAGGTGATCGTCAACGGGCGCAATCTGGGCGCCTTGCCGAGGCGCAAGATCCCCTACCACCGTCGCGAGGTCGGCATGATCTTCCAGGATCATCGACTCCTGCCGGATCGCAGCGTCTTCGACAATGTCGCCCTGCCGCTGGTGGTCGCCGGTCTCGGGCACAAGGAGATCGGTCGTCGGGTTCGTGCCGCGCTCGACCAGGTCGGACTGCTCTCGCGCGAGCGCGCGACCCCGGTCGCCCTCTCCGGCGGCGAGCAGCAGCGCGTCGGCATCGCGCGTGCCGTCGTCGGGCGGCCGCCGCTGGTGCTTGCCGACGAGCCGACCGGCAACCTGGATCCGGACCTCTCGCGCGAGATCTTCGGCCTCTTCGAGCGTTTTCATCAGGTCGGCGTGACCCTCTTGATCGCGACCCACGACCTGGGTCTGGTCATGTCCATGCCCTATCGAACCATCACACTCGCCGACGGGCGCCTGGCGAACGACTCGCGGACCTGGTGACCATGGCCAAGCCCAAACTCAAGCCAAAGCCCAAAACGGCCAAGCGCAAAGCGCACCGCCGCAGCGGTCCTCGTCTGCTGGACATGCCCGGTCTTTGGGCGAATCGGCATCTGCAGAGCGCGGTCGCGACCCTGGGGCGTCTTATGCGCACCCCGCTTCCGACCGGGATGACGATTGCGGTGATCGGGATCTCGCTGGCCCTGCCCGCGGCGCTCTTCGTCGTCACCGAAAATCTGCGTACCATGGCCGGAGGTTGGGATCAGGCTGCGGCCATCTCGTTGTTTTTGAAGCAAGACATCGACGACGCCGCGGCTGCGCGGCTCGCCGAGCAGTTGCGCGCCCGATCCGAGCTTGCGCAGGTTCATCTGATCGGCCGCGAGCAGGCCCTCAACGAGTTTCGGGCGCTCGGCGGATTCGAGGACGCCCTCTCGCAGCTCAAGAGCAATCCGTTGCCGGCGGTTCTCGCGATCTACCCGCAGGCGGCCTCCTCGGCGCCGGAGCGACTGCAGGCGCTGCACGACGAGCTCATGACCTTGCCGGAGGCCGATTTCGCCCGAATGGATACGCTCTGGCTGCAACGTTTTCAGGCGATCCTCGACTTGGCCCAGCGGGTGGTTCTCCTGCTCGGCGGACTGCTCGGCGTCGGTGTGCTGCTGATCGTCGGCAACACCATCCGGCTCGAGATCCTGAACCGGCGCATCGAGATCGAGATCATGGAGCTGGTCGGCGCGACGGGTGCCTTCATCCGCCGGCCCTTCCTCTATGCCGGGGCCTGGTATGGGCTGCTCGGCGGTCTCACCGCCTGGTTCCTCGTCACCATCGCAGTGATCCTGCTCCAAGAGCCCGTCTCCCGTCTGGCAACCCTCTATCGCAGCGAGTTTCCGCTGACCGGTCTCGGCCCCTTGGCGATGCTGGTGATCTTCTCCGGGAGTGTGCTCTTCAGCCTGATCGGCAGCTGGATCGCCGTGAACCGTCATCTGCGCGGCGCGGAGCCCGGCTAAGCCGCGTCTCGAGCGGCATGCGCCGATGTCGGGTTAGGTCAGCTACAGCCGGAACCGGAGGTGTTGGCGCCGACACGCTTTCATTAAGATTCTTTTATCAGGTTAAACCGCGCCGCCTCCAACGCTCGTCAAGCCTGCCGGGGCCGATCCCATCCACAAACATCGCATACCGCCCGGGCGCGGTTTAAATCCGACTCAAACCTCGAATCCAATCAGGACCCTTTTACCGATGTCGACCGCGACCGCGCGACCGCGCGTCAACTTGCCCCGTCTCACCCTTGTTCAGCGTCTCGGGTTGCTCCTGGGCTTGATCGCATTTCTCGTTCCGCTCCTGATCGAGATCCCGAGCTTGGAGCCGGCAGGGCGCCGGATGCTGGCGATCTTTCTGCTGGCGATCCTCTTTTGGGTCTCGGAGGCGATCCCGCTCTACGCCACGGCCGTGCTGGTCATCCTGCTCGAGGTCCTGATGCTCTCGGATCAGGCGCTTGTAGGGGTCGCCGGCACCTTGCCGCCCGCGGCGAGCTATTTCGCGGCCTTGGCGAATCCCGTCATCATCCTCTTTCTCGGCGGTTTTCTGATCGCCGACGGTGCCCGCAAGTTTGGACTGGACCGCAGCCTCGCGGCCGTGATGCTGCGGCCCTTCGCCGGTAACGCCAGACTCTCGCTGCTCGGACTCATGATGATCACGGCGTTGCTGTCGATGTTCGTCTCCAACACCGCGACCACGGCGACGATGTTCGCGGTCGTCATACCGATCCTGGCCGCGCTGCCGAAAGGCCGCGCACGCACCGGCGTGGCCTTGGCCATTCCGGTCGCGGCGAACGTCGGCGGGATCGGCACGCCGGTCGGCTCGCCTCCCAACGCCATCGCGCTGGGCGCGCTCGAGGCGTCGGGTCAGGGCATTTCCTTCATCGGCTGGATGCTCCTGGCGGTACCGCTGATGGTGGTCGTGCTGCTGTTCGCCTGGTGGTTCCTGACGCGCCGCTACATCGCCGCGGAGACCCCGCTTGCGCTCGAGCTCTCGGCCGACTTCGACCGCTCGCCGGCCGCGGTGATCTTCTACCTCATCGCCGGCGCCACGATTCTGCTCTGGTTGACCGAGCCCTTCCACGGCATCGCCTCCTCGACAGTCGGCTTTCTCCCGGTCGTCGCGCTGCTGGCGACACAGGTCATGGGCGCGGACGACATCAAGCGGCTGCAATGGCCGGTGCTCTGGCTGGTTGCCGGCGGGATCGCCTTGGGGGCCGGAATCGGTGCGAGCGGTCTGGATCTCTGGCTGATCGGATTGGTCGCCTGGGAGGCGCTTCCGTTGACGCTCTTGCTGCTCCTCTTGGTGGGCGTCTCGGTCGGGCTCTCGACCGTGATCTCGCACTCGGCGGCGGCGAACCTGCTGGTGCCCTTGACCCTGAGTCTGGCGATCGGTCTGCCGATCGATCCGACCGCGGTGGGTGTCATGGTGGCGCTCGCCTGCGCACTCGGCATGGCGCTGCCGATCTCCACGCCGCCCAACGCCATCGCCTATGCGACCGGCGAGGTGCCGACCTCGGAGATGATCGTCAGCGGGGTCGTGATCGGCGGCTTCGGGGCGCTCCTGCTGGCGCTCGTGATGCCGTCGCTCTGGACCGCGCTGGGTCTGCTGTGAACGAGGTCTTCGATCGCGCCGGGCATGCAGGCTCGGGAGCGGGCGATCGGCTCGCGCCGCTGTGTGTCTTGGTCGTCGCGCCCGAACCCTTGGCCGCCTCGATCGCGGAGGAGGTAGCCCGCGGGTTGACGGACATCGCGGAGGTGGTCTGTGCGGACGATGTCGCGGCGGCCGGTGCCCTGGCGATTGCACATCCGGAGCGCGTCGTCCCTTTGGTGTTCATGACGGCCTCGCCCGTGTCGCTCGAGTCCTCCGATTCAATCGACGCGCGCATTGCGACGTTGGACGCCCAGCCGGTCCTGCGCCGAGCGAGCGTCTTGCTGCTGACCGACCGAGCGCTCCACGACGATCTATCCCGCTCGGTCGATCGTGACCGGCTCCATGCCGTGATCAGGATCCCGTGCTCGCCCGGCGTCCTTGCCTGGCACGCGCGTGCCCAAGCGGCGCGCTGGTTGAGTGCGCATCGACCGACCGATCCGCGGACCCTCGCCCTGGTGGCGACCGACGCCCGGCCGGTCGCGCAGCCCGAGAGCGATCTGCTGCGCCTGCTCGAGCTCGACACCCAAGAGGTGGCGACCCAGCTGCTCGCCGGGATCGAGCGCGTCCTCGGCCCGCGCCCGCGCCTGGTGCTGCCGGCCGGGACGCGCCTCATCCACGAGGGTGTGGATGTGGACGCCGTGCTGGTCGTGCTGCGCGGCCGGGTCGCGCTCGATCATGCCTCGGCCGCCGGCGATCTGCGGCTGCACCACGACTCGACCGGATCGGTCGTCGGCCTGTTGTCGCTGGCCCAGCAGCAGCGCGCCTTCTTCACCGCGCGTGCGACGACCGAGGTCGAGGTCGTACATCTTTCGTTCGAGCAGCTCGATCGTGCCCTCTCCGTGGATGCCTCGCTCGGTGCGGCGATGGCAGCGGTCTCCATCCGTGCCCTGGCCAAGCGGCTGCGACGCGCCGATCAGCTCCAGGTCGAGAAGACCCAGCTCAACCATGCGCTCGAACGCGAACGCCGGCAGCTCTCCGAGACACTGCATCAGCTCGAGCAGGCCCGTCTGGAGCTGGTCGAGCAGGCGCGCTATGCCACGCTCGGCGAGATGGCGGCCGGGATTGCCCACGAGCTCAACAATCCGGTCGCGGCCATGTTGCGCGCGACCACCTATGTGGGCGAGGACCTCGAGCGGGTGCTTGCGAGCCATCCGCAAGGCCGCCTTGCGAGCGAGATCTTCGCGACCGAGCGCGACCGGGCCCCGCGCACCACGCGCGAAGAGCGCGCGGCACGTCGACGCCTCGAAGCGGCCCTCGGCGACCTCGCTCTGGCGCAACGTCTGTTCGATGCCGGGATCGAAGACCCCGACCGGGCGCGCGCGCTCGCCGCCGATCCGCCGAGCCTCGATTTGGTGGAAGCCGTGGCCGGGATCGGCTCGGCGGTCCGCAACCTCGAGGTCGCCTCCAGACGGATGTGCGAGCTGGTGACCAGCCTGCGCGCCTACTCCCGTCCCAAGGGCGAGCCGGTCGCCGGGGTCGATCTGCATGCGGGTCTCGAAGACACGCTGCGTCTGATGGCGCACCGCCTGCGCGATGTCGAGATCCAGCGCAGCTACGGCGATCTGCCCGCGATTCGATGCCACCCCGGCGAGCTCGAGCAGCTTTGGACCAACCTCCTGGTCAATGCGCACGACGCACTTGGTGACGGCGCCGAGGGACACGGGCGCATCGAGCTGATGACGGATGCGCCCGACGCGGGGCACGTGCGTGTGCAGATTCGGGACAACGGCCGCGGGATCGATCCGGACATCCTGCCGCGTGTCTTCGAGCCGCGCTTTACCACCAAACAGGGGGCCGTGCGCTACGGGCTCGGGCTCGGGCTGGCCATCGCACGGCGGATCGTGGATGCTCACGGCGGGGCGATCGAGCTGAGCTCGCACCCCGGTTGCACGCGGGTGACCGTCACGCTGCCCGTGGCTGGTCCGCCGGAGGACGAGGACATCGAGACATGAAGCTTGCACTCTTGATTCTGGAAGACGAGCGCCCGGTCCGCGAGGCGCTCAAACGGGACCTGGCGGCGTTCGCGCGCCACCTGCGCATCGAGGAGGCCGAGGACGTGCCGACCGCGCTGGAGGTGATCGAGGAGATCGATGCAGCCGGCGACCGGCTCGCGCTCGTGCTGGCCGATCACCGTTTGCCCGGAACCAGCGGTGTCGACTTTCTGATCGACCTCGCGGTCGACGATCGGGCCTTCGCCACACGCAAGGTCCTGGTCACCGGTCAGGCCGATCAGGACGACACCATTCGCGCCATCAACGAGGCCGGACTCGACCGCTACGTTGCCAAGCCCTGGACGGCGGATGCCTTGCGCGAACTGGTTCGAGACCAGCTCACCGAATTCGTCCTCGCTGCGGGAGTGGATCCTTTGCCGCACCTCGCTGTCCTGGACGCGGAGCGGGCACTCTCGATCGTGGGAGAGCGCGGCGACCTGTGAGCCCGGATCCCGAGGCGTGCGGAAGCTCGATCGGCCCCGCACAGGCCCATTTCAACGCTCGAGGACGCGACGTGCGAGCCGAACGGCGTCTATGGCTTGAACAGATTTCCGATATTAAATCCCATGATTGTTCAGGTTTAAATCTCGTCGGCATGCGTCGTCCGCGAATCCCTTTGTCATCACAGTGGCCTGTTTTCAATGTTTATTTTTAGCCATCAGTGCTGACGATGACAATAATCGGAACATACGATCTTGATTTTGACCGTATCTGCCTTGTCGAATCCAACAACCTCTCCTAGAGTCTGGTGAACTTTTGTCGCGGTATGCGCTCCAAAACCCCGCCGAAAGTGCTGGCAAAATCCCGAGCGTACTGCTAGGATATTTTCCAAGGTAACAAACTCAGGTATTGGAACATGGCCAAAGACTTCGCTCTCATGCCGACGGGTACCATCGACTCCTACATCAGCGGCGCCTACCAGATTCCGGTCCTGACCCCGGAAGAGGAGAAGTCGCTTGCGATCCAGCTGCGCGACCATGGCGACATGGATGCGGCAAAACGGCTCGTGACGTCGCATCTTCGTTTCGTGATCCGCATTGCCCGGGGTTATCTCGGTTACGGGTTGCCGCTCCCGGATCTGATCCAGGAAGGTACCGTTGGATTGATGAAGGCGGTTCGCCGTTTCGAGCCCGATATGGGCGTGCGTCTCGTCTCCTTCGCCGTGCACTGGATCCGGGCGGAGATCCACGAGTACATCCTGCGGAACTGGCGGATCGTGAAGGTCGCGACGACCAAGGCCCAGCGTAAGCTCTTCTTCAACCTGCGCAGCGCGAAGAAGCGTCTGGGGTGGTTTACGAAGGACGAGGTCGAGGCGGTTGCCGCCGATCTCGGCGTGAAGCCCGAGACCGTTCTTCAGATGGAATCACGGTTGGCCAACCAGGATCTGTCGTTCGACGGTTTGGAGGACGACGATGACGATTCGCCCTCCGCGCCCTCGACCTACCTTCCGGATCTTCGGATGGAGCCCGGCAAGATCCTCGAGCGCCAAGACACCGAGCGCGATCAGCACGATCGGCTCTATGCGGCTCTAAAGGGGCTGGACGAGCGCAGCAAGACCATCCTGCGCGAGCGCTGGCTCTCCGAGAAGAAGCAGACCCTGCATGAGCTTGCAGAACAGTTCGGGGTGTCCGCCGAGCGCATCCGACAGATCGAGAAGAACGCGATGAAAAAGCTGAGGCTACAGCTCGAGGTGTAACGTGGCGAGGGCACGGGCGGGGAGCTTCGACTCTCGCGTCCCGTCTCGCCGCGGTTACCGGGGACGCTCCACCGGCTTTTGCGACTCTCTTGCACACCTGAACCAAGACGGTGGGTTACCTTAAGGGTGACCGCCGTCTTTTTTGTTGGCCCTTCCGACGATCCCGGGTCTGGCTGTTGATCGATGATCGGTCGATTCGGCAGATGGATAGGATCGAGCACTCCAGGGCCGTTCGACCGCCGGATCCAGGATGATGACTGCACCCGATATCTTCTCCCACCGCAAGCACTGGGCCTACAAGCTGGGGACGGCTCCGGAGCTGCCCATGTCGCGCGCCGAAATGGACCTGCTCGGTTGGGACAGCTGCGACATCGTGATCCTGACCGGGGACGCCTACGTCGATCACCCCTCGTTCGGGATGGCGATCATCGGTCGATTGCTCGAGGCGCAGGGCTTTCGGGTCGGCATCATCGCCCAGCCGGACTGGACCTCGGTCGAGGACTTCCGGCGCCTCGGACGGCCGAACCTCTTTTTCGGGATCACCGCCGGGAACATGGACTCGATGGTGAACCGCTACACCTCCGATCGGCGACAGCGCTCGGACGATGCCTACACCCCCGACGGTGCCGCCGGGCGCCGCCCCGATCGCTCGGTGACCGTCTATGCGCAGCGCGCGCGCGAGGCCTTCAAGGGCGTGCCCATCGTCATCGGGGGCATCGAGGCGAGTTTGCGTCGGATCGCGCACTACGATCACTGGTCCGAGCAGATCCGCCGCTCCGTCCTGGTGGACGCGAAGGCCGATCTCCTGATCTACGGCAACGCCGAGCGCGCACTGGTCGAGCTGGCGCACCGCCTGGCGCGCGGCGAGCCGATCGAGCAGATCCGCGACCTACGCGGGACCGCCTTCATGACCCGCGGACGGCCCGACGACTGGACGGAGATCGATTCGAGCGGGCTGGATCGACCGGGCCGAGTGGATCCGCATCCGGATCCGTACGCGGTTGCCTCGAAGGAGACCGACGCGAACGCCTCCCCGAGGGCCCCCGACGGGGCCCGGGTCATCCGGTTTCAGCCGCGCCCGCAACGCACGGATCGGACTCGCACGGTGGTGCGTCTGCCCTCGTTCGCGCAGGTCCGCGAAGACCCGGTGCTCTACGCCCATGCCTCGAGGGTGTTCCATCTGGAGACCAATCCGGGGAACGCCCGCGCGCTGGTGCAGGCTCACGGCGATCGCGATGTCTGGCTCAATCCGCCGCCGATCCCGCTGAGCACCGCCGAGCTCGACCGGGTCTACGAGCTGCCCTACAGCCGCCGCCCGCATTCGAGCTACGGCGAGGCGCGGATCCCGGCCTGGGAGATGATCCGCTTCTCGGTCAACATCATGCGCGGTTGCTTCGGCGGCTGTACCTTCTGTTCGATCACGGAGCACGAAGGCCGCATCATCCAAAGCCGCTCGGAGGAATCCATCCTGCGCGAGCTCGAGGAGATCCGCGACCGGACCCCGGGCTTCACCGGCACCATCTCGGATCTCGGCGGACCGACCGCCAACATGTACCGGCTCGCCTGCAAGGATCCGCGCATCGAGTCTTCGTGTCGGCGTCCGTCATGCGTCTACCCGGATGTCTGTCCGAATCTCAATACCGATCACGCCCCGCTGATTCGGCTTTATCGCCGTGCGCGTGCCATTCCCGGCATCAAGCGGGTTCTGATCGCCTCCGGGCTGCGCTACGACCTGGCGGTGCGTTCGCCCGAGTACATCCGCGAGCTGGTGACCCATCATGTCGGCGGTTATCTCAAGATCGCGCCGGAGCATACCGAGGCCGGGCCCCTAAGCAAGATGATGAAACCCGGGATCGGAACCTACGACCGCTTCAAAGAGCTGTTCGACCGCTATTCGCGCGAGGCGGGCAAAGAACAATATCTGATCCCCTATTTCATCGCCGCGCATCCGGGTACCAGCGACGAAGATATGCTGAATCTGGCGCTCTGGCTCAAGCGTAACGGCTTCCGCCCGGATCAAGTCCAAGGCTTTCTGCCCACCCCGATGGCGACCGCCTCCGCCATGTACTACTCGGGTCGCAACCCGTTGAAAAGGATCACGCGTGACTCGGAGCGGGTCCCCGTGGTGCGCAAGCAGCGTCAGCGCCGCCTGCACAAGGCGTTCCTGCGCTACCACGACCCGGAAAATTGGCCCCTGCTGCGTGAAGCACTGAAGGAGATGGGCCGCTCCGAGCTGATCGGCAACGGCAAGCGTCATCTTGTGCCGGCCTTTCAACCCGCAGGCACCGGTCTGTCGCCGGAAGGTCGCCGTCGTCCCGGTCGCCCGGCCGTGCGACATCGCCGCTAAACCGCGTCCAGAGCGGCATGCGTGGTTTTTATCGTTTGTTTGGCTTCGGAAGTATCCTTGATCCCAGTGAGAGGAAGTTTAGAATTTAAGATCTTTTAATACTCTAAACCGCGTCGGCTCCGACAGTCGTCGGAGCCGACGCGGCCAAGCCAACACAACAAACGACGCATACCGTACCGGGCGCGGTTTAGGGGTAAAAGATATCCCGATAAGCCGTATAAATCGCGATGGTCAAGACGGGCGCGACGACCAATAGCCCGAGCATCACGGGCAGGGATCCGAGGATCACCAGCACCATGGCGATCAGCCCGTAGATCAGGAAGGGCAGGATATTCTTCAGGCACCCGGAGAAGCTCAGTTTGAAGGCTTTGAGTACCGGGACCTGATCGAGCGCAACCAGGCTCGGGGCGAAGAACATGGCCATCGCGAGCGGGATCCCGAGCAGCATCGCCACCAGCACCGGAAGGAGGATCATCGGGTTGGCGAAGAGGATGCCGATGTCGTTCGGGTCCATCGTCGACAGATCCATCACGCTTCCCATGGAGGCGAAAACCGCGGCGAACAACACTCCCGCGACGATCACGATGCCGAGTGCGAGCAGCAGATAGACGACACCCACCAGGGCGAGCGGGCCCGGGCTCTCCGAGACACCCGCAAAGAGATGACTGATTGCGAAGCGGCCCTCCCGGTATTGGCGGTGCGCGCCGATGACGAGTCCGGCACTGAGCATCGGCGTCAGGATCGTGACGGCCAAACTGCCGACCAAGGGGACAATGCTCACCAGGATCAGGATGACGTAGAACAAGACCACTGCGCCGATCCAGGCCCACGGCTGTGATTTGAACAGCTGCCATGCCTCGGTGATCCACAGCCAACCGTGTCCGGCTGGCCGTGATCGGGGTGACTGCAGCATGTCTTCCTCTGCCTCGACGGACGGCGGCGTTAAATCGGCTCGCGGCGGTGCATAGGGGTTGTCGTCCCGGTTTTGCGGGTGCGGCGGGCTCATCCCTCGGTTGGCAAGGTAGCGCTCCACCACCACTCCGCAGGCCTGACAGACCCCGGTGAGCTCCGAGACGGCGTCGGCGCCGCACTTCGGGCAGCGTGTCGGATCACCTTCGGCGTCGTCCCCGGGTTCGCCCCCGAGTCGCGCCTCGCCGGTTTGTCGACCGCCTCCCTGCCGTTTGTCCCGGGGCCGAGACGATGCTTCGGCTCCGTTGGTCTGCGCTGCCGGCGACGCGCTCGTCGAGGATTCGGGTTCGATGCTCACCTTCAAGCCGATGGTGCTCAGCGCGTCCCGATAGCGCTGTGCGTCCGCGGCCGTCAAGCCATGTTTGAGCGCTCGACCGGAGCCGCCGAGGATCAGATCCCGTGCGGTTTCCTCCTGCAGCTTGAATTTCGCCGCCAGCCGCGGCACCACGTCCTGCAACGCATGGCCGGGCATCAGCTCGCCGGCGTAGAGGATCCGATAGCGTCCTTCCATCGTGGTTCTCCTGAATGACGGAAATTGGGGAGAGGCTCGGCCAATCCTTCTCGAACAAACCGCGACCGGGACAAAACGCGGTGTGCGCGTGTCGCTCGCCTAGGCGGTCAGGCGTCTCAGCCAGGCGAGAATACCCGGCTCCGCCGCCCAGACGTCACGCATCGCCTCGCGATACATCCACGCCTGGTCGTCGCCGCCGGGCAGGCTATCCGGCGGGGTGAAGCGCGGGCGTTTGATGCGTTTTCGGGTTAGGTAGTGCGGGATTCTCGGCAAGCGGTTGACCGCGGTCGTCAGCACCAGGCGCGCTCGGTCCTGTCGTCCGAGACGGTAGAGGGCCAGAACCTCGCCGTAGGCGAGATCCGCGAGTCCATCGTTCGGAAAGCGCCGGGCCAAGGCCAGTGCAAGCTCGTCCTGGCCGTGGCGCAGGTAGTGGTTCATCAGCTCCGCGCGCACGCCGTGGTTGTCCCGAGGGTTGAGGCGCAGCAGGGTTTCGAGCGTTCGCGCCGCACCGTTCGGCTCGTCTTCGTCGATCTGACACAGATATTGTCGAAAGAGTAGCCGCAACGCAGGGCGATTCGGCGCGGCGGACCAGGGAATCTGTTGCGGGGAATCCTCGGGGAGAACCTGCTCCAGAATGCCCCGTGCACGCTCGAGCAGGGGACGCAAGAGCAGGTGGGAGATCCACGGCAGCGTGCTCTCGGGATGCAGGTACAAGGCGGTCGCGAGATCGTCCAGCACATCCAGGCTGTCCGCGAGCGCGGGGTTCGCAAGCAGGTGGTCGAGCCAGTCCGGAGTCGACCAGAGATCCACGTCCTGCGCGGGAACGAGTCGGGTCGAATCGGGCTTTGCCGTCGGGAATACCGACTTCCACTCCGCTTCGAGCTGACGCACTGCCGGCGGGGCGCTCAGTCGCGCGGCGTCGGGAGCATACCGTGAGAGGCCGAGTCCCGCGTCATCCTCGGCGCCGTCCGGCACGGGTGCATCGATGTCGTCGAAGAGCGCGAGCTGACCCGGCAGCCAACCGGGAGCGTGGGCATTCAGGGGCTCCACGCGATAAACGGGCAACGCGCGGGCTCCAATCAAGGAGATCCAATCGTGAAGGTCGAGCAGGACCGGATCGAGGGCATCCGAATGACTGTCCACGAGGGCTTCCTGCGGGTCTTCGACGGCACGGTTGAGGAAGTCCAAGACACCGGGATGGGTGAACCCGATCTGGCGGAAACGAAAGAGCCAGAAGCGGGCACGCTCGCGAGCGATCCAGTCCTTGTGCTGGGCCGCAAGGAGCGTAATCTCGAGGATCGCCGTACCCGGATTGTCGGGGTCGCTTCGCAATGCGGCCGTGAAGGCCGCACCGGCCTCGGCGAAATCGCCGTCGTCGATTGCCATGGTGCAGCGCCGTTGCCAGGCGGCGGCCCGCAAGGATCGGCTGCCTTCGGTGCAGATCCGTCCGAGGAAGGTCTCTTTTTTGCGCCGATGACCGAGTCGATCGTAGGCATCGCAGAGGATGTCGATCGTCGGCTCGAACTCGCCGTCGAGCTCGTCGAGCGATCCCGCAAAGAGGGGCTCCAATAGAGCAGCCGCGCGTTTCGGGCGATCCTCCGTCAGCCAGCGATCGGCGATTCGGGCAAGCAGCGGCTCCGGCACGGCGTGCAGGTCCAGCGCTTCGCGCAGCCCTTGTTCGGTCAACTCGTCGAGCAGGATCTCCCAGACCAGATCGCTCGAGAGTTCCGGCACCTCGTCGATTGCGCCGCAGCACTCGCCGTAAGGGCTTCCCGAGCCGCAGGAGCAGGTTTCCTCCGGGCGTTGCGGCGTCATCAATCGGGTTTGGAAGGCGTAGGCCGGCTGCGGGGTGGCGTTCCAGATCGCGGTTCCGAGGAGATTGGCGAGGCGTCTCCGCTCGACCTCGTCGAACTCCGTCCCGGACAACCCCAGCAATTCGGGGAGGTGGGCGCGGGCCCAATCGAGGAAGCTGTCCGGATCCGGTGCAAGCAGGATTTGTCGCACTGAACGCTGAATCACCTCTTCGAAGCGCTCGGTGTCTGCCATGTCGTGGTCCAGCATCGCGATCTCCTCCGTCGGATGGAGGCAGTTTGGGGATGCGCCCGCCGGGGTCGAATCTGTCTCGCGGCGGATCCTGCATCGTCCGATTGTAAACCCTCTCGGCCCGGCTGTGTCGATGACCTGAAACAGTTGAATGCACAAACGGCGTGGCGTGGAATGCGGCGAAAAATCCGCGTGTGCTCGGTATAGTTGCGGCATGTCCGCTCTCGATCACCCCCATGCCTGAGCACAAGGTCAGAATCTTCGTCTCCTCGCCGTCCGATCTGGAGCATGAACGTGCCCTGGTCAAGGACGTGATCGAGGCCTTGGCTCAGGAGTATCTGCCCTACTTCAGCCTCCAGGCCATTCTTTGGGAAGAGGAGGCACTGACCGCCGCGCAAAGCTTTCAGGCGGGGCTCCTGCGTCCTTCGGAGTGCGAGATCGTGCTCGTCATGCTCTGGACGCGGCTCGGTACTCCACTCGCGGAGGATCCCTACGAGGGCATGACCGGGACCGAGTGGGAGTTCGTCGACGCGGTGCGGGCCTCGGCCCGCACGGGAACCCCCGAGGTCTTGGTCTACAAGAAGTCCGCGCCGCGCATGGTGGACGTCAACAATGCCGAGGCGACCCGCGAGGCGCTCGCCGACCGACATCGCCTCGAAGAATTCTTCCGCACCCATTTTTTCAATCCCGACGGCAGCTTCAGTCGCGCCTTCAGGCAGTTCGCCAACGACCGCAGCTTCCGCGAGCTGCTCGAGGGGCAACTGCGCAAGCTCCTGAACCGACGCATCAGCGCGGAGCGACGCCTGGCCTCGGATGCCGGCGACTGGCGGGGGAGCCCCTTCCGCGCCGGAACCGCGTTCGAGCTGGTCGACGACCGCGTCTTTACCGGCCGCGAGACCGAGACACGCGAGCTGGTCACGCGTCTCGAGGCTCTGCAAGGCCCCGGGCGCGGCCTGCTCCTGTTGAGCGGTCCGAGCGGGGTGGGCAAGAGCTCCCTGATCCGCGCCGGACTGCTGCCGCGTCTGATCCGGCCCTTTCTATTCCCCGGCATTGCCGGGTGTCGCTGGGGTTTCGTGGATCTGGATGAGCGCGACCCGATCGAGGCCCTGGCCGTCGCACTCGCCGCCCCCGGTCTATTGGGGCCGGCGCTGGACGGCTTCGGGCTCGATGTCACGCGCCTAATGCGGTTGCTTCTCAGCGAGCCGGAGGTCGCCGCCGATCAGCTTCTGGCCGCGCTTTCACGGTTGGCCGACGATCCGTCGAGCAGCAGCGACGCCGCGAACGGGCGCTTACAACTCGCGGTCATCGTCGATCCGCTCGATCGCCTCTTTACCGAGGCAACGCGGGCGGCACCTCGAACCCGGTCTTTCCTCGCTGCATTAGCCTTGCTCGCCGCCCGAGACGGCGTCTGGGTGATCTCTTCGCTGCGCAGCGACTACCTGCGCCACGTCGGCGAGATGCCCGAGCTCGCCGCGCTCCTGGACGACGAGAGCTGGTATCGCCTGGAGTCCCCGCCGGCGGCGCGAATCAGACAGGTCATCGAGATCCCCGCGCGTGTCGCAGGCATCGAGTACGAGGGGATGGCCGGCGGCGGACGCGGCCTGGTCGAGGCGCTGGAGGCGGAGGCGAGTCTGCTCGAGCACTGGCCGGCCGTCCTCGAACCGGCCCTCGACGAGATTTACCGCCTCGCGCGCGACGGCTCCGAGGATGCGTCATCCGACCGAAATCGGCCCCTCACCCTTGCCGACTATCGCCGCGTCGGGGGACTCTCCGGCTCTTTGCTGCGCCGTGCGGAGACCCTCTGGGAGGCTCTGGACCCCGAGGTCAGGGACGCGCTGCCGGTGCTCTGCCGCGCCCTGATTGCGCTCGAGGGCGGCGGCGCGTCGATGCTCGTTTCACGCCGCGGCGACCTGCACACCCTGACCCGTCAGCCGGGGGTCGCCAGGTTCGTCGAATCGCTCGTTCAGGCGCGCTTGTTGATCGCCGAGGGTGTGGCCGATCCCGCGGCACGACTCGGCTGCACGCAGGAGACGCCGCGCCTCATGGAAGATCTGCGGCGCATCATGATCCAGACCGGCGAGGAGTGGCGCGAGCGGTTGCGAAGCATGCGCGCAGCCGTCGGAAGCACTCGCACGGGGCACGCGGACGGCGATTTCGAGGTCGTACCCGACTCCGAGATCGTGGCCCCGGACGTGGAGCGCGGCGAGGATCCCGACGCCGTGTCGGTCCTGCACTGGGAGGACTACCGCGCGCTCGCGAGCTTCATCCATCCGGCCCTGTTCGAGCGGTGGTCGCCGATCCGCGACTGGGTCGCGGATCCGAGCAACCGGCGCGATCTCGTCCTGCGTTATCAGATCTCCCGCCAGGCACGTCTATGGAAGCGTACCGACTGCAATCGCGAATATCTCCTCGGAGAGGCCGGCTATGCCGCGGCGCGGCGCTTTGCGGATGCGTACAGCGCGGAGCTCGAGCCCTTGGAGCTGGAGTTTCTGGAGCACTCCCATCAACATCTGGTGCTGCAGCGACGGCGCAATCGGTGGGCCCGTCTGCTCGGCCTGACCTTGGCCACACTCTTGGTCCTCGCCACCGGGGCGGCGTTCTGGGCATGGGACGCCTCGCGCGAGGCCACCCTTAACCTTCAGCGCAGCCTGCTCAAGGCGGCCGATCTCGCCGTACGACAGGGCAACACCCCCGAGGCGGTGCGACTGGCCCTGAATGCCGGCCCCTATCTGCCCGAAGCGGCGACCGATACCCTGAGTCGCGCCTTCACGACGAACCGCATGATCGCGATGGTCCAATCCGAGGCGGTGGCTGGCGATCAGCCGCTGCCTCCGGCGTTCCGAGACGACGGCGAGCGCCTGGTCACTCAATCGCGGGGCGAAGGTGCACAGCTTTGGGCTCTGCGCGGGCAGAGCTACCAGCCCGAGTCGCGGCTGTCCGGTCCGGATACGCCGATCCACACGGTGCGCTTCGTGGGCAGCGGCGAGTCGCAAACCATCCTGGGGATCGGCGAGGGCGGGGTCTGGCGGCTCCCGGCCGAGCCCGGTCGAGCGCCCGACTGGAGTTGCGGTGCACGTCCGGACAGTCCGATCGCGCTGGACCGAGCCGGCCGCTTTCTCGCCCTTTCACACGGTGCCCTGCAGGACCGCTATGCCGTCTGTTTCCTGGACCTCGGCCGTGCCGGGGCACCGCTCTGGGACGTGTCCGTACACGCCAGCGAGGTGCGCAGCCTTGCTTTTGCGCCCGACGGCGGGCTGCTCGTCACCGCCTCGCGCGACGGCACCGCGCGCGTCCTCGAGACTCGTACGGGCGCCGAGCGGCTGGCCCTGCCGACCGGCGGCTCGCTCGGTCGGCCGGCCAACGATGCCCGGTTCGACCCCGCGGGTCGGCGGATCGCCGTGGCCTTCGCCGACGAACGGATCCGCGTCTACGACCTCGACGGCCGCGAGCTTGCCGAGCTCGGCGTGATCGAGCGTGACGGGCGGCGGATTCGCATCCACAAGTCCGCTGTGCGCGAGGCGGTGTTCTCGCCCGGCGGACAGTACTTGATCGCCGGAGACGATGCGGGTCAGGTGGTGCGGTGGGATCTCGAAAGCCGCCACGCCGAGGTCCTCGGGCATCACGGTCTGAGTGTGGAGCACGTGCGGGTCTCGCCGGGCATGGATGACGAGGACCGCGAACCCCTCGTGCTCAGCGCCTCGCTCGACAAGACCGCGCGGCTCTGGGGACTGCTCTCGGGCAAGGAGGTCGCGGTCTTCAGTCACGACGCCGCGGTGACGGATGCCCGCTTCAGTGCCGACGGCCGCCGGGTGCTGAGCTACTCGGATCCGGACGGCTCGGCCCGACTCTGGTCGGTCAAACCGACCGAAACCCTGGCCTTTCATCTCCCCAGCGCCGACCATGTCTGGCATCTGGCGATGGCCGAGACGCCCGCAGCGCCCGGCGCAGGGACAACGGAGTCGAGCTCGGGTTCGGTCATGCTCGCCACCGCGGCCTTCGACGGACGGGTCGAGGTCTGGCAATACGATCGTCGCGACGACGCGCCCCCGCCGGTGCGAATCTGGACCCTGACGGGGCATCAGGGGCGGGTACGGCGGGTCGTCTTCTCGCCCTCCGCGGACCGACTCGCCAGCGCGGGTCACGACGGCACCGCACGGGTCTGGGACCTGAAGACCGGCGGCGGCTGCCGCATCCTGGTTGCACCGGACGATGCGCCCTGCAGCCCGGATGGCGGCCGCGCCTGTCCGAACGTCCATCAGGTCTTGTTCGCTTCAGACGGACGGTGGCTTCTGACGACGTCGAGTCATCTCGCCGAGCCGGTTGGTTTTTGGAATCCGCAGACCTGCGCCCCGCTCGACGCTGCACCCGGCTGGGGAGAGGGGGGAAGCGGGGTGCAGGCCGCAGCGATCTTCGCGCGTACGGATGGAACGACACTGGTCGCGACCGGCGACGACGCCGGCGGTGTCCGGGTCATGCGCATGGACGGTGCCGGGGGCTGGGCGCCCGTATGCGCCGCACAATGGCACACGGACGCGGTCACGGACGCGGCCTTTTCACCGGACGGGCGGTGGCTTGCGACCTCGAGCGAGGACGGCAGCGCCGCCCTGGTGGCGCTGAACCAAGACGGCTGCGCGTCCCCCCGCGATCTGGAGCCCCAAGCCGGCATCCTCTACAGCGTTGCCTTCGCGCCGGACAGTCAGGCGTTGGTCACCGCGTCATTGGACGCGAAGGCCCAGGTCTGGGGCCTCGACGGCTCTCTGCTCGCCGATCTGGTCGGTCACAAGGATCGGATCTACGCCGCCAAGTTCAGTCCGGACGGACGCTGGATCCTAACCGCCTCGCGTGACGGCTCGGTGCGGATCTGGATGCGCCCCATGCGTCCGAGCACGCTGCCGGCGGAGTCCTTTCTGACCCTCGACGGCGACCTCGGCGGGGTCGCCTACGCAGACTTCAGCCCGGACGGACATTCCATCGGCGCGGCCTACTGGGAGAATGCCACCCTGCTTTGGCGTCTATGGACCGAAGAGAGCGCGCCGGACCGCCGCCTCGAGGCGATTTGGGGCCGGGACCGCGCGCGCCTTGCCCTGATCCGCGAGGCCGTGCGCTTCAAGGCGGAAAACCGGCTCGACCGGCGCGAGCGCGACTTCTCGGATGCGGCACCTCGGGTCGAGTAGCCTGCCCGCCTGCCGATCGGCATCGACCCTTGTTTCCGTGTCGAAGATGCACCAAGCTCATTGTCGGCATGCCGCGAGGGGCTCGTGACATCCGCTGCGCGATGTCACGCCTGCCCCGGGCGCTCCGCGCCAAGTGTCGTGACGACCGAAACGACGAACGCGTCACTCTTGCCGGCCGATCGGTGTCGGGCTAGCCTCTGCGGCGTGCACGCATCAGTCCGCTCAAGCGAACGAGGATTCACCATGAGCCGTAACCCGGTCCTCTCCTGTCTGCTCGGCGCCGTTCTCGCCACCGGCGCGACCCAAGCCGCCGCCTTCAAATGCATGCCCCTCTACGGCAATTGGTGCGGGGTCGGGTACCCGGTCGCCGGTTTCCCGCCGCCGGTCGATGCCTTCGATGCGGCCTGCATGCGCCACGACCTCTGTACCGCGGCGCCCGGCCCGGAGCAAGCCTGCGATATCGCCTTCGTCGGCGAGCTTCATGCCGTCGCTGCCCAAGTCGGCTACCTGCCGCGGCCGCTGCAATGGGCCGAGTATGTGATCCGCGTGAAGGCCGGCGGCCCCGTCGGCGGCATGCCGATGCCCTCGCCCTTCGACGCCTTCGGTCTGATGTCGAGCGTCGCCGCGCCCTGTTGGTAGGCATCGATCGGCTCAATGCTGCGATGTGGGGGCCGGATGGGTCGTGCGATGCGCGATCGCGAGGTCTTTCGCGGCGTCGAATTCGGCATCGGTCATTTGGCTGCCGATAATGTTGCGTAATTGATCGGCATCCGTATCGCCTTGCGCGATGGCCAGAGACAACCAAAAATGGGCACGGGCGAGATCGATCTCGACCCCGCGGCCCTCGGCATAGATCAGCCCCATCGCATACTGGGCGTCCATCTCTCCGCGCTCGGCGGCATCGCGAATGGGTGCCACCTTCGACGGGTCGTTGCGCAGCAGGATCAGATCTTTGAGGTAGTTGTTGTCGGCCATGCCGTCGACTCTGATTCGTGGGTGCCGTATCCAAACAAGTATAGAGCAACCTCTCCGCCCTCGCCTCCGGCCTCGAGCCCGTCTGATCCCGGTTCGCGCGGCTCGGGTCTGTCGGCGGTGCGGCGGTTCGACGCGTTGGATTTGGCCGAGGCTCGATCCGAGCTGATACCATGGACCCGCGGACACCGGCGTTCCGAACGCCATCCATCCAGTCTCGACGACACCGACGGTGAGTCTCCATGCCCCTGATCAAACCTTTCGCGGCGCTCCGGCCGGCCCTCGCGCATGCCGCGGACGTGGCCGCCCCGCCCTACGACGTGATGAGTGCTGCGGAGGCACGTCGGATGGTCGAGGGACGTCCTTGGAGCTTTCTGCATATCTCACGACCCGAGGTCGATCTGCCCGAGGGTATCGATCCCTACAGCCCGCCGGTCTACGCCAAGGCGCGCGAGAATCTCGATCGGATGTTGGGCGAGGGCGTGTTGGTGCGCGACGCGTCGCCCGGCTACTACATCTATCGCCTGACGATGGGCGCGCATCGCCAGACCGGTCTGGTCGCCGCTGCCTCGATCGATGCCTACGACAGGGATCGGATCAAGCGCCATGAGCTCACGCGCCCCGTCAAGGAGGACGACCGGGTGCGCCAGATCGATGCACTGAATGCGCAGACCGGGCCGGTGTTGCTCGCCTGCCGGGCGCGATCGGACATCGATGCCCTGCTCGCCGGTCTCGTCGCGGGTCCGGCGGAGACGGACGTCACCGCGCCCGACGGAATCCGACATGAGCTATGGCCGATCATGGACGAGAGCCTGATCGCCGAGCTGACCGCCGCCTTCGATGGCCTTGACGCACTCTATATCGCCGACGGACACCATCGCTGCGCCGCGGCCTCGCGCGTTGCCGCGATGCGCCGAGCCGCAAACCCGGATCACACCGGGGCCGAGCCCTACAACTTCATGCTCGCCGTCATCTTCCCGCACGATCAGATGCGGATCCTGGACTACAACCGTGTGGTCAAAGATCTGCACGGTCATAGCGTCGAGTCCCTCATGCAGCGTCTATCCGTCGCATTCGAGATCGAGGGCGCACCGGGTCCGGTCGCTCCCGGGCGTCCCGGCGAGTTCGGGATGTACCTTGCCGGTCACTGGTATCGGCTGGCGCTCGATCCCGGGCGGATTCCCTACGACGATCCGGTCGGGCGGCTCGATGTCAGCCTGCTCCAGGACAATGTCATCGGCCCGATCCTCGGCATCCAAGACCCGCGGCGGGACGAGCGGATCGATTTCGTCGGCGGCATCCGCGGTCTGGAGGCGCTCTCGGCGCGGGTCGACGCGGGCGAGATGGCCGTCGCCTTCGCGCTCCACCCGACGCGCATGGAGGATCTGATGGCGGTGGCGGATGCCGGCGAGGTGATGCCGCCGAAGTCGACCTGGTTCGAGCCGAAGCTGGCGGATGGGCTGGCGAGCCATCTGCTGACGGCTTGACCCCGCAGGGTCCTGCCCGACACAAGGCCCGCAAAGACGGGACTCGGATCCTTCAGGGCGCCGGCGCGTCGTCTTCTATGCCCTTCGCGCCGTTGCGGTTCAAACCCCGCGATTTCGTGGTCAAACACCAAGACCGACCGCCGCTACCGAGAGTCGCTCCAGATTATGGTCAAACCCACCTACAACCTCCCCGAGTCGCATGGCGACGACGACGAGGCGATCCGTCACTGGCTCGACGGGTTGGCAAGCCATTATCCGACCGATGAGCTCAAGCAGATCGCCGGCGCCTGTGCGGCGCTGACCCGTTGTCGCGGCGACCGACGTATCGAGACCGGCGAGACCCATGTGCGTCACGTGCTCTCGACCGCCGACATCCTGGTGCGTCTGCGGATGGACTTCGAGACCCTCATCGCGGCCCTGCTCAACGGCTGTCTGGATCAGGGCGACCTCACCGAAGCGCAGCTCGAAGACCGCTTCGGTCCGGGCATCGCGCGGATGGTCGGCGATCTCTCGCGCATCGGCCAAATCGCCAACATCGACGCCATCATCGCCGCCAAGGATCAGGACGAGCACGAGGAGAACCTGCGCCGCCTGTTGCTCGGCATTGCCGAAGACGTGCGCGTGGTGCTGGTGGTGCTCGCCGAGCGCGTCCATCTGATGCGGGCCATCAAGGACCTGGAGCCCGAGCGCCGGGCCAAGATCGCGCGCGACACCCAGCGCATCTATGCCCCGCTCGCCAACCGTCTGGGCATCTGGCAGGTCAAGTGGGAGCTCGAGGACCTGAGCCTGCGCTACCTCAACCCCGAGGAGTACAAGCGCATCGCCAAGCTCTTGGCCGAGCGCCGCGAGGAGCGCGAGCACTACATCGCCGCGGTCATCCAGACCCTGTACGACAAGTTTGCCGAGGCCGGCATCGAGGCCGAGATTACCGGCCGCCCGAAACACATCTACAGCATCTGGCGCAAGATGCAGCGCAAGGAGGTCGAGATCGCCGAGATCTTCGACCTGCGCGCGGTGCGCATCCTGGTCGGGTCGGTCGCGGACTGTTACGCCGCGCTCGGGCTGGTGCACGGACTCTGGAAGCACATCCCCAAGGAGTTCGACGACTATATCGCCACGCCCAAGGGCAACATGTATCGGTCGCTCCACACCGCCGTCGTCGGGCCGGAGGACAAGCCGCTGGAGGTGCAGATCCGCACCCACGAGATGCATCAGCATGCCGAATTCGGTGTTGCCGCCCATTGGGCCTACAAGGAGTCCAAGGGACATGACGCCGAGTTCCAACGGCGCGTCATCTGGATGCGCAACTGGCTCGAGCTCAAGAACGAGAGCGACGAGACCGGCGGCTTCCTCGAGCGCTTCAAGGCCGAGTTCGAGCCGATCCACATCTATGTGCTCACCCCGCAGTCGAAGGTGATCGAGCTGCCCAAGGGGTCCACGGCGCTCGATTTCGCCTACGCCATCCACTCGGAGGTCGGCAACCGTTGCCGCGGCGCGCGCATCAACGGACGGATCGTGCCGCTGAACTACGAGCTGCACAGCGGCGAGACCGTCGAGATCCTGACCCAGAAGAACGCCGCGCCCAGCCGTGATTGGTTGAGTCCGCATCATGGCTACCTGACGACGGCGCGCGCCCGCAACCGCGTGCGTCAATGGTTCAAACAGCTCGATCACGATCAGCATCTGCAAGGCGGCCGTGCCACCCTGGATCGCGAGCTGAGCCGACTCGGTATCGCGGAGAAGCCCAACCTGGAAGAGCTCGCGGTCCGCTTCAACTTCAAGCGCGGGGAGGATCTGTTGGCCGCGATCGGGCGCGGCGACCTCTCGGTCGGACAGGTCGCGCGTCAGGTCGGGGAGCGCAAGACCGACGAAGGCAAGGAGATCGAGCCCAAGCTGCGCCAGCCGCATAAGGCGCGACTGGAGGGCGCCACGGATGTGGTCGTGGAGGGCGTCGACGACCTCATGACCCATCTCGCCCCCTGCTGCAAGCCGGTCCCCTACGATCGCATCGTCGGCTTCGTCACCCGCGGTCGCGGCGTGACCATCCATCGCAAGGATTGCAGCAACCTGCGCAATCTGCCGCCGGCCGAGGCCGAGCGCCTCATCGATGTGCGTTGGGCGGACCAACCCGCCGATGCAGGCTATTCGGTCGACGTGCTGGTGATCGCCGCGGATCGTAAGGGTTTGCTGCGCGATGTCTCCTCGGTGCTCTCCGACGACGAGGTGGACGTGCTCGGCGTCAATACCCATTCGGAGCGCTCCACGGACACCGCCGCGATGCGCTTCACCTTGGAAGTGAAGAACATGGCGCACCTGGAGAAGATCCTCGCGAAGCTGCAGCAGATCCCGGACGTTCTCGACGTGCGGCGGTCTTACTGAGATGGGGCGTAAAGAGATCGACGGCGTGCACCAGGCGCGGACGCTCGCATCGCTCGGGACCATCGCCGAGGCGTTCGAGATCCCCTCGCCGGTGGAGACGATTGCACCCTACGGGCGCGGGCTGATCAACGATACCTTTTGCGTCGAGGCCGGCGGAACGCGCTACGTGCTCCAGCGCATCAACGGCGCGGTCTTTCCCGATCCGTTGCGGATCATGTCCAATATCCAGGCACTCGATCGACAGGCGCGGCAGCATGCCGATCTCGGGTTCCGCGTCCCGGCGTTGATCGCGACCCGCGCGGGCGACGCAGGTCTGCGCGCACCGGACGACAGCGTCTGGCGTCTGATGACGCTGATCGAGGATGCCGGCAGCCTGCCCCGCATCGAGGATCCCGAGCAGGCCCGCGAGGTGGGCAGGCTCCTGGGTCGCTTCCATACCTTGCTCCAATCGCTGCCCGCCGAGGCGCTGGGCATCACCCTCCCCGGATTTCACGACACGCCGGCCTATCTCGCGGGCTTTCTGTCGGCCCTGGCGCGGGTCGAGGGCGCCCGCAACGACCCGCAGATCGAGACCTGCGTTCGGTTCGCGCTCCTCCGCCAAGGGCTCGCGAGGCGACTCGCCGATGCGCGCGACCGGGGCGAGATCCCCGTGCGCGTCACCCATGGCGACCCCAAGCTCGACAACATCCTCTTCGATCGCGGCAGCGGGCGTGCAATCGCACTCATCGACCTCGACACCCTGCAACCCGGTCTCGTCCTGCACGACATCGGCGACTGTCTGCGCTCCTGCTGCAACTGCAGCGGCGAATCCGCCGACGGGCACACCCGGGTCAGGTTCGATCTCGCCGTCGCCGAGCCGATCCTCCATGCCTATGCCGAGCAGACGCGCGATTGGCTGAACCCCCAAGAGATCGCCCTGATCCCGGAGGCGATCCGCCTCATGCCCTTCGAGCTTGGCTTGCGATTCCTGACCGATCACCTGGAAGGCGACCGTTATTTCAAGGTCGCGCAGCCCGGCGAGAACTTGCGCAAGGCGGGGATCCAGTTCGCGCTGGTCACGGACATCGAAGGCAAGGTAGACGACATCGAGTCAATGGTCAGCCGCTGTTTTCAAGCTCCGTAGGCTGTGCCGAGCCCAAGCGAGGTACAGCCAGCCGCCGGCGGCTAATTGCGTCCGCCATGGTGGTCGGCGAACGGCGTTCTCACCTCGCCGCTTTGCAATCGAGATCAACACGCGCCTTGACTGATGCCGAGCCGAATGCCGGTCTGCGGCACACATGACTCAGGGTCGCGGTCTAACGCAGCCGCCTGAGGGCACTCTTTGTACGCCGAGTCGTCTGTCGCGTTACGCGGTAGAGTTTGAAGAGACGATTGCCGGGCCGGGTCGCCACCCAATTTTGCACAAGTTCCCCGCCGAGCTGCGCCTTGAAACGGGTGACGTCGTTCAACGCCGCATCGGTTAGATCATTGCCTGAATAGCCGAGCGCCGACAGCGACTCAAATGCCTTCCAGCGCAAAAAAGGTGAGCTGCCAAGCGTAAGATGGGCGGAATCTGCCCCGGCACAAACGGTGTGACTGACCGGGTGTCCTCCGGTCAAGACCAGTTGCGTCGCGACCGACTCGCCGGTGGGCAGGCGGGCGTGATAGAGCCTGCAGAGGTCCTGTGCTTTCAATGCCTGGACGTAGCGGCGAAATGCGGGCTCCTTCAAATAGAGCGGCGCGCCTTTGCGGCGATGTGTGTCGATGTGAAGTCGATAGAAGCTATCAAAATCGTCGTCATCCGTGACGGTGAGGCCGCTTGTCGTTGCCCGATCGATCAGGCGGCGAAGATTCTGATGCACCCGTCCCCAGGCAGATTGCAGGTCGGCGATATCCACTACGTAGCTGTAGTTCGGCCGAACGTCCCATCCTTTGGATAGAAATGCGCGGGCGTCTTCAATGGGGTGCCGCACATGCAGCAGCAGGTGAAGGCAGTCAAACGCCCGCAGATGGGACTCTAGTGTCTGCATGATCGCAAGCTGACGGGAGGTGCGTTCGTATGGGACTTTCGTGGAATACTCGCGAATCACCGGGCTATGGTAATAGAGCAGCAGCCGGTTGGCGGCTATCCAGCCAGGACCGAATCGGGATAAATACAGCGGCATGCCGCCGACTAATTCGCTACCCTTGAACAGGCCGACAATGCTGAATTTTGAGTTCGTCGCGCTGCACAACACATCCAAATAGGTTGAAAGTGCATAAACGCTTCCCGATGGCGAATCGGCGACGAATTGATTCCACGTCGGATAATCGCTTTGCGCGATCGTTCGAATCGACAGTTCGGTACTCATTGGGAATGGCCTTGCTCCACGGGTGTTGGTTCGTACACGATATCTCAGAAGCCCGCGAGGTGTAACCATGCACAAGTCCGAGGACCAACTGCTGTGCGCTCTTGGTCGTCTTGCCGAGCTGCTTCAGCGCATCGGGCATCCACGCGCGCTTGAGGTTGCTGATCACCTCGTCGGGTTCCGGCAGGCGCCCGGGCAGATGCTGCGCCGACTTAACGGAAACGACTGGTGGGCCGGCGCCGGCTCCTTGGCCGCCGAGACCATGGCCGACAATCCCGGTCTACCCGAGGCGCTCTGGTGCCGCGAGATCCGCGAGTTTCGCGAATTGATGATCGAGATCGGCGAGGCCCTGCAGGCCGAGGGCGCCGCCAATCCGGGCATCTCCTCCTGGCTCCTCGCCTTCAACAACTGGAACGCGTCCGAGGTGTGAGATGGCGCGCCTGGCGTGTCGGCAGCGCCCCCTCGGCCTTCGGCGTCGGCGGTGGGATCCGCCGCGTAGGGTCGAACGACAGGCGTCCACGCGCACCGCAGGCGGCATAGTCGCTGCGCAAAGCCTCGGTGGCCGGCTCCGCCATCCCCTGCAGGGACAGCCAGGCGTGCAGGCCCTCGTACAGATGTTCGAGCGGGATGCCGTGCGTCTTGCCCGATTGCGCGTAGAACCAGTCGGACCAGGCGAGAAAGCGCTCGAAGGGCGCATTGCCCAGCAGGAGCGGCAGCGTCAGGCCGAAGCGCCCCGAGTTACCGACTAGATCCCAGTAACGCGCGAACCGTGTCAGCCGCCGCATGGTCGCCCGGTCGATGCGGTCGCTCGCGAGCAGGCTGTAAGGCGGATCCGGGCTGAACACCAACCCGAACCGCTCGGCGTGCCGACAGACCGGCGCACCGCGCAGCCGCTTCAGAATCCCGACCTGGATCTCGTGCGGACCAATCCGCATCAGCCGGTCGAAGCCGGCCCCGAACGAGGCCGGATCCTCGCCCGGCAGCCCGATGATGAGATCGGCGTGCAGATGCGCGGTCGTGTGTGCATGCAGCCAGCGCAGATTGGCCTCGGCCTGCACATCGTCCTGGCGCCGCGAGATCAGCGCCTGCACCTCGGGATCGAAGGTCTGCACACCGATTTCCAACTGCAGCGTGCCCGCCGGAAACGCCGCAAGCATCCCCTTCAGCCGCTCCGGCAGATGATCCGGGACCAGCTCGAAATGCAGAAAGGGTAGGTCGTCCGGGCGCCCCCGGATGCGTTCCAGAAAGAACCCCAGGATCGCGGAGGCGTGATCGATCTTGAGGTTGAAGGTCCGGTCGACGAACTTGAAGCGGCGAGCACCGCGCGCATACAGCCGCTCCAGCTCCCCGATCAGCGGCGCGAGTGGAAACGGCCACGCGGTCCGATCCAGCGCGGACAGGCAGAAGGCACACTTGAACGGACAGCCGCGCGACGCCTCGACATAGAGGTTGCGCCGCCGTAGATCCTCGTCCGAGAACTCGTCGTAGGGAAAGCGGATGCTGTCCAGAGGCGGCTGCTCGCCCGCCTGCACCTTCGCCGCAGGGCGCTGCCCGTCCAGGATCGCGCGCGCCAGCCGGGCGAAGGTCACCTCGCCCCAACCCGTCACCACATAGTCCGCCAGCGCGCAAATCCGCTGGGCATCGACCTCGTGACTCACCTCCGGACCCCCGAGCACGACCACCACATCCGGAGCGGTTTCCTTGAGCAGAGCGACAACCCGCGTCAAAGGCGCGACGTTCCAGATATAGACCGACAACCCCACGATGCGCGGTCGTTCGGCCAGCAGCTGCTCGACAACGGCCTCGCCTGTCGCGCCGAGCACGAATTCGCGCAGCGCGCTGACCTCGCGCAGCGGCCCGAGATTTGCCCGCAGATAACGCAACGCCAGCGAGGCATGCGCATAGCGGGCGTTCAGGGTGGCGAGGACGATCGCAGTCGGCATGCAGGGCTCCTGGTTCGGTGCACAGGTTAACCTGATTGCCCGGAAGGAATCGAACGAGAGGCAGGGGCAGCGTCAGCCGCCCGCTAATCGAGGGGGCTTCGTCCACGATCCTCAACCCCGGACTCAGAGGCGTTGTCCGCGTCGACCGACCGCGGCGCAACGAGGCTTCACCTCATTCGCTCGTCGGCACCCTGACCTCTGCACACAGGCCGCCGAGATCGGAGCGATGAAAGGAGATCCGCCCCCGATAGCTCTCGACGATCTCCTTGGCGATCGCCAGGCCGAGTCCGTGGCCGCTGACCTCCTCGTCGAGACGCACGCCGCGACCGGTGATCTCTGCGATCTCGGTATCGGAGCAGCCGGGTCCGTCGTCCTCGACCATGAAGACCAGTGCCTTGCCCTCCGTCACTAGGCTGCACCTCACCCGCGCGTTCGCCCATTTACAGGCATTGTCGAGCAGGTTGCCGAGCAGCTCCAGCATGTCCTCCCGGTCGACATCGAGCGGGCCGGATGTACGGATGTCGAGCTGGATGTCGAGGACCTTCGGGGCGTGAATGCGGCCGAGGAGCCGGACGAGGGTCGGCAGCTCTTCGTCAGGGTCGAAGCGCAGGCCGGCCCCGCCGGCACCGGCGAGGCGCGCGCGCTTGAGCTGGCGCTCGGCGAGACGGTGCAGGCGCTCGACCTGCTCGATCAGTGCTTCACGCATCTGCGGATCGACCGACAGCGCGGGGTCGAGAAGCTGTTGTCGCAAGAGCCCGAGCGGGCCCTTGATCGCGTGCGACAGGTTGCCCGCCGCGGTGCGGGAGCGCTCCAGGCGCAGGGTAAACAGCAGCAGCAGCCGGTTGAGCTTGCGCACCAGGGGGAGGATCTCGCTCGGCACTTGCTCGGTCAGGGCGACGGTCTCGCCGGACTCCAGGCGGCCGATGTCGCGGTAGACGGGGATCAGGGTCGCGAAGGCCCGGCGGACGACGAAGCGCTGCACCAGCAACATCAGGAGCAGTCCGCCGACCGCCATTGCAGCGAACAGCCTCTCATAGTGCACCAAGGCATGATCGAGCGGCGTGACATCCTCGGCGACCGCAAGCGAGAAGTCGCCGTCCTCCAATCGGTAGCCGCCTCCCAGCACCAACAGTCGCTGCTGCTCGGGGCCGACGGCGCGCCAATAGTCCGACACGCCAGGTGCAAGCGGCCGACCGGCGAGATCCTGATCCCAGAGCGAGCGCGACCGGATACGCTGCCCGTCGTGCGTCTCGATCACGAAATAGTGCCCGGAGTAGGGCTGATGATAGACCGGCGTCAGACGCTGCTGCCCGAGCTCCAGATGCCCGTCGGCTGCGCGGGACAGTGCGCCGACGAGCCCCTCGGCATCGTGCTCGAGTCTCGAGAGCACGAAGGCGTCCGCGGTGCGATGCAAGGCCGCGTGACCGACCCACCAAACCGCCCCGATCAGGATGACCAGGCTGGCGGCCAGGCCGAGTTGTAGACGACCTTCCAGCGATCTCATCGGCGCGGGAACAGATAGCCTTGACCCCGCAGGGTCTGGATGCGGTCCTTGCCGATCTTCTCGCGCAGACGCCGCACGTAAACCTCGATCAGATTACTGCCCCGGTCGGCCTCCAGGTCGTAGACGTGATCGATGATCCTGGTTTTGGAGAGGATTCGGTCGGGATTGAGCATCAGATAGCGGAGGAGCCGAAATTCGGTGCCGGTCAGCTCCCGGACGCTGCCGTCGGCGAGGACGACGCGTTGCAGATCCTCGTCCAGACACACCCCGCCGACCTCCAGACCGCTGCGCAGATTGCCCGCCGCGCGTCGCGTCAGGGCATTCAGGCGCGCGATCAGCTCTTCCATATGAAAGGGCTTGCCGAGGTAGTCGTCGGCCCCGGCCTTGAGTCCGTCGACACGCTCGTGCCAGGCATCGCGCGCGGTGAGCACCAGCACAGGTGTCGTCACGCCACGCACGCGCCAATTGCGCAGTACCGTCAATCCGGGCCGCCCGGGGAGCCCGAGATCCAGGACGATGGCGTCGTAGGGCTCGCCGGCGCCGAGCGCCTCGCCCGTGACGCCGTCGGCGGCGTGATCCAGGACAAAGCCGGAGGACTTGAGCGCCTTTTGCAGCTCGGCCGCGAGGGCGAGGTCATCCTCGACCAGCAGCAGGCGCATTAAATCGCGTCCCGACTGACAAGCGGCGTTTGCCTAGCTCTCCAACTCCGGAGCGACAGGAGATCCTTGGAGTCGACGCGATTTAAGATAATAAAATTCAATATCCTGAACCGCGTCTGCTGCGGCGTCTGTCGGTGACCGAAAACTTGCCTAAGGATACAGTAGCGCATGGCGTGCCGGACGCGGTTCAGCGCGGTTCAGCGCTCGAGCACTTCGCCCGTGGCGGCGTCGAGCTCGAGCTTGTGGACCGTCCCGTCCGCGGCCAGGATCTTGATCTCGTAGAGATAGGCGCCGTCCTCGCGCTCGAGCTCGGCCTCGACGAGCTGGCCGGGCTGCACGGTCTGTGCGCTGGCCATCACCTCGCCCATCGGCAGGATCTGCCCGGCCTCGCGCAGTTGCTTGATCTCGTCGTGGTCGAGCCGATCACCGGCGATGGCACCGCCCGTGACCGACAAGAGCCCAACCGAGACAGCGATGGCCGTCAGCCGTGGTCTCTGCATGCGTCGGGTCCCCTTGGGTTGGATGAGTAGCCTTTGTGGCTCGTCTTCCCTTTGAGGCAGAGCGAGCCGACTCGGCCGAGGGCGACCCATGTGTCGTCTTCGACCCGAATGCAGTCTCGTTCCCGAACCTGAATTGGCGCTGAACTGGATTTCAAAGCGAGTGCGGAGGAGAACGCGGGTGGGTTGAGTGTCCACGCCTCGGTGTTCCGAGGTTACCCCGGGGTCATGCGTTTTGCCGCCGTGTTGACGATCACCTGGTCACCGTTTCGGCGATCAGTACCTCCGCGGGAATACCGAGGTGCCGGTGAAGCCTGCGAATCATGGGCAGCGTCAACGGACGTTTGCGATTGAGGATCTCGTAGACCCGGTTGCTCTTGCCGATGAAGGGTTCCAGGTCTTTGACGGACAGGCCACTCTGCTCCATCCGAATCGTATTCCTTGTGAGTGCCGATGAACTTCACGTAGACGATCTGTAGCTTATAGGCAATGGCGACGATCAGCCGGTAGTCATTGCCCTTGATGTTGAAGACGACGCGACGGTTCTTGAGTCGTCAAAAATCAAGCGACGCCCGCGCCCACAGCTGCCGTCCAGGCTCGTTGACCTGCACCGGACCCGGGTTGAAGGGATCGACGTTGGCGCGGTTCACGGCATAGGCGTAAGCGCGATCGAAGAGGTTGTCCACGCCGAGGCTGATGGTTGCGAACTTGGTGATCCGCGCCTGACCATAGAGGTCGAGGATCCACCAGCCGGCCGTCGGGCCGACGTCCAGACCGCTGCCGGTGATCGGGTCGTCGTCCACGCGGTCCTGGGTGTCGTTCCAGTTCAGCCGGGTGCCGACGGACCAACGCTCGGCGAGATAGTCGAGGCTGACGGTGCCGCCGAGCGGCGGGGTTTGGGCGATGGGTGTGGAGTCCGTTCGATTCTGTGCATAGACGTAGGCCAGCGACGCGCCGGCTCGCCAGTGGCGGGCGAATTCGAGCGAGCCGGTCCATTCTCCGCCGGTGAGCTCGGCATCGACATTCCGATAGATAAAGGTGCCGTCGGCCAGCAAGATCCCCGGCTGGCCGTGGGCGCGATCGCGCAGGATGTAGTCGTCGACCCGATCGTAAAAGAGGTCGAGCTGGGTGTTCCAGTGCTTGGCGACCTTGGCCAGCGTCACGCCGATCTGATGATGCGCCTCGGGATCCAGGCCGGGGTTACCGACCCAGCGTTGATTGTTCGCGACCGTCGAGGGCGCGGCGTTCGAGGCGATGTAGCGCTCGGTGGCATCGGCCGAGCGCAGGGTGCGGCTGACCCCGACTGAAAAGGAGAGGCCGTCGTCCAGGTTGTGCGCGTAGGTCAGGAATCCGCCGAGATTGTCATCGTCCGTGTCTTCGGCACCGACACCATAGTAGGCCTGATACAACTGCTCGGCGGAACGTACCCAGGCCGGTCCGACGGGCACAAGCGCGGCACGCGACCGCGAGACGCTGGCTTCGGTCCGGTCGTAGCGCAGCCCGGCGGTGAGTCGGGAGTGCTCGGTCAAGGGCCGCTCGATCTCGACGAAGAGGCCGAGGTCGGAATTCACCACGTCCGGCCAGAGATACGAATTGGGCACATCGACCGCTGTTGATTGGAAGTTCCAAAAGCGTGCGGCATCGCGATCGACCTGGAGATAATCGGTCCCGAGGGTCCAATTCATGCCCATCGCGTCCAGATCCGCGGTCAGACGCCCGCCTGCGGTATCGGCGGTGCTGGGGGCGCGCATCTTGAACATCGAGGTCAAGGGTCTGAGGCTGTAGTTGTCCATCAGGTGATCGACCGAGACACTGTAGAGCTCCGCGTTTACCGCGGCGAAGGGGCCGATCGGGGTGTCCTGACCCAGCCGCAGACGCCACTGGTCGCTGTCGCTGTAGATGCCGTCCATGCCGGCGCCGGCGTAGAGGACATCCCAATCGTGGGTATAGTCGTAGCTCAGTACGGCACGGGTGTCGTCGTTCGGGGTGAGGCCGAGCGACAGACCGGCGCCCTCGGTGTTGTAGGCGCTGCGCACCGAGTTGCCGTTGCCGTCGTCGTAGTTGTCCGCCGTCTGATACTGTCCGGTGGCGCGGGCAAAGCCTTCGGGGATGCCGACGGTGACGTCCGCGCCCAGGTTGCCGGTGTGCGAGTTGTCCGTGATGCCGCCGGTGAAGCGTGCGCGGAAGACCTCGTCGGGCTCGAAGCGGGGGGTGTCGCGCTCGAACAGGACGGTGCCGCCGGTTCCGCCGCCGCCGTAACGGACCGTCTGCGAGCCCTTGATGACGGTGACCGAGTCGTAGTTGTCCAGATCCACGTAGACCGTCGGCGGGTCCATCCGGTTGGGGCAGCCGCCGAAGGCGTGGGCACCGTCGATCAGGATGTTGAGCTGCCCGGCGGTCTGGCCGCGGATGATGGGGTCGATCCCGAAACCACCCATTCGGGAGCCGCTCACGCCGGGGACCGAGCGCAGAAGGTCGCCGCCGTCCGCCGGCAGCCCAGGCGTGACCTCGACGATGGGTGCGACGAAGGTCGCGGGCGGTAGGGCGTCCGGGCGATCTGCGGTCACCTCGAGCTCGGGCAGGACCACGCCGCCGTCATCCGGGGTTTGCGCGGTCGCGGTGTCGACCCGGAGCGCGAGCGATGCTCCCGCCAGCATCGCGATCAGGATGCCGGTCCCGGCGGTGATCTCGTTGCCTGTACGGTTGCCGAGCGGGATATCGCGTCGTGCCGGTATCGATGTCCTGTTCGGGGCTTGGAGTGTTGCCGGGCGCGTCTCTAGGTTCGGGAGTGGACAGCTGCAAGACCTTAATTTTATTGTGCTCATTGGATGTGCCTCCGCGCGTCTCGTCTGCTTGATCGAGTTGCGGATGAGCCTATCCAAGTTTTTCGCCCGCTCACCGGGATTTGAGGTTTTACTGATCGGAGACAGAAGAGAGTGCGTGATATCGCCGACTCTGTGCCCGATATCCCGCAGGGTCGCGCCGAGCGCGTTTTAACCAGGCAAGCCCTCTTCGCCGAGGCTGACCGGATCCTGATGGATCGTGATGTCCGAGTCCGGATACAGAGTACGAATGCACGCCTCGACATCGAGCGCGACCTGATGGGCGGCGATCAACGGCATCGTGTCTTCGAGCGCGAGGTGCAGTTGGATGATCAGGGATTGTCCGGATCGGCGTGTCCGCAATCCATGCACGCCCAGCACACCGGGAACCGATGCCGCAAGGTCGAGGATCTGGCCGCGTGCCGCTTCGGGAAGCTCGCGATCCATCAGGAGTTGGACGGCGTCGAAGCCGATCCGCAAGGCGCTGTAGAGGATGTAGGCCCCGATCGTCAGTCCGAACAGCGGATCGAATCCGGACCAGCCGGCGGCGGCGAGCAGCAAGGCCACGACCGTCGCGGCATTGGTGGCCAGGTCCGTCGCGTAGTGCAGGGCATCCGCCCGAATCGCCGCCGACTCGGTCCGGCGGATGACATGCCGCTGGAAGGCCAACAAGGCCAGCGTGACCAGGATCGCGAAACCGATCACCAGCAGGCCGACTCCGGCCTCCGCGACGGGTTGCGGATGCAGCAGACGATCGACCGCCTGCACGCCGAGGAACACGGCCGAGCCGGCAATCAAGGTCGCCTGTCCGAGCGCGGCGAGGGCTTCGGCCTTCCCGTGACCGAAACGGTGCTCCGCATCCGGCGGCATCAGCGACCAATGAACCGCCAGCAGATTGACCAGCGAGGCGCCGGCGTCCATCAGCGAATCCACCAAAGAGGCCAGCACGCTGACCGACCCCGTGACCAGCCAGGCCCCAAGCTTGGCCAGGATCAGCAGACAGGCCGTGGCGACCGAGGCGTAGGTGGCCAGACGCAGCAGTCGGTCGTTCGCGATGGTGGACCTGTCCGGCGGCGATTTGATCTGAGCCATATCCCGGCTCCCGAGTGCGGCTGATGCAGTTGTCCCCGGCCGGAGATATCCGGCTCTCCGTGATGCGGCGTGCGCCCGAGCGCAGCGACCCGATTACCGAGCGGGGAATACAAACGCCGATCTTGCCTGAACCTCTCGATATGTCCATGCGCCTTCTCAATCGAATCGACTCTCATCGGCCGGGTAAGGCGCAATCAAGCATCGGGTCGACATGCGGGCGTCCGGGCCGTCTCCCTCGCTCCCGGCGGCAGCCGGGCGGAGACGGTGCCCGGCGCCCGTTTTGGCCGGAATGGGTCCGCCGATGCCGCGTCAATCGATCGGAACGTCATATGTCCGATAGCATTGGCACTCAGGTATATAGATCTCGACGCGCTTATAGGTCTTGCCGGGTGCGCTCTCGATGACTTGCACCGGGCGCTCGACGACCACCGTGCGCGGCTGCGCGACGAGAACCGCCCCGACGATCGCGCCGGTCACGGCGGGAGCGATCCAGGCGTCGGGTCGCGCCGGATATGCGGGTTCCGAATAGTAGCGGGCTCCCGGCGGCGGGAACGGTCTCGGAAATCCCGGGCCGGCGATGGCCGCACCGGTTGTCGCAAGCGCGACGACACCCGCGGCAAGTTGCTTGAATCGATTGACCATACTCTAAGACTCCTCTCGGATGGTTGACGATGGGGCTCCACTGCCGGGGTGGGGACATGGATGCCGGCGTTTGATTTGCTCTTGGTTTGGGGCAAATACTCGTTTGATGTTCACCGCTCTGCCGTTCTTGTCGAGAACCTGCGCGTCGGCGGCAGGCTGACAGCCGATCGCCACTCGGATCGCGTTGCGACGCTCACAGGGTGCGGCGGATGGCTGCGTGGATTCGTTGCGCTGCATGACCGTCCCCATAGGGAGATACGCCGCGGGCCATTGCGGCATACGCCTTTGCATCGTCCAAGAGCCGCCGAGCCGATGACAGAATCCGATCCGGATCGGTGCCGACCAGCTCTACGACGCCTTCGGCCACGGCTTCGGTCCGTTCGGTCTCATCGCGCAGGACAAGCACGGGTTTGCCCAATGCCGGGGCTTCCTCTTGAATCCCGCCCGAGTCGCTGACGACAAAGAAGCTGCGCTTCATCAGCCGGACGAAGTCGAAGTAATTCAGGGGAGCGCAGAGGAGAATGCGCGGATGTGCGCCCAGTACCTCGTGAGCGAGTGCACGGACGTGCGGGTTCGGATGCACGGGGAAGACCAGCTGCACGTCGGGGTAGCCGTCGGCGAGTGCACGCAGCGCACCGAAGGCCGCGCGCATCGGAGCGCCAAGGCTTTCGCGCCGGTGTGCGGTGATCAAGAGCACCCTTGCGCTCGGATGGACCGGAAGGTCCATCGGCAGGTCCATCGCCGCAACCTCGAGCAGGGCATCGATCACGGTGTTGCCGGTAATCTCGACCCTGCCTGGATCGACGCCCTCGGCGAGGAGGTTGTCGCGTGCTGCCGCGGTCGGCGCGAAATGATCGGTCGCGAGCCGGCCGACGATCGTGCGGTTCAGCTCCTCCGGAAACGGAGAGCTCACGTCGTGCGTACGCAGACCGGCCTCGACGTGACCGAAGCGGATTCCGCGATAGAAGCACGCGAGTGCGGCGCAGATCACGGTCGTCGTGTCGCCTTGGGCGAGCACAAGCTCCGGCGCTTCCGCCTCCAGGACGGGATCGAGTTTGCGCAGCAGCCGGGCGGTCAACCGAGCGAGTGGCTGATCCGTCGCCATCACGTCCAGGTCCGCGTCGATGCGCAGCTCGAAGCGCTCGATGACCGCGTCGAGCATCTCGCGGTGTTGAGCCGTCGCAACAACGCGCGACTCGATCTCCGGATCGGCCTCCAGGCGGCGGATCACGGGTGCCATCTTGATGGCCTCCGGGCGTGTTCCGATGACGCTGAGGACTTTCACGGCGTCAGACCTGCCGTGCGGTGGACGGTACCGCAGATCCCTGCGTAGCGGACTCGCCGCATCCAGCTCCAAGACCGCCAACGCTCGACATGCAGGGAAGCGGTATCCTTGGCGCGACGAATGTCACCGGGCCGCTCGTTGTCGTAACTGCTGTTGATGCGTGAGCCGGCGATAAAGGCTGCCGGCCCTGGATGCTGCGGCTGACCCAGGAAGCTCAACACCTCCTCGAGCATGGTTTGCGGCTCACTGAGCAATCGCGCGTGGGACACGCGCAGGATACGATCGCCGAGCATCTTCTCGGCTTCCAGACCCTTCACGACGAAGTGGCGCCAGGTCGCGCAAGCCGTTGCGAAAGATCTCGCCCAGGGTGATGTAAAGCCCGAGTGCAGCATCGAGTCGACGACGGCACGGCCGTCCCTGACCAGGTGCAGGAACCGCGCATCGGGAAGCAGCTCGGCGAGCTCGCGCGCCATCAAAACGTAGCCTGGCGTGGAGTCCACCCACACCGGCGCGGTGCTGCGCGAGGCGTACAGGGCAGCCACCCCGAGTCCCAGATGGGCGGCGAATTCCGCGCGCGCCACATCATGCTTGCGCAACCAACCGTTGTCCGGACGATCGAAGGACACGCGATAGGCGCGATCGAGGTTCCCGCGACCGAAAAGGGGCAGCAAAAAATCGGTCTCCGACGACACCCACATGCCCGGGTGTTGCGCCAGGGCCCAGGACAGGGCGCTGGTGCCGGAGCGCGGCGCGCCGAAGACGAAGACGCCGGTCATGCTGGCTCGCTCCTGTAGCGGTGCGGGTGCCAGGGCCCCCACTTACTCTCGTAATAGGCCTGGCTGCGATGGAAGACCGCCCGATGCTCAGGGTTCTTGCGGCGATCGAAGGTCGCGGACAGCTTGTGATGGATGAATAGGTCTTCGGCGATGGCGACCCGCCGACCGGATGCGCCTACACGCCTGCAGTAGTCGTCATCCTCGAAAAAACCCAGACCGAAGCCCTCGTCCAGCAGCCCCACGTCGTCGATCACGGCCCGCGGCATCGCGACGCAGAAGAAGGCCACCGTTTCGGTCACGAGACGCCGGCCGCGATGCTCCACGGCGCGCAAGCGAGCGACTGAGGCAAGGTCGGCGCCGACCGGCACCCGAACCCTCGCCTCATTGCCGATGTTGTCGGTGACCGGACCTAAGAGGCCGAGGCCGGGATCATCGGCGAGGTGTTCGATGATCCGGTGCAGCCAGCCGTCGAAGACCTCGGTGTCGTTGTTGAGCAGGACCAGGATCTCCCCGTCCGCGCGCTGGATGCCGCGGTTGTTGCCGGCGGCGAAGCCGAGGTTGCGCGGTTCCAGAATGACTTCGACACGCTCGTCGGTCTCGGCGAGCCCTCGCAGGTAGGCGGGGCTGCCGTCGTCCGAGCCGTTGTCTACGACGACGACCTGCAGGTCCGGGTAGCGGCTCCGCGACAACACCGACGAGATGCAGCGGCGGGTCAACGCCTCGTTGCAGTAGCTGAGAATGATCACCGAGATGCGGGGCAGCTTGGCGTCGAGCTGGGTGCGGAGGCGCTCGCTACGCGCAGACCAGGTCTCACCCTCGATCCGCGCCCGCCGTGCCGCGATCTCTGCGGGATTGCGGGAAACGGCGATGGCCGCATCGAGCGCCGCGGCGAAGGACCGCGCGTCGTCGGCGAAAGACACCACATCGGACAGCCGCTTGATCTCGGGAAGCGACGTACTGACGACGGGAAGGCCGGCCGCAAGGTACTCGTAGACCTTGACCGGATCCGTGTGAACCGTGAGCGGGTTGATGATGAAAGGGATGGTCGCCACGTCCCACCTTGCGACGATGTCGGGTAGCGATCCGAACGGCACCTCGCCGCGCACGACAACGTTCTTCGGGAGATCGGCCGGTCCGAGACCCGGGCGGCTGACGGCGCCGACGAGCTCAAAGCGAAGGTCCGGTCGGGCGCGGGCGACGTCGAGCAGCAGGTCCGCATCGAACCAATCGGCGATGGCGCCGTAATAACCGATCAACGGCGGCGCGTCGGCATCGCGGGCGCGAGTCGGTACCGCCAGGAAGGGTTCGGCAGCCGCCGCGTTGCGCACGAGCGTCGCATCGGGGCGCACCGCAGGCACCAGCCCCTCGGACGAGACCACCACGCTGTCCGCGCCCCTGATCAAAGCCGCTTCGAGATCCTCCATGGCTCTAGAGGCCATCCCGAAGCCGGTATGCAGGTCCATGCGGTCGTAGACGCAGCGCAGCGACGGCAGTCGCTCGACAACCGGAGACCAGTAGGGGTACTGCAACACCGCGGTGGCTGTCCGCGAGCCCACCGTCGCGAGGAGGTCGTCCAACGCCTCGGCCATCAGGTCGGCGATCGCGGCGGAGGGGGGGTGGGTGTAGATGCGATGTTGCGGGATGCGGCCGAGCCGTACCTCGTAGACACCGGTCGCGACCTCGCGTTCGATCAGCCAACGGCGGGGCTCGGCGGAACCCAAGAAGTGCAATGATATGAAGAATACGCGGTGTCCCCGTGCCGCGAGCCCTGCTGCCAGGTGTTGGGGTCGCTGCGTGCGCAAATCCCAATCGATAATGGGCAAAATGATGACGTCGACTGCATCGTCGGCAGCGGAGATATCCACGTAGGTCTCGCCTGGCTTGCCTCGTGAAGCAGTGCGCGCGCCAAGCAGCCCGCTGGCCACAAGGTCATCCTGTGCCTTTGATAGCCTGTTTCGGAGACGCTCCCTAAGCGATGTCGGCAAGAGCCGGGTCGCCGTACGCATCAAGCCGCGCAATGGGCCCGGAGCAGCCTGGTAGAGAAGAACCAAGCGGCGCGAGGCGTTCACACGCCATACCGAAAGGGTGGGTGGCTGCGCCAGGGTAGCGGTGTCGCTGAGGGTTGCGGCGCCGATGGTAAGCGCGGCAGCGGTCTTGTTCACGGTCGATATCCTCCGTTGCGCTCGTGATGGTGGGTCAGGCAGGTTTGCCTTTCCGACGCCCAAGATACGCGCAGAGGTTGACGTGGCTGCGGAGGAACTGTGGGAAGAATATGGAGGTTGGGCGGCCACGGTGTCCCGCGTCCTCATACCGATCGCCGACGCCTTAGACCGTTTGACGGAGACTCGGTCGAGTCCGGATTGCGGGCGATCCGAAACCGAATAGCGCCGCAGGATGCGCTTGCTCGATCCGGACCCGCTGTTGCTGTTTTCAACTGAGTCCCGGCGGCCGACCGAGGTACATGCCGCATTCGGCCACCGGGTAGGAGATCGAGGTCAGATCTCGACGCAGCCCGAGCAGTCTCTCAGTCGTCCCAGCGCCCATGACCGGGGATGGAGACCTGCTTTTCGTTGTAGACGCCCTCGGCGGCGCCTCGGTGGCAGCTGTTGCATTGGCTGAAGCTGCCGACCTCCGGGTTGCCGGTCACCAGACGACCTGGGATCTCGTCGTGCTCATGCAGGAAATAGCGGGTCTCGGTGATGCGCGGGAGCGCCGTCGCTTGGCCCGACGCCGATGTGTTTGCGCTCACGGCAAAGGCCCGCGAGCGCGAACGCTCGGCTTGGTCGGCCGAGTTGCTCAGCAGAAAGGCGGTGATATCGGCGCGGACGTCGTCGGCCAGCGAGGCGTCGTCGCCGTAGTGGTCGCTCAACCCGGCCGGGCTCATGATCTGCGTCCAGGCATCGGCGGGCAGCAGGCCCGGCTGATAGGCCATGTGGCAGGAGCCGCATTCCTCGCTGTAGGTTGTATTCACGACCGGGGCGACATCGGGGCGGGATTTCAGCCAACCGTCGCCTTTTTCATGCCTGTCGTGATCGTCGTCGTCGGAATCGCCGAGGGCCAAGCCGACGGCGCCCAGCGAGAGCAGGGCGACGGCAAGGATCGCGAAGGTTCGGGTCGATGGACGCATGGGTATGATCTCCTGGTTATTGAGTCTGGATGTAGCTGACGAAATCGGCTTTTTCCGCGGCGGTGCATTCGCGCCCGAGGGTCCAGCGGCAGTTGCGCAGCAGCCACTTCTCGACCTTTGCCTGATCCGTGAGCCGCTGAGGATTCACCGAGGGCGCCAAGGGTTCGATGACCTTGTTGGTCACTGCGTGCCGGCCGGGTTTGGTCAGGTCGCGGCCGTGGCAGGTGACGCAACTGCGCGCCGGCGAGCCATCGGCTTGCGGGTATTCCTTGGTCCAACCCGCAGCGCCCGCCGTCGGGTCGGCGGCGAAGGTCGCGGTCGGGAGTGACAGGGCCGTGGACGCGAGGATCAGAATGGCAAGAGTCGCTTTCATCTCGGGTTTCATGCGACGTCCCTCCGCTTGAAGCCGGTGATCATGCCGCCGATCAGGTTTTCCCGATGCGAGAGGCTCGAGAAGATGACGCCGGCCACATGGGCGACGATGAGTACGAGCGTGAGATTGGCCATGACCTCGTGGATCTCCTCGAAGAGATGGCCCCAGGATCCCGGCAAGCTGCTCATCAGCGGGGCCAGCGGACCCGAAAGCTCCTCGGTGCCGTAGACCGCGAGCCCGCTCAGTCCAGTGAGCGCGACCGCGATCATCAGGGCGATCACCATGGCGCCGCCGGCCGGGTTGTGTCCCAGGTAGCGCGGTGCGCGCAGCCTCAGGGCGTCTCGAACATAGGTCAGGACGTCGCTCGGCTTGCGCACGAAATCGCTGAAACGGGCGTGACGGGTGCCGATCACACCCCAGACCAGGCGAACGGCGATCAGGCTCAACACCAGATAGCCGGCCCAGACATGGACGCCGAGAAGGTCGTCCTCGACGATGAAGGCCGTGGCGAAACCGCCGACCAGCGCCCAATGAAAAACCCGGACCAAAGGATCCCAGACACGGACGCGTGTCGTGGGGTCGATCTCGGCAGCCCCGGATCGAGGGGTCGCCGAGGCGGCGATAGTGTTTGTCGTCATCTGCATGTTCTCCGTTGTCGATTGAATCTGAACCGCGACCGCTGCAGCGGCTCCGAAGCCGCCCCGGCCGACCGCGAGGTCGACTGCGGAGGAGCGCGTTGCCTGTCGAGCCTGTCGCGGTTGGGTGCAGATTACGGGGGCGACACTGACGAAATCCTGTGCGCCCTTGTCAGCAAACGGTCAGCTTGGTTCGGTCCATAATGGCTGCCATGCACACCCAGCCGTATCGTCGTCGACTCTTGGCCGCCCTCGTGGCGTCCGCGATGGCCCCGACCCTGTCTCTCGCCAATCCGCCCGGACATGCGGGAGCGGGCGAGGCGCGCCATGATCACGACCGTGCCCGCAACGCCTTCCAGCAGGGCGAGGTCCGACCGATCGCAGAGATCCTGCGGGGAGTTGCGGACGCGGTTCCCGGAGAGGTCATCGAGGTCGAGCTCGAGCGTGAGACGTGGCTCGGCGAGAGGCGCTGGGTCTACGAGATCAAGCTGATCGCGCCCGACGGGCGAGTGCTGGAGGTGATGGTCGACGGGCCGACGGCCGAGATCCTCGCGGTGGAGGAGGACTGATGCGCCTGCTCCTGGTCGAGGACGACGAGCGGCTTGCCGAAGGCTTGGTCGCCGCGCTGACGGGCGCGGGTTTTGTCGTGGATCACGAGGCCGACGGCGAGGTCGCCTGGTTTAAGGGCGATACCGAGAGCTATGCGGCGGCAATCCTGGATCTGGGGCTGCCGAGCATGGACGGGCTCTCGATCCTGCGCAAATGGCGGGCGAACGGGCAGCGGTTTCCGGTGCTGATCCTGACCGCGCGGGGCGACTGGCATGAACGGGTCGAGGGTATCGACGCCGGCGCCGACGACTATCTCCCCAAGCCCTTCCGGATGGAGGAGCTGCTGGCGCGTCTGCGGGCCCTGGTCCGCCGTTCCGCCGGGCAGGCCAGCGCGGTGCTCGTCAACGGCCCGGTTGTACTCGACACCCGACGGATGGCCGTCACGGTCGAGGGTGTCCCGGTCCGCCTCTCCCCGCAGGAATACCGCCTCGTCAGCTATCTGATGCAGCACGCCGGGCGCGTCGTTTCCCAGCTCGAGCTCACGGAGCAGCTCTATGCGCAGGACTTCGAGCGCGAGTCCAATGCCGTGGAGGTCCTGGTCGGGCGGGTGCGCCGCAAGCTCGGGGTGGATCTGATTCAGACACGGCGTGGGTTCGGGTACTTGATCGAGGAGGTCGCCGATGATTGAACCTGTTTGCGTCACCCCGACGCGCCCTGTCCGAACAGCGGTGTAGGGTGCGGTGAGGTACGAACCGCACCGATTGACGCTCCGGTCGACGCACGGTGCGGTTCGTACCTCACCGCACCCTACGCGGGCCGGAACCCGACGAGTCGACGCACGGTGCGGTTCGTACCTCACCACACCCTACGCGTGCCGGAACCCGACGAGTTGCGCGGGACGGGTTTTAACATGACCCGCCGCTCGCTGCGCGCTCGTCTCTGGATCGGCGCCGCGCTCTCGATCACGTTGGCCCTGGCGGTCTCGGGCCTCGGCCTCTTGACCCTCTTCGAGCGCCATGTCGAGCGTCGTATCGGCGAGGAGCTGCGGGCGCAGCTCAACCAGCTCGCCGCGGCGGTGACGATCACGCAGGAGGGGGAGATCCAACTTGCCCGCGAGCCGGCCGATCCCCGTTTCGAACAGCCCTTGAGCGGGCTCTATTGGCAGATCGATGGTCCCGCCCGGCAGGGTCTGCTGCGCTCGCGCTCGCTCTGGGATCACCTGGTGGAGCTGACCGACGACGACCTGGATCCGGGCAGCGTCCACGCCCACGAGGTCATGGGTCCCGACGGGGGGGCCCTATTGGTCCGCGAGCGCCGGATTCGCTTGCAGGCGACTGACGGTCTCGCCGCCTTGCGTCTCATGGTGGGCGTCGATCGAGCGGAGCTGATCACGGCGCGGGACGCCTTCGCGGCCGACATGCTGCCCTATCTTGCCCTCATCGGGCTGGTCCTGGCGCTGGCGGCCTTCGTCCAGATTCAGACCGGTCTCGCACCGCTCGACGCGGTGCGACGCGGTCTCGGGGAGATTCGCGCCGGCGGGACGCGGCGCCTCGGCGAAGCCTACCCGGACGAGGTCATGCCGCTGGTCGGCGAGGTCAACGCCCTGTTGGAGGCCCGTGAGCAGGCGATCGAGCGGGCACGGGCCTGGACCGCGGATCTCGCTCACGGACTCAAAACCCCGCTCGGGGCGTTGGTGGCCGATGCGCAGCGTCTGCGCGAGGATGGCAACGCACCGCTGGCCGATGACCTGGAGCACCTGGCGATGGGCATGCGGCGGCGGGTCGAGCGCGAGCTGGTCCGCGCCCGGCTGCGTTCAGGCGCCGGCGTCCAGCCGCCGGCCCATGCCGACGTGGTCGAGACCATTCACCGGCTCCTGCGCACGCTGCAACGCACCCCGGAGGGCGCGCGGCTGGACTGGCAGCTGGTCGCACCGGCGCAGGCCGGTGCCGCGGTCATCGCCGACGATCTGCTGGAGTTACTGGGAAATCTGCTCGAGAACGCGGCCAAATGGGCGCGAAACGAGGTGGACATCCGAGTCACTGCCGGCGATCGAATCGAGATCTGCATCGAAGACGACGGTCCCGGCGTACCGGCAGAGCAGACGCCGAGGCTCGGCGAGCGCGGCTTGCGGCTCGACGAGCGCAGAGAAGGCAGCGGCCTCGGACTCGCGATCGCCCGGGATGTGGTGGATGCCTACGGCGGAGCGCTCGATTTCGAGCGCGCAAGCAAAGGCGGGCTCTCGGTCCGGGTCTGGCTGCCGATGGATCAGCGGATGTCCCCCGGTTGATCCTTGCTTAGATAGGCCTCTTCTTCCGGCGTGAGATCCACCTCGTCGAAGCCGTTGATCATCGGCATCACATGCTCGCGGAAGGAGTGGCCGATGGTCAGCATGTAGACATGGATGAGCACGAACGCGAGGATCATGAAGGCGGCTGCCGTATGCACCACGGCGACGCCGTTGAGCCATTGCGTGGCGTGGGGCACGTCGCGCCACGCGAAATAGAAGAGGTAGGCGAGTCCCGAGATCCAGATCGCCGGGAAGAGCACGATCTTCAGCATGAGATAGGCCAACGCCTGCAAAGGGTTGTGTTTGCGCCAATAGGCCTTGCGGTAGGGATGGCGCTCGCCCTTGAAGATACCGTAGCTATAGAAGCGCAGCACACCCCACATCCCCGATGCAGAGGGGATGAAGTGGCGCCAGGTGCGGGTCGTAAAGAGCCAGAACACACTGAAGATCCAGAGCAAGAGCAGCGCGAAGGCAGCAGAGGTATGCAGGGTGACGGCCTCTTCGAAGGTAAAGAGATCATGGAAACCGTGCAGCCCGAAGCCCGTGATCAGAAGTGCGACGATGAGCAGCATCTGGGACCAGTGCCAGAAGCGCTCGAACAGGCTGAAGATCTTGACGCGGCGTGTGGCCATCAGTGGTGCTCTCCCTTGGAGCCATGGGACGGCGAGAAGAAGCGAACCAGGCCGTGGATGAGGATGCCGCCCAAGGTGCCGGCGACCAGAAGTGTGCCGATGATGTCGAGCCAACGGTTATGGTCTCGGCCCGGCATGTAGACACCCTCGACGAACTGAAGGCGGCTGTCCTGCGGCGTATGACAGTCACCGCAACCCAGCGCCTGCTCTTTGGGTGCGACCATATGGGTGATCGGCCACCAGGAGATGGTCTGGATAAAGCCGAACTCGCCTGAATAGGGCAGTCCGAAATCGGCCATGCCTTTGGCGATGGATTTGCCCATGTCGTAGTTGCCCCAATAGGCGGCATCGTCCTCGCCCCACAGATGGGCATAGACCAGTGTGCCGTTGCCCTTGTCGTAGGGCTGCCAGGTGTGCATGCGCTTGAACGGCCAGATCCGGGATTTCGGATCCTCGCGCGAGCCGGTGAATCCGTTGATCTCGATGGACTCGGCTTGCGGATCGAATTGGGTGTCGATGGTGGTGTAGAGCATCTGGCCATCGAACCATCCGTATGCCGGCGGGAATTCCTCGTCGTAGGTGAAATTGCCCTTGATCGACTTGTAGGTGTAACGGTGGTTGCCGTTGCCCTGGATGTAGCCTTCCTCGTGATAGCCTTCGCCGTCTTTGGTCTTGCCGGCGGTGCGCCAATCCCAATCGACCACGGTGGCGACCCCGCCGCGTGCGATCTCGGGGATGTGGCAGGTCTGGCAGGCGATGCTTTGTACATGATCGTTGAGCTTGAAGCCCGCGAGCGAGTCCACCGGATGCGGCGAGAGACCGTGACAGGATTCGCAGGTGGCCACGTCGGAGCGTTGGCCCGGCTTGCCCGTGCCCTCGGTATCCTTGGAGACGACTTGGTAGCGGCTGCCGGCCCAGACATGGCGGTTGGTGATGTGGCAGGCCGTGCAGGCGAAGTTCAGACCGTCGACACCCATGTGGACGTCGAGTGTCCTCGGCGGGCTCTTCAAGGCCGAGGAGAGGTCGCCGTGCTTGACGTTGTCGCCGCCGCCGCCGTTGAAGTGGCAGGCCCCGCAGTTGGCCCGTTGCGGGAGCGTCACGCTCTGCGCGACCGCGGCGAGATCGATCGGGGGTTTGCCCTCGAACATGACCGAGCAGGCGGCATTGCCGGCGTTGTTCGGCGTCTTGTAATAGGTGCCGGTGGTCTCGTGACAGACCAGACAGTCGATGTTGGTCTCGTCGGTGAAGTCGAAGCTCTCGTCCTTCCACCCGTAGCCGGCGTGGCACTGGGCACACATGCCTTCATTGCCGCGCGAATTGGTGCAGAAGTTGTTGATCAGATAGCGCTTGCCGAGCTGCTGGCCGGTCTCCTCGTTGGTGTAGGACCAGGTCCAGTGGATGTTTTGCATGAAGTGATCGCCGGCCTCGGTGTGGCAGCCGAGACAGGCGACGGTGACCTCCGGCCCGGAGCTGAACGGCCCCTTGAGCTGGTCGAATTTGGTGTGATCGGCGGTGCCGCCTTGCAGCGGGCCCGAGACCTGGGGCGGCGGAACAGCGGCTGCCGGCGGTGTCGGCCAGGTATCCCGCGCGCCGGCGTTGACGCTGAAGAGTGCGATCAGAAGAAAGCCGGCGACGGCGCCGATCGAGGCTCGCATGATGTGGCTCCGGATGGTGAGCTGAGGCCGGGTCTGCGCCCGGTCGTGGTCCGGACATGCGCTACCGCTGCCGCCCGCCCGTTTACGGTCTAGCAGATTAGTTCAGATATGGCGCCTTTTCCCTGACAAGGCGCAATGATTTTCGCGGTAGGTGGCTTGCCTGCGCTCGGTACATCCAAGCTCGCGCGGGGCCGCGCGGGTCAGTCAAGGGGGACGAAGATCGATCTCCGGTAATATTACCCATAAAAAGTCTGATGAATCCCTTTAAGATGACCGATGTCTCGTGCGGGGGAGTCGTCGTTTGATGCCCGTCCGTAAGCCTTCAACGGTCTCAACCGCGTCCAGAGTGACATGCGTCGTTTTCATGTTGTGTCGGGCTCGAGGATTTTTCCGACCTTCGTCGTGACGCGGTTTAGATTTTAATATTTTTGAATATGTTAAACCGCGCCGGCTCCGACAGTTGTCGGAGCCGGCGCGGCCAAGCCAATCCAACAAGCAACGCATACGGCACCGGGTGCGGTTTAAGAAGCAACAATGACAAGCGCTGATCCCGTCGAGACCTTCCTCAATGCACTGCTGGCGATGGACCGCGTCATGGCGAAGCGCGCGCTCGGCGGGCCGGCCTCGGCGGATGTCCGGCTCGATGTCGTCGAGCGCTTGGTCGTGCCGTCCCTCGAGCGCATCGGGGACCTGTGGGAGCGCGGCGAGGTCTCGCTGTCGCAGGTCTATATGAGCGGTCGAATGTGCGAGGAGATGGTCGACGCGATCCTCCCGCCGTCCGATCCGCGTCGAGTGGATCAGCCGCCGATGGCGATCGCGGTGCTCGACGACTATCACCTGCTTGGAAAGCGTATGGTGTACTCGGTCATGCGCGCCAGCGGCTACGAGCTGAAGGATTACGGCACGGTCGACGCCGATGCCCTGGTCGGTCGGGTTGTTCGCGACGGCATTGTCGTGCTGTTGATCTCGGTCTTGATGCTCCCCTCCGCGCTGCATATCAAAAGGGTTCGGGAGGCGCTGGGCCGGGCCGGTTCACATCCGTTCATCCTGGTGGGCGGCGCGCCTTTTCGTTTCGACACCGAGCTGTGGCGGGAGGTCGGCGCGGACGCCATGGCGGGCACCGCAGCCGAGGGCGTCGCCGTGGTGCGCGAGCTCCTTGATCGTTTGCCGAAGGAGCATCGCGCATGAGCGCCCGCCCCATGACCTCCCTCGAACGCGTCCTGACCACGCTTGGCCATCGGGAGCCGGATCGGGTTCCGCTGTTCCTGTTGCTCACCATGCACGGCGCCCGAGAGCTCGGGCTCTCCCTCGAGACCTACTTCTCGCGGCCGGAGTACGTGATCGAAGGTCAGCTGCGTCTGCGCGGCAAATATCGCAACGATTGCCTCTACCCATTCTTCTACGCTTCGGTCGAGACCGAGGCATGGGGCGGCGATGTCTTCTACACCGACGACGGCCCGCCCAATGCCGGTCCTCCCATCATTCGGACACCGGAGCGGATCCGCACGCTCGAGCCGCCACGGGTCGCCGATTGTCCCTGCTTGCTCAAGGTGTTGGAGACCATCAGCGGCCTCAAGGCCGCTGTGGGCGACGAGGCCCCCATCATCGGCGTAGTCATGTCGCCGTTCTCGTTGCCGGTGATGCAGATGGGGTTCGAGGCGTACCTCAACCTCATGTTCGAGCAGCCGGACCTGTTCGAGCACCTGATGCGTCTGAACGAGGCCTTTTGTATCGAATGGGCGAACGCCCAGTTGGCTGCGGGTGCTACGGCCATCTGCTATTTCGACCCGGTTTCCTCCTCGACCATCGTCTCGCCCGAGCACTTTCGCCGGACCGGACTTCAGGTCGCGATGCGCACCCTGGCCGGGATCAAGGGGCCGGTGGCGTTGCATTTCGCCTCCGGCCGCTGCATGCCGATTCTGGACGATCTTCCCCCCACCGGCGCGGCGGTCATCGGCGTGAGCATGCTCGACGATCTCGCCGCGCTCAAGCAAGCTGCGGCCGGCAAGGTCTCCTTGCTCGGAAACCTCAACGGTGTTGAGATGCGTCGGTGGACCCCGGAGCAGGCCGAGGCGCAGGTCAAGGCGGCGATTGCCGCGGCCGGACACGGCGGCGGATTCATCCTGTCGGACAACCACGGCGAGATCCCCTACCAGGTTCCGGAAGACACCCTGCTGGCCATCTCGGAGGCGGTCCATCGCTGGGGGACCTATCCGCTCGCCGTCCCTCGCGAGCAGGCAAGCTCCTCGCCGCCGAAGGGCCCTCGGAGCTGACCGTGGCGGATATGCTGTGTCTGAGGGTTTGCAGCCATTTTCGAAGCGATGTCGAGACCGCGCTGGCAGGCCTCGGCGAGGAGGGTGTACGCGTCCAGGCTTACCCGGCCATCTGCACCCTGCGTCGCGGACGATGCGACCTCGCGGAGGCACGCGTGACCCCGCCGCCCGAGGGTTACGACGGTGCTTTGGTGCTCCTCGGGTGCGATGGCGAGACGCAGGCTGCGCCGCCGGATCCCCGCGTCCATTTGGTGAAGCTCGATCACTGCGTTCACCTCTTGGCCGGTCCCGATGTCTTGGAGCCCGAGATGCAGGCCGGTGCCTATCTCGTCACGGCCGGTTGGATCAAGCAGTGGCGCGAGCACTTGCGCGTGATGGGTTTCGATCGGGAGACGGCGGGGCAGTTTTTCCGTGAATGTACGCGTGAGCTTCTGCTCCTGGATACGGGCAACGACACCCGTGCCGTCGAGGAGCTGGAGGCCATGGCCCGGTATCTGGGTGTCCCGTGCCGCAGCCGCTATGTCGGATTGGACTATCTGAGGCTCTTCCTCTCGGGTGCCGTCGCCAAGTGGCGTCATCTCGCCGCGGAGGCAAAGACGAAAGAGGTCCTGGCCCAGGCCAACCGCAAGGTCGCCGATTACGCCATGGCCTTCGACCTGCTGGTTCGCCTGTCGCATATCACCGACGAGGAGGCCACGATCGCGGCGATTCAGGAGCTCTTCGCGATGCTCTTCGGGTGCACCAACCTGGTCTACGCCCAGGTGGATGAAGGGCGGGTCAGGGAGATCTTCGCCGCGGACGAGCGGCCGCAGGACCGTCTGGATCTGCAGCAGGCGCTCGATGCGCTGCACGAGGGCTATTTGATCATGCCGTCCGGAAACGGCTTCTTTCTCCGGATCGACTACCAGGATGCCGTCTTGGGGTTGATGCTGGTCCGCGAGATCCCCTTCCCTGCCTATCGTGATCAATATCTGAATCTCGGCCTGGCGATCTCCAACCTTTGCGGTTTGGCGATCTCCAACGCCCGCACCTTCGTGAAGCTTCAGGAGACCGAGCAGAACCTGCGCCGAGAGCGCGATATCAATGCCAGCCTGTTCGAGCAAGTGCGGGCCCTCGCCGATATGGATCCCCTGACGGAGCTGCTCAACCGCCGTCGTTTTTCAGAGCTTGCAGAGATCGAGTTTGCCCGTGCCAAGCGGTATTCCAAGCCGATCGCGGTGATCATGCTCGACATCGATCACTTCAAGCGGGTCAACGACACCTACGGACACGGTGTCGGTGATCAAGTCCTCAAGGCCATTGCCGAACGGCTGCGCGCGGTTCGCGTGTCGGACATCCTGGCCCGATACGGGGGCGAGGAGCTGGTCGCGCTATGCCCGGAGACCAGCGCCCGAGAGGCCGAACGGCTCGCCGAGCGACTCCGGCTGGCACTGCGCGGGAGCGCTATCGACACGACGGAGGGGGCGATCCCGATGACGGCGAGCATCGGTGTCGCGGTGCTCGAGGACGGTGTCGACCATCTCGATGCTCTCGTCGATCGTGCCGACCAAGCGCTCTATGCCGCCAAATCCGCGGGACGTGATTGCGTTCGGGTCTACGGGAGCGGCGCGGACGTCTCCGAGCCCTGACCCGGTCTGTCCACGGGCTATCGCTGCGCCAGACCGGCAGCGCCGAGCGCGCAGCGTGTGAGTGTGGGGCGGGAAGTGCTTTTCCTGCGCTGTTCCGCTACGCTAACGGGCCTCGGTGTGCTGCAGGTCGGCGCGTTTCGGACTCCAGGGCTATGATTCCAGAGGTGTTGGGCCGACTGATCGGCTACCACAGATACGGTCGCGGCGGCTATTTCAGCGAACAGCTCAAAGATAAGTACGAGAATCTTGCGGCCTATTTCAACCTCTGCTCGTTGTCGGCCTTACGCTCGTCGGTTAGCTCGCGTCGACAGATCTGCTGCTGCGACGACCTGACATTCGGCTGCTCGCCGGGGGCTTTCGTTCGGTGTTTCGGCAAGCCTCAGCACCGGATCAAGGGTCCGAACGAGCTGACCGATCTACTCCTCGTGTATCGGCAGCAATGGCACAGCTATAAGGTCAAGAGCGAGCTCCACTTCGCGCGCCAGGGTCTCTTCTACTTCAACCGAACCTTTCCGCACCTGTCGCAAGCCCAGAAACAGCAGCTGCTCCTGGTGCTTGCGGACAAATATCACGACGGCGAGCCGGTGGATTTCACGACCGAGAAGCTCGTCGATCCCGTCGGCAACGAGATCATCGTGAGCCAGAATCTCGTCCTCTCGATCGACTATCTCGCAAGGCAAGGCTCGTCCTGCGTCGAGCTCGTCGAGACAATCAGACGCTCGCAGCTCATCAAACAGCGGCAGGCGGACCGTCAGTTGTCCAAGCTATACCATCACCTCTAAGGCGGGGTCGCGCAGGGCCCGTATGCCGCGCGCGCCAAGCGAATCATCGGGTGTCGGGTTGCTCGCCCGATCGCAGGTCGAGCGATGTGGCGGTCAGGAATTCGCGCACCACCCGGTGATAGGCCTCGGGTTGCTCGATCATCGGCAGGTGGCCGCAGTCATCGAGCAGGGCCTCCCGGACGTTTCGGATCCGGGCCGCAAGCGCGCGCGCACCGGACGACGGCATGACGGCATCCGCATCGGCGTTCACGATCAGGGTCGGTGCGGCCATCGTCTCCAAGGCCGCCGCGAAGGCGGGGCTTCCGGCACCGACGGCACACTCGAGCGCGCTCAGCGGATCCGTGCTCAAGAACTCCCTTACGCCGACACGCACCATCTCCTCGTCCGCAGGCAGCTGACGCAGCACGTGCGCAGCGATTGCGCGATACACGAGCGGTTGTGCGCCGAACCAGTCAAGCGCCGGGCGCGAGAGGGCGAGCCAGGGCCGGGACATCGCCAGCCAGGGCCGCCAGAGCGAGAGGGAGAGATGCATCTGATGGTAGGCCTGGGTCAAAGCGAAACGCTCGAGGGCGTTTCGGGCCATGCCCAAGCTGGTCAGGACGAGTCGATCGACCCGCTCGGGCCAGTTTGCCGCGACCAGGATCGCGACCGCAGCACCCCAAGAATGGCCGTTCAGGTCGAAACGATCCAGGCCCAGGCCGTCGGCGAAGTCGATGACCAAGCGGGCCAGTGCCTCGGGTCCGGTCGCGCCGGGGCGTGCGGGGGTGTCCCCGTGGCCCGGGAGATCCAGTGCATAGAGATCGCGGATGTCGGAGAGGTGTTCCGGGGTTTCCTGCCAGTGTCGCGAAGAGCCGCCCCAGCCGTGGATCAGCAGGAGCGGCGGTTTGCCGTCGGCAACCTTCCGATAGACGACCGGGCCGTCGGCGAGCGTCAAGCGATGCCGGGTCGAGAAGTCCATCGGCGTTGCTCCATTCAAGCGGGTTGCGAGACCGGGGCGTGGGTCTCGAATTCCCCGGCGGTGTGCGGTGCAGCATAATGGCCCTCCGAGGGGCTCGCAAGGCATCATCAGGACAATGCGGCAGCCCCCGACCACTCCCGAGGAGGTATCACCATGACCAAACGCACGACGGTTCTGCTGCGAACCGGCATCGCTCTCGCGACAACATCTCTTGTGGTCGCGAGCTGCTCGGGCTCGCGCGAGGACGTGCGCGTGAGCTTCTGCAAGAGTTTGACGGCAACGCAGGTTGCCTCGCCGAGCGCGCTGCGCTGGACCGCCGTGGAGACCCGGGCCGGCGGTCATTCGGGCCTCACGGTCGTGCTGGGGTTCGAGTCCGGCGGCGAGGGCCGGCCTCGGCAGGCGACCTGTCACTATCGCTACAACGCGGTCGAGGACACGGCGTTGACGCTGAGCGACCCCTTATCCGTCTATTCGACCTCTCCGGAGACCATGACGCTCGACGGCGAGTCGCTCTCCAGGCCCGCACTCGCAAGAGCGGTCAAGCAGGCGATGATCGACCAAGGCAAGGCGCTGATCGATCGCGCACAGCAGGGGATCGAGGATGCCGCGGCCATGGCGCGCGACCGGTTTGGCTCCGGAAACGGCAACTGAAGCCGGAGCGGCGAGCGGATCCCGGCGGCGCAGACGCGCTTGAGGTGGTCTAACGATGCCGACGCCGGTTGGAGGGTGGACTTCGCTTTCGCTCGTCCACCCGGCCGGCCGGGTTGTTTCGAGTACGGCCTTGCGCTCGATGGCGGTCAGAGCAGGCGTTCGATGGCCTGCATCATCTTCTCGCTCTCCGGGCCGGTGCGGCTGGGGAAGACCTCGACGACCTTGCCGTCTCGGTCGATCAGGTACTTGTAGAAGTTCCACTCGGGGTAAACCCCCGTTTCTGCGGCCAGTTGATCGAAGAAGGGTGCCGCCGCTCCTTTGCGGACCTTAACCTTCTCGAACATCGGGAACTCGACCGAATAGGTCAAGCGGCAGAACTCTTGGATCTGTTCCTCGGTGCCGGGCTCTTGATTGGCGAAGTCGTTGGACGGGAAGCCCAGCACCACCAGCCCGCGCTCGCGATATTCACGGTTGAGGGCCTCGAGGCCCTCGTACTGGCCGGTGAAGCCGCATTTGCTCGCGGTGTTTACCGCAAGGATCACCTTGCCTTGATAGGCGTCGCAAAGCCGCACCGTCTCGTTGCCGGCGAGGCGACGCATCTCGAAGTCGAGGGCCGGGGCGCAGTCGGCGGAAGCCGCGGCGGGCAGCAGGAGAGCCCCGAGCATCGGGAGCAGGAGGAACAGTCGCATCTCGAAACCTCATCCGGTTGTTCATGATTTGGACAAGATTCAAAATAGGGCGGTCAATCCCTGAACACAATGGCCCGCGGTGGCGGAAGAACATGCGGCTCGGCGTCCGGGGAGGCAGCTGCTCCTTTCAGGGTGATGGCGTATCGACGCCCTGTACTGCGTCCGCCGCGCCGGTTTCGCCGAGCGGCGCATCGGCGATCCCGTCTTCGATGCGCTCGATCAGATAGGGGAAGAAGGGATTCCAGGACAGACGCACCAGCGAGTCCAGACTCATGACCAAGACCCCGCGCTCGCCGCGGATGGCCAACGCCCCGAGGTTGGCACCGAAATCCTCGTTTTCGTTCGGCTCGAGACCGTAAAGCGAATCGTCGATCGGAAACGGCAGCGCGACATGCGAGAGCGAGAAGACCTCGCGCGGATAGGTCAATCCCAACGCTCTGACCCGCTCCGTGGTCGCGCCCGCGTCGACCACGCGCTCGACGACATCGCTGCTGTCCGGGTCGGCGTTGGCGATGACGGTTGTCTTGTAGGGGCGCGGCGTCGGCGGGAGCAGTCGCTCGAGCGCCGTCTCGGTGCCCGGTCGGATCAGCGGCCCGAACTTGGTGTTGCGGTTGATATCGAAGAGCACCAGCTCGCTGCCGTTTTGAGGGAGCTGTGCGTAGAGGCTGGTGACGATGGCACGTGTGCTGACGGTGAAATCGACCACCGACTGGAAGGTGATGATCGGGGGCAGGGCGTCGAGACGCGCCTCGCGCGCATAGCGGGCGAGGCGCGGTTGCAGCGCGCGTGTGAGGAGCGACGACTGGCGTGCCCCGTTCACCGGAAAGGAGTTGTATTTAAAAGGATTGAACTCGGGGATGATGCCGAGCCAAGCCGCACTCGCGAACGCCGGAAAGATTGCAGGCAAGCCGGCGAATCCCGCGAATCGGGCCATCTCCGTGATTCCGATCATCGGCGTGATCAGGATGACCCGATCCGCTTGCCGCATCGAGGGATCCTCGACGGCATCGAGGACATACTTCATCGCAAGCGCCCCGCCGTTGGAGAATCCCACCAGATGCAGAGGGGCGGTAGGCCCGATTCGGCGCAGGGCCTCGCGCACGGCCAAGCGTGTCGCGGCCGACCAATCCTCCCAGTGCACGGTCGTCAGCCCGGCCGGGACGGTCCCGTGTCCGGGCAGGCGGATCCCGATCACGACATAGCCGGATTCGGAATAGTGTCGGCCGATGTGCCGCAGACTGTAGGGGGAGTCGGTCAAACCGTGGAGCAGGACGACCGCGCCCCGTGGCTCGCCGTCCGGCTCGAGGATATAGGAGCGGTTCCAGTCTCGGACGAAGCGTCCCGGATAGAGCGGGCTGCCTTCGAAGTAGCGGTTGGAGAGGATGCGCTCCTGCGGTGCAAGCCTGTCGGTGACCTGTGCGCGCACCTGATCGAAAATCAGTCGCTCCCGCTCCGAATACGCCGCCCAGTCGGCACCGTCGAGCTCCTCGGCGACCATTTCGTCCGGGGTGAAGGTGTGCCACGGGGCGAGCGGTGCACTTTGGTAGGCGTCGTAGGTGCGCACGGCGAGGAAGGTCAATGCGCTCACGGCGATGAGCTGTGCGACCAGTTTCAGTGTTCGGGCGGCCCTCGCAAGCATAAGACGCCTCCGCGTTCGGCGCGATAGTCGGTGTTGAAGGAAAGCGCGGGCCTCCGAGGCGTCGCGGACGCTCACGAAGAGCGCGATGTCCCCGGCTACCGGATCGCATCGAACGGCGTTTGCGCGGATTCGCGGCAATAGGCGGGCACGATCGCCGCCCGCGACGGGTGCGTCGGATGCCTAGCGCGCCTGTCCGGCCCGCATCGTCGCCCTCCCGACAGAGAATCTGAGCTATGATCGCGAAGCCGGAATCCAGCTCGAAAGGGTCGGAAACTACCACGACGGGATGCGCTTGCGACCGTCTGAAGATACGCCGAAGCCCGTCGGTGGACAAGCCGTGCCGGGGTGTGGCGCTGCGGCGACGTAACCAGCGTCGCCGGCCGATCCTGTTGGCCTGCGGGGTTGACCGGGTGCCTCGCGCGATCCGTTCGAGGCGTCCGAGGATGCGTGTCCGACCGCTTGACCTTGAAGGAAACTGCCCGTTCTCGGGGTGTTGATACTGAAATCAGGAGAGACCAACTTGAAAACGATCGCGATCCCTTTGACCCTTGTTGCTGCCGTTGCGCTCTCCGGCTGCGGAAACACCACGGGTGCCCGTGTCGGAACCGGCACCGCACTCGGTCTCGCGACCGGCGCCGCGATCGGGGCTTTCAGTGCCCAGGCCGGAGCAGGCGCGCTGATCGGTGCCGGTGTCGGGGCGCTCGGAGGCTATCTCGTCGACGAGCACAAGAAGGGCAATCTGTAGTGTTCCGGTGCGGGCGCGCAACGCGTCCGCGCCGCAGCGAACCCATTCCGAGGACACCGTCATGAGTGATCTGATCGTCGTTTCGTTCCCAGAGGAGCATCTGGCCTTCGAGTTGCGTGCGCAGCTCGCCAAGATGCAGAAGGCCTACCTCATCGACATGGAAGACGTGGTCGTCGTGACAAAGGACAACGCAGGTAAGGTGAAGCTCCACCAGGCCGTGAATCTCTCCGCGGTCGGCGCGGTCGGCGGTGGCTTCTGGGGCATGTTGATCGGTTTGGTGTTTCTCAATCCGCTCCTCGGCGCGGCGGTCGGGGCCGGAGCCGGCGCATTGTCCGGCAAGTTTTCGGATATCGGCATCAACGACGACTTCATGAAGGGATTGGCGCAGAACTTCCAACCCGGCTGCTCGGCGGTCTTCATCCTGGTGCGCAAGGTCACGGCTGATAAGGTCCTTGACGGGCTCGCGGAGTTCAAAGGCAAAGGCAAGGTGCTGCAGACCTCGTTGGAGAAGGATCAGGAGGAAAGCCTCAAGGCGTTTCTCGAAGGAACGAGCTGATCCGTCTCGGCGGCCGGACGGCGCGGGCGATCCGCGCCGCATCGGCTTCCTCGGTTCTCGGCGGTCCGAGCGTCGCTCCGATGGCGCAGGTCATTCGCCGTCGGTCGCATCGCCCGGCGCCGATTCGGTCTCACGTTTATCGGGCCTTGCCGGCTCGAAGGTCCAAAATAGATCGACACTCGGACGCCGACCGCTCTGGGCTTCGAGCTGAATGCGGTCGGTGAGGTCGTGGCGCAGCCTGAATCGATTCCGGGCATCGCCGAGTCCGGTCTCGTACTCGAGGAAGGTGCCGGGTGCGATGTATCGGCCGAAGGCGAGCGCGGCGCTCTGGTCTGCATCGGCGCCGCCGGGTGCGATTCCGGTGATCAGGAAGGTGATCACGTCCGACTGGCTCATTGCCGGATCCGTGTTCGAAAAGAAGGTGAATCGCGGGTCGGCCAGTGTCCCGATGACCCGGACGTTCGCGACTCTCCTGCCGCCTCCGCGTTCGGCGAGAAAGAGCAGCCCGGGATTCCGGATCGGGTTTCGGACCCAGATCAACTGACCGCGTGAAATCGTCAAGGGTGCAACCAGATTCGCGGTCGGTCCGAAACCGGTCGGAATCCGGTACCGGCCGTCGAGGATCTGCAACTGCCCGTCGCCCGACAGGTCGCGGCCGGGCGTTTGGATCAGGTTGATGTTGCCCGCGAGTCGTCCGGACAAACCGAAGGCATCCAGGGTCACCCCCTCGCCGACACGCAGCCCGATCGCGAGGTCGATCGGATAGCGCGGCGGACCGTCTGCCCCCTTGATGACGACGTCGTTCGAGGGTCTCAGCGTACCCTCGGGAAGCGCGCGTGGGTTGATCCGCGCCTCGGGGACGAGGATCTCGCCGCGCACCCGAGCGCCCTCGGCCGTCGCGTCCAGATCGAGCCTCGGCGAGACCCTGACGAAATATTCGCTCGTGTCGATCAGGACGAGGCGCTCCCCGGTCGCCCGAATCCGGGCACTCGGGCCATCGGGACCGAATCCCCCCTCGCCGGCGATCTCCAGACGTTCGCCGCCGACGTCCGCACTGCCCGACAGTCGAATCCGCTCTGCCGAAGCGGCGTTCGCCGAAAGGGTCAGGTTCGCCACATCCAGGCCGACCAGCGGGATGTTGAATCCTCCGCGCTCGACCCGGACCTCGCCGCGAACACCGGGTTGGGCGAGCGTGCCGCCGAGGGCGATATCCGCGCCGAGCGTGCCTCTCGAGCGGGCCAGTTGCGGGATTGGGTCTGTAAACCGCTCCAATCCATCGAATTGCGCCCGGAGCCGACCGCTCACCGGTTGCGCGGGGCGGAGCGGATCGTCGAGCCGCCAGCCCGTCAATTCGAGATCGACATCGCCTTGGCCCAATCCTTTCAGCGGTACGACCAGCCGGCTGCGCAGGTTGCCGGGTATGGCATCGACATCGAGTCTCGTGCCCGAAAACTCGAAGAGCTGATCCCGACCGCGAGCGGAGGCGAGACGCAATCGACCGGCGGGTAGGTCGGCCGTCGCACGTCCTTCCAAGCCTGTCCCGGCAGCGACGAAGCGCCCGTCGAGCCTCGCGCGACCGTCCAGCGAGAGCCCCTTCGGCAACAGGGGCTCGAGCAGATCGAGATCGAGTCGATCGAGAGTGAGCGCCACCGTCACGGCCGTGCTCGCGTCCCGCGCGATCTCGAGACAACCGGCGGATCCACGCTCGTGCCCGAGGCACGACGGGTCCGGCGGCGAAGGTCGGCCAGGCGACATCGATCGGACTCGCCTGTCGCATGCTCCACGTCTCGAAATCCCGGCTCTCCAAGCGCAGCTGCGTGACCCGTCCGCGATAGCGGTCTGTTTCCGCGAGACCGCCCGTTAGGGTCAAGTCGACGGCGAGCGGATCGCCCGCAAGGGCAAGGCCGAGCCGGTGGTCCGCTCGGCTGCCTTCGGCCCGAATCGAGAGACGCTCCCAAGGCCGGTTCTCGATCAAAAGGCCCTCTCCGTCCAAGCGCATCTCCAGAGGTCCGTCGGGGGCGAGATCCAGGTCGGCGCATGCTGAAAGACGCGCCATGCCGAGTCCGGCGAGCCGCACGTCTCCGGCGCTCAGCTCGATCCGTATGCGCGGCGAGCCCGTGGTGCCGGAGACCGATCCGGATGCTTGCACCCGCCCCGCCGCGCCCGGATAGAGGCTCGCCAGGTCGGGCGAGTCCAGCGCGAAGCGCAGATCGAGCGACCGATCCAAGGCGCCGTCGATGCGCAATGTGCTCGGTCCGGATCGGGCGCGAAAGCCATCGACGCTCATTCGGCCGTCCGCGAGCCGGAAGTCCCCCGTCGCCGAAACCGGATAGCCGCGCAACTCGCCGCTCAGCCCTTCCAGCGCCGCCGTCAACACGGGGCCTGTTTCGGTGAGGCGGCCGCGGCTCGCGAGCTGCAGATCGAGGAGGCCCGACCAACGCTCGGAATCGGCATCCGTGACGAACGCGGCGTGCAATTCGGCAGGGTTCACGGCCGTGCCTCTCAGGTGCAGATCCCAGGCCGGTGCCGAGACCGGGGTATCGGGCCCGGTGGGCCCCGATCCTGCTTCGGCTGCATCAACCCCGGGGGTTGGGTTCAGCTCGATCAGGCCCGTTGCCGAGAGCTGCATCCGCGAGCCGAGACGGCGCAGGTCCAAGGTTCGGATCTCGACCGAGGAGTCTTTCCAAAGCAGATCCGCCGAGGCGGCGAGACGTCCGAGAGCGGGTGGCTCGGAGGGCTCCGCTTGGACCTCGCCGGTGACCGCCGTCGCTGCCCTGTCGCCCTGTATTGCAAGGGCGCCGGTAACCGCGACGTCGCGCAGATCGGCGTCGAAAGCGGGAAGATCCAGGGCTACGAGCGCGAGAGTACCGCTCCACCGTGGATGCCCAAGCGGATCCTCGATCTCGACATCGAGATCCAGGTCGGCGGAGCCGGTCACCGTGCTCAGGACAGCGAGATGTGCAAGGTCGCCTTCCAGATGCGTGTGGCCAAGCACCCGGGCGCCCGGCATCCGCCGCAGCTCCCAGTTCAAGGCAAGTTCCAGCGGGTAGGCGCCGGTCAACCGGGCGGTTCCGCTGCCTTGGGCCTCGAACGCGGGCTCGGCCAAGACGACCGCGACGCGGTCGATGGACAGCAGGCCGTCTTCGAGCCGCCCGGAGAGCTCGGCTCGTTCGACGGCGGTCACGGGCTGGCCGTTGTCCGGCGCGAAGATCCGCAGGCGCTCGATGCGTGCTGAGGCCAGGTCGAGGGATAGCGGCAAGAGAAGATCGGGCAGGTCGATGGGGTCCTCGGAGTCGCGTACGCGATCGCGCGCGACCAGATCGACATCGGACGCATGCATCTCGGCGATCGCCAAGGTTCCGCCGAACGCCCGCAGGGGCGACCATGCGAGGTCGATGCGGCCGATGTGGATCGCGAAGGCGGGCAACTGGATCGAGAGGTCGGCGACGAGGATTCGACCCAATAGTCGCCCTTCAACCCGACCGACTTGAAAACGGTCCGGGACCAGCTCGGCGACCAGATCGAAAAGGGTGCGGAGCCCGGACTGGGTGGTTGCCAGCCAGAGCAGGAGCAACAGGATGACGAGGGGAAACCCGGCAAAAGGTCGCGGGTTCGGGATGCGAAAGGGGCGCGGCCGCCGAGTCGGATGCGAGGCGCGCGCGGCGGTGGTGCCGGATCGGGCGGGATCGGGATCGGATGCCCCGGCGGGCGCCGGCCGATGCGCATCGACCGGCGCCCGGAGGTCCTCGGAGTCGGACAGATCGGTCATCGGCGTCCGAGAAGAAGGCTGAGGACACCGCCGCGTCGGCGCGGCGCGCGACGCGGCGGGATGACCGAGCGGAGGGACCCGGTTTAGACGACGACCTTGCCCCCGCCGTATTCGGGCGAGCCTTCGGTCACTCGGAACAGCAGCCAGAGACTAAACACCATGACGACCAGCTCGGCCAGAAGCGTGAGGACCATGGACATGAGGCTGAGCATATCGACGGCCGACACCCAGCTCGCCGGACCTGCCCCGGTCGTTTGAATGACGGGGACACCGCCTTGCGGCGCGGCCAGGAAGTAGAAGAGCAGGTGTGCAACCTCGACGAACATCACCGTGATGGTGAAGAAGATCGCCAGGCTGCTCGCCAAGAGACCGATCCACACGCTTCCTGCAAGCTCCGTCTCCGTCGGGGAGGTGCCCGGTCCTTTAATCTCGTCGGCGATACGCGTGTACCGAAAAAACCAAAAGGTGGTAAAGATCATCATCGCCAAGCTTCCGAGCGTCAGATACTCGACGATCGGCAGTCCTGCGCGTGGCCCCGTCACCGATTGCGCGAATACGAAGCTGTAGAGCATGAGAACGAGCGGGATGACGCCGACCAAAACCTGAATCCAGAATCCGGTCCAGCCGAGCCGCTTGAAGGATTTCGCCAGGCTTTTGTGCGGCAGTGCACGCGTATCCGAGAGCTTGGTTTCGACCCAGTTTTTGAACACTTTTGACATGTCGACTCGATCCTTAACCTGAGTTGGAATTCGAAAAACCCGCGAACGGGCGGTTGTCGTTACATCGATATCAAGCAACTTCCTGCGATTCTGGAGCAGCCTCGAACGAGCTCGAGCGGTGTCGGGTCTGTCGAAAACCCTCGATGGAATGGGGCAAAAGAATAGTCGCGCCGTCTTGCCGCCGCAAGACGTGCTTCCGGCGCCGCAGACGCGATCGCGTCATGGAGCAAGGCGACGACGCGCATCGACCCTTTCGGGAGTCCACCGTGGATCATGGTGCGGACGCATGCGGCTCGACCTCGAGATCAAGTCGCCGTGCCAGCCAAGGGATGGTCCAGCCCTGCAGAAGGAGCGAGGCGATGACCACCATGAAGACCACATTGAAGAAGTTCACATCGACGGGGCCGGGACTCATGACCGGGATGATCGCCAAGAAAATGGGGACGGCACCGCGCAAGCCCACCCAAGCGATAAAGAGACGCTCTTCGAGACTGAATTTGAACGGTGCCAGACTGATGGCCACGGCGAGCGGGCGCGCGATGAAAATGAGGATAAACGCCACCCCCGCGGCGTGCATGATCCCGCCGGTAAACTGATGCGGCGTGACCAATAGGCCGAGCATGAGGAACATCAGGATCTGACTGAGCCACGCAAGGCTCCCGTGCGTGATATCGAGCTCTTCCCGGCGCAGCCCGCTCATGCGATCCATCAGGACTACCCCGCAGAGATACACCGCGAGATAACCGCTGCCGCCGATCAACTGGGTGCCGCCGAACAGGGCCATGGCCCCGGACAAGGCCAATACGGCAAAGAGCCCGCTCGCCAGCTCGAGGCGGTTGATCAGCCAGGCGAGGATCAGTCCCCCGAGAAGTCCCGCGAGCGCCCCCATCCCCAGCTGCAGCGCGAAGGTGCCGCCGACCTCCCACGAGAGCTCGGCCGCTCCGGCATCGACGAAGGCCACCAAAACGATGGTCAGGAAGATCGCCATCGGATCGTTGAGGCCGGACTCGACCACGATCGTTTCCATGACCCGACCTTTGAGCTTGATTCCGCGCCCCTGCAGCAGCAGGAAGGTCGCCGCCGCGTCCGTCGATCCGACGACGGCGCCGAGCAAGAGGGCCACCAACAAGGAAACCCCCAGCAGCCAGACCGACACGCCGACCACGGCAGCGGTGATCAACACGCCGAGCGTCGCGAGCGTCAGCGCCGGACCCCAGCAGACGCGGATATCGCGAACCCGGGTACCCAAACCACCCGCGAACAGGATCACCGCCAGTGCGATGCTGCCGACTTGGTAGGCGAGATCGAAGTCGTCGAATGCGTATCCCCCCGGCCCGTCCTGACCGACGAGCATGCCGATCCCGAGGAAGATCAGGAGGATCGGCGCGCCGAGACGGATTGCGAGCGGACTGAGGAGAACGCTCGACAGAACCAAACCGGCGACCACCAAGAGTGCCCATTCCAGTGACTCGATCACGTGCTGCCCTTTCTCATCTGACTTGACCTCGCCGGTATCGGGCTATAGGCGCGCGGTGTTGCGCGCGCTTTGGACAATCGCGAACGTACTGCGATAACCTTCGTGAAGGCAACGGGAATCAACGGCGACCTTCGCGCGCGAATGCAAGGGTCGAGCGTATGCGTTTCCGGTTCTCCTCGGCGAATGCCCCTGTGCCCGGCAGAGATCTCGGGGAGGTGGGTCGACTCCGACGCTCGGGTCGGCTGCCGCCGCTGCGGTATTGACTGCCCGTTCGGCGTCTCAGTAGCGCTTCAGCAGATCGTCGTAGGCATCGAATCCGACCAGCTCCCGCAGTGTGCCGAAGTCGACTCTGCGCGTCGGTGTGCGTCCGGCGGCCAGCTCGGCGAGGGCCTCGCGTATGGCGAAGACGGCGGCGCTCAACAGGGTCAGCGGGTAGGCGGCGATGCGGTAGCCGATCTCCGCGAGCTCGCTCGGCGGGAGGATGGGGGTGATGCCCTCTTCGAGCATATTGGCCATCTTGATGCCGGGGATCTCGGTGCAGAAGCGGCGCATCTCGGCGGCGTCGCGGGGTGCTTCGAGAAAGAGGATGTCGGCGCCCGCGTCGGCGAACGCCTGCATCCGACGCAGGGCCTCCTCCAGGCCGAGCGCGGCGCGTGCATCGGTGCGCGCGACGATCAGGGTGCCCGCGCCTGCGTCGCGCGCATCCACGGCAGCCCGTACGCGGCGGATGGCCTCGCTGAGATCGACCACCTCCTTCACGCCGGTGTGACCGCACCGCTTCGGCATGACCTGATCCTCGATCATGACCCCCGCGAAGCCGGCGCGGGCATACTGATCGACGGTGCGCCGAACGTTGGCCGGATTGCCGTGGCCCGTGTCGCCGTCGCCGATGACCGGGATCCGCACCGCATCGCAGATGGCGCGTCCCTGGTCGAGCATTTCGGACACCGAGATCAGCCCGGTGTCGGGCAGTGCGAGGCGGCTCGCCGAGACCGCGAAACCGCTCATGAAGGTCAGCGGGAACCCTGCCTGCTCGATCAACCGCGCCGACAGGGCATCGAAACAGCAGGGCATGACGAGCATGTCGCCACGATCGAGGAGTGTGCGCAGCCGGGCGGCGGGCTCGTTCAAGGGGGGCGATCCTGTCGTTTTTTGCCGGAGGTCGAGTATAGCCGCCGACGGCACCGTGCGCGGCGTGCTGACCCTGCCATGAGTCTCGATGCAACCCCGGTGACCGACAACCTCCGAGCGTGTCTGCGGTTAAACCGCGCCCGGTGCGGTATGCGTAATTTGGTGGATGGCTTGGCCGCGCCGGCTCCGACGACTGTCGGAGCCGGCGCAGTTTAAAGTATTCAAAATCTTAAATTCTAAACCGCGTCTCACTGGGATCAAGGATATCTCCGAAGCTAAATGAACGATGAAAACTACGCATGTCGCTCTGGACGCGGTTTAGAGGGGCTACGCGTCGAGCAATGGGGTTGAGCGATCGCGCGTGCGGATCCATCTCCGTACCATCCTGAGAATCATCCCGGACATCGACGAAACACAACCATGACCGCATTCACGGCCTATTTCGACGGCGGCTGCCCGCTGTGCAGCAAAGAGATTGCCCATTACCGGCGGATCGACAAGGCGGGATCGATCCACTGGGTCGACATTACGGATGACGGCGGCGCATTGGCCGAGGCCGGGATCGACCGCACGGACGCCATGCGCCGCATCCACGCCAAAGAGACCGATGGCAGGATCCTGACGGGCGTTCCGGCCTTCGTCGCGATCTGGCGTCGACTTCCGGGCTACCGTCGTCTCGCGACCTTGGTGGAGGGTCTGCGCTTAGTCAGGCCGCTCGATTGGGGCTACGCGCGATTCGCGGACTGGCGATTGAAGCGCCGCTGCAAGGACGGCGCCTGCATCTTGACGCCTCGTGACGTGTAGGGAGGTTCAGCTACGCGCCGAATCCACGATTGGGCGGAGGGCCTCAAGCATCAAACACCTAAAACCATCGAGGGCGAGCGTGGCGAGCCGCGTTTCGGCGGTTTGTGTCGAGCGCCAACGGCGCGACCGATGTCAGCCCGGGGCCGCGCCCCGGGTTTCAATCAACCAAGACCCTTCAGCCTTGAAAGGGCGGTTTAACCTAGATCCGGCAGTTGACCGCTTCGTACCACATGCAAGGGTTTGACGGCGTTGAGGAGATTAGCCAAATGACGCGTCACCTGTTGGGTGATGGCCGCTACGACCCCTGGAGCACGCCCCGCGCGGCGCCCGACTGCGTTGCAACTCGTTGTCGTAGAACCACTACGACGCCTCGTCGCGCCTTGCCGGACACCACGCGGGACGCACTCCAGGGGCCGTTCAACTGCCGGATCTAGGTTTAAAGATGCTGCCGGGGCTGAGCGTTTTGCACCGTTCGGCCCTTTCCCGAAACGCGCGCCGAAGTTCGACACATCAAAGCGTTGGGTCGCCCCTTCAGGGCTTCGGATGGGGGGTCGTGGTCCCGGGGCGTTGCCCCGGGCTCGCGTGGTGAGCCCCGATGGGGCAGCCGGATACCAGCGGGTTCGATTCGTGGCCACGGCAGGCTCCGTCCGACGGTGGATCAGGGGGCAGTCTGCGCCGATGGGAGGCTCATTCCTTGAGCCTGGCAGACCAACAGCTCTCCCACACCTCGCTCTCCCGCACCTAAAGCAGCCCGCGCTCGGCCAGCGAGGTCCCCTCGCCGTCGCCGATGATGACGTGATCAAGGACACGCACGTCGATCAAGCTCAGCGCTTCCTTCAGACGCTGCGTGATCCGCAGATCCGCCTGGCTGGGTTCCGCCACACCTGATGGATGGTTGTGGGCGAAGATCACGGCGGCGGCGTTGGTGGCGAGGACCCGTTGCACGACCACGCGAGGATGGACACTCGCCCCGTCGATCGTGCCCTGGAACAGCTCGTCGTAGCTGATGACCCGGTGTCGGTTGTCGAGGAAGAGGCAGGCGAAGATCTCGTGCGGTGATCCGTAGAGGCGCAGTTTGAGATAGTCGCGGGTCGCCTCCGGGCTGGTCAGCACATCCTGACCCCGAATCCGCGAGAGCAGATAGCGGTGGCTGAGCTCGAGCACCGCCTGAAGCTCGGCGAACTTGGCCCTGCCGAGCCCCTTGCCCTCGCAAAAACGTCTCTGGTCCGCGGCGAGCAACCCGACGAGCCCGTCGAAGTCGGCGAGAAGCTCGCGCGCCAGATCCACCGCACTCTTGCCGCGCACGCCGGTGCGCAGAAACAGCGCCAGCAGCTCGGCGTCCGAGAGTGCGCCGGCCCCCCGTTCCAGGAGCTTCTCCCGCGGCCGTTCACCCTCCGGCCAGTCCTTGATCGGCATGCGACCTCCGTCGATGGGTTGCGTTAAACTGCGGCCTGTTCCGCAGCGGCAGTGTACACGTTTAGGTCATGGATCCAAGCCCTCGCAATCAGGTGCTGCTCGGTGTCGGCGGCGGCATCTCCGCCTACAAGTCGGTTGATCTTGTGCGACGCCTGCGCGAGCGCGGCTTTGCCGTGCGGGTGGTCATGACACACGCAGCGACGGCGTTTGTCGGCCCTCTGACCTTTCAGGCGGTCTCCGGGCACCCCGTAAGGACCGATCTGCTCGATCCGGCGGCCGAGGCCGGCATGGGGCACATCGAGCTGGCGCGCTGGGCAGACCGGCTCCTGATCGCCCCGGCAACGGCGGATTTGATGGCGCGTCTCGCGGCCGGGATCGCCGACGACCTGCTCACGACCTTGGCCCTGGCGACCGATGCGCCGCTGATCCTCGCCCCGGCGATGAATCAGCAGATGTGGCGTCACCCGGCGACCCAAGACAACCTGGCGCGCTTGGTGGCCCGCGGTGCGCGCATCCTGGGGCCGGGGGTGGGCAGCCAAGCTTGCGGCGACCAAGGCCCCGGGCGGATGCTCGAGCCGTTGGAGATCGCCGAGGCGCTGAGCGGCTCGGACGTGCAACGGCTAGCCGGCGTCCGTGTTCTCCTGACCGCCGGGCCGACCCGCGAGCCGCTCGACCCGGTGCGCTATCTCGGCAATCGCAGCTCCGGGCGCATGGGCTATGCGCTGGCCGGCGCGCTGGCGGATCTGGGCGCACACGTGGTCCTGGTTAGCGGACCGAGCGCCTTGGCGCCGCCGGCGGTGGCCGAGCTGGTCAGGGTCGAGACGGCCCTGGAGATGCACGCGGCCGTGACGGCGCGCGCGCGCGATTGCGATGTCTTCGTCGCCACCGCCGCGGTGGCGGACTATCGGCCCGCCGAGCCCGCCGGGAGCAAGATCAAGAAGGGCGCCGAGACGCTGGAGATCCGGTTGGTGCGCAACCCGGATATCCTGGCCGAGGTTGCCGCACTGCCGAAGCCGCCCTTCACGCTGGGCTTCGCGGCCGAGACGAACGATGTCGAGCAGTACGCCCGCGGCAAGTTGAAGGATAAGCGGTTGGACATGATCGCGGCGAATCGGGTCGGTGGTGACTCGGGCGGCTTCGAGCGCGAGGAGAACGCACTGCTCGTGCTCTGGAACGGGGGGCAGCGCACGCTGCCCATGATGTCGAAGGTCGAGCTCGCGCGCGAGCTGGCCGTACTCCTCGCGGAACGCTATGCCGAACACCATGCTGCATCCTCTTGAGGTCAAGATCCTGGACCCGCGCCTGGGCCGCGATTTCCCCTTGCCGACCTATGCGACCGAAGGCTCGGCCGGGCTCGATCTGCGTGCCATGCTCGAGGCCCCGCTCGAACTTGCGCCCGGTGCCGCCGAGCTGTTGCCGACCGGCATGGCCGTGCACATCGCCGAGCGCAACGTCGCGGGTCTGATCCTGCCGCGCTCGGGTCTCGGGCATCGGCACGGCATCGTGCTCGGCAACCTGGTCGGGCTGATCGACTCGGACTATCAGGGTCCGCTCATGGTCTCCTGTTGGAACCGCGGCACGGCGCCTTTCCGGATCGAGATCGGCGAGCGCATCGCGCAGCTCATCCTGGTGCCGGTCTTGCAGGCGCAGCTAACGATCGTCGAGGACTTCGACGCCTCCGCGCGCGGCAGCGGCGGCTTCGGTCACACGGGCCAAAACTGACACGCCCCCGCCCATGGTCGAGGTCACACCTGCCGCGCCGTCCGAGATCTTCCGCGCTTACGACATTCGCGGCATCCTCGATCGCCAACTGACCCCCGAGATCATGCGGGCCATCGGCCACGCGATCGGTAGCGAAGCCGCGGCGCGAAACGATCGCACCCTGATGGTCGGACGCGACTGCCGCGCCTCCAGTCCTGCCCTCGCCACGGCCCTGATCGCGGGCATTCGTGCCGCCGGCATCGATGTCGTCGACCTCGGGATCGCCCCGACGCCCATGGTCTATTTCGCCTGCTGCGAGGCCGGACCCCACGCCGGGGCGATCGTCACCGCCAGCCACAATCCACCCGATTACAACGGGGTCAAGGTCGTCTTCGGCGGCGTGAGCGCCGATGCCGCGACGATTCAGGGCTTGCGACGACGCATCCTGGAGGGCGACCTGATCCGCGGTGCCGGTGGCCTTCTCGAGCGCGACATCTCCGAGCGCTACCGCGAACGCCTCGTCCGCGACATCCGCCTCGCCCGGCCCATGCGGGTTGTTCTGGACTGCGGCAACGCCACCGTTTCGGGGATCGCGCCTGCCGTCTTTCGCGCGCTCGGTGTCGAGGTGGTTGCGCTCGACTGCGACCCGTCCGCCGGGATGGGCGAACGGATCCCGGATCCGGCTCGCCCGGAGTGTCTGGAAGCGCTCGCGCAACGGGTGACCGACGAGGGTGCGGATCTCGGGCTCGGCTTCGACGGCGACGGCGATCGCTTGGGCGTGATCGACGCGGCAGGCGGCTTCATCGCCGCCGACCGGATCCTCATGTGCTTTGCCGTCGATATCCTGACCCGACACCCGGGCAGCGAGGTCGTCTTCGACGTCAAATGCACCCGCCATCTCGGCGAGGTGATTCGTCGCGCCGGCGGTCGTCCGGTGCCGTGGCGCTCCGGCCATGCGCCGCTCAAGGCGCGGCTGCGCGCGTCCGATGCGCAGATTGCGGGCGAGCTCAGCGGACACATCATGCTCAAGGAGCGCTGGTACGGCTTCGACGACGCCCTCTATGCGGGGGCCCGACTCCTGGAGATTCTGTCGCGCGATCCTCGCCCGACGGACGCGATCTTCCGCGACTTCCCCGGCGGTATCGCCACACCCGAGCTGGCGCTGCCGTTGCCCGAGGGCGAGGCCGAGCGGATCATGGCGCGGGTGATCCCCTTGGCCGATCGCCTGCCCGATCGATTCGGCGATCTCGAGGTGCAAACCCTGGATGGCCTGCGTCTCGACGGCCCGGCCGGCTGGGGTCTGGTGCGCGCCTCCAACACCCTGCCCAAGCTGGTCTTTCGCTTCGAAGGCGACGACCCGGCCGCGCTCGCGGCGATGCAGGAGCGGTTTCGCCTGCTCATGGCCGAGGCCGTGCCCGGGCTCGCGTTGCCCTTCTGACCCGTTCCGACCCATTTCAACCCGAGCGATTCCACGCCATGTCCATCCTCAACGAACGTGCCCATACCATTGCCCATGTCCTGATCGAGGCGCTGCCCTATATCCGGCGCTTCCGCGGCAAGACCATCGTCATCAAGTACGGCGGCAACGCCATGGTGGACGAGACCTTGAAGCAGGGCTTCGCACGCGATGTCGTCCTCATGAAGATGGTCGGGATCAACCCGGTGATCGTCCACGGCGGCGGGCCGCAGATCGGCTCGCTGCTCAAACGGCTCGGGAAGGTCAGCGAGTTCGTACAGGGGATGCGGGTGACGGATGCCGAGACCATGGATGTGGTCGAGATGGTCCTGGGCGGGCTGGTGAATAAGGAGATCGTCAACTTCATCAACCGCCACGGCGGGTCGGCGGTCGGTCTGACCGGCAAGGACGGCGACCTGATTCGCGCCCGCAAGCTCCTCTTGAGACGCGATGCGCCCGAGCTGACCGAGCCCGAGATCATCGATATCGGTCATGTCGGCGAGGTCGAGAGCGTGGATGCCGCCGTCGTTCACATGCTGGTCAAGGGCGACTTCATCCCGGTCATCGCCCCGATCGGGGTCGGCGAGGACGGTCGTTCCTACAACATCAACGCCGATCTGGTCGCGGGCAAGATTGCCGAGGTGCTCAAGGCCGAGAAGTTGCTGCTCCTGACCAATACGACCGGCCTGCTCGATGCCGAGGGCAACCTGATCGCCGAGCTGGATGTCGGCCGCGTCCATGCCCTGATCCAGGAGGGCGTGATCGCGGGCGGCATGCTGCCGAAGGTGCAATGCGCACTCGATGCGGTGCACGGCGGGGTAAAGTCCGCGCACATCATCGATGGCCGGGTCGAACACGCGGTCATGCTCGATCTCTTTACCGACGAAGGTGTGGGGACGCTCATCCGCAGCCGCTGAGCCGCGAAACGCCTAAACCGCGCCCTGCGCGGCATGCGTCGTTTGTTGATTTGGTTTGGCCGCGCCGGCTCCGATCATTGTCGGAGCCGGCGCGGTTTAAAGTATTAAAAGATATAAAATTCTAAACCGCGTCTCCGCTAAGAGCCGTGGATGCACCCGACGTCGAACTCACGCTAAAGTGAGCATCTCGCTCTGGACGCGGTTTAGGTCCCGTAGCGTTCCCGGTAGGCCCGAACGGCCTCGGCGAAGGCGTCGAGCTCGGGGCGCTCCTCGAGGTAGGTCACGAGGTCGGTGAGGCTGACGATGCTGTAGACCGGGATGCCGAAGGTCGCGGTCACCTCGGCGACGGCCGAGCGTCCGTCCTGGCCTTGCTCCTGCCGATCGAGTGCGATCACCACGCCCGCCGGCTTGGCCCCGGCATCGCGGATGATCTGCACCGATTCACGCACCGAGGTGCCCGCGGTGATGACATCGTCGATGATGAGGATACGCCCGGCCAGAGGGCTGCCGACGATGAGACCGCCCTCTCCGTGATCCTTGATCTCCTTGCGATTGAAGGCATAGGCGGTGTCCCGGCCCGATTGCGCGGCGAGCGCCATGCTGGTCGCCGCCGCCAGCGGGATGCCCTTGTAGGCCGGCCCGAACAGCACGTCGAAGGCGGGTGCGGCATCCAGGATGCATCGCGCGTAGGCGCTCCCGAGTCGGGACAGCCGCTCGCCCGTGTTGAAGAGGCCGGCGTTGAAGAAGTACGGGCTTCGGCGTCCGGACTTGAGCGTGAAATCGCCGAAGCGCAGTGCGCCGATCTCGGCGGCGAAGGCCAAAAATTCGCGTTGGTAGTCTTTCATAAGGGGTTCCTTTCGGACCTTTGAGCCGATTGGCGAGAACTGACCGCCAATAGCCGATAGCCCGCTCTAGACGAGGTACGGAGCATGATGGAAACAGCGCCGGGGATCTACTTGACCGCCTTTCTGGTCGGCCTGCTGGGCGGTGTCCACTGTCTGTCGATGTGCGGCGGTCTCGTGGGCTCCTTGACATTGGGTTTGGACCCGCGGATCCGTCGCGACCCCTTGCTCATGTTGCCCTATCAGTTGACCTACAACCTGGCCCGCATCGCGGGATACGCCACCGCGGGCGCGCTGTTCGGCGGACTCGGCGCCTTGCTGCTCCAGCTCGACGCCTTTCAGGTCATGCAGCGCGTCCTCTACGGCCTCGCCGGGGTCGTGATGATCCTGCTCGGGCTCTATCTCGGCGGCTGGTGGCGTCTCATCGCCGTGGTCGAGCGCGCAGGCGCGGTGCTCTGGCGACGTCTCGAGCCCTTGGGTCGACGCCTTTTGCCGGTCCGCAACCCCTTGCAGGCCGCGGCGCTGGGCTATCTCTGGGCCTGGATCCCCTGTGGTCTCGTCTACAGCGTCCTCATTACCGCGGTCGCGACGGGCAGTGTCCTGGACGGTGCGCTCGTCATGCTGGCCTTCGGCGCGGGTACCCTCCCGAACCTCCTCGGCATCGGCTTTTTGGCCGGCGCTGCCGCCCGCATCTCCGAGCGCGCATGGGTGAAGCAAGTTGCCGGCCTCTTGGTCATCGGCTTCGGCCTCTACGCCCTCTGGCAACTCTATTAAATCGCGCTCTTCATTGACATGCCCCGTCATCAGATGAGCCTTGGTCGTGCGCACATGGAACGCTGGAGCTGGCGCGATTTAAGTATTCAAAAATTAAATTGCTTAAACCGCGTCGGCTCCAAGGTCTGTTCGCGGCCAAATCCGGCCCTTTCAACTCGAACCTCGCCTGTCGCAAGAAGACGCGGTTTAATCCGTGAAGAACTGCTGCTGCAGCTCGATCGCCGCGGGCTCGCCACCGGGCGGGGTCACCTGGATCTCGAAATCCACGATCTGCAGATCTGCGATCGGAAACTGACCGACATAGGAGACGCCTTCCCCGACACGGATCTCGCGCATCGGGATCATGCCCGCGGGGCCGTCGCCGGTGCGTGCGGTTGCCTCGACCTGTGCGGGTACGTTTTCACGCGTACCGTCCGGGTGCGGCTTGACGACCGAGACGGTCAACACGCCGTTGAGCTTGCTGCGCTGGATCCGGTAGAGATTCGCGATCTCGGGATTGAGGGTCTCGGCCGTCATGGCATTGGCGTAAATGCTGTAGTCGCCTGCCGTGACCGGGCCTTCGGCCCAAGCGCTTTGGGCGGCGAGCAGACCGGCGGCAATCACAATCCCAAGGGTCCGTTGAATGAACATGGTAAACCTCGTTTGGCGGATAAGATGAACCGCGTCCGTTGCGAGATGCGTTCTCGACACGTGGGCTCGGACGCACATGAATCAACGGCCGTCACAGTCACCGCGGATCAGGAGTTAAGAAATAATCTCAGAACGTCAATCCGGCCTTTGCGTTTCAACGACTCTCTTCAGGCTAAACCGCGCCGTCGACGAGTCGACGGATTTGCCGCGGCACCGCGGGCCGGATGCAAGAGGGTCTGTCACTGCGAGCGCGGTTCAACCGGGATCGGGAAGGTCCGCGGCGCCTGAATCCGCAGACGCTTGTATCGCGAGTGCTCGCCGCCGATGACGGACACCTTGGACGGCGCGACGCCGAAGGCATCGGCGATGAATTTGCGCAGCGCAGTATTGCCCTTGCCCTCGACCGGGGGCGCCTTGATGGCGACCCGATAATGGGTGCCTTCCGCGCCGATGAAGGCGTCCTTGGGTGCGCGCGGTTTCACACGCAACGTCAGCTCCAAGGCGTCCCCGTCCCAGCGAGACCAGGTTCCGGCGTCCAACGCGATGACCGGCGTCGCGCTCGAGGGCGGCTTCAGAACGGACTGCCGACCAGCCACTTGAGCGGCGGGATCAACAGCATCTCGAGTAGGACCAGCCCGATCATCACCACCATGGGCGAGAGGTCGATCCCGCCGATCGGCTGAATCAACCGCTGCGCTGGGCGCATGATCGGATCTGTCAGGCGAGTCAGCAATGCCACGGCGGGGTTGTAGGGATCTGGATTGACCCAGCTCAGGATGACGCGAATCAGGATCCCGAACAGGAAGATGTTGATGAAGAGTTCGACCACGGCAGGTATCGCCCAACCCAGCGCACCGAAGAGCGAGACGTTCAGCCCGAGCACCGCGACCAGCAGCGCCAGCTCGACGGACTTGAGCAGCCAGGCCACCACCAAGGCGGCCAGATCCATGCCGGCGTAGCCCGGGATGACCTGACGCAGCGGGCGCAGCACCGGCGAGGTCAGCTTCACCACGAACTGCGAAATCGGGTTGTAGAAGTCGGCCCGCGCCCACTGCAACAGAAAGCGGATCGCCACCAGCGTGATATAGAGGCCGAACAGGGTCTGGATCAGAAAAACGGCCGGGTTGGTCAGATAGGAACCGCTCATGCTTGCTCCGAAAGGCTCCGTGAGAGATCGACTGCACGATCATGCGCGGCGCGCGCCGCGCGTTTCATCAGGGCGTGTAGATCGGCCTTGAGCAGGTGCTCGAGCGCACGCTCTGTCGTACCGCCCGGCGAGGTGACACGCTCGCGCAGCTGCCCGGGCGTATCCTCGCTCTCCACCGCCATCTTGGCGGCACCCAGCGCGGTCTGGATAGTCAGGAGGCGGGCGGTGTCGGCGTCCAGCCCCAGCGCGATGCCGGCCTCTTCCAACGCCTCCATGAAGAGAAAGAAGTAAGCCGGCCCGCTCCCCGAGAGTGCAGTCACCGCATCGATCTGGGCCTCGGTCTCGACCCAGCGGGTCAGGCCGACGGCGCGCAAGATGGTCTCGGCACGGTTACGGCCCTCCTCGCCGACCTCCGCGCTGGCATGCAGCCCGATCGCGCCGGTCTGAACCATGGCCGGCGTGTTGGGCATGGCGCGCACGACCGGCAAGGTGCCTCCGAGCCAGCGCTGGATCGCCTGCTCGGGCACGCCGGCCATGATGGAGAGCACGAGCGGCGCACGCGCGGTCACGGCATCCGCAATCTCTGCGCAGACCTGTGCGGCGAGCTGCGGTTTGACGCAGAGTACGAGTGTATCGGTCTCGGCCAGTGCGTCGCGATTGTCGGCGAAGACCCGGACCCCGTAGCGGGTTTGCAGCATCCGGCGGCGATCTGCGCTGGGATCGGCGACCTGGAGCGCGTCCGGCGCATAGCCGTCGGCAACGAGACCGGCGATCAGGCTGGTGGCCATGTTGCCGCCACCGATAAAGGCAATCCTGGTTGTCGTCATGTCGAGCCCTAAAGAGATCCGAGGCTGATGAAGGTCATTGCTCCGCATTATACGACCGTGGCCCGAAGACTGCCGTGCCGACCCGAACCAGGGTCGAGCCTTCGAGAATCGCGGCCTCGAGGTCGTCCGACATGCCCATCGACAGACATTCGAGCGGGCGGTTCGGGGTGGCTAGCCGGTCGCGCAGGAGACGCAGGGCACGAAACGGCGCGCGTCGGGAATCGTCGTCCTCGGCGGGTGCGGGGAGCGTCATGAGTCCGCGCACATCCAGGCCGGGCAGGGTCTCGCACGCGGCGATCATGGCGGCGACCGCGTCCGGCTCGACACCGCCCTTTGTGGTCTCGCCGCTGACGTTGACCTGGATGCAGACCTTGAGCGGGGGCAGCTCGCTCGGACGTTGCTCGCTCAGACGACGGGCGTGGGCCGCATCGGACAGACCGTGAACCCAATCGAAACGGGTCGCGATCTGGCGGGTCTTGTTCCCCTGGATCCGGCCGATGAAGTGCCACTCGATATCGGCAAGGTCGGCGAGCAGGGCGATCTTCTCGATCGCTTCCTGGGCATAGCTCTCGCCGAATGCCCGTTGACCGGCGGCGTAGGCGGCACGCACGGCGTCGGAACCGTGGGTCTTGCTCACCGCGAGCAGGGCGACACTGCCCGGCGGGCGCCGAGCGCGCTCGACGGCCGCGCGGATGCGCGCCTGCACCTCGCGCAGACGCACCGGGATGCCGTCGTTGCCGATCGTCTCGAGCCTGTCCATCGTCCGGCCCTTCAGACGTCGGCGCCCGCCGACTCCAAAATGGCCCGCAGCGCATGTAGGGCTTGACCCCGGTGGCTCAAGCGGTTTTTGGTCTGCGGATCCAGCTCCGCGGAGCTGCACCCGTGCGTCGGCACCCAGAAGATCGGGTCGTACCCGAAGCCGTGCTCGCCGCGCGGGGCGGCGAGGATCGAGCCCTCCCAGGTGCCTTGGCAGATGAGCGGTGTGGGATCGGCGGGATGGCGCAGATAGACCAGGACGCACTGGAATCGGGCGGTGCGTTTGGATTCCTCCACCCCCTTCAGGTCGTCGAGCAGCTTTACCAGATTGGCCGTATCGGATGCCCCGGGCCCCGCATAGCGTGCGGAATAGATGCCGGGCGCGCCGGCGAGCGCGTCCACCTCCAAGCCCGAATCGTCGGCTAGGGCCGGGAGATCGCTGTAGCGCGCGGCATGGCGTGCCTTGAGGATCGCGTTCTCCACGAAGGTCAACCCCGTCTCCTCGACGTCCGGCACGGCGAAATCGCTCTGCGGAACCGCCTTGATGCGGGCGCTCAGCAACAGCTGATTGATCTCTCTGACCTTCCCCGGGTTGTTGCTGGCCAGGACGAGGGCTTCCCCTGCGTGCGGGATACTCATGCAATTCTCCTTGTCGAGCGATCGGGTGCGAGCACCCTTGTCATGCGCTTTCGAGCGCGGCGCGCTGAGCGGTTTGGATCTCGCGGATGCCGGCGGCGCCGACCGCGATGAGTGCATCGAGCTCGGCGCGGCTGAAGGGTGCGCCCTCGGCGGTCCCTTGGACCTCGACGAAGCGGCCTTCGCCGTCCATCACCAGGTTCATGTCGGTTTCTGCGCCCGCATCCTCGGCATAATCGAGATCGAGGACCGCAACTCCTTTCACGATGCCGACCGAGACGGCGGCGATCTGCGTGTGCAGCGGATCGGTCGTGATCTCTCCGCGTGCCAGCAGCCCGTCGATCGCGTCGCGCAACGCGACCCAGGCTCCGGTAATGGAGGCCGTGCGGGTGCCGCCGTCGGCCTGCAGGACATCGCAGTCGAGCGTGATCGAGCGCTCGCCGAGTGCGCTCAGATCCATCGCCGCACGCAGCGACCGACCGATCAGGCGCTGGATCTCGAGCGTCCGTCCGCCCTGCTTGCCCCGGGCAGCCTCGCGCGGACTGCGCGTATCGGTCGCGCGCGGGAGCATCCCGTACTCGGCGGTCACCCAGCCCTTGCCCTGGCCCTTGAGAAAGGGCGGGACTTGCGACTCCACGCTTGCGGTGCAGAGCACGCGCGTCTCGCCGAACTCCACCAGCACGGAGCCCTCCGCATGGCGGGTGAACCCGCGGGTCAATCGAATCGGACGCAGCTCGTCGGGGCGGCGCCCGGACGGTCGCACAAGGGCGTTTGCAGGGGTGTCTGTCATGGCGATGCGTGCTCTCGAAACCGGAACGGGTATGGGGTGGCGCGACTACTCTGATTCACTCGGAGGCGTGCCCGAGACCGTATCCGGGTTCGGGTTTCGGGCCACCTGCTCGAGGACCGCCTCAAGGAGCTCCCCGGCATCCTGCGGGCGGTCGCCGATCTCCATCGACATCGACCAATCGACCAGCCTGAGTAAGGGGAAAGGATACCGGGTTTTCAGCTCCTCCGTGGCCGGAATCAGGGTGTCTTCCTTTTGGCGCTCGGGTGCGGGGGGCGGCGTGCGTCCCTCCATGCAGGCGCGGATGCTGGCCCCGACCGCGTAGACGTCCGTCCAGGGTCCGATATGACCGTCGCGCATATATTGCTCGATCGGCGAATAACCGGCAGTGACGACCTGTCCGCCTCGCGCGCGGCTCTTCGCCAAAGGGTGCACTGCACCGAGGTCGAGCAGCATGGGCCGGTTGCCGTGTCGAAGGTGGATATTCCCCGGCTTGACGTCGAGATGGACCATGGAGCGACGATGCAGCAGCGACAGGGCATCGAGAACCGGGATGAAGACATCCAGGATGAAGGTCGTGCTCAGGCCGCCGCGCCGTGCCTGGACATAGGCCCCGAGATTGCGCCCCCGCTCGTTGGGCATGACCAAATAGCCCGTGTCGTTGGCGAGGAAGAAATCCAAGACCCGAACGATCGAAGGGTGCTTCAAAGAAGCCAGCGCCTTGGCCTCTTGAAAGAACAACTTGCGTCCTTGATGAAGATTCTCGGCGAGCTGCGGCTCGCTCGCGATCAACCGTCCGGCACTGTCGCGCCGCGCGATCTTCTTGGGCATGTACTCCTTGATGACGACCTCTTCGCCCGAGTCCTCGTCGTAGGCGAGGTAGATGAGGCTGAATCCGCCCTGCGCGATGGTCTTCACGACCCGATACGGACCCAACAAGGTGCCCGCGGGAAGGCTGTCTCGGGCGACGGCCATGATGGTCTCTGTCGGTCTCCGTTCGGGGTTCGGCGGCACGCAGTCGGCCGCAGGGCGTCAAACGCTCGGGACGGAATCCTGCGCCCGCGCGCGAAACAAGGCAACGTGCGTCTCGCCGTTGCGTCGGGCAGATCGACCCGGATAATGGTCGCCCCGAGCCCGGATCCACGCGAGCGGTCGCACGCACTCGGTCTCGCTGCCGCTTGTCGCGCCCGAGCGGCGACGCCTACAACGTCGCACCCACATCCATCACCGCAGGTAAGACTCCATGATCAAAAGTATGACAGCCTTCGCGCGCGAGTCGCGCGCCGGTGATTTCGGTGAGCTGACCTGGGAGCTGCGGGCCGTCAACCATCGCTATCTCGAGCCGCATCTGCGGTTGCCCGAGGAGCTGCGCGCGCTCGAAACCGGTGTGCGCACGCGACTGGCTGCCCGTGTGCAGCGCGGCAAGCTCGACTGCAACCTGCGCTACGTCCCGGCCGTCGGACTCACGGGAAGCCTGCGGGTCAACCGTGCCTTTGTCGAGCAGCTCATCGCGGCCGGGCAGGAGGTCGGCGCCATCATCGGTCGAGGGGTCGACCCGTCGCCCTTCGAGCTGTTGCGCTGGCCCGGCGTGCTCCAGGAGCAGGACCGCGCCCTGGATCAGGTCACGGCTGCCGCGCTGGATCTTCTCGAAACCGCCATCGACACCCTTCTTGCCACCCGGGAGCGCGAGGGCGAACGCTTGGAACGCCTTCTGCTCGATCGCTGCGACCGCCTTCAGGAGAGCGTGGTGCGCGTGCGCGCCCGGATGCCCGAGGTGATGACCGGCGTGCGCCGGCGTCTCGCCGATCGCCTCGCCGAGCTGCGCGCCGAGCTGGACCCCGCACGCCTCGAGCAGGAGATGGCCCTGGTTGCGGCCCGCCTGGATGTGGACGAGGAGATGGACCGTCTGGAGGCCCACGTCGCCGAGGTCCGGGACGTGCTCAAACGCCGCGAGCCCGTCGGGCGCCGCCTGGATTTTCTCATGCAGGAGCTCAACCGCGAGGCCAACACCCTGGGTTCGAAGTCGGCCGACGTAGAAGTCACCCGAGAGGCGGTCGAGATGAAGGTCCTGATCGAGCAGATGCGCGAGCAGGTGCAGAATTTGGAGTGACGCGATGGCTCCTCGCGAAAAACCCTCATTTCGATGCCCAGGCGCCCTAGCGTGTGTCGGGGCGATCGCCGCGCTCCTGCTGCTCGCACTGACGATCGGACCGCTGTCGGCCGATGCCCCGCCGACCCTGCGCGAGCTGCCGCGCACCGACGGCGAGGGTCTGCCGCCACCGCGGGCGGCCATCGGACCGCTCGAGTGGCCACGCCTGATCGCCGAGAGCCGCCGCGCCTGCGAGGGTCCGTGCGCGACGCCCTTCGGGCAGGTGCTCGGGGTGGCCGACGGGGCCGCGGCCCGCTCGAACTGTGTCTCCACCTGCCTGCACCCCGAGCGGAGCTTTCTCGACCTGGAGACCGGGGAGGTCGCGGTGTCGCGCGATGCGCCGGCGGGGGGTGCGAAGCACTACGTCGGCATCACCTACCAATGTGTCGGATACGCCCGGCTTTGGTGGATGAAGAGCCGTTCCCTGACCTTCGGCGATGTCGAAATCGCCCACGACATCCTCTACCTGACCGAGGCAACCGACCCGCGCACCGGCGCGATCGTGCCGCTGGGGCGCTCGCTCAACGGGACCGCGCGGCGTCCGCCCGAGCGCGGCGACTTGCTGGTGTATCTGGCCGATCGCGAGGATCCGGAATGGCGCGCCGGACATGTCGCCGTGGTCGTCGACGTGGACCGCGAGCAGGGTCTGGTCGCGCTGGCCGAGGAGAACTACGACAACCGGCCCTGGGAGGATCCGCAAGCCTTCGCGCGGCGCATCGAGATGTTCGAGATCAACGGCCGCTTCACGCTGCTGGACGTCGCGCCGAACAGCCGCACCAGTGCCGATGGCGGTCGCATCGGCGGTTGGGTGTATCCGGTGCACTGAGCGACCCTGGGCAGCCCGCGGCGCCGGCGCGCCCGGATCGATCGCCCCACCGCGCGCTTGGCGACCCAATCGCAGGGCGGTGACGGCGCGGTTCCCGTCGAGGGTTGCGGCGATGCGGTTCAACGGGGCGCGAAGCCCTGGGGCCGGTGCGTTGGTCAATAGTCCGAAGGCGTCATCGTGAGGTTGCGCCAGTCGCGCAAGGGCGCCACCAGGCTTGCCCCGCCGTTCGAGCCATCTCCCCTCAGCGCTCGGTTGGGTAGGTCGTCGCCGACTGCCCCGCGACCAGCGAACGAAAGTCCGCGCCTTCAATCTCCTGGCTCTCTGCAACTGCTTCCGGCACCGGGAACACCGGGCTTCCAGGCGACCACAGTTCGGTGCTGTCGGGGTGCTGCTCGTAGTAGTCGGGATCCGTTGTGACGCGCACCGAAGCCGGCATTCCCGGCGCCTGCCAGGACCAGTCGCGCGTGCCGAGCGCCTTGGTTTGAACGCCCGGCGGCAGCAGGTCGGGGCGGGCGAGCAATGCGCCGAGATCGGTCAGGTCATAGCGGGCCGGCGGGCGCTCGGGCGCATCGAGGTCGTCCGCGGTGACCTCGTCGAGGTCGAATCCGGCCTGCTCGGCGGATTCCACCTCGGCGGCGATGTCCGTGACCAGGTTGGCCCTTGCCCTCTCGCGATCCTCCGGCCGGCCCAAGGCGACCTCGGTGATCGCACGGGGCAGGCGGGCGAGGATGGGTTGGAGGCGTCCGACGAAGCTCTGGAAGAGGTTGATGCGGTGGCGTAGCGCCTCGTAGACGTCGGCTTCGACGGTGTCCTGATAGTGCAGATTGACGATGCGGATCTCGGGGTGTTCCTGACCGAGACGGTCGATGCGGCCGATACGCTGCTCGACCCGCATCGGGTTCCAGGGCATGTCGTAATTGACCAGCGCTCCGCAGAACTGGAAGTTCAGACCCTCGGCGGCGGCGTCGGTGCAGACCATGATCTCCGCGAGGCCATCCCGAAAGCGCTTTTTCGTCGCATCGCGTGTGATCACTTGCCAGTCGCCCGCCGGGGTGAGGATCTCGCCGCCGCGCCCGGAGAAGCAGATCACGCCGGGGCCGAAGGTGTCGGCGATGCGTCCGCGCAGAAAGTCCATGGTGTCGGTGTACTGGGTGAAGACCATCGCCTGACGGTAGCCCTGCTCGCGCAGCTCGCTCAGAACCTCCAACAGGACCCCCGCCTTGGTATCCGACGGGAGGCGTTCAGCCGCGGCCAGCAGTGCCCGGATGTCGCCCATCTCTTCCAGGGCGAGGGCTTGGCGTTCCAGATCGATCGCCTCTTCGGCGTCGATCTCGTCCTCGCCGAGCTCGTCGTCGGGCACGTCCTCGTCGACTGCACCGGCCACGCCCAGTGCCGGGCCGTATCCCGTTTGGCCCCCGACGGCCGCCAGTCGACCTTCCAGGGTCCGGCTCAGTGCATGGAAGCTGCTGGCCAGGCGCCGCCGATAAATGGTCATGACGAAGCCCACGGCGGTGCGCTCATCGGCTGCGGCGTTGTCGTAGGTGCTGCCGATATAGTCCTCGACCTGCTCGTAGACCAGACGCTCGGCCGGGGTCATCTCGACGAAGCGATCTTCGACCTTGCGGGTTGCGATCAGTGCCTTGAGCTTGCCGGCCTGCTGGTAGCGGCGCAGCAGCTCGCGGGTGTGCCGCGAGATCAGGGCGCGCAACGGGGTGTGCAGTTTCATCAGACGGACCGCTGCCCGGCGCTCCGGGGTTTCGAGCTGTTTGAGCGGAATGGACGCGGTGTCGCGCAAGGCACGCAGGATCTTGCGCACCTTGAGGCGACTCAGGCCCGGCAGGTGGCGCATCGCATCCTCTTCGGCCAAGGCCCCATAGGTCACCTCGGCGGCCTGGAACAGGTCCGCCATCCGGCGAAGCTGGGCATGCGATTGATTCGGCGCAGCGGCGTACTCGAAGAAGTCCAGGAAGGCACGCAGGTTCCAGTCGGCGGGCAGCCCGAGCAGGGCCATCAGGTCCCAGACCTCGACAGGGCTGACCTGCATCGGGGTCGCGGTCAAGAGCACCAGCCCTTGCGTGCGCTCGCGGAGGCTCTGCATCAGACGCAGCAGTTGATTGGGCCGCTGGTCGGCACCGAGACCGCCGCCGCCCCGTCGGGCATGATGGGCCTCGTCGAGCACCACCAGGTCCCAGGGCTCGGCCCCGGACAACAGCTCGGCCGCACGATCGCGCCGCCGCATCAGGTGACTGGAGACCAGCACGCAAGGCTCACGGTGCCACGCCTTGGCGTCGACCGGACGTTGCGCCTCGCCCTGGAGCCCCCGCGACGCGTACCAGCACAGCCGCTGCCCGTCGTAAATGGGCCAATTCAGATTGAACTTCTCGCGCAGCTCGATCTGCCACTGGCGCAAGACGGCCTTCGGCGCCAGCACCAGGATCCGCTTCGCCCGGCCGGCCAGCCAGGCTTGGCGCAGCAGAAGGCCCGCTTGAATCGTCTTGCCCAGACCCACCTCGTCGGCGATCAGCAGTCGCGGCGGCCAGTGGTCATAGAGACGTTGAAAGGCCCTGACCTGATGGGGCCAAGGGATCACTGCGCTCGTCGCTTCGCCGACCCGTTCGCCGCCATCCGGCCAAGCCGGGGCATGGCGGATGTAGCCCCACACCAGGCGGCGCGGGTCCGACCGGGGTTCCGGGCTCGGTGATTCGGGAATCGGAACGATCGGCTCCGCATCAGCCGACGTCGTTCTCAGCCGACCCGGCAGGTCGTCCTTGGGCAGAAACTTCAGCAGCTCCAGCCGAACGGCCGCCGGCACGTCCATCACGATGGCGCTCGCCGTCTTGTTGGCCCAGAGACGCTGAAAGCTGTCCTCTTCGGCCTGGACATGGGCGGTGCCGCCGCCCCCATCGGCGCCCCAGGTCGTGAAGACATGGAAGCTGTCCCAGTTGTGCTTCCAGCCGAACTCGGTCTCATTGATGCTGCCGCTGAAGGCCAGCCGGTTTCCCGCGCCGTCCTCGAGAATACCGGCCTTTTCGTGAAAGAGACCAAGGCCCGCGATGGGCTTGCGGCCCTCGTCGCAGGGCACGGCTACCTTCACGTCCAGGTGGCCCTTGGCGACCATCCAGGCCAGCAGTCCAAGGGCGTCCACCGCAGTGGCGTCATCCGCGCCGAGTGGCTCGGCCAGCAGCGCCGCCTCCACCCGGTCGCGCAGATCGGCGCCTTGCTGGATGGCAGCAACATCTTGGGGCTTCAGGGTGCATCCCACGACAAGGCGCATCCGACCGCGGTTGCGGACGAGACCCTCGATTCCACGGGCGGCGAGGGCAAGGGCGTAGGCGGAGAAGTAGCCGGTGGAGCGGTCGTAGCGCACGGCGCATTCCAAGGCGGGGACATAGAACCCGGTGACCAAGTCGCCCTGCTCCGGACTGTACTTGGTCAGCCAATCCCTGGCGGTGAGGAGACTCACGCCTCGTTCTCGTCGGAGCTGTCGTCGCCGTTCGACTCGGTGACCGGCTCCTGCTCGGAGGCTTGTTGCAGGACAGCCTTGCCCATCGCCGCGGCAATGCGGGTCACCAGGGCCTCCTCGCGAGCGGCGAAAAAACCCTCGAAGTGGTCGTCTCGAAGTCGCTCTGGATCGATGACGTGGGTCCCGAGGATCTGATCCATGCGCTCGGCATCGATGCCCGCCTGGTCCTGAATGCGCTGGAGATAGGCACTCGGCGCCTGCCCCCCGATGATCCGATTGGTCCGCGCGGACACTGCCGCCTTGTTGACGATGGAGTTGTAGCGTTGGGACGTTATGCCCTGCTTGACGCACCACGCCTGGGGAAAGATGTGGTGGATGTCGATTCGCTCGTCCCAAAAGCTGGCCTCGTCGATGGGTACCCCGGTGCGGAAGTCCTGCGCACCGTCGCGCATCAGTAGGGCATGCAGCCCCTTGTAGGCTGCGCTGTTACGGGTCCTCAAGGTCAGCAAGCGGGTTCTTGAAAAGTTGGCATCGATCACCGTCTGCGGCTCCGGACCTCCGTCGATCCAGGCCAGGACCTCCGGCACGTCGCGTGCGAAGCGGGATTCGACACCCCCGCCGTATAGCTCCCCGAAGACCCCGCACCAGAACCATAGGGCCACCTTTCGCCGAATGCCATCGTCCTCCCAGCGCTTGCCGAGGTTAATGAGGATGGCCGCCAAGGGGATCACCTGGGTCTGGTAGGGCAAATCCCAGGGCGAAAAAATGTTCTGCTGAAACAGGAAACGTGCGGCGCGCTCGAATCCCTCCACCGCCGCGTCGGCCCATTGGCAATAGCCGCTCAAGGGCAGGTTGAGGATCGTTACGCGCTTGCAGCTCACGGCTGCGGCCTGTTCCGGCTTGAATCCGTTGGTCAGATCGGCTTCGCGGCGGGCAATGGTGTAGAGCAGTGCCACAACCTGGAGAAAGTCGGTGTTGGCCAGGCGCTGCAGCACCCTCTTCTGATGTAGGCGCGGCTCCCGTCCGGCAACCTTGCGCTCCTGGTTCCCGAACCAGTCATCCCGCAGGTTGAAGTTGTCCGCCGCGTAGGTGGCGGTCAACAGCTCGAAGGCAGTCAGCGAGACGCCGCCGGTGTTCACCTTCTCGAAGACCTGGCACACGGCCTCTTTGGAGGTCGTCTGATGCAGCACGATCAGCGGGACCTGATACTGCTTGAAGGCGTTCAGCACCCGCTTGCCGAACTCGTTGTAGAACTTCTGCCGCTCCTTGTCGAAGTCCCAGAACTCGGAGTAGGCCATCCGCCAATCGTCGTCCTCGAGGACGTTGCGGATGGGAAAAAGCTCAGCCTCGTACTCGCGCTCGGGGGTCGAGTAGTCGGAGATCAACTCACCGCGGAAGTTGAGCAGTTGGCGGCTCTCCGGCAGACCGACGATTGCCTCCTCCAGATCCTCCGGGGACTGCACGGCCTTGCGCATATCGATGTAGTACCACCGCTTGACCTTCTGTTTCTTGGCGTTGGTCGTCTCCACGACCTCGTCCAGCATCAATGCTTGGTAGAGAGAGGTCAGCCGCTGCTGGCCATCCAGGACCAGGCGCTCGGGCTCCGGCCGGCCCTGGGGCGGAAAGGTCACGCCCTGCACGGGCCTGGGCTGGAAGCGCACGTCGCCGCCGGTCTTGAGCATCATCACGGCACCGATGGGGAAGGATCGGGCGACGCTCGCAAGCACCGAACGGATATGGTCGTCGTCCCAGACCCACCCCCGCTGGAAGTCCGGGAGCTGGGTCTTGCCGTCCCCCAACTGTTTGAGCATGTCGGAGAGGAATTCCTTAGTGGTATCGAAGGTGGTCAGGGTGCTCAAGCGTTGTCCTCCTGCCAAAGCGCCAACTGTGTCGGTTTATCCACGCGGTCCGCGAAGGCGAGGCGGCGTAGATTCTCAAGAACCTCGAAGTCGCTGGCTGACGGGAGCACGGCGTCTGCCGGGTCGAAGCCGGTGAAGGCTCGGGACGGGGGCAGGACTTCGAGCACGGCTTCCAGGGCCGAGAGGAGGAGCGGCTCTTGGGCGACGCCCGAGCGTTCGAGCAGTTCTTGGGCGGCCTGGAGTGTGCGGGTGTGGCCGGCGTGCGCGGCGTGGTGGATGGCGTCGATCCAGCCGCGCGAGCCGTCGGGTGGTCCGAGTGCGCCTTTGGCGGCGCGCATGGCGCTGTCCCAGAGGATGACGTTGCTGGTTTTCTTCTCCGCGACCCGCCCGATGACATCCCGGTCCATGTCCAGGCCGACGACTCGGGCCAGGCGCAGACCTTCGTCGTAGGGAAACTGGGGGGCTTGGAAGGCGTCCCAGGCGAGCACGAACCACTCGGTCAGAGGATCAAGCTCCACTTGGCGCTGCATATGGGTGAGCGATTCCATGCGCCAGCGCTTCACCTCCCGGCGGGCGGCGTCCAGGGCGTCCTCCGGCGTCGCCAGATAGGGATCCCAGCCATCCTCAAACAGCTCCGCTTGGCGTTGACGGCGTTTCGCCTCGGGCACGGGGCGAGGGGTGCCGCGACGCACGGCCAGTGACGGGAGAATTCCTCCAGGGCCGGCCCGAAGCAAGAGAGGTAGAGGTCGACGCCGCGGATCCCGGCATCCTGGAAGTCCTTGATGCGCGAGCGCACGGCAGCTCGGACTTTGGGCTCCAGATCCTCCCAGTAGAGCGCGTCGTCGCCCTCGGCTCGCGCGGTGCGGGGTCGACAAATCAGGAAGATGGTGCTGTTGGCGGCGGACTTGTCCTTGATGTGCAGCGAGCCCTCGGCCTCCGTGTTGATTGGCCAGCTTGCGGTAATCACGAAGCCGGCCTCCATCAGACCCTTGGTCAAGGCATCCCAGGCGCCGGTCGCTTTGTGGGTGAACATCAGGGTCATGATGCCGTCCGGTTTCAGAACGCGCCGGCATTCGGTGAAGATGGCCGCCATGCGTTCCCGATAGTCCTGATTAGCCAGTGATTTGGCGCCCTTCTCGCCGCGGAATTTGGCCGGGTTGGCGACCGCCTCGTGCTCTTTGTCCGTCAGCGCGCGGCGGAACAGCTCCGGGTAGACATAGCCCGCGGTGCGCTTGAGCCAGACATAGAAGAAGTCCGACAGCTCCGCGTACATGACGTTGTCGTAGTAGGGCGGGTCCATCACGACCAGGTCCACTGCGCCATCCGCCAGATGGTCCAGGCTGTCGCCGGACTTGCAGGTGATGGTGACCGGGGGCGGGGTGAAGGGTGGCGCGGCGAATAGATCCGCATGGCGCGTTTGCTTCTTGGCGGCCTTGACGTCGATATCGGGACGGACCAGGTCCACAAGCTCGCCGATGCACTTGGCGGTTTGCTCGATGGCCCAGTCGTAGCCGAGGCCGACGATCAGAGGTGCCATCTCGGCATAGGACCAGTTGAATGCGAAGTTGTGCCGGTTGAATGTGTTGGCGACCACTTCGCGAGTGGGCATCCAAATGGACATCCGGGAGTTGTAGTTCAGCAACTTGTCCAGCGATAACGCGAGGTAGGCGAAGGCAGCCTTGGTCTCGTCTTGCAGTGCGTACTTGGTTTGTTCTGATTCCAGCAGTTCCCGAAAGACCTCGACGCCAATGCCGTGGCACAGCAACTGCCGCGGAGAAAATACGTCGCGCCAGAGGTACATCCCGTACATCCGATGTCCCCTGTCGTAGTTGGACGGTTCTCCGATCACCTCCGTAGGCACCAGACCCAACGCCTCCCACTCCGGCAACTTCTCGGCCAGGCGCTCGGCGATGAGGTCGGAGACCTCGTCCTCCGGGCACGGGGCGCGGTAGCCGCGCACCCACTTCTCGCGCTTCTTGCCAGTCTTGGTGGTGGTCCACGTGCTCCGCTTGTAGACCACCGCGTAGAGCTGCTCTGCCATCCGCCCCGCCTGGGCTTGGCGTTTGACCTCCTCGCCATCAATGGTGCGATCGCAGTCCGGGAAGGGGCACTCGGCGTCTCCCCCCTTCACGGTGCCTTTCGCGTGCTCGGCCGCCTTATTGACGATCTCGAAATCGCAGATTCGGCCAGCGGTACTCGGCCCGTCACCTAAGCGTGGTTTGAGACCTACGCCAGCCCCGCTCGACGCTAAGCGCCAATTTGGCGACAGGGGAATTAGACCGTCGCAGTAGGGGCAGGTGATGGTCCGAGCCCAGAGGTAGGTCGTATCGATCTGGTCGGGCGCGAAGGGTTGAGGAAAAAAGGCGGTCTGGCGAGCCTCGACCTCTGCCCTCCAAGTCTGGCTCAGCCGAAGAAACTCCCGATGAACGTCGAGTCCAAACCGAAGGGGCCAATCAACGGTTGCGCGGAGTATAAGAGCCGCGACCGGATTCAGATCGTTGGCTGCGGTGTTGAGGTTGAGTCGCGTGGCTTCAAACGGGATGCTACCTCCGCCTGCCGTGGGGTCCAAAACAGTCGGGTCATCAATACCAAGACGACGTGCCTCATAACGGAACCACTCCAGATCCTCTTTCCCAGGCAGGTGACCGAAGGCTCGTTTGTATCCGTAAGGGTCTTCAACGCGGACACCGTTGCGGACAGCTCGGTCCATGGCTGCCCGAGCCGCAACCGGATCCCCGTGAATTCCCAGCAAGTGCATGAACCGCTCGCGATCAGCATCCGCCGGGAGCAGCGCGGCAAGGATGGCCGCACGGGAGGCGACCAGCGGGCGGCGCGCCCACCAGACGTGCAGACGGTTGGGCGCCGGGAAGGGCGTCATTGGAGTGCGCTCGCGCAGGCCCTCCAGGCCGATCTCGGCAATCGGCAACCAGGTCTCGATCAGGCGGGTGGTCATGGAATCCTTCAGTCCGGGTCTCGTCGCCGTTGAATGGCCGCAGAAATGCGCGCGCGCATTTCTGCGCGCAATTCCTCAGGGTAAATGCGCGGTAAATGCGCGCCGCTCATTTCCGCGCGCAATCCACGCTGTAGCGGGCCGAGCGTCCCGCACCGCCGAGTCGGATATCCGGGTTCTCGGCCCGCAGCTCCAGCATCAGACGCACCACCTGATTCCTGTCGTAGTGGGTGATCTGTCGGATCTCCTGGTTACTGAGCCCCGGCTCGCCACGGCGGGCGCGGTCTTTCAGCACGCTGAGCGTGCGGGTCTTAGCCGCCTCCCAGGCGATGCGCCGGTTGCGCTCCGGGTGGCCGGGCCCTGCCAGGCGCCGATGCAGATCGGGGCGCAGCACCCAGTAGGTGCCGCGCCCGGTGCCGCCGCGCTCCAGATAGCCCAGGCCGGTCTCCATCTCGTTGAGCAGATCTCGGGCCGCGGGCTCGGTGCGCTGGCATAGGCGGGCGGCGCGGGCGGTGTCCAGCTCGGGATGGCCCAGGAGGTCATGCAGGATCAGCAGGTGCTCGACGCTGAGGATGCGGCCGGCCTGACCTTCGTCGGCGACGAAGAGGCGGAAGGGGCCGGAGATGGGCTGCTTCCGGAAGGAGACCACCACGGATTCGCCGTGCTCCGCCAGGTTGGGCGGGGCCTTCCCCTCCTCGAGCATGGACTGAAACATGCGCCGCACGCCGAGGTTCATGCGATTGACCAGGCGCAGGCGTACCAGGGCGTTGACGAGCAGCGGATTCCGCGGCACCGGGCGGTGGCGCAGGATGTTGTGCGGCGAAACGCCGCCGATGAAGCCGCCGGCGTTGGCGATCTCGATGCGGTCCGGGTATTGGCTGACCAGTAGCGGACCGCCGATGCGGAAGTCCTGATGGCACAGCGCGTTCATCAGGGCCTCGCGGAGCGCGATCTCGGGATAGGCGCGATACTCGTGATGAAAGAGTCCCAGTTCCAGGGTGCTGATCGGGTTGTCCGCCATGATGCGGTCGAGCATGCGGTTGAGGGCGACCGGCAGGGCATCGTTGCCGTCCAGGCGGTCGCTGTAGGCGGTGTCGCTCGCCATGCGCACATGTGTCCAGACGTAGCTCGGCAGGTGACGGCGCAGGGCCTCGGGGTGTCCGGCCAAGAACAGGCCGGCGAAGTTGAGTCGGCCTTGCGTGAGCAGGTCCAGGGCCGCCAGTAGGTCGTGGTCGGAGAGGTGAAGCAGGTCCTCGGGGGCACGCTCACGGCGGGCGGCGTCGCGCAGTTGTTCCATGGCGCTGGCCGAGAGCAGGTCGGCCGGACGGCCCTCGACCAACCCGGCGGTGAAATCGGTCTCTCCGGTCTCGATCAGGACGCGGCGGCGCAGGCTGCCGGTCATGGGCTGGCAGTCCTTGCCGACCCGCACCTTGGCCCCGCCCTGGCTGTCGGTGTACGGGGGCAGCCCGCCGTGGACCTGCATGATCAACAGACGACCGGTGCCTTCGGGGACGAACAGGTCCTCGAAAACCGGGGTCAGGCGTGGATCGGTACGGTCATAGACCGCCTTGAGCAGGAGGTTGACATCGATCTCCGGTGGGACGCCGAGGAGGGCATCCGCGCGTCCCACCACCCGGTCGCGCACTCCGAAGACAACCGTGCCCCCGCCGCCGTTGGCCATGCAGATAGCCATTTCGACCACCTGATCCACGGCCTTTTCCCGGCTGCGCTCGGGCCACTCTTTGAAGTCGAGGTCCTGATCCTCCAGGGCGTCGGCGGGTGCCGCGTCCAGCTCAGGCAACAAAGACTCGAGGTCGCGCAGGCTGCGAGACATGCCGGTCGGCCCCCTCAAGCCTTGGGATCGATCAACAGAAAACGCAGAGACATGAGCACGCGCCTGGGGTACTTGCGGTGCATGGCCATGCCCAGCCAGTAGGCGGCCTCCTCGCGGCCCATCTCCTCGATGCCCTCGGCGCAGGCGCGCATGTACTCGCGATTGCGCATGGGCGCCAGAACCCGGAAGAGGAGCCCGAGATTGAGGGCCAGGTCCTCGTCAAGGCTGAAGACCTGACGCGCGTCGGCCAAGGGTTCGCCGAGCTGGATGCGTGCCTTGGCGAGCCGCCGCAGCACGCGATGCTCGACCAGTGCGAGGTTGCGCCCACGCAAACCGGCGATCCGCACCGGGGCCTTGATGTGTGGCGTGGCGGGGGCCGGGACCTGCCAGATCTCCATCTCCAAGTCTTCCGCGCCATGGGTGCGGACCCACAGCTCATATTTCGGCATGGCTGTATCCGATCCGGCCCCGGCGCGGCCTGATTGGCCGGCTGGTCTGTACGAGGGCAAGGCGTTCACGCGCTGCCCTCGGCGGTGATGGCCACATAGGCCGCGCCGGTGCCGAAGCGAGTCAGTCGCTCGGCGAGCTTTTCCGGGATGTCTCCGGCGAGGCTGAGTCCGGTGTCGTCGAAGTGGATGTCGAAGCGAGCCGACAGATCCTTTTCTTTGGCCGCGCGCAGTTGGGGGTCCAGAAAATCTTTGACGGGTTGGGCGTCCGCGGGTGGACCGGTGAACTCGATCTCCAGCATTCCGCCCTCTGCGGTCTCGTAGCTGCCGGTGATGACAACCTGTTTGGTGGCGCCCTGGACGGCCGCGACCAGGCCCAGCAGGCGGAAGGCGTCGGTCGCGTCGAAGAGGCGCAGCTCCAGCGTGCGGATCCGGGTGAATTTGCGGGCGCGCGCCCGTTCCCAGAGCGTGGTGAGGGCCTCTTTGAGGACGCCCTCTTCGGTGAGGGTGTTCGATGGCTCCGTCGTCTTGCCGGTGGAGCCGGTACCAGTGCCCGTGGTGCCTCCGCCGGACGTGCCTGCGCCGGGGTCTTTCCCGCCTGCGGTGCCTTCGGATCCGCCCGATCCGGTTGATCCGCCCGAGGCTGTACCAGTGCCGCCATTGTTGCCCGTTCCGCCGCCGGAGCCGCCGACCGGGCCGGATCCGGGCGGGGCCTCGGAGACCTTCGGCCAGATGCCGCTCTCCTGTGCATAGGCGGCGGTGTGGACGAAGGACTGCTCGTCGATATGGATGTTGGCCCAGGGGTCCCCTTTGGCGTGGATCAGATCGCCGCTCTGATACACGAATTCGCCTCCCTCGATGCCGCGACGGATGCCTTTCACGAAGCAGTCGTCGCCCACCAGGATGGGCAGGCCGGGGTCGCGTCGGAACTCGGCGCGCAGGGCAGCCGTGGTGATGGTGCCCTTCTTCAGGGGCGTGCGGTCGCGGATATAGGTCGGCGAGTCCGGTTCGTCCTCGGGCAGGCGCAGTTTGTTGTTGGCGCGCAGGACTTCGACCACTTGTTTCTGGCCCTGGCCGGGTTTATCCGAGGCACTCTGGGTATCGATGGCGCTGTGCGCGAGGTCCAGCTCCGCGCCCTCGATCCGGTGCTTTGAGGCATAGAGGACGTGCCGGTAGCACTGCTGGATGGCCAGGGCAAGGTCGTGCTCGGAGCGTTGGTACCACTCCTTGATCCGGTCCTGTTGATGATCGGGCAGCTCGTTGAGCCGTTCCGGGCGGCGCAGCTCGTTCAGCGCCAGGCGCCGAACCATCTTATGCCGCATCTCCTCCTTGCGGGCCTGATCGGCCAACAGGAAGACGAGGTTGTTGCGGTTGAGGCGCAGGCCGCCACTCGCATCCTTCTGCGCGTAGATGCGACCGACCAGCTCGGGGACGGCGACATTGTCCGATGCAACCTCGACGGCATCGAACCCCATGAGAACCAGGGTCGGCTTGCCGTCGCCCGCGTCGTCCGGCACCTCGTAGGGACCGCCGGGGAAGGGGTAGAGGTTGAAGACGGTCCCGCCGAAGATCGATTTGATGCGGTCGTTGAGCTGTGCACGGGCCTCGCCGGGATCCGCGTGCTGCTCTTGACGGCGCAAGATCTGGGTCAGGTTGGCCTCGGCCAGAAACCGCAGCGGGACGTTCGGGCGGTCATCCAGATAGGCCGAGCCCTGCACGAAGCGCCGCCGGGCGTCGTCGATAAAGCTCAGGTCCGTGCCGGGCGAGAGGATCGACCAGCGAAGCTCTTCGGGGGTGGCTCCCTTTAAGTTCTCGTTGAAGGCCATGGTGTGAAACAGGATCGCCCGACCGACGTAGGAGCCATAGGGTGCGAGTCCCTTGTAATGATCGGCATCGAGCTGCTGGGCCAGCGCGCTTTGATCTCCATCCACTGCGGCAACGTCGGACTTGATGGCGGGGACGAATTGGCGCTGGCCGAGCCGGGTGACGATCTCCTGTCGAATGGGCTCGAAGCCAGGGTCGAGGTGATGCAGATGAATGGCGTAAACATCGGCGGGGCGCTGCTCCCAGAGCCGGCCGACGGTGCGGGCTAGCAGGCGCAGCATGCCGCGAACCCGCTGGAAATTGCCCAGAGTGGACATTTTTTCGCGCAGGGTGTCGATCAGCTCGGGGTGCAGGGGGTAGCCTGACGCGAAGGCTTCCAAGCGCGCGTCGCGGCCGCCGACCGGGGGAAGGTTGTCGCGGTGCTGCTCCCAAAGCTGGCGGTAGGATTCGATGACGGCGGTCGCTGCGGCGTCGTCGATTCGGTCGAAGAGTCGGCGGCGTAGGATCTTGACCGTTTCGTCTTCCTCTGTCGGGTCGAGCAGCGCGGCCTTGCGAGCCGAGACGCTCTCCGCCTCTTCCATCTTGTCGGCGATGAACTGATTTTCGTCGCTGTAGGCGTCGGTGGCCTTGCCGCCTTTGCCGATGGCCAAGGTGTAAACCACGGCGGCGTTGGGCGAGCTTTCCACTGCCTTGAACAAGGCGGTGAGGAAGGCCGTGAGTTGACCGCCCGCGGCCTCGCGGTCCCGGACCTTGAGCTTGCGCAGGTAGACCGACAATTCGTCCATCAGGATCAGCGTCGGCTCTCCGCCGAACAGTTCCTGGATGGTTGCTGCACCTGGCGCTCCGCCCTGCTCGTCGCTGCGCCGCAGCCGCTCATAGCCGTCTCGCCCGGCGAGGGCGTAGGCGATCTCACCCCAGGGTGTGTACGCACGCAAGTCGGATTCCAGCGGCCGGCCGTTCAACGGGTCGGCGTTCTCGCCGTCGAAGGCGGCGATGCGGACCTTGGTCGTGGGTAGGATGCCGGGGTCCAGGAACTCCGCGGTGTTGGGGACACCGGTCATCCCTTTGATGGCGTGGGTCAGGGCGATGAGCGCATGCGTCTTGCCGCCACCGTAGTTGGTGTCCAACCGGAAGATGGACGCGACCTGATCCGGACTGCCGGCGAGCCGCAGGCACACATTGCGCAGCAGGTCCTTGAGTCCGCGGGTCGGGTGCGTGTTCGCGAAGAATTTGACCGGGTCGAGGTACTCCTCGGGCGCGTCGCCGCGCAGAACCTGCGCAAGGTCGGCCGCGAAGTCCGATTCGGAGATCGTGCCCTTCAGAACGTCCTGGCGCGGTGTGCAGATGTCGAAGATGGTCGGCAAGGTCATAGTCCGTGAGATCTCGCGTCATGAATCCGAGGCGGTCGGTAAGGCCGGCCGATTTTCCAGTCAACCGGTTGGAGCTCGAAGCCTCGGCCTGCTCGGTTCCGATTGTCCAGTGGCCCTCGTGGTCATAGGGTTTGTAGCACGTCGCGGCAGACGAAACCAACTCCGCCGCGCTATCTCGGCGGCAGGAATGCTTCGATCGTCGCTCCCCGCGCTTGATCCGCGTGCGTGCCCGGCGCGGGCGCGATATTCTGAACTCCTTATCCGGTGGCCGAGGTCGCGTGCCGGCCGCCCGATCGCGAGTCTCGCCTCGACCCTCGGTGTCGTGCGGGATGTTTCGGCAGCCCGGTATCCGCGCGGTCGGGGTCAGCATCGGCCGGCCAACCCCTGTTTCAAATGGTTGAGCGCATCATGAGCGAAGGTATCCTCTTTATCGTCTCGGCCCCATCCGGCGCCGGGAAGACGTCTTTGGTGAAGGCGCTTCTCGCGCGCGATCCTGGTCTGTCCCTGTCGGTCTCCTGCACGACGCGTGCGCCCCGCGCCGGAGAGCAGGACGGCGTCCACTATCATTTCATCGATCAGGCGCGGTTTCGGGAGTCGGTCGCCGCGGGCGAGTTCCTGGAGCATGCCGAGGTCTTCGGCAACCTCTACGGGACGCGCGAGGTCGATGTCCGCGAGGCACTGGCTGCCGGGCAGGATCTGATCCTGGAGATCGACTGGCAGGGCGCGCGGCAGGTGCGCGAGCGCTTTCGCTCGGCGGCCGGGATCTTTGTCTTGCCGCCGTCGATCGTCGAGCTCGAGCGACGTCTGCGCGGGCGGGGTACCGACAGCGATGCGGTCATCGCGGGTCGGATGGCGCAGGCGCGCGACGAGATGGCGCATGTCGAGGAGTACGCCTATCTAGTCGTCAACGCGGTGTTCGATACGGCGCTGGATGCGCTGGCGGCGATCGTCCTCGCCGAGCGACAGCGTTTCGAGCGGCAGCGGCCGAGGTTGGGGCCGCTGCTCGATGCCCTGGCGTGATGCGGGCGCGTCGCTGCTCGCTGCTGCTTCGCCATGTATGTTAGGCTCTTAGACCGCGCCCTAGCGCGTCATGCGATGTTTTTGGATGGGATCGGCCCCGGCAGATTTGACGGCCGCTGGAGACGGCGCGGTTTAAGATATTATAGAAATATCAGTTCAAACCGCGTCCCCGCTAAGGGCTGCGGATGCACCCAACGCCGAATTCACTCGAAAGCTAGCATCTCGCTCGGGACGCGGTTTAGCACAAGGCTGCCGTGTGGGCGGCCGGCTCCGAGGAGCATGAACGGCGAGCCCGCCCGCCTGTCGAACGTAGACGAGTCCTCGCACCCGCGTCCGTCGTATTCCCGGCCCCGTGCGCCGGCGCCCCGGATTTTCGAGACCCCGATGGAGAACATTTCGCATGGCCAGAATTACCGTTGAGGACTGCCTCAATCACGTCGACAACCGTTTCGATCTGGTGCTGCTCGCCACCAAGCGCGCCCGCCAGTTGGCGAACGGTGTCGAGCCGATCCTGCCTTGGGCCAACGACAAGCCCACCGTCATGGCGTTGCGCGAGATCGCCGCGGGCCATATCTCGACCGCAATGGTCCAGGCCGCGCAGCGAGAGATCGACGAGACCACGGCTGCATTGGAGCAGGCACTTGCCGAGGAGCTGGCCTCCGAGCTCGGCGAGGCGGAGCCCAAAGGCGATCCGCGCGAGTAGGTCCGGTATGCGGCTCGACGAGAATCGGCGAACGACCGCGGGGGCAGATCACGGACGAAAGGTCTCTGCGACCGCGCGCGCCTCGCCGTGAGTCCGTTCGATCCGAAAACCATGCAAAGTATCCTCGCCACCCTTGTCGATCCGGCAACGACTCCGCCGGTTCATCCCGTCGGAGCCGAATCCGATCGTATGCCCGTGGCCCGTTATTTGATCAGCGACCTCTGCGCCTATCTCGAGACCTATCTCCCGCCCGAGCAGGTCAGCGAGTTCTATCGGGCCTATCTGTTCGGCGCCGAGGCGCACGAGGGTCAGAGCCGCAAATCGGGCGAGCCCTACATCTACCATCCGGTCGCGGTCGCGCGCATCCTCGCCGAGATGCACATGGACTATAAGTGCTTGATCGCGGCACTGCTTCACGACGTGATCGAGGATACCCCGGTCGACAAGGAGCAGGTCGCGGAGGTCTTCGACGAGGAGATCGCGGATCTCGTCGACGGCGTGAGCAAGCTCTCGCAAATCGAGTTCGAGTCGCGCGCCGAGGCCCAGGCTGCGAGCCTTCAGAAGATGCTGCTCGCCATGACGCGCGACATCCGCGTCATCCTCATCAAGCTTGCCGATCGGCTCCACAACATGCGCACGCTCGGGTCGATGCACCCGGATGCTTGTCGGCGGATCTCGCGCGAGACGCTCGACATCTTCGCGCCCATCGCCAACCGTCTCGGCATCAACCGCGTCCGCGTCGAGCTCGAAGAGCTGGGCTTTCTGCATCATTGGCCTTGGCGCCGTCACGTCATTCAACGCGCCCTGCAGAAGACCTGCGGTGTGCGCGTCGAGATGGTCTCAACCGTGGAGACGGCGCTCAAACAGGCCCTGCATCAGGAGGAGATCCACGGCGAGGTCGAGGGGCGGCGCAAACATCTCTACGGCATCTATCGCAAGATGCGCGAGAAGCGTCGAGCCTTCTCGGAGGTGGTGGATGTCTTCGCCTTCCGGGTGACCGTGGATCGGATCGACACCTGCTATCGGGTGCTCGGGCTGGTCCACAATCTCTACAAGCCGGTGCCGGGGCGCTTCAAGGATTACATCGCGATTCCGAAGGCGAACGGCTATCAGTCGCTCCACACGGTGCTCATCGGTCCCCAAGGCATCCATATCGAGATCCAGATCCGCACCGAGGACATGCAGCGCATGGCCGAGTCGGGGATCGCCGCGCACTGGCTCTACAAGAGCGGCGAGCAGTCCACGGCCAATGCCACGACACTGGCCTCGGAGTGGTTGCAGAATCTGCTCGTGATGCAGCGCGCGGCCGGCAATTCCGTGGAGTTCCTCGATCACGTGAAGATCGATCTCTTCCCCGACGAGGTCTACGTCTTTACGCCCAAGGGGCGGATTTTGACGCTCAAGCGGGGTGCGACGGTGATCGATTTCGCCTACGCGATCCATTCGGATGTCGGCAACACCTGTGTCGCCGCGCGGATCGACCGGCGCATGGTCTCGCTCAGCACGAACCTGCGCAGCGGCCAGACCGTGGAGATCATCAACGCACCCGGGGCCAAGCCGAATGCGGCCTGGCTGAATTTCGTCGTGACCGGCAAGGCCCGCGCGAGCATCCGGGGGTATCTGAAGAACCTCAAGCAGCGCGAGGCCCAGGTGCTGGGACGGCGTCTGCTGAGCGCGGAGCTCGGCACGTTCGGCGTCGATCTGGATAGCCTCGACCCGATCCGAGTCGCGGCCTACTTGGAAGAGGCCAATCAGCGCACGCTCGACGACCTGCTCGGCGACATCGGCCTCGGCAATCGTCTCGCTGCATTCGTGGCCCGTCGCCTCGCCGGAGGTGATGAGGACGAGACGACCCAAGCGATGCAGGCCGACAAGGATCTGCATCCTCACCGCTTGGCGATACGCGGCACCGAGGGGATGGTGGTCAGTTTTGCGCGCTGTTGTCGGCCCATTCCGGGCGATACCATTGCCGCGCTCTTCAGCCCCGGCCGCGGGATCGTGGTTCATCGCAGCGAGTGCCGCAACCTCGGCAGCCTGGAGACCAAGCGCGACAAGCGTCTGGACGTCGAATGGGCCAACGAGCCGGACGGGGAGTTTCCGACCGAGATCCGGGTGGAGATCGGCAATCGACGCGGTGCGCTCGCGGTGGTCGCCGGGGCGATCGCCGAGCTGGGCTCGAACATCGAGAACGTCCATTCGCGCGAGAAGGACGGCATGACGACGGCCTTGGAATTTCTCATCCTCGTGAAGGGCCGCGCCCATCTCGCACGCATCATGCGCCGCTTAAGACAGATCCCCTTGGTCCTGCGCATTACCCGTATCCCGCGCTGAGGACCGCGATGGAGGCGCGAGCCCGGTGCTCCGCTGTCGGGTTGCATCCGTTGCCTGTCGGCGCCATCTCCCTCGTCACACGCGTGGTTGGCGATCGTCCGACCCGCGACCATCAAGCCGTACGCTCCGGAGCGTGCCTCAGACAAGGGTCGATTCATGTCCGAACTCACGATCGACGAGCGCTGCTCGCTCACGCGTCGCATTATGTCGCTGCTGGAAGGCTGGAATCTCGGTGCGAGCGATATCCTGGTGCTTCTTCAGCTGCCCGCCACTATCAAGGCCCGGAACCTCTCGCGCTACCGGGACGAGGAGTGCTTCCCGGACGACCCTCAGGTCAATCGCCGGCTCTCCTACCTGATGCGGATCGAAGACGCCCTGCATACCTACTTTCCCCGAAACCCCGAAATGCGCCATCTCTGGGTCAAACGCGCCAACAAGCAGTTCAACAAACGCGCCCCGATCGCGGTGATGGTCGAGGACGGCGAGAGCGGGCTGATCTCGGTCCTCTCGCATCTGGACTGCACCTTCGCGTGGGATATGACCGGGTCGAAGGCCGAATACGGCAAGGGCTGACCTGTCGCCTTTCACGCCTGGCTCCGTGAAGGCCGGCCGGTAGGGTGGACGAGCGAGAGCGAAGTCCACCGAGGCCTGCGCCGGCGTCGGTGGACCGCGCTACGTCTGTCCATCCTACAGATCGTAAGCAGGTTTGAGCACGCTCGACTGCATCAAGCCACGGTCGCCTCGTCGGCCAGCCAGTCCCGCGGCTTGAGGAAGCGCTCGTAGAGCTCGGCCTCCGGGCTTCCCGGCTCCGGGCGATAGTCGTAGCGCCAGCTCACCTCCGGCGGGAGCGACATCAGGATCGACTCGGTGCGCCCGCCCGATTGCAGTCCGAACAGGGTGCCTCGGTCGTAGACCAGGTTGAACTCCACGTAGCGACCGCGGCGGTATTTCTGGAAGGCACGCTCCTCGTCGCCGTATTGCTTCGCCCAACGGCGATTCACGATGGGCAGGTAGGCCGGCAAATAGGCCTCCGCGACGCTGCGCATGAAGGTGAAGCTGTGGTCGAATCCCCCTTCGCTCAGATCGTCGAAGAAGAGCCCGCCGACCCCGCGGGGCTCCTCGCGGTGCTTCAGATAGAAATAGCGGTCGCACCACTCCTTGCAGCGCGGATAGACGTCCTCGCCGAACGGCAGACAGGCCTCGCGCGCCGCGCGGTGCCAGTGCCGCACGTCCTCCTCGAAGCCGTAGTAGGGCGTCAGATCGAAGCCGCCGCCGAACCACCAGACCGGTTCGGCGTCGGGTCGCTCCGCGATGAAGAACCGCACGTTCAGATGCGAGGTCGGTACATAGGGGTTTTGCGGGTGTACGACCAAGGACACGCCCATGGCCTGAAAGCCGCGCCCGGCCAGCTCGGGCCGATTCGCACTTGCCGAGGGCGGCAGTCGCTCGCCGAAGACATGCGAGAAGTTGATCCCGCCGCGCTCGAAGACGGCCCCGTCCTGCATGATGCGCGTGCGCCCGCCACCGCCGCCCGGACGCTCCCAGGCGTCCTCGCGGAAGCCCGCTCCGCCGTCGGTCTCGCGCAGTGCCGCGCAGATGCGGTCCTGCAGATCGAGCAGATAGGTCTTGACGGCGTCGGCGTCGGCGTCGGGTCGATCGGACATCGCGGCAACTCCTCGCAGGTGCGGTTATCATGAGACGGTTGGTCCGATAGTACCCAATCTCGACCCGCTGCGGTCGCTCTCGCCCGACTCGACCCGATCGGCCTTCCGGTCCTGCGAGTCCCGCGAGCCATGACACCATAAGGAGACAAACCGATGTCCATCGCCCTGCGCTCGCTGCTGATTGCCCCCGTCCTGCTCGCCGGCTCCGCTCTTGTCGCGGCCGATCAATCCGTCACCTTCCTGAGCTACCAGTCGTCGGTCCCGGATGCCTGGGTCTCGGAGACGCCCAAGAGCGAGATGCGTCAGCTCCAGTTCAAGGTGCCTGCGTCCGGTGCCGAGGGCGGCGACGGGGCCGAGTTTGTCGTCTACTTCTTCGGACCCGGTCAAGGCGGGACGCTGGAGGCCAACATCGAGCGCTGGCAGTCTCAGTTCCAAGGTCCGGACGGCGCGCCGGTTGAGCCGACCGTGACGCAGATCGGCACCGAGACGATCCCTGCCACCCTGGTCGAGCTCCGCGGAAGCTACGGCCGCAGCGTCGGCATGGGTCCGGGCGACGACGTGCTGGCCGATCGGATGCTCCTGGCCGGCGTCATCGAGACGCAGGAAGGTAACCTCTACCCGCAGATGCACGGCCCGGCGGAGCTGGTCGCGGCCCAGCGCGAGGGTTTCATCGCGTTCGTGAAGGGGATCCAGCCGGTGGCTCCGACGACGCCGTAAGCCGAGCCCCGGGAATCAAGCCGCATGCCGCGTCGGATCCTAGTGCTAGTCGTCGCGATCCTGGTCATCGCCATCTCGGTCGGTGCCGCCGGCCTGTTCCTGGTCGCCAAGGGCGGCGAGCCGAGCTACTCGGGGAGCCTGGCGGTGCCGGGACTCGAAGCCCCGGTGCGCGTTAGCTACGGGCCACACGCGATCCCGACGATCGAGGCCGACAGTCTCCATGACCTGCTGTTCGCTCAAGGCTACGTCGTGGCGCGCGAGCGGATGTGGCAGATGGATCTGCTGCGCCGTCTCGCCGGCGGGCGTCTCGCGGAGGTGTTCGGTGTCCGGGTGCTGCCGGCGGATCGCTTCTTTCGCACCATGGGGCTCGATCGCGAGGCGGAGCGCAGTCTGGCTGTATTGAACCTCGAGGAGATGTCTCTCCTCGAGTCCTATGCGGCGGGCGTGAACGCCTATCGCACCGAGGCGGCGGCCGAGCGTCGCCTGCCGCTCGAGTACCTGGTCGTGCGCGCCGAGCCCGCGCCGTGGACCCCGCAGGATAGCCTCCTGATCGGCGGCTATATGGCCTGGACACAATCCTACAACCTGCGTGCCGAGCTGACCTTCCTGCGTCTGGCGGCCCGCATCGGGGCGGAGCGTGCGCGCGAGCTCTTTCCGACCGATGCGGGGATCCCGGCGCCGGAGGTGTCGTCCGAGCTGGTGCGTGAGTTGGCGCAGCAGCAGGGGCGGATCCGGATGCGCGGCGACCGGGAAGGGCCGACGATCGAGCCCGTGCTCGAGATCGTTGACCGACTCGGCCTGCCCTTGCCGGCGGCGGCCAGCAACGGCTGGGCGGTGAATGGACCCCGCACGGCCGACGGCGCGGCGTTGCTCGCCAACGATCCGCATCTGGCAGGCTCCATGCCCGGGATCTGGTACATGCTGGAGCTGATCGCGCCGGACCTGCATGTCGCCGGGGCGAACCTGCCCGGCGTCCCCTTGGTGATGATCGGGCATAACCGGGATCTCGCTTGGGGCTTCACCAGCACCATCGCGGATACACAGGACATCTTCGTCGAGCGTCTCCTGCCCGACGGCATGAGCGTCGAGCGTGCGGGCGGGCGGTCCGAGCCGATCGCGACCCGGGTCGAGCGCATCTCGGTGAAGGGCGCCGAAGCGCTCGACCTGATCATCCGCTCGACCGGCAACGGCGTGATCGTCAACGACATCCTGGGTCCGATCACCAAGACGCCGATGGATCTGCCGAGCCTGGACACGCCCCATCTGTTGGCCCTGCGCGAGACCAACGATCTCCCGGATCGCGCCTTTGCCGGGCTGCTGCGTCTCAACCAGGCCGAGACGCTCGAGGAGGCCGGTGAGGCCATCCTGGAATTCAAGCACGTCGTCCTGAACCTCATGTCGGCGCACCGCGACGGCGGGATTGCCCTGCAGGTCAGCGGGATCCTGCCGCAGCGCGGCAAGGGCTCGGGCGCATTCCCCTCGCCGGGGTGGGTCGATGGCTATGCCTGGCAGGGGCTCATACCCCAGACGCGCAACCCGCGGCGTGTCGATCCGCCCGGGGCGGCCTTGATCACCGCCAACAACCGCATCGTCCCGGTTGAGTACCCGGTGACCATCAGCAACGCCTGGATGGCGCCCTTTCGCGCCGAGCGCATCGCCGAGCGGCTCGATGCAGCCGGCCGGCTGACGCCCGAGGCGATGGCGGAGATCCAGACCGATCGCATCAGCACCCAGGCGCGGCTCGCCCAAGCCGCCTTGCGCAGGATCGAGATCGATCTGCAGGCGGTGGATCAGGCCGCTTGGAACATCGCCGCCGAGGAGTTGCTCGATTGGGACGGCGACATGGCGGGGTCCAGCCGGCCCGCGGCCTTCTTTGCCCTGCTCGAACCGGCGCTCTACAGGGCGCTCTACGAAGACGAGCTGGGCGAGGATCTCGACGCCATGACGGCGATGGCCATGTTCGCCTACAGCCCTTTGCAGGAGATGCTCCGCAGCGGCCGGTCGAGCTTCTGGGACGATGTGACGACGTCCTGGATCGAGGGTCCGGCCGAGATCTGGGCGCGGGCGTTGAAAGCTGCCAAGGCGGATCTCGAGGCCCGGATCCCCAACCCGGACGATGCGCGTCTGGACCGGATCCGTACCCTGACCTTCCCGCATGCCTTCGGGACCTTGCCCCTGGTCGGGCGTCTCTTCAACGTCGGTCCGATCGGTGTCGGCGGAAACGCTGATACCGTGAACGTCATGAAGCCGATGCCGCTCGCACCCGAGGAGTCCGTCTTTATCCCCTCGATGCGGGTCGTCTACACCCCGGCGGATTGGGCAGGCACCCGCGGCGTGCTGCCGCTCGGTCAGTCCGGACACCTCTTCTCGCCCCACCGAACGGATCAGCTCGAGGCCTGGTTGACGGGCCAGACCTTCGCCTGGCCTTGGAACGGGCCGAGCGAGCAAGAGGCGATCGGGATTCTGATGCTGGCGCCGGGTCTTTAAACCGCGCCCTGTGCGGTATGCGTCGTTTGATGAAGCGGCTTGGCCGCGCCGGCTCCGACGACTGTCGGAGCCGGCGCGGTTTAAAGTATTCAAAAATATAAAATTCTAAACTGCGTCTCCGCCAAGAGCCGTGGATGCACCCAACGTCGAACTCACGCGAAAGTGAGCATCTCGCTCTGGACGCGGTTTAGGTCTCCAACCAAAAGGTCACGGGCCCGTCGTTGACCAGACTGACCTGCATGTCGGCACCGAAGCGCCCGGTCGCGACCCGGGCGTGAGCGGCCCGTGCCCGAGCGACGAGGTGGTCGAACAGGCGCTTGCCTTCCTCCGGCGGGGCGGCGGAGGTGAAGCTCGCGCGGGTCCCTTTGCGGGTGTCGGCAGCGAGTGTGAATTGGGGCACCAGGAGAAGCCCGCCGTTGATGTCGCGCAGGCTGAGATTCATGCGGTCATCGGCATCCGGGAAGACCCGATAGCCGAGCAGACGCTCCAGCAAACGTTCTCCGCGGGCGGTCGTATCGCCCCGCTGCACGCCGACCAAGACCAGGAGGCCGCGCTCGATGGCGCCGATCGTCTCGCCCGAGACCTCGACATGGGCGCGGGAGACACGTTGCAGTAAACCGATCATGCTGAATCGCGTCCGGAGCGGCAGGCCACTTCAGAGGTTTGGGTCGCACTTGTCTTGATCCGCGACATCGGTGAGACGCGATTCAGGAGATTGAAGGCGATTTCCGGAATTAAACCGCGCCCGGTGCGGTCTGCGTCATTTGTTGGAGTGGATCGGCCGCGCCAGCTCCGACGGCTGTCGAGGCTGGCGCGGTTTAAAGTATTCAAAAATATTAAATTTTAAACCGCGTCTCCAAAAAGGTCGGAAAAATCCTTGAGCCAGACACAACATGAAAATAACGCATGTCGCTCTCGACGCGGTTTAACCAAGCTCATCGGCAAAGCGCTCGGTCGCCGCCACCAAGGCCGTTCGGATGCCGGGCTCGAACGCCGAGTGACCGGCATCTGCAATCACCTGCAGCTCGGCCGTCGGCCAGGCCTGATGGAGATCCCAGGCCGAGTGCATCGGGCAGATGGTGTCGTAGCGACCCTGGATGATGATGCCCGGGATGTCTTGGAGACGATGTGCATCTTCGAGCAGCTGATTCGGGCGGAAGAAGGATCGGTTCATGAAATAGTGGCACTCGATCCGCGCGAGGCTAAGCGCGACGTGCGGATGGGCGAAATGCGCCTCGATGTCCGGATTCGTCCGCAATGTTGCCGTGCGCCCCTCCCAGACCGACCAGGCTCGCGCCGCGGTGAGACGGGTCGCCTCGTCCTCGCCGGTCAGGCGTTTGTGATAGGCGATGAGCAGATCGTCGCGCTCCTCGACCGGGATCGGGGCGAGAAACTGCTCCCAATAGTCCGGATAGATCCAGCTCGCACCCTCTTGATAGAACCAACGAATCTCCTCGTCGCGGCAGAGAAAGATTCCGCGTACCACAAGTGCCGTGACACGATCCGGATGGGTTTGGGCATAGGCGAGGGCCAGGGTCGAGCCCCAAGAGCCACCGAAGACCAGCCAGTGCTCGATCCCGAGTCGCTCGCGGATCCGCTCGATGTCGGCGACCAGATCCCAAGTCGTGTTGGCCGTCAGGGACGCGTGGGGTGTCGAGCGTCCGCAACCGCGCTGATCGAACAGGACCGCATGATAACGTGCCGGGTCGAAGAAGGCGCGATGGGCCGGCTCGCACCCCGCACCAGGCCCGCCGTGCAGAAAGATCGCGGGGATGCCGTCCGGCCGACCGCATTCCTCGACATAGAGGCGATGATCGTGGTCGACGTCAAGCCGATGGATCGCAAAGGGTTCGACGGGGCGATAGAGATCGGGCATGGGCCTTGTTCGATGGTGTGTTCGTTACTGTTCAGCCGCCAGCCGCCAGCCGCCAGCCGCCAGCGGTCCTACTTGGGCCTAGCAAGGTGCCGTCAGCTCTCGGCACCAGGATAGCCGGTCCTTGGATACTCCGTTTTCATTAACCTAAACCGCGTCCCGCCGTCGCCGGTTGTTGCGTCGAGGCTGAACTCGCACGCAATCCATGCCGATTGCTCCGGACGCGGTTTAGCCGGGGTTTAGCCGCGACTGGCCCGCTTGCGGTCGTTCTCGGTGAGATGCCGCTTGCGCACACGGATCGCCGTGGGCGTGATCTCCACCAGCTCGTCGTCTTCGATGAACTCCAACGCCTGCTCGAGCGTGAACTTCACCGGCGGGGTCAGCAGGATATTCTCGTCGGAGCCGGCCGCGCGGATGTTGGTCAGCTGCTTGGCCTTGAGCGGGTTGACGGTGAGGTCGTTGTCGCGCGAGTGGATCCCGACCACCTGGCCTTCGTAGACCTCGTCGCCCGGGGAGACCATCATGCGTCCGCGCTCCTGTAGGCTGAAGAGCGCGTAGCCGAGCGCCTTGCCGGTGCCGTTGGAGATGAGTGCACCGTTGCGCCGCGGGGCGATGCCGCCCGGATTGGCGGGACGATAGCGATCGAAGATGTGATACTTCAGCCCGGTGCCCGAGGTCATGGACATGAAATCGGTCTGAAAGCCGATCAGGCCGCGCGACGGGACCTCGTAGTCCAGGCGCACCCGGCCCTTGCCGTCCGGAACCATGTCCTTGAGCTCGCCGCGACGCTCGCCGAGCGCCTGCATGATCGCGCCTTGGGAGGTCTCCTCCACGTCGACCGTAAGCTGCTCGTAAGGCTCGCAGATCTGTCCGTCGATCTCGCGGAAGATGACCTCGGGGCGCGAGACGGCCAGCTCGTAGCCCTCGCGGCGCATGGTCTCTAGCAGGATCGACAGATGCAGCTCCCCACGTCCGGAGACGCGGAACTTCTCCGGGTCGTTGCCTTCCTCGACACGCAGCGCGACGTTGTGGATGAGCTCACGCTCGAGGCGGTCCTTGAGCTGACGCGAGGTCAGATACTTGCCGTCGCGCCCTGCGAAGGGCGAGGTGTTGACCTGGAAGGTCATGGTCACGGTCGGCTCGTCGACGGTCAGCGGGGGCAGGGCCTCGGCGTGATCCGGGTGACAGAGTGTATCGGAGACGTTCGGCGCCTCGATGCCGGTCAGGGCGACGATGTCCCCGGCGGTGGCGAGCGGAACCTCGTGTCGCTCCAGCCCGAGATAACCGTAGACGATGCCGACCTTGGCCTTGTAACGCCCGCCGTCGGGCTTGACGACGACGATCTGCTGATTGGGCCGCACGCTGCCGTGACGGATGCGCCCGAGCGCGATTGCCCCGACGAAGGAGCTGTAGTCGAGCGTGGAGATCTGCATCTGGAAGGGTGAATCCGGATCCACCTCGGGCGCCGGGCAATGCTCGACGATGGCCTCGAAGAGCGGAGTCATGTCGCCCTCGCGCACCTCGCTGTCCAGACCTGCGTAGCCGTTCAGCGCCGAGGCGTAGATGATCGGGAAATCGAGCTGCTCGTCGCTCGCGCCGAGCCGGTCGAAGAGATCGAAGACCTGGTCGATGACCCAGTCGGGGCGGGCGCCGGGGCGGTCGATCTTGTTGATGACGACGATCGGGCGCAAGCCATGCTGGAAGGCCTTGCTGGTGACGAAGCGGGTCTGCGGCATCGGCCCCTCCTGGGCATCGACCAGCAGCAGCACCGAGTCCACCATCGACAGCACGCGCTCGACCTCGCCGCCGAAGTCGGCATGGCCGGGCGTGTCGACGATGTTGATCCGGTAGTCACGCCAGCGCAGGGCGGTGTTTTTCGATGTGATGGTGATGCCGCGCTCCTTCTCCAATGCGTTGGAGTCCATCACACGCTCGACCGGCCCGAAGCGATCCCCGAGCGTGCCGGATTGCTGCAGCAGCTTATCCACCAGCGTGGTCTTGCCATGATCGACATGGGCGATGATGGCGATATTGCGTAACGTCTCGATCACGAGGGAGGCTCCGGAGAAGAGGAAATCGGATTTGAGGTCTTGCGGTGGGTTCGGTTCGAGCGGCGGATACGAAGTTCCGAGCTAGCGCGACAGTATATACCCTCTGCTCGTGAATGTTCTGTGATCGCGTCGTCCGGCTCCTGCGTGTGCACTCGTCAAGCCACCCGACTCGGCTCAAGCTTCCCTCTGCCCGGTGGCGGGGCTGTGTGACCGGTGCCTTGCGATCGGGTGCCGGAGTCTCGCCCGAACAAGGACGACCCCCGCCGCGGCCCCGCAGAAGGCTTGCCCGGGCCCTGCCGCTCTTGATTGGTGCGCATTAGTGCAGGCGTGCCGCAAGACGGTGCGGCTCCGGCGCTCGGCCGGCTCTCGCGTGCTCCGAACCCTGATGGCGCGGGCATCGACGCAGGAAGGCCGCCGGCGGCAAGAGCCGGCCCGAGCCATCCCGCCCGCTCGGTTGGCGCTCTTTTTGCTTGCGTCCGCACGATTTTGGCCAACCACTGAGCATGAGGTGATAAGAAATGGAGCAGATCGATCAACTGCGGGCCGGGACGGATGTGCTGTTCATCCTGATCGGCGCCGTCATGGTGCTGGCGATGCATGCCGGATTTGCATTCCTGGAGGTCGGTACGGTTCGGGCCAAGAATCAGGTCAACGCCTTAGCGAAGATCATGAGCGACTTTGCGGTGTCCACGATTGCGTATTTTTTTATCGGTTTCTCGATTGCATACGGCGTGGATTTCTTCTCCGGCGCCGACACGCTTTCGGAAAAAAACGGCTACGAGCTGGTCAAGTTCTTCTTCCTGCTCACCTTCGCGGCAGCGATTCCCGCGATCATCTCGGGCGGCATCGCCGAACGGGCCAAGTTTTACCCGCAACTGTTGGCCTCGCTGTTGTTGGTCGGCTTGGTCTATCCCTTCTTCGAGGGGATCGTCTGGAACGGCAACTTCGGCATACAGGCCGCACTTGAATCTTGGCTGGGCGCGGGGTTCCACGATTTCGCAGGCTCCATCGTGGTGCACGCCATGGGCGGATGGATCGCGTTGGCGGCGGTGTTGCTGCTCGGGCCGCGCACCGGGCGCTATCGCAAGGACGGCGGGGTGACGGCTCATCCGCCGTCGTCGATCCCCTTTCTGTCTTTGGGTGCCTGGACCCTGACCGTCGGCTGGTTCGGGTTCAACGTCATGTCGGCACAGACCGTTGAAGCCGTGAGCGGATTGGTAGCGGTGAACTCATTGATGGCGATGGTCGGCGGCGTGCTGGCCGCGCTCTTCGTCGGCAAGAACGACCCGGGTTTCCTGCATAACGGTCCCTTGGCCGGCCTGGTTGCGGTCTGCGCCGGCTCGGACCTGATGCACCCGCTCGGTGCGTTGGTCGTCGGTGCCGTGGCCGGATCATTGTTTGTAGTGACCTTCACCTTGACGCAGAACAAATGGAAGATCGACGACGTGCTCGGTGTCTGGCCGCTGCACGGGTTGTGCGGTCTATGGGGCGGGATCGCGGCCGGGATCTTCGGGCTGGAGATGTTCGGCGGCATCGGCGGCGTCAGCTTCCTGGCGCAGCTGGTCGGGAGCCTGCTCGGGGTGGGTGTCGCCTTGTTGGGTGGATTCGTCGTCTACGGCCTGATCAAGACCTTCCTCGGTTTGCGCTTGACCGAGGAGGAAGAGTATCTGGGGGCCGATCTCAGTATCCACAGGATTACGGCCGAGCCCGACTACAACCGCGGCGAGGTCTGACCTCCGATAAGGGCTTCGGGCATCGTTATTTGCGACGAGCCTGCCGCGGGGAGCTGCGTGACGGGCAGCGAACGAGCTTTCCCCTGCCCCGGCAGCTTTGTTGGACTTGTCGGTCCGCGCACCGGCGTCCCCGGTTCGGGAGACGTCGGGCGCGGATGCCGAGAGACGCGCGTTAGACGGCCTTGTAGATGCGCGCTCCTTCCTTGCGGAACTCCTCGGCCTTCTCCTTCATGCCCTCTTCGAGGGCGATCTCCACGTCGTCCAGCCGATGCGCCATCGCATAGTCGCGCACGTCCTGCGTGATCTTCATCGAGCAGAAATGCGGTCCGCACATGGAGCAGAAATGGGCCACCTTGTGCGACTCGTGCGGCATGGTCTGGTCGTGGAATTCGCGGGCGCGCTCGGGATCCAGCGAGAGGTTGAACTGGTCCTCCCAACGGAACTCGAAGCGGGCCTTGGACAGCGCATTGTCGCGGATCTGCGCGCCGGGCAGGCCCTTGGCGAGATCCGCGCCGTGTGCGGCGATCTTGTAGGTGACGATGCCGTCGCGCACGTCCTGCTTGTCGGGCAGGCCCAGATGCTCCTTGGGCGTGACGTAGCAGAGCATGGCGGTGCCGTACCAGCCGATGTTGGCGGCGCCGATGCCTGAGGTGATGTGGTCGTAGGCGGGTGCGATGTCGGTGATCAATGGGCCCAAGGTGTAGAAGGGCGCCTCGAAACAGTCTCTCAATTCCTTGGTGACGTTCTCCTCGATCATCTGCAGCGGGACATGGCCGGGGCCTTCGATCATGACCTGGACATCCTGCTCCCAGGCGAACTTGGTCAGCTCGCCCAAGGTCTCCAACTCCGCGAACTGCGCGGCGTCGTTGGCATCGGCGATCGAGCCCGGGCGCAGTCCGTCGCCCAGGCTGAAGGAGACGTCGTACGCCTTCATGATCTCGCAGATCTCGCCGAAGTGCGTGTAGAGGAAATTCTCCTTGTGGTGCGCCAGACACCATTTGGCCAGGATGGAGCCGCCGCGCGAGACGATGCCGGTGAGCCGCTCCGCGGTCAGGGGCACGTACCGCAGCAGCACGCCGGCGTGAATGGTGAAGTAGTCCACGCCCTGCTCGGCCTGCTCGATCAGGGTGTCGCGGAACATCTCCCAGGTCAGCTCCTCGGGTTTGCCGTCGACCTTCTCGAGTGCCTGGTAGATGGGTACGGTGCCGATGGGTACCGGCGCGTTGCGCAGGATCCACTCGCGCGTCTCGTGGATGTTCTTGCCGGTGGAGAGATCCATCAGGGTGTCGCCGCCCCAGCGCGCCGACCAGACCATCTTCTCGACCTCGTCCTCGATGCTGGAGGTGACGGCCGAGTTGCCGATGTTGGTGTTGATCTTCACCCGGAAGTTGCGCCCGATGATCATGGGCTCGAGCTCGGGGTGGTTGATGTTGGCCGGGATGATGGCGCGCCCGCGGGCGATCTCGTCGCGGACGAATTCGGGGGTGATGGTCTCGGGGAGGCTGGCGCCGAAGGAATGGCCGCGATGCTGTCGCAGGAGCCTTGCGTAACGCGGATCGGCGCGCAGCTCATCCAGGCGCATGTTCTCGCGGATGGCGACGAATTCCATTTCGGGAGTGACGATGCCCGCTCGCGCATAGTGCATCTGAGTGACATTGCGGCCCGGCTTGGCGCGACGGGGGGTGCGGATATGCTCGAAACGCAGATGCGCGAGCCGGGGGTCCGATTGACGCTCACGCCCGAAGGCCGAGGTGGGTCCGCCGAGCAGTGCGGTGTCGTCGCGCTCTTCGATCCAGGCGCTGCGCAGATCGGGGAGACCGGCCAGCAGATCGATCCGCGCGGAGGGGTCCGTGTAGGGGCCCGAGGTGTCGTAGACCATGATCGGCGGATTCTCTTCGATCCCGGTGTTGGTCTGCGTCGGGGTTAAGGTGACCTCGCGCATCGGGACACGCAGGTCGGGACGCGATCCCGTCACATAGACCCTGCGCGAGCTCGGAAAGGGTCGCGTGACCTCCTCGGACAGCTTGGCGGTCTTCTGGACGAAGGCCTTGGGGATAGCGCTCATGACATCTCCTCTCGACGGACGCGTGGCGTATGGTTGCGCCGATGATTATGGGGCCGGATCGGCCGTATAGGCTGCGGGTCGATATCGACCATGGCGGACTGCAATCGGCGCCGTCCGGCAGGAGGAGAGGCGGGGTCATCGGGACCGATGCGGTTCCCGAGTCGAGGCGGCAGGAACCGAGAGCCTGCGAGGCCCATGCGATACACTGTCCGGAGCGTCGTGCCGGTCGAGCGATGGCGTTGCCCGGCGGGCTGGGCCATCATTGGGGACCGGCACCTTATGATCCGTCCTCGTCGCCTGCTTTCCTGCGCCGGCATGATCCGGATCAGGTTCGAAGGGTTTCTCTCAGCCCGTGGCGTGGCGGCATCCAGTAGGCGATCGGTACCGGTCGATCGACAGGTAGCCCGTTCGGATGCGGTCACGCGTGCCGGACACCCCCAGCAGCATGTCGATTGAAACTAACGAAAGGCCGCCGGGATTTCAACCCGATCGAACGGAAGGTACGCCGAGCGCAGGCTTTCGCTTGACCTTTCGGCCCGGGCTGTCGATCCTGATGCGGGTCTCACCTGATGCTGGTCTCAAGGGAGTCTGCCCGCGATGACCGTTTTCGGACCACGCGACGGCAGACAGGATCTCTCGACGCCCAACCGAGGCGCTTTCGCTCATGACCGAATCCGATATTGCGACTCCCGAAAAGAGGATTTTCTACCTCGGCAACGACTCGACGTTGCAGGCCGGGCTCGCGAGCTTGATCGGGCAGGCCGGATTGCAGCTCGATGCCTTCAAGGATCTCGACGCGCTCGAAGCTGCGTTCGGGCGGACGCCGTGCGGGGTCCTGATCCTCGATCTGCGCGACGTCGCGTCCGGCACCAGCCCGTCCGGTTTGATCGCGCGCTTCACGCGGGCTGCGGCGCAGCCCGCGACCGGCACCGCAACCGCGAGACCGGAGGTGGTCTGTGTCGCCGACGCGGAGAATATCGAGACGCGGCTCGAGGTCATGCGCGCGGGAGCCCGGGGTTATTTTCCGACCCCGATCGCGCTACCCGACCTTGCGAAGCGTCTCGTCGAGTTGGTCGGCCCGGTCAAGGGTAGCCAACCCCGAATCCTGGTGGTCGAAGACGACCCGCTGCAGGCCAAATACATCGCGTTGCTTCTGAGCAAGGCGGGGATGGAGCCGCACATCGTCGATCGACCTCTCGAGATCCTCCGCAAGATGCACGAGGTTCAGCCGGATTTGGTCCTGATGGACCTCTATATGCCGGATGCGAGCGGCACGGAATTGACGGCGATCATCCGCGATCACGGCGACTACTTCGATACGCCCATCATCTTTCTTTCCGCCGAGACCGACCCGGACAAGCAACTCGAGGCGTTGCGGGTCGGCGGCGACAGCTTCATCGCCAAACCCATTCAGCGCGAGCAGCTGATCGGTGCAATCGAGCATCGCATTCGCATGTCGCGCTTGCTCAAGGGGCGCAGGGTCAGCGAAGAGCGCGGCGATGTCCCCGCAGGCGGGCTCTCGAAGGATGAGTTTCTGCGCGGTCTCGATCGTGTGGTTCACGACCCGGAGGCGCACTCGCCCGGCGCCGGCCTTCTCCTGATCGAGCTGGATCGATTTCAGGATATCTCCACGGCGTTGGGTGTCGAGGGCATGGAGCGGTTGTTGCGCCAGCTCGAGGAGAAGTTCCTCGCCCAACTCGCCGCGCAGGAGTGCGCTGCCCGTCTGGATGACTTTACCTTTGCCGTGTTAGCTCGGCGGGCGAGCCGCGAGGCCTTGGAGGGGCTCGGAGAGCAGCTTCTGCGGACCTTCGGCGCCACCAAGCTTCGGGCCGGAGACAAACGGCTCTCGCTCACTGTGACGATCGGTATCGGGCTCTTTACGCCCCCCGCGGACGACGCCATCACGATGGTCTCGCGCAGCCGTACCACCGTGGCGCGGGCACGGCATGCGGGCGGCAATCGGGTGCGGGTCTGGACTCCGGTCGTTGCCCCCGATCGCGGCTCGGACTACGAGCGATTGCTCAAGCAGCTGGTCGACACCGCTGTCAATCAGGACGGGTTGTTGTTGATGTTTCAGCCGATCGTCTCGCTCGGGGCGAGCGTCGGGGAGCTCTACGAGGTGCAGCTGCGGTTGCGTACGCTTGACGGGGAGCATGTTCCTGCAGCCGATTTTTTGCCGGTGGCCGAGCGCGGCGGATTGATGCCCAGGATCGATCGTTGGGTGCTCGAGCATGCGCTCGATGTCATGGACGCGCAGCGCAAGTCGCATCCGAAGCTGCGGCTCTTGATCCACCAGACCGTCGCGTCGGTCGCGGCGGCGGAATGGCTCCCCTGGTTTCGCGAGCAGATGGTCCGGCGCAATCTGATCCGCCGCCGCCCCTTGCTTCAGTTCCAGTTGAGCGATATTCGAGACCATTTGGACACGGCCAAGCCGCTTGTCGATGTCTTGCGCAAGTACGGGATTCAGGTCTGCGTCGCCAACGTGACGGGTAATGCCGCGGATCTGGAGCTGCTCGCGGACCTGCCGGTCGCTCTTGCCAAGCTCTCTTTCGCGACCCTCATCAACGCGGATCCGGCCGAGCTGCTCCAAGTCGTGCAGCAGATCAGAACCCATGGCGCATCGGTCATTGCGGCCGGAATCGAAGACCCTGCCACGATCGCGCGGGTCTGGAATTGTCGGCCCGACTACATTCAAGGCAACTCGGTCCAGATGCCGAGCAGCGAGCTGAGCTACGACTTCCATCACTCCACCGACGAGATCTGAATCGTCTCTCTCGCGCGAAGCGCGGTTGCCGGGGGCGGCGCAGGGATGCCCTGGTCGGGGGAGCGGTGGCCGGTGCGGATCGGGGATATCATGCAATGACGCCGAACAATCCGATGTCTGCCGCGGATGTTGCGCCGCCGGCCAATCACGTGGGTCGGTTGATTCTTGCGCCTCGCGATGCCGAGGTGACTCCGGATCGGGAGCGGCTCCTCGGCATCCTGTCCGATGCGGGGTTCATCGCGGATCGCATCCCGGGTCGAGAGTGCGCGTATCGCATCGGCCCCGAGTTCTCCGCGCTGATTGCCTTCGTCGGGTGCGCGGTCGCGATCGCGAGCGAGCCCCGGACCGGTAGCCCCTTTTGTCACGTCGTGGTCCCGTCGGTGTCGGCATATCCGCGCTGGTTTCAGGGCCGCAACACGCGTGCACCGCGCTGCCCGGGTTGCCGTGCGCGCTTGAGCGATTGGCCGCTGCGCGTCGAGCAATTCGAGCAATCGGCGAGAACGCACGGATTGGATCGGCAGGATTCAGCCGTAATCTGCCCCGTTTGCGGCGAGTCTCGTCCGATTTGGTCTTGGGACTGGAAGCAGCAGGGCGGGTTTGCGCGGCTGCTCATCCAGGTCGAGGAGATCTTTCCGGGCGAGGCGGTGCCCACAGATGCGTTTCTCGAACAGCTCGAGCGCTACAGCGGCTGTGCGTGGCGCTATTTTTACGTGCAGGATTAAACTGCGCTCGGTGCAGTCTGCGGTGTTTTTGGATGGGATCGGCGCCGGCAGGCTTGACGAGCCCTGGAGTGGGCGCTGTTTAAGAGATTAAAAAATAAATGATTTAAACCGCGGTCCCGCTAAGGGCCGTGGATTCACCGAACGTCGAGCTCACTCGAAAATGAGCATCTCGCCCTGGACGCGGTTTAAGTGAGCGGGCCAGTGATCGGAGAAGTGAAGTTGTGAAGTGATCGGAGAAGTGAAGTTGTGAAGTGATCGGCAACGCCGGGAAGTCTGGTTCGTCGGGGTTAGCGGGCCGATTCCGATTCCGGACCGGGTCCGTCCGTGCCTGCCGAGAAGGAAACGCCTTCGGGCAATTCGATCGTCATGCTGATCGGAAGGTGATCAGACAAGGCGTAATCAACCACGCGGGCGCTGATCACGCGGAGCGGTCGAGAAACAAGGATGTGATCCAGATTGTGCGTCGGGCTCCAGCTGGGGAATGTTTTGAGCTCGCAATCCAGACCGCGCATCTCCGCCTTCTGGACCATGGCTCGAAGCCCTTTCGAATCACACCCGCAGTTGAAGTCTCCCATGATGACGAGATAGGGGTGCTGCTCGGACAGGGCGATCAGATAATCGAGTTGACGCCGCCGTGCGCGCCATCCGAGGGCCAGGTGCACGATCGCCACGGCGAGGGTCTCGCGGTCGGAAAGCCCGAGCTCCGCGACGACGGCGCCTCGTCCCGGCAGGCCGGGGAGTTTGTGCTCGGTGATTCTCTGCGGACGCAGGCGGCTGAGCAGGCCGTTGCTGTGCTGTGCGAAAGGTCCGAGGTTGCGGTTGATCTGCCTGTACCAGTGCGGGAAGGCGCCGTGGCGAGCCAGATACTGGATCTGGTCGATATAGGCGCTGCGTAGCGAGCCGGCGTCGACCTCTTGCAGGCCCACCAGGTCGAATTGATGCAACAGCTGTGCGATGCGGGTGAGATTGGCCAGACGCTCGGGGTGCGGAAGGATGTGCTTCCAACTATTGGTGAAGTAGTCGCTGTAGCGGCGCGAGTAGATCCCGGCCTGAACATTGAAGCTCAGGAGCTTGAGTCGCCGCGTGTCGGGCGAGAGGGAGGAAGCCCGGGAAACGGTTTGGTGGTGCGCATGCCCGGGGACGACCTCGACCGGATCGACATTGCCTGGCGGTGCGGCCCGATGCGTTCGCCCTGAAGCGCTCGCCTCCTCGGCGGCGTCGTTGACGCCCGGATCGGGTGATCCTGATTCCAGTGCTCCGATGACGAATCTCCGAAATCGAAGAGATCTCGCGCAGGGACGCGCGAGGAGGAGGTCTCGGGTGCGGCTCCCCGAGGAGCCGCCCCGATTGTCGGACTCGCCTTACTGGCTTAAGCCCTGAATGTACTGAGACACGGCTGCGATCTCTTGATCGCTCAATCGAGCCGCGGCACCGCGCATCATCCCGTTCGGATCGTTGGCACGCAACGCGCCGCGGAAATGCTCGAGCGTTTGCTTGGTGTAGTCCGCATGCTGTGCCGAGATTCGCGGAAACTTGGCCAGCGATTGGCCTTGTCCCGCCGGACCGTGGCATCCGCTGCACGCCGGGACGCCGGTCTCCGGATTGCCCCAGCGATAGATGGATTCACCTTTGCTCGCCAGCTCGGGATCCGCTGCGCCCGGGGCCTTGGGCTGAGTCGCATAGTAAGCGGCAAGATCCAGAACCTCTTGATCGGTCAGCGGCATGGCCATCGGAGTCATTTGCTCGTTGGCGCGGCGACCGGCCTTGAAGTCCATCAACTGCTTCACGATGTATTCCGGGTGTTGACCGGCCAGCTTAGGCCAGAGCGGCACGATACTGTTGCCCTGCGGGCCGTGACAGGCGATGCACACGCCGTTGGCCTTCGCCTCGCCGGCTTGCGGGTCTCCGACCTGAGGGGCGGCAGCTTGATGCCCTTCGGACGCTTGCACCGCGCCGCTCACCAATGCCGTTGCCACCGTAACTGTTATCAGCCAATTCTTTACCATGGAGGATGCCTAATCGGGTCGTGATTCATGGCCGCGACGCCTTGCGCGGATCGTCGGCCTGGTCGGGGCGAAAAAATCCACGGATGTATATCAGAACATCCGCATATGGGTCAAACCAGCGGAGTCCTGTGTCCGCCGAGATGACGCCGTCTCACCTGCTCGAAGACAGGCGGGGAGGCAAATAATTCCGCCCTCCGGTGCCGTCGTCCGGAGCGTCTGAACATGGACGTATCCGCGATTTCGAGGCATGGGCGTCGATGGCGGGCCGGTCCTCGCCGCCCCCGAGGCGCTCAGGTTCTCCGGCGCCGGTTCGGGCTCAATGGTTCATGTGCTGCATCTGCATATCGATGCGGCGCACCGGGGCCTGAACGGGAATACGCGATCCGTCTTCGAAGATCAGGGTCAGATCGACAGTGTCACTTGGCTCGAGTGTCTGTTTGAGGCCGATGAGCATGACGTGCAGGCCGCCGGGTTTCAGGGTAACCGTCTCCCCGGCGGGGACCTCGATCTTCTCGATCCGGCGCATGCGCATCATCCCGTCCTCTTCGACATGCGTGTGGAGCTCGACGATCTCCGAGACAGCGCTTTCGGCACCGATCAGGGCCTGAGGCGCCTCGGTTTGGTTTTCCAGCGACATGAAGACGGCGCTGTTCGGCTGGCCTGGCGGGACCGCCCGAGCGTAAGGGTCGCCGATCGAGACCTCCGCTGCGAGAGCGGAAAAGGAAAGGACGCCGAAGAGTGTGGCGGCGAGCAGTGGCGATGCATATCCGGTCATGCTGTGGTCTCCAACAGGCGGTGTGGTTCTCGGGGTTGGGCTTGCTTAAACCGCGTCCAAAGCGACAGGCGTCATTCTCACTTTTTGCACTTGGCTTTAGAGATATCTTAGATCTCGGTGAGACGCGGTTTAAAAATGAATATTTTTTTAAAATCTTAAACCGCGCCGACTCCAACGGTCGTCACGTCTGCCGAGGCCGATCTCGTGCAAAAACATCGCATACCGCGCCGGGCGCGGTTTAAGGTTCGGACTGATTCTCGGTCGACGGGTTCGTTCCCAGCAGTGCTCGGATCGCCGCGACGATTTCCGCGGAGGGTGTGGCGTGGTCGAGGTTCCGCACGAGCTTGCCCTGCGTGTCGACAACATGGCTGTAGGCGGAGTGGTCGACGACGTAGCCCATCGCCGAATCGGCCAGCTCGGTCCGCCGGTAGGCTGCGCCGTAAAGCTTGGCGACCTCGGCGATCTGCTCCGGCGTCCCGGTCAGGCCGAGGATCTCGGGGTGGAAATAGCCACTATACTCGGCGAGCCGCTCGACTGAATCACGCTCGGGATCGACGCTCACGAAGAGGACCCGGACCCGCTCGCGCTCCTCGGGCGTCAGCGCCTTGAGCGCGCCCGCGATCAGGACCAGATTGGTCGGACAGATATCCGGGCACCAGGTGTAGCCGAAGTAGATCAGGACGACCTTGCCGCGCAGATCGGCGAGGGCGACCGGGCCCTTCATCGAATCGAGCACGAAGTCTCCGCCTTGTGGCGGGGAGGCCAGCTCCAGCGCAGTGTGTTGCGACCCTTCCGGGTCGGTCACGACCCGGGTCGGCGTCCAAGACCACAACCAGATCAAGAGTCCGACGAGGACCAGGATAGCGATGATCAACAGCTTTCGCGTCATGATCGGGAGCCTCGCGGGGAAAAGTCGATCCCTGCATCTTGGGCAGCGGCGTGGGTTTCGCCTTGACGCACATCAATCATACGGCGAACACCCGGATGGGTGCGGGCTTTTGCGCCATAGGACCCGTGCCATGCGCCATTCGGCCCGATTGTCCGGTTCCCGTTGCACTCGGTCTCGCCGAGAGGCGGTGCAGACGTGCGCGCTCTGACCGGTTGGTGGCAGTCTCGCGTGCTCGAGCGCGAGCGTGCGCGTGTGGATCCTCGTGACTGGGAACACGTCCGGGATGCCCTCCCCCTGCTCGATGACCTGACCGAAGAGGAAAGCGGGCGTCTTGCCGATCTGGCGCTGCTCTTTCTGCGGGACAAGCGTCTGGATCCCGCGCAAGGACTCGCGCTGACCGACAGGATGCGTCTGGCGATTGCCCTGCAAGCCAGTCTCCCCGTCTTGGGCCTCGGGCTGGATTGGTATCGCGGCTGGTACGCCGTGATCGTCTATCCCGAGGAGTTCGTCCCCGAGCGCGAGGTCATGGGCGACGACGGTGTGGTCTGGACCGAGCAGGAGGCGAAGAGCGGGGAGGCCTGGGAGCAAGGGCCGATCATCCTCTCGTGGGCGGATGTCGAGGCCGGGATGGAGCGCGACGGCTACAACGTCGTGATCCACGAGATGGCGCACAAGCTCGACATGCGCGACGGGGCCGCCAACGGCTGCCCGCCGCTGCACGCCGGCATGTCTCCGAAGGCTTGGGCCGAGGCCTTCTCCGCCGCCTACGAGGACCTCTGCCGACGGGTCGACGCCGATGAGGACACGCCGATCGACCCCTACGCGACCGAGTCGCCCGCCGAGTTCTTCGCCGTGCTCAGCGAGGGGTTTTTCGAGCTGCCCGATCTTGTCCACTCTGAATACCCGGCGGTCTACGAGCAGCTGCGGCTGTTCTACCGGCAAGACCCTTTGGCGCGACGCACTGCCGTGACCTGTGAGGCTCGACAGGCACCTTAGCCGCATCGGGCATTGGATCGAATCCCACACGGCGATTGTGTCGGTGCTGTCGTGATCCCGACATGCGCTTGGCTCGGGTGCTGTCGTCTACAAATTTTTCAGTCGGTTAAGTCATCGTAAAGACCGGGCACGGTCTTTGCTGATATGCCTTCCAGAGATATTTTTCAGCGGGGCCCGATGCCCCGTCTCCGGAGGCAGCGTGATGGAGTTGAAGGTCATTTCCGATGCCGCGGGTACGCCCGGCGGCGGCTGTGCGTCGAGCGGCTGCGGTGCCGGCGGCGAGAAGCTCGCCCATCTGCCCGAGGCGATCCGCGCCAAGATCAATAACCATCCCTGCTTCTCGGAGGATGCGCATCATCACTACGCGCGGATGCACGTCGCCGTCGCACCCGCCTGCAACATCCAGTGTCACTACTGTAATCGCAAGTACGACTGCTCAAACGAGTCACGCCCCGGCGTCGTCTCGGAGGTGTTGACCCCTGATCAGGCGGTCAAGAAGGTCATCGCCGTCGCTGCGGCCATCCCCCAGATGACGGTGCTCGGCATCGCCGGTCCGGGCGATCCGCTTGCCAATCCGCAGCGCACCTTGGAGACCTTCCGCCAGCTCTCGGAAAAGGCCCCCGACATCAAGCTCTGCGTCTCCACCAACGGGCTCGCCCTGCCCGGCCTGGTCGACGAGATCTGCAAGCACAACATCGAGCACGTCACCATCACCATCAACTGCGTCGATCCGGACGTGGGCGCGAAGATCTATCCCTGGATCTTCTGGAACAACCGCCGGGTGACCGGGCGCAAGGCCGCCGAGATCCTCATCGAGCAGCAGCAGAAGGGACTCGAAATGCTGGTCGCGCGCGGTGTCCTGGTCAAGGTCAACTCGGTCCTGATACCGGGCGTGAACGCCGAGCACTTGAAGGAGGTCAGCCGGGTCGTCAAGGCCAAGGGTGCCTTCCTGCACAACGTCATGCCGCTCATCGCCGAACCCGAGCACGGCACCTTCTACGGGTTGATGGGCCAGCGCGGACCGACCAACGACGAGCTGACCGCATTGCAGGATGCCTGCGCCGGTGACATGGCCATGATGCGCCACTGCCGCCAATGTCGCGCGGATGCGGTCGGCATGCTCGGCGAGGATCGCGGGGAAGAGTTCACGCTCGACAAGATCGCCGAGCAAGACGTCGATTATGCCGCCGCAATGGCCCGTCGTGCCGAGGTTCATGCCGCGATCGAGGCGAGTCGGGCCGCGCAGCGCAACGCATCCAGCGAGACCTTCGTCTCGATCGCCTCCCTGACCCGGCGCCGCCCCGCACGGCCCGAGCCCCGTCCGGTGTTGATGGCGGTGGCGACCACCGGCGGCGGGGTGATCAACCAGCATTTCGGCCACGCCCGCGAGTTCCTGGTCTACGAGGCCAGCGCGAACGACGTGCGCTTCGTCGGTCACCGCAAGGTCGATCTTTATTGTTCGGGCGACGACACCTGCGGGGACGGCGAGTCCGTCCTGGCCAAGACCATCCGCCTGCTCGACGGCTGCGAGGTCGTGCTCTGCTCGCGCATCGGCTACGAGCCTTGGGGGCAGTTGGAGTCCGCCGGTATTGCGCCCAACGGGGAGCATGCGATGGAGCCGATCGAGGACGCGATTGCCGCCGTGTATCGCGAGATGGGGGAGGCAGGACTGCTCGAACGCTCCGGCGGTACAGCGCAGCGAATGAGTGCTTAAACCGCGCCCGGTGCGGGATGCGATGTTTTTGGACGGGATCGGCCCCGGCAGACTTGACGACCGTTGGAGTCGGCGCGGTTTAAGAATGAAACAAGATTGACTTTTAAATTCTAAACCGCGTCTCCGCAAAGGTCGGAAAGATCCTCGAGTCCGACACACCACGCAAAGGACGCATTGCACTCTGGACGCGGTTTAGCTCGCAAAGGCAGCGGAGGTCCACCAATGGCTTACAAGATCATCGAAGGTTGCGTGAATTGCTGGGCGTGTCTGCCCCTGTGTCCGAGCGAGGCGATTCGCGAGGCGCTCCCGCATTTCACGATCGATGCGCGCGCCTGTACCGAATGCGAGGGCGATTTTGCCGATCCGCAGTGCGCGAGCATCTGCCCGATCGAGGGGGTCATTCTCGATGGGTTGGGCGTTCCGGTGAATCCGCCGGGGTCGCTGACCGGGATCCCGCCGGATCGGTGGGCGGAGATCCGCACCCAGATCCAGGCCCGCTGAACCGCGCGTCCTGTGATCCGCGCAGGCGCGGTTCAGAATTTTTATTCGGTTGATACGGAAGGGAAAGGTGAGCTGATGTCGTCTGTGCTGTTCTACGAGAAGCCGGGGTGCATGTCCAACGCCAAGCAGAAGGCGTTGCTGACGTCGCTCGGGCATCGTCTGACCGTGCGGAATCTGCTCGCCGAGCGTTGGACCGACGAGCGGTTGCGGCCGTTTTTCGGGGATCTGCCGATGGTCGACTGGTTCAATCCGACTGCACCGCGGATCAAGCGGGGCGAGGTTCGGCCCGGGATGCTTGACGCCGAAACGGCCTTGGCCTTGATGCTGAATGATCCGCTTCTGATCCGCCGACCTTTGATCGAATCCGAGTACGGCTGCGGTTGCGGCTTCGAGCCGGGTCAATTGCTGACGGCGCTCGGCGTGACGCTTGCGGCCGATCAGGATCTGCAGTCCTGCTCGCGGAGCGGTCCCGATCCGCGGTGCGATCTTCCGACCGACGGAGCGAAAACATGATGTCGCCCGCCGCGTCGGCCCCCGCCTGGGACTTTGACGATCAGGCTCCGGCCGTCGAGGTCGCGCCCGGTGTTCACTGGATCGGCGCGCTCGATCCGGGTTTGCGCACCTTCGATATCATCCTGCGCACGGCCAACGGTACGACCTACAACAGCTATCTGGTGCGGGGCGAGGATGGTGTCGCGGTCATCGACACCGTCAAGGCCGAGTTCGCCGAGGACTTCTTCGCGCGTCTGGAGTCGGCCGCCCGCTATGACGAGATCCGCGTCATCGTGCTCAACCATCTGGAGCCGGATCACACCGGGGCGCTGCCCGAGCTGATGCGTCGTGCACCCCAAGCGCAGCTCTACATCTCCAAGCGCGCTACGGCCATGCTCAAGGCGCTGCTCAAACCCCGCGACGACCGGCCGTTGACCTACAAGACCGTCGGCACGGGCGACGAGGTCTCGCTCGGCGGTCGGACGCTGCGCTTTCTGCATACGCCATTTCTGCACTGGCCCGATACCCAGTGCACCTGGCTGGCGGAAGAGGGGGTGCTCTTCTCGGGCGACGTCTTCGGTTGTCACCATTGCGATGCGCGGCTCTTCAACGACCTCTGCGGCGATTTCCGCTTTGCGTTCGACTACTACTACGCCCACATCATGCGGCCCTTCAAGAGCTACGTGGTCGACGCGCTCAAGCTGATCGAGCCCCTGCCGATCAAGCTCATCGCCCCGACCCACGGGCCCGTCCTGCGCGATCGCCCGCGTCGCTATGTCACGCGCTATCGCGAGCTGTCCACGCCCAGCTTGGCCGAGCGCATCGACCAAGACGAGCGTTCGCTGATCATCTTCTACATGAGCGCCTACGGCAGCACCGCGCGCATGGCCGAGGCAATCCGGGCCGGGGTGGAGGAGTCGGAGGGGATACGCGTCTCGCTCTACGACCTGGAAGGCGGCGAGGTCCAGCCCTTCGTGGATCTGATCGAGTCCGCCGATGCGATGGCGCTCGGCTCGCCGACGATCAACGGTGACGCCGCCAAGCCGATCTGGGATCTGCTCTCCTCGCTCGCCGTGATCGATCTGAAAGGCAAGCTCGGCGCCGCCTTCGGGTCCTACGGATGGACCGGCGAGGCGGTGAAGATGATCGAGGATCGCCTGCGCGGGCTGAAGCTCCGCGTCCCGGTCGCGGGTCTGCGCATCAAGCTCATTCCGACCGACGAGGAGCTCGAGGAGTGTCGAGAGTTCGGGCGTGCGCTGGCCGGCGCACTCGTGCGCGGCGAGCAGGGCCGGGTCATCGACTTCGCCGATTTAGGCTAAACCGCGTCCAGAGCGAGATGCTCCCTTTCGCGTGCGTTCGACGTTGGGTGCATCCACGGCTCTTGGCTGAGACGCGGTTTAGAAGTTTATATTTTTTAATACTTTAAACCGCGCCGGCTCCGACAATGATCGGAGCCGGCGCGGCCAAGCCAATTCAACACACGACGCATACCGCGCTGGGCGCGGTTTAAACCGCTTCACCATCCACAACCATCGACAATTCAGGAGTCAGACACCATGGCGAAAGCCAAAATCACATTTTCGGACATCGAGCAGACCGTCAACGTCCCTGCCGGAACGCGGGTCATCGAGGTCTCCGAGCGGATCGGCGCCGGCATCATCTACGGCTGCCGTGAAGGCGACTGCGGCACCTGCATGATGCATGTGGAGGAGGGTTGGAACAATCTGACCGAGCCCTCGGTGCTGGAGGAAAAGGTCCTGCGCGAGAACATGGCCAGCCGTCATGACCGGCTCGCCTGCCAGGCTCAGATCCTCGGCGACTGCAAGGTGAAGCCGGCCTGACTCACCGCGACGGTCAGCTCGATACCGACCTGTCGCCCCTGTTCTTGACCGACCGGAGCGCTCGCTGTGCCGCGCACGGCATCCAAAGCCCGGTCATCGACCTAGAGAGACTTGTTGCAATGCCACTCGTGACCTTTTCAAGCCCCGATTACAAAGACAAGACGGTTTATGCCGTGGCGGGAAGCCACACCGAGACCATCCTCAAGCTCGCCAAGGAGTACAAGGTGCCTTTGCACCACGACTGCCAGGACGGCGAGTGCGGTAACTGTCTGGTGCGCGTCACCAGCGTCGACCGCAAGGGTCGCATGAGCGGCTTCCTGACCGACAAGGAGCGCGGCGTGCTGGTCGAGCTGGGCAAGCTCACCAAGGACGACATCGATCGGATTGCCGTCGACGACATGCCGAGCGAGTGGCGTCTGGCCTGCCAGATGATCGTGCGCGACGAAGACATCCTCGTGGAGTACTGAGGACATGTCGGCCCTTGCCCTGGACTCGGAACAGGATGCCGCCCGCATCTATGCCCGCCTCATGGTCAGGGCGGTCGGGGCCGGCAACGACCAAGCCTTTGCGAGTATGATCGCGACCCGTGCCGCGGGCGGCGGAGCCATGCCGCCTTGGCTCGGGCTCGATCCGGCCGCGTTTCACTGTTTGATGCGGCATCATTTTCCGGGAGCAGTCTCGCGCGATTTGCTCGACATCATCGGCGGTAGCGCGTCCTCGTCCGAGGTGCGCGGCGACGAGCGCGAGGAGCTGGTCCGGCTGATGCTCATGCACAAGGCCGGCGACTCTCCCTCCGAGGTCTGGATGGCCCATGTGGTGGCCGCCGGCTGTCTGGCGAGTGACCATCTGTGGCAGGATCTCGGGCTCTGGAACCGAGCCGATCTGACGGCCTTGATGCGGCGCAATTTTCCCTCCTTGGCGGGGCGCAACGTCAACGACATGAAATGGAAACGGTTCCTTTACAAACAGCTCTGCGAGGCGGAAGGGATCTACACCTGTCGAGCGCCCTCGTGCGAGGTATGCACCGACTATCATGCTTGTTTCGGACCTGAGCACTGAGCTGGCTTGGAACACCTCCAAGATCGACAACGTCTATGACCGAGCGGCCGGAGCCTACCTGGGGCTCGCTGTCGGGGATGCGCTCGGCGCCACCGTCGAGTTCATGACCCCGCGCGAGATCCGCGAGGTTCACGGCGAGCACCGCAATCTGATCGGCGGCGGCTGGCTGAGGCTGCGCAAGGGGCGGGTGACCGACGACACCGAGATGAGCCTCGCCCTGGGACGCAGCATCCTCGAGGCCGGCTCGGTCGATGCTCGCGCAATCGCCGAGGCGTTCAGCGAATGGATGCGCACCAAGCCGGTCGACATCGGGCACACGGTGCGGCGCGGGATCTGTCAGTATCGCCTCAACGGCACGCTGGAGGTTCCCGAGAGCGAGCACGATGCCGGCAACGGAGCCTGCATGCGCTGCCTGCCGATCGCGCTCTTCACGCTCGGCGCCGCGGAGGAGGCGGTCGCAGAAGCCAACCGAATCCAATCCCACGTCACCCATCACAGCCGCTTGGCGGATGCGGGCACCTTGACCGTCATTCGCATGATTCAGTTCGCGCTGCTCGGTCGGCCCAAGAGCGATCTGCGCCTGCTCGCGGACGACTTGGTCGCCGCCGAGCCGCAGTATCGCTTCGATCGTCGGCGCATGGAGAATCCCGGCGGTTATCTCGTCGAGACGCTACGTGCCGTCTTCCAGGCCCTGTTCGCGACCGACAGCTTCGAAACGGCGCTGTTGGATGTCGTCAACCGCGGCGGAGACGCGGACACGACGGGCGCGATCCTCGGCATGATCGCCGGGGCGCTGTACGGGTCGGACGCCATTCCGCGACGATGGCTCGGTGTCCTCGACAAGGACACGGCCGCCGCGTGCATGGATCAAGCCGCGGCGCTCTTGATGGGGTCGGCCCGGTTCGACGGCGCCGGATTCGCTCGAGGTGCGTCGAGCCCATCGCGCTGAGTGGCGACGATAACCGAAGGATCCTGCGGTCTTATTCGATGCATTCGAGGATTGCGCATGAAATCCTGAGTAATATACTTGGTTTCATGGTCCAGCCTTAAATCGCACATCCGGATAGGCACTGCACATGATTCCATTCCAGCTGCACGACATCGAGACCGCCCCGCGCTCCTCGCGCTCCATCATGGCGGATATGCAACGCCACGGCGGCGAGCTGCCCAACCTCCTGCGTACCCTCGCGGAGTCGCCCGTTGCACTCGACGCGTATCGGCAGCTTGCGACCCTGCTGGGCCGCTCGAGCCTGACGTCCATCGAGCAACAGGTCGTCTATGTCACTGCGGCCCACACCAATCAGTGTCATTACTGCACGTCCCCGAATCCCATGCTCGGGGACGACGCCGAGGCCGAGGAAGTCGCTTCGGCGATCCGTCTCGGTCAGCGGCTTTCCGACGCACGTCTCCAATCGCTGCGCCGCTTCACCGCCATGATGACCGAGCATCGTGGCTGGGTTCCGGAAGCCGACGTCGAGTCCTTCCTGCGGGCCGGCTTCACGCGGGAGAACCTGCTCGAGGTGATCACCGGGATCGCGTTGGTCACCTTGAGCAGCTACGCGAACCATGTCGGCGCCACGCCGCTCGATCATCTGGCGGCGTAACCCGGCGCTCGACGAGTGCAGGGTGCCGGAGACGGATCCTGCCGCCCAAAAACCTTCCGGGCCGCGGCTCTGCGGCCCGATGACGCCCTCGTCGCCACGCTTGTGTCGGCGACTTTTATCCCTTTCCGATGCCTGCCTCTGGGCTGTACAGGCGCGCTGCGCGCCTCGACGCTGCTCTTCCTGGCCTTGCGATCGTCAGCAAACCTCCTGCACCTCTACCCGAGAATCGCGCCCGGCATCGACAGCCCGATCATCCTCGACTCTCCGATGATCGTTAAGCTCGTGTTCGTAAGCTCACCCGCCTCCAAAAGAAGGGATACTCCGCCTTGATGCTCGCTGGCTGACCCGGAATCCGCTGAATCGGCTGTGGCTCGGGACTGCGAAGCCGCTATACTCGAAACGTGCTCGCGTCGTCATCCTGGACATCGAGATGGACTGCCGGGGTGCGGCCGGAATTCGTGACCCATCAAGGAGGAGCCGACATGTTCGTCATCGGGAGGCAGCCCGGTTTTACGCTGATCGAGGTCATGGTCGTCGTCGCCATCCTGGGTATCCTTGCGGCGCTGGCCGTTCCCCAGTATCGGACCTTCAGCACCCGGGCGAAGATCAGCGAGGGTTTGGTGTTGCTCGGTCCGGTCAAGCTTGCGGTGTCCGAATACTATGCCTCGCATGGCCGTCTGCCGACGGCGACCAACTGGCTGACCTTGCTTCGCGAGCTCGGATTGAACGTCGACACCGTTTCCGGCGCTGCATCAGGCATCTATGTGAAGCGGATCTGGTGGAACAACACCGCCCGCGAGATTCGGGTCCGCTACGGATTCGCTCCCATCGACGATAAGCTCGTTGCGTTGCGAGCGGATTTCACGTCGAACGGGCAAGCGATCTGGACCTGCTTCGCACCCGATACGGACGGTGTGCCCTTTAGATATCTACCCTCCACCTGCCGAGGCTGACCGCCTCGGCCTCGATCTCGCGGTAGGCCGCCGCCAGGCGCTCTGCCCAAGCGCCGATCTGCGCCGTCTCGCGAAGCCCGTCGTTGCGGATCTCGATCATGACGGCGTGCAGGCCGCGGCCTTCGCCGTGGACGGGTACCGTGTAGTCAACGGCCTCCTCGATCGGGTAAGGCTGGTTGTCCCCGACGATGCCGTCGACACGACGGGCGAGCGGTTTCGACAGGAGGGCCGCAAACCGGCGGTCGCGCCAGTGCGAGACACCGACGGGCCAGGGTCGTTGCTCGCCGTGCAGGACCGGGGTAAAACTGTGGATGCTGAGCAAGAGGCTCGGGCGATCCGAGCGGGCGTCGAGGAGTCGATCGATGGCCTCGTGGTACGGCCGGAAGAGCGCCTCGACGCGGGCGGCTCGCGCTCGCGCGCTCAGTCCGAGATTGCCCGGGACCTGTATGCCGGCACTCTGCTCGGCGATCGATGCCGCGTTGTCGAGTGGTCGGTTGCAATCGATCACCAACCGCGAATAGCCGCTCTGCACCAAAGGTGCGTCCAGTTCTGCGGAGAGTCGCTGCGCGACCTCGGCCGCACCCGGATCCCAGCCGATGTGATCGGCCAATTGCTCGGGCGCCAAACCAAGCGTGCTCAGTCGACGGGGAATCCGATTCGAGGCATGGTCACAGACCAGGATGGCGCTGCCGGCGCCTCGTGCATTGACGATCGCGAAGGCCGGTGGCTCGTCCGGGTCCAGCAACCCCGATTCCGCGTGGCCTCGGGGAGCGGCGCTCATACCTCGTCGGTCCAGACCTTGAAGCTCTTCAACACGTTCGGCCCGAAGGCATTGCTGATGGCGACATCGGCCGCGTCTCTGCCCTGCGCGATCAGGATCCGCCCGATGCGCGGGATCTTGTTGCGCGGATCGAAGGTGTGCCAGTGCCCGCCGAGATAGACCTCCATCCAGGCCGAGAAGTCCATGGGATCGGGCGAGGCCGGCACGCCGATGTCGCCCAGATAGCCCGTGCAGTAACGCGCGGGGATGTTCATGCAGCGACAGAAGGCGATCGCCAGATGGGTGTAGTCGCGGCAGACGCCTTTGCGCTCGTTGTAGGCCTCGAGTGCGGTCTTGGTCGCGCGCGCATGCTGGTACCCGAACTCGATATGGCCATGGACAAAGTCGCAGATCGCCTGGACCCGCGCCCACCCGGGGGGCGTCTGAGAGAAGTGCTTCCATGCGATCTCGGAAAGCCGATCGGTCTCGCAATAGCGGCTTCCCAGCAGATAGACCAGGGTCTCGCCGGGCAGGTCTTCGACGGCGTGCTGCATCGCATCCGCGTGAATCGGGTCCGGCAGGCCGTTGTCCATGACGAGCGCATCGGCGGAGATGCGGATCTCGCCCGCGGGTGCCACGATGCGGGTGCACCAGTTGCCGAAGCCGTCGCGATAGGCGGTCATGGGAACCGACGGGCGGGTGACGACGGGATCGGCCCGGAGCATATCGGAGACCCTGCTGAAGTGGACGTTCAGCGTCAGGATCATGGGTGTCGGCTGGGGACACTCGAAGATCATCTCGTATCCGATTCGGATCTGCATCTTTAAACTCCGCGGGTTTAGCCCCGGTTGACTGACGCACTGAGTTGAGAAGAGTGAGCGCGCTGAAGTCGACAAAAGATCGAGCATAATACCGAACCGGTATCCGGAGCGGATGTGGTCCTGGCGACGTGGGAGCGGATTTTTGTTAACCGGGTCACATTCCGACGATTCGTGACGCCGATATGGCTTAAACCGCGCCCGGCGCGGTCTGCGTTGTTTGTTGGATTGGCTTGGCCGCGCCAGTTCCGACACCTGTCGGAGCTGGCGCGGCCTAACATATTAATAAATAGTGCCTGAACAGAAACCACGTTTTCTATTTCCGAACAGTGGGTTATAATATGTCCCCATGATCGAAGATCATGCCGATTTTCGATCGAGAGGGGCAGAGAAAACGCTAACCTATTGATTTCCTGATGACTCGAAGGCGATTTCGGCCGATTTTCGCCGGGGCATGCCATGAGTCTTCATGAACGTCGTGATTCGAGCCACTATGCGCAACGTGATCGATCCGCAATTGA
>NZ_AFWV01000007.1 GCF_000223985.1 Thiocapsa marina 5811
GGATCTACCCGCTGCCCACGACCACCTGCGTGGTCCGGGCTATTTCCACTAAACCTCACTCGGAGTCAGACCCCATGTTGCATCATCCCACCCTGGACAAGCTCCAACAGCTGCGCCTCGTCGGCATGTCCACCGCCCTGCGCGAGCAGCTCGATCTTCCCGAGATCCACACCCTGGGCTTCGAGGAGCGCCTCGGCCTGCTCGTGGACCGGGAGCTGACCACGCGCGAGGATCGCCGCCTGCAGACCCGTCTGCGCCAGGCCAAACTCAAGCACAGCGCCTGCCTGGAAGACCTCGACTACAGCACGCCGCGCGGTCTGGATCGCGGCCTCGTCACCCAACTGGCCACCGGCCAATGGATCCGCGAGGGGCTCAATTGCCTGGTCCTCGGCCCGACCGGCGTCGGGAAGACGTGGCTGGCGTGCGCACTGGCCCAGCAGGCGTGCCGACAGGGTTTCACCACGCGCTATCTGCGCGCCCCGCGCCTGTTCGAGGAACTGCGCCTCGCCCACGCCGACGGCGGCTTCCCCAAGCTCATGCGCAGCTTCGCCAAGACCGATCTGCTGCTGCTCGACGACTGGGGGCTCATGGGGCTGGACGCCGAGGCCCGGCGCGACCTGCTCGAGCTGCTCGACGACCGCCACGGCCAGCGCGCCACGCTCATCACCAGCCAGCTGCCCCTCGAGCATTGGCACGACCTGATCGGGGATCCCACCCTCGCCGATGCGATCCTCGACCGACTGGTCCACAACGCCTACCGGATCACCCTCAAAGGCGAGTCGATGCGCAAACGCCACGCCCGGACGTTGACGCCGAGCGTACCCGCCGAGTAACAATGACACGCCTGCGTCGCTTCGCTCCGACTGCCCCGGCCGAATGGCCGTGGAACGGGTGGCCGAATGCCGGTGGAATCGCCGGCCGGATGTTGGTGGAACAGGTGGCCGAATGGCGTGGAATGCGCAAGAAACACCTCCGCACGTTCACTCCGGCCACATGGCTACAGATTCAGGTCGGCGCTGACACCCGGCGCTGGTTGGTCGAGACCAGCGGGTTGGGCGAGTTGCTGGACGTCGACTTCGAGGCCATGAACCTGATGCGGTTCTATCGCGCCTCCGATGCCCTGCTGCGCCACCGTGCCGCCATCGAGCAGACGCTGTTCGCCCGGGTCAGTGAATTCTTCGGGTTGGACTGGACGGTCACGCTCTACGATCTGACCAACACCTTCTTCGAAGGCGAGGCGGCGGCCAATCCCCGGGCCAAGCACGGCCATTCCAAGGAGAAACGCAGCGACTGCCCGCTCGTAACCCTGGGCCTGGTCCTCGACAGCAGCGGCTTTGTGCGCCGCTCCGAGGTCTTCGACGGCAACGTGGTCGAAGGCACGACCCTGGAGGGCATGCTCCACGGGTTGGGCGCCCCCGCGGGCGCCCTGGTGGTGATGGACCGCGGCATCGCCACCGAGGAGAACGTGGTGTGGCTGCGCGCGCAGGGCTATCGCTATCTGGTGGTGAGCCGGGAGCGGCAACGCCAATTCGATGCGGACGCGGCGATCGCGATCCAGACCGCCGGCGGGGATCCCATCGCCGTGCAGCGCGTCCTCGACGCCGAGGGCGAGGAGGTTCGCCTCTACTGTTACTCCGAGCGCCGGGCACACAAGGAAGAAGGCATCGCCGAGCGGTTCTGCACCCGTTTCGAGGTGGCCCTGCAGGCCCTGCACGAGGGACTGGCGCGCCCGCGCACCACCAAGCGCATCGCCAAGCTGTGGGAACGTATCGGGCGGTTGAAGGAGAAGAGTCACGGCGTTGCGCAGCATTACACCATCACCATCGAGCCGGACGCCGGCGGGGTCAATGCCCAAGCCATCCGCTGGGAACGCCGACCGGTCGACGGCACCTTGGTCACGCACCCCGGGGTCTATTGCCTGCGCACCAACGAGCTGGCATGGGACTCGGAGCAGTTGTGGCGGACCTACGTCATGCTCACCGACCTGGAGGCGGTGTTCCGCTCCTTAAAATCGGAGTTGGGTCTGCGTCCGGTTTACCATCAGACGGCGGAACGCGCCGAGGGACACCTGTTCATCACCGTGCTGGCCTATCAGTTCGTCCAGGTCATCCGCCGGCGCCTGCAGGCGCACGGCATCACCGACCGGTGGTCCAGTCTGCGTGCGATCCTCGCCGGCCAATGCCGGGTGACCGCCACCTTCCGCCGTCCCGACGGGCGTGCCCTGCATGTGCGCAAGGCCACCCAACCGGAACCGGCGCAGCTGGCGATCATCCGGGCCCTCGGCAGCGACCCCACCCCGGGAGGTGTGCATAAAATGATTGTTTGATCCCTCATCCCGAAGAATGGCATGTTTGTAGTGCCACTCGCCCACTTCGTTCGGCGTAAGCCAATGAAAGGAAAGGGAGCTTTGGGTGGGGTGTTAAACTTAGGCTAGACTCTGCTGGAGCTGGGAGACTTCGCGCGGGCCAAGCGGCCGCGACGGCTGCCGGTGGTGCTGAGCCGCGGCGAGGTCGCCCGCCTGTTGGAACAGCTCGACGGCATGCCGCATCTGATGACCGCCTTGCTCTACGGCACCGGCATGCGTCTGATGGAATGCGTTCGGCTCCGGGTTCAGGATGTGGATTTCCAGTATCACCAGATTGTCGTCCGGGACGGAAAGGGCCAGAAGGACCGCGTGGTTCCCTTGCCGAAGCGGTTGGAGCAGCCGTTGACGGCTGCCATTCGCTGAGGCCCTCCTTTGCGACGCATTTGCTCGAGAGCGGCTACGACATCCGCACCGTTCAGGAGCTGCTCGGTCACGCGGATGTGTCGACGACCATGATCTACACCCATGTCCTCAATCGCGGTGGGCAGGGCGTGCTGAGTCCGCTGGATGGCCTGTTGTAGCGCTCGCTATCGGCCGCCTGCGTTGGATCTCTGCGGCTTTGCTCATCACGCCGGCCGCCGTGGGCGTGCCGGAGCGAAGTTCACCGAACCCGGCGACGGCGCTGGTGGACTGCGCTGCGCTTGTCCACCCTACGGCGCGAGATCATCGCAGTGGCCGGTTTTGTGATCGCCGCCACCCTGCGGTCCGCGTGCTTCTCTGGGCAGGGCGAGAAAGTGTTCACGATCTCGTCCATGGCACTGCCGGTATGGGCTTATGAAGAGGCGGTCGGGGCTGTTCGCGCGAATGATGCCTGGTGCGATCGTTGGAGAGCAGCGGCGGTGGACGCCGGGATTCGCGCTTCTTCATCCCGGCCCGGGTGCTTTCGGAATCGAGGGCGGTTTTGGACTCGGGCGTCCGGCTCGTTGCGAATCGTAGCGCTCAAACCGCTACAATCCCATTCGCTTGAAGTCTCTGTGCGAGCTTGATCAGCTTCTCATCGAATCGGGATCGTCATTGGCGACGATCCGCACGACGACGTTGGTATCGACCGCGAGCATGTGTTTCGCTGACTCCCCGGGCGATTGCCTCTTCTATATCATCCAAAGCGACAAAGCGACAAAGAGCCACCTCGATGGTGCCCGTGCTCGACGCTTCCGGGCCGACGGGGGATTTGCAATCAGGCGCTTGCGCCGCTCCGAATTGCCATCCGTGCGAGCGCGGCGCCGACCCCGGCACCGAGGGTATTGAGGACGAGATCGGTGACCGAGGGGTGGCGGGGCAGCAGGATTTGCAGGGTTTCGATCGAGAGGCTCAAGGCCGCTCCGAGGAGCATGATGTGCAGGATGGAGAGGCGGCGTCCGAAGAAGAGCATGAGCAGGGCGCCGAAGGGGATGAATCCGAAGAAATTGATGTAGATGTCCGGGGTTTTGTAATACGGCCGGTCATGATGCAGATTCCAGAAGTCCACGTGCCTGATCTCCCACCAGCCTCCGGGGAGCTGGATCTCGACCGGATCCAGAACATCGATGGTGCGGCCGTCGATCTCGACCGACGCGGCGCGGATCTCGCCCGTCCAAGCCCGCCCGTAGGGCAGCTCGTTGCCCATCGCCAGCGCGTACTCGGGATTCCATTCGGGGAAGGGCGATCCGGATAGCGCCTGCTCGACACGGGTCTTGCCGTCGACCGTCACGGTCAGTCGATCGGGCTCGATCCGCACGCGGATCGCGTGCCAGGCGGCGTCGCGGAAGAGGCCGGCGACCTGCAGGGCTGGCGTGCCGTTGGCGTCCGATCCCGGGCGGCGGACGCGGATGACGAGATCCTCGCCCTCCTGTCCGAGTGTGAGGTTGCGATCCGAAACACCGTCGGAGATGGTGAAGAGACGGGCGGGTCCGCGTTGGTCGGGATCGTCGGTACGCGCAACGAGCCGTATCTCGATCCGGCTCGTGTCGTTTAGGCGGCTCAACCATTCCGGAGCGCCGGGGGTGCATGCGATGCCGACCCCTGAGAACGACAAGCCCCCGTCGGCCGTGCGTTCGGCCTGATTCACGACATGTTTCGGGGGCTCGAAGGTGAAGGGGTACAGACCCACTGCCCAGTAGCCGAGCAGAAAGGGAATGAGGATCAGGATCTTGATCGGGCCGCGGGTGGGCATGTGGTGCGTGTCCTTGCGGGTCTTGTTCGGTGATTTCCGGGAGAGGATTTAGGGGAGAGGATTTAGGGGCAGGTCTAGGCGGTCGGGCTGTTCATTGACGCAAATCCGTGTAGGTCGAGTTGCGTGGCTCCGGCCTCAGTTTGCATGCCTCCCGAAGCGGTATTGGATGCGTGTCGGTCCGCCTTTGGTCTCGCGTGTCACCCAGGCGGCGTGCAGGTTGCCGGCGTCGTCCAGGGCGATGGACGGATGGCCCTGCTCCTGGGGACCGGAAGCCCCCGGAAGCTGCAGATCCTCGCTCCAGGTGCCGTCGGCATACCGGCTCAGGAGGATGTCGCCCTGTCCTTCGCGCTCGTCGGTCCAGGCGACAACCACCGTTCCATCGGGATGCCCCGCGGCGCTGACGTGCCATTGTGCGGACAGCTCGCCGAAATCGTCCTGCACCCGCTCGTTCGGGCCGAATCCGTTTGGTCCGAGGTGCGCGGCATAGACGTCGTAGCCGTGACGGAAGTTGCGCTTGTCCTCCCAGGCGGCGAGCAGGCGATCGTCACCGTAGGGTGCGATCGCAACCCGTGCGACGCCGTGACCCGCGCCGTAGGGCATCTCGGGGCCTGGCGGGTCCTCGCTGATGCGCGCCGGCGGAGCGAAACGGCACGGCTGACCGGGTGCGCTTGTCGTGGCCATGATGATGGTGTGACCCGGGCGGCGGTACTCCCAGGCGACGACCAGCCGCTCGCCGACCTGCGCGGCGGTCGGAAAGAGTTGGTCCGCCACCGGGGCGGCGGTGTCCGCCGGACAGCGGGTGTCCACCTTCAGACCGAGCGGGCCGTCGCGGCCGAGCGTCGCCGTCAGGATGTGTCCGACGCCGGTCTGCCGATCGGACCAGACTGCGACGAGAACCCCGTCGGTGCCGTCGAGGCTGGCCTGTGCTCCTTCGGGACTCAGCTCCACGGGCGGTCCGAGGCCCTCCGGGGTCGCGAGCCGCACGAGGATCCGGCCGTCCTCCTCCCAGGCAACGGCGAAGCGGCCATCGGGCAGGGCCGCGACAGCGGGCTCGAAGGCCTCGCCGTCGCCGCTGATCTGGATCGCGGAGTCGAAGACGGCCGTATTCGGATCCTTCAGCGCCAGGTAGGCGCGCGGGGTTCCCGCGTGCTCGTCGTCCCACACCACGGCGAGCGTCCCTCGGGAGACGGCCAGGCTGCGGCGTCCGGCGGACGACATCCGGTGGAAGACGCCCGCCGAGGCACCGATGACCTCGATCGGCGGCTCGTCGAAGCTCCAGGGCTGCGCCGCGATCGATGCCGAGGCCGTCGCCCATGTCAGAGCGGCAACGAGCGCCCGGGTCAGGAAGGCGCGCACCGGATGCCCGGTGCAACGGATCGGGAAACGGCTCACGAAACGGCTCACGAAACGGCTCACGAGGCACCTGCGATGGCCAGTGCCTCTTGGATCTTGGCGTCGGCCTCGAGCAGATCCTCGATCCGCTGCACGCCGACCAGACGCAGGACCGTCTCGCCGTCCGGCGTCATGAACGAAAAGACGGGTGTCACGAAGGCGTCGTAGCGGGTCCCGAGCTCGCGCTCGGTGATGCGCTCGCCAATCGGCAGGCGCAGGCGCTCGCCGCCCTCGGCGTCGACATAGGCGAGCGCGTAATGCGCGGAGTAGCGTTCGTGCACCTGCGTGTCGGAGAAGGCCTCCTTGTTGGTCTTCTCGCAATAACCGCAGCCGTACCGGCCGAAGTAGACGAACAGCGGTTTGCCTTCGTCCCGCGCCTGTTGCATGGCCTGGTCGAAGGGCTTGAAGGCGTAGCCGTCCGGCGCCTCGGCGTGGGCTGCGGCGCCGCAGAGCAGGAGAAGGCCGAGGAGGGTCGATCGAGTGAATCGGGCCATGGGTTCAAGCTCCCGCGCGTGGGACGAATAGGGGTTGCGTGCCGGCACCTTATCAAAAGCCGGCGCGAACCGGCAGCCGGGGTTGGTCGGTCGTTCAGGCCATCTTGGCACGCGGCGAGTCGCGATGATCCGGCGCTCAACGCCGCCAAAAGGCCGGCGAGAGGATCACCAGGATGGTCAGGATCTCCAGCCGCCCGAGCAGCATGGCGACGACGCCGAGCAGCTTTCCGGTATCGCTCACCGTTTGGAAGGTGAGTGCGACCTCGCCGAGGCCCGGACCGAGATTGTTCAGACAGGTGGCGACGGCGCTGAAGGCATCCAGCGGGGCGAGCCCTGCGTGGATCATCAAGAGTGTCAAGGTCGCGACCGCGAAGGTATAGAGTGCGAAAAAGCCCCAGACCGAACGTGCGAGGCGGGGGTCGACGATACGTCGGCCCAACCGCAACGGCAGGATGGCGTGCGGATGGATGAGCTGACGCACCTCCTGCGCGCCCTGCTTGACCATCAGCAGGACACGCAGCACCTTCATGCCGCCGGCGGTCGAGCCGCCGCACCCGCCGACGAAGCTGATGTAGATGAGCAGGAGGGGCAGGAAATCGGGCCAGTGGGCGAAGTCGACGGTCCCGAACCCGGTGCTGGTGACGATGGAGACCACCTCGAATGCGGCGTCGCGCAGGCTGGCATGCACCTGATCATAGGGGCCTTCCACGTAGAGGATCAGACCGACCAGCAGAACCATGCCGAGGACGAAGCCGAGGAAGGTCCTGGCTTCGGTGTCGCGCAGATAGTGCAACGGATTGCGATCGAGCCAGACCAGGTAGTGGACGCCGAAGTTGATCGCGGCCAGGAGCATGAAGACCACGGCGACCGCCTCGACGGCGGGGCTTGCGAAATGGCCCATGCTGGCGTCGTGGGTGGAGAAGCCGCCGGTGGAGACCGTCGACAGGCTGTGGGAGACGGCGTCGAAGGGGGTCATCCCCGCAAGCCAGTAGCCGCCGGCGCAGGCCAGGGTGAGGGTGAAGTAGATCATCCAGAGCGCACGAGCGGTTTGGGTCAGGCGCGGGGTCAGCTTCTCCTCTTTGAGCGGCCCGGGCGCCTCGGCCCGGTAGAGCTGCATCCCGCCGATGCCCAGCATGGGCATGACCGCTACCCCGAGCACGATGAGTCCCATCCCGCCGAACCACTGGAGCTGCTGGCGGTAGAAGAGCAGCGAGCGCGGCATGCTGTCCAGGCCGGCGATCACGGTCGCGCCGGTGGTGGTGATGCCGGAGGTGGATTCGAACAGGGCATCGACCGGCGAGAGACCGAAGCCGTTCATCAGGGGCCAAGCCCCCAGGATACTCAGCAGGACCCAGAAGAGGGCCACGACCAGATAACCGTCGCCGACGCTCAGCTCGCGTGCGTGGCGTCGACCGATCAGCCAGAGGAAGGCGCCGCCGGCGAGCGAGCCGACCATCGGCCAGAGGAAGTGCACGACCTCCGCCTCCCGATACCACAGACCCACCAGGACCGGACCGACTAAGGTGACGCCGAAGATCAGCGCATAGATGCCGACGATCCGACCCACCAGGACCAGGTTCATGGGTGCTCCCGAGCGCCAGCTCGGATTCCGGCACGCGTGTGGATCCCGCGCCGTACGGCGTTCGCCGACGGAGCCGGACGTGCAGACTCAGCGGGAGACACCGAGCACCTCCAGATAGCGCTCGGCGCTGCGTTCCTGCGTGTATTCACAGACCGCGCAGCGCAGCGCATCGGGAGGCAGCGGGTGCTCCAGGGTGCGCTGCATGGCATCGGCGAGCGCATCGACATCCCCGACGGGCACCAGCGGCCCGTAGCGTCCGCCGTCCAGGAGCTCGAACGGACCGCTCGGGCAATCGGTCGAGACGACCGGGACGCCGAGCGCCATGGCCTCGGTCAGGACGTTCGGCGAGCCCTCCCATGCGGACGACAGCACGAAGAGACGGGCACGCGCGAGATAGGCATACGGATTGTCTTGAAAACCGAGCAGCGCGACGCGGTCGCTTAAACCGAGCTCGCTGATCATCGTCTCCAGCTTGGATCGGCCGCCGCCCTCGCCGAGGATCCCGAGCCTGTAGCCCGCCGCGCGCGGCAATCGGGCGAAGGCCCGGAGCAGGGTCGGAAAATCCTTTTGACGCTGCAGGCGTCCTGCGCCCAGGATGACAGGCGGCTCGCCCGGTGCAAGCCAGGGGTGCGGGCAGGGCTCGGCGGCAAGGCGGTTGAGTTCGGGCGTGATCACCGGATTGCGGATCACGCTGATCCGCGCGCTCGGCAGGCGGGCGATCCGGGCGGTGTCCTGCGCGACGCCCTCGGAGACGGCCACGATGTGATCGATCCGCGGGTAGAGCAGACGGATCGGGGTATAGCGCAGCCAGCGTTCGGCTCCGGACCTTTCGGCCATCGCCGCGGAGAGGTGTGTGCCGAGACGCATCACCAGGCGGGTCTGGGTGCCGGCCAGCGCGCGTGCCAGCACAGCAGCCCGGCCGGCGCGATCCTTTGCCGCCAGCAGGGCCGCGGGGCGACGACGCCGCAGATAGCGCGCGAGCGGCGGGGCGGCGAGCGCGCTGTGGCGCGTACCCAATTCAATTCGGTTGACCTCCGCCGGGAGCCGTGCCAAATGCGGGCCGGAGGCACGCATCAGGACCAGATCCACGGGCTGCCCCAGGTCGAGGACGCCGCGGATGAGGTTCACGAGCATGCGCTCGACCCCGCCGGCACCCGAGAAGGATGCGAAGACGGCGATGGGGGGCTTGGTGTTCGGCATGCAGGTCTCTTGCGCAGGATGATGTCGGCCCGTTCGGGCGCCGACCAAGTGGGCCGGAACGGGTTGATCGGGGGTGGCCTTTCGGTCGGGGTCGGGGCGCATGGTGAAAGAGGCATTGTAGGGTGGAGGCCGGTAGGGTGGACAAGCGCAGCGCAGTCCACCAAAGCCGGCGCAGGACTCGGTGGACTGCGCTGCGCTTGTCCACCCTACGGCGCTTGTCCACCCTACGGCGCTTGTCCACCTTACGGCGCTTGTGCACCCTACGGGTCGGTCTGATGAATGACGCCGACTTCGCGCAAATCGGCACGGGGCCCCGGCGATCGTCGCCTTGCACGGGTGTTATAGTTTGGCGTCTGCACGAGCTTTGATCACAACGAGGACAGAATCATGGCGGTGAAGAAGATCCTGATGCTGGTCGGCGATTATGTCGAGGACTACGAGGCGATGGTACCGCTTCAGATCCTGCAGATGGTGGGCCACAATGTCCGTACGGTCTGTCCGGACAAGAAGCCCGGGGACTGGGTGCGCACCGCGATCCACGATTTCGAAGGCGACCAAACCTACAGCGAGAAGCCGGGGCACCGCTTCGCGATCACTGCCGACTTCGACGCCGTCGATCCGGCCAAGTACGACGCGCTGGTCATCCCGGGAGGTCGCGCCCCGGAATATCTTCGCTTGGATCCGCGTGTGATCGAATTGGTCCGCCACTTCGCGGCCGGCGGCAAACCGATTGCCTCGATCTGTCACGGTCAACAGATTCTCGCCGCCGCCGGGATTCTCGAAGGCAAACGCTGCACAGCCTACCCGGCCGTTCGTCCCGAGGTGGAGCGTGCGGGCGGTACCTGGTGCGAGGTCAACGAGACCGTCTCCAACGCCTATACCGACGGAAATCTGGTGACCGCCCCGGCGTGGCCGGCCCATCCGGAGTGGATGCGCAAGTTCCTCGATGTGCTGGGCACCCGCATCGAGACCTGATGAAACAGCGCGTCTTTGTTTACGGAACCCTGCTGCGTGGAGAGGTCAATCACCACCTGCTGGCGCCGGCGGAGTATCTCGGGGCGCACCGCACGGCGGCGTGCTTCTCGCTCTATCTCCTCCGGGCCTATCCGGGCGCGGTGCGTGGCGGAGGAACCGCGATCCACGGCGAGGTCTACGGTGTGGACCGCGCCGGTCTGCGCCGGCTCGATCGGCTCGAGGACTATCCCACGCTTTACGACCGCCAGCTTCTGGCGACGCCCTACGGACGGGCCTGGATCTATCTCTTTCGCGGATCCGTGCGGGACCGTCCGCTGATCCCCGGGGGCGACTGGCGGACCTTCGCGACGGATCCGGACTCCATCCGGGCCGCCGGCGTGCGTCGCGCGCGGGATCCGAAGACCCGCGGCCCCTTGATAGGCGCGACGAGCCGCGAGACGGTTGCGCGGTCGGGTGATTCGGAGCCGGTCTGCGCGTCCGTTTGAATTCAGAGCCCCGGGAAGGGTTCGAAAATCAGTCATACAACTCGTTGGAGCAAGCCCGATGTCCGAAGAAGGCCGTTTCAAGATCCATCTCGAGCAGCAGGAAGGCTTTCAGATCAATGTCGCCTTTGACTGGAAGCGCGCCGCGGATCTGCTCATGGACGAGCCGCCCCCGTTGGGCGAGCAAAAGGGACCGAACGCCTCGCGTCTGCTTGCAGCCGCGGCGGCCAACTGTCTGAGCGCGAGTCTGCTCTATTGCGTCTTCAAGGAGGAGCCGCCGGATAACTGTTTGCGTGCCGAGGCGGTCTGCGTGATGGTCCGCAACGAAAAGAAGCGGCTGCGCGTCGGTCGAATGGAGATCACCTTGATCCTCGCGGAGGCCGTGACCGCCTCCCCGCGATTCGCGCGTTGCAAGGATCTCTTCGAGGACTTCTGCGTGGTCTCGGCCAGCATCCGCCAGGGTATCCCGATGCGCGTGACACTTCGGGACGAAGCGGGCAACGTCCTGCACGAGACGGAATAGGGTTCCGTTGGACGCGACGAGCAACGCCGCCGGTCTCGCGCCTTTGGTGTGGATCTCGCATCCGCATGGACGCCCCGAGCCGGGCGAGCTCGACGCCGCCCTGGCTGCCGTGGGCTTGAGTGACCCGATGCCCGTTCTGGTCTTGGTCGGCGGTGCCGCGAATCTGTCCGAGGGTGTGGCGCCCGCGCTGCTGAGACTCTTCGAGCTGCTGGCGCCGCAGCTCGACGCGCTCGGCGCCGCCGTCATCGACGGGGGCACCGCGTTCGGCGTCATGGCGCTGATGGGACGGGCGCGCCGCTGCACCGGTGCGCGTTTCCCGCTGATCGGGATCGCGCCGCAAGGTGCCGTGACGATCGACACGGGCGAGCCGAATCCGCTCGCCCGCGAGGACGGCAGGGTGCGGCTGGATCCCGAGCACACCCATTTCATGTTGGTGCCGGGCGAGGGTTGGGGCGACGAGTCGCCTTGGCTCAGCGCGGTGGCCGACCGTCTTGCCCGCGGGCGCGGGACGTTGATGCTGGTCGCGGCCGGCGGGGCCATCACCCGTCTGGATGTGGCGCACCGCCTGCTTACGGGCGGCCGCGTCCTGGTGCTCGCCGGCAGCGGCGGCACGGCGGACCGTTTTGCCGACTGGCGTCGCGATGGCCGTAGCCTTCCCGATGTCGATCTCGCAGAGGCCGGGCGCGGCCTGCTCGAGGTGTTGGACTTGGCGGATGCGCAAGAGACGCTGCCCGCGTTGGTCGAGCAGTCCCTCGCACGCTGAGGATGCGTGACGGGATGCCTTTTGCCTTCGGCGCGCTTTCCATCTTGGTCTGCGGCCCCGGGGCGCTCGCGGATCTGGTCGTCGAGGGCCTGCGCCTGGAGGGCCGCAAGGCCCTGCGGATCGATGCACAGCGCTTGGAGACCCTCGATCCGAAACGGATTCGAACCCTCATCCTGGCCGATCCCCCCGACGCGTCGGCGCTGGTCGAAGCCATCGCGGCCCGTGTCGAGCCGTGCGGACGGCCGAGGCGGCGAGCGACCCAACGCCTGATCCTCATGCACGGGCAGGATCCGCCACCGCCGCTTCCCGTCCCGGACCCGAACGGTTCCCTGCGGCTGGAGACCTTCGCGATCCGCGATCGCGCCGCACGCGCCCTGCTGAACCGCTGGCCGTTGCACATTGGCATGGACCCGGGCTTCGGCCAGCGCCCTCATCTGCTCATCGCCGGCTTTGCCGATCCGGCTCAGGCGATCCTGGTGCATGCCCTGCGCCTGATCCAGTACGGGACCGGCCGGCCGCGCATCAGTGTCGTCTGCGCGGACAGCGATGCGGTCGGGGCCGCGTTCCTGGGCGCATTTCCGCAGGCACCCGAGGTCGCGGACATCCGATTCGGCCCGATCGAGGACACCCCGAGCCTGCTGCGCGAGGCATGTTCGAAGGAGACACACGCATCCAGCGTAACGCCGACCGATGCCGTGCCCGTCACACTTGCCGTTGTTTGTCTCCCGGACGCGGCCGGGGAGGGTGTCGATGCCGTTCGGCAGCTCGTGCGCGACATCGCAGACATCCAGGGTGCTTCGCCCCCGATCCTGTTCGAGATCGGTCTGCCGCTCGATGTCGGGACTGCAACGGCAAGGGGTCGGATCGAGGATTGGGACGGCCAGGTCATCCCGGTCTCCTATCTCCGCGAGGCCTGCCGCCCGGCGGTGTTGCTCGACGGTCGCGGCGACGAGGTCGCTCGAACCATTCACGATCACTATCGCGACAGCATCGCCGCGCAAGGCCGCGATCCGGATGGCGAGCCCGCGGGTCAGCCCTGGGAGCTGCTGGCGACCTCCTATCGCCAGGCCAATCGTCACCAGGCCGATCATGTCTGGGCCAAGCTGGCCGTGACCGACGCCCGGGCGGTGCCCGAGGAGATGGTCGACTCCTTCGTCCTGACGCCCTTGGAGGTCGAGCGACTCGCCGTCATCGAGCATGAGCGCTGGGCGGCGGATCGTCATCTCGACGGCTGGAGCTACGCACCCGTGCGCGACAACCGGCTCAAGCACCACCCCCAGCTCATCCCCTACGCCGATCTGTCCGAGCCGATGAAGGACCTGGATCGTTTCGCCGTGCGCGGTTTGCCGACCCTGCTCGCGCGTCAGGGACTCGGGATCCTGCGCTTGCTCATCGTCGGTATCCCGCAGCCCGCCGTGGGCTGTCCGGGCGGCATGCGGTTGCGGCGGCTCGCCGACCAGGCGCTGGACCGACTGGTCGCGCGTTACCCGGATCGCGCCCTCGTCCTGGCCTCGACCCTGATCGATCGGCGCTCGCGCGAGCTGGTGCGCGAAGCGATGGATCGCGAGCAGGGCGTAGGGCTCTTTCTGCTGCTTCCGCGCCCATTGGGGCATGTCCTCGCCGAGATGCCTGATCCTGACGACCGACGCGATTTCTTGACGCTCGCGGCGCGGGCCGAACGCAGGATCGGCCTGAAGGGCGAGACCGAGCTGACGACCTGGCTCGCGGAACGTGCGGATATCAGTCTGATCCTCGGCGATCGGATCCCGGCAGGCGCCGTCGAGAAGCGGGTTCGACTGGATCCGGCGGGGGCGGGTCTCGACTGGAATTTCGAGTATTGACGGATCGACGGCCTCCCGGTGTGTCCGTGCGGCCGCACCGGAATTGGGCGTCGATGGCTCGGAATGCGCCCGTGCTGTGCAAAAGCCGGGGCTGGATGGACGCTCGCCGGGATGCCGGTGACTTAAATGCGCCGCCGCAGCGGTAAGCGACCGTTCGAAAACAACCTCCGTCGATGCGCTCTTGCCGTCCCTGGTCATCACCCGCCGATGGGCGGAAGTGCGTCCAAACAAGGCAGTCGACTCTCCCCCTCCCCTTGCGGGAGGGGGCCGGGGGGAGGGGGCAGGCAGGCTACCGGCAGCGTGACTTGCCGTCGCTGGTACATGATTTGCGTATCGGTACAGGAGGAGAACCTGCGGATGCGTCTTTCGCCCCGCAGATCACGCGACAATTCGGCGAATAGGTGGCTAGGGTTCCGATCCGCTGACCGCGGGTGTCTGGTCCGAGAGCTGCCGACCTGATCCGCCGATCCGTCCGAACACCTTCCCGAGCCGGCTCGATCCGGTCTTCGAACAGGTTCAGGACGCATCGACCGGGGCAGGTTACACGGCGGGATAAAAGCCCGGGAGATCACCTGCATGCAGGTTCTCCCGCGTTCCGTTTCGTAACCTGACCTCGGGAGAGCCTGCCATGATCTTCACCCCGTCAAACCGTCTCAAGAGCCGCGTCGGCCGCGTCCTCGTGCCGGCCGTCCTCCTGCTCGCGGCCTTGTCCATCTCCGGCAACGCGCTGGCCAAGGATCAGTTCCGCATCGCCTGGAGCATCTATGTCGGCTGGATGCCCTGGGACTATGCCGCCCAGTCCGGCATCGTGAAGAAATGGGCGGACAAGTACGGCATCGAGATCGAGGTCGTGCAGATCAACGACTATGTCGAGTCGATCAACCAATACACCGCCGGGGCCTTCGACGGCTGCGTGATGACCAACATGGACGCGCTGACCATACCGGCGGCGGGCGGCGTGGACTCCACGGCGCTCATCGTCGGCGACTTCTCCAACGGCAACGACGCCGTGATCCTCCGCGACGAGACCGAGCTCGCCGAGATCGCCGACCAGAAGGTCAACCTGGTCGAGCTCTCCGTCTCGCATTATCTCTTGGCACGCGCGCTGGCGAGTGTGGGACTGACCGAGCGCGCCGTCACCGTCGTCAACACTTCCGATGCCGATATGGTCTCGGCCTTCGCCTCCGGCGGCCCCACCGCCGTCGTCACCTGGAACCCCCTGGTTTCCGAGATCCTGGCCATGCCGAACACCGCCAAGGTGTTCGACTCGAGCCAAATCCCCGGCGAGATCATCGACCTCATGGTCGTCAACACCGAGACCCTCGAAGCCAACCCGGCGCTCGGCAAGGCACTGGTCGGCGCTTGGTACGAGACCATGTCGATCATGTCCAAGGACGACGAGGCCGGCCGCGCCGCGCGCACCGCGATGGGCAAGGCATCCGGTACGGATCTGGCCGGCTACGACGCCCAGCTCGCCAGCACCAAGATGTTCTTCGAGCCGGCCGAGGCCGTCGCCTTCGCCAAGAGCGAGCAGCTGCCGCTCACCATGGAGGAAGTGGCGAGCTTCTCCTTCGACCACGGCCTGCTCGGCGAGGGTGCGCCGAATCCGGGTTTCATCGGCGTCGCCTTCCCGGGCGAACGCTACTTCGGCGACCCCGGCAATCTCAAGCTGCGTTTCGATGCGGGATTCATGCAGATGGCGGCGGACGGGGCGCTGTGAGCTGAGAGCCTCCAGCAATCAGCCGTTCGGCGGTCGGTTGTGCCGAGCCGTGCGAGGCACAACCAAGCGTCGGCGCAAGTTGCGCTTCCTATCGTCAGCGCAACCTACGGGTGCTGTAAATCGGGTGAACAAGCGCGGTAGGGTGGACAAGCGTCGTAGGGTGGACAAGCGCAGCGCAGTCCACCAGCGCCGGCGCCGATTTCGGTGGACTTCGCTCTCGCTCGTCCACCCTACCAACTGATTGCCGACAGCGCATCGCCCCCAACCCAGGACCACCGATGAAACGACTCATCAACCAACGCCCCGGCCCGGTCTCGACCGCGGCACTCGCGCTCCTGCCCTTCGTGGTCCTGGCGCTGGTCTACCTGCTCGCCTCGGATGCGCGGCTGGCGGAGAACCCGAACGACAAGTTGTTGCCGTCGTTCACGACGCTCGCCGAGTCTTTCGTTCGACTGACCAGCGTGCCGAGCCAGCGCACCGGCGAGATCTTGCTGTGGCAGGACACGGGTGCGAGTCTGCGCAGGCTCGCGCAAGGTGTGGGGATCAGCGCGGCGATCGGGCTGATACTGGGTGTCGCGCTGGGCGCCATCCCGCTGATTCGGTCCGGGTTTGCGCCCTTTGTCGCGGTGCTGTCGCTGATCCCGCCGATGGCCGTGCTGCCGGTCCTCTTCATCGTCTTCGGGCTCGGCGAGGTTTCCAAGGTCGTGCTCATCATCGTCGGCATCACGCCTTTCATCGTGCGCGATCTGCAGCAAAGGGTGCAGGAGCTGCCGCGCGAGCTGATCATCAAGGCGCAGACCCTCGGCGCGAACAGTTGGCAGATCGTCCTGCGGGTCATCCTGCCGCAGGTCGTTCCCCGACTGATCGATGCGGTTCGGCTCTCGCTCGGCACCGCCTGGCTCTTCCTGATCTCGGCCGAGGCGATCGCGGCCACCGAGGGGCTCGGTTATCGCATCTTCCTGGTGCGCCGTTACCTCGCGATGGACGTGATCCTGCCCTACGTGGTCTGGATCACGATCCTGGCCTACCTGACCGACTTCCTCCTGAAGCAGATCTCGCGCCGGGCCTTCCCCTGGTACCACAACGGGGAGCCGGGCCGATGACACCGAGGATCCGCTTCGAGAATGTCTGGATGACCTACGGCGATCAGGTCGTGTTGGAGCGACTCAATCTGACCGTGGCGCCGGGCGAGTTCTGCACCATCGTGGGTGCGTCGGGCTGCGGGAAGACCACGCTGCTGCGCCTGTTGCTCGGCGAGGAGACGCCGAGCCGCGGGCGGATCCTGCTCGACGGCGAGCCTCTGCCCGCGGAGCCGGGGCCGGATCGCGGAATCGTCTTTCAGCGTTACTCGGTGTTCCCGCATCTCTCCGTTCTCGGCAATGTCTTGCTTGGATTGGAGCTGCGCGCCGCACCGGTGACGGGTCGACTCTTCGGGGGCGCCCGTCGCAACGCGCGGGACGAGGCGGTCGCGATGTTGGAGGCAGTCGGTCTCGGGCAATCGCTGGGCAAGTACCCGACCCAGCTCTCCGGAGGCATGCAACAGCGTCTCGCGCTCGCCCAGTCGCTCGTGATGCACCCGCGCATCCTGCTGCTCGACGAGCCGTTCGGTGCGCTCGACCCGGGGATCCGCCGAGACATGCACGAGCTGGTCCTGCGGCTCTGGCGCGAGAACAACCTGACCGTCTTCATGGTCACCCACGACATCCGCGAAGGCTTCTACCTTGGAACTCGCCTGCTGGTCTTCGACAAGCTGCGCTACGACCCGGATGCGCCTCAAGCCTACGGCGCCGGCATCACCTACGACCTGCCGATCGGCCAGGCGGATCCGGGAACGCTGGCGGAGGTTTTGGCGGGGGGTAAAAGGTGAACGGTAAAAGGTGAAAGGTGCAGGGAAAGGTGGAAGGTGGAAGGCTCCACCAATTCGATCATTCGAGGAGAGCAGAACGTGACCCATGAGACCCTAGACCCCTCGCGGATCGTCCACACCGAGCTGCTGCCCGGTGCGCGCAACTGGTCCTTCATCATTCGCCGTGGTTTCGCGCTGCGCCTGAGCGATCGGCGCGGCGGGGCCAACTGCTCGGCGCTCTTCTACAACGCGCACGAGAAGCTCGAGCGCTACAACATGGCCGATACGCTCAAGGCCCAGCACACGGCCTTCTTGACCGCGGGTCATGTGTGCTACTCCGACATGGGTCGGATCCTGGTCTCGATCACGGAGGATACCTGCGGCTGGCACGATACATTCTGCGGGGTGAGCGATGCCGCCTTGGTGCGCGAGCGTTTCGGCGAGGCCCGTTATCAAGAGGCGCGCAACGCCTTCCTGCGCAACGGCCGCGAGCTCTTCCTGATCGAGCTCGGCAAGTGGGGTCTCGGGCGTCGCGATCTGGTTCCCAACGTCAACTTCTTCAGCAAGGTTGCGGTTGACGAGGCCGGCCTGATGCGCTTCGAGCCCGATCACTCCAAGCCGGGCGATCATGTCGACCTGCGCGCCGAGATGGACACACTCGTCGTGATCAACACCTGTCCGCATCCGCTCGACCCAGCAGACGGGTGGTCGCCCAAGCCGGTCGACTTGACCATTTATCGCGCCGATCCCGCCGCCGAGGATGATCTTTGCCGGACCTCTTGTGCCGAGAACGGCCGCGGCTTCGCCAACACCGCCATCTATCACTGCCAGCTCTGAGGGTACCGGCATGACGACCCAGATCCAGACTCCTCCCGTTGCGGATTTCGCGGCCAACCTGGTCGAAAGCCGGCTCGACCCCTCGGATGCCGTCTACGATCACGAGATCCCGGCCGGCGAGCCCTGGCTGCACGAGCTGCGTGCCGGCCAGACCCTGCGTATCCTCGACCTCATGGGTAACCAGGCGGTGGACACCCTCTTCTACAACGCCCGTGATCCCGCCGAGCGCTACAGCGCGGTCGACACCATTCGCGCTCAAGGCAGCCTCTATCTCACCACCGGCTCGGTCCTGATCTCCAACGACGGCAACCCGATGGCGACCATCGTCGCCGACACCTGCGGGCGCCACGACACCCTGGGCGGTGCCTGCGCCGCCGAGTCCAACCAGGTGCGCTATGCGTTGGAAAAGCGGCCGATGCACAACTGCCGCGACAACTATTTGATCGCACTGGCCGAATCCAGCTACGACATGGGCAAGCGCGACCTGACCGCCAACATCAACTTCTTCATGAACGTGCCGGTGACACCCGAAGGACACCTGACCTTCGAGGACGGCATCTCGGACGCCGGCAAATATGTCGAGCTGCGGGCCGAGATGGACCTGATCGTCCTGGTCTCGAACTGTCCGCAGCTCAACAATCCGTGCAATGCCTATAACCCGACGCCGGCGCGGATGCTCATCTGGGACTGATTGCGGTGCCCGCAATCAGGTGAATGTCGGATTTCGCTGCGCTCATCCGACCTAAACCGCGCCCGGAGCGAGATGCTGATTTTCGAGAGAGCTGGACCTTTGATGCATCCAGGGTCTTTAGCGGGGACCGGGTCCAAATCATTTTTTGATCTCTTGAACCGGGTCAGCTCCGAGCTTCGTCAAGACTGCCGGGGCCGTTCCCATCCCGGAACACCGCATACTGCTCCGGGCCCGGTTCAAGGCTTGGAGGACCACGGGGACGACCCCGCGGGTCATGTTATCGACGCGGGACGACCCGCGACCGCTCGGAATCGCCGACGATGTTCGACAAGGTCTTGATTGCCAACCGCGGCGCCATCGCCTGCCGCATCATCCGCACGCTCGACGCCTTGGGAGTCGGGTCGGTGGCGGTCTATTCGCGCGCCGATGCCGCATCCCGGCACGTGAGCCTGGCCGGCGAAGCGGTCTGCATCGGCGAGGCGCTCGCGGCCGAGTCCTATCTGGACATGGGCCGAATCCTGGACGCGGCCGAGGCGACCGGGGCGCAGGCCATCCATCCCGGCTACGGTTTTCTCTCGGAGAACGCGAGCTTCGCCGAGACCTGCGAGCAGCGCGGTCTGGTCTTTCTCGGACCGACCCCGGCGCAGTTGCGCGACTTCGGGTTGAAACACCGTGCGCGTGAGCTGGCGGCGGCCAACGCCGTACCCTTGCTGCCCGGCAGCGGTCTGCTCGAGGACGCCGAGCAGGCGCGGCGCGAGGCGGAGCGGATCGGTTATCCGGTGATGCTCAAGAGTACGGCGGGCGGCGGCGGGATCGGGATGCAGCAATGCGCGGATGTCGACGCGCTGACCGAGGCCTTCGAGCGGGTCCGTCGACTCGGTCAGAGCAACTTCGCCGATGCCGGGATCTTCCTCGAGCGCTATGTGCGCGGGGCGCGGCATATCGAGGTGCAGATCTTCGGCAACGGGCTCGGCGGCGTCGCGGCACTCGGCGAGCGCGATTGCTCCCTGCAGAGGCGCAATCAGAAGGTCGTCGAGGAGACCCCGGCCCCGCATCTGCCGCCCGAGCTGCGCGCCGCCATGCTCGAGACGGCACGCCGACTCGGTGCCGCCGTGGCCTATCGCTCGGCGGGGACCGTCGAGTACATCTACGACCCGGAGCGTGCCGCTTTCTATTTCCTGGAGGTCAACACGCGTCTTCAGGTCGAGCACGGGGTGACGGAGGCGGTGACCGGGGTCGACCTGGTCGAGTGGATGGTGCGCCTCGGTGCGGGCAGCCTTCCGGATCTCGGCGGGCTGTCCGTCGAGCCGCAAGGCCACGCGATCCAGGTCCGCCTCTATGCCGAGGATCCGGGTAAGGGGTTTCAGCCGAGCGCGGGGCTCTTGACGCACGTCGAGCTGCCGCCGGATGTCCGCGTCGACACCTGGATCGAGACCGGCACGCAGGTCTCGCCCTACTATGATCCGCTGCTCGCCAAGGTCATCGTCCATGCGAAGGATCGCCCCGCGGCGCTCGCGCGTCTGGAGCAGGCGCTGGAGCGCACCGAGATCGCCGGTATCGAGACGAATCTCGGGTATCTGCGCCAAGTCATGCGTGACCCGGAGGTCGTGGCCGGTCGCCACCACACGGCTACACTGGCCGGCTTCGACTATCGGCCGGACACTATCGACGTTCTCGCCGCCGGCACTCAGAGCACGGTCCAGGACTGGCCGGGGCGACTGGGCTACTGGGACGTCGGTATCCCCCCGTCCGGACCCATGGACGATCTGGCGTTTCGGCTCGGCAACCGGATGCTCGGCAATCCATCCGACGCCGCCGGGCTGGAGCTCACGGTCACGGGGCCGACGCTGCGTTTCAATCGCGATGCGCGCGTCTGTCTGACCGGAGCCGAGATGGCGGCACAGATCGACGGACGCCCGGTGCCCTGGTGGCGTCCCGTGGCCGTGCGCGCCGGGGAGGTGCTGCGTCTCGGTGCGATGGTCGGATCCGGCGCGCGCGCCTATCTGACGGTATGCGGTGGCCTGCAGGTGCCGACCTATCTCGGCAGTCGCGCCACCTTCACACTCGGCCGATTCGGCGGGCATGGTGGGCGTCCGTTGCAGGTGGGGGATGTCCTACATCTGGCGACCGATCCGGATCTGTTTGCGGGGACGCTCACGGACGGGAGCGATGGTGGTCCGAGCCTGTCCGGTCTCCCCGAGCCTCTCATCCCGCGCTACGGCGACACCTGGACGCTGCGGGTGATCTACGGGCCGCACGGTGCACCCGAGTTCTTCACCGACGAGGACATCGCGACCCTCTTCGCGACCGACTGGGAGGTGCACTACAACTCGAGCCGCACCGGCGTGCGTCTGATCGGTCCGAAGCCGACCTGGGCGCGGCCCGACGGCGGCGAGGCCGGACTGCATCCGTCGAACATACACGACAACGCCTATGCCTTGGGGACGCTGGATTTCACCGGCGACATGCCCGTGATCCTGGGTCCTGACGGGCCGAGTCTGGGCGGGTTCGTTTGCCCGGCGACGGTGATCTCGGCGGACCGCTGGTGTCTGGGTCAGCTCCGGCCGGGTGATCGGGTGCGTTTTGTGCCGGTCTCTCAGGAGACCGCCAACGCGCTGGAGGCTGCGCGGGACGACATGATCTCCCGGCTCGCGGCGCCGGCTGCGGTGAAGGCCAAGCCGCTGCCTCCCGCCGACCCGCGCGTGCGTCGAATCGATCCCCCCGAGCATCCGGTCGGCGTCACCTACCGGGCCTCGGGCGACAAGGACCTGCTGGTGGAGTACGGCCCGCAGGTGCTGGATATTCGGCTGCGCTTCCGGGTGCATGCGCTGATGCTCTCGCTCCGCGACGAGCCGATCCCAGGCGTGCTGGAGCTCACTCCGGGCATCCGCTCCTTGCAGGTGCGCTATGACAGCCGTGCGCTGAAGCTCGGCGCTCTGCTCGACCGGCTCGTCGCGCGCGAGCAGGCCCTCGGCGATGTCGAGTCGCTCTCCGTCCCGGCGCGCGTGGTGCATCTCCCTCTGTCCTGGGATGACTCGTCCACCCGGCTTGCGATCGAGAAATACATGCAGTCGGTACGACCGGACGCGCCCTGGTGTCCGAGCAACATCGAGTTCATCCGCCGCATCAACGGGCTCGACAGCATCGATGATGTCCGGCGCATCCTCTTCGAGGCGAGCTATCTGGTGATGGGCCTGGGCGATGTCTATCTGGGCGCGCCGGTCGCCACGCCGCTGGATCCAAGACATCGTCTGGTGACGACCAAATACAACCCGGCCCGAACCTGGACACCCGAGAACGCCGTCGGGATCGGCGGCTCCTATCTCTGCGTCTACGGCATGGAAGGGCCGGGCGGCTATCAGTTCGTCGGACGCACGCTTCAGATGTGGAATCGCTTCAAGCGCACCCCGGATTTCGAGCGGCCCTATCTGTTGCGCTTCTTCGACCAGATCCGCTTCTACCCGGTCTCCGAGCAGGAGCTGACCGAGCTGCGCGAGGCCTTCCCGCGCGGCGGCTTTCGGCTTCAGGTTGAGGAGACGCGGTTCAGCCTGGCCGAATACCAGGCGTTTCTCCAAACGAACGCGGAGTCGATCGCGGTCTTCAAGACACGCCAACAGGCCGCCTTCGAGGCCGAGCGCGAGCGCTGGGCCGCGGCCGGTCAGCTCGAGGTCGATCAGGATGTCGGCAGCGGCGCGTCCGGGCACATCGACGAGCAGGCCGAGTCGCTGCGGCTCGCGCCGGGCGAGCTGGCGATCGAGAGCCATGTCCACGGCAGTGTCTGGCAGCTCGCGGTCGAGGTCGGGCAGCAGGTCGAGCCCGGCCAAGTGCTGCTGGTCCTGGAGTCCATGAAGATGGAGATCGCCGTGCATGCCGACCGCAGCGGACGGGTCGCGCGCATCCTCTGTCGCAGCGGCGCCCAGGTGACACCCGGCCAGGCGCTCTTGGTGCTGGATACCGCCGCCGACGCAACGGAGAAGACGGCATGAGCCGAACACCGCAGACGCCCCTGAACCTCTCGATCCGTCATCTCCGCGCGGCCTATCGCGAGGGCGGGCTCACACCCGCGACGCTGGTGGAGCAGATCCGCGCCCGGATCGCCGAGCATGCGGAAGACAATATCTGGATCCACGTCCTGTCCGACGCCGAGCTGGCGCCTTATCTGGCGCGGCTGTCCGAGACCGATCCCGAGACGCTCCCGCTCTACGGCATCCCCTTCGCGATCAAGGACAACATCGACCTCGCGGGCGTGCCGACCACCGCCGCGCTGCCGGAGCTCGCCTGGACGCCGGAGCGCTCGGCCACCGTCGTCGAACGCCTGATCGCCGCCGGCGCGTTGCCCGTCGGCAAGACCAATCTCGATCAGCTCGCGACCGGTCTGGTCGGCACCCGCTCGCCCTACGGCGCGGTGCCCAATGCCTTCGATCCGGACTACATCGCCGGAGGCAGCAGCTCGGGGTCCGCGGCGGCGATCGCGCACGGGCTCGTCAGCTTCGCCTTGGGGACGGATACCGCCGGCTCCGGGCGTGTCCCGGCGGCGCTCAACAACCTCGTCGGCATCAAGCCGACCCGTGGTCTGCTCAGCACCCGCGGTGTCTTGCCGGCCTGCCGCACGCTCGACTGCGTGAGCCTCTTTACGCTCGATCTGGCCGATGCCGACCAGCTGATGCCGATCGTCGCCGGCTTTGACCCGGAGGATCCCTTTGCGCGGCCCGCACCGTCGACGCCGCTGCGGGACCAAGGAGCGACCGATGCATCCTTCCGTTTCGGCGTGCCCGCGACGCTCGAGTGGTTCGGCGACACGGTGAGCGAGCGACTGTTCGAGGCGACAGTGCGACGCCTCCGCGCACTCGGCGGCGAGGCGGTCACCATCGACTTCACCCCGTTTTCCGAGGCGGCCCGCCTACTCTACGAGGGCCCCTGGGTCGCGGAGCGTTACGCCGCCATCGAGGACTGGATCCGAACCCGCCCCGAGACGCTGCACCCGGTCACACGCGCCATCATCGAGCCGGCCGTCGAGGCGCGGGCGGTCGATGCCTTCAAGGCCCAATATCGGTTGGCCGAGATCAAGCGCGCTGCCGATGCCTGTTGGTCCGAGCTGGACTGCATCCTCACGCCGACGATCGCGACCCCCTACCGGATCGCACAGGTCGCCGCCGATCCGATTCGGCTCAACAGCCGCCTGGGCTACTACACCAACTTCATGAACCTGCTGGATCTGGCCGCTGTCGCCGTGCCCGCGGGGATGCGGCCCGACGGTCTGCCGTTCGGCGTGACCCTCTTCGGTCCCGCCTTCAGCGACGTGATCCTCGCGCGCTTGGCCGAGCGTCTCCACCTGGATCCGAGCCAGACCGCTTGGCCCACCCAAGGCGCGACCGGGCATCCGGTGTCGCCGGTTTCCCGATGGGCAACGGGACGCGCCGATTCGCGTCCTGCGGACAGCCCGAAGGAGACCGACCCCGCGATGCTCCCTCTGGTCGTCTGCGGCGCCCACCTCTCGGGACTCGCGCTCAATCACCAGCTGATCGAGCGCGGCGCCCGTCTCTTGGCTGCAACCAAGACCACGCCCCGTTATCGACTCTATGCACTCCCCGGCGGCCCGCCCGAGCGCCCCGGTCTGATCCGGGTCCCGACCGGCGGCGTCGCCATCGATGTCGAGGTCTGGGCGCTTCCGCAGACGACCGTCGGCAGCTTCCTCGCCGGCATCCCGGCACCGCTCGGCCTCGGCAGCGTCGAGCTGGCCGACGGCCATTGGGAAAAGGGTTTTATCTGCGAGGGCTTCGCGGCGGATGGTGCGCGAGACATCAGTGCGCTCGGGGGCTGGCGGGCGTATCTGGCGGCTGGCGGCTGAGGTCGCCGTCGAACGCCAGCCGCCAGCTTCACGTTCGCTGAGGGCAGGAAGCAGGCCATAGGCTGTACCGAGCCATGCGAGGCACAACCAAGCGTCGGCGGACGTTGTGCTTCCTCTCGTCAGCACAACCGAAGCAGCTTTCACCTTTCACCTTTCACCGTTCGCCTTTCACCTTCAACCCTCGACGAAATTCCTCCCGACCGAACCGCGAAGCTCTGCGACAATAGGCCGGTTGCCGCGGCACGGGTCCGCGCGCTTGAGTCCAGACAACCCGCAACGAAAAGACGAGAGAGGTACGTTCGACCAATGTCATCCCAAACCACCAACCATGTGTTCGCGTTCGAAGAAGGTGACGGCAAGGATAAGAGACTGCTCGGGGGCAAGGGCGCCAATCTTTGCGAGATGACCCAGATGGGGCTGAATGTCCCGCCCGGTTTCGTGATCTCCACCGCGGCCTGCCTGGAGTATCTGGATTCGCCCGAGCGTGCCTTGCCCGCCGGCCTGATGGACGCGGTACATGCGCAGATGCGTGCCGTGGAGAAGAAGACCGGCAAGGGGTTCGGCGATCCGGACAATCCCTTGTTGGTCTCGGTGCGCTCCGGCTCGGCCATGTCCATGCCCGGCATGATGGACACGATTCTGAACTTGGGTCTGAACGAGGAGACGCTGCAAGGCGAGATCCGAGCAACCGGCGATGCGCGCTTCGGTTACGACGCCTACCGCCGCTTCATCCAGCTCTTCGGCAAGGTCGCGCTCGGGGTGCCGGATGCGGCATTCGACCATGAGCTCGACGAGGTCAAGGAGGCGGCGCACGCCAAGCAGGACGTCGACCTCAGCGCGAACGATCTGAAAGAGGTCAGCGAGCGCTTCCTCCGGGTCGTGGAGGCGCACACCGGTCATCCCTTCCCGACCGATCCCTACCGTCAATTGGAGATCGCCATCAAGGCCGTCTTCAACAGCTGGGGCGGCAAGCGTGCGGTCGACTACCGCAAACAGTTCCACATCACGCCAGAGATGGCCAACGGCACCGCGGTCAACGTGGTCACCATGGTCTTCGGAAACCGCGGCGATGACTCCGCCACGGGTGTAGCCTTCACGCGCAACCCGGGATCGGGCGAGAACAAGCTCTACGGCGAGTATCTGGTCAACGCTCAGGGCGAGGACGTCGTCGCCGGCATCCGCACGCCCAAGCCGATCTCGCGTCTGCGTGCGGAGATGCCCGAGATGGCCGCTCAGCTCGACATCCTGCGCGAGAAGCTCGAGACCCACTACCGCGAGGTACAGGACTTCGAGTTCACCATCGAGCGCGGTCAGCTCTTCTGCCTGCAGACCCGCAACGGCAAGATGAACGCGGTCGCCATGGTGCGCACCTCGGTCGAGATGGAGCGCGAGGGTCTGATCAGCAAGGAAGAGGCGCTGCTGCGCATCCAGCCCGATCTACTCGAGCAGATGCTCTTCCCGCGTCTGGACCCGACGGTCAAGGCCGAGCCGGTCGCTCAGGGTCTGCCGGCATCACCCGGCGCGGCGTTCGGGATCGCGGTCTTCGATGCCGATCGTGCCGAACAACTGGGCCATGAGTTGAGCCAGAAGGTGATCCTCGTCCGCGAGGAGACCAAGCCCGAGGACATTCACGGCTTCTTCGCTGCCGAAGGCATCCTGACCTCGCGCGGCGGGAAGACCTCGCACGCCGCCGTGGTCGCGCGCGGTATGGGCAAGCCCTGTGTCGCCGGCGCCGAAGGCATCAGCGTGGATGTGAACCGGCGCGAGGCGCGGGTCGGCTTGACCAGCTTCAAGGAAGGCGACGTCATCACCATCGACGGCACCTCGGGCAAGGTCTACCTCGGCGCCATCCCGACGGTGGAGCCGGACTTCACGCCCGAGCTCGACGTCCTGCTCGGCTGGGCGGACGAGATGGCCCGGCTCAAGGTCATGGCCAACGCGGACACGCCCGAGGATGCCCGCCGCGCACGCAAGTACGGCGCGGTCGGAATCGGTCTGGCGCGCACCGAGCGCATGTTCAACGATGTGCAGCGCCTGCCGATCGTCATCGAGATGATCGTCGCCGAGACGCCGGAGACACGTCAGGCGGCACTCGACAAGCTGCTGCCTCTACAGCGCAAGGACTTCCGCGATCTGTTCGAGGTGATGGCGCCGAATCCGGTCACCATCCGCTTGCTCGACCCGCCGATCCACGAGTTCCTGCCCGACGAGCATGTCCTCGAGCGCGAGCTGACGGACCTTCGCGTCCTCGCCCGCACCACCCGAGGCATGACGGTGCTGGCCGGGGCAATGGGGCTGCTGCACTCGCCCGACAATGTTCGCCAGGATGTCGAGTCGCTTCGGCGCATGGTCGATCCGGCAATCGTCGAGGAGGCCATCGCCAAAAAGGAGGCGATGCTGCGCAAGGTCCGCGCGCTCTACGAGACCAACCCCATGCTGGGTCATCGCGGTGTGCGTCTCGGCATCACCTTCCCCGAGATCTATCAGATGCAGATCCGGGCGATCCTGGAAGCGGCGGCCGAGTGCACCAAGGCGGGCATCGAGGTCCATCCTCAGATCAAGGTGCCGCAGGTCTGTACCGCGCAGGAGCTGCGCTTGGTCAAGTCCTTCGTCGACACCATCCACGACGAGGTCACCGAGACCTACGGCCAGCCGGTGAACTTCAAGTTCGGCACCATGATCGAGGTGGTACGGGCCTGCATGCGCGCCGAATCGCTCGCCGAGGAGGCCGAGTTCTTCTCCTTCGGCACCAACGACCTGACGCAGGCGACCTTCTCCTTCTCGCGCGAGGATGCGGAGAACAAGTTCCTGCCGCTCTACAATCAGTCCGGCATCCTGCAGGACAATCCCTTCGAGGTGTTGGACGTGAAGGGCGTGGGCAAGCTGATGCAGTTGGCCGTGGACTGGGGTCGTTCGGTCAAGCCCAACCTGCACGTGGGCATCTGCGGCGAGCACGGCGGCCATCCGGCCTCCATCGCCTTCTGCCACCAAGCCGGGTTGGACTATGTCAGCTGCTCGGGTCCGCGCGTGCCGGTCGCCCGCCTCGCGGCCGCCCATGCGGCGCTGAACGCGGCTCGATAGGGTAGGGAGCCGATGATCCGGCCAGGGATGGCCGTTCGTGACGGGAGAGCATTCGTCCCGTCAACCGACCTCTCCACGAGGATGCATTCACATTGGGGGTGAAACCGCACCCACAAGCCGCCGAGCTCACTGAGCTTTACGACACCGACATCGTTGCCCGGGACGATGCGCTGGACGCCGCCACCCGCGAGACCGGCATCGCCGATCTGCCGAAGACCTGTCCCCGGGCCGTCGGCGAGGTGCTCCACGGCGATTGGTTACCGGGCGGCGGAGACATCTCGCCGCGGTTGGATCGTAACGCATAAATCAGTTACCGAAGAATGCGCTACGCGGTTGGGCGCCCCGCCCATCCCGCGTGTTTGTGGCTTGGCCGCGACACTCTCAAGGCTTGATATAGGTATAGCCCCGCTGCTGGAGCAGCGACAATTCGGCGACACCGCTCGGCACGATATCGGCCTCGCTCAGGTCATACATGTCGTCGATCTCGACATTGCGACCCTTCAGGGTGTTGGCGCAGACCTCGAACGCAACGCCTTGCTGCTTCAGGCCATCGATTCGGGCGGCCATGTTCTGGTCGGCGTTGGCTGCCTTCATCTTGGTGCCTTCCAACGCGTCCGGCTCGAGGAGCAACGAGATGCCGTCGCCGTGCATGACCACCTTGACCTCGATGTTGTCGGCCCCGACCGCGTCGATGTGATTCTGAATGTTGCGCAGAGCGGCGGTCTGTGTCGCCGCATCGTCGACGTTGATGTGATAGACGACCTTCTGCTGCGCATACCGCTCGTTGGCCCCGGCGGCGCCGGCGACGAGAAGGATGAGGGATGAAGCGAGGACGATGCGTTTCATTCGATGGACTCCGATAGTGGTCTTGTTTAATTTTTCGTGTGCTAGGCCGGACGGGTGTGCTCACGATGCGATGCACGGGTTTGCGATGCGTCGCGCAAGCCCCCGTTGGATGGATTTCCGACCCTGCAAGGAGGATATGCCATAATCGGCCGGGATAATTCAGCGCTCTGAGTATGGATTTGGCCGGCGGGGCCGGATGTCGCGAATCCTGCGGCGCGCATGCGATAGGGGTGTCGATCGGATGACTACAGCAGAATCTTGTTCTTCGCGTCCGGGGTCCGCCTTCGGTTTGCGTGGTGTTTCGTCGTTTGGGCTGCTCCGGCCTCTGTTGATTCTTCTGTGTGCGTTCACCCTGAACCTTCCCTGTGCGATCGGGTCGCAGGCGGGGTCGGAAACAGGGGGTGAGCATCAACCGGAGGATTCCCCCACGCTGACCTTCGGGGTCGTCCCCCAGCAAGCATCCAGCAAGTTGGCGCGGCTCTGGTCGCCGATCCTGGAGGACCTGAGCACGCGCACAGGGGTCCGGATCGGTTTTCGCACGGCACCGGATATCCCGACCTTCGAGCAGCGATTGGCCGCGGGCGACTATGACCTGGCCTACATGAACCCCTACCACTACACGGTCTTCAGCCGAGCCCCGGGCTATCGTGCCTTCGCGCGACAACGCGATCAGCGCATCCGCGGACTCCTGGTGGTGCGGCGTGATTCACCGATCAAGGACATCGCCGAGCTGGCCGGACAGGAGATCGCCTTTCCGGCGCCCGCGGCCTTTGCCGCCAGCGTCCTGCCGCAGGCCGCGCTGCGCCGGGCCGGGATCGACATCAAGCCGCACTATGTGCGCTCGCACGACTCGGTGTATCGCGCCGTGGTCAAGGGGCTCTATCCCGCCGGCGGCGGGATCGAGCGGACCTTTCAGGGGGCCGAGCCGGAGGTGCGTGACCAACTGCGGGTCCTCTGGACGACCCCCGATTTCACGCCCCACGCCATCGCGGCGCACCCAGGGGTCGATCCGGCACTGGTGGCGAAGATCCGTGATGCCATGGTGGCGATGGCGGAGACGCCGCGGGGGGCCGAGCTGCTGGCGGCGATCGAGTTCGATGGGATCGAGGCCGGCGAGGACGCCGATTGGGACGACGTGCGCGCCCTCGGCATCGATCTCCCGATCGAGACCGAGAACCCCGACATCCGCCGATGAGCCCGGGTCGGACCGGTTGGATCCTGTCGTTTCGCGGCAAGACCGTCATCGGCATCGCGCTGATCGAGATCATCCTGCTCGCCATCTTGGTGTGGTCGAGCCTGAGCTATCTGGGTGATTCCAGCGCACGTTCCGTCGCCGAGCGGGCCGTCGGAACCGCCGCGCAGTTCGCTGCTTTGGCCAAAGACGCGGTCTTGTCCGAGGATCTGGCCAGCTTGGAGACCTTTGCCGACGAGGTCATGCTCAACGAGCACATGGCCTACCTGCGCATCGTCGGCTATGGCAATCTCCTGGTCCAGCGCGGTGGCCCGGAGGTTCTCCTCAGGCCGTTCGAGGCCGATTCGGAGCAGGTGCGCCCGACCGACGGGGTGTTCGATGCAAGCGCGCCGATCCGCGAGGGCGAAATTGATTTCGGCCGCATCGAGCTGGGGATCTCCACCACGGGGCAGGAACAGCTCTTCGCCGAGGCGCGCGCGCACCTCTTGAGCATCGCGACGATCGAGGTCGTGCTGGTTGCCTTGTTCTCGATCCTGCTGGGGACCTATCTCACCCGCGCCCTGGATGGACTGCGCGGGGCGGCGCACGCCATCATCGAGGGTGGTCCGGGGCACACGGTGCCGGTGCGCGGCCGCGACGAGATCGCGGATACGGCGCGTGCCTTCAACACGATGTCCGAGCGCCTGCGGCGGAGCTACACGGAGCTGGAGGCGTCCCGACGGCGTGCCGAGGCCGCCGCCGAAGCGGCGGAGGCGGCATCCGTCGAGGCCACCCGAGCGAATGCGGCCAAATCCCGTTTCCTGGCCCACATGAGCCATGAGCTGCGCACACCGCTGAACGCCATATTGGGGACGCTCGATCTCGCCGAAGACTGGACGTTGCCGGCCGAGCAGCATGCGCAGCTCGGTCTCGCGCGGGACGCAGGCCGCGCGCTGCTGGAGCTGATCAACAATGTGCTCGACCTCTCCAAGATCGAGTCGGGCGGCATGGATCTCCACCCGGAGCGGGCAGACCTGGGCGCACTGGTGCGTGCGGCGGCGTCGATGGTCCTGCCGCTCGCGCAGTCCAAGGATCTGACGCTCGAGGTCGAGCTCGATCCGCGTTTGCCCCATACCGTGTCTGTCGATCCGGTGCGTTTGCGTCAGGTGCTGATCAATCTGGCCGGCAATGCGGTGAAGTTCACCGATGCGGGCCGAGTCACGCTGCGCGTGAAGACCCAGTGCCCCGGCGAACCCTGTCAACGTGTGCGCTTCGAGGTCATCGACTCGGGCATCGGGATACCGCCGGAGCGTCAGGCCAGGCTGTTCGACGAATTCACGCAGGTGAATGATCCACTCGGCCGCGACCGGCGTGGCGGGACCGGCCTCGGGCTCGCGATCTCGCAGCGCATTGTCAATCTGATGGGCGGGAGCATCCATGTCGACAGCGAGCCCGGCCGCGGGAGCTGTTTCTGGTTCGAGCTGACGCTGATACCTGCTGAGCGGATTGTCCCGCCCGAACCCGTTCGTTCGGCCCCGAGCTGTCGCCCGTCGGATCAGGACGCTCGTGCCGCCTTGCCGATCCTGCTCGTCGACGACAACCAGGTCAATCGCATGGTGGCCGAGGCGACCTTAAAGAAGGCAGGCTATCAGGTGCGTATCGCCACCAATGGTTTGGAGGCTCTGGAGGCGGTCTGCGGCGAGCCGGTCGGGAGCGTTCTGATGGACGTGTCCATGCCCGTCATGGACGGGATCGAGGCGTCGCGGCGGATTCGCGCCCTCGGCGGTTACCCCGGTCGCGTGCCCATCATCGCCATGACGGCGCACGCATTGAAGGAAGAGGAGGATCGCTGCATGTCGGCGGGGATGGACGACTTCATCACGAAGCCCTTTGTCCGCGCGAACCTGCTGGCCGTGCTCGCACGCTGGCATGGGCAGGACACGCAATCGCGAAGGCCGCGGTAGCGCCCTTCAAATAATCACCGTCTCCTCCTCGTCATCCGGATCCAGTGCGTCGCGATACTCCTCCAACAAGGCCGCGGCGGTCTCCGGCTTGCCGAAGCAGGCGAGGTGATAGAGGGCCTCGCCCTCGGTGATGAGCGGCAGATTGGTGCGGCCGATGACGATGCCGCTGACGGGCGAGAGCACCGGGTCGTCGACCGGTCGGAAGGGGTCCGTGATGATGCCTAGGGTGTCGCCCTTGTTGACGTGCGCGCCGAGCGGGGTGAGTGAGAGCAGGATGCCGCTCTGATGGGCACGGACCCAGACGCTGGAGCGTGCGACGAGCGGTTCGTGTCCGATGGCGCGGCGGGGCGCGGTCGATCGGATCATTCCGATGTGACGCATGACACCCAAGATGCCGCGTAGACCTGCGCGCACCGCGAACTCGTCGAAACGCAGCGCCTCGCCTCCTTCGTAAAGCAGGATGGGGATGCCGCGCGCGGCGGCCTCCGCGCGCAGCGATCCGGGGCGTATCTCCGCGTCGAGGATGACCGGTGTCTCGAACGCCTTCGCCAACGCAGGCATGTCCTCGCCGGCATTGAGCGTGACGCGAATCTGCGGCAGGTTCTCGCGGTGGATCGCCCCGGTGTGCAGATCGATCCCGTGGGTGGAGCCTTCGACCACCTCGCTGATCAGGGTCGTGGCCAGGCGCGCGGCGAGCGAACCCTTGTCGGATCCGGGAAAGCTGCGGTTCAGATCGCGCCGATCCGGGAGATAGCGTGACTGGCGGACATAGCCGTAGACGTTGACGACGGGAACGGCGAGCAGGGTGCCGCGCAGCCGGCTCAGCGCCTTTTGCAGCAGCATCCGGCGGATGATCTCCACCCCGTTGATCTCGTCGCCGTGGATGGAGGCGGTCACGAACAGACGCGGGCCTGGTTTGCGGCCGCGAACCACATGGACCGGCATGTAAACGGGTGTGGTCGTGTAGAGATTCGGAAGCGGGATGTCGACCCGGGCGCGCTCCCCGGGTTGGATCTCGCGACCGGCGATGGAGACTGAATCTACGGTCATCGGCTGGCATCCTTGGAGACAGACGCCGCGATCTTGTCATGAAATCGCCATTTCGGGGGATTTGGTTTTCGGCCTCCTGCCTCCTGCCTTCCGCAGTCAACTCTCAGCTTTCAGCCAAAAGAAATCCATGAATCTCAAGGCGAAGCAAAAAACATGCTGGCCCCTCATAGGAGATGCACCACGATTGGACCATGTCGCCCGATTCAGGATGATTCACGCGCCTTCTGAAGCGCGAGCTGATAAACCGAATCCCCAAGCCAGAAGCCGGCATCGGTTCGCAAGGCGTCGAGTTCAGGCCGGATTGCCGACAACAGACCGCATTGCTTCGCCAGCAGCAGAACACCCACCACTCCCATGGGCTTCAAGCCCTGCTGCTGGGCAATACGACGCCCGTCCTGCTCGTCCAGCAGGATGAGATCTGCTCCCAGCTCGACCGCGAGCGCAATGCTCTCGGATTCGCCCCGGTCGAGATCCCGTTGCAAGGCACGAATCAGCGCGCCGTTTTTGGGTATTTGGCGAACGATCCAGGATGCCCGGGCAACTTCGTCGCGACCAGGCCAGGAGCGCCCGTTGGCGTTCAGCTCGTCCCAGACCGCGTGGGCAATGTCGACACGGCCGAAAAGCCGATGCAGCTGGTTGAGTTGGCCGATCGCGGCGAGATTCGTCAGTGGGGACGTGTTGCTGACAATTCGCCTCATGAGGCCGAACGATCCCAGTTGGATACAGTGTCCAGATCCTCCAATAGTTCCTTCTCGTCATAGTGAGCGGGTACCTCCCGCGACGACAGCAACTGGCGAAACTGCCACAGGGACATCCCGGCGAGTTCTCGCGCCTTACCGATCGAAAGCCGCCGTTGCGCGTAGAGGCTGATGGCAAGTTCCTGCTTGAGCGCCTCCGGCGACAACCTGGCGGAGTCCAAAATGTCTTGCGGAATATCGATCTGAGCTGAGGCCATCTTTGGCTCCTGGCGTACTTGGCGAGCAAGCATCATTGTCCTGCTCGTGCTGACAGGTGTCGAGTGCAATAGGACGCGGCGCAGGACGAACCGGAACTGCACCGTGTGGGATGTATTGCGGGGACGATGGCGGGGGCAAGACAATTCTGGTGACTGTCTACCTGACTCAACACGTTAACGTGGCGAGCGTCGGCTATCCACGCAAGTGCGGACCCCGAGCGGCGAAGTGCCCGCGTGCGCAGTTGGCCGGGTGCCGCCGTTGGAGCCGGCTGAAACGATCCAAGACCGGCTGGACCGCAGGCAGCCGCAAGAGCGGGGGACGAATCCGGTAGGGTCAGCGCGGATCACTCTGAGGAATCCGCGTGGAATAGAGTGACCGACAACACTCCTCTCTCCTCCCCCCTCTCTCCTCACCCCTGTCCGCGCGTGCGGGTCTTGCCGAGCACCGCGTTCTTCTCGACGAGCTCGATCATCTGCGAGGCGATGTCCTTGCCGGTGGCCCGCTCGATTCCCTCGAGGCCCGGCGAGGAGTTGACTTCCATCACCACGGGGCCGTGGTTGGAGCGCAGGATGTCCACGCCTGCGACGTTCAGGCCCATGATCTTGGCCGCGCGCGTGGCGGTCGAGCGTTCTTCCGGGGTGATGCGGATCAGCGAGGCGCTCCCGCCGCGGTGAAGGTTGGAGCGGAATTCGCCAGGCTTGGCTTGGCGCTTCATGCTCGCGACGACCTTGTCGCCGATCACGAAACAACGGATGTCGGCGCCGTTCGCTTCTTTGATGTATTCCTGGACCAGAATGTTGACCTTCAGGCCCATGAAGGCCTCGACCACGCTCTCGGCAGCTTGTTGGGTCTCGGCCAGCACGACGCCGATGCCTTGGGTGCCTTCCAGGAGCTTGATGACCAGCGGGGCGCCGCCCACCATCTTGATGAGATCCTCCACATCGTCCGGTGCGTGGGCAAAGCCGGTGATGGGCAGGCCGATCCCTTTGCGCGAGAGCAGCTGCACGGAGCGCAGCTTGTCGCGAGCGCGGGTGATGGCGACCGATTCGTTCAGTGGATAGACCCCGAGCATCTCGAACTGACGCAACACCGCCGTCCCGTAGAAGGTGACCGAGGCGCCGATGCGCGGGATGACGGCGTCGAAGTCTCTGAGCTCCTCGCCTCGATAGTGGATCGAGGGTGCGTGCGATGTGATGTTCATGTAGCAACGCAGGACATCGACGACCTTGGTGTCATGTCCACGCATTCGCGCCGCCTCGACCAGGCGCCGAGTCGAATAGAGCGTCGGGTTGCGCGAGAGGATGGCGATTTTCATGGCGAAGCCTTTTGTGTTGGGTCTTCCCGTCTCGACGGGCGCGAGTCCGGGATACGGATGCGTGCGGCCCCGGGCGAGTGGATCTGCTCTCGGGGCGTGCGGTGTGATTTGGGTTTGCGATCGGGGAGGGATGAGCCGAGAAGCAGTCGCTGTGATTGCTCGGCTATCCTCGACCGGTCCTCCAACGTTTCGACTCTGCTCGGTCCGTGCGGTTGCGGAGCTGCTGCCTCGGAAACGCGGTCATCCCTGCGGCGCGCTTCGGCTCACGTGGGTTCGCTCTCCCGCAAGGTTGCGATCAGCATGACCACGACGCCGACACTGATGGCGCTGTCCGCGATGTTGAACGACGGCCAGGGATTGAAGACGGCGAGCGGGATAAAGGGAAGATAGACCTGAATGAAGTCGACCACGTGACCGAGCAGGATTCGGTCGATCAGATTTCCGACAGCGCCGCCGATCAAGAGAGCCAGTCCGAACGCAAGGCTGCCGTCTCCGGATTTCAGGCGCAGCAGCCATACGGTCAGTGCGACCGTGATGCCGACGGCCACGAGGGCGAACAGCCAGCGCTGCCAGCCCCCGGCGTCGGCCAGAAGGCTGAAGGCGGCGCCGGTGTTGAACATCAGGGTTAGGTTGAGGTTCGGGACGAGCTCGATCACCTCGAACGGCTCGAGCAGGCCAAGTACCAACCACTTGGTGGCCTGGTCGAGCACCAGAACGGCGAGCGAGAGCCACAGCCAGTGTTTCATGATACCGCCGTTGGTACGCGAGCCGGTCGCAGAATCGGTCGCCGAGGCGGCCGGTGCGGCGCGCGTTGCAGACGCGTGCGCTTTAGGCATAGCGGCGGATCTCGCCGCTGCCTGCGACGTTTTCTACGCAGCGTCCGCAGAGCTCGGGGTGCTCCGCGTGAGTTCCCACGTCGGGCCGATGATGCCAGCAGCGCACGCATTTGGTGTGCTTGGACGGCCGCACCCGCACGGCGAGGCCCTTGAGATCCGTCTCGAGCGCATCGGTCGGTTGCTCGCTCGAGGGATGCAGACGCACCTCGGAGGTGATGAGTGCGAAACGCAGCTCCTCCCCGAGGCGGCCGAGAACGGCATAGAGTGGCTCGGCACAATAGAGATCGAGCTCGGCATCCAGCGACGAGCCGATCAAGCCCGACTTGCGCGCGGTCTCCAACGCGGGTCCGACGGCGAGCCGGGTCGCGATCACCTGATCCCAGAATGCCCGGTCCATGGGGTCGCCGTCGGCGAGCGGGAAGAGCCCCGCGTACCAGGTCTCCACGAAGACGGTCTCGGTGCGCTCGCCCGGCAAGTATTGCCAGATCTCCTCCGCGGTGAAGCTGAGGATCGGGGCGAGCCAACGGCTCATGGCCTCGGCGATGTGGTACATCGCCGTCTGGCAGGAGCGACGCGGCAGGCTGTCCGACTGCGTCGTGTACTGACGGTCCTTGATGACGTCGAGATAGAAGGAGCCCATGTCGACGACACAAAACTGCTGGACCTTCTGATAGATGACGTGGAACTGGTAGTCGCGATAGGCATCGACGACCTCTTGCTGCAGCCGGAAGGCGCGATCCACGGCCCAGCGGTCGAGCTCGAGCATGGCCTCGGGTGCAACCCGGTCGGTCGCCGGATCGAAGCCGTCGAGGTTGGCGAGCAGGAAACGCGCGGTGTTGCGGATGCGTCGATAGGCATCGGCGGTGCGTTTGAGGATTTCGTCGCTGACGCCCATCTCGGCGCGGTAGTCGGTGGCCGCGACCCACAGGCGGATGATGTCCGCCCCCAGGGTCTTCATGACATCCTGAGGCTTGACCACGTTGCCCTTGGACTTGGACATCTTCTCGCCCTTGGCATCGACGGTGAAGCCGTGGGTGAGGACTTGACGGTAGGGCGCGCGGTCGTGCATGGCGACCGAGGTCATGAGCGAGCTCTGGAACCAGCCGCGGTGCTGATCGGAGCCTTCCAGATAGAGGTCGGCGGGTGCGCGCAGACCATCGCGATGCTCGAGCACGCAGGCGTGCGTCACACCCGAGTCGAACCAGACGTCGAGCGTGTCCTGGACCTTGTCGTATTCGGCGCCTTCGGAGTCGCCCAAGAGATCCGCCGGGTGCAGCGCGAACCAGGCCTCGATGCCCTGCTGCTCGACCCGACCGGCAACCTCCTCGATCAGCTCGGCGGTGCGTGGATGCAACTCGCCCGTGGCTTTATGGACGAAGAGCGTGATCGGCACGCCCCAGGTGCGCTGGCGCGAGATGCACCAGTCGGGCCGGCCCTGGACCATGCCCTCGATCCGGCTCTGACCCCAATCGGGCATCCAGCTCACATGGCCGATCTCGCGCAAGGCGGCCTTGCGCAGACCCTGCTTCTCCATCCCGATGAACCATTGGGGCGTGGCGCGGAAGATGATCGGGGTCTTGTGACGCCAGCAATGCGGATAGCTGTGGGTGAAGCGGGTCTCCAGCAACAGCGCGCCCTTGGCCTTGAGCGTCTCGACGACATGCTCGTTGGCTTTGAAGACGTTCTCGCCCGCGAAGAGCGGCGTGTCGGGCAGGAAACGCCCGTCGCCGCCGACCGGGTTGTGGACCGGCAGGTGATAGCGCTGACCGACGATGTAGTCCTCCAGACCATGGCCGGGCGCGGTATGAACGGCCCCGGTGCCGGCATCGAGCGTCACATGCTCGCCGACGATCACGGGCACCTCGCGGTCGTAGAAGGGGTGTTTGAGCTTGAGTCCCTCGAAGTCGATCCCGCGACCGTAGCCCATCACCCGATACTGCTCGATGCCCCAGCGGTCCATGGTGTCTTTGAGCAGCCCCTCGGCGACGATCAGGCGCTCATGGCCCTGCGCGGACGCGACCTCGACGACCACGTATTCAAGCTCGGCGTTCAGGGCCACCGCCTGATTGGCCGGGAGCGTCCAAGGCGTCGTGGTCCAGATCACGATCGAGGCCGGACCCTCGCCGCAGCCGTTGGGCGTGCCGTGACAGCGGGCCTCGAGCGTCTCCGGCTCGACGACCGGGAAGCGCACGTCGATGGCGATCGATTGCTTGTCGGCATACTCGACCTCGGCCTCGGCCAAGGCGGAGCCGCAGTCGATGCACCAGTGCACCGGCTTGAACCCCTTCTGCACATGACCGTTGGCGATGATGCGCCCGAGCGAGCGGATGATCTCGGCCTCGAAGCCGAAGTCCATCGTGAGATAGGGGTTCTCCCAGTCGCCGAAGACGCCGAGACGTTTGAAGTCGGTGCGTTGGCCGTCGACCTGCTTGGCGGCATAGTCGCGACAGGCGACGCGAAACTCGGCAGCGCTGATCTTGTGCCCCGGTTTGCCCTTCTTCTTCTCGACCTGCAGCTCGATCGGCAGGCCGTGACAGTCCCAGCCCGGCACATAGGGCGCGTCGAAGCCGTCGAGCGTGCGCGCCTTCACGATGATGTCCTTGAGGACCTTGTTGACCGCATGACCGATGTGGATCTCGCCGTTGGCGTAGGGCGGGCCGTCGTGCAGGATGAAGGCCGGAGCCCCTGCGCGGGCTTGGCGGATCAGGGCGTAGAGCGCCATCGACTCCCAGCGCTCGAGCATCGCGGGCTCGCGTTGGGCGAGGTTCGCCTTCATCGGAAAGCCCGTGTTCGGGAGATTCAGGGTGTCTTTGTAATCGGTCACGTGGCTTGGTCTCGGTGCGTCGGAAGGGGTCGCGTCGGATACTCCGACGGGTTCCGGGGCGGACAAAGGACGATTGTGGCTTGCTCGGCCGCGCGAGGCAAAGGTGATCGCGTCCGGGTCCGAACCCCGAGCCCCGAGCCGACTCAGGGCCCGAGGCCGGCTACCGGGGGCAGGGGGCGATTGTCGGGGTCATGCGGCCCGGTTGTTTGGAGATACTCGCGTGCGACCCGTGCGTCGACCTGGATCTGCTCCTTGAGCGCATCGAATGACTCGAAGCGCTGCTCGTCGCGCAGCTTCAGACGGAATTCGACCCCCAAGTGATGTCCGTAGATCTCGCGATCGAAGTCGAAGAGATGGACCTCGAGGCGATAGTCCTTTCCGTTGACGGTTGGCCGTGTGCCGACATTGGCGACGGCCGGGAGCGGGGTCGGGCCGAGACCGGACACCGTGACGGCGTAAACGCCCCGCACCGGGCTGAAACGGCGGTGCAGGTCGATGTTCGCAGTCGGAAAGCCGATGCTGCGACCGCGTTTGGCGCCGTGGGAAACCCGGCCCTGCATGCGGTAGGGGCGCCCGAGCAGGTGACGGGCCTGCTCGAGATCGCCGCGCCCGAGCGCCTCGCGCACCCGGGTGCTGCTGATCCGCTCGGTGCCGTGCGTGATGGTGTGCAGATCCTCGACCTCGAACCCGCTGTCGTCCTTCCGGCCGGCCTGGCCCATCGCGTGCAGCAGGGCATAGTCCCCTTCGCGACCTCGGCCGAAGCGGAAGTCGTCGCCGACCAAGAGATACCGTACGCCGAGTCCGTCGAGCAGGAGCCGTTGCACGAAGTCGCGTGCACCCATTCCGGCGAGCTTCGTGTTGAACTCGAGGAGCATCACCCGCTCGATGCCGCAGTCCTGGATCGCCGCCAGCTTCTCGCGTAACCGCGTGAGCCGCGCGGGGGCAGACTCGGGTGCGAAGAACTCCATCGGTTGCGGCTCGAAGGTGATGACCGTCGCCGGCAGACCGAGCTCGCGTCCGCGCGCCAACAGGCGCTGGAAGACGGTTCGATGTCCCAAATGAACACCGTCGAAGTTGCCGATGGTCGCAACGCAACCTCGGTCGGTCGGGCGCAGGTTGTGTAAGCCTCGGATCAGCCGCATTGCCATCTGCCTCGGGAAACCGGAACGCCAGTATACGCGAGCACCGGAAGGCCTCGAACCATCCCCGACGTTTGACGCTCGCACAAGATGTCTCGACGACATCCGTCCGACGCTCGCCGACGTCGAGCGCCGCTGCTTGATCCGGATTCGGGTCAAGGCGAAACCCGCTCGAATCTTGCCGGAAGCGGCTTGGCCTTATTCCCGCCCCATGAAGTGCCGTGGGCGGATGCCCATCGCCAGCAGAGCCGTCGCATAGACGGCCCCGCCGATCAGAATCCACATCAGCAGACGCCAGATCCGTTCACCCGGACCCATGGCGATCCAGTCCGCGGTCACGCCGACCCCCAGATAAATGACGATGCCCATCGCCAGATTGGCGATCAGCGCCTTGATCATCAGCGGGATCCATGTGCGCTTCGGTCGAAAGATGCGGTCCCTGAGTAGGCCGCGCAGCAGCAAGCCGGCGTTTGTGATGGCCGCGATCGTCGTGGCCGCCGCAAGCCCGGCATGTCCGAAGGGAAACATCAGGATCAGGTTGAAGGTCATGTTGGTCACGAGCGCGATCACCGCGATACGCACCGGCGTCTTCATGTCCTGACGGGCATAGTAGCCGGGCGCCAATACCTTGATCCCCATGAATGCGACCAGTCCGAGCGCGTAGGCCATCAGACTGAGTCTGGCCTTCTCCACGTCGTTCGCGCCGAACTCGCCCGAGTAGAAGAGGGTCGCGATCATGGGCCCGGCCAGGAGCAGGAGGCCGACGGCACAAGGCACGCCCAGCAACAGGACCCAACGCAGCGCCCAATCCATGGTGAACGAAAAGGCCACCGGATCGTCCGCGGCATGACGCTGCGACAGGCGCGGCAGGATCACGGTTGCGAGCGCCACGGCGAGGATGCCCAACGGGAACTCCATCAGCCGGTCGGAGTAATAGAGCCAGGAGATGCTCCCGGTGACCAGAAAGGAGGCGAGCAGGGTATCGAGCAGCAGGCTGATCTGTCCGACTGAGACCCCGAACAGTGCCGGCACCATCAGCTTGACCGTCTTGCGCACGCCCGGATCCGTGGTTGCCAGGCGCGGGCGCGGCAGCAGCTTGAGCTGACGCAGGAAGGGGATCTGAAAGAGCAGCTGCGCGATCCCGGCGATGAAGACACCCCAGGCCAGCGCGACGATCGGGCGGTCCATCAGCGGTGCGAGATAGACCGCGCAAAGGATCAGCGAGATGTTGAGCAGGACCGGGGTGAAGGCCGGGATGCCGAAGCGCTCGTAGGTGTTCAGGATGCCGCCCGCAAAGGCGGTCAGCGAGATAAACAGGAGATACGGAAAGGTCAGTCGAAGCATCTCGGTGGCCAGAGCCAACTGCTCCGGCTCGTTCACGAAGCCCGGGGCGAAGACCAGGATCAGCAACGGCGCACCGAGCACGCCGAGCACGGTCACCAGCAGCAGAACGGCGCCGAGTGTGCCGGCGACCGCATCGACATACGCCTTGAGCGCCTCGAACCCGCGCTTCTCCTTGTATTCGTTCAGGACCGGGACGAAGGCCATGGAGAAGGCGCCTTCGGCAAACAGCCGACGCATGAAGTTGGGGATCTTGAAGGCGACGAAGAAGGCGTCCGTTCCGGCGTCGGCGCCAAAGATCCGGGCGATCACCAGATCGCGTACGAAGCCGAGGACCCGCGAGAGAAAGGTGTTGCTACCGACCTTGGCGATCGAGGCGGCGAGTGAGGCCACGGCTGATGAGACTCCGCAAAAAGCGCGGATTATAAGGGTGTCCGGGGGCGGCGGCGATCGATCGGATTCGCCGAAGCCCGCCGTTCAAATCGGTTCGGGCGGGACCAATGCGCCGCTCGAATGTCGAGGTGCGGCGTGCAAGCGCGGGTTGGGCGGCTCGCCGGAGAGGCGCAGCGCGGCGTTGTCGAGCAAGTTCAGCGCTTTGACCTTCGTGCGCATAGGCACGCACGCATTGACAGGACCCGAGGCCATATGGATACTACGCGGTCTTTACTCGAATGACAGCTCCACAGCGCCGGATTTTCAGGAGACCCCTTTGGCCAACTCAGCACAAGCCCGCAAGCGCGCCCGTCAGGCGGAGAACCGTCGTCAGCAGAACGCCTCGCAGCGAAGCACCCTGCGCACCTTCATGAAGAAGGTCATCAACGCTATCCAGGCCGGCGACAAAGAAGCGGCCGTTCAAGCCTTCAAGGATGCTGTCCCGCGTATCGATCGGGCCGCGCGCAAGGGTCTGATCCATGCCAACAAGGCAGCTCGCCACAAGAGCCGGATGAACGCCCACATCAAGGGCATGGTTTAGTCGCTGTTCGGCACCGATCTCCGGCGCACGGAAGAACCGGCCTTCGAGGCCGGTTTTTTTATGCCTTCGCGGGCGAGACTCTAAAGAGCGCTGCGAGCTATCGGCGGCGAGCGTCCAGGGTCTCGGAAGCCGATAACGGATCCTAAATCCCGATTGTAAAACCGCAAAGGCGCACGGGACGCAAAAGAAGACAGGAGGATGGGATACGAACGACGTTCGCCTTTCGGGTGAATAGCGTCACTGAAGCAAGGCATTGATCGCCTTTACGCTCTTTGCGGTTCAGCCGCTCTTTTTTTAGGCCGAACGCCGAGGCCGAGGGTCCCGGAGATGGGCAGATGCCGCCGTCGGCCTACGACGAGCGGCGTGCACGTGCGTAGGCGAGCGCGAGCAACAGCGCGCCGAACAGGATCATGGGCGTCGAGAGCAGCTGACCCATCGTCAGCCAGCCGAATGCGAGATAGCCGATATGCGCATCCGGCACGCGTACGAATTCAACGGCGAATCGCGAGAGGCCGTAGCCGAGCAGGAAGAGCCCCGAGACGGCCATCATCGGGCGCGGTTTGCTGGAAAAGATCCAGAGGACAATGAAGAGGGCAAGGCCCTCGAGCGCGGCCTGATAGAGCTGCGAGGCATGCACCGGGATGCTCCAGTGCGTCCCTTGGGGGAGATCCGCGCATTGCGCCGGAAATTCCAGACAGGGCAGGCGCATCCCCCAGGGGAGATCGGTCCGGTGGCCCCAGAGCTCGCCGTTGATGAAGTTACCGATTCGCCCCGCGAAGAGCCCCAAAGGGACGAGCGGGGCGAGGAAATCGCCGACCTGAAAAAACCGCATGCGATGGCGGCGCGCGAACAAGTAGATCGCGATCAGCACCCCGACCAGCCCGCCGTGGAAGGCCATTCCGCCCTCCCAGACCTTGAGGATGTTCAGCGGGTTCGCGGCCAGTTGGTCGAACCCGTAGAAGAGCATGTAGCCGAGCCGCCCGCCGACGATCGTGCCGATGACGCCGTAGAAGATGAGGTCGTCGACCATCTCGACCGTCCAGCCCGAGCCGGGCCGGCCTGCTCGCCAGCGCCCCAACATCCAGGCGGCAGCGAATCCGACGAGATACATGAGCCCGTACCAATGGATCCGTAGGGGTCCAAGGCCGAGTGCGACGGGGTCGATATCGGGATAGGTCAGCATGGCGGCGGCTAGTATACAGCGTGGCCGCGAGTTTCAAGATGTCGGTTTCAAGGCAGGGTTCGGAACCTGTTGTTTCGGGCAGTGTCCGGTCGCAAATGTCCGGGACTCATCCACCCGGCGCAGTCGGCAGCGGGTCACGCTCGCGCTCAATCCATCCGCGTTCGCCGTGTCGTTGCCTTGCTCTCTTCGTTGTCGCGAATCCAACGTGTCACTGTCGCAGCGGGTCGTGATGATCGGTAAGCCATTGAAAAGTTGTCGGCGATAATTGGCCTGTTGTTTGCTGGTAAAATAAGCAGCGCGACAGCAACCCGGATTCGTCTCATGGCACCGATTCACGCATCGAAATCGATCACGCGAACAGATGCAGTCCCCGGCTCACACACTGCGAGCGTGGATGTCTTCGTGGCCCGAGGCGATGCCCGCGGGCTCGCCGAAGTCCCCCACGGCCGCTTCGGCCGGCAGACCGTCGGCGCCGGACTCGGGTCGAGCTGAGCCATGGCCCGATTCGAACCCTGCCACGGCAAGAACGCCTGCCGCGATACCGGCGAGCGCTGTCTAACCTGCGGCCGAGAGTCGAGCGAGATCGCCCGACTGCGGGCATCCATCGACGCGCTGGCCAATCTCGCGATGGACTATGGCTACGACAACAGCGAAGAGTTCGCCACCTACGTTGCGCGCAAGCTGTTCAAGACCATCGCCCATCGCCGCGAAGAGCTGCCATGAGCGGACTCCCGATCGATCTCGACGACCCCCGCTTCCGCCTGGGCGCGCAGGAGATGGATAGCGTTCATCGCGAGCTTACCGACTTGGGTTGGTTCACGGTCCATGCCGAGACCATGGGCAGAGATCTAGCTGCACCTCTGAAAGCGAACCCGGGTTCCTGATCGGTGAACACCACGCCAGCCCAGGGCCCTTCAGCGTTCGACAAACGCAAACTGCTGATTTGCGAGAGCGCCGAGTTGGCGGATCGTCAACATCGAATCATCTCTCTGCTGTTCAAGAACGAGCGCCAGAGCGCGATCGTGCTTCGACACGGCGGCCAGATCTTCGCCTATTTGAATCAATGCGTGCACATGGTGCGGCGTCTGGACTGCATGCACGACGCGGTCTTCGATGCCGAGCAAAAGCACCTGCGCTGCTCCATGCACGGCATCGTCTACGACCCGACCACGGGTGAATCCTTGAGTGTCTTGTGCTCGGGCGAGCGACTTGAAGCGTTGCGCTCCGCCGAAATCGACGGTCGGGTCTACATCGTCGACAAACGCGTGACGGGCCTGATCTAACCCCGGCGATTCTCGATCTCCCCGGCGACTGAATGCGCCGGACAGACAACCGTCCTCCCTCAGCGAGCAATGCCCATGAAAACCACCGACAAGATCCGTCAACAACTTGAGGACAACCCGATCGTCCTATACATGAAGGGCACGCCGCGCGAGCCGCGCTGCGGGTTTTCAGCCAAGGCAGCGAGCGTGCTGCAATCCACCGGGGTCGAGTTCGCCTACGTCGATGTCTTGGCCGCGCCGGCGTTCATGCAGGCGCTGCCCGAGGTCTCGGATTTTCCCACCTTCCCGCAACTCTTCATCAAGGGCGAGGTCATCGGCGGCAGCGACATCATCGAGGCCATGCTCGCGAGCGGCGAGCTGTTGCCGATGCTGAAAGACGCGGCCGCTTAATACGAGACCGAGGATCGCACATGCACCAAGACGAGATCATCACGCGCGTTCGGGCCGAACACCCGGACGCGGTCATCGACATTGCCGGGGCCGACTGCAACTTCGAGATCCACATCGTGAGCGAAGGCTTCGCCGGCCAAGGTCTGCTCCAACGCCAAAAAGGCGTCTTGGGCCTGTTCAAGGACGAGTTGAAGTCCGGTGTCCTGCACGCCTTGACGATCAAGGCCAAAACACCGCAAGAGAAGGCCGCGGAGTCCCCTGAGGCGATGCCCGACCGCTAGCGATCCGTGCGGCACGCGCCTCGTCGTAGGCGCTCCGGCGCGAGTCCATCGGCGGGCCAGTGATGTAGGGTGCGGTGAGGAACGAACCGCACCGATTTCGGGTCAACTCGTGGCACGGTGCGGTTCGTTCCTCACCGCACCCTACGTGTCTGAAATCTCATCGGAGATAGATCGGGGTACACTCCCGGGCATGAGCCCGCACACACTGCCGCTGAGCCGTCTAAGCCTGCGCTTCCGCTCCCCGGAGCGCGAGGCGGCCTATCGCCGCGCCCAGCTCGACGGCTCGCTGTGGTTGCTGCGCTGGGCACTGGGCCTCGGCGTGCTGGTGCAGCTCGCCTTCCTGCGCGTCGACTCCCTGGTGCTCGGCGAGCAGGCCGCAACCCTCTGGGCGGCCCGTTTCGGGGTGAGCATCCCGGTCGGCGTCGTCGCGTTCGTGCTGAGCTTTCATCCCGGGTTTGCGGCCATCGATCAGCCGGTCGCCGCCGCAGTCGTGCTGGTCAACGGTCTGACAACCGCGCTGGCCAATCTGCTGTTCGATGCCGGTGCGACCATGTATTTCGTCCCCGGCACCGTTGTCGTCGCCATGTACGGCTATGTGCTACTTGGCCTCCGCTTCGCCTGGGCCGCACCGCTGGTCGGCGGCATCGGCGTCCTGAACCTGCTGACCTTGTGGGCGCTTGATACCCCCGCGGTCCTGATGGCCAAGGCGGTCTACATGCTCGTCATCTCGACCGGCATCCTGACGGTCGGTGCCTACCGCATGGAGCTGACCAGCCGCATGGAGCACTACACGGCGGAGAAGCTGCTCGCCCGAGAGCGCCATGCGCGCGAGACCGAGGCGGCGCGCATCGACTGGCTCGAGAACCTCGCCCACTTCCTGCGCCACGAGCTGTGCAACAGCGTCACCGGCGTGCGCACCTCGCTCCATCTGCTGGAACGGCACACGCCCCCCGACGAGCGCAACGGCGTCTATTCTGGGTCAGGCTCAGCCGCAGCCGCTTGTCGTTCTGGCTCGCGCTGTAGGTTTCGAGGTCGATGGCCAGGTCGCCGCGGCACAGTGCCTCGCCGCTTGCACCGCGCTCGACCGAGCCGCAGTCGCCCGCGACTCCCCCAACCGGGACGGGGTTTGCAACCCCGTCCCGTACGTTTGGGGACGTACGAAAAACGCTGGGCCGAAAGGCGCGAGTAAACGCCGAGATGTTCCGGACGGGGCGAGTGCCCCGTCCGAGCGAAATGCGAATGATCGAGGACCGCGATAGGAGTCAGCGCATGGTCAGTGTCCGTCCCGCGTGCCCGGCCGGCGCCGAGCACCTGCCGCAGCCCGTACGGACCGACCCGCTACTATGGGCCGCGCTCGCCCTGGCCGTGCTGGGTCTGGTCATGACCACCTCCGTGGACGTGGAACGGGGCGCGTTGCGCGACCCCAACATTTCACGCGCCGCGCCGTCGTTGGGGTGCGCTGCGCTGACCCCGACCGACGTCAATCGCTCGGAATCGGGATGTGTTGGACCGGCAGGCCCTGAGCCTTCGCGGCCTTGACGAACCGCTGGTCGAAGGTGAGCAATCGGTCGACGCCGGTGGCGAGGGCGAGATGCAGGGCGTCGGCAAAATCCATCCCGGACTCGTACCAGGACAGGGCCTTCGCGACGTCGTCTGCCTTCTCGATCTGGACATTGGCGAGTCCAAGCACCTGCAACAGCGACCGATGGATGGTCTCCGGAGGCAGATCGTAGGCGGCCCGCAGCACCCACTCGAGCTCAAGCAGGACCGTGTGGGGCAGGAGGATCACGTCCGGGCCGGCGAGCACGGTCATCGCCTTGCGGGCTTGCTCGACGTCGTCGTTGGTCAGATACCGCACCAGAACATTGGTATCCACTGCGATCATCGGGAGCTGCCCCGTGTCCACTCGCGCCGCAGGTTGTCACCGATGGCCGCGTCCATCTCCTCGGGAGTCTTCGCCGGCCCGCGGTATCCCGTGCAGCCCAGCCCGTCCTCCAATCGCGTCCGCGGGAACGGCTTTGCCGCGCGCAGCACCAGGACATCGCCACGATCCTCGATGACCAGCTCGGTGCCGGGCTCCCAGTGGTGGCGCGCACGGATCGCTCGCGGAATGACGATCTGACCCTTGGTGGACAGGCGGAGGGTTTCCATGGCGACAACAACGGTAAGACGCAGTAAGCCAAGGCTAGCAGGGCCCGCGGAACCGAGTCAAATCCGCGCCTTGGCGTCCGTGACCCGTTCACCCACCGGCAGCCGGCGCCGCGCTCGGTGCGGATGGCGGTGGGCTCAGGTCGATCCTCCGGCCGCGTTCATCATTCGTCATTAATCGTCACGCTTCATGCGGGCAATGTCATGGATTCGAGGCTTGACTCCGGATCAAGATCCGCAGGGGTGTGCGTGCCCCGCTGACCGCGGTTTCACCGAATACACCGGCAAAAGGAGCCAGAGCGATGAAGACGACGATGACCTGTATGGCCGCGGCCGTGATCGCCTGGGCAACGAGCGGGGTGGCTTCGGGTTGCTACAACGGCAGCAGTTGCGACAACACCGAGGCGCCGGCCGAGGCGCGGGCGGTGATTGCGTGCACCTACGAATGCAACACCGACACCCCGCCCGAGACCGACGCTAAGACCGGATGATCGCCGGGCCTGCCGGCATTGGCGATCACGGGGGCTTCGGCCCCCTTTTCTTTGCCCGGCATGTCCGCGGATGGCGCCGCCACCTGGTCCGCGGTCTGCCTTCATCCCGCTATGGGGTAGGTTGGGGTGAGGTACGAACCCCAACATCTCCCGCCGTCGCCGAATCGTTGGGGTTCGCGATGCTCACCCCAACCGACACCAGCCGCGGAAATCGGCGATCACGGGGGCTTCGGTCCCTATTCTATGCCCGGCGCGTGCGCTGTCACATTCCGTCCGTCCAGAAGACGTCCAACGCCGATCGGCCTGATGGCCTGAACAGGCGCTCGCCTCAGCGCGACAGGACCAGATCGGCCCAGACGCCGTAGTGGTCGGACGGCGGGTTCGTTTGCCCCGTCAAGCCGACCGCGATGGGGACCAGCCGTCGGGAGCCGAGGATGCGGTCGAGCCGCCGGCTCGGCTCCGCCGCGAAGGCGTGCTCGCGGGCCAAGGGGTTCGTCTCCAGGTCGTAGCTGTAGCCCGGCCCGCCCGGGCGCAGCCGGGTCCAGGCATCGGTCCAGCCGGCGAGATGGGCTGTCTCTGGGTCCTGATCGCCGACGTTGAAATCGCCCAGCCAGAGCGTGAGCCCCCGGTGGGGCAGGCGCTCCTGGATGAAGGCGATCTGCGCCTTTCGCGCAACCTGGTCCTCCAGTAAGCTCTCCAGGTGCGTGGTGGCCACCACCAAGGGCTCGGTCCCCGGGTCGAGTGAGGCGAAGAGGACGTAGCGCCCCGAGGCGCTCGGCAGCTTGCGGTAGGCGATCTTCGCGAACGGATAGCGCGACAGCACGAGCAAACCGCCGGGCGGCGCCTCCGATCCCTCGACGCTGACGTGGTAGCCGGCCCAGTCGGCATCTTCGGCGAGGACCTCCATGAACCCGGCCGTGACCTCCTGCAACGCGACGATGTCCGGGTCCAGCGCCTTCGCTTGCCGCAGCAGTGTATGCGCTCGTGCCGTGCTCGCGGTCTCGAGCACAAGGCCGAGCAGCCGCTCGAGCGGGGGAAGGCTCGAGCACGTTCCAGGTTAGTACCCGGATCGCTTGCGCGGTTGGGTCGGCGGCGCGGGGCAGGGGCGCGTCAGCCGGTACGTTGTCTGGGGCATGGGCGCCGAGACAGAGTAACGCCAGCATCCAATGCAGCCAGCGCCTGACCGGTCTCCGGCGGAGGCGTTCGGCAAGATCCGCGCGCCGCCTTCCGAGATCGTCCCGAGAACTCCGCAGCGCGATGGCATTCACGGCCGCGCTGCGTTCTCCGCGGATGTCGCCTGCGGCGTCCGGAGAAACGCGCGCGCCGTGCGGCTGAAGTCGAACCCCGGCAGCTTGGGGTAGAGGTGGCCCGAGAACTGGGGCGCCCAGCGGGGCGTTTCGCCGTTTGCCCGGGCCGGTAGTGGGTCGACGAGCTTCGCCCCGGGTTTGATCGGACGCTCGGGCGTTGCCGAGAACCCGGCCACGCCGGTATAGCCGAAGATGCCGTAGAAGGCCTCGGCCCCGTAGCTCCCCGACGGACTCAGGGTGGCGGCCCTGCGCGCCGGGCCGGGGGGCGGTGGGTTCTGGTCGGACTTATGCGGCTCGTCGAAGGCCTCGAAGGCGTGGATCTGAACGCCTTGCTCGCGCGACCATCGGAACGCGGCGCTCAGGAAGGCGGCGCTCAGCCGATCGTTGAAATAGGTCTGGACGATGTCGATTCCCGGCTTGCCGATCCGGCTGTCGGCATCGTCGAGATGCTCGGCGATGCGTGCGAATGCCGAGCCGGGTGGTGCCGCTCGCTCGCCGGCGGCGGCGCCCGGGAGGTTGAAGGCGATGCCGTCGGTGGGGTGACCGATCTCGCCGATCATGAGGTCGATCGCCTTGCCGTCGGCGAGCCCGGCGATCGTCGCTTCGAGTCGGCGCCACTGGATCGAGAGCTCGCCGCGCTCCGGATCGAAGAAGACGTCCCAATTCCCGGTGATGCGGGCCTGTTCCACCGCCTCGGGGCTCGGATAGATGTTCTCCATGAGCACGTCCGTCACGCCGATCAGCTCGCGGACGTCTTGCGTGAATTGGCGAACCGCCGGATCGGTCGCGTCCGCGTCGACACTCCGAAAACGGCGGCCGCGCACGCCGACGGTCAGCGTGAGCCCCTCGAAGTCACCGCCCGGTGCCATCTGCGCCCGAGCGAAACGCACCATCTCGGTCACCTGCCGGGTCGGGGTCATCCGCGCGTCGCTCGATACGACGGGCTCGGCGTACTCGTTGGAGAGGATCAGGTGGGTGACGGTGCCGGGATGGCGGTCGTTGGCGGTCTGTGCCTGGGCGAGTGCGGAGCGGATGGCGAAGCGCATCCGCGGGTTGACCAGAGTGCCGTCGACGGCGACGTTCGGCACACCTTGCTTGATCGTGAGGAGGGTCTTGCCGGCGCGGGCGTTGATCTCGGCGGCGGCAAGGGAGACTTGCGCATTGGCGTCGCCGAGGAAGAAGCCGGGATTCAGCACCGCTCCGGGGTCGCTGCGCAGTGCCGGCGCGAAGACGCGCAGATGCACCGCTTGCAGTGCCAGGTCGTGCCCCGCCGTGCCGGTGCTCTCGACGATGACCCCGTCCGGGTCCGGGGTGACGAAGCCGGCCTCGGGCGGGAAATAGAAGTACAGCTCGTCGATCGTGCGCCGGGTGGTCGGGCTGCCGGCGTCCTCGGCGAAGACGTCGACCTGGTTCTCGGCCCATACCGGCAGCACCACCATGTCCTCGCCGTCGAGGCGGCGCCAATAGCCGACATCGAAGCCGGTACCGTAGGTCGCGAGCGTGAGGGGTGCCCCGTCGGCCTGTTTCGCGAGATAGTCGAGCTGGCGATAGACCGAGGCCCGGTGGTCGACGGTGGTCGCGGCGCGCGCTGTCGTGCCCTCGAAGAATTTGAAGTAGGTGCGGCTCCAATCGGCCGGACTGGCCTCGCGCAGTGCGGAGGGGTCGAGGTTCAAGATGCCTTGCGCCTCGATCCTGCTCAGGTGCCCGGCACGATCGAAATGCAGTGCGACGCGCTGGCGGGCCATCCAGAGCCCGGGCGGGGTCTGCGTCATCGAGATGCCGCCGCGATAGCTGTTGAAGGCGGGCGTATAGCGCCGCCCAGGTGCGAAGGGGTTGTCCCCCGATGCGCTCCATTGGCCGACATAGGGCTGATACGCAAGACCCATGACCGGGTGGTCGGATGCCGCATCGGCAGCCGCGGGGAATCCGCAGAGGTTCGCGGCGATCAAGGCCGCGGCGGCGACGAGCGCCGTTGATCCGCGAGCGCGGGTCGGGGGTTCTCGGGTGTGGTCTGGGCGGGGAGCCGGATGCGCGAGGGGCGGCTGCATCGGGTCAAGGCGTCCGGCTCGACTTGCTTGGATTGCTTGGATTGCGCAACAAGATGTAGACGGCGCCGGTGCCGCCGTCGCGTCGGGTCGCGGAGCAGAAGGCCAGCACCTCCTCGTGCAGCCTCAGCCAATAGTTGACCTTTTGTTTGAGGACCGGTTGTTGGCCGGCCGAGCGATAGCCTTTGCCGTGGACGATCAGGGCGCAGCGCACGCGGCGTCGCGCGCATTCGGCGAGAAACTCGGCAAGGAGCCCGCGGGCCTGCTCGACGCGCAATCCGTGCAGATCGAGCTCGAGTCCGACCTCGATGCCGCCGCGTTGCAGCTCGGACATCAGGCGTCTCTGGACGCCGGGTCGGGCGAACAGCAGAAACTCATGAGTCTCGACCTCCGACTCGGACAACAGCGGGACGCCTTGCCCCTCCGGCAGCTCGACCGGGCGCGGACGCGGGATGGGCGGCGGTTTGCGGCGTTCATGCTCGACCCGGTCGTGCGCGACGGGCTCGGCGTCCTGAACATGCTCGCGAAACAACGCCAAATCAGCTTCTTGGATTTGTTTCTTCATGTCTGGACAGGTTATCGTTGCACTCCGACGGATGGCGTCGCCTGCAGGCCAGGCTTGGGACAGTCCCCAAGACAGTCCGTGGCGGCGAACGTCCGCATGCATGACCACGACGGCGTCTGCCGGGTCGCTCTCGAGCGTTCTGATGGGCTTGCGTCGAGTCGTCGTTCGGCCTCGCAGTATAGCAGCGCCGCTTGGTTGAGGCGGACCGAGGCGCGCCGGGTGCCGGTTCGGGTGCTTTTGAGTATGATCCGGGCGACCCCGATTCGGTGGGCCCTGGAGAGGTATCGGTTTTCTACGGACGCGGTTTAGGACGACATGAAGATTCTCGTGAGTAACGACGACGGTTATCAGTCGCCCGGTCTGGTCAAGCTGGCCGATGCCCTTGGGTCCCTCGGGGATGTTCTCGTCGTGGCGCCCGAGCGCGACCGCAGCGGTGCCAGCAACTCCTTGACGTTGGATGTGCCGCTGCGGGCGACCCGGATGGCGAATGGCTACATCCGGGTCGACGGGACCCCGACGGATTGCGTCCACCTGGCATTGACCGGCCTGGTGGATGTCGATCCCGATATCGTGGTGGCCGGGATCAATCACGGGCCGAATCTCGGCGACGACGTGCTCTACTCGGGGACCGTTGCGGCGGCCACCGAGGGGCGGTTTCTCGGCCTGCCCGCCATCGCGGTGTCCATGTACGCGCACGAGCCGCAGCACCTGGAAACCGGTGCGGCGGTTGCGGTCGAGCTCGTCACCCGCTTGCGGGAGGCCCCGCTCGAATCCACCATCATCCTGAACGTCAATGTGCCGGATGTTCCGTACGACCGGATCAAGGGGTTCGTCTCGACCCGTTTGGGGCATCGGCATAAGGCCGAGGCCGTCGTCCCCGCGCTCGATCCGCGCGGGCGTCGCATCTACTGGGTCGGACCCGCCGGTCCGGAGCAGGACGCCGGGCCCGGTACCGATTTCTTCGCCGTGCGCAACGGTTTCGTCTCGATCACTCCTTTGCAGGTGGACCTGACGCGGCACAGCGCCTTGGAATCCGTTCGCCAGTGGTTGGATACGCGCCCTTGAGCGCCGGGTCTGTCCACCAAGGGATCGGGATGACCTCGCAGCGTACCCGCGCTCGTCTGATCCAGCGTCTGGAAGAGTCGGGGATCCGGATGCCGGAGCTCCTCGACGTGATCCGGCGATTGCCGCGTCATCTGTTCGTCGACGAGGCGCTGGCGAGCCGCGCCTACGAGGACTCGGCACTGCCGATCGGCCATGGTCAGACCATCTCTCAACCCTACACGGTCGCGCGGATGACCCAGGCGTTGATGGAGCCATCCAAGCCCGATACCGTGCTCGAGATCGGTACCGGCTCCGGTTTTCAGACGGCCGTTCTGGCGTCGCTGGTGCGCCGGGTCTACAGCGTGGAGCGGATCGGGGCCTTGCTCGAGCGTGCTCGTGAGCGGCTGCGCCAGCTCGAATATCGCAACATCCGGTTTCGACATGACGACGGCGCTCTGGGTTGGCCCGAATATTCGCCCTTCGACGGCATTCTGGTCACGGCAGCGCCGCGCGGTGTGCCGCGGGCGCTTGCCGAGCAACTCGCGCTCGGGGGCGTCATGATCCTGCCCATCTGGGAGGGCGATGCTCAGGTGCTGCTGCGTGTCACGCGCACGCCGCAGGGCTTCGAGCAGGAGGTTCTCGAGTCGGTCAGTTTTGTACCGCTCGTTTCGGGGGTGTCTTGAATCTGGATTCAGCAGTCGATCGCTCGGAAAGGGTCCACGAACGAACAAAACAAGCTGACGAACGAATACCATTGCCGCGTCTGTTGTCGTTGCCGTGATCGCAATCGACAACGACAACGAATAGGTTCGCTGCCCCGCTTATTTCCGATAGGTTCCTGATCGCTGTATGCATCGGATGGATACAATCAAAATTTCCAAAGGCCCGATCGCTCGCACGCCGGATGCTCGTCTCTGCCGCCCCCGGGCACGCCCCGCGCGGCGTCGTGCGATGCTGTCGGTGGGCTGTTATGGACTTGCCCTGTGCGTGACCTTGTTGCTCGCCGGGTGCGCCTCGAAGGCGCCTGCACCGGTGGGGGGGTGGGATTGGGTCGGTCCGGCTCCGGATGGCTACTATCTGATCCGCCAAGGCGACACGCTGAGCGAGGTTGCGACTCGGCAGGGCGTGGGTCTTCGGACGCTCGCACGCTGGAACGGCCTGGAGTCGCCCTACTCGATCTATGCCGGTCGACTGCTGCGGATCGAGCCGCCCGACGGCTCGCCCCCGCCGCAGCCGTCCGCGGCGCCGAGCGCTCCGACGGTGGCTGCTGCACCGGCGCCCACGAAGGCTGCGCCTGCGGCGAATCCGGCGCCGGCGCCCGGCCCCGAGCCCGCCTCGAGAGGCGCGCCTCGGAAGGAGACGGCCCGCACCGCCGGGAGTCCGGTCGCGGCCACCGGGGTCGCTTGGGCTTGGCCGCTCGAGGGATCGCTCGTGCAGCGCTTCAGCGACGGCGACCGCACCCGCCAAGGGATCCGCATCCGCGGGCGCGCCGGCGATCAGGCCACAGCCGCGGCCGATGGCCAAGTGGTCTACAGCGGCGGTGGACTCAAAGGGTACGGCAACCTTATCATCATCAAACATAACGACAAATATCTGAGCGCTTACGGCTTCAATCGCAGGTTGCTCGCCGCCGAGGGGGATCGGGTTAAGCGCGGACAAGCGGTTGCGGAGGTGGGTCAAGCGGTCGAGGGGGGCGGCTATCTCCTGCATTTCGAGATCCGCCGAGACGGCGCGGCCGTCGACCCGCTACTCTACCTGCCTCCGCGAACGTAAACGCGTCCGACCCGACGGAGGAAGATGTGGATGTCAAGCGCCGATCCTCGTGAGCCCAAGGTCGATGTTCCCGATCTCGCGTCGGACCTCGACACAGAGATCTTGCTCGACGGCGAGGACTCCGAGCCGACCGACGACGATATCGAGGCGGACGAGGCTGATCCCGTCGAGTCCGAGCCGAGCGAGCCGGTGGCGATCGAGCCTTCGCCCGAGCGTTTCAGCTCGGGCGAAGGCGATTTCGATGCGACGCGCCTCTACCTGAACGAGATCGGAGAATCCAAGCTCCTCACCGCCGAAGAAGAGATTACCCTCGCGCGGGCAGCCCAAAGCGGCGACAACGCCGCACGCCAGCGCATGATTGTCTGCAACCTCCGGTTGGTCGTGAAGATCGCGCGGCGCTATCTCAATCGCGGCTTACCCCTGTTGGATCTGATCGAAGAGGGCAACCTCGGGTTGATCCGCGCGGTCGAGAAATTCGATCCGGAGCGAGGGTTCCGTTTCTCCACCTATGCCACCTGGTGGATCCGCCAGACGATCGAGCGGGCAATCATGAATCAGACGCGCACGGTGCGCCTGCCGATTCATGTCGTGAAGGAGATCAACATCTATCTCAAGGCTGCGCGCAAACTCTCGCAGCGCCTCGATCACGAGCCCACCACCGAGGATATCGCCGTCCTGCTCGACAAGCCGATCGGCGAGGTCAAGCGGATGCTCGGACTGAACGAGCGCATCGCCTCGGTGGATACACCCTACAGCAAGGATGCCGACAAGCCGCTGGTCGACATGCTTCAGGACGAGGCCGCCGACGATCCCGCCGACCGCATCCAGGACACCGACATTCAAGCCAATCTCGAGCACTGGCTCGGGAAGCTCAATGCGAAACAGCGCGAGGTCGTGGAGCGGCGCTTCGGCCTGCACGGTTACGAAAATTCGACCCTCGAGAACGTCGCCCAGGAGCTGGGCGTGACCCGTGAACGGGTGCGCCAAATCCAGATGGATGCGTTGCGGCGGCTTCGCGATATCCTGGAAAAAGAAGGGTTTTCGATCGACGCGTTTTTCAAGTGAGACCGTTCGTCAGGATGCTCGAATCCCCCGCCCGGACCTGATCCAGATCAATGACTGTTGCGGTATATCCCATATGGATCGGGTTGTATGCCCTGCCCATCTGTTGACTTTCCGACTCCGATCCAGTGAGATGACCCGCGCACTGTCGCCCGATGCAGCGGCATCACGAGACGGCTGGATCGCCTTATAATCCTTGTTGTTTTCCCGACGTTTTCTGGGAGGGTCTAATGGAAGCCAGTCTGGAACGGAAGTACAACTTCGACGTTGTACGCTGGTTCACGGTCATGGCCGTCGTCTACCTTGTGGTGGGCGCGTCTGTCGGGGTCTATATCGCAGCGGAGCTGGCTTGGCCGGCACTGAATCTCGATAGCCCCTATTTATCGTTCGGGCGTCTGCGCCCGCTTCACACCAATGCCGTCATCTTCGCCTTCGGCGGATGTACCCTGATGGCCACCGCCTTCTATACCGTCCAACGCACCTGCGGCGCACGCCTCTGGAGCGACAAGATGGCTTGGTTCACCTTTTGGGGTTGGAATCTGGTCATCGTTCTGGCCGTGATTACGCTTCCGCTGGGTTTGACCCAATCGAAGGAATACGCGGAGCTCGAATGGCCGGTCGACATCTTGATCGCCGTGGTCTGGCTCTCGTTCACCATCAACTTCGTGATGACGATCGCCAACCGGAAGTCCTCGCACATCTATGTGTCGAACTGGTTCTTCCTCGGCATGATGATCATGATCGTCTATCTCCACGTCGTGAACAGCCTGGCGATTCCGGTCGGACTCTTCAAGTCGTATTCGATCTTCTCGGGCGTCCAGGACGCGATGATCCAGTGGTGGTGGGGACATAACGCGGTCGGGTTCTACCTGACGGCCGGTTTCCTCGGGATCATGTATTACTTCGTGCCGAAACAGGCCGGACGTCCGATCTACTCCTACCGGCTCTCGGTCATCCATTTTTGGGCCTTGATGTTCGGCTACGTCTGGCTGGGTGCGCATCATCTGCAATACACCGCGCTGCCCGATTGGACAGGGTCGCTCGGAGCCGCGGTCTCCATCGCGATGATCATCCCCTCCTGGGGCGGTGCCGTGAACGGCATGATGACGCTCTCGGGCGCCTGGGACCGGCTGCGGACCGACTATGTGCTGCGCTTCCTGATCATTGCACTCGCCTTCTACGCCATGTCGACCTTCGAAGGCCCGGTCATGTCGCTGAAGACGGTCAACGCGCTCTCCCACTACACCGACTGGACCATCGGTCACGTGCATTCCGGCGCGCTGGGTTGGGTTGCGGGGATCTCGATCGGTGCGATCTACCACCTGATGACCAGGCTCTATCACACGGAGATGTTCTCGGTACGGCTGATCAACTTCCATTTCTGGACGGCGACGATCGGGACCGTGATCTACATCGTGGCCATGTGGGTCTCGGGAATCATGCAGGGCCTGATGTGGCGTGCCTACGACGAGTACGGCACCCTGGCCTATACCTTCGTTGAGTCCGTGGACGCGATGCACCCCTACTACGCCATGAGAGCGGTCGGCGGTGCGATCTTCCTGCTCGGCGCCATCGTGATGCTCTTCAACATCTTGATGACCGTGCGCAAGTCGTTGTCCGAAGGCAGCCTGAGCAAGGCCCGTGCCTTGCCGGCAGCGGCATGATCCCCGGAGTAGCATCTAATGGCCGATAACAAGACGAAGCCGAAATCCTTCCAGGAATGGATGGAGGTCAATATCTGGGGCCTGCTCATCGTGACGGCCCTGGTGCTGTCCGTGGGCGGATTGGTCGAGATCGTTCCGCTCTTCTATATGAAGAACACCATGGAGTACCACACCTATCCGGAGATCGTGTGGGATAAGGCCGGAGCAGAGCCGATCGTGGTCGTCGACGAGGCCGGAAAAGAGCAATGGAACTGGGCGGCGGGCGAAGGAATGCGTCCCTACACGGCGCTCGAGCTGGCCGGGCGAGACATCTACCAGCGCGAGGGTTGCTACCTTTGTCACTCGCAGATGATCCGTCCGTTCCGCGACGAGCGCGAGCGTTACGGGCACTACTCGCTGGCCTCCGAGTCCATGTTCGATCACCCCTTCCAGTGGGGCTCGAAGCGGACTGGTCCTGACCTCGCGCGGGTCGGCGGTAAATATTCCGACGAGTGGCAGCGCCAGCATCTGCGTGCGCCGCGTTCCTTGGTCCCTGAGTCCGTAATGCCGGGGTATCCCTGGCTGGACGAGAATTATCTCAGCGGCAAGAAAATGCAGCGTCACATGCGCGGGATGCGTACGGTGGGTGTGCCTTACTCGGACGCCGATATCGAGGCGGCGCCGGCACTGGTGGACGGCAAGACCGAAATGGACGCTCTGGTGACCTATCTACAGGTCCTCGGCACCATGGTCGCGCTTGACGAGTCCAAGACCTACCGTGAGTAGTCTCAGCGACCACCTCCAGACCGATTGGCAGGCGATGACGACGAATGATTGGATCGGCACGATCCTCACCGTCGTTGTCTTCCTGCTGATGGTCGGTGCCTACTTCTACGTCTTTCGTCCCAAGAATCGGGAAAAGCTCGAAGCCATGAAACATATCCCGTTCGAAGAGGACAACGAGCACACCGGAGACCCACATGGCCGAAAATAACCCCTTTCCCGGTGAGAACAATACCGGGCATGTCTGGGACGACAATCTGCGGGAATTGGCGAATCCGCCGCCGCGGTGGTGGATGCTCGGATTCTGGGCATCCATTCTCTTCGTCATCACCTACACCATCCTGTACCCGAGCTGGCCGGTCGGTCAGCAAGCCACACCGGGGCTTCTGGGTTGGACCCAGATACAGGAATACGAGCAGGGCGTTGCTCAGGTCGACGCGAAACGCGGTCCGTTCGAAGAGCAGATCAGTCAGATGACTGCCGAAGAGATCATCGCCGATCCGGGGCTGCTGCAGTACACGCTGGCATCGGCCAAGGTCCTGTTCGGCGATTATTGCTCTGCTTGCCATGGTAGCGGCGGTCAAGGCAATCCCGGCTATCCGGTCTTGGCGGACGACGACTGGCTGTACGGCGGCTCGATTACGAAGCTTAAAGAGACGATTACGAACGGTCGTAAAGGCGCGATGACCGCCCACGCGAACATCCTCTCGGCGGAAGAGATCGATGCGCTTTCGAACTGGGTCGTCGAAATGCACGACGGCAGCGAGGGTAGTGCAGCCGGTTGGGAGCTGTATCGGGCCAAGGGCTGCAACGCCTGTCACGGAGAGAAGGCGAACGGGGTACTCGCCGAGCTTCCGGGCGGGGAGGTCGTGACCGTCGGTGCGGCGAATCTCACCGACAGCATCTGGCGCTTCGAGCCGGGCGGCTTCGAGAGTGCGCGTCACACGATCATGTACGGTGTGAACCAGCCCGGTATCCCCGAGACGCGAGACGCGGTCATGCCGGCCTTCGGCTCGGTGGCTAAGGTGGACGATGTCGAGGTTCGGAAACTCGACGATCAGGACATCAAGAAGCTCGCGATTTATGTCCACCAGCTCGGCGGTGGCGGCTGACAAGCGTCTGAAGGCGTGCGGGCCGGCCCGTCGGCCGGCCTGCGGACAACAAGGGGAGCAGGGGAGGAGATCGACATGACCGGAGGATTGACGTGGGATTTCGTGACTTGGATGTCCATCGCGATGGTCGTCATCGCGATCCTGATCATCGTGTTTCTGGTCTACAAGGTCATCACCTTAATGAACCGGGATGCGGAGGCGCATAAGAACAACCAGCATTGACGGCGCGTCGGGCGTGCTGCAATGCCATCGAGGGGGATCTGAGATCCCCCTTTTTTTGTACCGTAAATGGCTTCCGAATCAATCGGTTGCGCTTGCGAAAACGCATGGCGAAAAGCCGGCCTGAAGCGTAAGCTGATCGATTGACGAAAGCGGCCATCGGCTGATCGTTTCGGATCCCTTCAACCGGTCCCGAGGGCCGGATTCGGCCGAGCGCGCCGCCGCTTCTCTGTTGCGCGTCGTCGCGATGCGCTCGCAACGCGGCGCTCGAGCGCCCTGTCGTAAACGTTGACCCCGTCGTGGAGATGGTCAGTGAGCACGAATCCTGTCGTAACTCAAACCGCCGTTGATGACCTCTATGCCGAGGCCGAACATTGGCATGTCAATACCGGCGGGGAGACGATCCACGCCAAACGTCTTGCCGGGCGTTGGCGCACCATCAAGTGGGCTGCCGCGTCGGTTTGGTTGATCTACTTCCTGGGCCCTTACCTGCGCTGGGACGGCCGGCAGGCGGTCTTGTTCGATATCCCGAATCGTCAGTATCACATCTTCGGCGCGACGGTCCTCCCGCAGGACTTTTGGATGCTCTCGCTGTTGTTGCTCTTCTTCGCCATCCTGCTCGCCGTGGCGACCGCATTGGTCGGCCGCGTCTGGTGTGGCTATTTCTGCTTTCAGACGGTCTGGACCGATATCTACACCTGGATCGAAGAGAAGCTCGAGGGGAGTCCGCCGCAACGTCGAAAGCTCGACAAGTCGCCCATGTCCCTGAGCAAGCTTCGGATCAAGGCGACCAAGCATGCGCTCTGGTTGATGATCGGCTTTATCACGGGTTTCAGCTTCGTGGCCTGGTTCACGGACGCGCCGACGCTGTGGGGCAGCTTCTTCGCCGGCGAGTCCGGCCCCGTTGCCTACATCACGGTGGCGCTCTTCACGGTCGGGACCTACGGCCTTGCCGGATTCATGCGCGAGCAGACCTGCTTCTGGCTCTGTCCCTATGCGCGTATCCAAGGCGTCATGCTCGATAAGACGACTATCGTTCCGACGTACGATGTTGCGCGAGGCGAGCCCCGCGGACGCGTGAAACGCGGCGAGACCGGCGAAACGCGCTCGGGCGGCGACTGCGTCGACTGCAATCAATGCGTCGCCGTCTGTCCAACCGGGGTCGACATCCGTCACGGGCAGCAGGAAGGCTGCATCACCTGTGCGCTCTGCATCGATGCTTGCGACCAGGTCATGGACAAGGTCGGGCGTCCGCGCGGTCTGATTCGCTATGCCTCGCTCGACGAGATCGAAGGGTTGCCCACCAAGAAACTCTTGCTACGACCGCGGGTGTGGGTGTACGCGGCGATTATGAGTGTTGCCTTGGCCGGGATCCTCTACGGGTTCTCGACCTTGGCTGCGATCGACCTCAAGGTTCTGCACGAGCGCGCGCCGCTGTACGTGCGGCTCAGCGACGGGTCTATCCAAAACAAGTACACGCTGAAGATTCTCAACAAGATGCCCGAGGAGCTCTCCGTACGGATCAGCGTGACCGGACCCGACGGCTTGGAGCTCGTGGGTGCGGAGGAGCCGATCGTCGCACCGCCGGGCGGAGTGACGCCCGCCGTCGTCTTCGTGAAGGTGCCGAAGCGCTCGCTCGACGGCGAACAGCATCCGGTGCGGTTTCACGTCGAAGCGGCGCGCCCCTCCGGCGACTTGGTCGAGGCCGATCGGGACAGCGTCTTCATCGGACCGCGGTCCTAGCAGGCTCGCCGGCTCCGAGCGCGACGGACGCCGTTCGGTGCTTGTCTAATGCAAACGGTAGCATCGATCGATGGATGAGATGGCGAGCTTGGGGGACGCAAAGCGGCTCGGTCGCGACGTCCTTCGGGATGTGTCGACCCGCAGGCTATTCACCGCACTGATGGTCTTCGACGTTTTGTTTGTCCTGATGATCGTCGCCAAAGCATTCGACCTGGTCTCGTTCAAGGCGGGGATCGGCAACCTGATGATTGCGAGTCAATTCGCCCTCGCGGCCCTGGTTTTCATCTTCGGGTGGTGGCGCTACCGCGATTCTGCTTTCGGCAGTCTCTGTGTGATTGCGAGTCTGCTTGCCGCGGTCAAGATACTGAAATTTCATAAAGCATTGGGTGTCCTTTTCATTTACGGCTGGGTTGCGGGCATCGACGATCCGACAAGATCCGAAATAGGGGTTCTTGTCTTTTCGCTCGTGTTCGGTGCCATATCGATCGTAATTCTCGCCTTAGGCTGGCGCGGGACTGATCGAGCGGGGCGTGCCGCGATTGTCCTGACGGGGCTGGTGTTCGGGATTGTTGCTTCTGCTTCAATCGGCGCGGACGCGTTGTCCTACCTCCTGATGCGGCTCGTGGACATGGATCACGACACCCTTTCCCGTCTTGAGCAGGGCATCGAGCTTGTCACCGTCTCGGCGTTGTTGGCCCTTGCGGTTGGCGTCGTTCGAGTCGGCTCGTCGGCTCTTTGGATGCGGAACGCAGCATAGACAGGTCGGCACGGGAGCTCGTTTGGCACAGCCGACGAGCCGTTGCTCGAACGGTATCGAAATCGAGGTAAACGAGTATGCAGGCAACTAGCGAATCTTCTTCCAAACCGACCCCGGCGTTCCGCAGCCCCTGGGTTCTGGCATGGATCGGCTTAATCGTCACGGTACTGGCCGTGAATCTGACCTTTGTCTTTCTCGCGATCCGCACCAATCCGGGGTTGGTCAACGCGAACTACTATGAACGGGGCCAGGATTACGAGCGAACGATGGTCTCGCGTCTCGCCCGCGATCCCGGTTGGCTGATGCGTGCGGATATCCCGAAGCCCCTCACGGCCGGTGCGCAAGAGTCGATTCGTTTGGTCCTTGTCGACAAGGCCGGTCAGCCCGTGGATGTCGACGACGCGACCTTTTACGCATACCGGCCGTCCGATGTCTCGCGCGACTTCGCTTTGCCGATGATTCGGGAGACCAAGGGACGCTATCTGGTCGAGACGTCTTTTCCGCTGGTCGGCGTTTGGGACATCCTGATCGCCGCGAAGACAGGCGAGGACGAATACAGCGTCGGCGAGCGTGTCAACGTCGCTCGCCCCTGAGGTCCGAACGCCTCCGGTTTCGAGCCCCGAAGCTGGTTCGGCATCGGCGGCGGGTGTACATCCGGAGGCGGCCTCGGCCCGAACGCGCTGCTTCCACTGCGGTCTGCCGGTCGCCGAATCCGCGCGCGAGACGGCCGTGGTGGCCGGTCGCGAACGAGCCTTCTGCTGCACCGGCTGCAAGTCGGTCTGCGAAGCGATCTTCGCGGCCGGATTGGAGGGCTTCTACAAGCGCACCCCCGAGGGCGAGATCTTCGGGCCACCCCCCGAGCCACCGAAGGATCTGGCTGTCTTCGACCTCGATGCCGTGCAGGAGGAGTTCACCGACACCGCCGGCGAGTCCCGCGAGATCAACCTTTTGGTCGAAGGTATCCACTGCGCGGCTTGTGTCTGGCTGATCGAGAAGGGGCTTTGCGCCATGCCGGGGGTGGAGGAGGCCCGCGTCAACCTGACCGGGCGGCGGCTGCGCGTGCGCTGGGACAACGGTCGCCTGAAGCTTTCTCGGATCCTGCGCCGACTCGCCGATCTCGGCTATGCCGCCGCGCCCTTCGATCCCGAGTCCGCCGAGGGTGCGGTCGGGCGCGAGAACCGCAACATGCTCTACCGCATGGCGTGGGCCGGTTTCGCGATGATGAATCTCATGTGGATCTCCATCGCGCTTTACGCGGGCGCCGATGAGGGCGAGTTCCGCGGCTTGTTTCAGTGGCTCGGCTTTGTGATTGCCACGCCGACCCTCCTGTATTCGGGCGCGCCCTTCTTCCGCGGAGCCTGGTCCGGTCTGCGTTCGGGCCATCTCAGCATGGACCTGCCGATCGCGATCGGCGTGACCACGACCTATAGCTATTCGCTCTACGTCACACTCGGCATCTCGCGCATCGGAGATGTCTATTGGGATACCGTCGTCAACTTTCTCTTCGTCATCCTCGTCGGGCGCTATCTCGAGGCGATCTCGCGGCGCAAGGCGGTGGCCTCGACGCAACGGCTGCTCGACCTTCAACCGAAGGTCGCGACTCGACTGGACGGGGAGGGCGGCGAGGCCGAGTCGGTCGTTCCGGTTCGCGCATTGAAACTTGGCGAGCGTGTGCTGGTGCGTCCGGGCGAGCGGATCCCCGTGGACGGCGAAGTGATCTCGGGCGGCAGCGGGGTGGACGAATCCATGCTCACCGGCGAGTCGCGAGCGGTCGCGAAGACGATCGGCGATCAGGTCGTTGCGGGTACCATCAACGGTGCGGGTGTCCTGACCGTGCGGATCGGTGCGCTGCTGCGCGAGACCGCGCTGGGTCGCATCATCCGTCTGGTCGAGGACGCGCAAGCGAGCAAGGCCCCGATTCAGCGGCTTGCCGACCGGATCGTGCCCTGGTTCGTCGCGGGAACGCTCGGTCTGGCGACCTTGACCTTCCTGATCTGGATGCGGGTGGATGTCGAGGTCGCGGTCATGGCGGCGACGGCCGTGCTCATCATCACCTGTCCCTGCGCCTTCGGAATGGCCACGCCGATGGCAGTGGCCGTGGCGACGGGTCTGGCCGCCTCGCGGGGTATCCTCGTGAAGAACGGTGCCGTGCTCGAGCGCCTCTCCTCGATCGATCATTTCGTCTTCGACAAGACCGGGACGCTGACCGTCGGGCGGCCGACCGTGACCGGGCTCGCGAGCGCGCCCGGCCATTGGCGCCCGATCGACGGACCGCATGATTTGACGTGCGAGGAGCGCGATGTCCTCACTGGGCTTCAGGCGCTCGAGCGGCTCTCGGAGCATCCGATCGCCGCAGCCATCCTGGACCTCTGCGCACGTGCCGAGATCGACCGCGTGGCTTCCCGGGTCGATGCGGTCGAGGTCGCGCCCGGTCTCGGAATCAAGGGTCGCGTCGATGGCGTGGAGATCCTCGCCGGCTCGTGCGAGTGGTTGATCCGCAACGGCGTGCAACCCTGGTCCGAGGTTGGTGAGCAGTCCGCCGCGGCTTCGGGGCTGGTTCATTGCGCGCGAGCCGGTGAAGAGGTGCTGCGGCTCGGCGTCGCCGATCCGCTGCGTCCCGATGCCGCGCGCGTGATCGGGCGGATGCGCGAGCGGGGGATCCGGGTGACGCTCCTGAGCGGTGATCGCCGCGAGACGGCCGAGGCGATCGCAGCGCAGCTCGGAGGCGGGATCGATGTTATCGCCGAGGTCATGCCCGAGGACAAGGATCGTGTGATCGCCGAGCTGCAGCGTGGCGGCCACCGGGTCGCCATGGTGGGCGACGGGGTGAACGACGCGCCTGCATTGGTGCGTGCCGATGTGGGGATCGCCATGGGGAGCGGGACCGATGTCTCGATCGCCAGCGCCGACATCGTCCTCATGTCCAGTGAGCTCGGGCGTGTCGAGGAGGCCGCGCGACTGTCTCGCAGCACCCTAAGGACCATCCGCCAGAACATCGGCATCTCGGTGGTTTACAATCTCGTCATGGTCCCGCTTGCGATGGCTGCGGTCGTCACACCTCTGATCGCAGCCGTCTCGATGCCGCTCAGCTCCCTGGCGGTCATCGGCAACTCGGCGCGGATTCGCGCGGTCTTCAAGCCCGGAGACGGCGGCGCTCCGCGCGAGCCGTGACCCGAGCGGTTGCTTGATTCTGTCGAGCGGAGGTTCGATCGACGATGGACGTGATCTACGGCCTGATCCCCGGCATGCTGGTCCTTGGACTCGCTGCGGTCGCCGTGCTCTTCTGGGCGACCCGAACCGGTCAATACGACGATCTGGACGGCGACGGCCGGCGCATCCTCATGGACGAAGACGCGGAGGATGGCGACCCGCGGCGTGCGCCGCCCATGGACGCCGATCCCGAGCTGAATCCAACTGAATCCCGTCGCGAGTGATCCGCCAGGTGAGACGCGCTATCGACGCCGCACCAATTAAAGACCTCGGTAGACGACGGGATTCAGGAGATAAAAAAAATAATGACTTAAACTTCGGCATCCACCGGCGATCCAGGGGGCTCCGACATCACCGGAGCCTACCCACATCTCAAACCCCAAAGGGCCGAAGTTTAATTTAGAACTCGTTTTGGAGGCGTTTGTATCCCCGCACCAAGTCAACATTGGCGCGGATCACGTCCTCCGAGAACTCGCTCGCTTGCGGCGTGACCCGCCGGATGGAGTCCAGATCGGTCGAGGGACCGATGCGCGTCGTGGAGGGGACGTAGAACTCGGGTGGAAGATCGCAACCGTCGACGACGGCATTGTGGCGGACGACGCAGCCGTCCCCGACGCGACAGTTGAAGAGCACGCTGTTGAAGCCGATGAAGACCCGATCTCCGACGGAGCAGGGGCCGTGGACGATCGAGCGATGTGCGATCGAGGTGTTGGTCCCAATGGTGACCGCCGCGCCGGACTTGGAATGGATAACGACGCCGTCCTGGATGTTCGAGTTGGCACCGATCACCACCGGGTCCATGTCGCCCTGCGCATCGACCTCGTCGGCTCGGATGACCGCATAGGGTCCAACGAAGACGTTGGCGTGAATCACGACCTTCCCGCAGATGATCGCAGTCTTATCGATGTAAGCGGATTCGTCGATCACCGGCAGATCGCCGGAAGGGTTCTTGCGGATCATTCGGAATGCCTGTCTGGATAAGTCCTTCGCTGGAGTCGGCGCGGCTTAAGATTTCAAAGAACGAGGTCATTCTAGAGCGCGTCTCCGCTGAGTGTTTTGGATGCATCGAACGTCGAGCTCACTCGAAAACCAGCATCTCGCTCTGGACGCGCTTTAGGTGACGACGTCGGGCTCGCTGCGGCCGGTCCGTGCTTCGATCTGCGCGAGCTCGCGCGCGATCAGGATCAGCGGCTGCATCGCCTCTTGGGTGTCTTGAAGGTGGCGCTCGGGATCCGGCTCGAAGAATTCGAGATAGATCCGCAGTGTCGCCCCTTCGGTCCCCGTACCCGAAAGCCGGAAGACGATGCGCGCTCCGCTCTCGAAGCCGATGCGAATCCCCTGGCGCTCCGAGCGGCTGCCGTCGATCGGGTCGGTGTAGGCGAAATCATCGGCGTAGCGCACGGTCTGCTCGCCGAGCTGCCGACCGGCCAGACCGGGGAGAAGGATCCGCAGGTGGTCCATCAAACCCTCCGCCGCGGTGGCGTCGACCGCCTCGTAGTCGTGCCGGGTGTAGAAGTTGCGTCCGAACCGGCGCCAGTGCTCGGCGAGGATCTCGGAGACCGATTGCTGGCGCACGGCCAGCAGGTTCAGCCAGAAGAGCACGGCCCAGAGCCCGTCCTTCTCGCGGACATGATCCGAGCCCGTGCCGAAGCTCTCTTCGCCGCAGAGCGTGATGCGGCCGGCGTCGAGCAGATTGCCGAAGAATTTCCAGCCGGTGGGGGTCTCGAAGCACTCCACGCCCAGCTGCTCGGCCACACGATCCGCGGCCTGGCTGGTCGGCATGGAGCGCGCGACGCCGCGGATCCCGGCGCGATAGCCGGGAACCAGGTGTGCATTCGCTGCAAGCACCGCCAGACTGTCGCTCGGGGTGACGAAGCACTTCTTTCCGAGGATCATGTTGCGATCGCCGTCGCCGTCCGAGGCCGCACCGAAGTCCAGTGCATCCGGTCCCTCGGTCATCGCCACCAGCTCTTTGGCATGCGCGAGATTCGGATCGGGATGCCCGCCGCCGAAATCCTCCAGTGCTTCGCCGTTCAGGACGGTGCCCGGTGCCGCGCCCAGGCGCGTCTCGATGATCTCTTTGGCATAAGGGCCGGTCACGGCATGCATGGCATCGAAGCGCATGCGGAAGATGCCGGAATTGAACAGCTGGTGGATGGCGTTGAAGTCGAACAGCGACTCCATGAGCTCGGCATAATCGCTCACCGGGTCGATGATCTCGACATCCATGTCGCCGATACGCACCGTGCCGAGCTCATCCAGATCGGTCGCCGGGCAGTCGAGCGTGCGGTATTCGCGGATCGTTTGGGTCCGCGCGAAGATGGCGTCGGTGACCGACTCCGGCGCGGGACCGCCCGCCGCGATGTTGAACTTGATGCCGAAGTCGCCATCCGGGCCGCCCGGGTTGTGGCTCGCCGAGAGGATGATGCCGCCGCGCGTGCGGTACTTGCGGATGACGCAGGAGGCGGCCGGTGTCGAGAGGATCCCGCCACGCCCGACCAGCGCCCGCTTCACCCCGTTGGCCGCGGCCATGCGCAGGATGGTTTGGATCGCCTCGCGATTGTAGTAACGTCCGTCGCCGCCGACGACCAGTGTCCCGCCCGCGACATCGGTTTGGGTGTCGAAGATCGCCTGGACAAAGTTTTCCAGATAATGCGGCTGCCGGAACACCCCGACCTTTTTGCGCAGGCCGGAGGTGCCGGGGCGCTGCCCCTCGAATGGCGTTGTGGCGATCACTTGCGGTTGCATCTTCAACCCCTTGACGTGTATTGACATGGCGGGCTCCGATCTTCACATGTCCGGATGCGGAGCGCCCGGGCTTGCTTGAAAAGGCTCCCGAAGGCGCGGGATGCGGATGCTCGGTCACGCGATCGGCCGCTGCGCTCGTGCGGCATTGTATCCCCGCAAGCCCATGCGACAATACCGGATCGGCCCGGGGCTGCTCCGGCCGTGCACCGCGCGTGATGTCGGACGGCCGCTGTGCCCTCGGGCCACCCCCCAATTTCAAGTTGAATCGAAGCACGATTGAGGTATTCCAAGCAATGACAGTCGAAGCGCACAAAGAAACACTGGAGTTCAAGGCGGAGGTCAGCCAGGTGCTGGATCTCGTCATCCGGTCGCTGTACTCGAACAAGGAGATCTTTCTGCGCGAGCTGGTCTCCAACGCCTCCGACGCGGCCGAGAAGCTGCGCTTCGAGGCACTCAGCGACGACGGGCTCTACGAAGGCGAGAGCGAGCTGCGCATCCGGGTCGAGATCGACAAAGAGGCCGGCACGCTGACGGTATCGGACAACGGGATCGGGCTGAGCCGCCAAGAGGTGATCGACACCATCGGTAGTATCGCCAGCTCCGGCACGCGCCGATTCGTCGAGGCGCTTTCGGGCGATCAGGCGAAAGACAGCAAGCTGATCGGCCAGTTCGGTGTCGGTTTCTATTCGGCCTTCATCGTCGCGGACAAGGTGACGTTGATCTCGCGTCGTGCCGGACTCGGTGCCGAGCACGGGGTGCGTTGGGAGTCCGACGGCCGCGGCAGCTTTACCCTGGAGACGCTCGAGAAGTCCGGTCGCGGCACCGACGTTATCCTGCACCTGAAGGAGGACGAGAAGGAGTTCCTGGATGCCTGGCGTCTGCGCAGCATCATCGGCAAGTTCTCCGACCATCTCGCCCTGCCGGTGGAGATGCGCAAGGAGCTTTACGGCGAGGAGGCCGAGAAGGCCAAGGACGCACCGCCCGAGTACGAGCAGGTCAACCGCGGCACCGCACTCTGGATGCGCAACAAGTCGGAGATCACGGAGGAGGAATATCACGACTTCTACAAACACGTGTCGCACGACTTCGATGTCCCGCTCGCCTATGCCCACAACCGGGTCGAGGGGACGAACGAGTACACCACGCTGCTCTTCGTGCCCAAACGTGCGCCCTGGGATCTGTGGGAGCGCGACGCCAAGCACGGCGTGAAGCTCTATGTGCGCCGCGTCTTCATCATGGACGAGGCCGACAAGCTGATGCCGCACTATCTGCGCTTCGTGAAGGGCGTAGTCGACTCCGACGACATGCCCTTGAACGTCTCGCGCGAGATTCTCCAGCACAACCGTAAGATCGACACCATCCGCCAGGCCAACACCAAGCGAATCCTCGGACTCCTCGAGACCCTGGCGAAGGACGAGCCCGAGAGGTACGGCGAATTCTGGGACGAGTTTGGCCGGGTGCTCAAGGAAGGTCCGGCCGAGGACTTCGCGAACAAAGAGCGCATCGCCGGTCTGCTGCGCTTCGCCAGCACTCACAGCGAGAGCGATGCGCAGCGCGAGTCCCTCGACGGCTACCTGGAGCGGATGAAGGACGGCCAGGAGAAGATCTACTACATCACCGCCGACAGCGCAGCGGCGGCGCGTCACAGCCCGCATCTCGAGGTCTTCCGCAAGAAGGGCATCGAGGTGCTGCTCTTGTCCGACCGCGTCGACGAGTGGTTGGTCAGTCATCTCACCGAGTACAAAGGCAAGACGCTGCACTCGGTCGCCAAGGGCGATCTGGATCTCGGCGGGTTGGCCGATGCCGAAGAAAAAGAGGCCAAGGAGAAGGCCGCGGCGGAGCACGGCGGTCTGCTCGAGCGGCTCAAATCCACCTTGGGCGAGCGGGTCGACTCGGTCCGGCCGAGCACCCGCTTGGTCGACTCCCCGGCCTGTCTGGTCGTCGGCGAGCACGACATGAGCGCCAATCTGGCGCGCGTGCTCAAGGCGGTCGGTCAGAGTGCGCCCGAGAGCAAGCCGATCCTGGAGGTCAACATCGGCCATCCCTTGGTCAAGCGCCTGGAGTCCGAGAGCCAAGACGATCGTTTTGCGGACCTCGCGCTCATCCTGCTGGACCAGGCGCAGCTCGCCGAAGGCGGACAGCTCGAGGATCCCGCGGCGTTCGTCGGGCGTCTGAACAAGTTGATGCTCGGCATGCTGATGTCCGGGCGCTGAGGGCGAACCCCGCGGCAGTGCCTCGTCGATTGCGCGCGCCCGTCGAATCTCGGCGGGCGCGACGCTGCCGGGCGGTCCTCGGAGCGGCTTTCGGCCATAAATCCGCCCGATCCCGCGATGGATTAGTTCTGTGGTTCTCTTGAATCGGACTGTGGCACACTCGGGCGTACCCTAAGAGAAACATCACTGAGAGGAAGCGAAATGCGCGTCATCCTATTGGGCGGCCCGGGCGCGGGAAAAGGTACGCAGGCGGGATTCATCAAGGAGCACTTCAAGATCCCGCAGGTCTCGACCGGCGATATGCTGCGCGCGCACGTCAAGAACGGGACCGATCTGGGCAAGGCGGCCAAGAAGATCATGGACGAAGGCGGTCTCATCTCCGACGACATCATCATGGGCATGGTGAAGACCAGGATCACCGATGAGGACTGCAAGAACGGATATCTGTTCGACGGTTTTCCGCGCACCCTGGGGCAGGCCGATGCCCTGAAGGCGGCGGGCGTCGGCATCGATGTCGTGGTCGAGATCGACGTGCCGGACGAGGAGATCATCCGCCGCATGTCGGGTCGTCGAGTCCACCCCGGCTCGGGCCGGACCTACCATGTCGTCTTCAACCCGCCCAAAGAGGCCGATAAGGACGACGAGACCGGCGAGCCGCTGATCCAGCGCGACGACGACCGCGAGGAGACCGTGAAGGAACGGCTGCGCGTCTATCACGACCAAACCGAGCCGCTTATCGACTACTACTCGACCTGGGCCGAGCAGGGCGGCGATGACGCCCCTCGTTACGTCAAGGTGATCGGGATCGGTTCGGTCGAGGGGATTCGCGACGAGATCATCGCGAAACTCTCCGCCGGCTGAGGCCCTCTCGAGCGCCTGCGGGCGACACCCGGTACTCGATGTCGGGTCCGGCCCTGTCGGCCCGATCGGGGCGTGCCCATCCGCAAGGTACCGAGCGCACGCGTTTTTTTCGCCGCACGCTGCTTTCCGAGAAACCCGCGCGCGCTCGGTATATCCCTGTTTCGAGTCCGTGAAACTGCCGAGGGGCCCGGATTCTGATACCATCGACGGCAATGTTTCATCGCCGAATTGATCGCAGGATATCCTTATGGCCGTAATCGAGCTCGACGGGACCAATTTCGAACAAACGATTCAAGGCAATGCCTTCGTCGTCGTGGACTTCTGGGCGCCCTGGTGCGGTCCCTGCCGATCCTTTGCGCCGGTCTACGACAAGGTGTCCGAGGACTTGACCGATATCGTCTTCGCCAAGATCAACACCGAAGAGCAGCAAGAGATCGCCGCTCACTTTCAGATCCGTTCGATTCCGACGCTCATGATCTTTCGCGAGCAGATCATCATCTACTCGCAGCCGGGCGCGCTCCCGGAGAGTCAGTTCCGAGATCTCCTGGCCAAAGCCGGGGATCTCGATATGGTCGACGTCAAGCGTCAGATCGCAGAGCAGGCCCAGGCTCCGGCCTCCGGAAACGCATAGCGCGTCAGTCGCGCACCGCTCCCTCGGTTCCGGTCTCGATGCAGCGCGCTTGCCACCCTTGGGCGACTGCCTGCGTCCTGTCGGGTCGCCCCAACGTCGGGGCACTCATGAGTCTCTGCGAAGAAAACTTCGCGCGGCTCGCTCGCTTGGTTCCGGAGCTGGGCGCGCGGCCGCCGGGCGTTTACGGATCGCGTTGCCCCGAAGGGGTCGATCTCTATCTCGAGATCGAAGAGCAGGCGCGCTTCACGACCATCCTTCGTCTCACCTATGTCTTCGCCGTTCAGGGCGCTGCGCTTCCCGACCCGGATGCCCGCTTGAGGGTGTATCACGACGCCGGTCAAGTGGAGGTGATCGACCTGCGCCAAACGGTCCTGCCGCTGCGTGCCGACTATCGTGCACCTGCGCTCGCCGAGAAATGGCAAGCGAATCTCTTCGTCGGCAAGTGGCTGACATATTGCCTGCGGCAGGGGCGCGTCTTCGCGGATGCGCCGGTCACTCCCCCGACGTGCGCGTCCGGCGCTCGCGTCACCCTCTGCCCTTAGCGCGCCGTTGGCCCGGGCCGGTCTGGTCCGGATCCACGCCGGCGGCAGACGCGCGCTCTTCCCCTCGAGACCCGTTCTCCGACGACCGATCACGCGGTTGCGCATTGAAATGTCGAAATTGTTGACTACTTAACTGGGGGACATTGGGCGCCGTCGCTTCGACCCGCGCGTCCATCGGCTCACTCACTCCAGGCATCCTACGATGAGACTATCGACGAAAGGCAGATACGCGGTGACCGCTATGCTCGACCTCGCGCTGCATTCCGGCAGCGGGCCGGTGACGCTGGCGGACGTCTCGGTAAATCAAGGGATCTCGTTGTCGTACCTCGAGCAACTGTTTGCCGCGCTGCGAAGCAAAAAACTCGTGCGGGGCGTGCGCGGACCGGGAGGAGGCTACTATCTCGGTCGATCGGCCGAGGACATCTCGATCGCCGACATCATCTGCGCCGTGGACGAGTGGGTGGAGTTCACGCGATGCGGCGGCCGCGAGAACTGTCGCGACGGTCAGCGTTGCTTGACGCATCATCTATGGGATCAGCTCAGCGACGAAATCTTTCGCTTCCTCAAAGATATCTCGTTGCAAGATCTGGTCGACCGCGGCCGCGGCCGATCCGATGCACCGAAGGTCGGGATCGAGACGCTCGAGGACGACGCCAAACGACGCGCGGCCTGATCGGCGGTTCGGTTCGGGACCCGCGCTCGAAGCCCCTGTCGGCTTGCTCTTCGTTGCTGACCCGCAACGGGGCTGAACAGGGGCGCGCGGTAGTGGTATCCTGCGGCGCTGGATTCACTGACGCGTTCTCTTCGAAATTTCGTATGGCCGAGCAGCCGGATGGTTTGATCACGATACAAGACTTCGTGCGGTGGGGGGCAAGCCGCTTCAACGCCGCCGGACTTTACTTCGGTCACGGGACCGACAACGCTGTCGACGAGGCCGCTCACCTGGTCCTCGGAACCCTGAGCTTGGACCCCGGACTCCCTGCCGGTTTTCGCGATTGCCGGTTGACGCCGTCCGAGCGCGTGCAGGTGTGCGACATCCTCGAGCGTCGGGTCGTGGAGCGCCTACCGGCGGCCTATCTGACCGGGCGGACCTGGTTCGCCGGTCTTGAAATGATCGTGACACCGGACGTTCTGGTGCCGCGATCGCCGATCGCAGAGCTGGTCGAGGCCGGTTTCGAGCCCTGGATCGACGGCGAGATCGTCGGCCGCGTGCTGGATCTGTGCTGCGGGAGCGGTTGCATCGGCGTTGCCGCAGCCGTCCACCTGCCCGATGTGGATGTCGATTTGGTCGACATCTCGACCGAGGCGTTGGATGTGGCGAGGCGCAACGTCGCGCGACACGGGGTCGAGGATCGAGTGCGCGTCTTCGCCTCGGATCTGTTCGCGTCGGTTCCGACCGACCGTTACGATGTCATCGTTTCCAACCCTCCCTATGTGTCTCGCTCCGAGCTGGACGCCCTGCCCCTCGAATACCGCAATGAGCCCGAGTTAGGCCTTCTGGGTGGCGAGGATGGTCTTGATCTCGTCGTCAGGATCCTCGCCGATGCCGCAAGCCATCTAACGGACGAGGGTATTTTGATCGTCGAGGTCGGCACTGCGGCGCCCGAGCTGGAACGTCGCTTGCCGGGCGTGCCCTTCACTTGGATCGAGTTCGAGCGCGGCGGGGAGGGCGTCTTCCTGCTGACGCGCGAGCAGCTCGATCGCCATCAGCTCGAGCTACTCGAAGAGGCCACGACCCGATGAGCTTGTCCCGGGTCAAGAACATCGACGACCATGTCGAGCGCACACGCAGGGCGATCTTCGCGGACGCCGGTCTGCTCGACTGTCTCGAGCTCGAGATGGAGGGCTCGGTCCGGTCCTCGGCCGTTCTCGATCCCCTTCAAAAGGGTTTTCGGGCGCTGGAAGACGCCGGGAAGGATCGGAGCGACACCTTCCGGCGCACGGATCTGCCGCTCATGGACCTGGTCGGCACGTACGCGGAAGAGATTCCATTCCATACCCTGCTCGAACAGATCAACGAGACGCGCCGTCGCGGCCTCGATGTCGGCGGGGATGATGCCTGAGACAGGCGTTACGAACATGGCCGAACGGGTGTCGCGGCAGGCACCACGGCCGGAGGGTTGAACGGTGGAACAAGGTATTTCTTTCGATCTGGATCTGATCCGTCGCTACGACCAAAGCGGCCCGCGGTATACGTCGTATCCGACCGCGGTGGAGTTCGACGAATCCTTCGACGTCGCCGCCTATCGCGCGGCCTGCGAGCGCAGCAATCACAGCGGCCGCCCGCTCTCGCTCTATTTTCACATCCCCTTTTGCGACACCGTCTGCTTCTATTGCGCCTGCAATAAGATCGCGACGAAGGATCGCTCCCTTGCCCCGCCCTATCTCGAGCGTGTCTACAAGGAGCTTGCCCTGCAAGCGGAGCTGTTCGACAAGACGCGCGTCGTGGAGCAGCTGCACTGGGGCGGCGGTACACCGACCTTCCTCAGTCACGCTCAGATGACCGAGCTGATGGATACGACGCGCCGGCACTTCAACCTGGCCGGGGACGATGTCGGCGAGTACTCGATCGAGATCGATCCGCGCGAGGCCGATGCCGCCGGTGTGGCGCTGCTGCGCCGTCTGGGTTTCAACCGGATGAGTCTGGGCGTGCAGGACTTCGACCCGCGGGTTCAGCAGGCGGTGAACCGCATCCAGACCGAGGCCGAGACCATGGCCGTGCTCGAGGCGGCACGCTCCGAGGGTTTTCGCTCGATCAGCATCGACCTCATCTACGGCCTGCCGTTCCAGACCCCCGAGAGCTTCGCACGGACCTTGGAGCGCATCATCGCGGTCGATCCGGAGCGCCTGTCGGTCTTCAACTACGCCCATCTGCCCGAGCGTTTCAAGCCGCAACGGCGGATCAACGAGGCCGATCTGCCGGCGCCCGAGGCGAAGCTCGACATCCTTCAGTCCACGATCGAGCGCCTGACCGAGGCCGGCTATGTCTATATCGGCATGGACCATTTCGCCCGTCCCGACGACGAGCTGGCCCGCGCCCAGCAGGCCGGGACCCTGTATCGCAACTTCCAGGGCTACTCCACTCACGCCGACTGCGATCTAATCGGGATCGGGGTGACCTCCATCGGCAAGATCGACAACACCTACGGCCAGAATCGGCGCGGACTGGAGGAGTATTACGCGGATCTCGACGCCGGACGTCTGCCGGTCTTCCGCGGTATCGAGCTGACCCGCGACGACCTGATCCGTCGCGACATGATCACCCGTCTGATTTGTCACTTCGAGCTCGACATCCCCTCCGCCGAGGCGGCTTGGGATATCCGCTTCGACGAGTATTTCGCCGACGCCCTGATGAAGCTGCGCGACATGGCCGGAGACGGGCTGCTGGAGGTCGACGCGCACAAGATCCGCATCCTCCCGCGCGGGCGCCTTCTGGTGCGCAACATCTGTATGGCCTTCGACGCCTATCTGGCCACCAAGACCGGGCCGATCGGCTTCTCGAAGGTGATCTGACGGCTTTCTCGCTGGTGGGTACGAGCGTCGCGCCGGACATTCCCGGGCGCTTTCGGGCGACGGCGGCAAGGTTCGGCGCGTCGATCGGCATCTGCTCGGATCGGGGCGATTGGAGCTATGCCGCGCTCGATCGGGCCTCCGACGGGGTCGCCGGGGCGCTGGCTGCGGCCGGTATCGGGGAGGGCGATCGCCTGGGACTGCTCTGCGGCAACGGCCCGGAGCTCGTCATCGCCTACCTCGCAACGCTCAAGGCCGGCGCGACCTTGGTGCCGCTCAACCTTCTGCTCAACCCCAAAGAGATGGCCTACATCCTGGCCGACAGCGGGGCCGTGGGTCTGATCCATCAGGAGGCGTTCGATGCGGCCGCAGCCGCCGCCCTCGACGGCCTGACCGACATAGCCGTGCGGGTGCGGATCGGCGCGAGCCCCGCGGTCGATCCGGCCATCCTGGATTTCGCCGCCATGATGCGCAGCGCCGAGCCTGCGCCTGTCCGGGCGTGCGATCCGCAACACGCGATCGCCGCGATCCTCTACACCTCCGGCACGACCGGTCGTCCCAAGGGCGCGATGCTGTCCCACGCCAATCTGATCGCGAACGCCGATGCCGTCGCGCAGGCGCTTGCGCTCGCCCCGGCCGACCGCATCCTGGTCGTGCTCCCGATGTTTCACGCCTTTGCCGCGACCGTCGGCGTGCTGACACCGCTGCTGCATGGTCTCGGGATCGTGCCTGTCGCGAAGTTCGATCCGGGGGCGATCTCGACGGCCATCGCTCGTCACGGCGCCAGCGTCTTCCTCGGCGTGCCGAGCCTCTACGGTGTGCTGTTGCGGCTCGATGCCGAGCAGCTCGCGCACTGGCGCAGCGTGCGTGTCTGCGTGAGCGGAGGTGCGGCCATGCCCGCCGCACTGATGGCGGCGTTTCAGGAGCGCTTCGGGATCCCCGTCCTCGAAGGTGACGGCCCGACCGAATGCGGTCCCGTCACCTGTGTCAATCCGATCGCGGGCGTGCGCAAGCCCGGCTCGATCGGGTTGCCGATCCCCACGGTCGAGACCCGGATCCTCGACCCGGAGGGTCGCGAGGTGCCGGACGGGACCTACGGCGAGGTCTGTGTGCGTGGGCCGAGCGTGATGCAGGGCTATCACAACCAACCCGAGGCGACCCGCGAGAGCTTCTTCGGCGACTGGTTCCGTACCGGCGATCTCGGTTATCGCGATGCGGACGGCTATATCTTTCTGGTCGACCGCATCAAGGATCTCATCATCACCAACGGCATGAACGTCTATCCGCGGGTGATCGAGGAGGCGCTTTTCGCGCATCCGGAGGTTGCTGAGGCGGCGGTCGTCGGCGATCCGGACGCACGCCACGGCGAGATCCCGGTTGCACACGTCGTCCTGCGCACCGGTTCGTCGGCCACCGAGGCGAATCTGCGTGCTTGGTGCCGCGAGCACTTGGGACGGCATGAAGTCCCGCGCCGTCTGATCATCCGGGACGTCTTGCCGAAGAACGCGGCGGGCAAGATCCTCAAGCGCGAGCTGCGACGCTGCGGCGAGCATGAGCGAGGGGTCGGCGAGGCGTCGGCGCCCGGGTGATCGGGTGATCGGGTGATCCGATAGCGTTCGCGACGGACGGCCCGTGCGCTATACTGGACAGCTTTTATGCGGTTTGGGCGTCTCTGCCCGATCCAAGATTCAACAACCTACGGACCCTCTCGGCGAGGGCCGAGCGGAGAGACATGATGCAGGTTTCGGTTGAGACGGGCGAGGGGCTCGAGCGACGGATGAAGATCGATCTGCCTTTCGAGGAGATCGCGGTCGAAGTGGATAAGCGCTTGCAGAAGCTCGCCCGAAGCGCTCGTCTGCCCGGTTTTCGGCCGGGCAAGGTGCCGATGAAGGTGCTGAGGAAGCGTTACGGCGACGCCGTGAACCAAGAGGTTTTCGGCGAGCTCGTCGAGTCCAGCTTCTCCGAGGCGCTCATGCAGCAATCGCTGCGCCCCGCGGGGATGCCGCGGATCGAGCCGGAGATCGATCCGGCCGAGCAGCGTTTCGGCTATACGGCGATCTTCGAGGTCTTGCCGCAGGTCGAGATCGTATCCCTGTCCGGGCGCGCCGTGAAATCGCCGGTCGCCGAGATTACCGACGAGGATATCGATGCGATGGTCGAGCGGCTGCGCCGGCAGCACGCGACCCGGGCGCCGGTGGAGCGAGCAGCCGCGACGGGTGATCTTTTGACCATCTCCTTCAACGGGACGCTCGACGGCGAGCCCTTCGAGGGTGGCTCCGCGTCCGGCGTCAAGCTCGAGCTGGGCACGGGTCGCATGATCCCGGGGTTCGAGGACGGCTTGATCGGCGCCTCGGCCGGCGAGGAGCGCACGCTTGATCTGGTGTTTCCCGATTCCTATCAGGCCGAGCATCTCGCCGGCAAGCCCGCGCGTTTCGAGGTGAGCGTCGAGGCGGTGGAGGAGTCCGTTCTGCCCGAGATCGATGCGACCTTCATCGAGAAATTCGGTGTCGCCGACGGGGATGTCGCGCGTTTTAGGGCGGAGGTGCGTCAAAATATGGAGCGGGAGATGAAACAGCGGCTCGACGCCCGCAGGAAGGAAGCGGTGATGGAGCTGCTCCTCGGGGCTCACGAGATCGAGCTGCCGGGGGTCTTGGTTCAGGAGGAGATCCGCGCGATGAAGGCGCAGATGCTCGAGACGCTCGGCTCCGCGGATGTGGCGCTCCCCGACGGGCTGTTCGAGGAAGGAGCGAAGCGGCGCGTCGCGCTGGGACTCATCATCGGCGAGATCGTGAAGCAGCAGGGGCTCCGCCCCGACCCGCAGCGGGTCCGCGCGGCGGTCGAGGACAGCGCCTCGACCTACGAGCAACCGCAGGCGGTCATCGATTATTTCTACTCCGATCCCAAGCATCTCGCCTCGGTCGAGAGCCTCGTGCTCGAGGAGCAGGTCGTCGAATGGGTGTTGGGGCAGGTCGAGGTCGAGGAAGAGGCGCTGACGTTCGACCAATTGTCCGAGTCGAGCGCTCGCCCCGGCCTCTGAGGGCAGTGAGGGCAGCGGATCCGACGTCCGGTTTGCGTGCGCCGGTCCGGTACACATCCGTGCGCGGCGATCGGTCGCGGGCGGATGTCGGTTTTGTTCATGCTGAACGCGATTTAAGGCGATGAGACATCCTATGAGCTATTCTTCGAGCCGTTCGGATTGGCAGCCCTCCGGTCTGGGGCTGGTGCCCATCGTCGTCGAGCAGACGGCGCGCGGCGAGCGTTCCTTCGACATCTACTCCCGGCTTCTCAAAGAGCGCGTCATCTTCCTGGTCGGTCCGGTCGAGGACCACATGGCAAACCTGGTGGTGGCGCAACTGCTGTTTCTGGAGTCGGAAAACCCCGACAAGGACATTCACCTCTACATCAACTCTCCGGGCGGCTCGGTGACGGCGGGTCTGGCGATCTACGACACCATGCGGTTCATCAGGCCCGACGTCAGTACCATGTGCATCGGGCAGGCGGCCAGCATGGGCGCCTTGCTGTTGGCGGGCGGTGCGGCCGGCAAGCGTGTCTGCCTGCCCCATTCGCGGATGATGATCCACCAGCCGTTGGGCGGTTTCCAGGGCCAGGCCACGGATATCGACATCCACGCGCGCGAGATTCTCTATATTCGCGATCGACTCAACCACATCCTCGCCCACCATACGGGCCAGCCGATCGAGAAGATCGCGGACGACACCGAGCGAGATCGCTTCATGAGCGGCGAGGAATCCGTGGCATACGGCCTGATCGACAAGGTCATCGACGAGCGCGGTCCGGCGCCGAAGAAGGCCTGATTTCAATGTCCGGCGCAGTTGCCGGGCCGCGCTGCGCACGCCGCTTGCCCCCGATACGGCCGATCGAATGATGGATCCCGTGGAGATGCGCGGGATTCGTCACCATCTTGCCATCCAACAGCAAACCGTTATGATTGAGTTTGCGCCCTCAGAGACCCTCTCAACTTGACCCCAACCGACCGCACGGAGACTCAACCGCGATGAGTGGAAACAGCCACGGCAAGAGCGACGACGGCAAGCTACTCTACTGCTCCTTCTGCGGCAAGAGTCAACACGAGGTCCGCAAGCTGATCGCCGGCCCGTCCGTATTCATCTGCGACGAGTGCGTCGAGCTCTGCAACGACATCATCCGCGAGGAGATGCAGGACGGCGTGGGCGAGGCGACCAACAACCTTCCCAAGCCGCGCGAGATCAACGCGCGACTCGACGAGTTCGTGATCGGCCAGGAGCAAGCCAAGAAGGTCCTGTCGGTCGCGGTCTACAACCATTACAAACGTCTCGAGGTCGCCGAGGCCAAGGAAGACATCGAGATCGCCAAGAGCAACATCCTGCTGATCGGCCCGACGGGCTCGGGCAAGACACTGCTCGCCGAAACACTCGCGCGACTGCTGAACGTCCCCTTCACGATTGCGGATGCGACGACCTTGACCGAGGCCGGTTATGTCGGCGAGGACGTCGAGAACATCATCCAAAAGCTGCTTCAAAAGTGCGATTACGACGTCGAGAAGGCGCAGACCGGCATCGTTTATATCGACGAGATCGATAAGATCTCGCGCAAATCGGATAATCCATCCATCACCCGCGATGTCTCCGGCGAGGGGGTACAGCAAGCCCTGCTCAAGCTGATCGAAGGCACCGTCGCCTCGGTTCCTCCGCAGGGCGGGCGCAAACATCCGCAGCAAGAGTTTCTGCAGGTCGATACCTCCAATATCCTCTTCATCGTCGGCGGGGCCTTCGCGGGTCTGGACAAGGTGATTCAGAACCGCTCGCGCAAGACGGGTATCGGCTTCTCGGCCGAGGTCCACAGCCAGGACGACAGACGGCAGATCGGCGAGCTCTTCAGTGCGGTGGAGCCCGAAGATCTCATCCGCTACGGCCTGATCCCCGAGTTCGTCGGCCGACTCCCGGTGATGGCGACCTTGGAAGAGCTCGACGAGCCGGCGCTGATGCGGATCCTGACCGAGCCCAAGCATGCCCTGGTCAAGCAGTATCAACGTCTCTTCGAGATGGAGGGCGTGGAGCTCGAGCTGCGCGACGATGCCCTGCTCGGGATCTCGCGCAAGGCCATGGAGCGCAAGACCGGAGCACGCGGACTGCGAACCATCATGGAGCAGGTGCTTCTGGATACCATGTACGATCTCCCGTCGATGGAGCATGTCGGCAAGGTCGTGATCGATGCGTCGGTCATCTCGGGCGAAAACAAGCCGTTCCTGATCTACGAAGGTTTGGAGAAGCAGGCCGTCGCAGCCGACTGATCCTCGTTCGTCTCCCTCGTGCCCCGCGCACGTCGCGGGCACCCGCCGCGCCGGGTTTCTGTTGAAGTCGGCTCGGCGCGCCCTGATCCTTACCCCAGACCAGAACTCAACCGACGCCCCGAGCCGACGCGCGCTCGCGAGCAGCAGTGACGACAACTGTCGGCGCGGGTCGTCCACTTCACGAGAACGGATCCACATGGCGCACCACGATTCAGTATCCAGCTCGGCATCCGATACCCTTCAAGAGGTCCCGGTTCTTCCTTTGCGGGACGTCGTTGTTTATCCGCATATGGTGATCCCGCTTTTTGTCGGCCGCGACAAATCGATTCGCGCGCTCGATGCGGCGATGGCGAGCGACAAGCAGATCCTTTTGATCGCCCAGAAGAGCGCCGATGTCGACGACCCGGGCGTGAAGGATCTCCACGAGATCGGGACCCTGGCCAACATCCTGCAGTTGCTCAAGCTCCCCGACGGGACCGTCAAGGTCTTGGTCGAAGGCAATCAGCGGGCACGTATCGACCGTTTCCTCACGACGGAAAGCTCTTTTTCGGCCAACATCGAGCCGATGGACGAGACCCTCGAGGTGGACGAGCGCGAGCAGGAGGTGCTCATGCGCTCCGCGGTCACGCTGTTCGATCAGTACGTCAAGCTCAACAAGAAGGTCCCGCCGGAGGTGCTGACCTCGCTCTCGAGCATCGACGAGGCGGGCCGGCTCGCCGACACCATGGCTGCGCACATGTCGTTGAAGCTCGACGAGAAGCAGCGCGTCTTGGAGATGATCGATGTCCAAGCCCGGCTCGAGCACCTGATGGGCCTGATGGAGTCCGAAAACGATATCCTCCAGATGGAAAAGCGCATCCGCGGGCGCGTGAAGCGCCAGATGGAGAAGAACCAGCGCGAGTACTATCTCAACGAGCAGATGAAGGCGATCCAGAAGGAGCTCGGCGAGCTCGAGGACGCGCCCAACGAGATCGAAGACCTGGCGAAACGCATCGAGGCCGCCGGGATGCCGCGCGAGGCCAAGACCAAGGCGCAAGGCGAGCTCAACAAGCTCAAGCTGATGTCGCCCATGTCGGCCGAAGCGACAGTGGTGCGCAACTACATCGACACCCTGGTCGCCGTACCATGGAAGAAACGCACGCGCATCCGCAACGACATCAAGGTCGCCGAAGCGGTGCTGGACAAGGACCACTACGGCTTGGAGCGCGTGAAGGAGCGCATCCTCGAATATCTCGCGGTCCAGCAGCGGGTGCGCAAACTCAAAGGCCCTATCCTCTGTTTGGTCGGCCCGCCCGGTGTCGGCAAGACCTCGCTGGGTCAGTCGATTGCCCGTGCGACCAATCGCCAATTCGTGCGCATGTCGCTCGGCGGCGTGCGCGACGAGGCCGAGATCCGCGGACATCGTCGGACCTATATCGGCGCACTGCCCGGCAAGATCATCCAGAATCTCTCCAAGGCCGGTTCGCGCAACGCCTTCTTCCTGCTTGACGAGATCGACAAGATGGCGATGGACTTCCGCGGCGATCCCGCATCGGCCCTGCTCGAGGTCCTGGATCCGGAGCAGAACCATACCTTCAACGACCACTACCTCGAGGTCGATTTCGATCTGTCCGAGGTGATGTTCGTCGGCACCGCGAACACCCTGAACATCCCGCCTGCGCTTCTGGACCGCATGGAGGTGATCCGTCTTTCCGGTTACACCGAGGACGAGAAGGTCGCGATCGCCGAGCGCTATCTGCTGCCCAAGCAGATGAAGAACAACGGCTTGAAGGATGGCGAGCTGGTCATCCGCGAGAGTGCGCTGCGCGACATCATCCGGCATTACACACGTGAGGCCGGCGTGCGCAGTCTCGAGCGCGAGATCTCCAAGATCTGTCGCAAGGTCGTCAAGGAGGTGCTGCTGAAGAAACGCGATACGGCCACGACGGTCAGCGCGAAGAACCTCGAGAAATACCTGGGCGTCCAGCGTTTCCGCTACGGTCGCGCCGACGAGCACGACCAAGTCGGCCAAGTCACCGGTCTGGCCTGGACGGAGGTCGGCGGCGAGCTGCTTCGCATCGAGTCGGCCCTGGTTCCCGGCAAAGGTAAGTTCACCTACACGGGTCAGCTGGGCGATGTGATGCAGGAGTCCATTCAAGCCGCGATGACGGTCGTGCGCTCGCGCGCCGACGCGCTCGGTGTGCCCCCGGACTTCCACAACACGCTCGACGTGCACATCCACGTGCCCGAGGGTGCAACCCCGAAGGACGGGCCCAGTGCGGGTGTTGCCATGTGTACGGCGCTGGTTTCCGCGTTGACGAAGATTCCCGTGAAGGCAAGTGTTGCCATGACCGGGGAGATCACCCTGCGCGGGGAGGTGTTGCCGATCGGGGGGCTGAAGGAGAAGCTCCTCGCGGCGCACCGGGGCGGCATCGATACCGTGATTATTCCGCTCGAGAACGAGCGGGATCTCACCGAGATTCCGAAGAACATCAAGCAACATCTAAACATCCATCCGGTGCGCTGGATCGACGAGGTTTTCGATATTGCGCTGACGAAACGCCCGGAATGCATCGCTGCAGATGCTGACGGGAACGACCCGATCACGGTCGAGAAGGACACGCGCGAGGCTTCTGCCGAGCCGGCACGCGATCAGACCGCGCGACTCCACCATTAGAGCGACCCGGGCAGGGAAGAGGCCGGGGCGCGCTTCCCCGATAAGCCTCTCCCGGCTGCCGCGCTGCACTCGCCTCCCGAGACGGAAAACGGCCCGAACGGTCCTGCACCGCAGGATCGGGACGCCCCGTGTGCGATTCGTTCTCATTTCGTTGACTAAACGCCGTTTTGTGCGGCTCAATCGCAAAAAGCCAGTTGCCCTCGTCCGGACTCCGTTTTAGCATGCAGCGCAGGTCGGTCGAGCCGTTGATGCGGTGTTGATGTCCTGCTCATCGGCGGGAAGCCGGTTTCGGCTTCCTCAGCGTCGGGGCGCCCTTCGGCGCAAATTGAACGAATCAACAGGGGGAGCGATGAATAAGTCGGAACTTATCGAAAAAATGGCGGACGCTGCGGATATCTCGAAGGCCGCAGCAGGAAAGGCGTTGGATGCCTTCACGGATGGCGTTGCCGGTGCGCTCAAGGAGGGCGACACGGTCTCCCTGATCGGTTTCGGAACCTTCGCAGTGAAGGAGCGTGCAGCACGCACCGGTCGTAATCCCCAAACGGGTGCGGCGATCGAGATCAAGGCAAGCAAAACACCTTCATTCAAGGCTGGTAAAGCCTTCAAGGACGCAGTACAATAGTCGTTCGTCTCAAGGGTGCTTAGCTCAGCTGGGAGAGCATCGCCCTTACAAGGCGAGGGTCGCAGGTTCGATCCCTGCAGCACCCACCAAGCTCTACAGAGGAAAAGGCTTGCACAAGCCGTGTCTTCTCGGAGCAAATGTTTTTCGGAGCGGTAGTTCAGTTGGTTAGAATACCGGCCTGTCACGCCGGGGGTCGCGGGTTCGAGCCCCGTCCGCTCCGCCACTGCAGTCAATCGGGGATACCGCAATCGGTATCCCCGATTCCTCTCCCGGATCCGTCCTCCACCGTCCCAATCAGCAGTTGAGCGCCTCATGCTTCAAGCCATTCGGGAACGTGCCCAGGGCTGGCTCGCCTGGGTCATCGTCGCACTCATCAGTATTCCTTTTGCCCTTTGGGGTATTCAGTCTTACCTCGGTGTCGGCGGCGAGCCGGTCGTCGCGACCGTCAACGGCGTCGAAATCACGGACCGTGACCTGAGTCGGCGTGCACAACAGGCCCGCCTTGAGCTGCGCGAGCGTCTCGGCGCAGCGTACGACCCGGCGCTCTTCGAGGAAGGACGCCTGCGTGCCGAGGTCCTCGACGACATGATTCGGCAAACGCTCCTTCTCGACGTGTCCAACCGTATCGGCATGCGCGTGTCCGACGAGGAGGTTCGCATGCAGATACTTGCCGAGTCGGCCTTTCAGCGCGATGGTCGGTTCGATCGCGAGGCTTACGAAAGACTGCTGAGCATGCAAGGGCTTTCTCCCGCGCAATTCGAAGAGCAGCTGCGTCAGCAATTGATCGGTAACCAGTTGCTGCGGGCCGTCGTCGGAAGCGAGCTCATCACGAGCCGGGAGCTCGACGATTATCGGCGACTCGTTGGTCAGACCCGAGAACTGTCGTATGCCGTGATGCCCGTCGCGGATTTCCGAAGCGATGCACCGATCGGCGAGGAGGAGATCCAGGCCTTCTACGACGCGAATGCGGCGCGGTTTCAAAGCCCGGAAACGGTCAAGCTGGATTATCTGGTGCTCGATGTCGCGGAGCTCGCGAAGGGCGCGGAGATCGGCGACGACGAGCTTCGGCGCGTCTACGAGGAGGATCGGTCGCGCTTCGGTCAGCCCGAACAGCGCAGCGTTCGCCATCTTCTTCTCACGGTTCCGCCAGACGCCGACGAGGCCGCTGCGCAGGCCGTCGAGTCTCGGTTGCAGGCGATTCGGGATCGGATCCTCGCGGGCGAGGCGTTCGAGGAGGTTGCGCGGTCCGAGTCGCAGGATCCGGGGAGCGCGAGCGAGGGTGGCTCGTTGGGGACGATCGAGCAGGGTCTCATGGACCCCGTCTTCGATACGGTCGCCTTCGGCCTCCCGGCAGGCGAGCTCAGCGAGCCTGTCCGCACGCGCTTCGGCTATCATCTGATCGAGGTGACCGAGATCGTTCCAGCGGCGGTGAAATCATTCGACGAGGTCAAGGACGAGCTGCGTGCCGAGGTCTCGCGCCAGCGCGCGGAATCGCTTTTCTACGACCTCGGCGAGCGGCTCGCGAACGTCGCTTACGAATCGCCGGATAGCCTCGAGCCGGCAGCCGACGAGCTCGGCCTGGCGCTTCAGCAAAGCGATTGGCTCGGGCGCGAAGGCGGGGAGGGCGTCTTTGCGTATCCGCGTGTCATGGGTGCGGCGTTCAGCGACGAGGTTCTCGGCGGTCGCAACAACAGCGATCTGATCGAGCCCGAGCGCGATGTCCTTCGAGCCGTTGTCCTGCGCGTTGCCGATCACCGCGTGGCGGCGGTGAAGCCGCTCGAGGAGGTGCGCGACGAGATCGTCGAGGCGCTGCGTTCGGAGCGCGCCCGCGAGGCGGCACTGCAGGCGGCCGAGAGCGCTGCCGAGCGGCTTCGGCAAGGTACGAGCTGGTCCGAGGCGATCCCGTCGGCGGTGCTCGAGACTCCCGGGGCGGTGGGTCGGGATCTGCAGAGCGTCCCGGCACCGATTCGCGGGTTGGCCTTCACGCTGGCCGCGCCCGGCGACGGCGTGCCGAGTGTCGGCACGGCGGTGCTGGAGGATGGAGACGTGGCGGTCGTCGGCGTTACGCAGATCAAGGATGGCGAGGTGACGCCGCCGGAGGGGCCGTCATCCGCATCCGAGGCCGAGATGCTCGTCCAATTGCTCGGGCGCCACGTCTACGACGCGATGCTCGCGGATATGGAAATGCGTGCCAAGGTGGAACGCAATCCGCTCAAGACGACGTCCGACCTCTGATTCCGGCTTCACACCCGCGCCCCGGCGGCGCGGGTGACCCGACGTGACCTCAGCCTAGGCCCAGGATGTGGTACCCGGTGTCGACGTACACGACGTCACCCGTGATGCCGCTCGCCAGATCCGAGCAGAGAAAGGCGGCGGCATTACCGACCTCCTCGATCGTGACGTTGCGCCGCAGCGGCGTGCGTTCCTCGACCTTCTTCAGCATGTCGCGAAAATCCGAGATCCCGGCCGCGGCAAGCGTGCGGATGGGACCGGCGGAGACGGCATTCACGCGCGTACCGTGCGGCCCGAGCGATGCCGCGAGATAGCGCATGTTCGCCTCCAGGCTCGCCTTCGCGACGCCCATGACGTTGTAGTTGGGAACCGCGCGCACGGCGCCCAAATAGGTCATGGTCACGAGTGCGCCGTTGCGGCCCTCCATCATGCTGCGACTCGCCTTGGCGAGTGCCGCGAAGCTATAGGAGCTGATGTCGTGGGCGGTCCCGAAGCCCTCGCGCGTGACCGCGTCGACGTAGTCCCCCTCGAGCTGATCGCGCGGTGCGAAGGCCACCGAATGCACGATGCCGTCCAAGCCGTCCCAACGCTCGGATAGCGCAGCGAAAAGCGCATCGATCTCGGTGTCGCTGCCGACGTCGAGCGGAAAGGTCAGATCAGAGCCGCACTTCGCCGCCATGTCTTCGACGCGGGACTTGAGCTTGTCGTTCTGGTAGGTCAAGGCGATCTCGGCACCCTCGCGGTGCATCGCCTCGGCACAACCCCAGGCGATGGATCGGTTGCTGGCGACCCCGGTGACGAGGATCTTCTTTCCGCTTAGGAATCCCATAATTCGATATCTCTTCCGTTCTGTGTGCGTTCAGTGGGCGGCGCCGGATGGCGCGCAGGTCGGTCGGGGAGGGTCGGTCGGGCAGGGTTCGATCCGCCCTCGGAAGAGATGTGCACGGTCATTGCGATCGACGCCGTCGCAGTCCCGACGCGCGACGCATCCGCCTCGGTGCGATGACCTAAAGCCCGGTGCAATCTCTCGTCTTACCCCCATTTGCGGGGCTAACATTACAGAAACTCGGTTATCGGTGAAAGGGTCTGGCGTGCGGTCAAGCGAGCGGTTCGACGTCCGGGGAGGTCTCCTGTTTGGCTTGGCCGCCTTGCTGTTGGCGGGCTGCGGCGAGGTACCCTGGAACGATCCCTATCCAGCGGGCGATGCGACCGGTAATCGGGTCTACAGCTCGTTCGCCGAGCGGCCCAAGCACCTTGATCCGGCGCGCTCCTACAGTGCCGACGAGTATGCCTTCCTCGCGCAGATCTACGAGCCGCCGCTGCAGTACCATTTTCTGCTGCGCCCCTACCGTCTGGTGCCGCTTACGGCGCTCGAAGTACCCGAGCCGGCCTACTTCGACATCGACGGGAATCCGCTTCCTCGGGATGCACCGGCCGAGTCGATCCATCGCAGCGACTACCTGATCCGCATCCAGTCCGGGATTCGCTATCAGCCACATCCGGCCTTTGCAGCGGACGAGGCGGGCGAGGATCGCGCACCGACCGCGCGCGATTTACGCGGCATCAACCAGCTCGGAGACTTCGAGCGGACCGGAACACGCGAGCTGACCGCGGCGGACTATGTTCATCAGATCAAGCGACTTGCCGCGCCCTGGACGCATTCGCCGATCGCCGCGGTAATGCGAAAGCATATCATCGGGTTCGATGCGTATGCGGATGGTCTCGCGCAGATGGCGGAAACGGATCCAGCGGGGCGTGTGGCCCGACTCCGGGCATCCGAGATCGCCGGTGTCGAGGTCGTCGATCCCTACAGTTACCGTATCAGTGTCAAGGGAAAGTATCCGCAGTTCGCCTACTGGCTCGCCATGCCCTTCTTCGCCCCCATGCCGTGGGAGGCGGAGGTCTTCTACGCTCAGCCGGGGCTGCGCGAGCGCAACATCATGCTGGACTGGTATCCGGTCGGCACCGGTCCCTTCATGCTCGGCGAGAACAATCCAAACCTGCGGATGGTGCTCGAGCGTAATCCGAATTTCCGCGGCGAACCTTATCCGAGCGAGGGCATGCCGGAGGATACGGCATCCGGGATCCTCGCCGATGCCGGCCGGCCGATGCCCTTCATCGACGAGGCCATCTATAGCCTCGAGAAGGAAAGCATCCCGCGCTGGAACAAGTTCCTGCAGGGCTTCTACGACAGCTCCGGGATCGCCTCCGACGCCTTCGATCAAGCCGTTCAGATCGATGCCGGGGGCGAGCCGGTACTCACCGATGCGATGCGCGAGCGCGGGATCAGCCTGCTGACATCGGTCGAGCCATCCGTCATGTACATGGGATTCAACATGCTCGATCCCGTGATCGGCGGGGACTCGGAGAGGGCGCGCCTCCTGCGCCGGGCCATCGCCATCGCGGTGGACTTCGAGGAGTTCATCTCCATCTTCACCAACGGTCGCGGCCTGGTCGCGCAAGGCCCGATCCCGCCCGGGATCTTCGGCTACCGCGAGGGAGAGGCGGGGATCAATCCGTTCGTCTACGAATGGGTCGATGGCCGGGCCGTGCGTCGGAGTCTCGACGAGGCCCGCGTCCTGATGGAGCAGGCCGGGTATCCAGGCGGTCGCGACCAAGCGACCGGGCGGGCACTCACGATCAACTACGAGGCGATCGCGACCGGCCCGGACGACCGCGCCCGTCTGAACTGGATCCGCAAGCAGTTCGCCAAGCTCGGTATCGAGCTTGTGATCCGTTCGACCGACTACAACCGTTTTCAGGAGAAGATCCGCAACGGGACCGGGCAGGTCTTCATGTGGGGTTGGAACGCGGACTATCCCGACCCGGAGAACTTCCTCTTCCTGCTCTACGGGCCGAACGGCAAGGTCGAGCATCAAGGCGAGAACGCGTCGAACTATGTCAATCCGGAATTCGATCGTCTCTTCAATGCGATGCGCTTCATGGACGACGGCCCGGAGCGTCAGGCCGCGATCGATCGCATGGTCGAGATCGCCCGCACCGACGCGCCCTGGCTCTGGGGTTTCAATCCCAAGGCGTTCAGTCTGCATCATCGATGGATGTACAACGCCAGTCCGAACCAGATGGCGAACAACACGCTCAAGTACCGCCGGGTCGACCCCGAGCTGCGGGCGCAGCTGCGCCGTGACTGGAATCCGCCGATCCTTTGGCCGCTGTGGGCGGTCGGGGGGCTCCTCGTGGTGATTGTCCTCCCGGCACTCTGGTTGGTATGGCGGCGCGAGCGGAGCACCGCACTGTGACGGCCTACATCATCCGACGGTTGATCTATGCGATCCCGATCCTGATCGGGGTGAACCTCATCACCTTCGTGCTCTTCTTCGTGGTCAACGCCCCCGACGACATGGCACGGATGCATCTCGGCGAGAAACGGGTCACGGAGGAGGCGATCCAGACCTGGAAGCAAGAGCACGGCTACGACCGGCCGCTGCTCTACAACCCGGATGCCTCCGGCCTCGGGCGCTTCACCGAGACCATCTTTTTCGAGAAATCGATACGCTTGTTCGTCTTCGACTTCGGCTCCTCCGACAACGGTCGCGACATCGGCTACGACATCTCCCGACGCATGTGGCCGAGTCTGGCCATCGCCGTGCCGGTGCTGCTGGTCGGACTCGCCTTCAATATCTCCTACGCCCTCTTCATCGTCTTCTTTCGCGCGACCTATCTGGATATCGGCAGCGTCGTCCTGTTGGTGGCTATGATGTCGATCTCGGGCCTCTTCTACATCATCGGCGGACAGTTTCTGCTCGGTAAGCTCTTCCACCTGGTCCCCATCTCCGGATACGACACGGGTATCGAGGCTTGGAAGTTCCTGATCCTTCCTGTGATCGTGGGCGTGATCGGCGGGATCGGGGCCGGCACACGCTGGTATCGCACCCTCTTTCTGGAGGAGATCTCCAAAGACTACGTGCGCACCGCCAGGGCCAAGGGTCTCGGCGAGCGGCGCGTGCTCTTCCGCCATGTCCTGCAGAACGCACTGATCCCCATTCTGACCGGCGTCGTGGTCGTGCTGCCGCTGCTCTTCATGGGCAGTCTGATCACCGAATCCTTCTTCGGGATTCCGGGGCTGGGCAGCTACACGATCGACGCCATCAACAGCCAGGATTTCGCGATCGTGCGCTCGATGGTCTTCCTCGGGGCCGTGCTCTATATCCTCGGGCTGATCCTGACGGATATCTCGTACACCTTGGTGGATCCGCGGGTCAGATTACAGCCATGATCAAGAGCGCCTCCAGCCGCCTGCCTCCGGCCTCCTGCTGCCGGCTTCCCGCACGATCGACATCCGCAGGCGGCTGGCGGCTGGCGGCTGGAGGCTGGAGTCGAATCGCTGACCTGTCCGGTGGCTTGGGAAGCCAGCCATGAGCGTGATGCCGGTCGTGCTCTGGACCGATGCTTTGGTGTTTCTGCTGCTGACGTTGATCGCGGCCTTCGTGCTCTATGCCTCGCGGTACGAGCACATGCGCGCACCTTGGCGGCGGGTGGTGCGTTCCAGGGTAGGCGTGGCGACCCTCGTCGTGCTCGGCTTCTATGTCGTTGTCGGGCTGCTCGATACGGTGCATTTTCGGCTTGCACTCGACCCGCAAGGCGACGACAGCGCCGAGACCCGCTATTCGCCCGAGGTCTTGAGTCTGCTCGACCTGGCGTTGAGCGGGCTGCGCGAGCGTCAGGAAAAGACCTATTCGGCGCCGTTCGCCACCCATCTCTTCGTGAAGGAGGCGATCGAGCAGCCGGACGGAACCCTCGTGCGTGACTTTCCGAGGCTGGAGTACGGCGGTGCGCACCTGGAGGATCCAGCGCGACAGCGCGGCTTCGACATCGCCTGGCGCGCCGCGTGGGGTGCGCTGCAAGGCCTGGTGATCTGGGCGCTGCTGGCGACGGGTATCCTTTGGCTGATTGCCCGTTCGCGCGGGGAGACATCGGCGGCGACCCGCGCGGCGATCCTTGCCGGACGCACGCCGATCCCTTGGCGGATCGCGCTTGCGATGCTCGGGATCATGCTGGTGCTGAGCGCCGTTGCCGGCGAGCTGGCGCTTGCGTACCACATCCTGGGGACGGACAAGGTCGGCGAGGACGTCTTCTATCAGACGCTGAAGAGCATCCGCACCGGGCTTCTGATCGGAACACTCACCACCCTGGTGATGCTGCCCGCCGCGGTCTTGCTCGGCATCATGGCCGGTTATTTCAGGGGCTGGGTCGACGACCTCATCCAGTATCTCTATACCACGCTGAATTCCATCCCGGGCGTGCTCCTGATCGCCGCGGCGATCCTCTTGCTGCAGGTCTACATGAGCAACCACGCCGACGACTTCGCGAGCCTGGTCGAGCGCGCCGATCTGCGCCTGCTGTTTCTGGTGCTGATCCTGGGCGTGACCAGTTGGACCGGGCTCTGCCGACTGCTGCGCGGGGAGGCGCTGAAGTTGCGCGAGGTCGACTATGTGCAGGCCTCCACGGCCCTCGGCGTCGGTCACTTTACCCTGATCGGCCGGCATATCCTGCCCAATGTCATGCATATCGTGCTGATCACGCTGGTGCTGGACTTCAGCGGCCTGGTGCTCGCCGAGGCCGTGCTTTCCTACATCAACATCGGTGTCGATCCGACCATGAACTCATGGGGCAACATGATCAACAGCGCGCGGCTCGAGCTGGCCCGTGATCCGGTCGTTTGGTGGTCCCTGGCCGCCGCGTTCGTCTTCATGTTCGCGCTGGTGCTCGCGGCGAACCTCTTCGCGGACGTGGTGCGCGATGCCTTCGACCCGAGGCTCAAGGGTGCACGCTGATCGCGTTGACGAGCCCGCCGCGTGCCTGCGCGCGAGCGGCTCGATCGCGTATTCCCGAAACGAGAGGGTGAGTGTCTGATGGCGTCCGATGTGCTGCTTGAGGTCTCCGGACTGACGACGCTGCTCGGAGATGCCGCGCGGCCCGTTCGGGTCGTCGACGGGATCGATCTCGAGATTCGCCGTGGCGAGACCTTCGTGCTGCTCGGTGAGTCCGGATGCGGCAAGTCCATGACGGCACTCTCGCTGATGCGGCTTCTACCGCCGTCCGGACGGGTCACGGCAGGCGCGGTGCGGTTGGCCGGAACCGACCTGCTGCGCCTGACCGAGGCCGAGATGCGCCAAGTCCGCGGCGGGCGCGTGGCCATGATCTTCCAGGAGCCGCAAACCTCGCTCAACCCGGTCATGAGCGTCGGCGATCAAATCGCCGAGGCGGTCCGGGTTCACGAGGGTGGATCGCGCGATCGGATCCCGGCGCGTGTCGTGGAGCTCATGCGCGCGGTGGGTATCCCGGATCCGGCCCGGCGAGTCGACGAGTACCCGCACCAGCTCTCGGGCGGCATGAAGCAGCGCATCATGATTGCGATGGCCTTGGCCGGCGACCCGCAGCTCCTGATTGCCGACGAGCCGACCACCGCGCTGGACGTCACCATCCAGGCCCAGGTCCTTCGGCTGCTGAAGGACCTCCAGGCGAAGACCGGAATGGCGGTGCTCCTGATCACCCACGATCTCGGCGTGGTCGCCGAGACAGCGGATCGCTTGGCCGTGATGTACGCAGGCCAGATCCTGGAGACCGCGACGACCGATGCCTTCTTCGCCGCGCCGGCGCATCCTTATAGCCGCAAGCTGATGGAGAGCATGCCCGGCGCGGACAAACGCAGCGCGCGTCTGGCCGTGATCCCGGGGCGGGTCCCGCACCTGGATCAGGCGTTCGTCGGCTGTCGGTTTGCCGAGCGTTGTTATGCGGTCATGCCGCGGTGTCGTGACCAAGCGCCCATCTGGCGCGAGCTCGACACCGGGCAAGGGGTGCGCTGTCATCTCTGGGAGCACGGTGGCGTTCTGCCCGACGGTTTGCAGCGCGAGACCGGCGATCCGGCGGCTGCGACGTCATTCGTCCCCGAGTCCGCGCAGGATCCGGCCGCGGCCCATGCTCCCATGCTGCAGGTCCGGGATCTCAAGGTCCACTTCCCGATCCACGACGGTTTTTTTCGGCGTGTCGTCGGACAGGTCCGCGCGGTCGACGGCCTGACCTTCGATCTGACCCCGGGCCGCACCCTGGCGTTGGTCGGCGAGTCCGGCTGCGGCAAGACGACCGCCGGCAAAGGCATCCTGCAGCTGACGAGGCCGACCGACGGCTCGATCCGTTATCGGGGCGAGGAGCTTGTCGGGCTGGGGCATCGTCGCATGCGTGCCTTCCGCAAAGACCTTCAAATCATCTTTCAGGATCCCTACGCGGCGATGAATCCGCGCATGCTGGTCGGCGATCTGATCGGCGAGGGTCTCCAGGCGCTCGGGATCGAGCGCAGTCGGGCCGGCCGGATGCGGCGTGTCGCCGAGCTCCTCGATCTGGTCGGTATGGACGCGGACGCCGTCGAGCGCTACCCGCACGAATTCTCCGGCGGCCAGCGTCAGCGCATCTGCATCGCCCGCGCGCTCGCGGTCGAGCCCAAGCTGATCGTCTGCGACGAGCCGACCAGCGCGCTGGATGTCTCGGTCCAGGCCCAGATCCTCAACCTGTTGAAGGACCTCCAGGATCGGCTCGGGCTTGCCTATCTCTTCATCACGCACGACATCTCGGTGGTGGCCTATCTGGCGCACGAGGTGGCGGTTATGTATCTCGGACGCGTGGTCGAGCGCGGGCGGGTCGACGAGGTTCTGGATGACCCGCGCCATCCCTATACCCGCGCGCTCCTCTCGGCCGTGCCTGTGATCGACCGTGAAAAGCGGCGTTCGGTGATACGTCTCGAAGGCGACATGCCCTCACCGAGCCACCCGCCCTCGGGCTGCTACTTTCACCCCCGCTGTCCGGATGCGTTCGATGCCTGTTCACGGACGTATCCCGAGGAGACGCGTTTGAGCGAGACCCGTCGCGTGCATTGTCTACGGGCCTGACGCGCGCGTTCGGAACCGTTGCGGCGACGCCTCTTGTCTTGAAGGCCGGCGCACCGTATGGTTTTGGCACTTCACCACGATCGGTGCGCGGCCCAGTCCAATCGCAATGAGCAAAGCGAAGCAAATCCTCTGCATCGACCCGGAACCGTCGGATCTTCGCATCGGAGCGCTCCTGAACCGACGGGGTACGGCAGTCGATCTGACCGAGGTCTCCACGCCAGAAGGTCTCCGCAACGCCTTGGACCGCGCGGGTTGGTGGGATCTGATCCTGTGCGACGGCGAGAGCGTCGAAGGTCTCGGCGTCGACACTGCAATCCTGCCCTTTCGGGACGATCTGGATGCCTCTCTGGTCCTGGTGAAGGCGGCCGAGAGTCCTTTGAGTGTGCAGCAGAGCTATCGCCTCGGCGCCGCAGACCTGGTCGTGCGAGACGAGATCGAGCATCTTTTGATGGTGTGCGAGCGCGAGCTGCGGAGCTGCGCGATTCGAAAGGAGCTGCGCGTTCTTCGCCGCACGGCCGGCATCCTCGACCCGGATGTCCCGCGGCCGGTCATGCTCGCGACGATCCATGACCTGAGTCGCGCGGCGCGTCCGGGCACGGAGGATGTCCCGGCCGCCGTCGCCGCCCCCGGCGAGAGTCCGGTGTCCGATCAGGCGCGTATCCGCGCGCTCATCGATGCCGGCGGGCTCACGCTCGAGTTTCAGCCGATCATCTCGCTCAGCACCCATGAAGAGCATCGCAGTATGTTCGAGACCCTGGTGCGCCTCAAGGACGGTACCGGAAAACTGCTGATGCCCTCCGAGTTTCTGCCCGTCCTGGAGTCTGCCGGCTGGATGACCAAGATCGACCTGTGGATCCTGCGCCGCGCCTTGGCGACGCTTCAGGAGATGCAGGAGGGGGGAGCGCAGGACGCGGTGCTGTTCATCAATGTCGCGACCGAAACCTTGAGCTCCGCGGAGACGGTGAAGGCGCTCGGGGCTTTTATTTCGGCTGCCCGCCTTGCGCGCGGCTCGGTGGTCATCGAGGTGCGCAAGTCCGCCTTTACCGATGCGCGGGCGGCCTTGGAGCGGTTTGCGCGGTCACTGCAAACGAAGAGTCACGGCCTCTTGATCGAGGATGCCGGTCTGGATGATTGCGCCTTTCTCGCCGAGCACAGCGACCTCATCACCCATGTGAAACTCGCGCGCACGATGACCCAGGGGTTGGTCGAGCGGCGTGTCCCGCAAGCGGCCGTGAAAGCGCTGGTGCAGTGTGCGCAGAAGGAGGGCATGCGGGTGATCGCGTTGGCGGTCGACAACGCCGAGCTTCTGCCGATGCTGACCGCCGCGGGTGTGGACGCGATTCAGGGGCATTTCGTCAGCATGCCTTACCAGAATCTGATGTATCCCAGCATTCAGCGGGTCGAGTCCAGCTCCGGTCCGGCGTGGCAGGGCCCCGAACGCTCCGACTGAGAGGTTCCGTGCTTGCGCAAATTTTTTTACTCCGATGGCCGCAATGGGCGCGCATTTTCCGAATTTCGCGGTACACTAGGAGCAAGTGAAAGCCCCGCGCAAGGAATTCCGGCCTGCTGCGTCGAATCGAGCCGCACCGTTTGAGGCCTGTCTTGTGCGAGATCAAATCTCGAGATCAGACGATCGACCCCATTCCGACATCCGCACTTTATTTTTCCCCCTCTTTCATTCCGTGTCGATGAGCATCCGACTTCCATTAGACGTAGTCGCGTCCGGTTCGGCGCATCGGGCGAGAGGTGCGTTTCGATCTGCCCCGATCGACGGGCTATCGGAACGGGGATGTCCTCGGGTATGGTGCGTTGCTCGGGCTGCACGTTGCTTTAGGTAGAGAACGACAAGAAAATCCGGTTAAGGCATGCTGCACGCGAACCATGGACCGCCCTTTGGTGACCGGGATCCGACGCATGATAAAGACTGAGTCAGATGGTCTTGATTCAGATTCCACTCCAGATCGAGTGGAGGACACACTAGCCTTTCTGCAAGGCTGGGTTTAAGTAAAGCCAACTCCGGTTGGTCCGTTAAGTGATGAGGTTGATATGCCAGGTGAATTGGTTTCCGGGACGGTCAAGTGGTTCAATGACGAGAAGGGATATGGCTTCATTGAGCGCGAGGGCGGCAAAGACGTCTTTGTCCATCATAGTGCCATCAATGGATCGGGTCGTAAGACGTTGCTCGAGGGTCAACGCGTGACCATGGAAGTCACGCAAGGCCCCAAGGGTCCGCAGGCGGAGAACGTGACCCCCGACTGAGGTTGCGACACCACCCGGAGCCGAGCTGAACGGCTTGATCCGACGAAGCCAAAGGTTTTAATCGGATTCGGTCTGCGGCACCCGGCCCCCGTCGCACTGCTCTCAATGGGCCTCGGCCCTTGAGAGCATTTTGTTTTATCGCGTTTCGCCGGATCTCAACCTCGGCATTGATCCGGCTGTTGTCGCCGCCTCATCTCGAGAGCAGCAATTGCGACTCGAGCCGCGCGACGTCCTCCGCCGAATTCATATTGCAGAACGCCTGCGGTCGATCGCTGAAATCCGCGAGCGCCGGGCGGTGTCGGGCGATCCAATCCATGACCTTGCGCATGCCTCCCGCGAGATCGGCGGCAAGCGTCTGTTCGAGCGAGACCGGCATGAGCGAATAGACCGGGTGGATGCGCTCCCTTTCAATGACCGTCGCCAAAGGGGCATTGCCCGAGCGCAACGCCGTGATGAGACGGTGTGCCAGATCGGGCGGCAGCAGGGGGCCGTCACAGGGGACGGTCAGAATCCAGTCGGTTCGCGCGGCGCGCATTGCACTCAGCATCCCGGCGAGGGGGCCGTTGAATCCCGAGTCGAGGTCTGCGATTACCGGGATGCCATACCTCGCATAGGTTTCGCGGTGGCGGTTTGCGTTGATGAGCAGCGTTCCGACCTGCGGTTCGAGTGCATCCAGCGCCCATTCAACGAGCGGCCGGCCCGCAAGCTCCGCGAGCCCTTTGTCGATGCCACCCATACGACGCCCGCGGCCTCCGGCCAGGATGACGCCGGTGATATCGCTCGGTTGCGGCATCGATCGATTCATCCCGGTTAGAATGCGCGTGTATCGAAAAGATGTCGCCCGATCTGACCCGCGATCAGGGTGCGCCTTCGTCCCGGTTGGAGAGGTGATAGGGAAAGCGGACATGCCCGAAACGAATCAGGAGTACGGCCCCGGCCAGAATCAGGATGGCGGCCGAGGTTGCGATGATCTCGGTCTCGGTGATCTCCTTCATGTCGAGGATCAGGTGTCGGGCAAGGGCAACCATCGCGATGTAGAGCGGCATGCGGATCGGCAAGGCGCCTGATTGCAGGTAGATGCCGACCATCGTCAGCACCTCGAGATAGATGAAGAGCAAGAGAAGATCGCCGAGGCCGACCTCGCGCCGGCTCACCATCTCGATGATCTCCTGGATACCGGCGACGACCGTCGCGATGGCGATCGCGACGAGACCGAGAACCTCGATCCAAGAGAGCATGCGCCCGCCGATCGCAACGACGCGCGATTTCGAAGGTTGAGGGTTCATGGCAGAATCTCGATCGGTGTCCCGTCGACGGTGAGTGACCAAATCTCGTCGATCTCCCGGTCGGAGACCGCGATGCAACCCAGTGTCCAGTCGTCCTCGATCCGCGTCGAGCGGCTTTTTCCGTTCGGCTGGCCGTGGATCAGGATCATTCCTCCAGGCGGCTCTCCGCGATGCTCGGCGCGTAGCCGGTCGCCCGGGTTCGGATAGGAAATGTGCAGTGCTTTGTGGAAACGGCTTCGGTCGTTTCGCCGGTCGATCAGGTACCGTCCCTCCGGAGTACGCCCGTCGCCTTCGCGTGTCTTGTGCCCGATGGGTTGAAACCCGAGGGCAATCTCGTAGCTCCGCAGCGGCTGGTCATCCCGCATGAGGTAGAGGCGGCGCTCGGCCTTCTTGACGACCAAGCGATCCGCCGCACCCAGGCCGACGGGATGAGCGCGGGTGCCGGTTTCAGGTCGGCTCGGCTGCGGCAAGGGTAGATACGACATTGCAGTCGCGGGTGCCGAAACGGCCGAAACGAACGCAGTGATGATCAGGGCGAGACCTGGTGAACCACGTGCCGACCCCGCGCTCGGTCTCTGTTTACGAGAGATCCAAGGCATGTGACTTCAGGTCGGCCAGACTCACGACCTCGAGGGCGCGCTCGTGGGTCGCCCTGAGGGCGACGCGCGGGGCCGCGCCGGCTTCGAGTGCCTCCTGCCAACGCGCGGCGCACAGACACCAGCGGTCGCCCGGTTTGAGGCCGGGGAAACCGTACTCGGGTTGGGGTGTCACCAAGTCGTTGCCCCGGGCGAGGCTCAGCTCGAGGAACTCGCGGGTCATGCGTGCGCAAACCGTATGGGATCCAGGATCCTGTGGGCCGGTCTCGCACTCGCCACTGCGCGTGAAACCTGTCACGGGTTCGCGCGAGCAGATCTCGAGCGGCTCACCCAAGACGTTCTTGTGATTGTTCATCGGACCTATCCTATCGCGCGCCCCCGGGCGCGGTCGCGCACTTTCGACCAGTGTATCAGCCGACACGCGCCGGCGTCAGGATGTCGGGGCACGCCCCGGCGGATAGATGAGGATCAGATCGCCCGGAGTCAGTCGTGTATCGGCAAGCTGATTCCAGCGCTTGAGATCCTTGACGCTGACGCCGTAGCGTTTTGCCAACGTCTTGACCGAATCGCCCTTGGTGACCAAGTGTTTGATCAAGGCGGAGTCATCGGTCGCTTGGACCTCGAGTGTCTGGCCCGAAAGCAGCGGCTCGCGAACGGAGATGCCGTTGAGCTCGGCAAGCGTGCGCGGCTCGATGCCGTTGGCGCGCGCGATCGAGGCAATGGTCTCGCCGCCCTTCACGACATGGATCTTGCTGCGCTCGGCGAGTGCGGCCTTCGAGCGCGTGGCGGTCATGGGCCGAGCGGTACCACCGGAGCGTGCGGCACTGGTGCGGACCACGGAGGCCATGGCCGGCATGATCTGGACTCGGCCCATCTTCTTGCCGATCCGCTGCCCGCTTCCCGAGGGCACCAGGATATAGCCGGGACCGCCGGGGGCGGTGCGTCCGAGCTTGAGGGCGGGGTTGAGGCGTTGCAGCTCGTAGAGCTGAACACCGGTCGCGGAGGCGACGCTGCCCAAGTCCAGCGGTTGAAGCGTGCGGATCACCTCCAGTTGCGGGCGATCGGGCACCGGCGGGAGGTTGATGCCGTAGCGCGTCGGCGCGGCAACCAAGCGAGCGGTGGCTAGAATCTGAGGGACGTATTGCTTGGTTTCGTTCGGCAGGCTCAGCGACCAGTAATCCGTCGGTTTGCCGCTGCGGCGATTGGCGGCCTGTGCCGCAGCGACGCGACCCGGACCGCAGTTGTACGCGGCCATTGCGAGCGCCCAGTCGCCGTCGAAGCGTCGGTTGAGCTGTTCGAGATAGTCGAGCGCTGCGCCGGTAGACGCCAGCGGGTCGCGTCGGCCGTCGTACCAGGCGTCTTGTCGCAACCCCATTTCGAGCCCGGTGTAGGGCATGAACTGCCAGATACCGGCGGCTGCCTTGGGCGATGTGGCAACCGGATTGAACCGGCTTTCCACGTGGGGCAGGAAGGCGAGCTCCATCGGCAGTCCGCGACGCTCGATCTCGGTCACGATCATGTGGAGATAGGGCGTCCCTTGGCGGGACAACTTGGAGAGATACTGGGGGTCTCGACGGAAGCGCTCGACCGTACTGTCGATGCGCGCATCCGCGTAGAGATCGAGGGTCATCCCGGCGCGGACGCGGTTCCAGAGGTCACCGCGCGAATCCCCGCGCCCGGCGGTGCGTCTCTCCATGACGACGACATCCGTAGCCGGGCGGACATAGCCATACTCCCGGGCGGATACCATGCCTGAGTAGCCGGAGACTCCGAGGTCGTCCTCGACAACCCGATTCTCCGTCGCGCAACCGTTCAAGAGCAGCGTCAGTACGCCGAGCGCGCCGAGCGCGCGCGCTAAACGAGCGGCATCAGGCATGTTTTCCCCCTAAAAATCCCTAGTAAGTGATTGTTTAATTGCGTTTTCTAGGAATTAGGAAAGCATGATACCCAAAGATGGCCGTCAATTCCAGGTCCGGCTACGGGAAATTCGCCTCTACGCCCGCACGACAGTACGCGCAATCACGGTTAACATGCGTCTCTCGAAGAGGCATCGGCATGACTGTGCGCAAGGGTCCGGGCTCGCCCCTGGCAAGACTACAAGATTGGTATCGGTCGCCGCTCGGAGCCGAGGTGGCGGCGCTCGAGAGTGCGTGCGTTCAGCGGCTGCTGAGCGACACCTTCGGCTATTACCTGGTCCAGATCGGCGTGACCGAGAGCTTTCGAGACGCGATGGCCTCGAGTCGGATCCGCCATCGGATCCTGATGCCCTGCGAGCATCCATCCGGCCACGGGGGGCGCGAGGTCGTTGGATGGCCGAGCCGGCTGCCGCTCGCCAGCGATTCGGTCGATGCTCTTCTGCTGCCGCATACCCTGGATTTTTCGCCTGACCCGGACGCGGTGTTGCGCGAGGTCGAGCGGGTTCTGATCCCGGAGGGTCGCGTGATCGTATTGGGGTTCAACGCGCTCAGTGCCTGGGGTCTTTGGTCCCTGCTGAGCGGCTCCGCTGCGCAGGTGCCCTGGTGCGGGCGCTTCCGCACCGCTCATCAAATCGAGGATTGGTTGTCCGTGTTGGGTTTCGATATCGAGGTTCGAGAGCACATCATGTTTCGCCCGCCGTTCCGACGTGCCCTCGGGCCGAGCTTTTCCGCCTTCGATACCCTGGGGCGACGCCTCTGGCCGATCTTGGGCGGGGTCTATTCGATTCGCGCCGTCAAACGCGTCGCGACCTTGACGCCGCTGCGCCCGGCTTGGGGGCGGCGCTCGCTGTTGCGCGGCGGAGCAGCGGAGCCGACGACCCGCCGAGCCGGTCATGCCTGATTGCGTGCGTGCCTACACCGACGGTGCCTGCAAGGGCAATCCGGGGCCCGGGGGCTGGGGTGTCCTGTTGCGCTGGGGGGAGGTCGAGAAGGAGCTGTGCGGCGGCGAGCGCGCGACCACCAACAACCGTATGGAGTTGATGGCGGTCATCATGGCGCTGGAGGCCATGAAACGTCCGACCTTTCTCGAGATCGTCACCGACTCCCAGTATGTGAAGCGAGGCGTCGAAGAATGGATGCCGCGCTGGAAGCGCAACGGTTGGCGTACCGCCGATCGTAAGCCGGTGAAGAACCGCGACCTCTGGGAGCGTCTGGATTCCGCAATCGGCGCTCATCAGGTGCGCTGGAAGTGGGTCAAGGGCCATGCCGGGCACGCCGAGAACGAGCGTGCCGACCGGCTGGCGAATCGAGGGGTCGCGGGCTGAATCGCGTCCGGTAAGACATGCGCAATTTTCGATTCGACTCGGCGTCGCATGACTCGGCTCCCGTCGGTGCAGACGCGATTCAGATCCTTGAATTTCGCTCTTTAAACCGCGTCAGGTACGGGGGATGTGGAGTCCTCGGGGATTCGCTTGCCTGCAACGCAGCGGTTTACACTAGGGATGCGGTTTAAATGAGGCAGATCGTACTCGATACGGAGACCACAGGTCTCGACCCCCAAGCCGGCCATCGCATCATCGAGATCGGATGTGTCGAGCTGATCGACCGCCGCCTGACCGGAAATAACTTCCACCGCTATCTCCAACCGGATCGGCAGATCGATGCCGGTGCCTCCGACGTGCACGGGATCACCAACGCCTTTCTCGCCGACAAGCCGCGTTTCCCCGAGATCGCCGAGAGCTTCCTGGACTACGTGAAAGGGGCCGAGCTGATCATCCACAACGCGGCCTTCGATCTCGGCTTTCTCGATCGCGAGATCGCGGGCTGGAATGCCGAAGCGTCCCGGATCGCAGACCTGTGCGAGGTGACGGACACGTTGATTATGGCGCGTCGCATGCATCCGGGGCAGCGCAACAGCCTCGATGCCTTGTGCAAGCGCTACGGCGTGGATCATCGCCACCGCGACCTGCACGGCGCTCTGCTCGATGCCGAGATCCTGGCGGATGTCTATCTCGCCATGACCGGCGGGCAGGTGGCGTTGAGCCTCGGCGAGGAGTTCGCCACGCCCTCTCACGCCGGGTCTGCCGCGCGGCCGCGCGGCCGGTTGGATCCGAGTCGGCCCCGATTGCGGGTGATTCAGGCCGATCCGGTCGCGCTCGCCGCCCATGCCGAGCGCCTCGCGGCGATCCAGGCTGCAAGTGCCGATGGGTGTGTTTGGCTTCGCGCCGAGTGATGACGCCGCCCGCGGTTTCGTCGTGTGTGGCCCCGGAGGTCCACGCAGCCTCGGTGGAGATGCTTTTTAGGGTTTCAGTCTCCTGAACTGCGCCGTCTCCAGGGGCTGTCGATCGCTCCGAGGCGGATCCAACCCTCCGAACATCACATACCGTACCGGGCGCAGTTTAGCTCTGCTGCTGTTGGCGGCGATTCTGTCCGGCGCCGCCGACCAGCGACTCCAGCGTGGCTAAATCGAGAAGCTGAATGTGCTTGCGGTCGACGTTCATCAGGCCGTCGTCCTGAAAGCGCGTAAAGAGTCGGCTGACGGTCTCGACGGCGAGTCCCAGATAATTGCCGATCTCGTGTCGGGACATGCTCAGATAGAAGTCGGTCGCGGACAACCCGCGTTTGTGCAGACGCTTGGACAGGCTGAGCAGGAAGGCGGCGAGCCGCTCCTCGGCGTTCTTTTTGCCGAGAAGCAGGAGCATGTCCGTATCATGCCCGATCTCTTTGCTGAGCAGGCGATACATCTGATGTTGCAGGCTGGGAATCGTCGCCGTGAGCTCTTCGAGTCGGGTGAAGGGGACCTCGCAGATTGCGGATGTCTCGAGGACCTTTGCCGAGCAGGCATGGATGTCCTTGTCGATCGCATCCAGTCCGATCACCTCGCCGGGAAGATGGAAACCCAGCACCTGCTCGCCGCCCTCGGGGCTCGGCGCGAACGTCTTCACGGAGCCGGTCTTCACGACATAGAGCGAACGAAAACGGTCCCCGTCGCGAAACAAGAAGTCGCCCCTATGAAGCGGGCGGGTCCGCTTTACGATCTCGTCCAGTCTCTCGACATCGTCCGGCGCAAGGCCCATGGGCAAGCACAGCGATGACAGGGAGCAGTTCCTGCAGGCGACGCGAATGGTCTCCAAAGAGATTACTTTGTGCTGGCTCACGGCATCGCCCCTCGGTCTTCGGTCGTCAGATTTTGAACCGCCGCTTGATCTGGATCAAGCGAAGATTATCTTCTTGTCATCAGCGCGACCTCAACCCGCAAAAAAGGCCGCGCCCTTGCGGGCGCGGCCTTGACGCAAGCATGTCGAATCTGCGACCGGTCTACTTCGCTTCGCCGGTCGCGGGAGCTGCCGGTGCGGCATAGGGCGCCGCGTAGGGCGCGCCGTAGTAGGGGGCGCCGTAACCCGGATAGCCATAGCCGTAGCCGGGGTAACCGTAGCCGTAGCCCGGATAGCCGTATCCGTAACCACGTCCGTAGCCGTAGCCGCGACCACGCCCGTAGCCGCGACCGCCGCCGCTCATGTTCATATTGAAATCACCCCAGCCGTCGCCGAGCATGTCGCCGAACAGGTCGCCGAGGCCGGAGCCGTAACCGGGGCCGTAGCCGCCGTAGCCCGGACCGCCCCAGCCCGGACCCCACCACGCCTGGGCCGGACTCACTGCGAAGGCGGCGGCACCTGCGATTGCGGCTGCACTCATCAATCTTGCTGTCTGACGCATCGTTGACGCTCCTCTGTTTGTTCTACGACATCGATCAAGGCCGCTGCGGCGGCGCCCGATCCTGCCGAGCGCCCGCAACGCCGAGAGGGTGTGTTTCGTCATTTGCGAAACCGCGGTGACTATACGCAGCCCGCTCGATTTTGTGAAGGTCAAGCGCGGCGGTGCCCGGCGCGCTCGCGCCCGGCCGGAATTCTTACCATGCGGCTGCCCGCCGCGGCGGGGAATGCCGGCATTCGCATTGAGCCGTTGCGGGGTTTTTGGTAGTTTGTCGGCGGATCCGGGCCATTGCCCTCGACTGCCTCCTCTACCCCCATGACCAAGTTCATCTTCATCACCGGCGGTGTCGTCTCGTCGCTCGGTAAAGGCATCGCGTCGGCGTCTCTCGGGGCGCTTCTGGAGGCTCGCGGTCTGCGGGTGACCATGATCAAGCTCGATCCCTACATCAACGTGGATCCGGGCACCATGAGTCCCTTCCAGCACGGCGAGGTCTACGTGACCGACGACGGCGCCGAGACCGACCTCGATCTGGGCCACTACGAGCGCTTTCTGCGCACCCCGATGGGTCGGAACAACAACTTCACGACCGGCCAGATCTACGAGAGCGTCATCCGCAAAGAGCGGCGCGGCGACTATCTCGGGCGAACCGTCCAGGTCATTCCGCACATCACCGACGAGATCAAGCAAGCAATCCGTCTCGGTGCCGAGGGCGCGGATGTTGCGATGGTCGAGATCGGCGGCACCGTGGGCGACATCGAGTCGCTGCCTTTCCTGGAGGCGATCCGCCAGATGCGTGTGGAGGAGGGGCGCGAGAACGCGCTCTTCATGCACCTGACGTTGGTGCCTTACATCCGCACCGCCGGGGAGATCAAGACCAAGCCCACGCAGCACTCGGTCAAGGAGCTGCGCTCCATCGGTATCCAGCCGGACATCCTGCTGTGCCGGGCGGAGAAGCACCTTCCGGACGAGGAGCGTCGCAAGATCGCGCTCTTCACCAACGTGACCGAGGACGCGGTGATCTCCGCGGTCGACGCCGACAACATCTATCGCATCCCGCGGCTGCTGCATGACCAGAAGCTCGACGAGCTGGTGGTGCGCCAATTCGGGATCGAGGCCCCCGAGGCCGATCTGCGTGAATGGGATCGTGTCCTGGAGGGCTTCGATCACCCCGAGCAGGTCGTGCGCGTCGGCATGGTCGGCAAGTACATGCACCTCACCGAGGCCTACAAGTCGCTCTCCGAGGCGCTCGCCCACGCGGGCGTGCACACCAAGACCAAGGTGGAGATCGTCTATCTGGATTCGGAGGTCATCGAGCAGGAGGGCACGGACGGTCTCGACGGGCTCGATGCCATCCTCGTGCCGGGCGGGTTCGGCGAGCGCGGGATCGAAGGTAAAGTCCAGGCGGCGCGCTACGCGCGCGAGCACCGCATCCCCTACCTCGGGATCTGTCTCGGGATGCAGATCGCCGTGATCGAATACGCGCGGCATGTCGCCGGAATGGAAGGCGCACACAGCACGGAGTTCGATCGCCAGACCCCGCACCCCGTGATCGCGCTCATCACCGAGTGGCGCGACGAGCGCGGCCGGATCGAGACCCGCGCCGAGGGCGTCGATCTGGGCGGCTCGATGCGTCTGGGCGGTCAGAATTGTCGTCTGGAGCCCGGCAGCCTGGCGCGCAGCGTCTACGGTCAGCCGCAGATCCGCGAGCGTCATCGGCATCGCTACGAGTTCAACATCTGCTATCTGAACGTCATGAAGGACGCGGGTATGCGCTTCTCCGGCTGGTCGCTCGACAACCGGCTGGTGGAGATCGTCGAGATCCCGGATCATCCCTGGTTCATCGCCTGCCAGTTCCATCCGGAATTCACCTCGACCCCGCGCGACGGGCATCCGCTCTTCCGCGGTTTCGTTCGCGCGGCGCTGACGCGGCGTCAACTGGTGCAGGATACGCCCGCATGATGCTCTTTCCCGGTTTCGAGGTCGGGCTGGATCGGCCGCTCTTCCTGATCGCGGGCCCTTGCGTGATCGAGAGCGCGGGCCTGGCCGAGGAGACCGCCGGTGTGCTGAAAGAGCTGACCGACGACCTGGGGATTCCCTTCATCTACAAGTCCTCCTTCGACAAGGCCAATCGTTCCTCCTCGGGCAGCTTCCGCGGTCTGGGGATGGAGCAGGGGCTGGCGATCCTCGAGGGGGTGCGCCAGCGCATCGGCGTCCCGATCCTGACCGACGTGCACGAAGACACGCCGCTCGGCGAGGTCGCGGCTGTGGTGGATGTCCTCCAGACCCCGGCCTTTCTCTGTCGCCAGACCAACTTCATCCAAGCGGTCGCGAGCCAAGGCAAGCCCGTCAACATCAAGAAGGGTCAGTTTCTTGCGCCTTGGGATATGCGTCATGTGGTCGCGAAGGCGCGCGCGACCGGCAACGAGCAGATCATGGTGTGCGAGCGCGGCGTTTCCTTCGGCTACAACAACCTGGTTTCGGACATGCGCGCACTCTCGGTGATGCGCGAGACCGGCTGCCCGGTCGTCTTCGATGCGACCCACTCGGTGCAGCTGCCGGGCGGGCAGGGCGATCGCTCCGGCGGTCAACGCGAGTTCGTCCCGGTCTTGGCGCGTGCCGCGGTGGCGGTCGGTATCGCCGGTCTCTTCATGGAGACCCACCCGAATCCCGATGTCGCCCTGAGCGACGGCCCGAACGCCTGGCCTTTGGAGAAGATGCGAGGCTTGCTCGAGACCTTGGCTCAGATCGACCGCTTGGTGAAGTCGGCCGGTTTCGCGGAGCAGGCGTCTCGAGATTCGGTGTGAGGCGACATTCGGTATGGCCGGCACGCCCGGCGATCCCCGCCTGCACGAGCGGGGCCGCGTTCAGGGCTTCCCTGCCGGAGCCGGTTTGAATCGAACAACGAGATCGGGCACGCGTCTGCGATGTACCGATCGTCGCGAGAATCCCCGCTGAGGCACAATACACTCATGCGATTCTTTTGAAGAATCGCGCCGTTCTTGTTTTTGGAGAGACCTATCATGTCCGACATTGTCGATGTTCGTGCCCGCGAGGTTCTTGACTCCCGCGGAAATCCCACCGTCGAGGCCGATGTCATCACCGCCGAGGGCGCAATCGGCCGCTTCATCGTTCCGTCCGGCGCCTCGACCGGCTCGCGCGAGGCCCTCGAGCTGCGCGACGGCGACCGCTCCCGGTTCGGCGGCAAGGGCGTCCTGACGGCCGTGGCCAATATCCAAGGCGAGTTGCGCGATGCGGTCCTCGGCATGGAGGTCGGCGACCAAGCGGCGCTCGATCGCGCCATGATTGCGCTCGACGGGACCGACAACAAGGCGCGTCTCGGTGCCAACGCACTGCTCGGCGTCTCGATCGCAGCCGCGCATGCCGCCGCGCAGGAGAAGGCGTTGCCGCTCTTCATGTCGCTCGCGACCGGACCCTATCGTCTCCCCGTGCCCATGATGAACATCATCAACGGCGGCGAGCACGCGGACAACAGCGTGGACTTCCAGGAGTTCATGATCCTGCCGGTCGGTGCCCCCAGCATCCGCGAGGCGGTGCGTTACGGGGCGGAGGTCTTCCATGCGCTGAAGTCCGTGCTGCACGGGCGTGGCCTCGGGACCGCCGTCGGCGACGAGGGCGGTTTCGCCCCCGACTTGCCCTCGAACGAGGCGGCGATCGAGGCGATCCTCGAGGCAATCCACAAGGCGGGATTCAAGGCCGGCTCGGACATCTATCTCGGTATGGACGTGGCGGCCTCCGAGTTTTACACCGACGGCAAGTATCATCTGAAGGGCGAAGGTCGCACGCTCGACTCCGACGGCATGACCGATCTTCTGCTCGAGTGGGTCGACAAATACCCCATCATCACCATCGAAGACGGCTTGGCCGAAGGCGACTGGGACGGCTGGAAGCGCCAGACCGAGCGCCTCGGAGGCAAGGTCCAGATCGTCGGCGACGACCTCTTCGTCACCAACACCAAGATCCTGCAGGAAGGTATCGACAAGGGCATCGCCAACTCCATCCTCATCAAGGTCAATCAGATCGGCACCCTGACCGAGACCCTGGAGGCGATCGCCATGGCGCACGCCGCCGGCTATACCGCCGTCGTCTCGCATCGCTCGGGCGAGACCGAGGACACCACCATTGCCGATTTGGTCGTCGCGACCGGCACGGGCCAGATCAAGACCGGCTCGCTGTCGCGCTCCGACCGGGTCGCCAAATACAATCAGCTGATGCGGATCGAAGACCTGTTGGGCGACGAGGCCACCTATGCGGGTCGCTCTGCCTTCAAGTGGCTTTGATGGTTGGCGGGCAGGGGTCGCTCATGTCCACCCCCTGCTGCCGAAACTGAAGACACCTTCGATGCGCCTTCTGATCCTCGTGCTGATCCTCCTGCTGGCCGGCTTGCAGTTTCGGCTGTGGGTCGGCGAGGGGAGTTTGGCCGAGGTGCATGGGCTCAAGAGCGAGATCGCGGCTCAGGAAGAGGAGCTGATCCGTCTGCGTGCGCGCAATCAGGAGCTCCAGGCCGAGGTGATGGACCTGCGCGAAGGGGTCGAGGCCTTGGAGGAGCGCGCGCGCCGCGATCTGGGGATGATCAAGCCGGGCGAGATCTTCATCCAGGTGATCGAGCGTAAGGCACAGCAGACGACGCCTCCGGAGGTGAAACGATGAGCCCTTCACCGGCCTTGTGGGCGGTGCTTCCCGCCGCGGGTGTGGGGCGGCGCATGGGCAGTACGACGCCGAAGCAATATCTGGATCTCGCCGGTCGCGCGGTGATCGATCATGCGTTGGATCTCTTCGTGGCCGACGTGCGGATCCGGGGCGTCGTGGTCGCGCTCGACCCGACCGATCGCTACTGGGGGGCGACGGCCTATGCCGATCATCCTAAGGTCGTCCGCGCGCACGGCGGTGCCGAGCGTTGCCATTCGGTCCTGAATGCACTCGATGCACTGGGTACCCACGCCCATGCCGAGGATTGGGTGTTGGTGCATGATGCGGCGCGCCCCTGTTTGCGCCCGGCTGATCTCGATCGGCTGATCGAGGCGCTGATCGAGGACGAGGTCGGCGGCCTGCTCGGCATCCCGGTGCGCGACACCATGAAACGGGCCGAGCCGGGCGATCGCATCGGCGCAACGGTGGATCGCGCCGCGCTCTGGCACGCCTTTACACCCCAGATGTTCCGTCTCGGACGATTGCGTGCCGCACTGACCGACGCCCTGGCCGCCAATGATCTGGTTACGGACGACGCCTCGGCCATGGAGCGTATCGGTCAAGCCCCGCGCCTGATCGAGGGCCATGCCGACAACATCAAGATCACGCGCGCCGAGGATCTCCCGCTCGCCCGCTTCTACCTGCAACAGCAGGGGCGGCTGGGCTAATCCAAACTCTCGAGAGCCTCCAGCCTCCGGCCTCCAGCCTCCGGCCACCGTTGCGCGAGCGTGCACCTGGTGGAGGCAGGAGGCGGGAGGCCGGAGGCTGGAGGCTGTTAACCATGCTCATCGGTCAGGGCGTCGACGCCCATCGTTTCGGTCCCGGACGCCCGCTGGTACTCGGCGGCCTGGAGATCCCGCACGATCAGGGCCTGCTCGCGCATTCCGACGGCGACGTGGCCATTCACGCACTCTGCGATGCCCTGCTCGGCGCGGCCGGGCTCGGCGACATCGGTCGGCACTTTCCGGATACGGACGCCGCCTACGCCGGCATCGATAGCCGCATCCTGCTGCGGCGCGTGATCGCGAGCCTTGCCGAGCGCGGTCTGCGCGTGCACAACGCCGATCTCACCATCATCGCCCAGCGCCCCAAGCTGGCGGCCTACATCCCGGAGATGTGTGCCCGCCTCGCCGCGGACATGGGCTGCGACCTGGCACGCGTCAACGTCAAGGCGACGACGACCGAGCAGATGGGATTTACGGGCAGGGGCGAGGGTATCGCGGCGAGCGCCGTCGTCCTCTTGGCGGATACCTGAGGTGTCGCTGCCGACCTGGACGCAGGTCCAAGCACTCCCCCGGGCCTACGGCGCGCCGCTTGGTCATGGACGCTTGCGCGCGCGACCCGAAGACTTCCTGGTCGAGGAGCAGCTCGGGTTTGACCCGGACGGTGAGGGCGATCATCTCCTGCTGCGGGTTCGCAAGACCGGCGCCAATACGGAGTGGGCGGCGCGTCGTCTGGCGCGCATCGCCGGTGTTCCGGTGTCCACGGTAGGCTATGCCGGCCTGAAGGACCGTCATGCCGTGACCCTCCAGTGGTTCTCGATCCCGCGTCCGCGCGAGGGCATGCCGGATTGGTCGATCCTCCTCGAGGAGCACATCGAGGTCCTGGACGCGCATCCGCATCGGCGCAAGCTCAAGCGCGGTGCCCTGGTCGGAAATCACTTCGGAATCCTGGTACGCGATCTCGAGCCCGAGACCGTGCCCGGGCTCGACGAGCGGCTCGCGAGGATCCGCGCGCACGGAATCCCCAACTACTTCGGCGAGCAGCGCTTCGGACACGACCATTCCAATCTGGCCCGTGCCCATGCCCTCTTCGCCGGGACGGCCGGTCGCGTTCCCCGCCATCAGTCCGGTCTTTGGCTCTCCGCCGCACGCTCTCAGATCTTCAACGAGGTCCTGGCCGAGCGGGTCGAGCGCGGGGACTGGGACAGTCCGCTCGAGGGGGACTGTCTCCAGCTCGCAGGATCCAACTCCTATTTCCTCGCCGAGACCCTCGACGCCTCCACGCGCGCGCGCTGCGAGGGCATGGATGTGCACCCGACGGGGCCTCTCTGGGGCAAGGGCGAGCTGCCTGCGCGCGGATCGGTCCGGCAGCTCGAAGACGGGGTCGGCATGCGCTTCCCGACCTGGTGCGAGGGGCTGGCCGCCTTCGGTCTGGCGCAGGAGCGCCGGTCTCTGCGTCTGCCGGTGGCCGATCTTGCCGCGCAACGGGTCGACGGCGGATTGCGGTTGACCTTCTCCCTGCCGGCCGGCGCCTATGCGACGACGCTTCTGCGCGAGCTCGTCGATGTGACCGAGACCGCGGCGATCGCTGCAACTCCCCGATCCCCTTGAGCTAAACCGCGTCCGGGGCGAGATGCTGACGTTCGGTTGAGCTCGGCGTTCGGTGCATCCACGGCCCTTGGCGGGGACGCGGTTTAAAATAACAACGTTTTTAATCGCTTAAACCGCACCATCTCCAGCGGCCGTCAAATTTGCCGGAGCCGATCCCATCCAAAAACCTCGCATACCGCGCCGGGCGCGGTTTAAGCTGTCCGAATAGTGTGGACGGGTTCGGGGGACCGGCATCACCGTGATCGGAGGGCACTTATGCGTGTGACACGGGCGCCTCGGCGCGGATCGGTGCATGATCTCGGTTACGGCTGGGGACCTCTCGGGGTCTGGTCTTTGATGGTCGCCCCCGGGCAAGCCTAGCGAAGGCGAGGCGGTCACATGATGTTCGAGGATCATCAGGTCTTCATCGAGCTGGCTGTCGCTTTGGCCATCGGTCTTCTGATCGGCGTCGAGCGCGGCTGGAAGGAGCGCGGCGCCGCGGAAGGGCGACGCGTCGCGGGCGTTCGCACCTACGCCTTGATCGGGCTTCTCGGGGGGATTTCCGGTCTATTGAGCGCACCTTCAGGCGCGTTGACCTTGGGAGTGATCTTCGCGGGGCTTGCAGGAGCCCTGACGGTTGCGCACGTCCTGGACTACAGGCGCGACGAGGATGCCGGGATCACCAGCCTGGTCGCCGGCTTGATGACCTTCCTGCTCGGGGCGCTCGCGGTGCTCGGCGAGCTGGCCGTCGCCGCGGCTGCAGCCGTCGTCACGGCCCTGCTGCTGGGGTCCAAGCCGCTGATCCATCGCTGGATTCATGCCATGGAGCAGAAGGACCTCAAGGCCGGTCTTATCCTGCTGCTCATCTCCGTGGTGGCGTTGCCGGTGTTGCCGGATCAGGGTTACGGCCCATGGAACGCCGTCAACCCTCGTGAGATCTGGTGGATGGTGGTGCTGATCGCGAGCATCTCCTTCGTCGGTTATTACGCGATGAGGCTCGTCGGGACGCGGCGCGGAACCTTGTTCACCGGACTCTTCGGTGGTCTTGCATCCTCGACCGCGCTGACCCTGCATTTCTCGCGGTTGGCACGTGCTCGCAGGGAGATGGCCCCCGTGCTGGCCACGGCCATCCTGGTGGCCTGCGCGACCATGTTCCCCCGGATGTTCCTGGTGTCGAGCCTGATCCATCCGCCACTGCTGCCGCACTTGATCTGGCCTGCCGCGGCAATGGCCCTGATCGCCTACGGATTCGCGGCCTTCTACTGGCTGACTCAGCCGCGCGGCGGCGACGACGCGGACGCGCTTCTCGATAACCCGCTGGAGCTGAAATCCGCGGTCGGCTTCGGACTTCTGCTTGCCCTGGTGATGCTCTTGGCGAGGGGCATCGAGAGCTGGATCGGAGCGACCGGTGTCATGATGCTGGCCGCCGTCTCGGGTATCGCGGATGTGGATGCCATCACCCTCACCGTCGCGCGTATGAGTCGGGACGAGCTTGGCGTCGGCATTGCGGTTTGGAGCATCATCATCGCCGCGGCCGTGAACAGCCTCGTCAAGGGCCTCATTGCGGCCTCGGTCGGTGGCGGCGCGCTGGGTCTGCGCGTCACCTTGCCGCTGCTCGGTGCGGGTCTGGGCGGTCTTGGGGTCGCTTGGTGGACGCTTTTTTGATCGGCGTCTTGGTGTTGTTTGTTCTCTTTTCTTCTAAATCGCGTTCCCGCTACGCGCCGTGGATGCATAAAACGTCGAGCTCACTCGAAAGTGAGCATCTCGCCCTGCACGCGGTTTCAAGGAGACGATCGGACATGAGCACGATGAAACGATCCGGCTTCATGCGCGATCTCGTCGGGGTCGCGGCTTGCGCTCTGACATCGCTGTCGGCAGCTTCCTGGTCGTCCACCGCGGAGCTCGGCGAGGAGTCGTCGAGCCCCGTCTCGGTGACCGATGCCGTCTACACCGCGGACGGCAGTGCGCATGCGCTGATGCTTGCGGCCTATCGAGACTGGTCGGAGACTCGGTGGCGCGACTACGACCGAACACAGGATATCTCCCCGCGACAGATGCTCGTTCTGCTCGAGGTCGCCGAGCGCACCGGGGCCAACCTCGGGCAGGCGCTGGCCACCGGAGAGATGGAAAGCGCCTACACCTGGAACGATCATGTTCGGCCCACGATCGCCGACGGTCGGCTGGGCTCGGCGACCGGCGTGTGGCAGTTCATCCCCGCAACCTTCCACGACATCATCAGAAGGTACGGCGCCGAGCTGCTGAGCGCGACCGAGGCCGCGGCGGGTCGCGCTCCCATGGACTTGGGGAACGGCCCTTTTTCCGATGCGAAGGTGCGTCGCCTGATCCGAGACACGATCGAGGGCGTGCGCGATGCGAAGGACGAGGAGCTGCGGCTGCTGCGTCACAACTTCGCGGTGCTTGCCTTTGCCAAGCACTATCTGAGTCTGGATTCGGGGGCGACGACGCCCGAGGAGGATTATCTCTTTCATTTTCTCGGTGCCCGCGAGGGCCGACGCATCCTGGCGCTGGCGCGCGGCGAGGCGCGCGATACCCTGTGCGTGAGGCCCGTCGAAGTGCCGACGGCGCCCCCGCGGGATGCTCCGGGTGGCGCGGCATCGCGCACCGAGATTGCGAACCTGCGGGGGGATATCGAGCGTGAATCCGCGCCGTTGGGCGCCGCGGGCCTGAGCCGAGGCACGCTCCGCGAGCGCTCGGAGCCGCTCGGTCTGCGACGGCCGGATCGGTTGTCCGGGTCTCGGCAGGCTGCGGATGTGATGATTTACGCGCGCCGACCCTCGGACGATGTCGCCGTGTCCAGTCCCCCGCTCATGGCGGCGGCCTATGCACCTGCGCCCGACGCCGCGTCTGTCTTCAACGTGCTGCCGGCGGTGTCGTCGCAGTGGGGCCTGCCCGCCGACTCGCCGACGGTCACGGGCAACCTCGGGATGTTTTATCGCGACGGACGCGGGCAGACGCAGCCCTATACCTGGGGCGAGTTCATGGATCATCTGGCTAGACGCGTACGGGCCGAGAGCCAGCCGTCGATGGTGCGGGCCAAGTACGGTGTCGGCTTTGCTTTGACCGGCGGCGACATGCCGCAGTGGGCCTTCGATCCGACGAAACCGGTCGAGCCGGAAACCTTCAGTCACGGGCCCCGCCGGCGCGTGACGGTGCCCGCGGCGTTGGTGACAGGGCCGCTCGATCGAGACGAAACCCGCCACTACAAGGCACTCCTTGCCGCACTGGTGGACCGAGGTGAGGACCTGCCGGCGGAGACGCTGCCGCCGCGTGCAGCCGCGGCACTGCGTCACCTCGGATTCTTGCCCGCGAATGTCTCGGGGACCGATACGGGCGATCCCGCGGTACACGAGGCGCTGCGCGACTTCAGAGAAGCGGTCGGCAAGGCCGAGCCGGACGATCCGCAGCATCGACATCGGCTCATGCCGGCCGAGCGGGTCGCGCTCGAGATCTACGATCGGCGCATCGCGCGCTATGCCGCGCTGCAGGTCGGCCAGCAGGTGTCCTTGGCCGACGCGCCGGATCTGAGTCGGATCAAGACACTGCCGAGCGGGTTGCAGCGATTGGCTGCGCCGCACCTGGTTCAGCTGCAAACGGCCTTGGCCGAGCGCGAGCTTCTGAAACAGCCGACACGGAAATCCGTTTGGCGCGACAAGAAAAAGAAGAAGCGCGTGTCCTACAAGACGATGCCGTTCGCGGGCAAGGTCGACACCGCGACGCTCGCCGCGCTCGACGCCTTCCAATGGCGCAATGGTCTGCGTAAAACCGGCGGCGTGTTGGATGCCGCCACACTCGGTCTGCTGGGATTGCCGCCGATGGGTGCGGAGATCTTCCGGCCCTTATCCGGCCCCATGTGCTCGGTTCAGATCTGGGCGGGCCGACCGCCGATCTGCGGGATTCGCCGAGACATGCAGGGTCCGGCGGACGTCCTGCGCATCGCGGGGCTCGCGGACCTCGACCCCGAACCCCGGTTTGCGGACATCTTCGAAGGTCCGGCGCATGTCCGGTGATCGGACCCCGAGCGTCTCCGCTCGGCGCGCCAAACACGTGCGCGAGTGGGTCGTCAACATCGCGCTGATCCTGGCGATTGTCGGCGCCGTTCAATGGTGGAAGGCGCGACCCTTGGTCACCGGCACGGCGCCGCCGCTCGTCGGTGTCACCCTGGATGGACAGGCGTTCGATCTCGCCGCGCTTGCCGGACGGCCGGTGCTGGTGCACTTCTGGGCGAGCTGGTGCCCGGTCTGCGGCCTGATGGACGGTGCCGTTGCCGCGATCGCCGAGGATTACGCCGTGGTGACCGTCGCGATGCAATCAGGTGGTCCGCAGGAGCTGCGCCGCTACATGGCGGAGACGGGGCACGCTTTCCCGGTCATCGCCGACCCGACCGGGCAGATTGCGCATCGGTGGGGCGTCGTCGGTGTGCCGGCTACCTTCGTCGTCGATCCTTCGGGGCGGATCCGCGATGCCGTCGTCGGGATCGCGACCCAGCCCGGTCTGCGTTGGCGTTTGTGGCGCGCCGGCCCGGCATCGTCCGAGAGCGCACGGGAGCCTACCGCATCTAAACCGCGGCCAGAGTGAGACGCTCGACAAACCGCAATCCGAACATAAATTAGCGCTTGCTAATTTAGATATTTCTAATATACTGCTCGTCAGTGGAGGCCGAGACGGACTCCATGCTTGCTGCCAACAACATAAAATCGATTCGGAGAATAGAATGAACAAGCTTGCTACTGCTGCCGCCATCGCCGCCCTCCTCGGTGCTTCCGCTTCCGCGTCCGCTTGGTGGGGTCCGGGTGCCGGCGGGTACGGCCCGGGCTACGGCTCCGGTCTCGGCGATGCCATGGGCGACATGTTCGGCGACGGCTACGGCGACTTCAACTTCGGCATGAGCGGCGGCGGCAGCGGTCGTGGTTACGGCCGCGGTCTGGGTCGCGGCTACGGCAACGGCTACGGCTACAACAACCCCTACTACGGCTATGGCGCGCCTTACTACGGTGGCGGCTACCCTTACGCCTACCCCTACGCAGCGCCGGCCGCCCCGATGGCGCCCGTCGCTCCGGCTCAGCCCCAAGTCAAGTAAGATCCTTTGCTTGACTGCCGGTGAGCCTCCGGCTCACCGGCATATGGAAGGCCAGGCGTCAGCCTGGCCTTTTTCGTTGTGCGCATTCGCGCGCGATGATCGGATCATCGCGTCCGCCGAGACCGACATTCAACTCAACAGCAGCTTGCGGCCGAACGGCTGATCCGGTGTCGCGCAGGACTCGGGTACGGCCCAGATCACCGGCCAGCCCGGGCGAAATCGAGCGGGACCGTCCAGGTCCGTCAGGACCACGCCGATATCCGGTCCGTACTTGTCGGCCTCTTCGAGCAGGGGCGTGAAGTCGGTCCCGCCGCCGCCGTTGAACTCGATGTCTCGCAGATCCGATCGTCCGGGCTTGAAATGCGCGACCCGTTGCACCCGACAGTCGCCGATTACGAGGACCAGTGCGGCCTCCAAGCGTCGCGTGATCGCTTCGATCTCGCCGGCGAAGCGTTCCATCAGGTCGTCCTCGACCGATCCCGACACGTCGACGATCACCACCAGTCGCGGCACTGACTTCGCCGCGCTGATGCCCGGTTCCCACGGCAGGCGTCTCCCCGACCCGAGCCGACCCTGATTCGCGATGTAGGATCGGGCCGGTCTGGACCAGGAGAGATTGGGTCGGGTCGAGAGACCGCGTGCCAGCTGGGTGCGCAGGATCTGCTCCCAAGGCGTGCGGATCTTGGGCAGATCGGCGATCAGGGCGCGCAGCATGGAATGCGCACCGTCTCCGGCATGCGCGCGCAGGATGCGCTCGCTCCACTCGCGCGCCTGCTCCGCCTCCGATTCGGGTTGCTTCCGTGCATCGGGTTGCGGGAAGAGGTCGGCGTGGGTCTCGGCGCCGAGTGACCTGACGCGCGCGGACATCGGGCCGTCCTCGCGGACTTCGGCTTGGGACGACGCGTCGATCTCCTCCCGCGACGCGCGGCCCTCCGCACCCGGTTGGCTGTCGCCGATGCCGCCGCGGCGACGCCGGCGGGTCATTCGGGATCGGCCATTGTCTGCTGCCCTGCGGTCGTCGATGGCGCGATAGAGGCGCTCGACGTCCCATTCGAGCAGGGCCTTGTCGACACCGACATCGATACCGAGCGTGGCGAGCAGAAGCGTCTCCAGAAACACCGACGAGACCGGCAGCTCAAGCCAGCTCAAGTGACTCAAGGCGCTGTTGACGATAGCGTCCGCACAGATGTTGAACAGCTCGAGATCGACATCGCCCAGGAGCTGTTGCAGATCCAGATAGCGCTGCGGATGCCGCAATGCGATATGCAGCACCTCGTGCGCGACGAGACCGACCTGCGCGTGCAGCGAAAGCCGCTCGAACGAAGCGCCGTAGTAGACGGTGTCCCCGTCGGTCGCAACCGGACCCGGATCGATCTCGGGCGGCAAATCGCGATGCTTGACCCAGAGCGCCAGCCCGCCGGTGGACGGCGCGAATTCCACCATCTGCTGAATCGCGCGCGTCCCGCGGTGCCTGAAAAGATCATTCATCCTAAATCCGGCATTCGGAACCGCAAAGGCGCAAAGGACGCGAGGGAAAACAAAGAACTGCAATGCGAACAACGTTCACCCCTTGAGTGAATAGCGCCATTGAGGCAATTCATTGAACGCCTTTGCGTGCCTTGTCTTCTTTGCGGCTCAATTTCTCTCTTTAAGCTCATCAGGATTCAACTCACCCTTCACCCTTCACCCTTCACCGCTCTCCACTCACCCCTCGCTCCGACGCTCCTCCAGATAATGCCGGTAGCTTGCGCTGTCCAAAACCGTCGCCTCCAACCCGACCTCCAACGCCTTCTGCATCAGAAGCTCCATCGCGAGTGTCTGTGACTCTCGAATCGGCAGTGCCACCTCGCTTCGGATGTCCGGAAACTGCTCGACGATCTCGAGCGCTCGCGCCATGGTGTCGGCGTCGGTGCTGGCGGCCAGCAGGCCGTAGATCATGCCGTAGAGCCCGTCGAGGGTCCGGGGAAGCAGGGCGGCGGTTTCCGGACCCGGCCGGCTCGCCAAGAGCTGCATCACGTCGGTGCCGGCCTGGATCTCGCGCAGCACTCCGAAGAACTCCGCCGCGTTGGCGGCCCCGATGCGTCCCTGCACGAAGACCCGTTTTGCGTTCTCGGAGAGGTTGGACTTCAGGACGTTGGAGATGTCCTCCCACCCGCGCGGACTGGCGCCGATCAGGTGGTCGTTGGCAAGCTGCGACTGGGTGTCGTCGAGCTTGTCCGGACGGACCTTGAGATAGGCCATCACCTCGGGCGCGAAATCCATGGCCAACGCATGCGCCAGGAAGGAATCGATCACGGTCTGCACGTTGAAATGAAACATACGATCGGCGAGGGCCGTGCCCATATCGTGACAGACCGCGCCGTGGAAGCTGGCGTTGCCCGCGGCCACCACCTGCCAGCCGTCGGGCAACCGATAGTGACCGACCCGACGGTCGAGGATCAGCGAGTAGGCCGAGATCTGAAGGCGCTGATCCGCAGCCGTGAGCTCGTCGAGAAAGAGGATGCCGTCCGGCTGGTCGGGCGAGGGCAGGAACTCGGGCGGGAACCAGACCGTCTTGGCCAGGGCGTCGTCGGCATAGATGGCGCCGCGGATATCGACCGGCTCGATCGTGGTCAGGCGCAGATCCACCAAGGGGACCCCGAAGTGGTCGGCCACCTGTCGCACGATCGAGGACTTGCCGACACCCCGGGTTCCCCAGAGCATGGATGCGCGCCGGCGCAGGGTCGGATCGGAATACTGCTCCACCAGCGCGGCCTTGGCTGCGGCGATCGAGACGGGGGGAATGTTCATCGGATTGCCGAGCATCGTGACTGCTGATCTCCCAAAGTTAAACCGCGTCCCGTTAGACACGCACCCGTATGAGGTGGCTCGTGATTGTAAGTCAGTTGGTCGGTGAAGGGCGCCGTCATGCGTCCTGCGTCGATGTCTTCGGCATCTCGCCGGGCGGGCTCGACGGCACGTCTCGCCATGCGGATGCGCTCAAAGGTTTCGGGAAGGGCGGGATCTCGATGCGCGGCATTTCCTTCATCGAGAAGAAGAGGACCATGAGCAGGGGCGGGGAGTGGAAGATCAGCATGCGGATCAGGGATTCGTCCGAGAGCTCCAGAAACTGGATCGCGGGTGCGCCGAAGATCAGACCCAGACCGATCAGCAAGGGAAGCGCGCGCCGAAAAACGACATTCCAACGTGCCGCAACCAGTCGCTCATGGTAGCGTGCCGGGGGCTCGCGGAGCGTCTCGGCCAGATGCTCGACGGTCCGGGTCAGCTTCACCTCGGCGTCGCGGCTGCGGTCGGGCTCCTTCCCGCGCAAGCGCAAGGTACTCTTCCAACAGGCCTTGAGACGATTCAGACGACGCCAATCCCATCCGATCACCGCCAGCATGTCTTCGGGCAACGCGATCGTATCGCCGTCCTCGGCATGCAGCTCAAGCTCGGCCGGCATGCCGCGCCCGGTTTGCGCCTTCATCGTCAGGGTCAGACCCTCGACCTGCGCCGCCCCGCGCGTCAGGATCAGACGGGTTGGTGACACGGCGTCGACGGCCCCTCCCGTGCTGGATTCCAAACGGTAGCTTCGGGCGATTCGGTAGGTGCGTTTCTCGCGGAAATGACGCCTTGGATCAACCGACTCGAGGTGATCGAGAAGGTCGACGGGGTTGCTGCCTTCGACAACCAGATCCGCCTCCAAGCCATCGGGACGGCGAAGGGTGCGGGTGAGCCGGAATCGGTCGGGTTTGGGGTTCTCGAGCAGCAGGGTCTCGCGCACGCCGCTCAGCTCTGCTGCGTCCTCGCCGTGATCGAACGGCTTGAAGAGGAGGCGTCGCTCGAGACGGTCGCTCGCGGCGAGATCGACATGCCGCGAGCGCCGCGTGAAGGGCTCGACCAGGGTGAAGATCTCGTGATGCGTCAATGGGTGCGAGCTCATAAGCAGTCCTCGCCGGAAACGGATGGGTGAGTCCGGGACGTCGCCGCGTCCGCATCGAGCCGCGCGTCCGAACCCCAACTGTAACGTCCGGATATCCTTGCGCAACATCAACAATTATCCGGTTATCCTAAACCGCGCCCGGTGGGGTATGCGTCGTTTGTTGGACTGGCGCGGTCTAGATCCGCACTCCCGGTCGACACCTGTTCAGGCGCGCCCGGACCCGGTTCGTGGGATCATAGGCGGGTTGCCGAGACCGCCGTGCGCGTCGCCTCGCGAAGATCGCCACTCGCTGAGTCCTCGCACCGAGACGCCGAGCACGATGGTGCTCGGCGCAGCCCTCTAGACGATCGAATCCCCGGAGCCGTCCATGCTCGAGATCCGCCCCATCCCTGCCTTCGAGGACAATTACATCTGGCTGCTGACCGAGACGCCGGGAACAGCCGTGGTCGTGGACCCGGGCGATGCCGATCCGGTTCTCGATCGTCTACGCGCCGAGGATCGCATCCTCACCGCCATCCTGGTCACCCACCACCACGGCGATCATATCGGCGGATTGAGCGAGCTGCGCTCGGTCTTTCCCGAGGTGCGCATCTATGGCCCCGTCGATCGGCGAATCCGCGACCTGACCGATCCGACGGGCGAGGGTGCGGTCGTGCGCCCGCAGGGCCTGAGCATCGATTTTAGAGTGATGGAGGTGCCCGGTCACACCTCCGCACACATCGCCTACCTGGGCGCCGGCAGCCTGTTCTGCGGCGATACGCTGTTTGCCGGCGGCTGCGGGCGCGTCTTCGACGGCACCTTCGAGCAGCTCTCGGATTCCTTGGATCGCATCGCCGCGCTGCCGCCCGAGACCCTCGTCTACTGCGCGCACGAATACACGCTCGCCAATCTCGGTTTTGCCGACTGGGTCGAGCCCGGCAGCCCGACCTTGAGCGCGCGGATGGATTCCGACCGCAGACGACGGGAGATGGATCTGCCCACGGTTCCGTCGCGTCTGGAGCTCGAGCTGGCGACCAACCCCTTCCTGCGCACCCGCGTGCCGGAGGTCGTCCGGGCCGCCGAGCGTGCCGCGGGACGCCCGCTCGGCTCGCCGCGCGAGGTCTTCAAGGCGTTGCGGCAGTGGAAGGACGATCACTACGATTAGCCGTGATCAGACGGACCAGTCGTGACCGGCACGCCCGGGTGCTCGGAGGCGTGCCGGTGTTTCACGGCGTGACGGTCGCGCGCGGCGTGGCGCAGCGTTTGCCCCGGGCGGCGACCCCACGATGCGCTGACGGGACTGGTGAATCGCCGGGAATTTGAAAGCCGTGTCGAGGAGGTGCTTGCGACCGTCCGCAATTCCGTTTCCCCCGGCGGGTCAGCCCTCGCCGCGGGCGAGAGCTTCCGAGGCGCGTTCCCGCCACGCGCCGGGTGCACCGTCAGAGCCGCTGCGTGTTGACCAGGATAGCCGCGACTGTTAGAACCGCCGCGCGTTTCCCTAATCCACTGGTCCCTCGATGGTCTCGCCCTCGCCACGTCTCGTCCCCCATTTGCGATCCTTGCTTGCCTGCGCGAGCGGTGCCCTCCTGGTGCTCGGATTTGCCCCCTTCGGCTGGTATTGGTTTGTCCTGATCGGACTTCTAGGATTCTTGGCCGCGCTGAACGGCGCCTCGCCTCGGCTCGGTTTTTTCAGGGGTTGGCTCTTCGGCGTCGGTCTGATGGGCTTCGGCGTCTTCTGGATCCGGATCAGCTTGAACGAGTTCGGCAATATGGACACCTGGGTCGCCCATCTGCTGACCGGGGTCTTCGTCGCGACGATGGCGCTCTTTTTCGGGCTCGTGGGTTGGCTGGTTCGGCGCCTGGATCGGGGCTCGGCCCGGGCGGTCCCGGTCCTGCTGTTCCCCGGCCTCTATCTCCTGGTCGAGTGGCTGCGTGGCTGGTTGTTTACCGGGTTTCCCTGGCTGAGCTTGGGCTATTCCCAGATCGACGGACCGCTCGGCGGTTTTGCCCCGATCCTCGGCGTCTACGGCGTCGGTCTGCTGATCCTGCTCTCGGCGGGTTTGCTTTGGGTGCTCTTGCCCTGGTCCGGGCGCGGGTCAGGGCCGGGGCGCGTCGCGGCTGCCGCCGCGCTGGTTCTGATCTGGGGCGGGGGCATGCTCCTGAAGGAGGTGTCCTGGGGGGCACCGTCCGGGCCGAGCTTTCGTGCCGCGGTGGTGCAAGCGAGTATCCCGCAGGCGATGAAGTGGGATCCGGATCTGCTCGTCTCGACCATGGAGATCTACTGGGACCTGACCGAGCGGAATCTGGATGCGGATCTGGTGGTTTGGCCCGAAACCGCAATCCCCGATTTTCTGCATCATGTCCGCGAGGTTCTGATCGAGCCTATGGCCGCGCGTGCACGGGAGGAGGGAACCGAGATCGTCCTCGGCATCCCGGTGATGGAGTCGGACACCGGGCGCCACTTCAACGCCTTGTTGAGTGTGGGCAGCCGGGAGGATCTCTACGCCAAGCGCCATCTGGTGCCATTCGGCGAGTTCATGCCATTCAAGGCGTGGCTCGGACCGTTGGTGGATCTCTTCGAGGTCCCCATGTCCGACTTCAGCCGCGGGAGCGCCGAGCGTCCCTTGCTCGCGGTGGGCGATCGAGTGGCGGGTGTCTCCATCTGCTACGAGGACGCCTTCCCGACGGAGGTTTCGCAGGCGTTGCCGGAAGCCGAATTCCTGATCAACGTCAGCAACGACGCCTGGTTCGGCGATTCGCTGGCGCCCCATCAGCATCTCGAGATGGCGCGGATGCGGGCGCTCGAAAACGCGCGCTATCTTCTGCGTGCCACCAACACCGGGATCTCGGCGATCATCGATCAGCGCGGACGGGTGCTCGGGACGGTTCCGGCGTTCGTGCGCGGGGACTTCGCAGCCCGGGTGCGACCCTATGCGGGCGCAACACCCTATGTGCGGTTCGGCAATGTCCCGACGATCGGACTCGCGACGGTGATGGTGTTGCTCGGTGCGGGCTTTATTCGCCGCGTGTCCGCCGGGGCCCGCGAGGCTTGATCGCGACGAAGGTTGCCGCAGCAGCGACTCGGGCGGGTATGATTGAGTCAGGTTTCGCCGAAGGATGTGACCGTGCAGGCGTTGATCTTATTTTTCGTTGAGCTGTGTGCATTGCGCAGAAACCCGCAGGATCTCCCCGCCTCCGAGATCCTTCTCGCCGTCGTGGCGGTCGCGAGTCTCTTCGTCGGTGTGATGATCGGCCTCGTCGCCCATCTGTCGATCGGCGCGAGCCTTGCGCAGACCCTGTTCGAGCTTGCGACGACGCTCGGCGCACTCTTTGTCGCCTTGCGCCTCATGCGCCTGGATGCGCGCTTCATGCAGTCTGCAACGGCACTTCTCGGCAGCGGTGTCGTGATCGGTGCGATCGCCCTGATTCCGCTCAGCTTCAACCCGACCGGCTCGCAAGAGACCGATCTGGCCGCACTCGGCGCGCTCCTGCTTCTGGTGGTTTTCGTGTGGAGCGTGGTGGTGACCGGTCACATCCTGCGCCACACCTTTCAGATCTCGCTCGGTCAGGGCGCGGCGATCGCCGTGGCCTTTAAGGTCGGCGTGGTCCTGTTGATGGGCATCGCCTTCGGCGGCGCCTGAGGAGCTCCAATACGCATGCATCTGCATATCCTGGGCATCTGCGGTACCTTCATGGGCGGCATCGCCTTGCTGGCGCGCGCGCTCGGTCACCGGGTCACGGGCTCGGACGCCAACGTCTATCCGCCGATGAGCACCCAGCTCGAGGCGGCCGGTATCGGCTTGATGGAAGACTATGATCCGAGCCACCTCGAGCCGGCGCCGGATGTGGTGGTCGTCGGCAACGCCATGAAGCGGGGCATCCCTGCCGTCGAGGCCATGCTGGATCGCGGTCTGCGCTATTGCTCGGGCCCGGAGTGGCTGCGCGAGAATCTGTTGACCGATCGCTGGGTGCTGGCGGTGGCCGGTACGCACGGCAAGACCACCACCGCGAGCATGCTCGCCTGGGTCCTGGAGGACGCCGGTCTCGCGCCCGGCTTCCTGATCGGCGGCGTGCCGCTGGATTTCGGGCTGTCCGCGCGGCTGGGCTCCGCACCCTTTTTCGTGGTCGAGGCGGACGAGTACGACACCGCCTTCTTCGATAAGCGCTCCAAGTTCGTCCACTATCGCCCCAGTACCCTGATTCTCAACAACCTGGAGTTCGACCACGCCGACATCTTCGACGACCTCGGCCAGATCCAGCGCCAGTTTCATCATCTGGTACGCACCGTCCCGGGTCGCGGTCTGATCCTCCATCCGGGCGCCGAGCCGGCGCTCGATCAGGTGCTGGCGATGGGCTGTTGGACCCCGCGCGAGTCCTTCGGCGAAGCGGGGCGGTGGACCGCTCGGCTGCTCGTCCCGGACGGATCCCGCTTTGAGGTGATGCTCGATGAGCACCCGCTGGGCGAGGTCGACTGGGGGCAAACCGGACTGCACAACGTGCACAACGCGCTCGCCGTCTTGGCCGCGGCCCGGCACGCGGGTGTCCCGGTCGCCGCCGGGATCGCCGCTTTGGGTCGGTTCAAGGGGGTGAAGCGTCGCATGGAGCTGCGCGGCGAGATCGCGGGCGTGCGTGTCTATGACGACTTCGCCCATCACCCGACGGCGATCGAGACCACGCTGGGAGGCTTGCGTCGTCGTGTCGGCGAGCAGCGCATCCTCGCGGTGCTCGAGCCACGCTCCAACACCATGCGTCTGGGTGTGCACAATCGCGAGCTCGCCGCCTCGCTCGATGCGGCCGATCGGGTGTTTGTCTTCGCGCCTGCCGATCTGGGGTGGGATGCCGAGGCCGTCTTCGCGGGGCTTGCGCAGCGTGCGGCGGTGCATGCGGATCTCGATGCGCTTGCCGCTGCTGTAGTGGCCGAGTGCCGTGAGGGCGATCAGGTCTTGGTCATGAGCAACGGCGGCTTCGGCGGGATCCACCAGAAGCTCCTGGACGGTCTGGCGCAGGCGCGCTAGGGAAGAGGGATCGCGCATGTCCGAGCCGCTTCGAGACTGGCCAAAGACGATCACGGTCGCCGTGACCGGGGCCTCCGGGTCCCAATACGGGCTGCGTCTGGTCGAGTGTCTGCTCGCCGCCGGGATGCGGGTCTATCTGCTGATCTCCCAAGCCGGGCAGGTCGTGCTGAAGATGGAAGCCGATCTGGAGGTGCCGGCCCGGCCCGCCGAGGCGGAGGCCTTCTTCCTGGATTACTTCAAGGCGCCACCGGGACAGCTGCGTGTCTTCGGTCGCCAGCAGTGGACGGCACCGGTCGCGAGCGGCAGCAACCCGCCCGACGCCATGGTCATCTGTCCCTGCACCACGGGCACGCTCGCGAGCATCGCCGCGGGTGTCTCGACCTCGCTGATCGACCGCGCGGCGGATGTGACCATGAAGGAGTCGCGCAAGCTGATCCTGGTGATCCGCGAGACGCCCTTCACGGCCATCCATCTCGAAAACATGCTGCGTCTTGCGCGCGCCGGTGCGGTCATCATGCCGGCCAATCCGGGGTTCTACTTCAAGCCGACGCGCGTCGAGCAGATCGTCGATTTCATGGTCGCCCGGATTCTGGATCACCTGGGCGTTCCGCATCGTCTGATGGCCCGTTGGGGCGAGTAGCGCCGCGTCGGCGCTACGAGCTTGCAGGGCGGCATAGCTCGGTCAGCAGGCTGTTTCGGTTTAGATCCTCAGCAGCAACCGCGCCGGATCCTCCAGGGTCTCCTTGATGGAGACGAGGAACTGCACCGCCTCGCGTCCGTCGATGATCCGGTGGTCGTAGGTCAGGGCCAGATACATCATGGGTGCGATCTTGATCTCGCCGTTATCGGCGATCGGACGCTCCTGGATCTTGTGCATCCCCAGGATGGCGCTTTGCGGCGGGTTGAGGATGGGCGTGGAGAGCAGCGAGCCGAAGACCCCGCCGTTGGTGATCGAGAAGGTGCCGCCCGTGAGCTCCTCGTAGCTGAGGTTTCCGTTCTGCGCCTTTTCTCCGAAGGCGACGATGCCCTGCTCGACGTCGGCCATGCTGAGCTGATCGCAGTTGCGCAGGATCGGCACGACCAGACCGCGCGGGGAGCTGACCGCGATGCCGATGTCGTAGTAGCCGTGGTAGATGATGTCGTCCCCGTCCACCGATGCGTTGATCACCGGGAAGCGTTGCAGGGCCTCCACCGCGGCCTTCACGAAGAAGGACATGAAGCCGAGCCGTACCCCGTGGGTCTTCTCGAACTGGTCTTTGTAACGGCTGCGCAGCGCGAGGACGGCCTGGAGATCGACCTCGTTGAAGGTAGTCAACATGGCCGCGTTCTGCTGAGCCTGGACCAGACGCTCGGCGACGCGGGCACGCAGGCGCGTCATGGGCACACGCTGCTCGGGGCGGCCGGCCTCGCCGGTGAGGCTCGGGCTGGGTGCAGGCGCCGCGGAGGGCAGCTCGGGATCTTTCCCCTGAGCGGCCTGCTCGCGCTCGTCGAGATAGGCGATGACATCGGCCTTGTGGATACGACCCTCGCGCCCCGTGCCCGCAATCGCGCCGGGGTCGAGATTCAGCTCCTTCAGCAGGCGGCGGGCGGCGGGTGCCACTTGCGGCTCCTGGCCGGCGGGTACAGCCTTCGCAGCGGGGCTCGGCGCGGCGGCTTTGGCCGGTGCTGGCTCGGCGCGCGGCGGCGATGGCTCCCGCGCCGGCGGCGTCGCCCCGGCAGCGCTCGCCTCGATGAACCCCAGAACGGCATCGGATTGAACGACATCGCCCTCGTTGGCCATGATCTCCCCGAGGATGCCGTCGATCGGAGAGGGGACCTCGAGCACGACCTTGTCGGTTTCCAGATCGACCAGATTCTCTTCGCGCTTGACCGGATCGCCCGGGCGTTTGTGCCAGGTTGCGACGGTGGCGTCGGCAACCGACTCGGGAAGGGCGGGGACGCGGACTTCGCTGCTCATTGTGGCGGGATCCTTTTATTCATGCTGGGGTTGAAATGCCCGGTCAGTGCCTCGTCGATCAACCGCTCCTGCTGCTCGACATGCGCGGCACGGTGGCCGACGGCCGGTGCGGCGGAGGATGGGCGGCCGACATAATAAGGCCGTTTCCCGTCCTGCATCAGGTTATGGAAGCGGTGTTTGATCTGGTCCCAAGCGCCTTGGTTTTGAGGCTCCTCCTGGCACCAGACGATCTCCTCGGTCGCGGCGTAGGGCTCGAGCGCGCGGTCGAAGTAGTCCTTGGGAAAGGGATAAAGCTGTTCGATGCGGATGATGGCGACATTCGTCAGACCACGCGCACGCCGCGCCTCGAGCAGATCGAAGTAGACCTTGCCGCAGCAGAAGACCACGCGCTCGGTCTGGGCGGGGTCGATCGGGTCGATCTCCGGGATGACCGTCTGGAAATGACCGCTGGTCAGCTCGTCGAGCGCCGAGACCGCGAGGCGATGGCGCAGCAGGCTCTTCGGGGTCATGACGATGAGCGGTTTGCGGTAGTCGCGGACGATCTGACGGCGCAGGAGATGATACATCTGTGCCGGCGTGGTCGGCACGCAGACTTGGAGGTTGTGCTCGGCGCAGAGCTGCAGGAAGCGCTCCAGACGGGCGGAGGAATGCTCGGCGCCCTGGCCCTCGAGTCCGTGGGGAAGCAGCATCACGAGCCCGCAGCACAGCCCCCATTTGGTTCCCGCCGAGCTGATGAATTGATCGATCACCACCTGGGCACCGTTGGCGAAGTCCCCGAACTGAGCCTCCCAAAGCGTCAGCGCGTTCGGCTCCGCGGTCGCGAATCCGTATTCGTAGGCCAGTACCGCCTCTTCGGAGAGGAGCGAGTCGATCGCGATGAAGGCGCCCTGATGCTCGCCGATGTGCTGCAACGGCGTATAGGCGTTGCCGGTCACTTGGTCGTGGATCTTGGCATGACGATGGAAGAAGGTCCCGCGGCCGGCATCCTGTCCGGACAGGCGCACCGGCGTACCCGCGTCGAGGAGGGTTGCGTAGGCCAGATTCTCGGCGAAGCCCCAGTTCAGGAGCTGATCGCCTTGAGCCATCTTGCGCCGCTCCTCCCACAGCTTCTCGACCCGTGGATGGAGCTCGAAGCCATCGGGCACGCGCAGCATGGCATCGCTCAGCTCGCGGAGCTTCTCGACAGGGACGCCCGTATCGACGCTTTGATCCCAGGCCGTGGAGCGGCAGAAGCCCCAGTCGACACGGTAGGCATGGTCGAGCCCGCACAGGACCGGGCGCGCGACCACCACACCCTGCTCGATGGAGTCGCGATAATCCGCAACCATCGCGTCGGCCTCATCTTTGGAGACGAGACCGTCGGAGACGAGGCGATCGGCATAGACGGCACGCGGGGTCGGATGCCGGCGGATCTTCTTGTACATCATCGGCTGGGTGACCGCGGGCTCGTCCGCCTCGTTGTGCCCGAGACGCCGATAGCAGACCAGGTCGATGATGACGTCCTTGTGGAACTGGTTGCGGAAATCCAGCGCCATGCGGGTGACGAAGATGACGGACTCCGGGTCGTCGCCGTTCACGTGAAAGACCGGCGCCTGCACCATCTTGGCGACATCGGTGCAGTAGAGCGTGGAGCGTGTGTCGAGCGGGTTGCTGGTCGTAAAGCCGATCTGGTTGTTGATGACGATGTGGACCGTGCCGCCGGTGGCATAGCTGCGCGTCTGCGAGAGCTGGAGCGTCTCCATGACGACGCCTTGGCCGGCAAAGGCCGCATCGCCGTGGATGAGCACGGGCAGGACCTGATCGCCGCTGCGGTCGTGGCGGCGCCGCTGGCGTGCGCGCACCGAGCCCTCGATCACCGGATTGATGATCTCGAGATGCGACGGGTTAAAGCCCAGCACCAGATGGACGATGCCGCCGGGGGTGTCGATGTCGGTCGCGAAGCCCATGTGATACTTCACGTCGCCGGCCATCTGACGCCAATCCATCTGGACCCGCCCCTCGAACTCGTCGAAGATATCCTGAGGCGGTTTTCCGAAGATGTTGGTCAGCACGCTGAGACGCCCGCGGTGGGCCATGCCGATGACCAGCTCCTTCTGGCCCTTGCGGCCGGCGCGCTGGATCAGCTCGTCCAGCAGCGGGATGAGGGCGTCGCTGCCTTCGAGCGAGAAGCGCTTCTGACCGACATAGCGTTGGTGAAGATACTTCTCGAAGCCCTCGGCGGCGGTCAGGAGCGTCAAGAGCCAGCGCCGGTCGGCGGTGTCGAGCTCGGGTATCGCGCGATAGCCCTCGAGGCGCTTTTGGATCCAGCGTTTCTCCTGCGTATCGGTGATGTGCATATACTCGGAGCCGACCGTGCCGCAATAGATCTGCTCCACCATCGTGATGATGTCGCGCAGCGGCATGCGGTCGGGGGCGTACAAGGAGCCCGTATGGAAGACCTGGTCCATGTCCTCGGCGGCCAGATTGTGGAAGGCCGGATCCAGATCTGCGATCTTGGGCGTGTCGCGAAGCTTGATCGGGTCGAGGTTGGCGACCTGATGTCCGCGATAGCGGTAGCCGTTGATGAGTGAGAGCACGGCGGCTTGCTTCTCCGCGGCGGCGGGCTCGAGCCGCTCGGTCGAGCGCGTGCGTGCGCGCGTACGACTCTCTTGAGCGAGCCGCAGGAAATTCTCGCGTACCGGTCCGTGCGCGACCTCGTTGGCCGCTTCCTGGTGCATGATGTGGAAGCGTTCTCGCCAAGCTAAATCGACGCTCTCCGGGTCCTTTAAATAGCGTTCATAGAGGTCTTCAATAAAGGCTGCATTGCCGCCGTAAAGGGCGCCGGAACTGCGAAACAGCTCGAGGATTGCGCTCATGCTCGTTGTTGTTTCTCTGAGTTGATTTTATACATGGATAATCGATGTTTATAACACAAGTCCCGAAGCGCTTGGCAAGCGGGTTCAGGGCGACCGTCGTCGCGTGGCAAGGATCGGGCAAGCATCATCGCCGATCTTGCGGTGTGTCGTCTCCCGGTCCTTAGCCGACGCGGTCGGGACTCAAAGATGGAACCGCAATCTTCCGCGGCCGAGCTGAGCGAGCGCAAGCGTCGTCGGATCCGCCTGGCTCGGCTCGAGGCCGACGTCGCCTATTTTCAGGCGCGCTTGGAGATGATCGGCGAGCCGAGGAGCGCGAATCAACTGACCCAGCGCAAGGCGTTCGCGCTCTTGCTCAAGACAGTCTCGACCAAGGTCGCGAAGGTCCAGCGCGAGCGGCCGGGTTGAGTCGCAACCGACGGAATCGACGCGCTGCGCATCATCGCATCTGAATCGCGTCCGCCGTCGCGGATCGAGCCGAATTCGAATGTAAGAATTTAATGATTTCTCTTCGATCCGAAGCGCGTCTCGCCCCGATCGTTTTCGATACGATCCCGATTGTGTATTACGACAGAGCAGTGCAGGGCGATCTCCTGCTCGAGGGGTTCAATTCATGTGTACCTTCGTCATTCTGAGGCGTCCCGGTCATGCCTGGCCGGTGCTGATCGCGGCCAATCGTGACGAGATGCGTACCCGGCCGAGTCTTGCGCCGGGAAGGCACTGGCCGGACCGCGCGGAGGTGCGTGGCGGACTCGATCTGGAGTCCGGCGGGAGTTGGCTCGGGGTCAACGATCATGGCCTCGTCGCCGCGGTCATGAACCGTCAGGGTACGCTCGGACCTTTGCCCGGCAAGCGCAGTCGCGGCGAGCTGGTCTTGGAGGCACTCGACCATGCCGAAGCCTCCGAGGCGGCCGGGGCGTTGGCGGATCTCGATCCGGCCGCCTATCGCCCCTTCAATCTGGTGGTGGCGGATCCGCGCTCGGCCTATTGGCTGCGTCACGGAGGCGACGGCGACATCCGCGTTCATCCGATCGCCGCCGGTCTGCACATGTTGAGCGCGAGCGAGCTGGACGATCCCGGCCACCCGCGCATTGCAGCGTATCATCCGAGGTTCGCCGAGGCGCAGCCCCCGGATCCCGACGCCGACGAGTGGACGGCCTGGCGGGATCTGCTGGCATCGAATCGGTCCGGTCCCGACGTGGATCCCGAGGCCGCCATGACGTTCGAGCGCTCCGACGGGTTCGGCACGCGTTCCGCAGCGCTGATCGCCATCCCCCTCTATCCCGGTTACGGCCGCGGGCCGATCTGGCTGCATGCGCAGGGGAGGCCGGATCAAACCCAGTTCCTCCGAGTCCTCCTTTAACCGCGTCCGGAGCGGGGCGGGATGGCTCGGCTTGCGGCGGCGTCCTGCAGATCGCTCGGGTTCCGGCCTGGATGCGGTTTAGGATAATAGAAACAATTCGTTAAACTGCATCCGCTGCGTCGTTCGCTGGTGCCTGCGGCGTGAAAACGTCGCTTGAGTCGCCATGTCGCTGCGAGACGCAGTTTAGCCGGTTCGAAACCCCGCGTCGGCTGTGCCACAATCTCACCCTTTCGCCGCCTACGTGGTCCAACGGTCTCGTCCGCGCGGGCGTGATCGTACGTCCCTGTCTCAGACCCTGGCTCCGAACCAGAGCCCCTTTAGGATCCACCATGTCGAACATCATGCGTATCGCCACCCGTAAATCTCCCTTGGCCATGTGGCAGGCCGAGCATGTCTCCGCACTGTTGACCAAGCTCCATCCGGGGCTCGAGATCCAGATCGTCGGGATGACCACCAAGGGCGACAAGATCCTCGATGCGCCCTTGGCGAAGGTCGGTGGAAAGGGGCTCTTCGTGAAGGAGCTGGAGCAGGGGATGTTGGAAGGCGTGGCGGACATTGCCGTGCACTCCATGAAGGACGTCCCCGTGGAGTTTCCGGAGGGCCTTCATCTGGCCGTGATCATGGATCGCGAGGACCCGCGCGATGCCTTCGTGTCGAACCGCTACGAGGGCCTCGATGATCTTCCGCAAGGTGCCTGTGTCGGCACCTCTAGCCTGCGTCGCCAATGTCAGCTCGCCGACCGGCGTCCCGACCTGCGCATCGAGCCCCTGCGCGGCAACGTCAACACCCGTCTCGCCAAGCTCGACGCGGGTGAGTACGACGCCATCATCCTGGCCGCCGCCGGTCTGATGCGCCTGGGCTTCGAGTCGCGCATCCGCAGCCGGATCGCACCGCAGGACAGTCTGCCGGCGATCGGCCAAGGCGCCATCGGGATCGAGTGTCGCAGCGCGGACCCGCGCGTCAATGATCTGATCGCGCCGCTGCATCACCGCGACACCGCGGACCGGGTGCTCGCCGAGCGCGCGATGAACGCGCGTCTGCACGGTGGCTGTCAGGTCCCGATCGCCGGGCACGCTCTGATCGAGGGCGACCGACTCGTCCTTAAGGGGCTGGTCGGGACGCCGGACGGATCACGGATCCTCCGGGCCGAATCCACGGGCCCGCGCGAGGACTGGGAGGCGATCGGGACGCGGGTCGCCGACGATCTGCTCGCGCAGGGCGCCGGCGAGATCCTGAGTGCACTCCAGGAGCCGTAATGGCAGCCCCCTGTGATCTCGGCGGGCGCGGCGTCCTGGTGACCCGGCCCGCAGCCCAGGCGGATGGGCTCTGCCGTCTGATCGAGGCGGCCCACGGCCGCCCGATCCGTCTGCCCACCATCGAGATCGCGCCGGTCGCCGATCCGGGCGAGGCGGCCGCACTGCTGGCGCAGTCATGGGACATGCTCTATTTCGTCAGCCCGAATGCGGTCGAGCAGGCGCTCGCCTTGGTGCCGGACGGTGCGTGGCCGGGGGTCGAGACCGTCGCTGCCGTCGGGCGAGCGACAGCACAGGCGTTGACCGACGCGGGGCGTGCGCCGGAGCTGGTCCCGGAGCAGCGCTTCGACAGCGAGACACTGCTCGCGATGCCCGAGCTGGCCGACATGCGCGGCCGCCGGGTGCTGATCGTCCGCGGCGAAGGCGGGCGTGCCTTGTTCGCCGATACGCTCCGCGCCCGCGGTGCCGAGGTGCTTTTTGCCGAGGTCTACCGTCGTCTGCGCCCGGCATTCGATCCCGCACCGCTGCTCTCGCGTTGGACCGACGACGTGGTCATGGTCACCGTGACCAGCGACGAGATCATGCTGAATCTGATGGAGATGCTCGGCCCCGCGGGCCGTGCTCCCTTGCTCGCCACGCCCTTGGTGGTCGTGGCGGAGCGCACCGCCGAGAAGGCCCGAGGGTTGGGGTTCGCCCGTGTGGAGGTCGCCGAGCGTGCCGAGGATGCGGCGATCGTCCGCGCCTTGTGCGCGCTCTGCCCGGCTGCCGCCGATTGAGCCTAAACCGCGTTCAGTCGGAAGCCTGATCGGTTCTCCGCGCTCCGGTGCCTTGCGGTTCACCGTCGTCATGGCCGGGCAGCCAGAGTGCCAGGGTCCGGTAGAGCTCGACGGTGTCGATCGGCTTGGCCAGGTGCCCGTTCATGCCGGCCTCTCGCGCGCCGTTGCGATCGATTTCCATCACGGCAGCCGACAGGGCGATGATCGGTAGATCGGGACGCTGCGGACGAATCCGTCGGGTGGCCTCGAAGCCGTCCATCATCGGCATCTGCAGGTCCATGAGGACGAGATCGAAGTCTTGCGTCGTTGCCAGCGCGACCGCCTCGATGCCGTTTTCGGCCAGGGTCACGACAGCGCCGGTACGCTGAAGCATGCGTTTCGCGACCTCCTGGTTCAGTGCATTGTCTTCGACCAGCAGAATCGCCGCACCTGTAAACGAGGGTATCGGCGCACGGGCCGTCGGCGCGGTCCTGCCGGGATGCGGCTTTTCTCCATGGGCTTCGAGCAGGGTGTCGAGCAGGGCCGACGCGGTGACCGGTTTACCCAGGAAACCGCTGAGCCCCGAGCGTTCTTTCGGCAGATCGTCGCGGTTATAGCCGCTGACGATGATCGCCGGTGTTTCGGCGCCGGTCAGGCGGCCTTCTTTGCGCAATCTGAACAGCTGCCGGGTGGCCTCCAGACCGTCGAGATCACCGGGCATCTTCCAGTCCATGAGGATGAAGTCGAAGGGCCGGCCGGCCCGTTCGGCCTCGATGACGGCCTGCACCGCAGCGGCACCGCTCGCGGCCTCGTCCACTCGGCATCGCCAACTCTGAAGGATCTCGCGGAGCACGGTTCTGGAAACGGCGTGATCGTCGACGACCAGGACTCGAGCGCCGGCGATCTTTCGGAGATCGCGCGGTTCGCTGTCCTCGCGCGAGACGGGCAGCAGCAGATCGAACGAAAAGACACTGCCTGCTTCGGGCGCGGAGGCGACCGTAAGGCGGCCGCCCATGCGCTCGACCAGTTTTCGGCTGATCACCAATCCCAACCCGGTGCCGCCGTACTTGCGTGTCGTGGAGCTGTCCGCCTGCGAGAAGGCTTGGAAGAGGCGATCGATCTGTTCGGTGTCCATGCCGATCCCGGTGTCCGCCACCTCGAAGCGCAGCTTGACCTGAGCGGTGTCTCCGCCCAGTCGGGCGATGCGAATCTCGACGGTCCCCTGTTCGGTGAATTTCAGTGCATTGGCGAGCAGGTTGGTCAAGACCTGGCCGAGGCGCAGCGCGTCGCCGAGCAGCGTTCGGGGGACATCGGGGGACACGCGGAAAACAAGCTCGAGGCCCTTCTCACCGGCGGCGGAGCCGAAGAGCGTCGCCATTTGGTCGAGGAGCTCGTCCATTCGAAACGGACGCGACTCCAGGTCCAGCTTGCCCGCCTCGATCTTGGAATAATCCAGGATGTCGTTGATGATCCCGAGCAGCAGGCGCGATGAGCCGTGAATCTTGCCTAGATAGTCGCGCTGCTCGTCGTTCAGATCGGTTCCCAACAGGATCTGGCTCAGCCCGATCACGGCGTTCATCGGCGTGCGGATCTCGTGACTCATATTGGCCAGGAACTCGCTCTTGGACCGGCTGGCGGCCTCCGCTTGCTCGCGACTGAGTCGCAGCGAGTCCTCCGTTTCGCGTCGTTTCTGAACGTTGACGAGCATCTGTGCAAACACCGTCAGCAGCCGCTGCTCGGTATCGGAATAACGATGATGCCTGCGCACCGAATCGAAACCGACGAACCCTCGGCAGCGCGGTCCGTCGATCATCGGCACGGCGATCGCGCTCTTTATCCCTTGAGGCTCGAGCACCTGTCTGACGCTGCTCTCGGGCGCGAGCGAGAGCACATCGGGGACGTAGACGGTGCCTCCTTCTCGATGGGTTGCGATCCAATCCGGGATCATCTCCATCGGAACGGCCTGCAGGGTATCGATCTGAGGCTCGATCCCGGAACCACACCACTCGTGTGTATTGGTGACGATCTGCCGCTCGAAAACGTAGTCGAAGATGTAGGCCCGATCCGCACCGACGAAGTCCCCAAGATGCCCCAGCGAGGTCTCGATCACCGAATCGACCCGGTCCAGCGGCAGGCTGATGTAGGTCGAGGAGATCTCCATCAAGAGACCCTGCAGGCGGGTCTCTCTCTGCAGCGCCTTTTCGCTGTCCTGAAGATGGGCGAAGGTGTCCAGTCGCTTGATGGTGCTGCCGATCACCTGCACGAGAAGCTGCAATAAGCCGATGTCGCTTTTTGCCCACGCATGCCGGGGGTGCAGGGCGTCGAAGCCGACGAAGCCGCCGAGCGTGCCGCCGCTGGCGACCATCGGCAGGCAGAGGAGCGACCCGATGCCTCGGGTAAGAAACTCCGCCTTTTCGGCGCCCGCATCGTCCGGGAGGGCGGCTACGCCGGGGATCAGGAGCGGCTCTCCGGTTGCCATCCGAGCCTTCCACCAAGGCAACTGGTCGACCGGCTGGTCTTGCGAGCGTTCCATCCGAGACGGTGTGCCGGGGGCGCACCATTCATGGGTATTGGTCATCCGCGAGCCGTCCTCCGAGACACGGAACAGGTAGGCCCTCTCGACCTCGAGGAGCTCGCCGAGCTTTTGGAGTGCCTGATCGAGAATGGCGTCGAAGTTGTCCGGGCGTGCCCTCGCGAAACGCGCGGAAATCGCGGCGGCGGCGCTTTCGAGCTCCAGCCGTCGTGCGGTCTCGGCCTGCGCACGCTTGCGTTCGGTCACGTCGCGTGCAGCGGCATAGATCAGCTCCCCGCTGGGGAAGGAGCGCCACTCGATCCACCGATAGCTGCCGTCGCGACACCGATAGCGATTCTCGAAATCCAGGATCGCACCGTGCGCGTCGAGGCGCCGGGTCGCCTCGCGCGTCGCCTCCCGATCCTGCGGATGCACGAAATCAATGAACGCTTGCCCTTCCAATTCCTCGGGCGGATAGCCGAGGGTACGCTCCCACTCCGGGTTTACGCGCAAGAACACGCCCTCGGCGTTCACGATGCAGAACATATCGAGTCCCGTCGTGAAGAACCGGTTGAGCTCCTCGGTTCGGGCGTTGACCAGACCGACCAATCCTGCGTGGCGACGCGCCAGCAGGGTCGCCACGAGCACGCACGCGACGGTCAAGGCAAACCCCGTGAGCGCCGTGATCCATCCTGCCCGCGCGGGATGCCGGCTCAGGAACTCCGGACCCGCGGAGGCGGTCACGGCAAAGACCTTGCCGAAGATCGGAAGGAGGCGGGTCAGAGACGGCCCGCCGGGCTGCTCGCCGTTCGGATTCCAATTCGATGCGAGCGGCTCGAAGTGCCCCGAAGGGTGCAGATAAGCGACCTGCAAGCGCGTGGCCTTGTCCGGCCCGTCGCCCAGCAGAAGGGTATCCATGCGCAGCGCGGCGGCGACGACGCCGCGTACATCGCGCGAATCGCCCCGGACCGGTTGGACGACGCGGATACCCTTCGGACTCCCCGGTTCCAGCACGAAGGTGATGGGACCCGTCGCGGTGGGCAGGTCGCCGAGCGTCGCCGCATCGATGGCCGCACGGCGTTGTGGATCCGATGCAAGGTCGAAGCCCAATGCCTGTAAGTTGGCCCGCGTGGACGGCGCCGCGAAGAGGACCGGATAGTGACTCTCCCGCGCCGCCGCCGGCACCCGCCCGGTCCGTGCGTCCTCCTGCCAAATCTGCGCGTCCTCGATGCCGGCTGCCTTGGCCCGTGCGCCGAAGTCATCCAGGTCCGTTGCGTCGACCCTCGGCGCCCAACCCCATGCGCGCACGGCCGGATTGCGGGTCAGATAGGTCGTGTAGCGCTCGAAGTCCGCTGCGGTGATCTCCGCCGAGCTTTCCACGAAGCTCGCCAAACCCTGAAGCTCGGTATCGCGCAGGTTTTGGAGGGTTTCGGCGATTGCCTCGGTGCGCGCGCTCGCCAATTGGGCGAATGACCAATCGCGGGCATGACCCTCGCGCTGATGGGCCATCCAAGCGGCAAAGAGGGTTAAGGCGAGGCCCGCGGCCATGACCAGCATCGGCTCGAGATGGCGCCACCGTTGGGCGGCATGCGGCTCGAGGCGGGTGCGTCTGACCAGCAAGGCCGTGCCCGCGAGAATGATCAGGAGCAGCACGCCCGTCAGGACGAGTGTCGGCACGGCGGTCTTCGCGAGTGCGACCTTCCAGGTGACCGCCTCCACGTCGATACCGAGTACGGCGACGACGCCCCCTTGGACGCGATAGGCGCCGGCGCAGACGATCATGTCGCCGACGCGCTGCACGAAGGTGGTCTTGGGTTCGACCCGGTCGTTGATCGGGTTCTCGTATTCATAGGCTACCCAACCACTGCCCTGCGACAGGGCGATGCGTTGAATCTCCCTGCGGAACAGAGTGCCGCCGACACGGTCCGGCCTGTCGATCAAATTTTTCCCCACCAGATCGGGCTTCGCCGGGTGGGCCAGGAAGGTCATGTCCAGATCGTAGGCGAAGGCGTAGAGGTCGCCTCGATGGAAGGGGCCGTTCGGCTCGCGCAAGGCCTCCAGCAGAGCCTCTCGGCCATGCTGCTCCGCATAGGCCGCGGCGTTCTGCACCAGGGCGCGGGCCTCGGCCGGAAGTGCACTGCCTCCAACGGCCTTGCTCGGCTCGAAGATCGGGACCTGGGCCGAGACCCAGGTTCCCCAACGGTCGACGAGCGGTCCTTCCACATGCTCGTCGCCGGTGGCGAAGACACGCCGCTCGCCCTCCGATGCCTCGTCGTAGGGATCGCCGGGCGGCGAGTAGTCATCGGAGTCGGGTGGCTCGTTGTCGACGAAGATGAACAACTGCCCGTCCGCGCGACGCCCCATCAGATAGACGAAGCGGTAGCGCGGATCGGTCTTCGCCACGATGGCAAGCTGGCTCTTGAGTCGCTCGTATTCCGGCTTCTCCAGGTCTGCCGGGCCGCCCGTCAGGGCCGCAACCCGCTCGACGTTGAGCGATTGTGCCAACAGCCGCGTGTCCAACAGCAGGCTGTCCTTCATCTCGCGATCCGCCAGCCCGACGGACCACCAGGCTCCGAGTGACCCGCCGATCAGCACCAGGACGGCCAAGGCGATCGCCGCGCGTATCAACAGGCGAGGCGACCCCGGGTCCGGGGCGGCGATCGCTTGACGGAGCATCCTGCGGGTCAAGAGGGTGTCGGTCCGGGGCAGGTCATGGGGCGGCGCGGCGTCTGGAAGGCGATCGCCGAGTCCGCGCGACGAGCCGGCGTGGGCACCATCGCCCGCCGCTCCGTGTTCTGCCGATCAGGTTGGACCCACCACACGATCCCTGCCTCCTTCTTTGGCTTGATAGAGCCGTTGATCCGCGATCTCGACAAGGTCGTCGACATCCATCCCCGCATATTCGCATACGCCGCCGCTGACCGTGACACGAAGCCCCTGCTGGGTCCAGGTCTGCGCCTTTACGGCGCTGCGGATGCGCTCGGCGACATCCATCGCCGAGGCGGCGCAGGTGTGCGGCAGGATGACGAGAAACTCTTCGCCCCCGTAACGGCCGCTGATATCGATGTCGCGCGTGCATGTTCGCAATGTCGCGGCGACCTTGATCAGGACCTCGTCGCCCACGCGATGCCCGAAGGTATCGTTGATCGCCTTGAAGGAATCCAGGTCGAGCAGGATGACCGAGAGCTCGTCGCCGTAGCGTTTGGCGCGATCGATCTCCTCGCCGAGCTTCTGAAGGAGATAGCGTCGGTTGTAGGCCCCGGTCAGCCCGTCGGTCAAGGAGGCCAGCCGCAGGTCGTCCTGGATCGCCTTCAGCTCGGAGATGTCGACCAAGGAGACGAGGCGAGCCCAGACGCCTGAAAAACGAATCGGTATCGCCGAAACGACGGCCCAACGTCGACTGCGGTCACGGGTCAGGATCCGGGTTTCGCGTTGCTCGCCGATCCCGTCGGGGAGCCCATCGGCGGCTAGTGCCTGCCAGGCCGAGCTGTTCAGCCGCCCGGTGTTGTCGGGCTCCAAGGCGAGATACGACTTGGCCGCTTGGTTGGCTTGAGTCACCTCGCTCAGACCACGCTCGGCCAGGATCATGGGGAAGGGGGCCGCCTCGAACAGGGTGCGCAGGTTGGACTCGCTCTCGCCGAGCCTGTGCAGGACTCGGCTCGCCCCGAACCAAGCAAGACCGATGACCAGGAGCATGGCGCCGCCGACCCACACGAGCTTGCCGCGTACGCTGTCGATCAGATCGTTCAGGAACTGAGGACTGGAATAGAAGGTGACGATCCCGACCAGCAAATGATCGTCCGGATCGTAGAGTGGGATCTGCGTGATGAAGCAGTCCGCGCACTCGCTTGCCCCGCGGGTGATCGCCAGACTCTCGGCGGGAAGGTCGAGGAGATCCTCGTCCAGCGTCAGTGCGATGCGCCGGATGAACGGACTGCCGGTCGACTGATCCTTCAGGAGCAGAACGCCGTCGAGCTGGGTTCGGATCGCTTCGGCGAGCTGCTCGGGTGGCTGTCCGTCGCGCAGAAGCGTCTCGATCCCGCTGGTCTGGGCTTGGGCGAACGCGCGCGAGCGGCTCTCGGCGTCGGCGCGCAGGGTCGGCTCGATGGCGATGACCCAGTGCAGCGCGATCAGGGTCGTGAGCAGGATCCCGAGCAGGGCGAAGATCAACGCGAGGTTGCGCTCGAGGGTCAGCGAAAAGCGACGGCGGGTGGCGAAGGCCCTCTCGTTCATGTCGGGCTACTCATAGCGGCGTGCCACCTTGAGGAAAAATGGCTTGAACCGCAGCTCGGCGCGTTTCGCCCGGGACAGATTGACGAAGGGCAAGATTCGATCGGCAACGTGGATTCCCGCCACGGCGCCGGCCTCCACGTCGCCCGCGAAGGGCGAGAAGACCAGGGCGCGATGACGCTCCGACCAGAGGCGAAGCCGCTTGCCCCCGATGTCCACGCTGGCGACGAAGATCCCGGCAAGCATCGAATCGTCCGCGTCCAATGCCTCCGCGCTCATTATCTGCACATTCAAGGGAATCTCGCGGATCCGCCCGATGCCGCGAAGCGCCGAGGCGGCCTCGCGAGCGACCCTGTCGGACCCTTCGTAGGCGACACGGATCTCCAGCTTTCCGCCGGTCCCGCGCTTCTCTTCGAGGTCCTCGACGGCGCCGAGAACGGCCGGGAAGAGCTTGAGTCCGACACGAAACCGCTGCTCTTCCTCCTGCCACAGGGTCTGCGCCCGGGCGCCTGTCGCGACGAGCCCGAGACACAGCGCCAGCGTCGCGAGGAGGCACCGGCGGCTGATCCCTTCGATCGGCGGCATGAGGTCTCGGTGCCCGTCAGAAGCGGTAGCCGACGGACAGCCACCAGCGCCGCCCGGGACGCGGATAGCCTTCCGGGTAGGGCAGGTCGACACCGCCGAAACCGGTGGGCAGATCGGGATAGTGCACGGCCTCGTCGGTCAGATTCTTGACCCCGAGATGTGCGAAAAAGCCCGGTCCCGGTTGCTGATAGCTCAGAGTGAGGTCCGCCATGGCGTACCCCGAGACCGAATCGCGCGGATCGGATTCCGGGCGACTTCGATCCCCGACGTAGCGTAGCTGCAAGGCCGCGGTCCAGGCATCGAGAGGGCGCCAAAGGACGGCCAGATTGGCCAGGGTGTCGGTGCCGCCGGGCAGCGGTCGGTCGGTGTCGAGCGAGACCGCATCCACGTAGGAAAGATTCGCGTCGACCTTCACGCGGGATCCCAGGCGCACGGCGTATTCCAGCTCGATACCGCGCAGACGCGCATCGCCGCTGTTGATGAACCCGTCGTCGTCGTCCCCGAAGACGATCGGGTCGGCGAGGTCGGACTGAAACAGGATCAGGCGCCCTTCCCAACGGGATTGCTTGAGGATATAGCCAAGCTCGTAGGTGGCGATCTCACCGGAGGAGATGGACTCTCTGCCCGGATACTCGCGCTCGTAGAAGGTCGGCGGTCGAAACGCTTGGGCGTATTGGAGCTTGAGGATGTTGGCCTCGTCGATACGCCAGACGGCGGCCAGGCGCGGGGTCAGGAAGGCGCCGAGGTCGCTGTAGTCGTCCAGGCGCAGGGCGGCGGTGACCGTGACGCGCTCGCTCGCGCGGATCTCGTCCTGGGCGATCAGGCTGAGGATGTGTCGGTCGAGCTCCGTATCCAGCCAGCTCTGCGGAACCTCGAACGGCAGGTTGGCCCAGCTCCAGCTCGCACGGTCGACCTGCACCTGACTTGCCTCCACGCCCAGCAGGATGAGCTGCCGGTCCCAACCGCGCCAGTGCAGATCCGCGGCCCCGAGGTAGCGCGTCTCGCGGTAGTCCTGATCCATATAGACCGGCTGCGCGTCGAAATAGCTCGGCGGGAAGACGTATAGCCCATCGCGTGTGCGCTCGTACTGCAGCGATTCAAATCGGATGCGGGCATCCAGCGCATCCGACAGCACCAGGTCTTGGCCGATCTGAGCCGAGAGATAGCGCTGCCCGGAGACGAGCCGGTCGTCCGATGGCGGCAGGAAGTGATTGATGCCGAAATGATCGCCGTAGTCGTCGTCCAGGATCTTGATCGCTACGAAGGTGTTGCGCCAGCGCAGATCGGCAAAGGCCCCGAGATAGCGGCTCGCCTCGTTCGACGGGCCGGGTGCGTTGGAGAGCTCGGCCTCGCCGATCGCGAAAAGGGCATCCTCGGAGACGGGTACGCCGCCGTTGCCGGAAAGGCCGGTCAGATTGATCGATCCGGTCAGATCGCGTTGCGGGTCGCTCCAGTGCCAGATGCCGCCTGCGCCTGCAGCGGCGCGCTCGTCGGCCCGGGCATAAAGGGTCCGGTCATCTCGCCGGGTGATGATGTTCACCACGCCGGCAAAGGCATACTCGCCGTGCACCGAGGAGCCGGGTCCGCGGATGACCTCGATGCGCTCGATCTGCTCGATGGGGATGTTCAGGACCGGGTTTGCGGTGGCGAAGAGTGTCGAGTTCATCGACACGCCGTCGAGCAGGAACTTGATGTTCCCCGAGGCATAGCCGAAACCGACCCCGCGGCTGAGGACCTGACGCTCGCCCGTCATCTCGAGCCCCTGGCTGATGCCGGGAACCAGCGAGAGCGCCTCCCAGACGGTGCGCGCCCCGCGGGCGAGCATGTCGGATCCGGACAGGATCGTCGCCATGCCGGGGACAAAGTCCGCGTTCATTCCGCTGCGGGTCGCCAGCTCGGTTTCCTGGTCGAGGAGACTCAGCAGATCGCCGAGCGGGGCGTCCGGGGATTCAGACGTCGATCGGGCGCCGGCCGTGTCGGCGGCAGCAAGGATCATGACCAGCATCCAGGCGGCGCAGCCGTGCGGTGCGAGTGATTGACGAGGCGTTCTCGAGGACAACACAGCCGGGCCTCCCAGCCATTGGTGCGAGCGGCATCCTGTCGACGCAACCGATCCGTTCGATATCGGCGGTTCCGTCGCGGTACGGACCGCCTTGCTCCGGGCCTCGCATCCCGTGACGACGGGCGTGCTTGGTCGGGGCGGACGGCGCGGCGCTAGGACGTCGGCAGAAAACCGTCGGCCTTGAGTTTTCCGATCATGGCGGCGATGACCTCGCTGATCATGGTCTGCTCGGAGCTCGGATCCAGGGGGTCGGAGCGACCGGACCAGACCAGGGTTGCGCGTCCCGCGTCGTAGAGATTGGTCTCCAGCCGAAGAGCGCGGTAATCGGCGTAATACCCCGGCGCGGTGACCTCGCTCAAGATGTGACCATAATACGGGTAAAGGCGCCCGTAAAGACTCGGAACGACATGGGTGCGTCCGCCGCTCGATGCGGCATCCGGGTTCTCGCCGGCGAGGTAGGTGACGATGACGCCGTCGGCTCCGGAGCGTCCCACCGCCTCCTGCACCGCTCGCGAGCGGCCGACGTCGCGGTCGGACAGCAGGGTATGGGCCGCGCGTGCTTGGACGCCGGCGCCTTTGAGCACCTCGACGAAATTGTCCTCGTAGGCGCGACGTACGACCGGGTTGGTCGAGATGCCGAAGACGATCAGGTCGCGATACGGGGTCGGGGGTGTGCCGGGCGCGATCCAGGTCGTACTCAGGGGGCCCGGCGCACAGCCGAGCGTCAGAAGGGCGGCAAGGCCGATCGCGACGGCAAGCCGGAAAGAACGCATAAACGGTAGCTCCGAGATCGCGAAAAGGTCCATCGGGCGCGGAAGTGTGCCCCGCTCGGGGCCGCAGGACAAGCTCGGCTCGTCCTGCTCAGATCCCCCCGCCATCGTTCGACTTGGTTGCCTTGGTGTCGGCGGCGTACTCGAAAGCGTCTGAAAACATGCGGTCTCGGTCCAGTCCCGCGTCCTCGAAGGCGACACGTCCGGCCTCGACCATGACGGGCGGTCCGCTCATGTAGAGATCGAACCCGCTCGGGTCCGGGTGATCCTCGAGGACGGCCATGTGAACGAATCCGGTGCGTCCCTGCCAGTGTGGGTCCGGCTCCGAGAGCACGGGGACGAAACGGAACCCGGGCAGCTGCCGTGCCCAGGTTGCCGGCAGATCGGTCAGGTAGAGGTCGCGCTGCGTGCGCACCCCCCAGTAGAGCGCGATCGGGCGGTCGAGCCCGATATGGATCGCATGCTCGATCATCCCTTTCAGCGGCGCGAACCCGGTTCCTCCACCCATCATGATGATCGGGCGATCCGAGTCCTCGCGAAGGACGAATGTTCCCATCGGTCCCTGGATGCGAAGGATGCTCTTCTCGGGCATGCTGTCGAAGACATAGGCGGTGAACTCGCCGCCCGGAACATGACGGACATGCAGCTCGATCTCGGCATCGTCGTGGGGCGCGTTGGCGATGGAGAAGGCGCGCCTGCGGCCGTCCCGGAGGATGAAGTCCAGATACTGGCCGGCGAGGAATCGCAGCCGTTGGTTCTCCGGCAGCTTCAGGAAGAGGCGCATGACGTCGTGATTGAGACGCTCCTTGCGCGAGACGCGGCACGGTAGCGTGCGGACTTCGATGTGCGCGACCGAGGGGACCTCGCGCACGCGCAACAGCAGATCCGAGGTCGGCACGGCCTGGCAGGTCAGGCAGCTGTCCGCGGGCTGGCCTTCGAGCGCTTCGGTCTGCCCGCTCGGGTAGTCGACCCTTCCCTCGAGCAGGTGGACCGCGCAGGATCCGCACTTGCCGTCGCGACATCCGTAAGGCAGACCGACGCCTTGGCGCATCGCGGCGGCGAGGATGTTTTCGCCCGGCTCGACATCGAAGCGATGCTCCGCGGGGAGGGTTCGAATCTTGAAGCTCATCTCGTCATTAAACCGCGTCCGGAGTGATTAGGCGATGGTTTTGGGTTTGCTGGGCCTCATCTACAACTGCGGCCGCAGTGGAGACGCGGTTTAATAATAAAATTTTCAATGATTTGAATCGCGTCTATCCCGGTGTGTCGGGTGTTTTCGATTCCGCGGTGCCAGGTCCGACACGGATCCGCACCTCGGACGCGATCCAAAGATCTTCGGGTATTTCACCCCGCTTTCGCAAATAGGAGGCAGGTCGGATGATGAACGAGCAGATCGTCGTCGGGTGCGGATATGTGGGCACCCGGCTCGCGCGCCACTATCGGGAGCAGGGCGAGGCCGTCACCGGCATCGTGCGATCCGAGGCCGGGGTTGCTCGGTTGGAGCAGCTCGGCATCAAGGGCAGACGCTGCGATCTCGCGGCCGAGGATCTCGGTGATCTCGGTCTTGCCGAGGCGCGGGTCTTTCATTTCGCGCCGCCGCCGGGGAGCGGGGTTCAAGATCCCCATACCCGGCATCTCGTCGAGGTCTTCGAGCGCTACGGGCATCCGCGTCGTGTCGTCTATATCAGCACGACGGGCGTCTACGGTGACTGCGCGGGCGCCTGGATCGACGAGACGCATCCTGTCGCACCTGTTGCCGCGCGCTCGCAACGTCGCCTGGATGCCGAGGAGACGCTGCGTAGCTGGAGCGCGGCGAGCGGCCGGGATCTGGTCATCCTGCGCGTGGCCGGGATCTACGGCCCCGACCGATTGCCGCTGGAGCGGATCCGGGCGGGTACGCCCATGGTGAGGCCTCAGGATGCGCCCTACACCAACCGGATCCATGTCGACGATCTGGTCACGGCCTGTATCGCGGCGATGGAGCGGGCGCCGTCGGGTGGGCTCTACAACGCCTGCGACGGTCACCCGAGCACCATGACGGACTACTTTCTCGATGTTGCTGCGGCGACCGGCCTGCCGAGCCCGCCCTTGATCAGCCTCGAGGAGGCCGCCGATCGTCTCTCCGAGGGCATGCTCTCCTATTTGAGCGAGTCGCGTCGCCTGCGCAACGATCGACTCCGCGACGAATTGGGCCTGGTCTTCCGCTACCCGTCGCTGGCCGAGGGGCTGAGAGGGCTCTTCTGAGCGATCGGCGTGTGCGTATCCTCAAACGCCTTTGGCGGCTATGATTTGGCCCTGCATCGCACGCCGCCCTGGCGGCGGTGCATCCCGGTCGGGCGAGTCGCTCGGACGATCTTCGTTCGTGCCGCCCGCTCGGCTATCCGGTGCTCGGTTCGATCTCGAGCCCCGGCACGATCCGACCCGACAATCCATAAGGAGCCATCGATGACGCGTTCAAATCGACAAGTGCCCGCAATGCTCGCCGCCCTGCTTGCAACCGCAGTCTTCGCATCCCCCGCCAGCGCCTTGCAGGAGGCGGACTTCAACTACGAGTCGACCGAGGACCTGTATCAGATCTGCTCGGTTGCAGCGGATGCCGACGGGTATGCGAGTGCTTCTTTGGCGTGCCGTGCCTTCCTCGAGGCAACCGTCCAGTATCACGACGGTGTGACGGCCCGCAACGGGTTGAAGCGCTTGATCTGTTATCCCCAAGGCGCCACGATCGCAGATGCCCGCGAGGCGTTCGTTGCCTGGGCGAAGGCCAATTCCGGGAACGCCGAGTTGATGGGCGAGCAGCCCGTGAAGGGCGTGGTCCGCGCGCTTGCAGCCAAGTATCCTTGCAAGGGTAAGAAGTAGGTCTTCAATCGATCGGGCGTCGGCCGTCGGCTCGATGCCCCCGCAGTTTCGGAGAGTCCAACGATGAAAATCACCACAGTTACGGCCGCGTTCGCCTGTGTTGTTCTGCTCGCCGGATGCGGCAGCACAACCACCTCCCGTGTCGCGACGGGGACCGGTATGGGCGCAGCCACAGGAGCGGCCATCGGATCCTTCAGCGGCAACGCCGGTCGCGGCGCGCTCATCGGTGCCGGCGTAGGCGCCTTGGGCGGGGTGCTGGTCGACGAGCATCAGCGCGGAAGTTTCAGCAACAATTGATCCGAAGACCCGATCGACCGAGCCGTTCGTCGGTTCGGTCGGCGTTCCGCCGGCTTCACCGTGCGTGTGCAGCCGGCTGAGAACCGGATGGTTCAACGCCCCGATACGGGCAACCCCGAAGGGTGATCGGGGGCATCAAGCGATCCGTGCTGGGTTCGTCGCCTGGATCGGCGCGCATCCGCAGCAATCGGCTTGCTGTTCCGGGGTTTGCCGCGACGATTGGCCAGGCCGGCTTTCCCGGTGGGTCATCACCGGGCATCGGGTTCCCGCGCAACGGATCGTCACGATTTCGTCAAGCAAACGGAGTTGACGCTTCGCACACGATCCACTAGCTTTCATCAGGAATCAACTGTGGCGCGTACGGGTTTTCGGTGCACGACCTGGAGCAGTCAGAAGGCGTAGGAGCTTGGCCCCACGCACGACGGTAGCGGCGTCGTCTCCTCGGGCCCGGCTCGGGTGTTCGCCGGGCTGCTTGCCGTGCCGGATCCGGGCTCACTGCATAGATCCCCTCTCCCGTGCCGTGGTGATCCGCGCGGGTTCGGGTTTGCGTTACCCGCTGTCGAGTCGGCTTGTGTGTTGGCAACTCGGCAGTCTTGGCTCGACCAACGCACACCAGCATGAGAGACAGCGATGAGGATCTACGTAGGAAACCTGACCTATAGCGTGACCGACGACGACCTTCGGGACGTCTTCGGACAGTACGGCGAGCTTGCGGCCGCGGAGGTGATCAAGGATAAGTTTTCCGGTCAGTCCAAAGGCTTCGGATTCGTCGATATGCCCAATAACTCGGAGGCGGACGCGGCCATCAAGGCGCTGAACGAAACCGACTTCAAAGGGCGCAAGCTCACCGTCAACGAGGCACGTCCGCGTGCCGAACGTCCACGCGGAGGCGGGGGTCGCTACTGAGCCCGTCGCTCGACTGTTCTGCTGTAACCTATCGCCGTCGGGGCGCGCTGCGCCGCCGGCGTCGATTCCTACCCACGACGTCCCTTACCCGCCTCTCGGTCGGTGGTTGCGCCCCCGGGCCCCATGACTCCGAGGCTTTCCCAAATCGCATCGACCCGTTCTCGCACCGCCTCGTCCATTACGATGGGGCTACCCCACTCGCGCGTCGTCTCGCCCGGCCACTTGTTCGTCGCATCGAAACCGATCTTCGACCCCAGTCCCGAGACCGGCGAGGCGAAATCGAGATAGTCGATCGGCGTGTTCTCGATCATCACCGTGTCGCGCGCCGGATCCATGCGGGTCGTCATCGCCCAGATCACATCGGTCCAGTCGCGCGTACAGACGTCGTCGTCCACGACAATCACGAACTTGGTGTACATGAACTGGCGCAGGAAGGACCAGACGCCCATCATGACCCGCTTGGCGTGCCCCGGATATTGCTTCTTGATGCTGACGACCGCCAGGCGATACGAGCAGCCCTCGGGCGGCAGATAGAAGTCCTGGATCTCGGGAAACTGCTTTTGCAGGATGGGGACGAAGACCTCGTTCAGGGCCACCCCCAGGATCGCCGGCTCGTCGGGCGGACGCCCCGTGTAGGTGCTGTGATAGATCGGTTCTCGGCGCTGGGTGATGCGCTCGATGGTAAAGACCGGAAACTCGCCGACCTCGTTGTAGTAGCCGGTGTGATCGCCGAAAGGCCCTTCAGGCGCCATGTCGTCCGGGTGAATATGGCCCTCGAGGACGATTTCGGCACTGGCCGGGACTTGCAGATCGGACTCCTTGCAGTCGGCCAGCTCGGTGCGGCTGCCGCGCAACAGTCCTGCGAAGGCATATTCGGACAGGGTATCCGGAACCGGCGTGACCGCGCCCAGGATGGTTGCCGGGTCGGCGCCGAGCGCGACCGTCACCGGGAATGGCTTGCCGGGGTGGGCGCGTTTCCAGTCACGGAAGTCGAGGGCGCCGCCACGGTGGGCGAGCCAGCGCATGATGACCCGGTTGCGGCCGAGCACCTGCATCCGATAGATGCCGAGGTTGTGGCGCGCCTTCTCCGGCCCCTTGGTGATGACCAGGCCCCAGGTGATCAGGCGCGCGGCATCGCCCGGCCAGCAATGCTGTATCGGCAGACGCGCCAGATCGACTTGATCCCCGCTGAATTCGATCTCCTGACAGGGTGCATTGCGCCGAACCTTCGGGGCCATGTCCAGCACCTTCTTGAAGATCGGCAGCGATTGCCACGCCTCCTTCATCCCCTTCGGCGGATCCGGTTCCTTGAGAAAGGCCAGCAGCTTGCCGACCTCGCGCAGCGCCTCGACCGATTCTTCACCCATGCCGAGCGCGACCCGTCGGGTCGTTCCGAACAGGTTGCCCAGCAGGGGAATTTTCGACCCCTTCGGTCGTTCGAACAGCAGGGCAGGTCCACCGGCCCGAAGCGTCCGGTCACAGATCTCGGTCACCTCGAGATAAGGATCGACCTCCACCCGGATACGTTTCAGCTCGCCGCGCTGCTCGAGCTGATCGATAAAATCACGCAGGTCTCGATACTTCATTTTTTATCCCGTATCCGGGATAAAAAAGACATTTTTTTCATGGGGTTCGCCTTATTTTTCGAATGGGGCCGTCGTCACCCGTAACCCGGGGCATCGATGCCCGGCCACGTCGCCGATCGGATCCGCAGGGCGGGCAAACGCCGTAGGGTGGACAAGCGCCGTAGGGTGGACAAGCGCAGCGCAGTCCACCAACGCCGGCGCAGTCTCGGTGGACTTCGATAAAGCTCGTCCACCCTACGGGCCCGGATACCCGGCCTGCAGGGCCCGCTGAAAGTCCATACTTAAACCGCCCTGCGCCATTGGTAATGGGGGCCTCGGCATGACGACACGCCCCGACATCGGCGTTCACGCTCCGAGCGCGGTTTAAGCCGCGATACCGGAATGCCGCAACAGCGCGTCCGTATTCGGCTCGCGCCCCCGGAACCGCACATAGAGGATCATGGCGTCTTCCGATCCACCCTTCTCCAGGATGTTCTCGCGGAAGGACCGGCCCGTGTCCGCGTCGAAGACGCCTTTCTCTTCGAATAACGAGAAGGCATCCGCCGACAGGACCTCGGCCCACTTGTAGCTGTAATAGCCCGCGGCGTAGCCGCCCGCGAAGATGTGCGAGAAGGCGTGGGCGAAGCGGTTGAAGGCGGGCGGGCGAATCACGGCAACCCGGTCACGCACCTCTTCGATGATCTCGTAGACGCGCCCGCCGCGCGCCGGGTCGTATTCCAGATGCAGGCGGAAATCAAACAGCGCGAACTCCAGTTGCCGCACCATCTGCATGGCCGACTGGAAGTTCTTCGCCGCAGTCATGCGCGCGTAGAGATCCTGCGGAATGGATGCGCCCGTCTCCCAATGGGCGGCGAAGAGATCGAGCGATTCGCGCTCCCAGCACCAGTTCTCCATGAATTGGCTGGGCAGCTCGACCGCGTCCCAGGGCACACCGTTGATGCCGGCAACCCCCGGATAGTCGACCTTGGTCAGCATGTGGTGCAGGCCGTGGCCGAACTCGTGGAAGAGCGTCTCGACCTCGTTGTGGGTCAGCAGCGAGGGCTTGTCGCCGACCGGCGGGGTGAAGTTGCACACCAGGTAGGCGACCGGGAGCTGGTCGCAGCGACTGGTGTGCATCCTGTTGGTACAGACATCCATCCAGGCCCCGCCGCGCTTGTTCTGGCGCGCGAAGGGGTCGAGATAGAACTGACCGCGCAGCGCCCCGGATACACCGTCGCGGATCTCGAAGAAGCGCACGTCCGGGTGATAGGTGTCGAAGGATTCGGCCTCCCGGATCTTGACCCCGAAGAGGCGCTCGACGACGCCGAACAGACCCGACAGAACCCGCGAGATCGGGAAGTAGGGCCGCAGCTCTTCCTGGCTGATTTGATACCGGTGCAGGCGCAGCTTCTCGGCGTAGTAACCGACGTCCCACGGCTCCAGTGTCTCCACGCCGTGCTGCTCGCGCGCGAAAGCTTCGAGCTCGGCAAGTTCTTTGCGCGCCTGAGTGACGGAGCGGTCGGCCAAGTCGTTCAGGAAGGCCAGCACGTCCTCCGGCGAGCGTGCCATCTTGGTCGCGAGCGAGCGCTCGGCATAGTTCGCGAAGCCGAGCAGCCCGGCCAGCTCGTGACGCAGCGCGAGGATGCGCTCCATGATCTCGCCGTTGTCCCACTGTCCGGCATGCGGCCCTTGATCGGAGGCGCGTGTACCGTAGGCCTGGTAGAGCTCGAAGCGCAGCTCGCGATTGTCCGCGTAGGTCATGACCGGCATGTAGGAGGGCAGGTCGAGCGTGAAGAGCCAGCCGGTCTGGCCGCGCTGCGCGGCGTTCTGGCGCGCCAGCCCGAGCGCGGATTCGGGCAGACCCGCAAGCTGCGTCTCGTCCTCGATCAGCGTGCTCCAGGCGTTGGTGGCGTCGAGCACGTTCTCCGAATATTTGGTGGTGAGCTGCGAGAGCTCCTGACTGATGGCTCTGTAGCGGGCCTTCTTTTCGGCCGGAAGATCGACACCCGAGAGATGGAAGTCGCGCAGCGCGTTCTCGAGCAGCTTGCGCTGTGCCGGGTTGAGATGCTCTTGCGCGGCCACCGCCTGGTAGCCGCGGAAGAGGTCCTCGTTCTGCCCGACCTCGGTCCCGTAATCGCTGAGCTTAGGCAGGCAGGCGTTGTAGGCGGCGCGCAGCGCATCGCTGTTGAGCACGCCGTTGAGATGTCCGACCGGCGACCAGGCGCGACTCAAGCGGTCGTCGATCTCGTCCAGCGGCTCCACGAAGCTCTCCCAGGTCGGCACCGAGACCTCGCGGGTCAGGCGCTCGATCTCGGCGCGGCAGTCGGCGAGACAGACATCGATGGCGGGCTCGACGTGTTCGGGACGGATCCGGGAGAAAGCCGGGAGGCCGGTGGTCTCGAGCAAGGGGTTGGTCATGGGTATGGCCTGATCGGGTTCGCGGGTCAAAGTGGTCGTAGGCTTGCGCTCGGCGGCCGCTCGCGCGAAGACGCCGGGATTCCCGGCGTCTCGGCGCATGCACGGCCTTGCCGCGCACGAGATCATGCGGGCTGCACGGCGGAGTTTCCAGTCGATCGGGTCGGGGTGGGCACACGGACGCGCCCACCCCGGTCAGTCCGGCAGAAAACCCATGTTCTGGCGCGGTGAGATCCGGCCCTCGAGCGAGCGGACCATATCGATCTTCGGGCGCGGTGCGAAGGCCTGCGGGATACAGAAATGAAAGCTCCACAGGTCGTGCCGCCAGCGATCCCCGCCGTGGGCGGGGATCGGCAACCAGTCTTCCGACGCGATCGGAACGAACCGTTCGCCGGCCCCGTAGGCATAGGTCTTGTACGCACCCTTCGGCGTGCAGCGGATGCCCTCCACCGAAAGGTTGCGGGTCCCGTTGCGGCCCTCCGCCACGAGCGTGAAACGCACCACATCGTCCGAGCCGACCTGCAGGTTGCGGGTGTCGATGAAATACCGCAAGGCGCTATCCGGTCCATCCGGGGCCAGCTCGACCAGATCCGCGTCCTGGGGCCAAGGCGGGAGCCTGGTGTCCGCCTCCTTCCAGGGCGTGCCCGCCTGGACGCTCGAGGGTACGGGGGGCTCGGGGTCGTTCACGAACGCGTTCTCCGCGGCGGTTAAAGGCGTCGCGAGGCAAAGCAAAGGAATCCAAAAAAGGGCGTCCCGGGTAAAACGAGGCCGGGGCGCGAGGACCGAGGGAAGCTGTCGGGGAGGTGTCATGATGTCGATCACCGTGGATTAAGCCGCGCCCAGCGCGGTATGTGAAGTTCTTGGATGGGATCGGCCCAAGCAGGCTTGATGACCGCTGGAGCTTGCGCGGCTTAAGCCGGACGGATGCGCTTGCCATGACGCCCGTCGTGCTCCGCGCTCGGGCGCATCGCCGCGTCGAGATCCTCAAGTCTACCAGCCCGAAAGCCCTGTGCCATGCCAGACGCTCGGTCCGCTTGTGCCGTTGATTCTCCTTCCGGTATGGTTCTTGGATGCGTCTTGAAAAGATCCGACTTGCCGGCTTCAAATCCTTCGTGGATCCCACGACGGTGCTCTTTCCCGGCAATCTGGTCGGTGTCGTCGGTCCCAACGGCTGCGGCAAGTCCAACGTGATCGACGCGGTGCGTTGGGTCATGGGCGAGAGCTCGGCGAAGATGCTGCGCGGCGAGTCCATGGCGGACGTCATCTTCAACGGCAGCACCGGCCGCAAGCCGGTCGGAACAGCCAGCATCGAGCTGGTGTTCGACAATGCCGACGGCGGTGCGGGCGGTGCTTACGCCGCCTTCAATCAGATCTCGGTCAAGCGCCAGGTCTCGCGCGACGGTCAGTCGGCCTACTTTCTGAACGGGACGCGCTGTCGACGGCGCGATATCCAGGATCTCTTCCTGGGGACGGGGCTCGGTCCGCGCTCCTACGCCATCATCGAGCAGGGGATGATCTCGCGCATCATCGAGGCGCGCCCGGAGGATCTGCGGCTCTTCCTCGAGGAGGCTGCGGGGATCTCCAAGTACAAGGAGCGTCGCCGCGAGACCGAGAGCCGGATGCGCCAGACCCGCGAGAACCTCGATCGGCTGGACGATCTGCGCGACGAGGTCAACAAACAGATCCAGCATCTGGAGCGCCAAGCGGCCTCCGCCGAGCGCTATACCCAGCTCAAGGCCGAGGAGCGGCGTCTGGATCTGGAGCTCAAGGCGCTGCGCTGGCAGGCGCTCGACGCGGAGATCCGCACCCGCGAGCAGCGTCTGGCCGAGACCGAGACCCGGACCGAAGCGGGCCTTGCGCAGCAGCGCCGGATCGAGGCGGATATCGAGGCGCGGCGTGCCGACTATCAGAGCGCTTCGGAGACCTTCAACGGGGTACAGGGCCGCTTTTACGCCGTCGGCTCGGAGATCGCGCGGGCAGAGCAGGCGATCCAATTCGCCAACGAGGCCCGCGGGCGACGCGAGGGCGAGCTGGTGCGGCTCGATCAGGAGATCGGCGAGGCCGAGGACCACTTGGAGCGCGACCGCGAACGGCTTGCCGAGATCGACCGGAATCTGGCCCGTGACGAGCCCGAGTTGACGCGCGCGGAGCACGCCTTGTCCGGGGTGCTCGAGGGGGTGACGCTCGCCGAGGATCGGCTCAAGCACTGGGAGCGTCTCTGGGACGACTTCAGTCGGGAGGCCGCCGGGCCTTCGGAGCAGGCGCAGGCCGAACGTGCGCGGATCAATGCCTTGGAGCAGCGTGGCGATCGCGATCGCGATCGACTGCGGCGCTTGGACGAGGATCTGGCGCGTCTGCAGGGTGTGGATCTGGAGGATCGATTCCTGCAGCTCGTCGAGCGAGAAACCCGCTTGGAGGTCGAGCTTGCCGAGATGGAGGAGCGGCAGGAGTCTCTGGGCGCCGACCTGGCCGAGCGGGACGAGACGATCGGCGCGCTTGCCTCCGAGATCGATTCGGTCCGCACCCTGTTGCAGCAGTCTCGAGGCCGGTTGGCCTCGCTCGGTGCGCTGCAGGACGAGGCGCTGGCGGACACGGATGCCGACGGCGGACGCGCCGGTTGGCTTGCCGCCGCGGGACTTGCCGATGCCTCGCGCCTGATCGATCGGCTCGAGGTCGACGCGCGCTGGCAGCGTGCGGTCGAGGTCCTGCTCGGTGATGCCGTCCGCGCGATCGGCACCCCGGCTCTCGAGCGTGCGCTGGCCGGCGGCGATCCGCCTCCGGGCTTGGTGCTTCTGGAGACGCGCGGCGATGCCGAGGGTCGGGCCGGTGCGCCGGTGTACGGGGACGGCGGACCGCAGGCTCGGTCGATTCTGGCCCACGTCCGCGCACCCTGGTTGCTCGACGGCCTGCTCGGTGGGGTCCGTACCGTCGATCGGCTCGACGACGCCGTCGCGATGCGGGACGCATTGGGCCCGGCCGAGCAATGGGTGACGCCCGAGGGCGCGCGGGTCGGTCGCGATTGGTTGAGCACGCCGCCGGATCAGGCGCAGGGCGGCGTGATCGCGCGGGCGGAGGCAATCAAGGCGCTCGGCGTGGAGATCGCCGACCATCAGACCAAAGAGTCCGAGCTGTGCGCCGAGCAGGAGCGTGCGCGCGCCGCCAGCACGCAGGCTCGAGAGGAGCGGGCCGATGCAGGGCGACAGCTGACGGCGCTCGGTCGCGAGCTCTCGCTGCTCAAGGCCGAGCTTGCGACCCTTCGGGCCAAACGCGAGCATCGTCAGGATCGGCTCCAGGCGCTGGCCGCCGAGCGAGGCGAGCTGCAGGAGCAGATGGCGGATGCCTTGGAGGAGATGGAAGAGGCACGCGAGCGTCTGCACGAGCACCTGTCGCTGGTCGAAACACTGGCGGAGCGACGCGAGGCGATGCTGGCCGAGCGCGAAGCGCTGCGTGCCGGCCTCGCCGCAGTGCGCGATGAGGAGCGCCGTTGCCGCGAGCGCATGCAGGGGTTGCGGGTCAGCGTCGAGTCGAACCGCGCCGCACGCGCGGCCACCCAGCAGAGCTTGGTGCGCCTTCAGGAACGCCGCGCGGTGCTGCACGAGCGCCGCTCCGAGCTGTTGGAGGCGCTCGAGGAGAGTGTCGAGCCCTTGGCCGAGCAGCGGGCGCGGCTCGACGAACAGCTGGTGCTCCGTGTCGAGGTCGAGCAGGCATTGGCTGCGGCACGCACCAGGCTCGAGGCGCTGGATGCGGAGGTGCGCGAGTTGGAGCAGGCGCGTCAGCGCTTGGAGCAGGAGGGGCGACTCGGTCGGGGCGACCTGGATCGCCAGCGTTTGGAGCACCAGGAGCGCCTGGTCCGTCGCCAGACCCTCGCCGAGCAGATTGCCGAGCCGATCGCCGGACAGGTGGACGGGCAGATGGACGGGGCCGCGCGGACCCCGGCCGAGGTGCTCGCAGCGCTGGACCCCGCAGCGAACGAGTCGCAGTGGCAGGAGGCGCTTGCCAAGACCGCGGCGCGTCTCCAGCGGCTCGGGCCGGTGAACCTGGCTGCCGTGGACGAATTCCGCCAACAGGCCGAGCGCAAGGCCTATCTGGACGCACAGCACGAGGACATCAGCCGCTCGCTCGAGACCCTGGAGCAGGCGATCCGTAAGATCGACCGGGAAACACGCAGCCGTTTCCGCGAGACTTACGATCAGGTCAATCAGGGGTTTCAGCTCCTGTTTCCGCGCCTCTTCGGAGGCGGTCATGCGAGCTTGGATCTCACCGACGAGGACCTGCTCGAGACCGGTGTCAGCGTCATGGCACGCCCGCCGGGCAAGCGTAATTCGAGCATCCATCTGCTCTCGGGCGGGGAGAAGGCACTCACGGCGGTGGCCTTGGTGTTTGCCATCTTCGAGCTCAACCCGGCGCCCTTCTGCATGCTCGACGAGGTCGACGCGCCGCTCGACGATGCCAATGTCGGGCGCTTCTGCGAGCTGGTGCGCTCCATGTCCGACCGGGTCCAGTTCGTCTTCATCAGCCACAACAAGGTCACGATGGAGATTGCCGATCACCTGCTCGGCGTGACCATGCACGAGCCCGGCGTCTCGCGGCTCGTCTCGGTGGACGTCGACGAGGCGGTGCGGCTTGCCGCCGTATCCTGATTGCTCGTCGATCAGGGTGCGATTCGCGGCGTGGCTATCGGGTTGCGCCGTCGGCGTGTCTTAAACCCGCCCGACCGGGGATACAGGTTGCTCGCGCATTGATATACTCCACCTAGTCCTGAACGTCAGACCGACACGAACGCTTGAATGGACGCCAATATCATCCGTCTTATCCTGATCGTCGTGGGTGCCTTGCTCATCCTCGCCCTTTTCCTGTGGGAGCGCAGCCGTCATGCCGACGACGCGGACGACGATGACGACTACGAGGAGGCCGACGCCCCCTACGGTCTGTCGTCCGGCAAACGCGAGCCTGGTCTCGGCATCGATCGCGCGTCCGACGGCGAGAAGACCCGCGCCTCGGCACCGGCGCTCGGGGACGCATCCGCTGTTGCGGGATCGCGTCGTGCCGAGCAGTGGTCCCGGAGCACATCCGAGTGGGCATCCGAGCCGGATGCGGATGCGGAGGACGATCTCGAGCCCGAAATGGCCGACGAGGTCGAGCCCCTGTTGATCCAGCTCAGCGTCGGCGCGCGCCGCGAGCCGTTCGCCGGCCCGGAATTGATGGAGGCCGCCGGTGCGTGCGGCCTTCGTCCCGGCCGGATGGACATCTTTCACTGCCTCGACGAGTTCGACGACGACACGCGCATCTACTTCAGCATGGCCAACATGGTCAAGCCGGGGACCTTTCCGTTCGACGCGATGGATGACTTCGCGACCCCGGGTTTGATGCTGTTCGCACAGCTCGACGGGCGCCCGGAGGACATCACGGTCCTCGAGGAGATGATCGCCACGGCACGTAAGCTCGCCAGCGAGCTCGACGGCGACGTCCTTGACGAGACGCGTCGCCCGCTGACCGTCCGCAAGGAAGAGGATCTGCGCCGGGCCGTGCTCGAGAACGAGCGCCGATGGTCGAGAACAGCGGAGCGTTGATCGGCTCGGATGCCGACCGCGAGCGTGCCGCCTGGCTGCGCACGGAGATCGCTCGCCACAATTACCGTTACTACGTCCTCGACGATCCGGAGATCCCGGACGCCGAGTACGATTGCCTGTTCTCCGAGCTTCAAGCCCTCGAAACCCGCTATCCGGAGCTGATGACGCCGGATTCGCCGACGCAACGCGTCGGCGCCGAGCCGCTTTCCGCCTTCGCCCAGGTCCGGCACCGCCTGCCGATGATCTCGCTCGCCAATGCCATGAGCGACGAGGAGCTGATCGAGTTCGACCGCCGGGTCGCCGCGGCCCTGCCGGGAGGCGATCCCGTCATCTACACCGCCGAGCCCAAGCTCGACGGGCTGGCGATGAGCATCCGCTACGAAGAGGGGCTGCTCGTTCAGGCCGCGACCCGCGGCGACGGCTCCACCGGCGAGGATGTCACCGCGAACGTGCGGACCGTGAAGAGCGTCCCGCTGCGTCTCGTCGGCGAGGCCTGGCCCGCCGTGCTCGAGGTGCGCGGGGAGGTCTATATGTCTCGCGAGGGGTTCGAGCGGCTCAACAAGGACGCAGCGGAGCGCGGCGAGCGGGTCTTTGCCAATCCGCGCAATGCCGCGGCCGGGAGTCTGCGCCAGCTCGACCCGCGCGTGACCGCCACGCGGCCCCTACGTTTCTGCTGCTACGGCTGGGGCGAGATCTCGACCGACCCCGACGAGAGTCAATACGCCATGCTGCAGCGCCTTGCCGGTTGGGGGATCCCCATTTCCCGGGAACTGCGACCCGTCGAGGGGCCCGACGGCTGTCGGGCCTATTTCGAGGATCTGGGTCGCCGGCGCGATACGTTGCCCTACGAGATCGACGGCGTGGTCTTCAAGGTCGACCGCATCGCCGATCAGGCGCGGCTGGGCGCGACCGCCCGGCATCCGAAGTGGGCGATCGCGCGCAAGTTCCCCGCGCAGGAGGCCCTGACGGTCGTCGAGTCGGTCGAATTTCAGGTCGGGCGCACGGGCGCCGTGACCCCGGTCGCCCGGTTGCGGCCCGTGCAGGTGGGCGGCGTCACGGTCGCCAACGCCACGCTGCACAACATGGACGAGGTGACCCGCAAGGACGTTCGGGTCGGCGATACCGTCGTCATCCGACGTGCCGGCGACGTGATCCCCGAGGTCGTGAGTGTCTTGGTCGAACGCCGACCTGCCGATGCGGTGCCGGTCGAGATGCCGGTGCACTGTCCGGTGTGCGGTTCCGACGTGCTCCGGCCGCCGGGCGAGGTGGTGGCGCGCTGTACCGGCGGTCTCTATTGTCCGGCGCAGCGCAAGCAGGCGATCCGGCATTTCGCCTCGCGACGTGCCATGGATATCGAGGGTCTCGGCGAGAAGCTCGTCGAGCAGCTTGTCGATTCGGGTTTGGTGCGCGAGCCGGCCGACCTGTATCGGCTGACCGCGGAGCAGCTCGCCGGCCTGGACCGGATGGGCGAGAGATCCGCGGCCAACCTGATCGAGGCCCTCGAGCGCAGCAAGTCCACGCGTTTCGCGCGCTTTATCTTCGCACTCGGGATTCCGGACGTCGGCGAGACGACTGCGCAGGCGTTGGCCGCTCGCTTCGGCGGGATCGCCGAGCTGGAGTGCGCCCGCGAGTCGGATTTTGTCCGTGAACGCGGAGTAAAAGGGGTCGGGCAGGAGACGGCGACCGCGTTGCATCGCTTCCTGGTCGAGCATCCGCAGATCGAGTCACAGGGCGATCTTGCGGACTGGCTGGCGGGACTGAAGCTGCCCGGTCTGACGGCTGCGCGAGCTCAGGCGTTGGCGGGGCGCTTCGAGGACCTTGCGGCGCTTCGCGGGGCCGAGTTCGAAGACCTCTATCTCAACAGCGCTCGCCTGGTGGAAGGCGTCGGCCCGGTGGTGGCCGCGGAGATTGCGGGCTTCTTCGCTCAGGCGCACAATCGGGAGGCGATCGAGCGGCTGCTCGCGGCGGGGATCCACTGGTCGGATGTGCCTGCTCCCGCACGGACCGCGGAAGCGCTGCCGCTCGCGGGCAAGACGATCGTGATCACAGGCACACTGAGCCGACCGCGCGAGGAGATCGCAGCCCGGTTGCAGGACGCCGGTGCGAAGGTGACGAACAACGTCTCGAAGAAGACGGACTATTTGATCGCGGGCGAGGCAGCGGGCTCGAAGCTCGAGAAGGCGCAATCACTCGGTGTTGCGATCCTCGACGAGGCGATGCTGACGGCGTTGCTCGATCGCCCCTGATCCGCGCGGTGCCGGATTCTTCCGGCGTCGTCCCCATATCGACGAGTCGGACAAGAGCAAGCGGTCTTCAGAGCCGCGTCGAACGCGGTCGCCTGCTTGCCGTGAGCGCACCGACTCCCCAGACCTTACGGATCCTGCAATGCATGAATTGAGCAAAGAACAACAGGTCTTGATCGCGATGCGCAAGACCCTGTCAGCGATCATTCGAGACGTGACCCCGCCGCCCGGGATGCGTCACCCCCTGTCGGAGCCGACCATCGAGGACGTGCGTCAGTGCTTGGGGTTGATCGCAGCACGCGAGAAGGAGCTGGCGGACGCGCAAGGTCGCGGAGGGGAGCGCCCCTACTATGTCGACGAGCCACCGGATGCCCGGGTCGTACCGATTGCAGGCATCAAAAAGCGCACGGAGTGACTTGATGATAGATTCCCGCCTGATCCACCAGGGTGCTGCCCGACGGCGCCGTTATCTGCGTCTGACCCTCTGTCTGGCGGCGGCCGGTCTGTGCCGAGATGCGATTGCGCGGGATCCTGCGACGCCGCGGGAACCCGAGTGGTCTTACTCGGGCGTGGCGGGTCCGGATCAATGGGGCGATCTCGGCGGGGCCTTCGAGTCTTGTGCACGGGGCGAGCTGCAATCGCCGATCAATATCGTCGAGACCCAGCGCGTGACCTATACGCCCTTACTCTTTCGCTATCGCTCGCAGCTGCTCGAGGCCGAGAACACCGGGCGCGGGGTCCGTTTGATCTCGCCCCCCGGCAGCGCGCTCGTGGTCAGGGGGCAGGCCTACGATCTCGTCGAGTTCAGCTTCCACGTTCCGGGCCTCCATGCCTTCCAGGGGGTCGCCGCGGAGGCCGAGATTCACATGCTGCATCGTGACGGGCAGGGTGGCTATGCCATCGTCGCCGTGCCGTTGCGGGCCGGCGAGCGCGAGAATCGGATTCTCAATCGGATCCTGGAGTATCTTCCGACACAACCGGGCGAGCGTGTACGACAACGTCAGGTGGGGATCAATCCGCTCTTCCTGCTGCCCGTCGATCGCAGCTACTACAGGTATACCGGCTCGCTTGTCGCACCGCCCTGTACCGAGCCGGTACTCTGGTTTGTCTTTCGCGAGCCGCTCGAGGTGAGCGCCGAGCAGATCCAGCTCATCGCAAGGGCCACCGGTGCCAACGCCCGACCGATCCAACCGCTCAACGGCCGTCCCGTCTTCTCGCTGTTCCGCTATTGAACCGCGCCCCTCGCGGTATGCGTTCTTTTTGGCTGGGATCGGCCTCGGCGGACCTCGCGGCCGTTGGAGCGCGCGCGATTTAAGAGGTTGTTTTTTAGCACCTTAAACCGCGCCAGCTACAACAATCATCGAGTCTGCCGGGGCCGACCCCATCCGAATACATCACATGCCGCGCCGGGCGTGGTTTAGGGTGCCACGATGGACTGCTCGACCTCGGCAACGAGGACCGGATCCGTCAACTCGGTCGGGAGCTGGCTGAATTTTTCAACCAACGACGGCCACATGAGGTTGTAGTACAGCTCGCCGCGCACGAGCACGACACCTTCCGAGGGGATCTCGTAGGCAATCTCGCGCGTTTCGTGCGCCTTCAGCCGCGTGTCCTCGCCGGGCTGCGTGGCTGTCGGCGGGGGCGCGGGCATCCCTTTGTCGTCCGCGAGGCCGTAGTACAGATACGCCTTCGGATCGTCCTTGGATGGATGGCCCTCGGCGTTCTGCCAGACCACCTCGCCCTGATCGTTGTAGGCGGTCAGCTTGAAGTACATGTTGCGGAAGGGTGCTCCGGTCGGTACGGAATGGGGTTGCGAGTTCTGCAACAGGACCTTCGTCTTGAGCACATCGCCGTCGAGAGCGCTTTGTACGTCGAAGACGACCGAGCGTTTGAGCATGCCGTGGTCGTGTCCACCGCCCATGGAGTGATCGACGAGCCCGCCCGAGATCGGCATGTGGCAGGATTGGCATGCGGCCTTGCTGCCGCTGGCGATGAACTCGTCGCCGGTTGCGCACAAGGCGACGTTGTTCGGGTTGTTGCGCCGGTCATGGCAGCCCATGCAGGCGTCCGAGGTCTTCATCAGGACGGGACTGGCATCCATGGGGAGCGCAGGGATTTCGATACCGTCCATCTCGACCGGCTCGCCGAGATGCGGGTTCGGTTTCTGCGAGTCCTCCGCATCGTCGACCGCTCCGCCGAACAGGTCGTCACCGGCCGCGGCAAGTTTCTGTACGCCGCGCGGGAAGGCCGCGGGACCTTGGAGCTGGTCCGAGACCTCGTACGCCTTCAGCCCGAGACGCAGTTTCCCGTCCTCGCCCTGAATCCCCTTGTAACTCTTCAGCGTATGGCAGGCGACGCAGTTCACGCCTTCGCTGTAGGCGACGTTCGCATCGAGCTTGGTGGTCTTGTCGCGCGCGGCGTTCGGGGCATGACATTGCAGACAGACCGGGTAGGTGCCGGATTTCTTGTGTATCTGTCCTTCGGCCGTGGGGTCGCCGACCTCCATCCCGTAGAAGGCGCCGTGGATCGGATCCTTCAAGGCGGTGCTGTTGGCGTGCATGGAGCCTTTCCACTGCCGATAGATCTCCTCGTGGCAGGTTTGGCAGACCTCGGCGGAAATGAGATGCATCGGTTCGGATGCCTCGTCGCCAGCCGCAGCCGGGCCGGCGATGCCGGCGAGACCGAGTGCTAGACCGAGTGGAATCGAAAGTCCCGCAAACAAGCGTCGCATGATGATGTCGCTCCTCATCTATTGTGATACGGACGGTTTGATCCGAATGGTTGTCCAACCGCCGAGGATTGTTCGTCATTCGAGCGCATCATTAAAGTGCGCCCGATCAATGAAATGCCACTCGCGTGGAGACAGAAAGGTAAGTAATAAAATAAGCATAAACTACTGAATTAGATTTGCGTCCGATTTGCGCTCTATAATTCGGCCTGCTTTCCTCTTTCAGCAGGTCAAGAGGTCGTCGCGATGCCACCTGTTTTGCTCTCCGCTTCATTCCGTCGTGTGCTTTTCCTTTCGATTTTCGTGCTTGCCTTTCCGGCCGCTGCCGAAAAGGTGAAGCTCGACGCGAGCCAGTGGGGACACGAAGCAGGCGATGCCTGTGTCAGTTGTCACACCAAGTCGTCGAGCGGTCTCGCGCAGCAATGGCGCGACAGCGCTCATGCCGCTGCGGGCGTGAACTGCATGGATTGCCATCGGGCCGAACGCGAGGACGCGGACGCCATCGAGCACGAGGGTCAGGTGATTGCAACGATCGTCTCGCCGAAGGATTGCGGGCGCTGTCACACGAAGGAATTCGAAGAGCAGCAGGGCTCGGTCCATGCCGAGGCCTACTCGATCATCGAAGACCGCCTTCCGGCGCTGGCCCAAAACGTCGGCGGCTCCGCCATGCAGGCCGCCTCCTGCGATCAGTGCCACGGCTCCAGGGTGAAGGTGCGCGGAGACGGCACGCTGGATCCGGCGACCTGGCCCAATTCGGGCATCGGTCGGATCAATCCGGACGGATCCAAGGGGTCATGCTCCTCCTGTCACGGTCGGCACCGCTTCTCGAAGGCGCAGGCGCGCGAGCCCGAGGCGTGCGTGCGCTGTCACTCCGGCCCCGATTCGCCGGACAAGGAGATCTTCGAGGCGTCCAAACACGGGATGGTCTATGCGGCCCATCGCGAGGAGATGAATCTGGATGCCGCCGAGTGGGTTGCCGGGCGCGACTACACGGCCGCGCCGACCTGCGTGAGCTGCCACATGGGTGCCGCCGGGAAGCTGCCCTCGACACACGACGTCGGTCTACGCAACGTCTGGAGCCTCAACACGCCGGTGTCCAAGCGCCAGTTTCTCGTCATCTTCGAAGACGGTGCCAAGATGGAGCTGCCCGGGGACGAGGCCGCGCCGCGCCGCGGCACCGAGATGGCCCGTGCGGACGGTACGGTCGGGGTCGTCAAGGCGGTCGCCACACCCGAGCGGCGCCGCCAAGCCATGACCCTGGTCTGTGTCGAGTGCCACGGGAAAGGCTTCACCGAGGGTTTCATGCGCCAGTTCGACGCCGTCGTCGAGCTCTACAACACCAAGTTCGGCGAGCCGGCCCGCGCGATCATGGCCGGGCTCTACGAACGCGGCCTCCTCACCCCGACCGCGTTCGACGAGCCGATCGAGTTCACCTACTGGGAGCTGTGGCACGACGAAGGCGCGCGCGGTCGTCACGGCGCCTCCATGATGAGTCCGAATCATGCCTGGTGGGAGGGCATGTATCTGGTCGGCCGCAATTTCTACGCGCGTTTTCTGCCCGAGGCGCGCGCCGCGGCCGGCGGGCACGCGGACGAGGTGGTCGACGCCGTGCTGCGTGCAAACGGGCAGCATGAGTGGCTGGATCAGCCCGGCCAGATGAGCGCCATTCTCGGCTTTCCCCCGCAGGAGGTCGAGTGATGGGCGGGTTGCGCGCACCTTTGTTCATCACCCGCCATGTCCTGATCGCGCTGGTGGTCGGCGGTGTCGGCGGGGTGCTCTTTATGGCCTTTCTGATCGAGTTCGACCACTACACGAGCAGCGATGCGTTCTGTACGACCTGCCACTCGATGACCTATGCCGATCAAGACTTTCGACAGACGGTCCACTACAACTCGGCCTCTGGGGTGCGCGCCTCCTGCGGTGACTGCCATGTCTCCGAAGGCGTCTTCGCGGCGACCTGGGACCATGCGGTCGGATCCAAGGATCTCTTCAAACAGCTGTTCGGGCCGGACTACGATGATCCGGTGATCAACGCCCTGCATCTACCCGAGGCCGCCTTCGCCGCACGCAGATGGTTTCGAGCGCGCGACTCGGCCACCTGCAAGCGTTGTCATACGTTGGAGGCGATCCAAGGCAAGCGCGCCGATACCGCGGCGATCCATCGCGAGGAGACGGACGGTAAGTCCTGTATCGACTGCCACTACAACCTGGTTCACCGCAAGGTACCGGACGAGAGCACCTTCAAGCGCGATGCCTGGAATCGAATGATCGAGGAGGAATTCGCTCTGGAGCCGGGAACGGCCGAGCGGCTGATGGGTGAGCACTGAGTCGGTGAGACAACTCCGTCGGTGCTCGCAGGTGTCGAATCAGTGCTCGCAGTTGTCGAAATGGTGCCGTGACCAGGGTGAAACCGCGAGCGCAAAGCCGAGGCCCAGCGTCACGGCACCGCCGAGGACCGCGAGCAGTGCGAGGTGGGCGGTCGGCACCGGCAGCCCGGCGGTCTCCGCGATCACCAGCAGCAGGACGCCGGAGAGGAGTAGCCCGGCGGACACGACGACGGTAGAGCGCAACGTGGTGCAGGAGATCATCGGATCTCTCCATCATTCATAACATAAGCAAATTCTAATACAAAAATCGCAGGATGCAACGCTGCGGGGGACGGCGAACCGTGATTCCGGTCGCATCCGAGGAATCTGCCGATTCGTCGAGGCGGGGAGGCGGTATGTGCTCCGGCGGCGGAGCGAGGGGCGTTGGAGACTGCGCAGGGGCGCGTAGGGGCTGTCGGGGAGTGTAGGGCCGACTTCAGTCGCCCCTTAACCCCCCTTATGCGTCTTCAGTCTAAGGACGATCCGGCCCGTTCGCCGGGCCGGCAATGCGTTACTCGGACCCTTCCGCCGCGGCCTCGTCGGTCGGCTTGAGCTTCACGACATCTTCGTTGAGCTCGACCATGGCGCCGTCGCGCATCTCGGCGAGCTTCTCGGCGATCGTTTGGCGCTTGATCAAGAGGGCGAGCTGCGGCTCGGCATCTTCGAAGCTCGGGGGCTCGGCCTTGCGGGAGTCCTGCAGCTCGATCACATGCCATCCGAACTGGGTTTGAACCGGTGACTTGGTGAAGCTGCCGACCTCCATCCCGGCGACCGCCTCGGAGAAGGGCGCAACCATCTGGTTGGCGTCGAACCAGTCAAGCTCGCCACCGTTCTTGCCGGTCGGTCCGAGCGAGTGCTCGCGCGCGAGATCGCCGAAGTCGGCGCCGCCCTCGAGCTCCTCGATGACCTTTTTGGCTTCTTCCTCGTCCTTCACGAGGATGTGGCGCGCCTTGTACTCCGTCCGGGTGGCGTTCTTCTTTACATCCTCGTAGGCCTTCTTCAGATCCTCTTCGGTCGGCTCGATCTCCTCGGCCATCGCGGCCAGGGCGGCGTTGGAGAGGATCTTCATCCGCTGCAGATCGATGGCGACGGACACCTCGGGATCCTCCTCGAGCTTGCGTCGCGTGGCCTCCTGCGAGGCGACGACCAGACTCATGAACTCGTTGAAGGCCTGCTCTTGCAGGGCCGGGGAATTCTCTCCCTGATTCTGTTGCAGGCGCTCCATGAAGAAGAGTCGAAACAGGTCCAGGTCGTACGGGGTCCCGTTCACCGTTGCGATGATGACGTCCTCACCGGTTTCCGGCTCTTTGGCATCCTCGGCGAGGACTGTCCCGGCGGCCATCAGGGCGCAGAGCATGAGCGTAAAGCGACTTGTTTTCATGGTGATGATTTCCGTGTGTCAGATTCAGTGGCATCCGGGATTCCGGGGCGTACAAGGGGACGGGGCGCTCCAACGGGAGTCGTCCGTGGTTTTGCGACGATGGAAGCGCTCGGCCCTCAGGTTGGAAAGACCCGTTTAAAGGGCTTGACCTGCACCTCTCGGTAGACTCCGGCGTCCAGATAGGGGTCCGCGTCGGCCCATTGCTTGGCCGCGGACAGACTCGGGAATTCCGCCACGATGAGCGAACCGGAAAAGCCGGCCGTGCCGGGGTCCGGGCTGTCGATCGCGGGGTGAGGCCCTGCGAGGACCAGACGCCCTTCGTTCTGCAACGCCTCCAAGCGCGCGAGGTGGGCCGGTCTTGCACCGAGACGCGCCCCGAGACTGTCCGCTTTATCGACGGCGATGATGGCGTAAAGCACGTCAGTCGGCCTCCAGGGTCGAGGGTTCGTCCTTCATGTGTCGGGACAGATAAATGGCCTGAGCGATCACGAACACGATCGTCATGCCCATCATACCGAAGAGCTTGAAATTGACCCAAACGTCTTCGCGCGCATGGGCGTTGTCGCAGAGCGCGAGAAGGTCTCCGCCGAAGCGCTCGGCGCAGGTCGAGAGGTCGATATCCTGAAGACCCGAGGCAAGGATCAAGGCTTCCCGGGCGCCGAAGAATCCGCTGCCGACATAGACGACGAAGAGATTGACGAGTCCGGTCACGAAGAAGAATCCGATCCACAGCATGTTCAGGCGTAGCCAGACGGCTGGAGGGATCTCGATGGCCTTGCCCATCATCCGCTCGATCAAGGGCCGCTCTCCGATGAATTGGCTGCCCAGAAAGACGGCCGCGAACAGCCAGTTCACGATCGTCGGTTTCCACATGACGAAGATCGGATCCCGCAGGGCGAGCGTCAGCCCGCCGAACAGCACGAGCAGTCCGAGCGTGATCAGCGGCATGGTCTCGACCTGCCGCCGACGGATCCACGACCAGCCCACCAGCACCGCGGAGGCGGCGATCGCGACCCCGGTCGCGACATAGATGCCCTCGAGCTTGTAGGCGGCAAAAAAGAGCAGGATGGGAAAGAAGTCGACGAGAAGTTTCATGAGGCTCGGGTCGCCGAATCGGCGGGTTCAACACTGTTGGGGAACCATGCTTGCGCCGCCGCCCGAGGCGGCTCCTCGCCATTCAGGCATTCGCGACGGCGGCAAACCGTCCGGACTGAAGGCGATCGACGTGTGCAGGGAAATCAAACTCGGTAAACGGTCAAGCATACGGTGATCGAGCGGGTAGGGCAAAGCCGTTCGGCGCTCGGCATCCTTCCCGGACGGGCCCATTGTCCGCCGCCCGATCCAGGTGTCGAGCGCTGCTCGGCGGGATCGCCGGTCATCGCTCGTCCGGGTTCCGAGCCGCGGGCGCGCGCAGCGCGTGAGACAGCACCCGTGTAGCGATCGCAGACGCCGATATTCTCGAGCGAATCCATCCGGTTGACGTGTATAGTTGCATCGGGTTTCCGGATTCGACTCCCGTCGAACCGTCGGTTGTCCGGCGGCTCCGGCGGGCTCGCAACTGACTGTAGAGGAGGTTTCAGGTGGAGGTGATCGCGGATTGGGTCGGTACGATCAACGGGCTCGTGTGGGGCCCGCCCATGCTGGTTCTCATCCTGGGAACCGGGCTCTTCCTGATGGTCGGCCTGCGCTTGATGCCGATCCTCAAGCTCGGATACGGCTTCAAGAGATTGTGGGCCGGACGGCATTCTCAAGGCGAAGGCAATATCACGCCCTTCAATGCATTGATGACGTCGCTCGCGGCCACGGTCGGAACGGGCAACATCGCGGGTGTGGCCACGGCGATTGCGATCGGCGGCCCCGGTGCCCTGTTTTGGATGTGGTGCACGGCGCTCGTCGGCATGGCCACCAAGTATGCCGAGGGCGTCTTGGCAGTGAAATACCGCGAGGTGGACGAGAAGGGCAACTATGTCGGCGGCCCCATGTATTACATCAAGAACGGGCTGGGTCGCCGCTGGCTCTGGCTCGGCACCGCCTTCGCGATCTTCGGGGGGCTTGCCGGATTCGGGATCGGCAACATGGTCCAGGCCAATTCGGTATCGCACGCACTCAGCGGGAGCTTCGCAATCCCGGAGCTCTGGTCGGGGATTGCGATGGCCGTGGTGGTCGGCCTGGTCCTGATCGGCGGTATTCGTTGGATCGCCCGGGTCGCCGGCAAGCTGGTTCCCTTCATGGCAATCGCTTATGTCATCGGCGGTCTCGTGGTGTTGGCCTTCAACATCGAGCAGATTCCGCAAGCCGTCTACCAGATCGTGCTGCATGCCTTCTCGCCGACGGCCGCGGCGGGCGGGTTCGCGGGCGCCACGCTGATGATGGGCATCCAGATGGGCGTGGCGCGGGGCATCTTCTCCAACGAGGCGGGCCTGGGCAGCGCTCCGATCGCGCATGCAGCGGCGCAGAGCAACGATCCGATCCAGCAAGGCACGGTCGCCATGCTCGGCACCTTCATCGACACCATCATTATCTGCACCATTACCGGGTTGGTCATCATGGTCACGGGGGTTTGGACGAGCGGAGAGACGGGGGCGGGACTGTCGTCCGCGGCATTCAGCGCCGGGTTGCCGTCGGTCGGCGGTTATATCGTCACCTTCGGGCTCGCCCTCTTTGCCTTCACGACCATTTTGGGGTGGAGCGTCTACGGTGAACGCTGTATGGAATACCTGTTCGGGATTCGTGCGATCGTTCCCTTCCGGCTGGTTTGGGTCGCGGTCATTCCGGTCGGGGCGACGCTCGAGCTCGATTTCATCTGGCTGGTTGCCGATACACTCAATGCCCTGATGGCGATTCCCAATCTGGTCGCATTGCTCTTGCTCAGCCCGATCGTCTTTCGGATGACGCGTGAGTATTTCGCGGATCCGATCAACCGCCGAGCCTAGACCGCGTCCAGCGCGAGATGCTCGCTTACGCGTAAGCTCGCCGTTTGATGCAGCTATGGCATTTAGCGGGGACGCGGTTTAATTCGACGCCGCCTTCGATCCGCCCTGACAGGGCGGTGACGCCGGGGCCGCCCCGCCTTTGGCGAACCATTCTTCCGGCGTCCAGGTGTGCAGGGCGATGGCGTGGAGTCCGCCCTCGAGCTCGCTGCTCAGGGCGCGATTCAGGAGACGATGCCGCGCGACCAAGGTCTTCTCCGCGAAGACCTCGCTGACCACCAGGATCTTGAAGTGGGATTCGGCACCGGGCGGCACCGAGTGCATGTGGCTTTCGTCCACGACCTCGAGATGCATCGGCTCGAAGGTGTTCTTCAGGGTGTCCTCGATGCGGGTTTTTCGGTTCATCTGGGCTCCGGTTCGGATCGCCCGTTCGGGCGCGTCCTCGTGAACTATGGCCCGTTCCTCGCCGACACAAGCGTGGATGCCGCCGATGTGTCCGCAGGCGACTCGACCGCTTTCCGGAGGCTACCCTTGCTCTGCCGAGAGACGCGCGACGACGGGCGGGTGACCGGCCTCGCGTGCGTGGTCCGCCGCCGAGCGCCCCGCGAAGTCCTTTAATGTACGATCGGCGCCGTGGCGCAGCAGGACCTCGACCGTCTCGTCATGACCCTTGCCGGCGCTCCAGATCAAGGCCGTCCAGCCTTCGGTCTGCTCTTGATGATCGATCATGGCGCCGTTGCGCAAGAGCAGATCCACGATCGGTGCATAATTGTTCGAGGCCGCGAGCATCATGGCCGTGTAACCGCCCTTGTCTTGGGCATCGATCTCGGCACCGGCCTCGAGGAGCCGCTCGACGACATCGATGTGCCCGTACAGCGCGGCCTTCATGAGCGGTGTCCAGTCGCAGCTGTCGCGGACATCGACCGTCGTCGACGGCTTCAAGAGGGCGTTCAAGGCGGAGAGATCCCCTTGCTCGGCAAGGTCGAGCAAGGCCGAACCCTCCGCTTTCGGGGTCGAGTCGGATTGATGAAAGGCCGCAAAGGCGACGAGGATCGCGATCGCCGCGAGGGCGAGAATACGGATGAGGATGTTCATGGCCGCCTATTCTCCGGACCCGGAACCGGTCGGCCAATGCGAATCGGCAACCCGAGGCTCGGACTCGGAGACCCTGTCCTCGCCGCGGGTCGAGCTGCCGCGGCGATCGGCCGCCACGCGATGACGCTGCAAACGGATGTGCGTGCCGAAGTTTGCCGGGGCGGCAAGCCATCGGCATCGCCTCAGAGAAAGGTGACCCCGACCTGGAACAGACGCTCGACCTCCGGGATGCGCGCCTTGTCCTGAAGGAAGAGGATGACGTGGTCCTCCGGTGCGATCACGGTGTCGTGGTGCGCCATGAGCACCTCGTCGCCGCGGACGATGGCGCCGATACTGGTGCCCCGCGGGAGTTTGATGTTCTCGATGCTGCGCCCGATGACCTTGCTCGAGGTCTCGTCGCCGTGGGCGATGGCCTCGATCGCCTCCGCCGCGCCGCGCCGCAGAGAATGCACGACGACGACGTCGCCGCGCCGGATATGCTTGAGCAGGCTTCCGATCGTCGCCTGCTGCGGCGAGATGGCGATGTCGATGGCCCCGGATTGCACCAGCTCGACATAGGAGGGGCGGTTGATCAGGGCCATGACCTTGCGGGCGCCGAGCCGCTTCGCGAGCATTGCCGAGAGGATATTCGCTTCGTCGTCGTCGGTGACGGCGCAGAAGACGTCGGTGTTCTCGATGTTCTCTTCCAGGAGCAGCTCGCGATCCGCCGCGTCGCCGTGCAGCACGATGGTCTTTTCGAGACTCTCGGCAATGCGTTTGCAGCGTTTCAGATCGCGTTCGATGACCTTGACCCGATAGTTGACCTCCAGCGCCCCGGCGAGCCGCGTACCGATATTGCCGCCGCCGGCGATGATCAGGCGCTTGTAGGGACGATCCAGTCGGCGCAGCTCGCTCATGACCGAGCGGATGTGTCCGGGGGCGGCGACGAAGAAGATCTCGTCGTCGGCCTCGATGACCGTATCGCCCTGCGGCTCGATCGCCCGATCATGACGGTAGATCGCCGCGACCCTGGCATCGACCTTGGGCATGTGCTCATGCAGGGTGCGAAGCTCGTGACCGACTAAAGGCCCGCCGTAATACGCCTTGACCGCGACCAGACGGATGCGTCCTCCCGCGAAGTCGAGCACCTGCAGGGTCCCGGGGTTTTCGACCAGGCGCAGGATGTATTCCGTGACCAATGCCTCCGGACTGATCGGGTAATCGATCGGCAGGGCATCGGTTCCGAACAGCTTGGGTTGATCGAGAAAGCTCTGTGCCCGCACCCGGGCGATCTTGGTCGGGGTGTGAAACAGCGTGTAGGCGACTTGACAGGCCACCATATTGGTCTCGTCGCTGTTGGTGACCGCGATGATCATGTCGGCGTCTTCCGCGCCCGCGCGGCGCAGCACGTCCGGGTGGGCGCCGTGGCCCAGGATGGTGCGCAGATCGAAGCGGTCCTGCAGCTCCCTGAGCAACTCAGGATTGTGGTCGACGACCGTAATGTCGTTGGCCTCGCTGACCAGATTGGCCGCCACCGAGGTTCCGACTTGCCCGGCCCCGAGAATAATAATCTTCATTGATTAAACCGCGTCCGGAGTTTTCGTTTTTGTGGAGTGGGGGCTTGCGGTCTCGTCGCTCCACGGAGCGATTGGCGCGACGCGGTTTAAAATAATAAAAATTAAATACTTGAAGTGCGTCAGTGCCAAGCTCTGTAGGTACGCCGGACCTATGTTGCAGGTGCCGACCTGGACATGCCCCGCCTGACGCACTTCAACGCCGCTCCTTGATCTCGATCCCCAGCGAGCGGAGCTTGCGGTAAAGGTGCGTGCGCTCCATCCCGGCCTCTTTCGCCATCTTGCTGACGTTGCCCGTATGTTTTTCGAGCTGATAGTCGAGGTAGGCCTTCTCGAACTGCTCGCGCGCCTGACGCAGCGGCTGATCGAAGGAGACCAGACCCTCCAGTGCCTGCCCTTGGGAGGGCGGCGGTGCGCCGAGTGCGGATTCGACCTCCTTCTGACTGATCTCGTCGCCGGCACCCAAGATCAGGACCCGCTGCACCAGGTTCTTGAGCTCGCGCACGTTGCCGGGCCAGCTGTAGTTGCGCAGATAGTTCTGCGCACCCACGCTAAAGCGGCGGTACGGCAGCTTCTCGTGGGTGGCGAAATAGTCGAGATAGAAATTCAGCAGATCAGGGACATCCTCTGCGTGATCGCGCAGCGGCGGGATGTTCAGCGGGACGACGTTCAGGTGATAGAAGAGATCCTCGCGGAAACGCCCGGCACGCACCTCCTCTTCGAGATTGCGCTGGGTCGCGGCGATGATGCGCACGTCGATGCGCACCGGCTCGGCACCGCCGACGCGGATGAAGGATCCGGTGTCGAGCGCCCCGAGCAGCTTGGCCTGTGCGTCCAGCTCCATGTCGGCCACCTCGTCGAGCAGCAGCGTCCCGCCGGCGGCCTTTTCCAGATTCCCGTAATGGGTGTGCTCGCCGTCCTCGGCCCCGAAGAGCTCGAGCGCGGCATTCCCCCCGGCGAGCGTGGAGACGCTCAGATCCACGAAGGGGCGTTCGCGGCGCGCGCTCTGTGAATGCAGATAACGCGCAAAGGTCTCCCGGCCGCTGCCCGCATCCCCGGTGATCAGCACCCAGGTGTCGTGTTGGGCGATCCGCTTCACCTGCTCGCGCAGGCGTTGCAGGGTCGCGCTGCGTCCGACCGGCTCGTGCACCTGGGGTGCGCGCCGTTTGAGCCCGATGTTCTCCTTTTGAAGCTTGTCGGCCTCGAGCGCCCGCTCCACGGTGAGCAGCAGTTTGGCCATCGAGAGCGGCTTTTCGAGAAAGTCGTAGGCGCCGAGCCGGGTCGCCTCCACGGCGGTCTCCACGGTGCCGTGTCCGGACATCATGATGACCGGGCAGGGCAGGCCGTCTTCCTCCTCAGACCACTCGCGCAGCAGCGTGATGCCGTCCAGATCGGGCATCCAGATGTCGAGCAGGATCAGATCCGGGCGGCGCTCGCGCAGCGCGTGCCGGGCGGACTCGCCGTTCTCCGCGCTGACCACGGCGTAGCCTTCGTCCTCCAGGATCTCTTGTACAAGACCCCGGATGTCGGGTTCGTCGTCGACCACCAAGACGTGCGTTGCACTCATCGTTTTTCATCCTGTTCTCGGTCCTCGGGCATGGACCTGGCCCCCTGCCGGATCGGCAGGCGGATCCGAATCATCGCGCCTTGACCGGTATTCTCGACCTTGATGATACCGCGGTGTTCCTCGACGATCTTCTTTACGATGGCTAAACCCAGACCGGTTCCTTTGGCCTTCGTGGTGACGTAGGGCTCGAACAAACGCTCGAAGAGGTGCTCTTCGAACCCCGGCCCGTTGTCGGCGACCTCGAGCTCGACGAGCGGCATGCCGTCCTCGCGCGCGACCCGCGTCGTCACGGCGATCCGCGCGTCGGCCCGTCCGTCCATCGCCTCCTGCGCGTTCTTGATCAGATTATGAACCACTTGACGCAAGCGCAACGGATCGCCGCGCACCTGCACCCCCGGTGCACCGAGATCGACCTCGAGCGCGCTCGTGCCGGCGCTGCGATACAGGTCCAGCACCTCTTGGACGATCCGGTCGAGCTCCAAGGGCTCGGCGCGGATGTGCGGCGTGCGGGCATAATCGGAGAAGTCGTTCACCATCGCCTTCATCGCCTCGACCTGTTGGACGATGGTCCGGGTCGAGCGATCGATGATCTTCGCGTCCGCCTCGTCGGCCTTGGCGAGCAGCTTGTGGCGCAGGCGCTCGGCGGAGAGCTGAATCGGCGTCAAGGGGTTTTTGATCTCGTGGGCCAGGCGCCGGGCCACCTCGCCCCAGGCCGCGTTGCGCTGTGCGGTAATCAGCGAGCTGATGTCGTCGAAGACCACGACGTGACCCCGTTGCTCGCTGTCCGGGAGCGGTAGCGGACTGCCGCGGCACATCAGTGTCTGCCGGTTCTCGCCGCGATCGAGCTCGATCTCGGCACGCCAATCCTCTCCGGCGAGGATATGGCTGCGCACCGTCTCGGTCCAGGGAGTGAGCCAGGGCAGCTCGCGCTCCACGCGCGAGAGCTCCGGTTGTGCATCGTCGGCGAAGGCAAGCGACAGGATCTGCCGCGCCGCCGGGTTGGCGGTCCGCAGCCGCTGATCGGCATCGAACGCGATGACGCCGGACGACAGGCGCCCGAGGACCGTCTCGAGATAGTTGCGCTGGGTCTCGACGGCCTGCTGACTGCGGTTCGCGGCATCCCGTGCCCGGGCGATGCGCCGGGTCATCGCGTTGAACGACGCGACCAGGAAGGCGAGCTCGTCGTCGTGCTTGGGCAGCGGGAGCTGTTGCTCGTAGTCGCCTTCGGCGATCGCGCGGGTGCCGCGGGCGATGTCCGCAACCGGCGCGACGAGGCGTCGTGCGATATGAAACGCGGCGATCACTGCAGCCATGACGCCGAACAGGAGCACCAACGACAGGGTCAGAGAGAAGCTCAGCTTCAACGACTGACGCAGATACGCCAGCTCCGTGTAGCGGTTGTATGCGCCCTCGAGGCGCTCCGAGAGCTCGGTGATGCGTGCCGAGGTCGGGAAGATCGCCTGCATCTTCATGTCGCGCCCACGCGGGTCCTGCACCAACACCCGCACGATCAGCTCGCCGCCGAGATCGCTTTCCAGGCCGACATAGTTGTTGCCGGCGCGCACGCTCTGCTGGATCTCGCGCTCGGCCTGATTCGGAACCAACTGGGTCGGATCCTCGTTGGCGTTGCCCAGGACCTGACCGCCCGCGGTGTAGACGGTCAGCTCGATGGCCCCGGCCTGACGCCGCAGATTGTCCAGACTCAGCGCGATCGCGGTCGAGGAGCGATCCTCGATCCCCGCGATGAGCTGCTCGGTGTAGCGTGCGAGGACCCGCTGATTGAGATCGAGCGAGGCTTGATTCAAGACCAGCGCGTCCTGCATGGCTTGGCCGATCTCCACGTCGAACCAGCTGTCGATCCCGCGCAGCAGGAACCCGAGCGAGAAGTAGTAGACCACGCCGACCGGCAGCAGGGAGACGAGTACGAAGAGCACCAGGATCCGCCCGGTCAGGCGCGATCCTGCGGCCTGCTGCCGGTAGCGGCGCACCAGCTTCACGATGTTGACGATGACGAGAACGGCGAGCGCGCCCAGACCGCCCAACACCACCGAGAGCAGGGGCACAAAGGCCCGGCTCAGCGTCTCGGAGTTCTCGACCGCATCGCGCATCAGCACCAAGACGACGAAGAGCGCCAGGATCAATGCCGCGACCGGCAAGGCGCCGAGTCCGCGTAGGCGTGCTAAGGCGTTAAGGGCCACTTGCTCCACCCGCTGGAGAGTTTCCAGGACGGTTTCAGGTAAGCCATCGGACGCAGCGGAAGCGGCAGCTCTTCGATGTCGAGCGAGGCCCGGATATGGATCTCGTAGTCGGTGTCGGCGTCGAGACTCGAGGCCCCGATCAACGCCAGGTCGGCGATCTCGCCGAGCGCGCGCATGGCGGCATCGCGGCTGACGAAACTGCGGCCCTCGTCTCCGGGAAGGCGGTAGACCTCGTAGCGCTCGGAGAGCGGCTTGTAGCGAATCGCGTAGCGTAGCTGCAGATCCACGCGACTGTCCTCCCAGAGCCAGGCCCCGACACGACGGACCTGAATCTGCACCAGGATGGTCAGCGGCACGCCGTTCTCGAGCGCGTCGAGCGCTTCGCTGCTGAAACGGTAGTCCAGCAAGGCGTCCATGAAGAAGGTGTCGTCGACGAGCCGCGTCTCGACCTGCTCGACCCGCAGCCCGTCCTTCGCTGCTGCCGATGCGAAGCTCCCCAGCAAGAGCACGGGTACAAGCAGCAGCACCGCCGGCAGAATCCTCCGCGGATGGTATGGCGAGCGCTGGCTCATGACGCCGGACGCTCGATCAGCGCGAAATAAAAGCCGTCGTTCGCCCCGTCCCGCGGAAGCAATTGGATTCCGTGCGAGAGCGCACGGCTCCCGGGCACTGCGATCGGACATTCGCGTGCATCCGGATGGCGCTCCAGAAAGGCGGCGATACGGTGCTGGTTCTCGTCCGCGATCAATGAGCAGGTGGCGTACAGCAGTCGCCCGCCCGGGGCGAGCAGCGGCCAGGCCGCGTCGAGGATCCGATCCTGCAAGGCGCACAACGCGGGAATATCCGAGTCGCGTCGCAGCCATTTGATGTCGGGATGACGGCGGATCACGCCGGTGGCCGAGCAGGGCACGTCGAGCAGGATGCGGTCGAAGGGTTTGGCGCTCCAGCTGCCTCTCGGCTCGGCCGCGTCCCCGAGTGCGACCTCGGCGCTCAGGCCGAGTCGCGCGAGCGTCTCGCGGATCGATTTCAGGCGTGCCGGCGCATTGTCGATGGCGAGCAGGTCGAGCCGGTTCTCGGCGCGCTCGAGGATGCCCGCGGTCTTTCCGCCGGGCGCGGCGCAGGCATCGAGGACGCGCTGTCCGGGGCGCGCATCCAGCAGATCGGCCGCCAGTTGGGCGCCGCCGTCCTGCACCGAGACCAGCCCGGCCTCGAAGCCGGGCAGCTCGTGTGTCGCGCGCGGCTGGTCGAGCGTCAGACCCATCTCGCAGCCCGGGATGGGGCGCGCCGTGATGCCTGCGGCGGCGAGCGTGCCGAGATAGCTGCGCCGGTCGGTCCGGGTTCGGTTCACGCGCAGGCTCATGGGCGCGCGGGCGTTGCTGGTCCGCACGATCTGCTCCCACTCTTGTGGCCAGTTCTCGCGCAGGCGATCGAGCAGCCATTCCGGAAAGAGCCAGCGCACGGCGGGTTCTCGATCGACATCGGCCAGAAGTGTCTCGCGCTCGCGCAGAAACCGCCGCAGCAGTGCGTTCACCAAGGCCGCCTTGTCGGGCTTGCCGATGAGTCGACTCGCCTCCACGGTGGCGGCGACCGCGGCGTGGTCGGGCGTGTCCATCGCGACGAGCTGATACAGGCCGATCAGGATCAGTGATTCGAGATCCTTGTCCGCGGGCTTGACCGGGTGATTGAGCAGGCGTGCGACCAGCGCTTCCAGGCGCGGCAGGTTGCGCAGAGACCCGTAGACCATCTCTTGCGTGAGTGCGCGCTCGGCGGGCGCCTGCGAGGCCAAGCGTTTCTGCTCGAGCACACGCGTGAGCGATTGGCCGCGACCGCGCACGCCGAAGAGTGCCAGTGCAGCGGCTGCACGGGATTCGGCGCCGACGGGATGTCTTGCCGGGCTCGGCGCCCGCGGCCGGCGCTCAGCCAAGCCGAGCGCCGTCCAGTGAGCGGGCATTGAGGAAATCCACGGCCGCCATCGCACGCTTGCCGGGCGGCTGAAGGCGAACGATGCGCACGATCCCTCGGCCGGCGGCGACCTCGATGCCCGATTTGCCGGCACCGATCACGGTCCCGGGCGCGGCCTGCGTCGCACGCTCGGCGTCGATCTCGGCGGACCAGATCCGCAGCGTCTCGGCGTCGAGACGTGTTTGAGCGACGGGCCAGGGGTTGTACGCGCGGATCATGCGACCGATGTGCTCGGCAGGCTGGTGCCAGTCGATGATGGCCTCGTCCTTTGTGAGTTTGTGTGCGTAGGTGACCCGATCCTCGGCTTGCGGCTCGGGCATCAGCGATCCGTCGGCGATGCCCGGCAAGGCATCGATCAATGCACCTGCACCGAGCGCGGCGAGTCGGTCGTGCAGATCTGCGCCGGTGTCGCGCGGTCCGATCGGTGTCGCGACGCGATGATAGACGGGGCCGGTATCCAACCCGGCCTCCATCTGCATGATGCAGACGCCGGTCTCGGTGTCGCCGGCGAGCAATGCGCGTTGGATCGGCGCCGCGCCGCGCCAACGCGGCAGCAGCGAGGCATGGACGTTGACGCAGCCCAGACGCGGCGCGTCCAACACGGAGACCGGCAGAAGCAGCCCGTAGGCCACGACCACCATCAGGTCGGCCTCGAAGGCGGCAAGCCGCGCGACCGCGTCCGGATCCTTCTTGAGGCTCTCTGGCTGAACGACCGGCAGGCCGCGCGTCAGGGCGAGCGCCTTTACCGGGCTTGCCTGGAGCTGGCGGCCGCGCCCGGCCGGTCGGTCCGGTTGGGTGTAGACGGCGACGACCTCCAGCGGCGGCATTTGCGCGCGATCAGCCGGCGCATCCAGCAGTGCGGCAAGGCTCGGAACGGCGAAGTCGGGCGTTCCCGCGAAGATGATCCTCAGGGGTTTCATCGCGTCGGATCGCCGTTCGGACCGGCGGCCTTCGTCACAAGACACCTCGACGCTGCTCGGGCTCGCTCGCCGAATGGCGCTGCTCCTTCTCGAGCTTGCGCCGAATGCGCTGGCGCTTGAGCATCGAGATGTGGTCGACGAAGAGCTTGCCGTCGAGATGATCGATCTCGTGTTGGATACAGACCGCGAGCAGTCCGTCGGCATCGAGCGTGAAGGGCTTGCCTTCGCGATCGAGCGCCTGGACACGCACACGCTCCGCGCGCTTCACCGTCTCGAAGAAGCCGGGGACCGAGAGGCAGCCCTCGTCCATCTGCTCTTCGCCTTCGCGCGAGAGGATCTCCGGATTGATCAGGCACAAGGGTGCGTCGTGGCTCTCGGAGACGTCGATCACGACGACTCGGCGCGGCACGTTGACCTGAATGGCGGCCAAGCCGATACCGGGTGCGGCATACATCGTCTCGAGCATGTCGTCGACCAGCCGCACGGTGTCGGCATCGACACGCGCGACCGGGATCGCCTTGCGGCGGAGTCTTGGGTCCGGGAAGGTCAGGATATCGAGCTTTGCCATCGGGATGTCGTCTGGAAAATCTGTTCTCGGGGATCTCGTCTCTCGCGCGATCTCGTCTTGTGCCTGATCGAATCTCTCGGGGATCTCGTCCCGCGAGCGACCCGCAGGAGAGACGTCGGGTCGGGAGTCGAGTAGAAGGGGTCGGGCCGCATGCGCTAGTATCCGCTTAATACTACACCCCGAAATGGGGCCGGGTGAATCCGTTTCGAGCATCCGGGAGGTCCGATGCGTGTTTTGAACCTTCGTTTCACCCTCGCAGACGTCGTTCTCGGCGCCCTGATCGCGTCGATCGCGATAGCCCCGGCATCGACGGTGCGTGCGGTCGAGCTCGCCGAGGACGCACCCGAGGTCTACGAGGTGCGTCCCGGGGATACCCTCTGGTCGATCGCCGGGCGTTATCTGCGCGACCCCTGGCTCTGGCCCGAGATCTGGCAGGCCAACGACGATCCGGGCGATCCCGATCTCATCTATCCCGGAGAACGGTTGCGTCTGGTGCATGTGGAGGGTCGCCCGCGTGTCGTGCGCGACACCGCCCCCGGGGCGAGCGGCGATATGCGTGTCGTGCGCCTGAGTCCGCGGGTGCGGGTCAGCGCGCTCGAGGCGCCGGTGCCGATGATCCCCGTCGCCTCGATTGCGCCTTTCCTCACGCAGCCCTGGGTGGCGGACTCGGACGCGATCAAGCGAGCGCCTTACGTCGTGGGCTTCGGCGAGGATCGCACCATCGCGGGGCCGTCGGATGACGTCTTCGTGCGTCGCATCGATACGGCCGCGGTCGGCGCGTTCCAGATCCTGCGCCCCGGCGACGCGCTGCGCGACCCGGACACCAACCGCATCCTGGGCTACGAGGCCACCTTCGTCGCCAACGCCATGCTCGAGCGTGTCGGAGACCCCGCGATCCTGCGGGTCACCCGATCCGAGCGCGAGGTCGCCATCGGCGACCGCGTCATCCCGGCCTCGCTCGAGGCGCCTCTCGAGAATTTCTTCCCGCGAGCGGCGCCCGCCGGAATCCGCGGTCAGATCCTCTCGGTGATGAACGGGGTGTCTCAGATCGGTCAGTACGACATCGTGACCATCAATCGGGGTTCGGACGATCGGCTTCAGCCCGGTCACGTCTTCGAGATCTTTCGGGGCGGGGAGCAGGTTCGCGACAAGGTCCGCGCCGGCGACATGAATTGGAACTGGAAGAGCGAGAGCCCCCTGACCGGTTCCTTCTGGCTCGGCAACGAGTATTCGGTGAAGGGCTGGAGCGAGAGTCCGACGGACTCGAGCGCGCCCATCCCCCTGCATGCCGACATCGGTCGCGATCGCGGGACCTATATCCGACCGATGCAACGCACCGGCCTGCTGATGGTCTTTCGATGCTTCGATCACGTGAGCTTCGCGCTCGTGCTCAATGCCGACCGGGCCATGAGTGTCGGCGACCGGGTCGTCCCGCCCGCTCGGTGATGGGCTCGATCGTCTCTTGAGCGTCGCCTCGGACTCGATCGCGGACTGGATCGTCCTGATCTCCGCTCCCGGCATCGGGTCGCGCACGGCGACCCGATTGATCGAGCGCTTCGGCACCCCGCGCGCGGTCGCGGATGCCCCGCGACAGGATCTCGCCGCGGCGGGGATCTCGCCCGAGGCGATCGCCGCGCTCAAGCAGCCGGATACCGCGGCGCTCGAGCGCATCCTTGCGTGGTCGGACCAGCCCGATGCGTTCGTGCTGACCCGCGCCGATGCGCGCTATCCGCCGCTGCTCGCCGAGATCCCCGACGCCCCGCTGTTGCTGTACGTGCGCGGCGACCCGGAGCTGCTCGCCGAACCGCAGCTCGCCGTGGTCGGCAGCCGCAATCCAACCCCGTCGGGCCTCGAGATCACCCGCGACTTTGCGCGACGGCTTGCCGCGGACGGTCTGTCGATCACCAGCGGCTTGGCGCTCGGCGTCGACGGAGCCGCTCACGCGGGCGCGCTCGAGACGGGGCGAACCATCGCCGTTCTCGGTACGGGTCCGGATCTGGTGTATCCCGCGACCCACCGCGATCTGGCCCGGCGGGTCGCGGAGCGCGGTGCGTTGGTCAGCGAATTTCCACCCGGCCAGGGGCCGTCTGCGCGGAATTTCCCGCGGCGTAATCGGATCATCAGCGGGCTGTCCGTCGGTGTTCTGGTGACCGAGGCAGCCCTGAAGAGCGGCTCCTTGATCACCGCACGCTTCGCGCTCGAGCAGGGGCGCGACGTCTTCGCCGTCCCCGGCTCCATCCGCAATCCCCTTGCGCGCGGCAGCCACGCACTCATTCGCGACGGTGCCAAGCTGGTCGAGGACCCCGCGGAGATCCTCCTCGAGCTGGCCCCGATGCTGCGCAATCTGCTCGCGGCCTGCCCCGGCGAGGCGTCCGTGGCGCCCGGTGAGGAGCGCGCCGCGGCCGGTCGAGGCGCGACCACGACACTCGATGCAGACTATCGCGCCTTGCTCGATGCGATGGGATTCGATCCGGTGGCGCCCGACGAGCTGATCGCCAGCAGCGGCCGCTCGGCCCGGGAGGTCTCGTCCATGTTGTTGGTCCTGGAGCTGGAGGGTCATGTATCATCGGCCCCTGGAGGCCGCTTTTGCCGGCTCGGTTCTTGAGCGGAAACGTCCCGGTTGACCACGATGGAACGCCTGAGTGGAATACCGGTGCAGTTCGCTCCCGTCAGCCTTCGGGCTGACGCCGCCCACGAGGTTGGCTGATGTACGAAAATATGGTCGATGTGCTGATCTATCTCTACGAGAACTACATGGACGGCGAGGGTCAGCCCCCGGCCGATCAAGTTGCGCTGGAGGACGAGCTCGCTCAGGCGGGCTTTACCCCGACCGAGATCCAGAAGGCACTGCTTTGGCTCGACGAGCTGGCCGAAGGTGTCGATGTTCCGCAGTATCACGACCACACCCTCGGCTCCATCCGCATCTACAACGCGACGGAGTCAACCAAGCTGGAGGTGGAGGCGCGCGGTCTGCTGCTGTTCTTGGAGCAGAACGGGATTCTCGACCCTGTCAGCCGCGAGCTGGTGATCGACCGCCTGCTCGCGATCGATCAAGCAACGGTGGGTCTCGACGAGGTCAAATGGGTCGTCTTGCTGGTCTTGATGAATCGTCCCGGTCGGGAGGATGCCTTCTCCCAGATGGAGGATCTGGTCTACAACGACGAGCCGGTCTACCTCCACTGAACCGCATTGAACCGCGTCAGGCATGACCTGCTGCGTTGTCGAGTCGGCCCGGCGCCTCACGCTCAAGCAGGCGTTGGAGTCGACGCGGTTCAAGGTTTTATAAGACGATGATTTCTCGGTAACCTGTCAGAAACGAAGTCGAGCGCCGAATCCAATCGTTGTCGTTGTCGTTGTCGTTGTCGTTGTCGTTGTCGTAATCGACAACCGCGGCAAAAATATTATCGTCGAGTTGCTTTGCTTGTCTTCGAACGGTCCCGTAGCGGAGGCGCGTCGTCGGAGCCGCCGATTCGCCAGGCATTTCGTCCCGCGTTTGCCGATCTCAGACTCAGCTCTCCGGGACCTGAATTTCCGTCCGACCGGCCCTTTCGCCGCCGATCATCGCTTCGACTCCCCTTGACGCGCCGATGCGAACCGGGTTTACCCTAGAGGTCCCGATTCGTTCGCTTCCGTTCGCTCGCAGCCATCATGAATCTCGTCATCGTCGAATCTCCGGCTAAGGCCAAGACCATCAAGAAGTACCTCGGACCCGATTTCGAGGTGATCGCCTCCTATGGTCATGTCCGTGACCTGGTGCCCAAGGAGGGCGCGGTCGATACCGAGAACGGCTTCGCGATGAAATACCAGATCATCGATCGCAACGAGAAGCACGTTCAGGCGATTGCCAAGAAGCTCAAGGAGGCCGATGCGCTCTATCTCGCGACCGACCCGGACCGCGAAGGCGAGGCCATCTCCTGGCATCTCTACGAGCTGCTGAAGAGCCGCCGTCAGCTCGGCAAGCGCCCGGTGTTCCGGGTGGTCTTCAACGAGATCACCAAGCGGGCGGTGCAGGATGCGGTCGCCAATCCGCGCGAGCTGTCCTACGATCTGGTCAATGCCCAGCAGGCGCGTCGTGCGCTGGACTATCTGGTCGGCTTCAATCTCTCGCCGCTGCTGTGGAAGAAGATTCGGCGTGGTCTCTCGGCAGGCCGCGTGCAGAGCCCGGCGCTGCGCCTGATCTGCGAGCGCGAGGACGAGATCGAGGCCTTCGCCAGCCGAGAATACTGGTCGATCGAGGCCGATGCGGCCAAGGAGGCGCGGCGCTTCACCGCCAAGCTGGTCGAGTTCGAAGGCGAGAAGGTCGAGCAGTTCAGCATCGTCGACGGGGAACGTGCCGCGACCGTCCACCAGACCCTCGAGCAGGCCGCCGGCGGCAAGCTCAAGGTCGACGAGGTCGAGCGCAAGCAGCGCAAGCGCAACCCGGCACCGCCCTTCATCACCTCCACGCTCCAGCAGGAGGCCGCGCGCAAGCTCGGTTTCACGGCCCAGCGCACCATGCGCGTGGCCCAACAGCTCTACGAGGGTGTGGATGTCGGCGGCGGGCCGATCGGCCTCATCACCTACATGCGCACCGACTCGGTGAATCTCGCCCAAGAGGCCTTGGACGAGATCCGCGCCTATGTCACGGAACGCTTCGGTGCGAATCATCTGCCCGAGCAACCGAGGTTCTACAAGACCAAGGCCAAGAACGCCCAGGAGGCCCACGAGGCGATTCGCCCCACCTCGGCCTATCAGGTCCCCAAAGAGATCCGCGCCCATCTCAGCGCGGATCAGTTCAAGCTCTACGAGCTGATCTGGAAGCGCACCCTGGCCTGTCAGATGGCCCACGCGCTCATCAACCAGGTCGCGATCACCCTGAGCGCCGGGGAGGGCAACCTCTTTCGCGCCACCGGCTCGACCGTCGCCGAGCCCGGCTTCATGAGTGTTTATCTGGAAGGTCGCGACGATGCCAAGGGCGCGGACGACGACGAGGAGCGCATGCTCCCCGAGATGAAGGCCGGGGACCTGGTCGACCTATTGGCCATCCGCCCCGAGCAGCATTTCACCGAGCCGCCGCCGCGCTACTCCGAGGCATCGCTGGTGAAGGCGCTGGAGGAGTACGGCATCGGCCGCCCCTCGACCTACGCCTCCATCATCTCCACGCTTCAGGATCGCGAGTACGTCGTCCTGGACGCCAAGCGCTTCCTGCCGACCGATGTCGGGCGGGTGGTGAATCGGTTCCTGACCGAGTATTTCACCTCCTACGTGGATTACGATTTCACCGCACGTCTGGAGGACGACCTGGATGCGGTCTCGCGCGGGGAGGGCGAATGGGTCCCCTTGCTCGAGCAGTTCTGGAAACCCTTCAAGGAGCGTGTCGACCACACCGAGGCGTCGGTCAAGCGCAGCGACGTCACCCAGGAGCGCATCGACGAGACCTGCCCCAAATGCGGCGGCCAGTTGTCGATCCGGCTCGGACGCAACGGGCGCTTCATCGGCTGCACCAACTATCCCGACTGCGACTACACGCGCGACCTCAACCCCGACAAGGCCGAGGCGGATGCCCCCGAGCTGATCGAGGGCCGCACCTGCCCGCTCTGCAACTCCGCGCTCGAGATCAAACGCGGGCGTTACGGCAAGTTCATCGGCTGCAGCGCCTACCCGACCTGCAAGCACATCGAGCCCTTGGAGAAACCCGAGGATACGGGCGTCACCTGCCCCAAGTGCACCAAGGGGACGCTGCAGAAGAAGAAGTCCCGCAAGGGCAAGATCTTCTATTCCTGCTCCACCTATCCCAAGTGCGACTACGCCGTCTGGGACGAGCCCATCGCCGAGCCCTGCCCCAGGTGCGGATGGGCGGTCTTGACGATCAAGACCACCAAGACCAAAGGTTCGTCGAAGGTCTGTCCGCAAAAGGAATGCGGTTTCCGCGAGGCGATCGCGGAGGAGCCGGCAGAAGACGCGGCCGAGTCCGAGTCCGCGTAGGGTGGACAAGCGCAGCGCAGTCCACCATCGCCGGCGCGGGATTCGGTGGACTTCGCTCGCGCTCGTCCACCCTACGGCTAGCCACTAGCTACGGCTCAGCTCAGCCGCCGGTCGCGGACATGAACCGGATAATCTTCTCAGGGCGCTCTTTGAACTCGTGCCGCTCGGGCTTCAACGCGATGGCGCTTCGCAGGTGCGCAACCAGATCCGCCTCCCCGATCCCGTCGCGCAGCAGGGGCCGCAGCGCGTAGCTGTTCTCTTGGCCTAGGCACAGATAGAGTGTGCCGTCGACTGTCAGGCGCACCCGGTTGCAGGTCTCGCAGAAGTGCTGCGAGATCGGGGTGATGAAACCGATCCGTGTCTCGGTCGCGCCGACACGGTAATAGCGTGCGGGACCGCCGCCCGGCAGGATGTCGGGGATCAGCTCGAAGCGCTGCTCGAGACGCCGCCGCACGCTCTGCAGATCCAGGTATTGATCCTGAGCCCCGCGGCCGGTCGCGCCCATCGGCATGGTCTCGATCAGACGCAGCGTGAAGCCGTTTTCCGCGCAGTAGGCGAGGATGTCCTCGATCTCCTCGTCGTTCACCCCCCGCATCACGACCGTGTTCACGCGGATCGGCGCGAAGCCGACCGCGCGGGCCGCTTTGATCCCCCGCAGCACCTTGTCGAGATCCCCGCCCGTGACCTCCTTGAAGACCTGCGGACGCAGGCTGTCCAAGCTGACGTTGAGACGGCGCACGCCGGCGCGATACAGCGGCTCCGCCAGCACATCCATGCGGGTGCAGTTGCTCGAGATGGAGAGGTCGTCCAGGCCGGGCAGGGCGGAGAGCCGTTCGGCGAGGTTCGGCAGATCCTTCCGCACCAAGGGCTCGCCGCCGGTGATCCGGACATGTCGGACCCCGAGCGCCGTAAAGGCCCCGACCACGCGTGCGATCTCCTCGAAGGTGAGCCAGTGCGCCGGCTCCTCGAATCCCTTGAATCCCTTCGGCAGACAGTAGCCGCAGCGCAGGTCGCAGCGGTCCGTGACGGAAAGCCGCAGATAGGCAATGCGTCGGCCGAACGGGTCGGTCAGGGTCTGCTCGTTCATGCGGTGTGATCCGGTGGATGCGGAAGAAGGCCCTGTCCAACTGCCGGCTCCAGGGTCATCGGGCCTGCGACTCGGCATAGCTTCGAAGTAGCGCCAGGACGCCCGCACCGAGACAGAGGGCAAAGCCGACAAAGGCCCAGTTCGCAAGCGACAGTCCTAGAATCAGGGCGCCTTCGTCCTCGCAAAAGCCCGTCGCCATGAAAAGCGTCGGCGCCTGTTGGCCGAGCCACTCGACCCAACGCTCGATCACTCCGGGCGTGCCGGCCACACAGGACACACTCCCCGGGGGCTGTAGCTGCAGCCAGCTCTGATAGGCCGCGACACCGACTCCCGAGGCCGAGACCGGCAGCGTCACGATGCCGAGCAGGCGCCCGAGGCCCCCTGCTCCCGCGAGCCCGGCTCCGAGCGCGAGCACCGTCAGCATCATGAAGAGCAGGCGTTGGAAGATGCACAGATGACAGGGATTCAGCGCGAGCCAGTCGGTCAAGACGAAGCTCGACGCGACCGCCAGGGCGCAGCCGCCGGCCATTAGGCCCCAAAGCAGTCGAGGCGACGGTCTCGTCATTCCGAGGCGTCCCCGGCGAGGCAAGGGCATGACGTCATCGGCTGAACCATCCCTCGACCGTCTTGCGATCCGGAACCCCGCCGGCATGCACCACCTGACCGTCGATCACGACGCCCGGTGTCGACATGACCCCGTAGCCCATGATTCGGCCGAGATCCTCGACCTTCTCCAGTGCGATCTCGGCGCCCTGCGCCTTTGCGGCCTCTTCGACGACCTTGTAGGTGGCTTTGCAGTTGGCGCAGCCCGATCCCAAGATCTTGACTTCTTTCATATCGGCTCTCGTGTCGGTTGGTCCCGATACCGGGAATAGCCCAAGGGTAATAGGGGCTCCATTCTACGCCAGCAGGTTGAATCCGTAGCCGACCAGGATGAAGGCGGTCGCCAAGACACCCGCATAGAGCGCCAGCCCGGGCCAGCGGATGACCTTGCGCAGGATGATCATCTCCGGCAGCGAAAGTGCGGCGATGCTCATCATAAAGGCGAGCGTGGTGCCGATCGCCACCCCTTTGCCCAGCATGGCTTCGGCCACGGGGATCGCGCCCGTTGCGTTGGAATAGAGCGGGATCCCGAGCAGGACGGCCCCCGGGACCGCCAGCCAGTTCTCGGTACCGCCCAGGTGCTCGACCACCCACTCCTCCGGGACATAGCCGTGGAAGAGTGCGCCGACGCCGATGCCGAGCAGGACCCATTTCCAAAGTCGCCGCAGGATCTCGCGGACCTCGCCCACGGCGTAGCGATGCCGCCCGGCCAGCGAGGTGTCCGGCTCGGGCATCTTCAGCTCGCCCATGTGGATCTGCCAGACATAGGGCTCGACCCACCGCTCGGGCCGGAAGCGCTCCATGACCACGCCGCCGACATAGGCGACCGTCAAGCCGGCGGCGACATACATGAGTGTCAGCTCCCAGCCGAGGATCCCGAGCAGGATGACCACCGCGACCTCGTTGATCATGGGGCTGGCGATCAAGAAGGAGAAGGTCACCCCGAGTGGGATGCCGGCCTCGACGAAGCCGATGAAGAGCGGCACCGACGAGCAGGAGCAGAAGGGCGTGACCGCACCCAGCCCGACCGCGGTCGAGCGCGCCGCCCATTTGGGTTTGCCGCGCACATAGGCGCGGACCCGCTCGGGCGAGAGGAGCGCCCGAAAGAGCCCCATGAGATAGATGATGATGACCAGCATGAAGAAGATCTTCGCCGTGTCCATGACGAAGAAATGCAGCGCTGCTCCGAGATGGCTCGCCGGGTCGATGCCCAGCAGACGGTAGACGACGAGATCGCCGAGTATATCGAACACCTTTGCGCGCCTCTGCGGCGTTGATCATTGGCGTCTACTATATACGATCTTCCGTATATCCGGATTGCGCGATGTCACGAGCAGCCGGATCACGGCGCTCGGGATCACGGCGCTCGGGATCACGGCGCTCGGGATCACGGCTTGCGGGTCACAACTCTCCGGCCGCGCCGCCTTCCATGATCGCCCGGATGGTGTCGCGGACCTTCAGGGAGGACGCCTTGAGCTCTTCGGGAAGCTCCCGACCGCCGTGGATCATCATGTCCAGGTTCATGCTGTAGAGCGTCAGGCGCCCCTCCTTGTCTTCGACCAAGGCGATGCGGCAGGGCATGAAGCCGCTGTACTCGTTGCGATATTCGAGCATCTGTCGACCGACCCTGGCATCGCAGAAGGAGAGAAAGTTGACGTAGCGATAGGGCTCGCCCGTGATCGCCTCGATCTGCTTGTAGAAGGGGGACTCGCCGACAAAGAGCAGGTTTCGCGAGACCGCGATGCTCTTCATGGACGCGATCACGTCGTCCGGACTCAACCCCTCCTCGACCGGGATCGCCCACATCATGGCCACTCCGGGATCGCCGGTCGTCAGCAGGCGCGAGGCGAAATCGGCGTAGACGCCCGGAAACTCGGGGTCGAACTCGCCGAGGATCGGGGCGAACCGCCAAGAGAGCACGCCGATGCCGACAATGGTCAAGAAGCCGATGACGGCCAGCAGGTTGCGAACGATCTTCACTGCGAATTCCCCTGTGATGATGTCGGCCGCCTCCCGAGCGGCTCGATCCGTGATGTCGCGGCGCGATCGTGCACGCCGTCGAGGCAGGGCTCGGAAACACCTGTTGCGGTATCGTCGAGCGGGTTGCGGGCAAAATGCCCCGTCCCGTCCGCGGCGGGTCGGTTTGTTTCAGATGCATGACTTGCGGATTGTACCCATCCCTTGGGTGTCGGGCGATGCCGCAACCCGCTCGATCGAGGGCGGCGTCAGCTCGGTACGGGCACCGCGCCGGCCTGTGCCGGGCTCTGCTCGGCAAGCGGGTCGTCGAACACGAAGGCCGCCAAGCGCTCCAGCGACGGGATGAGGATGGTCCGCCGCTCGATCTCGACGAGACCGCGATGGGCCAGCTCATGCAGCTCGCGCGAGAAGGTCTCGGCACTCACGTTGAGGTTGGAGGCAATCAACGCCTTGGCGGCCGGCAGAACCACCACCGCGTGGTCGAGCGCATCCGAGCTGCAGCGGCCCTGCTTGAGCAGAAAGTCGGCGAGGCGCTGACGCGCGCTCATCAGGCAGCAGGTTTCCAGGTCGTGGACAAGCCGATGGACATCCCCGGCAACCAGCTTGAGCATGACGGACGCGACCTCGGGCCATTCGGCGATGGCCGTTTGGATTCGATCGCGACCGACCACGAGGAGCCGGCTGTCGCAGATCGACTCTGCGAAGACCGGGCAGGGCTCGTCGAGCAGGATGGCCGCAACCCCGAAGACACGCCCGGGTTGGAGGATGTCCAGCACCCGCTCGGCCCCAAGCGGCGAGAGCGCGGCGAGCTTGACCCGTCCCTCCAGAAGACACTGGAAACCGCTCGGGCGGCTGCCCTTCTCGCAGATGATCTGACCCCGTGTCGCCGTGCGCAGTTGACTGCCGCCGGCGACGAAGCGGGCCGGCTCGTCGTCGAGCGCGGCAAAGGCGGGGACGTCGCGAAGGTGAGGCAGGAAGTTAAAGGCGCGGTCGATGTCGTTCATGGCTGAAGTCTATCGGGCGGGGGGATCTCTACAAGGCGCGCAACGACCGAGAGGCGTGCCGGGAAATACCTCCGAAGTGGTAGGGGTGGTAGAGTGTCAAAGCATTGAGAAACCTTGTGGTTGTCCGATCCGAGGGCACTTTTCGCCAGGTTCGCGTCGGTTTCGATTCTTTGGAGGTATCCCCTTTCGCGGCCGGCGCGAACGGGCTGGAATGCGGGGGTGATCGATATGAGCTCTCTTCTGCCGCGTTCGTTCCATCGCTCGATCCTGCTCGGCGTGGGTTCGTTGATGAGCGTCGTCGTTGTTTTGGCGATCCTCAGCATGCTGATCAGCGGCAGCGTGGGCCGAGCGACACAAGGGCTCGCAGCGGCCGTGAACCAGTCGGGGTCGCTGCGGATGCAGTCCTATCGCATCGGGATGGCGTTGGCCGACGCCCGTGTCCCGGCCGATCTGCGTGCCGATCGGGTCGAGGCACTGGCCGATGAGCTCGAGCAGCGGCTGGCCAGTCCGCGTCTCGTCGACATCATTCCGCGACGTGCCGACGAGGAGATCCGCGCCGGCTACGAGCGTATCCGTGCCGATTGGGAGGCGCGCATGCGCCCGCAGGTGGCGGCGGACATTGCGCGGTTGCGCGCACTCGATCGGGGCCCTTCCGGGGAGCCACCGACGATGACCTACCTGGCGGATGTCGACGGCTTCGTCGAGCGGATCGATGCACTGGTCGGGGAGCTCGAGCGGATCACGGAAGCGCGCTTGGCCATGCTGCGGGTCGTCCAGACGGTCGCCTTGGTCCTGACGGTGATTGTGGTGCTCGTGACCATGGTCCTGGTCATCGGCCGGGTCATCCAACCGCTTGCGGAGCTCCTCGAGTGCGCCGATCGGTCGCGGCGCGGCGATTTCTCCCGACGCACCCGCTTTACCGGCAGCGACGAGCTGGGCCGGCTCGGCGAGTCGATGAACCGCATGGCCGCAGACCTCTCGCAGCTTTATTCGGATCTGGAGGGCCGCGTCGCGGAGAAGACCCGCGATCTCGAGCGCTCCAACCAGACGCTGGAGCTGCTCTACGGCGTGGGGCAGGCGTTGCACGAGACGCCGATCTCCACACCCATGTTCGAGCGTGTTCTGCAGGAGATCCGGGTCAAGCTGCGGCTTCGGGCCGTGACGCTTTGCCTGGACGAAGCGCAGGATCCGCACCCGGATCTCGCGCCCCGTCGCAAGGACGGCCGTGCCTGCGTGACCGCGAGCGACGAGGGCGAGCGGCGTGTTGCCTGCTCGAGCGACGGATGCCCGATCTGTCGCGAGGCCGAACCCTATCATCCGGCGCTGCGTGCGCTCGGGCGAGGCGACCGTCGGCCCCCCGTGTCCTTCGCCGTGGCGGATCAGGATCGGGCCTTCGGCGTGCTGATCGTGGAGCTGGAGCGCGATCAGACCCTACCGCCTTGGCAAGGACGTCTACTGGCCTCGCTCGCCACACTGATCGGCACCGCGCTCAGTCTGCATCGGCGCCAGCGCGACGGCAGGCGTCTCGCGCTTTTCGAGGAGCGCGGCGTCATCGCGCGCGAGCTGCACGACTCCTTGGCCCAGTCGCTCTCCTATCTGAAGATCCAGGCCTCACGACTGGACGCACTCCTCGTCGCGGGCGCACGGCCCGAGCGCTCGCGCGCCGTGCTCGCAGAGCTGCGCGCGGGCGTCGATACGGCCTACCGCCAGCTGCGCGAGCTCCTGACCACCTTTCGGCTCAAGATGGACGATCGCGGCCTCAATGCGGCGCTGGAGTCGACGGTGGCCGAGTACCGCAAGCGTGGAACCACCGAGATTCGCCTGGACAATCGCCTCCCCGCCTCTCTGCTGAGCCCCAACGAGGAGATTCATGTGTTGCAGATCGTCCGCGAGGCCCTGTCGAACGTCATCCGTCACGCCGGCGCGGCCAATGCCGTGCTGCGCGTGTCGGTCGGCGACCCCGGGATCCGCGTGACCCTCGACGACGACGGGCGCGGAATCGACCCGCACATCGTCCGGCGCGGTCACTACGGCCTGAGCATCATGCGCGAGCGTGCCGCCGGCCTCGGCGGCGACATCGAGATCGCGCCCGGGCCGCGCGGCGGGACACGTGTTCGCGTGACCTTCCCGAGCCGGCGAACGCGAGACATCGACACCACAGACGCGGTGCATGCCTCATGACGACCGACACCCGAACCACCGTCGTCGTCATCGACGACCATCCGCTGTTTCGAAAGGGGGTGTCCGATCTCATCGCGATGGCGCCCGAGCTGGTTCTGGTCGGGCAGGCCGGCGACGGCGAGGAGGGCATGCGTGTCGCGGCGCAGTGCCGCCCGGACCTGATCCTGCTCGATCTCAACATGACGGGGATGAACGGCATCCAGACCCTGGAGCGTCTGCGCCGCGCCGACCTGGATGCGCGGGTCGTGATGCTGACCGTCTCCGATAGCGAGGACGACGTCATCGCCGCCCTGCGCGCCGGCGCCGACGGCTATCTGCTCAAGGACATGGAGCCAGAGGACATCCTCCATCAGCTCCTGGCCGCCGGCCGGGGTCGTCTGGTCATCAGCCAACGTCTCACCGAGCTGATCGCCCGGGCACTCCGGCACGACAGCGGCCCGGTGCGCCCGGACGATGCCGGCCTCACCCCGCGCGAGCGCCAGGTCCTCGCGCTGCTGGCAGAGGGGGCAAGCAACAAGCTGATCGCCCGCGAGCTGGACCTCTCCCTCGGGACCGTCAAGGTCCATGTCAAACACATCCTCAAGAAGCTCAAGCTCAGAACCCGCGTCGAAGCCGCCGTCTGGGCCGTGCGTCAAACCACGCCCGAGGACCCTTGAGCCGAAACCTCTGAAGTCCCCGTCGCCCTACGCCGTTTCGCGGGGGATTCAGCCGCGCGTCAACCGCTCTTCGGCCTCGCGGTATTTGGCGGCGGTGCGGTCGATGATCTCCTGCGGCAGCATCGGCCCCGGCGGGGTCTTGTCCCAGTCGAGGGTCTCGAGATAATCGCGCACGAACTGTTTGTCGAAGCTCGGCGGGCTGGTGCCGGGTCGGTATTGATCGGCCGGCCAGAAGCGCGAGGAGTCGGGCGTGAGCACCTCGTCGATCAAATGCAGCCGTCCCTCGCCGTCGAGGCCGAATTCGAGCTTGGTGTCGGCGATGATGATCCCGCGTGCCAAGGCGTACTCGGCGCAATCGCGATAAACGGCTAGGCTGGTGTCGCGCACCTGCTCCGCCAGGGCCGGGCCGAGCAGCCGCTCGGTGTGGGCGAAGTCGACGTTCTCGTCGTGCCCGCCGATCTCCGCCTTGGTCGACGGCGTGTAGATGGGCGCGGGCAGCCGGTCGGCCTGACGCAAACCGGGCGGCAGCGCGATGCCGCAGACCGAACCGCCTTCCCGGTAGTCCTTCCAACCCGAGCCGATCAGATAGCCGCGCACGATCGCCTCGACCGGCAGCGGGGTCAGCCGGCGCACCACCATGGCGCGATCGCCGAGCCGGGCGAGCTCCTCGGGATCCTCCACCACCGCGGAGACCGGGATATCGGCGAGATGATTCGGCACCAGTTGCGCCGTGCGCGCAAACCAGAACCGCGAGACCCGCGTCAGGACCTCGCCCTTGCCCGGGATCGGCTGCGGAAGCACCACGTCGAACGCGGACAAACGGTCGCTCGCGACCATCAAGAGATGCTCGCTGTCGATCTCGTAGAGATCGCGGACCTTACCGCGTCCGATCAGGCGCAGCTTGGCGAGGTCAGACTGATGCAGTGCGTTCATGGTGTGTGATCCGGAAGTTGGAAGGCGAAAGTATAACGGGTTGCTTGCATGGCGGCGGCAGGGTTGGGGCCAGCTTCCAGCCGCCAGCCACCAACCCCCAGGCTTCGGGTTTCACCCTTCCTGATTAGAAAGAATCGTCCGCCAGGCTCACGGAATAAGCCCCCGATCGGCGCAGACTGCTCCCTGATCCACCGTCGGACGGAGCCTGCCATGACCATGCATCGAACCCGCTGGTCTCCGGCTGCCCCAACGGGGCTCAACACGCGAGCCCGGGGCAACGCCCCGGGAACACGACCCCCATCCGAAGCCCTGAAGGGGCGGCCCAACGCTTTGCTGTGTCGATCTTTGGCGCGCGTTTCGGGAAAGGGCCGAACGGTGCAAAACGCTCAGCCCCGGCAGCATCTTTAAACCGCCCTTTCAGGGCTGAAGGTCTCGGTTGATTGAAACCCGGGGCGCTGCCCCGGGCTGACATCGGTCGCGCCGTTGGCGCTCGGCACGAACTGCCGCAACGAGGCTCGCCAGGCTCGTCCTCGAGAGTCTTGATTGCTTGATACTTGAGGCCCTCTGCTCAATCGTGGATTCGGCGCTGAGCTGAATCTCCTTACTAATCAGATAACCCTTAACCCTTAACCCTTCACCTCTGCACCAAGCACCTTGGCGCAAACCCCGCGCTGCATTAGGCTCACGCCGACATTGTCGGGTAACGAGACTTTCGGAGTCACCACAGCATGGCAAAGAGCATCATCAAGACCGATCAGGCCCCGGAGGCGATCGGGACATACTCTCAAGCGGTTCGCGTCGGCAACACTGTCTATCTGTCCGGACAGATCCCGCTCGTGCCCGACACCATGGAGCTGGTCTCGGGCGACATCGAGGCGGAGATCCGACGTGTCTTCGACAACCTTCGGGCGGTTGCCCGTGCCGCCAACGGCAGTCTGGCCGATGTCGTGAAGCTCAATGTCTTTCTGACCGATCTGGTCCACTTTCCGTCGGTCAATCAGGTCATGGCCGAATACTTTGAGGAGCCCTATCCGGCACGGGCGGCGATCGGTGTCGCGGCGCTGCCGAAAGGTGCGCGGGTCGAGATGGACGCGATCATGGTCCTGGCTGATTAAACCGCGTTCAGAGCGAGATGCTCATTTTCGACTGAGCTCGACGTTAGGTGCCTCCACAACCCTTAGCGTGGACGCGGTTTAAAATTATAAATTTTTTAATATCTTAAACCGCGCCGACTCCAGCGTTCGTCAAGTCCGCCGGGGCTGATCCCAGCCAAAAGCATCGCATACCGCGCCGGGCGCGGTTTAACACCACAATCACGAGCTAAATTCATCGGTTGAATTGCTTTACTGAAAAACTGCTTTACTATAGCCGGCACCGTTTTTCTGACCTGGACTGCCCATGCGCGTTGTTTGCTCGATCGCCGCCCTGCTGTGTTTGACCCTGGTCGCGGGCTGCGGCTCCCAGTCCACTCGCCCGGGCGAGATCGCGGACAGATCCCCTTATCCGTCTTCCGGCTCCGCGACGGTGACCGGTGATTTCGCAGGGTATCCCGGCGTCGAGCCCTTCATTCGCCGCATGCAGCAGCAAGGCTTCCCGCCGAATCAGGTCGCCGCCGTCCTCTCCGGTGCGAAGCGCGAGCAGTGGATCATCGACGCGATGGATCGCCAGGCCCCGCGACCGAGCACCGGTCCGACCGGGGCGTGGCTCCGGTATCGCGCCAAGTTCCTGACCCCGGACAACATCGCCAACGGCGTGCGTTTCTGGCAGCAGAACGAGGCCGCGCTGAACCGGGCGAGCGCGCGTTACGGTGTGCCGCCCGAATACATCGTGGCCATCATCGGTGTAGAGACCCGTTACGGCGGCTATGTCGGGAAGACCCGCATCGTCGATGCCCTGGCGACGCTGGCCTTCGCCTATCCGCGCCGCGCCGATTACTTCTCGGGGGAGCTGGCATCCTTCCTGGTCATGACCAAGGAGGAGGGTATCGATCCCTTCAGTCCGCGCGGCTCTTATGCCGGTGCGATGGGGCTCGGGCAGTTCATGCCCTCGAGCTTCCGCGACTATGCCGTGGACTTCGACGGCGACAGAGATCGAGACCTCTGGAATCCGACGGATGCGATCGGCAGCGTCGCCAATTATTTCAAATCCCACGGTTGGCAAGCCGGCGTGCCGGTTGTGGTGCGCGCGAACGTGCAGTCTCCCTCGGGTGCCCGCGCCATGAAGTCGGGCTTCGCGACGCGCTACAGCTTGAGCGAGCTCGCGCGCCGCGGAATCACCCCGGCCAGCTCACTCGGCGGCGTCTCGCAGGTGAGTTTGCTCGAGTTCGATGTCGGCACCGGCTACGCCTACTGGCTGGGGACGCAGAATTTCTACACCATCACCCGCTACAACCACAGCAGCTACTACGCGATGGCCGTGTACCAGCTCGGCCGCGCAATCGCGGAGCGCAAGGGCAGTTAAACCGCGTCCAGAGCGAGATGCTAAATTTTCGAGTGAGCTCGACGTTTGGTGCATCCAAAGCCCTTAGCGAGGACGCGGTTTAAAATAATATATTTTTTAATATCTTAAATCGCGCCGACGCCAGCGGCCGCCAAGTCTTCCGGGGCCGATCCCATCCAAAAACATCGCATACCGCGCCGGGCGCGGTTTAACTGGTGTTACTCGCCCTGAATGGTCAAGGTGATCCGCCGCCCGTGACCGTGCGTGCGATGCTCGTACAGATAGAGACCTTGCCAGGTGCCCAGCGCGCAGGTGCCGCCGCTGATCGGAAGCGTCAGCTCGACCTGAGTGAGGATGGCGCGGATGTGGGCGGACATGTCGTCGGGCCCCTCGTCGCTGTGCTCGAAGAGCCGATCGCCGTCCGTGACCAATCGGGCCATGAAGGCCTCGAGGTCGCTGCGCACCGTCGGGTCGGCGTTCTCGCAGAGGATCAGGGAAGCGCTGGTGTGATGGACGAAGACATGACAGAGTCCGATCCGAACCCCGGAGGCCCGAACCTGCTCCTGGACGTGCCGCGTGATGTCGTAGGTGCCGCGGCCTTTGGTGATGACCGAGAGTGATTTTTGAATGATCATGGGGCAGGGCCGAGAGCGTTTTGTGAAGGCCGACGCCTCGGCGAATCGGCAGAAGACGACGACGGATGGCCGAATGATCCCCGATTGGCGGTTCGATTGCATCCGTTGACGGTATCCGACCGACGCGACGGGTCATCGGGGTACCGCTCGGGCACTGAATACCCATCGCGCCCCGGAATCACCATCGCCTAGAAACGAGGGTTTGAACGGCACAGGCGCACGGGGCGTAGAGAGAGTAATAGGTTAAACCTTGACCGACAATGCCCCGGGGTCTTCCGAGCATCCATCGCTTCCGACCCCTTCGCTCGACACCATTCCGGTGGAACGGCTCAACCGGGTCGGTCCGCGCGTGGCCGAGCGTCTCGGCAAGCTCGGTGTACGCACCGTTCAGGATCTCCTCTTTCATCTGCCCAACCGCTATCAAGACCGCACGCGTTTGGCCACAATCGCCGAGCTGCGCGTGGGCGACGAGGTGTTGGTCGAGGGCGAGATCCGGGAGGTCGAGCTCTCGGGCGGGCGACGCCGCTCCTTCAAGGTCTGGCTCTCGGACGGCGGGTTCGGCGGGCTCATGCTGCGCTTCTTCCATTATTCCAGGCAGCAGATCGACGCGCTCAAGCCCGGCGTGCGCCTGCGCTGCTACGGCGAGGTGCGGCAGGGGCCGAGCGCCTTGGAGATGGTCCACCCGGAGTATCGCATCCAGTCCGAGGAGCCGGTCGCGATCGAAGAGCGCTTGACCCCGCTCTATCCCTCGACCGAGGGCCTGCAGCAATCCTCCTGGCGCGGTCTGACCGATCAGGCGTTGGCGCTTCTGTCCCGACAGGCGCCGCGCGAGTGCCTGCCGGACGAGGTCTTGCGCCCCTTGGGTCTTCCGAGCCTCGTGGAGGCGCTCGCCTACCTGCACCGTCCACCGTTGGATGCCGACCCCCTCGATCTGATCGAGCGCCGTCATCCGGCCTTTCACCGCTTGGCCTTCGAGGAGCTGGTCGCCCATCAGGTCAGTCTGCGACGGCTGCGTGCGGCGCAGCGGGCGATCGCGGCACCCGTCCTCGCGGGCGACGGCACCTTGCGCAAGCGGTTGCTCGATGCCTTGCCGTTCCGAATGACCGCGGCGCAGGAGCGTGTCGTCGCCGAGATCGCGGCCGATCTCGAGGGCGAGCGCCCGATGCAGCGTCTGCTCCAAGGCGACGTGGGGGCCGGCAAGACACTGGTCGCGGCGCTGGCGGCGCTCCAGGCAATCGAGTCCGGCGCGCAGGTCGCCTTGATGGCGCCGACCGAGCTCTTGTCCGAGCAGCATCGACGCGGTTTTGCGGGTTGGCTCGCCCCGCTCGACATCGAGCCCGTTTGGCTGGTCGGGCGCCACAAGGGCCGCGAGCGGGTCGGTTTGCTCGAGAGCATCGCGAGCGGTCGCGCCCGCATGGTGATGGGCACCCACGCGCTCTTTCAGGACGACGTCGTCTTCTCCGAGCTGGGTCTCGTGATCATCGACGAGCAGCACAGGTTCGGCGTTCACCAGCGCATGCGTCTGCGCGCGAAGGGCGGCGGTGACGGAGGCGCGCCGCACCAGTTGATCATGACCGCCACACCCATCCCGCGCTCGCTCGCCATGACCGTCTATGCGGATCTGGATCTCTCGGTCATCGACGCGCTGCCGCCCGGGCGGACGCGGATCGTCACGGTTGCGGTCCCGGACAGCCGTCGCGAGGAGGTGATCGCGCGTGTGGAGCAGGCCTGTGCACAGGGACGCCAAGCCTATTGGGTCTGCACCCTGATCGAGGAATCCGAGGCGTTGGAGTGTCAGGCCGCCGAAGAGACCGCGCGCCAACTGGCCGAGAGCCTGCCCGGCATCCGCATCGGCCTGGTGCATGGGCGTATCAAGGGTCCCGAGCGCGAGTCGGTGATGGCCGCCTTCGCCGCGGGTGATCTAGACCTCTTGGTCGCGACCACGGTCGTGGAGGTCGGCGTCGATGTCCCGAACGCCAGTCTCATGATCATCGAGAACCCCGAGCGGCTCGGTCTTGCGCAGCTGCATCAACTGCGTGGCCGGGTCGGGCGCGGGTCTGTCCAAAGCCACTGCGTGCTGCTCTTCCATCCACCCCTGTCGATCGCTGCGCGCGAGCGTCTCGGTATCATCCGCGCGGCCGAAAGCGGTTTCGAGATCGCCGAGCGCGATCTGGCCATGCGTGGTGCGGGGGAGGTTCTGGGTACGCGCCAGACCGGCACCGTGCAGTTTCGCGTCGCCGACCCCCTGCGCGACCAACATCTGGTCGCCGCCGCCCAACAGGCCGCCGACCTGATCCTGGTGCGCTATCCCGATCGGATCGAGCCATTGATCCAACGCTGGCTCGGATCGCGCGAGCTGTACGGGAGCGTGTGATCCTCAATAGCGGTATGCCGACTCGATCCGCTCCCGCGTCAAGACGCCGTAGATGTGCGAGATCCCGGGCGCGATCATCCGCTGCACGTAGAGCGCCTCGGCGCCCCGCGTCTGCATCAGATCGAGTGCCTCTTGGAGGGTTGCCTGAAGATGGATCGGTGCAAGCTCGAGCCGATTCCCGGGGATCGCGAGCAGGTCGATCTCCTGCGCATCGGGCGTCAACGACAGGGCGCTCGCCACGGCGATCCCGGGCATCAGGTAGGCCGGTCCGCCGTCCTTCTCCACGATGACCCATTCGGGTCCGTCCGCGACCAGGCCTTCCGCCTGCTCCCGCGTCAGGTGTTGCTCCTTTCGGGCGAAGCGCGTGTTCATCGCGCCGCCCACGCCGCTGCGTCTGAGCAGGTGCACCACCGGGTTGGAGCGGTAGTCCAGTCCGTTCGCCCGCAGCGTCGTGAGGAAGAGCGAATCCTTGCCGAACAGCTCCTTGCTGGTCAGCGCGGCCAAGATGATCACCAACATCCCCGGCATGATCACCCCGGGGCTGTGGGTCAGCTCGACGATGGCGGTCAAGGCCGCCAAAGGTGCCTGGAGACTGGCACCCATCATGGCACCCATGCCGAGCAGGGCGAAGAATGCGACCTGATCGACCTCGGTCCCGGCGACTGCTACTGCCGCGACACCGACCAGATTCCCGACGATCGCACCCATGAAGAGGGCCGGGCCGATCGTCCCGCCCGGGATCCCGAGTCCCGCGCTGGCCGAGGTCGCCAGCAGCTTGAAGGCCAGCAATACAAGCAGAAAGCCCCAGGTCAGGGGCTCGGTCAGCAGCTTGCCCAAGGTGTCGTAGCCCAGTCCCATCACCTCCGGGACCAAGGCGCCCGCGATCCCGGCGATCACCCCGGCCAGGCAGACCCGAGTGAAGAAGCTCAGGCGTTTGCCCCAGCCTGCAATCGTCTTGATCGACTGGATGTAGGCCGCCGAGAGTGCACCGACAAGGAGTCCGAGCACCGCGACCGGGAGCAGCGCGGTCAGCGATGTCACCACGACCGGCGCGACGCGCAGCACCGGGTCGCTGCCGAACACGGCGACCGACAGGGCATTCGCGCTCACCGCGGCCAGGATGATCGGCACGAAGCTCGCGACGCTGTATTCCAACCCCAGCACCTCGAGCGCGAAGATCACGCCTGCGAGCGGCGTGTTGAACGATGCCGAGATCCCGGCCGCGGTTCCGCAGGCGGCCATGTTGCGGATACTGTTGTTGGGCAGGGTCAGGAGCTGCCCGATCAGACTCCCGCCCGCGGCGCCCAGATAGACATGCGGTCCCTCGCGTCCGACCGAATGACCGCTGACGATCGCGATCGCCGCGCCCAGGAACTGAAGCACGAACCCACGCAGGGTCATGTGTCCCTGATGATATTCCATGCGCTCCATGACCCGGGCCACACCGAGTACATAGATGCCCCGGGCGAAACGCACGAAGAGCAGCCCGATCAGCACCGAGCCGAGCAACGGCAGGACCAAGCGAAGCGGGATCGGCAGCGCCTCGTAGTTCTCGCCGTGGCCGGGAAGGGTCGCCGCCTGCAGGCCCTCTACGGCGAGACGGAAGGCGACGATGACGACTCCGGCCGCGAGGCCGGTCAGCAGACCGAGGACGGCCGGCCAGAAGAGGGCATCCGGACGGGAAAGCCGCAGTCTCAGCGACTCCAGTGCGCGATGCAGCCGATTCCCGGATGATGTGCGTTGCATCGTGCGCGATCCCCCGTTCAGGGCGCGGCGAAACACCCGTGACAAGCCCCCGGCAGAGTCCGCGCATCATCCCAGATCCGGCCGCCTTCATCCCACCGGCGACCCAACCTCACGGAAACTCGTGACACCGCTCAGCGGTGTCACGCATGCCCCTGGCGCTCTGCGCCACGTGACGCTGCGTCCGGGGTTACGAACAAGGCACGCCCTCGGTATATCATTAGCGCTCCGAGCTCAGACTAAGCGGGGGAGTGTTTCGATGGATCGCGCGAGTGAAAGCCAAGAGATTTGGGTCTTTTCGACCTTGGTGGTGGGCTTTGCCCTATCGTTTTTGATCGCCGTGGTGCCGCATTACAACGGCGCCTACCGGCTCGAGCCCTTGATGCTGGCGGCTTGGATGATCCCTTACATCATCCTGTCGGTGATCGTGTGGTTTCTACGCGGCCCGGTCCGACTGCGCACCATCCTCGGTGTGGTCTGGATCCAGTTGCTCACTGTGTTGATACAGCGGGTCATTCTCGGCGATCCCGTCGGTTTGTCGCTGTTTCTGATGCCGCTCGTGACGGCCGTCGGCCTGCTGCTCCTGATCCCTCAGTTGTGCGGGCGCATGGAGGAGGGGCCTTTGGGTCCGATCTGCGGGCGGCTCCTGAAGCGCACCTAGCGCCGGGCGCCTCATCGATGTCGGGGCGGCTTGAGCCGCCGTGCGGTGTGCCGTCGGGCAGGGGTCGGGCGACTGAAGTCGCCTCTGCGCCCCTGCGTCCTCGTCAGACCAGTCGGTAGCGGTCTTTCATGTCCTGGTAGATCAGGTTCGACACGCGCCGGATGACATCCCCGCGACTGCGGATCCATGCGCCGTAATTTTCCGCGCGGCTCGGTCGCTCGATGATCCCGACGACGGTGTAGGCGTGGTTTCGACCGCGCCGATCCGGGATCTCGATCACCCCCATATCCCCGCAGAGCATCGCCGTCGAGCCGGTCTTGTTGTACACCCGCGCCGCTTCGGGCAAGGCAGCCACGCCCTTGGACAGACGGTTGCCGCTGGGCAAACCCATCATGCGCAGCATCTCCTTGCTGTTGGGCATGCGGCCATCCCAAACCGAGATCAGAAAACGGCTGTAGTCGTGCGCCGAGGCCTGGTTGCGGTAGGTTTGCCCGGTCGTCGGGATCTTCTCGACGATGCGGGTCTCTTGGAAGACGGCGGGTGCACGTTGCTTGAGGACCAACTCGACATCCGCGGGACCGCGGCGGGACTGCTGCTCGCTGACCAGATCCATGATCTTGTTGGTGTCGGGATTACTGCTGCGCTGGAGCATCCTTTCCATGGATCGGCGCACCTCGTCGGTGTAGCGAACCTGGCCGCGTTTGCCGTCCATCTGGAAGAAATAGGCCTGTGCGACGAGCGGCTTGATCATGCTCGCGGCCTGTCGCGGCACGCCCTCGTTGATCGAGACGACCTTCTTGCGTGCGGAGAAATCGTAGACCGACCAGGATGTCTTCTCGCTGGGTTGCAGCATGCCTTGGCGGCGCATGCTCGTCACCAGCTCCACCACCTGGCGTTGCAGCGAGCCCCGCGTCGGGGCTGCCGCGGCAAGGTCGGGTAATCCTCCGGCCAAAAGGCCGGCGGAGGTTGCGGCAAGGGCCGCAAGAAAGGTGCGTCGATCGGGACGGATCAGCTCTCCGTCTTCGGCGATCGGTTGCTCGTCGGTGTCGTAGCGCTCGTACATGGTCGGTTCCCCCCTAGCTCTGCAGTCGGCCTGCATCCGCCTGCCGGTGCGGTCGAGAGGCATTCAGCACGTCTCCCGATCGGGTTTTTCGACGTGTCCGAGACCAAGACGCACCCCGACGTTCTCCCGAGCCGGACATCCCCCGGAGAACCCCGAGATATCTCTGGGCAATAGGCGGTAGCAGCTCGAAGGCAAGAATAGGCGGCTCTCGTCAGGTTGGCAAGAAAACGCCGACGAAAAGGCTCGATATGTCAGAAGGATTGCGCCCGTTATTGATGAGAGTTGGAATCATCTGAGCTGCCGAGTCCGCGATGCCGGACGGGTGACCGAAATCGCAACCGGCGCGCGGTCACGGACCGCGCCGCCGCTTGGATACCGAGCGTACGTGTGCTCGGTACATCTCCTACTGGACGCTTCCGAACGATTTGTCCACTGCGCCCGACGGGGCCTGAAGACCGGCAAACCGGCAGCCTTGCGCGACCGGGCCGCCCGGGAAGATCCCGTAGAGATATTTGAGGCCACCGCGCGCATGAAAGGCCTCTTCGAGCGCGTCGTGAAGATCACGCACATTGGGTTTCTCATGACGTGCGAAATAGCCCTGCAACGCCTTGATCATGTCCCAGTGATCGTCGCTCAGCGTTACCTCGTCGGCTTGAGCCGCGTTGAGCGCCTGCTCGCGCGTCCAGTCGTCCGGGGCGTCCGGAAACTCCGCGTCGCGCACGACGGAGCTCGGATTCATGATCTCACCCATGCTTTGTGCCACGATCGTTACCTCCTGAGAATGAATGATCGGTCGTCGTTGCAGCGCTGCGGCCATCGGCAGCACTGTGCCCGATGCTGCGACCCGGGCGGCTGAGAGGCCGGTCCGATGTCGTGCTCGGTAGGGCACGAGTGTCGAACCTGAGGGAGGATCCGTCAACCGCTTTGCCCGGGTCCGAGGCGTACATCTCGGCGGTTCGCGGGGTCTTGCCCGCAAGGCTGGCAAGCCGACCCGTCGGGGCGCTACCCTACGCACTCCCGAACACGGCATTCAGAACGGAGGGCGGCGTGAGCGAGCAGGACCAGGTCGGGTCGAGGATCTATGTCGCCGGACATCGCGGCATGGTGGGTGGCGCCATTGTGCGCCGGTTGGAGGCGGCGGGTGTCTCGGACATCCTCGCGCGTACCCATCGGGAGCTGGATCTCACGGATACAGGTGCGGTCGACGCCTTCTTCGCCGCGACCCGCCCGAGTCAAGTCTATCTGGCGGCGGCCAAGGTCGGCGGCATCCAGGCCAACAACAACTTCCCGGCCGAGTTCATCCATCAAAATCTGATGATCGAGGCCAACATCATCCACGCCGCCTGGCGCAACGGTGTGGAGCGCCTGCTCTTTCTCGGCAGCTCCTGCATCTATCCGCGCCTCGCCCCGCAGCCGATCACCGAAGAGGCCCTCTTGACCGGACCGCTCGAGTCCACCAACGAGCCCTATGCCGTCGCCAAGATCGCCGGGATCAAGCTCTGCGAGTCCTACAACCGCCAATACGGGACGGATTTCCGCAGTCTGATGCCGACCAACCTCTACGGACCCGGCGACAACTTCGACCTGGAGAACAGCCACGTCATCCCGGCACTGATACGCAAGTTCCACGAGGCGAAGACCGAAGGTGCGCCCGCGGTGACCGTCTGGGGAACCGGCACACCGCGTCGCGAATTCCTCCATGTCGACGACCTCGCCGATGCCTGCGTGCACCTCATGGGACTCGCGCCCGAGACCTATCGGGCACACACCCGGCCCATGTGCTCCCACGTCAACGCCGGCGTAGGCGAAGACGTCAGCATCCGCGAGCTCGCCGAGACGATCGGCGAGGTTGTGGGCTTCGAAGGCGAGATCCGCTTCGACACCGACAAACCCGACGGCACGCCGCGCAAGCTCCTCGATGTCGGTCGTCTCGCCGCGCTCGGCTGGAGCGCGCGCACCCGCCTGCCGGATGGATTGGCACAGACGTATGCCTGGTTTCTCGAGCATCGGGATGGGCTCAGGACTTAAACCGCGTCCAGCACGGTATGCGATGTTTTTGGATCGGATCGGACCCGGCAGACGTGACGACCGCTGGAGCCGGCGCGGTTTAACATATTAGAAAACGGGACGAAAAATTCTGCGACGGTTTGCTCAAGACTTACGGCGTAAGGGACAAAATGCCTTCCAGGCATGTGCATTCGGGATGCCTATTGTCGGAGATCGCCTTACGATCCGGCGGGGCCGATCGTTTCGGCCCGCATCGTCCAGGGCCGACGCAACGGCAACACAACAGATTGCATATCGACATCGGGGTAAGGACATGACCACCAAAAAGGCGCTGATTACGGGCATCACGGGACAGGACGGGGCCTACCTGGCCGAGCTGCTGCTCTCCAAGGGCTACGAGGTGCACGGCATCAAGCGGCGGACCTCGCTCTTCAATACGGACCGCATCGATCATCTGTACCAGGATCCGCAGCAGCCGGACCGGCGATTCGTCCTGCATCACGGGGATATGACCGACTCATCGAGCCTGATCCGCATCATGCAGCAGGTCCAACCCGACGAGCTCTACAACCTCGCCGCACAGAGCCACGTCGCCGTCTCCTTCGAAGAGCCCGAATACACGGCCGACTCCGACGGTATCGGAACCCTGCGCCTGCTCGAGGCAATCCGCATCCTCGGTCTCGAGCGCAAGACCCGTTTCTATCAGGCCTCGACATCCGAGCTCTACGGCCAGGTGCAGGAGGTGCCCCAGAGCGAGACCACGCCCTTCTACCCGCGCTCGCCCTACGCGGTCGCCAAGCTCTACGCCTACTGGATCACCGTCAACTACCGCGAGGCCTACGGCATCTACGCCTGCAACGGCATCCTCTTCAACCACGAGAGCCCGCGACGCGGCGAGACCTTCGTTACCCGCAAGATCACCCGCGGACTCGCCCGCATCAAGCTCGGCCTGCAGGATCGGATCTATCTCGGAAACCTCGATGCAAAGCGCGACTGGGGCCACGCCAAGGACTATGTCCGCATGCAATGGCTGATGCTCCAGCAGGACGCCCCCGAGGACTTCGTGATCGCCACCGGGCACCAGTACTCCGTGCGCGACTTCGTCGCCGCCGCGGCCGCGGAGATCGGCATCCGGATGCGCTGGGAGGGCGCCGGCCCGCTCGAAAAAGGCTTCGACGAGGCCACCGGCACCTGCATCGTCGCCGTGGATCCCCGCTACTTCCGCCCGACCGAGGTCGAGACCCTGCTCGGCGACGCCACCAAGGCCCGCGAGCGCCTCGGCTGGTCCCCCGAGATCGGCTTCCAGGCCCTCGTCGCCGAGATGATGCGCGAAGACCTCAAAGAAGCCGAAAAAGACGCCCTATGCCGCCGCGAAGGCTTCAACGTGGCCGAACGCCACGAGTAACCCCGCCATCCCCTCGACTCGGGAGATCGCCGAATCGCATTCTACCGTGCCCGCTTTTGCCCGCCGGGACCCCAGGCTTGGGGCGTAGGTGCGGAGCTCGGCGTAGGCGATCGCGATGCGCAAGCGTTCGGGATCGATCGTGCAAGCACCGCCGCTGCCATCTCCGGCGGCCGCCGGACGAACGCTCTGAGTCTGCGAATTTCTTATCGAATCGCCGCATGGAAACAACGCACGGAGCGGCCCTCCTTCAGCGTAGATTATTGCGTATTCGCAATAAAAACGCGGCTTGTGCTTTCTCCATGATGAGGCTTAAATAGCTGCGGCGCATCCCCGAAACCGGATCTCCGTCGCAGCGACGAGGGGATCGACACAAAGGACTCGTTATGGACGTTTGGTGGATTTCGGTGCAAGGATCTGGTAAGGAGGCGGACATGCTCGTGTGCGATTCGGACAGTGTCGACAGATTCACGCAGGAGCTCCTCCGGTGATCACGATTGCAGACATGGCTGTCGCGTTTCTCATCAGCAGTCTCGTTTTGGGCGGGCTCTATCCCCTAGCGCCCGGGATCGGGCTGATGGATCACCCGGGCGAGCGGCGCAAAGTCCATCGCCACGCCGTTCCGCCGATCGGAGGGATCGCGATTTTCTCCGGGCTCGTCGCCAGCGCCCTACTCAGCCTGCCCTTTGCCGCGTCCCACCTCTACGGTATGGCCGGTGCCGCGCTCTTGGTCGTGGTCGGTGCCATCGACGACCGCTTCGGTCTCGGTCCGAGGGTGCGCTTCGTGTCGCAAGTCCTTGCGGCACTGCTGCTGACTCTCGGTTGCGGCGTGACCCTCACCTCGCTGGGCGACTTGCTTGGCTTCGGACCGATTGACCTCGGCGTGTTTTCCGTCCCCTTCACCGTGTTTGCGATGGTCGGCGTCATCAACGCCGTCAATATGATCGACGGCATCGATGGATTGGCTGGCGGCATCATTCTGATCGCGCTCACGACACTGCTGCTCCTCGCACCCGAGATCGGCCCGATTCAAGTTCTGTTGCTCACGACGATCGCTGCGCTGATTCCCTACCTGATCTGCAATCTGGAGCTGTTCGGCGTGACCGGGCGCAAGATCTTCCTCGGCGATGCGGGAAGCCTCCTGCTGGGCTATATCCTGGTCTGGGCCCTGGTCGATGCGGCCGGACCGGCCGGGAGCATCGATCCGGTCACGGCAATCTGGCTCGTCGCCATACCGCTGATGGATACGCTGCGCGTCATGGGTGGGCGGATCCTCCATGGAGTGTCTCCCTTCAGCGCCGATGCAGGCCATCTCCACCACTTCCTGTCTCGCGTGTTCCACAGTACACGGAAAGCCCTGATCCTCATGCTGGGCGCAGCGATCCTGTTGACGGGGATCGGTGTCTTCGGTCTTCTGAATCAAATCGGGGAGGCCGTCATGTTCTACGTGGCCATGTCGATCTTTGTCGCCTACCTGCTGGTCGCCCGTTACGTCCACAGTCTGTCGCAGGCATTGGAGCAACGGAATCGACGGATCGCGGGTGAAGTGATCTGATCGAGGCGATGCAAGATGAACTGCGAGACCGGCGCGGAAGCCGCGCCCCAATGGTATTTGGTGCAGTCCAAGCCGCGGCAGGCCGACCGCGCCGAGGTGAATCTCGTCCAGCAGGGCTACAGCGTCTTTCACCCGCAAATGATGGTCGAGCGGATTCGTCGCGGGCGACGCATGACGGTCGAGGAGTCGCTTTTCCCCAACTACCTGTTTATCCGCCTGCGCCGTTGGGTCGACAACTGGTATCCGTTGCGCTCCACCCGCGGTGTTGCGCGCTTGGTGGCCTTCGGCCGCGAGCCCTTGGCTGTGGAGGATGCCATGATCGAAGAGATTCGGCGTCGTCTCGAAGCCAGACCGGCCCAGTCCAGCCTCAGTCCCGGCCAGAAGGTCGAGATCATCGAAGGCCCCTTCCGCGGGCTCGAGGCCATCTTCAAGGTCCACCAAGGCGAGCGCCGGGCGCAGCTCCTGATCGAGCTGCTACATCGCCAAGTGACGCTGACGATCCCCGTCGCAGACATCCGCCGCTCGGCCTAGCCCGCGCCGTCGAATCGAGCGACACCTGTCCAAAAACCCTACGGGCGGCTTCAGTCGCCCCAGACAACAGGGTGGGGGAGACTTCAGGCGCTTCCAGACACAGAGGACGCCTCGAGACACCCGTGCGGAGGTGTCGGCAGAGACTAAAGCCGCCCTCCAGCCCCTAAAGGGAAATGCCCAGGACAAACGTCCGCCTCGATTCCCCGCGCCGACTCAACATCCAACCTACAGCAGCAGGCCCGAATCCCGATGGACAAACACCTCGCCCATCTCACGAACCCAGACACCCCCATCGCCATCATCGGTCTGGGCTACGTGGGTCTGCCGCTCGCCGTGGAGTTCGCAAAACATCGCCCCGTGATCGGCTTCGATATCAACCAAGCCCGCATCGCCGAGCTGCAATCCGGCCGCGACGGCACGCTCGAGGTCACCCCCGAAGACCTCGCCGCCGCTCGCCACCTCAGCTGCACGAGCGACCTCGACGCCCTCTCTCCCTGCCGCATTTTCATCGTCACCGTGCCCACCCCGGTCGACGACTACAAGCGGCCTGACCTGACGCCCCTGATCAAGGCCTCGGAGACCGTCGGCAAGGTCCTTAAGCCCGGCGACCTGGTCATCTACGAATCCACCGTCTATCCCGGCTGTACCGAGGAAGACTGCGTCCCCGTGCTCGCCCGCGCCTCCGGTTTGACCTACATCTATACCGACCGTCGCACTGCGGCACCCGCGACGCCTCCCAACCCCGACCGCCGAGCATCCGGCGTCGGTCGGATGGAAGACAGCGTCGCGCGACCCTCCGCCGGGGTCCTGCACGAGGGCTCGATGCCATCCGATTACAAGGGCTTCTACTGCGGCTACTCCCCCGAGCGCATCAACCCCGGCGACCGCGAGCACCGCCTCGTCACGATCAAAAAGGTCACCAGCGGCTCCACGCCCGAGATTGCCGCGATCGTCGATGCCCTTTACCGCGAGATCATCGTCGCCGGCACCCACCCGGCCAGCAGCATCCGCGTTGCCGAGGCCGCCAAGGTCATCGAGAACACCCAGCGCGATCTCAACATCGCCCTCATGAACGAGCTGTCGCTGATCTTCGACAAGCTCGGCATCGACACCCTGGAGGTCTTGGAAGCCGCCGGGAGCAAATGGAACTTCCTGCCGTTTCGCCCCGGTTTGGTCGGTGGACACTGCATCGGCGTCGACCCCTACTACTTGACCCACAAAGCCGTCGCCATCGGCTACCACCCCGAGGTCATCCTCGCCGGGCGACGCATCAACGACCGCATGGGCGCGCACGTCGCCGAAACCGTCGTGAAGCTCATGCTCCAAAACGGCATCGGTGTGTGCAACAGCCGCATCCTGGTCCTCGGCTTTGCCTTCAAGGAGAACTGTCCCGACCTACGCAACACGCGCGTCATCGACATCGTCCTGGCCCTGCGCGAATACAACATCGCCGTAGACTGCTACGACCCCTGGATCGACACTGCCGAGGCCAAACACGAATATGGCCTCGCGTGTTTGCCCGAGGCCCCGGCGCCCGGCACCTACGACGCCGTCATCCTCGCCGTCGCCCACCGCGACTTCATCGAGACGGGCGCGACCGGCATCCGTCAGTGGGCCAAGCGCAAGTCGATCCTCTACGACGTCAAATCCGTCTTGCCCGTCGATGCCGTCGACGGCCGCCTCTAATGCCTGGATCGACCATCAGGTTTGCCTCTTCAAAGAAGGGGGTTCCTCGGGATCGATCCGGAGAATGTGATCGACGATCACCAAGATATCGGCAAGAGCAATCGCAGGGCGTCGAAAAACCGCAACGCCGAGGTCACCTCACATGCCGCGGCGCGTTGTCCTGACGCGCGCGCGGCAAACCCCTCGCTCGATCACTCCTCACCCGTAAGAATGCCTTCGGACGTCAAGCGCGACCCGCTCCGCGACATTCCCCACTATCTGCGGGTGTTTCAAACCCATCTCGGCGGGCGGATGTATCTCATCTTTGCGCTCGGGCTCGGTGCCGCCCTGGCGGAGGGCTTCGGTATTCTGATGTTGCTGCCGCTGCTGCAGGGCCTGGACGGCAGCGGGGCCGAAGCGACGACCGGGGTCGGCAAGCTCCTGGGGGAGCTCCTCGCTGCACTCGGACTCGGGCAGTCGAGCGTCGGCGTGCTGCTCTTTATCGGCGCCGCATTTCTCCTGAAAGGGCTTTTTCTGTTCGGCTCCGGTGCCTATCGCGCCCTACTCGAAGCCCAACTCATGCGCGAGATCAAGGCGCGGCTGTTCGACGACTACAGCCGCATGAGCTATCGCTATTATTCCAGCCGCAATACAGGGCACTTCATCAATGTGATCAACGGGCAGGCAAACGCGTTTTATATTGCGTTCAATGCCATGATGGGCTTGGGCTCGGCCGTCATCACGACCGTCATTTACCTGGGGCTGGCGTTTGCCGTTGCCTGGCGCTTCGGGTTGATGGCGCTGGTGATCGGGGTTCTGCTGCTGTTGCTCTTCCGCGCCCTCAATCGCTATGTGCGCGAGCTCTCCCGCAAGAGCGTGACGGAGCACGGGCATCTCGCGGCGCTCCTGATTCAGACCTTGCAGGCCTTTAAATATCTCGCCGCGACCGGGCAAGTCGGCCATTTTCGCACCGCCGTCATGGGCTCCATCTATCGCCTCACCGGCTACCAGGCGCGTACCGGAATAGCCTATTCCTTTACCGGGGCGATCCGAGAGCCACTCTCGGTGCTCTTCATCATCGCCATCGTCGTGGTGCAGCTGGTCGTCCTGAACCAACCCTTGGCGCCCATCATGGTTTCGATCCTGCTTTTTCACCGCGGTCTAGGTTCCGTGCTCGGGATCCAGACCGCTTGGCAGGGGACACTCGGACTGGTCGGCTCGGTCGAGATGGTCTGCGACGAGCTGGCGGAGCTGGCGCGACACCGCGAGCCCGACGGTCCGTATCAGCTCGGGCCGTTGAGCCGGAGCATCGAGCTGCGCGGCGTTCACTTCGCCTACACACCGGAGCTCGGCGAGGTGCTCAAGGATGTCTCCCTGAAGATCCCCATCCGACAGTCGGTCGCCTTGGTCGGAGAGTCCGGGGCGGGGAAGTCCACGCTCGTCGACATCCTCACCCTGATGCTCAAGCCAACTCAAGGACAGGTTCTGATCGACGGCATGCCCGGCGACCGGATCCAGCTGGCGTCATGGCGTCGGCAGATCGGCTATGTTTCGCAGGAGACCGTCGTCTTCGACGACACCATCGCCAACAACATCTGTCTCTGGGAAGGCGACGCCTCGCGCGACCCCGCACTGCTCGAGCGGGTGCGTCAGGCCGCCCGACAGGCCCATATCGCCCGCTTCATCGAGTCCCTGCCCGAGGGCTATGCAAGCATGGTCGGAGATCGCGGCATGCGACTGTCCGGCGGACAGCGCCAACGCCTCTTCGTCGCGCGCGAGCTCTTCAAACAACCCAATCTCCTGATCCTGGACGAGGCCACCAGTGCGCTCGACTCGGAATCCGAGCAGGCCATTCAAGCCAGCATCGATGCCCTGAAAGGCCGGATCACGGTTGTGATCATCGCCCATCGTCTCTCGACCATCCGCAACGTGGACTACGTCTATGTCTTTGATCAGGGGAGCCTGGTCGAGCAGGGGCCGTACCAACAACTGCGCGACGCGGACGATTCCCGGTTCCGGCGCATGGTCGCGATGCAGACCCTGTGACGACGGCGTGGCTGGTCGGGGCGATCAGCTCCGCAGTGCGATCGCGGTCGGAAAGTCGCCGGCCTTCGCGACCGCGTCGGGCGTGCCTTCGGCGACGACCAGACCGCCCGCGTCGCCTGCTTCCGGCCCCAGGTCGATGATCCAGTCGGCTCGGGCATGCGGTCGAGATTGTGCTCGATGACCAGAACCGAACCTGATCAGCAAGGAAGTTCAGCCACGCGCCGGATCCAGGGTTCCGGGCGCGGCGCGCACGTCACCGTCGCCATCGGCAGCCGGGTCGGCAGCGCCTGCAGATCGAAGCGGCGGTTGAAGCGATAGGCGATCGCGCCGAGGTAGCGCTCGGCATATTTGCCGAAGTCGAAGCTATGGTAAGCGCCGCTGAAACTGGTCTTGAGATTGCCTGGGACGGTGTTGACCCAGTGGAACATCGGCAAGTCCTTGGGTTTGCGTGCACCGACGACGGTCGGCTGGTGGGTGCAGCCGATGTCGGTGACGCCGGCGAAGCAGGCCAGGCCGTCGGGTGCGAGGTCGAGATCCACGCGCTCGACAATCCCTACTACGATCTCGAGCGTTTCGGCATTCACTTCGTGGCCTCGCGGTAGCCTGCGGCCGCGCGATCTATCCCCGCGGTTGGGCGTAGAGCAACCTCTGCTCTGTTGACCTGCCCGGAACATGCCTCATAATTTGACCATCGAGTGGTCATACTGCCGAGGCACTATTATGTCCGTTCCCGCCGAGCTGCTCACCGACGTGGTCACCGACGAGGGGATGATCGCGACCGACCGCCTCGCCGAGCGACTGCGCATCACCAAGACAGAACTGGCCCTGGCGACGGGACTGTCGCGCGATGCGGTCTCCAAGCGCAGTCGGCTGCGCTCGCGTCAGACCCAGGCACGGCTGCGCGACACCGTCGAAATCATCAACCGCGTCACCGACTGGGCCGGTTCCGCCGGGCGCGCCTTTGCCTGGTTTCGCAGTCAGCCGTTGCCGTCGTTCGGCGACAAGACTGCCGAGGATCTGGTCAAGGAGGGCCGGGCCGAGGCCGTGAAGGCCTATCTGTCACGCATCGCCGACGGCGGTTATGCATGAATCGACGGATCAGGCGCCGTGACTGATCTCTCGCTCGGGGCGCGCTTCGCAGGCCTGGTCTATCGCGCCCATCATCCGCGCTGGGCCTATGCGCCGACTGCGTGCGATGGCGCCGCGCGTCGTGGCGGACGTTTCAACCGGCCCGGTCGCCCCGCGCTTTACACCTCGTTGACCCCTCAGACCGCCTGGTCGGAGGCCCAGCAAGGCATGCCGTTCAAGGCGCAACCGATGACCCTGGTCGCGTACCGCGTGGACTGTTCTCGAATCGTTCGTCTCGTCGATCCGCAAGCATGCGCCGCCGCCGGAGTCGACTCCGCGACCTTGAACCTAGATCCGGCAGTTGAACGGCCCCTGGAGTGTGTCCCGCGCGGTGTCCGGCAAGGCGCAACGCGGCGGCGTAGTGGGTCTACGCCAACTCGTTGCAACGCAGGCGGGTGCCGCGCGGGGCGTGCTCCAGGGGTCGTAGCGGCCTTCACCCAGCCGGTGAGCCGTCAGATGCGCGTGATCATCAAGGCCGTCAAGACCTTGCATGAAGCACGAAGCGGTCAACTGCCGGATCTAGGTTGAACTGTCCGTGGGAAGATCTTGCTGCCGCAGGGAAGACCCCGCCGAGCTGGCAACTGGCCGACACGCTGATCGCCTCGGGCGTCCACGGCGTCTTGGTCCCCAGCTTCGCGCCCGGCGCCGCCGAAAGAGATTGCAATCTGGTGTTCTGGGCGTGGTCCGAGACCCCGCCCTGCAAGGTCGTGGTCATCGACGACTTCGGGCGGCTGCCGAACGACGATGCCTCGTGGAGTTGATGTAGTGGCGTGTTCGGTTTGCGAGGCTAATTGAGCGAGGTCACGATTCTGGTGCGGGGCGGCCGGTTTTCAGGTTAGCAGCGCGGAGTTCACGGACCGCCGGGATGCATGACGAAGATTGGTGAGCGGCAAGCCGGGGGCGAGCCGGAAACCCGATCTGTAGTGATTCGGATCGGAGTGAATGGGGTGCAGTGCTCGCCCTTTACCGATCACGGCATGGTTGTTCAGCGGCGATGTGTCCCTGACGATTGTTCTCGCGTCTGCTACTGCGACGAGCCTGCGGGCCCGGTGGACCGAAGATGCTCACGCAACGCACAGGAGGTCGGCAGCTCGTCGGCGGCGGCGATCGTCTCGGGCGTCCCTTCGGCGACGACCCGACCGCCCGCGTCGCCTGCTTCCGGCCCCAGGTCGATGATCCAGTCGGCCTCGGCCATGAGGTCGAGATTGTGCTCGATGACCAGGACCGAATGGCCTGCATCGACCAGTCGGTGTAGGACGCCGAGCAGGCGCTCGACATCGGCCATGTGCAGACCGACGGTCGGCTCGTCCAGGACATACAGGGTCGGGCGGGGGTGGCGTTGGGCCTTGATCGCGTCCGGGCCGGGCCCCTGGTCGCGCGTCGGTGTCGACCGGGCCTTGGTGAGCTCCGTGACCAGCTTGATGCGCTGGGCCTCGCCGCCCGAGAGCGTGGGGCTGGGCTGACCGAGCTGCAGATAGCCGAGCCCGACGTCGCGGAGCAAGGCGAGCGGGTGATGGATCGCGCGATGGGCGCTGAAGACATCCACGGCCTCGTCGACGCTCAAGCGCAAGACCTGTCCGATATCGAGTCCTTGGTAGCGCACCTCGCGCGTCTCGCGGTCGAAACGGCTGCCGCCGCAGACCTCGCAGGTCATGCGCACATCCGGCAGGAAGCTCATCTCGAGCTTCTGGACCCCCTGACCTTCGCAGGCGCTGCAACGTCCGCCGCTGGTGTTGAAGGAGAAGCGTGCCGGTCCCCAGCCGAGGATGCGGGCCTCCGACGTGGCGGCGAAGAGGCGGCGGATCGGGTCCCAGAAACCGACGTAGGTGGCGGGGCAGGAGCGCGGTGTCTTGCCGATCGGTGTCTGGTCGACCTCCAGGACGCGGGCGAGGCCCTGCCAACCGGTCAGGCGTTTGCAGCCGACCAAGGTGCCCTTGCCGAGGCGCGCTCCCGTCTTGCCCTCCTGCGCGAGCAGATTGCGCAGGCTCTTGACCAGGACCTCGCGCACCAGTGTCGACTTGCCCGAGCCCGAGACGCCCGTGATGCAGACTAGCCGGGCGAGCGGGACGCGCACCTCGATGTCATGAAGGTTGTGCCGGCGGGCACCCGAGATCAGGAGCCAGTCGTCGCCCTTGCCGGTCGCACGGGCCGGTCGCGAGCGTTCGCGCGGGCGTGCGAGGCAGCGCCCGGTGACGGAGGCCGGATCTTGCATCAGCTCCAGCGCGGTGCCGCGGGCGATGATCTCGCCGCCGCGCGTGCCGGCGCCCGGCCCGAGATCGATGACCTCGTCGGCGCGGCGGATGGTTTCCTCGTCGTGCTCGACCACCAGGATGGTGTTGCCCTTGGCCTGTAGCCGGTCGAGCCCGTTCAGGAGCAGGCGGTTGTCGCGCGGGTGCAGGCCGATGGTGGGTTCGTCGAGGATGTAGCAGACACCGCGCAGATTGGAGCCGAGCTGCGCGGCGAGCCGGATGCGTTGGGCCTCGCCGCCGGAGAGCGTGGGCGCGGCCCGGTCCAGCCTGAGATAGCCGAGCCCGACCTCGGCGAGGAAGGCGAGCCGCTCGCGGACCTCGGCGAGCAGGTCATGTGCGATGGCGCTCTCGCGTGTGTCCAGATGTAGGCGGGCGACGAAGGCCCCGGCCTGCTCCACGGTCAGGGCCGAGAGATCCGCGATCGAGCGCTCGCGAAAGCGCACGGCGAGCGCCTGCGGGTTGAGGCGTGCGCCCTGGCAGCTCGGGCAGGGGGTTGCTTCGATGGTGTCGGGCTCCTGCCACTGGTCCTCTTCGCCCGACTGCTCCGCATCGAAGCCGCGCAGCGCCAGTCCGGTCCCGAAACAGTCGCCGCACCAGCCTTGCTTCGAGTTGAAGCTGAACAGGCGCGGGTCCGGCTCGGGCAGGGCGATCCCGCAGCTCGGGCAGGCACGCCGGGTCGAGTAGGGCGTCTCGGCGCCCCAGGTCCCGTCGGCAACCTCCACGACACGGAGCGCTCCCTTGCCGAGATCCAGGGCCTGGTCCAGGAGTGCGCGCAGCGCCTTCTCCTGCTCCGCGCGGATCGCGATCTCCCCGACCGGCAGGTCGATGCTGTGCTCGCGATAGCGGTCGAGCCGGGGCCAGTCGCGGGTCTCGACCGGCTCGCCGTCGACCCGCAGCACGAACCAGCCGTGTCGCGCGGCCCATTCGGCGAGCTCCTTGTAGATGCCTTTGCGGGCGATGACCAAGGGGGCCATCAGCGCGACCTGCTTGCCCGCATGATCGTGCTGGATCCGCTCCAGGATAGCGTCCCGGCTCATCGGCTCGATGGGCACGGCGCAGGTCGGGCAGGTCTGGATCCCGAGCCGGACGTAGAGCAGACGCAGATAGTGGTGGATCTCGGTGAGCGTGCCGACCGTGCTCTTGGCCCCGCCGCGACTGGTGCGCTGCTCGATGGCGACGGTGGGCGGGATGCCGAGCACGGCATCGACATCCGGCCGCGCGGCGGGCTGGACGAATTGGCGGGCGTAGGCGTTCAAGGACTCCAGGAAGCGCCGCTGGCCCTCGGCAAAGAGGATGTCGAAGGCGAGCGTGCTCTTGCCGCTGCCCGAGACGCCGGTAATGACGGTGAAGCTGTCGCGCGCGATCGTGAGGGACAGGTCTTTGAGGTTGTGCTCGCGGGCGTGGATGACCGAGATGACGCCGTCGCTGGCGATCGGGGTCTCGACGGCGTCCGTCATGAAGCCGGGCGACGGGGCTTCGGCGATGGCGGTTGCCGGAGCTCTTGCGCGCGAGAGTTCGCGCAGGTGCTCGGCCAAGGCCCGTCCCGTGTGGCTCGTTGGATGGGCGGCGATCTGCTCGGGCGTACCGCAGCAGACCAACTCGCCGCCCGCCTCGCCGCCCTCGGGTCCAAGGTCGATCAGCCAGTCCGCGGCGCCGATCAGGTCGAGATTGTGCTCGATGACGAGCAGCGAATGGCCCTTGTCGAGCAGGCGCCGGAAGGCGTTCAGCAGGATCGCAACGTCGGCGAAGTGCAGCCCCGTCGTCGGCTCGTCGAGGAGGAAGAGCAGGCCGCCGTCGCGCGCCTTGCCCCTGCCGGACTTGGCCAGATGACCGGCGAGCTTTAGACGCTGGGCCTCGCCGCCCGAGAGTGTCGGCACCGGTTGACCGAGCCTCAGATACCCGAGGCCGACCGCGAGCAAGGGCTCCAGCGCGCGTTTGAGATCGGCGTCCCCGGCGAAGCAGGCGAGTGCCTCGGTCGCCGTCATCTCCAGAACATCGGCGATGGAGCGTCCGGGCTCGCCGGGCCGGGCGACGATCTCGACCTCCAGCACGGGCGCGCGATAACGCCGGCCGTTGCAGTCCGGACAGCGCAGATAGACATCGGCGAGGAACTGCATCTCGAGATGCTCGTAGCCGTTGCCGCCGCAGGTCGGGCAGCGTCCGGTGCCGCTGTTGAAGCTGAAGGTGCCGGCCGTGTAGCCGCGCTCCTTGGCGAGCGGCAGCGCGGCGAAGCGTTTGCGAAGCACGTCGAGCGCGCCGACATAGCTTGCGGGGTTGGAGCGCGAGGTCCGGCCGATGCTCGATTGATCGAGCAACACGACATCGGCGATCAGGTGATCTCCGTCGATCCCGGCGTGCTCCCCCGGCGGTTCGTCGGGATGGCCCTTGCGCTGGCAGAGTGCGTTGTAGAGGACATCCTGCGCCAGGGTCGATTTGCCGGACCCAGAGACGCCCGTGATCACCACGAGGCGATGCAGCGGGATCTCGACATCGATCCCCTTGAGGTTGTGGGCGCGGGCGCCCTGGATCTGGATGCCCGGGCCGTCGGGCGGCAGCGGATTGGACGGGTGGCCGGCGGCGACCTGTCGCCGGCCTGCCAGATAGTCGCCGGTGAGTGATCCGGGCGTTCGGATCAGGTCAGCCGGAGGCCCTTCGAACAGGATGCGCCCGCCCTGTTCGCCGGGTCCGGGACCGATGTCGATGATTCGATCCGCGGCCCGCATCACCTGCGGGTCGTGCTCGACGACCACCAGCGTGTTGCCCTGGTCGCGCAGGCGTCGCAGGATGGCGACCACTCGGTCCATGTCGCGCGGGTGCAGGCCGATGCTGGGCTCGTCCAGCACGAAGAGCGCGTTGACCAGTGTGCTGCCGAGCGCCGTGGTCAGGTTGATGCGCTGCACCTCGCCGCCCGAGAGGGTGCGCGACTGGCGATCCAGGGTGAGATAGCCGAGCCCGACCTCGCACAGATAACGCAGGCGCGAGCGAATGCCGTCGATCAGCAGGTCCAGGGCCGGATCCAGCGGCAGCGCGTCGCAGAAATCGCGGCAGACGCTCAGGGGCAAGCGCATCAGGTCATGGATGCAGAGGCCGGGCAGGGTATGCCAGGTCGCCTCGTCCATGCCGATGCGTGCGTGCCGGAAGCGGCGTTCGGGCGGCAGCGCCCGATCCGCAAGCGTCCTGTCCCCCACGCGCCAATCCAGCGCCTCGTCGGTCAGTCTGGCCCCGTTGCAGGCCGTGCAGACATCGTAGGCGCGATAGCGCGAGAGCAGCACGCGCACATGCATCTTGTAGCTGCGCCCTTCGAGCCAGGCGAAAAAGCGGCGCAACCCGTACCAAACACCGGCCTCCCACTCGCCTTCGCCCTCGATGACCCAGGCGCGATCGGCATCCGTGAGGTCGCGCCAGGGCAGATCGGTCGGGATGCCGCGGCGATGCGCGAAGCCCATCAGGTCTTCTTGGACCTCCGAATAACTGTCGGACTGGATGGGCTTGATGGCGCCTTCGAGCAAAGATTTCGACGGATCCGGCACGACCAGCGACCAGTCGATCCCGATGGTGCGCCCGAAACCCCGACAGGTCGGGCAGGCGCCGACGGGCGAGTTGAAGGAGAAGCGGCTCGGCGTCGGGTCCGCATAGGCGATATCGCAGTCGGCGCAATGCAGATCGGCCGAGAAGCGCCAGGGCGGGCCGGGCTGACGCTCCGCGTCGAGCGGATAGACCCGCACGCGCCCGTGACCGCGGGCCAGCGCGGTCTCCAGGGCCTCGATCGCGCGACCGCGATGTGTGGCGCTCAGACGCAGCCGGTCTTGAATCACCTCGATGGCGGTCGCGTCCTCCGCCAGGATCCGGACGTAGCCCTGTTGGGCGAGCAGTGTCTTGACCGCCTCGACATCCAGGGATGCCGGCACGGGTACGCTGAACGCGATCGAGATGTTTCGGTCGGCGGCCTCGGGCAGGGCGATCAGATGCTCCCAGATCCCTTCGGGCGTATCGCGCCGGACCTCCCGGCCGCAGCCCCGACAGAAGAGCCGGGCGGTGCGGGCGAAGAGGAGCTTCAGGTGATCGTTCAGCTCCGTCATGGTGCCGACGGTAGAGCGCGAGGTGCGCACCGGATTGGTCTGATCGATCGCGATCGCGGGCGGGATGCCCTCGATGCGATCGGCCGCCGGGCGGTCCATCCGGTCGAGGAACTGGCGCGCGTAGGGCGAGAAGGTCTCGACATAGCGCCGCTGGCCCTCGGCGTAGAGCGTGTCGAAGGCGAGCGAGGACTTGCCGGAGCCCGAGACCCCGGTGACGACGATCAGCTCGTTGAGGGGTAGGTCGAGATCGATGTCCTTGAGGTTGTTCTGGCGGACCCCGCGCAGCCGGATCCGATCCCCTTGCCGATTTGGCTCTCGCATTGGCGTCTTGGCTCGATCTGACTCTCGGGGTTCAACGGATGTCCTCAGGACAAAGGCGTTCGAGGGACGTCCGGATCCTCGTGCGGGACGCGGGCCGTCTCGGAGATCTCGCTGAATGCGAAGACACGGTTGCGTCCGGCGCGCTTGCTGGCATAAAGCGCCTCGTCGGCGCGGACCATGAGGTCATCGACCTCGGTGGCCACGCTCGGATAGGTGGCGTAGCCGATACTGACCGTCGTGGTGACCGGATCCTTGCCGGTATCGATCAACGTGCTGGCCACCATCATGCGGATCCGCTCTCCGGCCTCGCGCGCCGCCTGCTCCGTGGTGTCCGGCAGCAGCAGGATGAACTCGTCGCCGCCGTAGCGTGCGACCAGATCCGCACTGCGGACGCTCCGGCGGATCCCTTCGGCCACGGCGCGGATGACCTGGTTGCCGACGCTGTGCCCGTAGCGATCGTTGACCTCCTTCAGGTTGTCCGCGTCCACCATCATGAGACCGAACGGGCGTTCACGCATCACGGCGGAGTCTCTGTGACGGTTGAGCGCGACCGAGAAGGCGCGCATGTTCGGTAGCCCGGTGAGCTCGTCGGTCTCGGAGAGGCGTTGCACGAAGCTGCGCGAAAAACTCATGTCCGAGGCGATCAGCGAGGTGACATAGGCGACCAAGGCGACGGGCGCGAACAGCAGCATCAGACGGCTGAAGGTCGAATAGGCGAAGAGCTCGCTTCCCGCGACCGTATAGGCGGCCAGCAGATAGAAGCTGGCGATGAGGGCTACTTCGAGGAGCGTGATCAGCTTGCCGAGCGTGAGGGCGCTGAAGACGATGACCAGCAGGAAGAGGCTGACAAGCGGGCTGTCGACCTTGCCCGTGTGCCAGACCACGAAGGCGGTGAAGGCCAACATGGCCCAGGTTTCGATCGAGAGCTTCCAACGCGCCGGCAGGGTGAAGAGATTCAGGTAACGAAAGCCCAAGATGAAGACGGCGAAGACGGCGATCGCTGCGGCGATGCCCAGGGTCTGCTCGACAGGCTCCTCCGGGAGCACCAGATAGACCAGCACGAGCACCAATAGGAGCCATTCGATCTCCGCCAGGGTTCGATTGAATCCCCGCAGCTCGATGGGGTCGGGCAAGTCGACATCCTTCTTCTTCATGTCCGAAGGCTCCGGTGGCGGCTCGTGGTTCGCGATGGTTGCAAGGTGTCTATTCTAAGCCGATCCGGACGCTGCCTTCTTCGGCGCACCGCACATGTCGTTCCTCCCGCCTAGACCGCTCGGGTGCGGACCTGCATGGACGGGTCGATCGCAAGGGCGATGCGATTCCCCTGAAAACTCGATTGTCATTTCGCCTCGGTGCACGCTTGTTCGAGCCTTGTGCCCGATTCGGATGCCCCTAGATTACTCGACGTCGGGCCAATCGAGCTGACCGCTCGCGAAGCCCCACCATCCCAACCCAAGTCAAACGAGGAATCTCGACCATGTCCATGCGCCTCTCCACCCTCGCGACCGCCGCCCTCCTCGGTGCCATGCTCGTCGCCGGCTCCCTCATGACCGCACACGCCGGCGACGGTTGCACCAAGGACAAGAATAAGGACGCAGGAACCTCGACGGCCTTCCCGACCCAAATCCGGCAGCTCTGAACCGCGTCCGGAGCAGTAAAGGCCGGTCGGGGCGCGATCACTCTCGTCCCGACCGGCGAAGACGGCGATACGCAGTTTGGAGATCTTCGTCTTTAAGAAACCTTGAACCGTGTCGCTCCGGCATCACAATCGCGTCACGACACTCAAGCAAACCTCCACCCGCGCAAACCCTGCCGACCGGCGGTTCAAGTTAGAACCGACCGCGGATGTACTTGAGCGCACGACTGATCGGCAGATCGATGTTCGACGGCCCGTTGCGAATGATGAATAGCTCGCGACCCTTGTCGTCTCTTAGAAAGGCGGGCGTGTCCGCTCGATCGCACTCCACCGCTCCCACGCGCAGACCATCCAGGTCGTAGAGATCGAATCGCACGAACCGCGCGTACTCGGCCCCGATATGGTGGTTGAGCAGGTTCTTGAAGTGTAGTCTGCACTTGTCCTCGTTCTCGAACTTGTCGGCCTCCAATCCCAGCACCGTCCCGTCGTCGGATACCCCGAGCAGCAGAATCCCGCCTTCCGAGTTCAGAAAGGCCGCGACGGCCTTCAGCCAAGCCATCTCGATCTCCCGACCCGTCACCTTGCTGTGCAGGTTCATGCGCATGGTGGATTTAAACTCCAGATGCGTACTCTCGCCCGTGGCAATCAGCTCGCGCAGATCGTCCTCGGCGCGGCGCCGGTCGATGCTGAGCTTGGGCATGTCGCGCAGTTGGCGGTGGTACTTGCGGACCACCAGCGTCGTCATCCCCAAGCTGGCCATCAGGATACCGAGCACGGTGAGGGCGACGATATGCCAGCGGCTCCTGAGAATCGCAAGGGTCTCGGAGACAGGCAGTACGACGCCGGCCCAGCCGCCCGACAGATCCTCGGTCAGCGGTCTGAAGCCGCCCCACCATTGAACGCCCGAGCTGGTAAAGCGGATCAGGTCATGCGCCGGTCGGTCCGCCAGGTTCCAGGCCGACACGGCGTCGAAGACCAGGGTTCCGCCGGGCGTCAGATGGCCCGAGAAGAAGCCGCTTGCCTGCTCCGCATCCGCTGGCCCCGCGCTGTCCTCGGGGACATAGACGCCGCCGGCACCGCTGAACAGAAAGCCTCGTCCTTCGGCGGCGATGGCGTGTCGCTCGATGCTCTCCACGATCGTTTGAATGGTGACGTCCAGTGCGGTGACGCGCAGCTGTCCCGGCTGCATCCAACCCACGGATGCCGTGAGTCCGGGGACCTGGGTCGACTCGAAGACATAGGGTCGGGTCCAGAGCAAGGTGCCCGGCCGATCGGCCGCAGCGGTGAACCAGGGTCGGGTGCGCGGGTCGTAATCGCTTGTCTCCTCAAGCGTCTCCAACGGGCGCAGCTCGGCGTCCCGGCGCGTGATTCGCACCGTCTGTACTGTTTCGGGATCCCGCAGTTGGGTCATCCATCCGTCGCCGTCGCGCTCCAGGAAATATTCGGCACCGTCGGCCGACGCATCGATCGCACCTGCGATCTGGCCCATGTGCGCGAGGATCGGGGAGAACCGTTGATTCAAGGCGCCCTCGTCGGCAGGGGTCAGACCGGCAGCGGCGAGACCGTCCCGAATGATCAGCAGCTGCTGCTCGACGGGTACCATGAGGCCACGCACCTCGTCGCGCACCAACGCGGTTGCGGCCTCGATGCGGTTCTCGGCGACATCCTCCTTGATGAGGTTGATCAGGAGGATATTGATGGCCACCAACAGGCCGACGGTCAGGAGCACCAGCAGCACGAGGTCGCGAAGGAGCCGCGAGCGAACGGGACCCGAGGAGGTCCGCAGCAGTGAGAAGGGTGTCATGAAGAGGCTTGTCGTCCTGAGCGGCGGTGTGGCGTCCGGGGTCCGGCGACACGCAATCGCGCGAAATATCCCGTTGCACTGGGTATAGTAGCCCCGCCCGCACGGGGTGACCGCGTTCTCAGGTCGTGCGGGACACGGCGACGAGACATGTCGACCGATCCTCCAGGCAAGAAGACAGGAGATGCCGATGTCCGAGATTCATTACGACGCTCACCCCTCGATGTTGCGGATTCGTCCCTTTTCAACCCCATTGATGGTTATCCTTTTGGTGGCGGGGATCCTGTTTGCCGTCATGGGCACGGCATTGATCCCGGTTCCACTGCCCGAGCCGCTCGACGAGCGGATCGTCGAGATCGCGGGCCTTGTTGTCGCCGGACTCGCCTTGCTGCAGCTGTGCATCTGGTGGTTGGCCACCCGATCCGACCATCTCGTGATCCGCGACGACGAGCTGGTCTGGACCCATGGCCTGCTCAGTAAGAACTACACCGAAATCAAGCTCTCGTCGGTCCGCACGGTGCGACTCCACCAAAGCCTATTGCAACGCATCCTGAATGCCGGCGATATCAAGATCTATACCTCCGGGGACGCTCCGGAGCTGGTCGTTCGCGGCCTGCCGAACCCGAATCACCTGCGCGAGCTCATCAAACGCGTCTGAACCGCGTCCGGGGTTCATGCGCGGTTTGGACCGATTTCAGGCGTCGAGGTCACCGGCGACGTTTTCCCTGACGCGGTTCAGAATAGTAAAAAGATAAAATTCTGAACGGCGTCTGCTGTGTCGGTGGTTGATTGTCCGGGGGCCGGCTTTGAGCGACAAGGTCGCATACACCGCCGGACGCCGTTCAGCTGCGCTTGAGCAGGAGCTGTGTCAGCAAGGCGACCGGTCGTCCGGTCGCGCCTTTCTCCTTGCCGCTCAACCAGGCGGTGCCGGCGATATCCAGATGCGCCCAGCGGTAGGCCTTGGTGTAGCGCGCGAGGAAGCACGCGGCGGTGACGGCACCGGCCTCGCGGCCTCCGACGTTGGCCATGTCGGCGAAGTTGGTGTCGAGCTGCTGCTGGTAGTCGTCCCACAAGGGCATGCGCCAAGCGCGGTCGGCGGCGGCTTGGCCGGCCGCGACGATCTCTTCGGCGAGATGATCGTCGGTGGTGAAGAGGCCGGAGGCATGTTTGCCGAGGGCGATCACGCAGGCGCCGGTGAGTGTGGCCAGATCGATCACCAGCTCCGGGTCGAAGCGCTCGCTGTAGGTGAGGGCGTCGCAGAGGATAAGTCGGCCTTCGGCATCGGTGTTGAGGACCTCGATCGTCTGGCCGGACATGCTGGTGACGATGTCGCCGGGTTTGTTGGCGTCGCCGTCGGGCATGTTCTCGGAGGAGGGCACGACACCGACCAGATTGATCGGCAGGCCCAGCTCGCAGGCCGCGAGCACGGTCCCGAAGACGCCCGCACCGCCGCACATGTCGTACTTCATCTCGTCCATGTCGGCAGCGGGCTTGATCGAGATGCCGCCGGTGTCGAAGGTGAGCCCCTTGCCGACCAGCACCACCGGTTTGGCGTCGGGCTCGCCGCCGCGGTAGTGCATGACGATCAGCTTCGCCGGTTGGCGACTCCCGCGCGAGACCGAGAGGAGGGCGCCCATCTTGAGCTCCTCCATGTCGGCCTCTTCGAGGATCTCGGTCTCCAGGTGCTCGTAGCGCTCGCCGAGCTCGACCGCCTTCTCGGCCAGATAGGTCGGGGTGCAGATGTTGCCGGGTAGGTTGCCCAACTCCTTGGACAGGGCCATGCCGGCCGCGATGGCGCTGCCGTGTCGGATCGCCTGCTCGGCGCTCTGCGCGTCGGCCGTCTCGGAGAGCCAGACGTCGAGCCGCTTCAGCGGCGTCCTGGGTGCCTGTTTGTCGTCCTTTTTCGTCAGGGTGTAGCGATAGGTCTTGTCCTCGGCGGTCGTCACCAGGTCGCGCACGGCCGCATAGAGGTCGAGCCCGTCGGGACCGAGCGCGTGCAAGGTGCAGAGTGCTGCCCCCGCATGGGTCTGCTGGAGTGCTGCGACGGCGCCGACCAGTGCCTTGCGATAGTTGTCGCGCCCGAAGTCCTTGTGTTTTCCGCAGCCGACCACGAGAACCCGCTCGCTGGCCAGGCCGGGCAGATCATAGAGCATGAGGGTGCCGCCGACGCGACCATCCATGTCGCCCTTCTTCAGGAGCTCGGACAGGCGCCCGCCGGTAGCGAGATCAAGCGTGGCGGATGGCCCGGCGAGCTTGCGCCCCTCGAAGATCCCGATCAGGATACAGGGCGTCTTGAGTTGAGCGATCTCGCCGGTCTTGATTCTGAATTCCATCGTCGGACTCCTCTTGGAGGGCCAGGGTGAGAGCAGTTTCCGGGCCGGTCGGTCGCGACGTGGCGCGCTGCCGACGGTGGACCCTTCACGGATCTGGTGCTTTTGATGTCGAATAGCGAGTCTACCGGAAGAAACCGCTCGGTCGAAGCCCGCACGCTCGAGCCGCTCGGACGGGATGCGCCGGTCGCGTATTGCCGATGGGTTTCCGTTGCGCGGGCGCGCGTCGCCGGGGTCGCGATGGTCGGTTGGACGTCATGATGATCCTCGAGCGCTATCTTGCGGGCGCTGTCGTCGGGGGCACGCTGCTGACGCTTGCGGTTCTATTGCCGCTTCTGGGCTTTTTTATCCTCGCCGACGAGATCGATGCCGTCGGGGTCGACGGCTATGCCTTGGCGGATGCGCTGGTGTTCATGGCGCTGAGCCTGCCGCGCTATGCCTACCAGGTCTTCCCGATCGCGACACTCATCGGCGCCCTGATCGGCCTCGGGGCCTTGGCAAGCCGCTCCGAGCTGGTCGCGATGCGGGCCGCCGGCTTCTCGATCGCACGGATCATTCGCGCCGGCCTGCTCGGCGGTGTGCTGCTGGCGGCGCTTGCGGTGGTCGTCGGGGAGGTCATCGCACCGGTTGCGGAGCAGCGTGGCCTGGAGCTGCGCCGCCAGGCGCTCTCCGGAGACGTCACGCAGCAGACCCCTTACGGCTTTTGGGCCATCGACGGTCGTGCCTACGTCAACATCCGCGAGATCGCCTCCCCGACGCGTCTGCGCGACATCTTCATCTATCAGGTGGACGCGGATGCAGGCTCTCTGGTCGCCACCCACGCGGCCGGTGCGCGCTACGGCGATGCCGGTTGGGTTCTGGAAGACATCGCGCGCAGCCGCGTGAGCGCGGCCGGTGTCGAGGTGGAGCGCACGGAGCGGGCCGAATGGGGCTCGATGCTGGATCCGGGGCTGCTCAAGGTGGTCGTCGTAGATCCGCAGGTGCTGCCCGTCTGGGGGCTCTACAAATACATCCGCTTCATGACGCTCAACAAGCAGGATGCCGGACCCTACGAGGTGGCCTTTTGGGGCAAGGTGCTGCATCCGGTGCTGACGCTGTCGATGATCTTCGTGGCGATTCCCATCATCCTCGGCTCCGCGCGCACGACCGGACTGGGTCCGCGCATCTTCGTCGGTGTCCTGGTCGGTATCCTCTACTATCTGGTCAGCCGGACCTTTGCATTCGTCGCGCTGCTGTTCGGGTTGGATCCGCTTGTCGCGGCGATCATGCCGCCGCTGTTGTTCATCACCGGGGCTTTGTTGCTGCTGCGTCGGGTGGGCTAGCGGAGGAGTGCAGAGGTTACGAGACCGCCCGAGATCGTTTTACGTTGTCGTACTCGTATCGATAGTCGATATACGACAACGACAACGACAACGACAACGACAACGACAACGAACGGTCTCGACACATCTGCCGTGCTGCACCAGAGACAGCATCAGGGTTTATTTCCGGATCTCAGGAGCATGACCAGCCGAGTCTGCGATTGACGGTCGTGCCAGGCCAGACCATCTCGGTCGATCAGGCTCCACCAGAGGCCGAGTCCGGCAGGCAAGAGGCTCAACGCGGCCCAGCCGAAGCGTTTGAGTGCATCGCCCGTGTTCAGGTTTTCTCCGTCGTCGCGGATGACCCGGAACCTCCATGCGCGCATGCCGAGTGTCTGACCCCCGTGGGTCCAGAAGTAGACGTAGAACCCGCAGATCACGATCGCCAGGTAGATCTGCATCAGGGCAAGATGAAGCGGTTGCTCGTTCGGGGAGGTGCCGGTCAGGCTGGTATAGGGGATCACGACCAACATGACCGCGAACATCAGAACGCCGAGCAGGAGCACGCTGTCATAGAGCAGTGCCCCGATACGGCGAAGCAGGGAAGGGGTCTTGGCAAGACTGATATCGAGGTCCATGGTGTCCTTGAAGCGCGCCCGGCGCGGTATGCGATGTTGTTGGATTTTTCACTGAAACCGCGTCGAGGAAAAGGCTTCACATGGACGCGAGGCCGGCCCTGACTCAACGTTGTTTCCTACACTGCGGACGCGGTTTCATGCGGCTCTCCGTCAAATCAATCCTGTTCGTCCTGTTGCGGCGCGTACCCATGCCCGTGATCGCGATCCTGGTCGGCCTTGCCGTGGGACTTGCGGTGTGGGGGCTTCTGGATCAGGTCCAGAGCCGTCAGGTCGACAAGATCTTCGAGCAGGAGCTCCAAGCGCAGCTCGATCAGCGCGCACGCGAGAGCCTGATCCGCTTCGACCGTTATCTTTCCAACTACGGCGCAACCACGCGTTTGCTCGCCAACCATCGGCGCCTCTCCGAGTATCTGGAGCCGCTGTTTTGGTTCGAGGACGATGATGCCGTGCCGGTCGTCTACAAGGAGTTTCGCCCGCATTGGCTCCCGGATTTCTTCGAGCGCGAGGCGCTGAGCGCCCCGAGTCATGTCCTGTTGACCGACCCGCAGGGTCGGATTCGGGAGGTCTTTCAGTCCGGGAACGACCCGCTGCCCGAGGAGATTGCGACCCGAATCCCCACGCGCTTGCTCAACGCGCGCGACGTGCGTTCGGTCATCGAGCGGTTCGACGACAAACTCTACTTGGTCGGCAGCGATGCTGTCGAGGACGCCGGCGGCTACGCGATGGGGCATCTGGTGGTCTTGGTGCCCGTCGACGATGCCTTTCTGGCGTCCTCCCAACGCGGCGTCTATGTCGGGCGTGCCGCGGTGGCCTTGGTGGACGGGGCCGACCAGCGGATCGTCGCGAGCGTCGACTCCGAGATGCTGACACCGGGAACTCTGCTCTCGGACTGGTCCGGGAGCTACCTGGTGACCTCTCAGTCCATGGCGGAGTACGAGGGTGCCGACTCGAACGTCTTGTTTGCGACCTTTGTCCCGCATGCCGCGGTCGAGAAGATGTCGCGCCATGTCCGCATTTTCGAGCGCCGGCAGCGCGGGATCGCCGCCGTGGTCTACATCCTGGTGTTTACCGCGGTCATCTATCTGGTCTCGTCCCGACTAAATGCCGTGCTGAAACGCATGACGCGGTTCTCCCAACGGGCGCTCGGTATCCCGGAACCCGGGTTTCATCGCGGCGGCAATCAGTTGCTCCTGCTCGAGGAATGGATCCAGCATTTCACCCAACTGGTGCTCAAGGCGCGCGAGGAGATGAGCATCAAGCATCAGGCCGAGATGCGCGAGAGCGAGGCGCTCAAAGCGGCCGTCATGGAGGCGTCGCTGGATGCGATCGTGACGCTCGACCACGGCGGTCGGATCATCGAGCTCAATCCGTCGGCCGAGCGCGTGCTCGGGCTCGACCGCGGCGAGGCCACGGGCAGCGTCTTTGCCGAACGTTTTCTTCCCGAGATCGCGCGGCCGGCCTTTCAGCGTCTTCTCGATCGCTCGCGCCACCTGCATCGCGAGCCCCAAGGACGGGGCGAGCTCGTCGCGATGCGCTCGGATCGCTCGGAGATCCCGGTGGAGATCTCCATCGTGCCGATCGACCTGGAGTCCGAGCGCTTCTACACGCTCTATATCCACGATATTACGGCGCGCAAGCAAGCCGAGCGCGAGATCAAGAGTCTTGCCCGATTCGCCAGCGAGAGCCCGAACCCGATCCTGCGCGTGACGGGCGAGGGTCTGATCGTGTATGCCAATCGAGCCAGTCGCCCCCTGCTGCAGGCCTGGGGTGCCGACCCGGGCGAGCCCCTGCCGGAGGATTGGCGCGCGGAGATCGCCGTCGCGCTCGAAAGCGGCGAGCCCCAAGAGCGCGAGCAGGAGGTTGCGGGCCAGGTCTACTCGCTGCTGTTCGCACCCATCCGGGATCTCGGTTACCTCAACATCTATGCCCGCGACATCACCGCGGTGCGCCGCGCCGAGCAGGAGGCTCGCCAGCATCAGGCCGAGCTGGTGCATGTGTGCCGACTCAGCACCATGGGCGAGATGGCGACCGGCATGGCGCATGAGCTCAATCAGCCGCTCTCGGCGATCGTGAACTATGCCAACGGCTGCTCGCGCCGCTTGCAAAGCGCAAGCTCGAAAACCGAAGATCTGGTCGGCGCCATGGGACAGATCACGGTGCAGGCGCAACGCGCGAGCGAGATCATTCGGCGCTTGCGTGCCCTGGTCGGCAAGCAGCCGCCGATCCGCACCGATGCCGATCTCAATCATCTCGTGCGCGAGGTGTGCTCCTTCGTCGAGTTCGAGACCACCCGGCTGGCACTGCAGATCGAGGTGGATCCCGGCGCGCATCCGATCCCGGTCAATGTCGACCTGGTCCAGATCGAGCAAGTGCTGTTGAACCTGGTCCGCAACGCGATCGACGCCCTGCAGGAGGCGCCCGAGGAGCGTCGTCGTCTGCGTATTCGGACCCAGGTGGAGGGAGATCAGGCCATCGTCGAGGTCGAAGATACCGGCCCCGGCATCACCGCAGAGCGCATCCTCCATCTCTTCCATCCCTTTTTTACGACGAAGGAGGGCGGCATGGGCATGGGCTTGGCGATCAGCCAGACCATCGTGGAGAATCACGACGGCCGTATCTGGGCCGAATCCGAGCCCGGAAAGGGTTCGATCTTTTACGTCTCGCTGCCCCTTGCGCAGGCCGATGGGCCCGACGAGACGGCCGCCAGCGAATCCGAGCTCTTGGAGAGCCTGACATGACCACCGACGCAACCGTTTTCGTCGTCGACGACGACCAAGCCATGCGAACCTCTCTGCAGTGGCTGATCGAGTCGACCGGGATGTCGGTCCAGACCTACGAGTCGGCCGACGTCTTTCTCGCCAGCTACTATCCGGGGCGTGCGGGCTGCCTGCTGCTCGATGTGCGGATGCCGGGGATGAGCGGTCTGGAGCTGCAGAGCTATCTGGCGCGCGAGGGATATCGTCTACCGGTGATCCTGATCACCGGGCACGGCGACGTGTCGATGGCCGTGAAGGCGATGAAGGCGGGGGCGGTCGACTTCATCGAGAAGCCGTTTCACGACGAAGACCTGCTGCGCAGCATTCGGCGTGCACTCGAGGATGATCAGAGGCAGCGTGCCGGTCAGGCGGCGCGTGCCGATATCGCTGCACGACTCGCCGAGCTCACGCCCCGCGAGCACGAGGTCATGGCGATGGTCACTGACGGCAAGTCGAACAAAGACATCGCCGCGGCACTCGGCGTGAGCGCCAAGACGGTCGAGGCCCATCGCGCCCGGGTGATGGAAAAGATGCGGGCCGACTCCCTTGCGGAGCTGGTCCGGATGGCCTTGATCGCGGGGGCGGACGGGCCCGCCGTGCGCTGAGATCGGAGGGGTTTGCTCAGAAGGCGCCCGAGCGTCAAAATGGCCGATCTTCAATGATTCTCCGGAGCATGTTTGATGTCCGAAAAGGCCCCCTGGATTACCTTCCGGCCCGAGCTTAAGGTGCTCGATTGCACCGTTCGCGACGGGGGGCTCGTCAACGCCCACCGGTTCGGCGATGACTTCGTCGCGGCGCTGTACCACGCCTGTATCGACGCCGGCATCGACTACATGGAGATCGGTTACAAGAACTCCCCGCGGGTCTTCCCGACGGACAAGTTCGGTCCCTGGCGCCACTGCGACGAGGCCGATCTGCGTCGCGTGGTCGGCGATCACGATCCCGAGGCCACCGGACTCAAGCTTGCCGTAATGGCCGATGCCGGCAAGAGCGATTGGCAAACCCAGATCCAGCCGGCGAGCGAGAGCGTTCTCTCGATGATCCGCGTCGCCTTCTACGCCCATCAGGTGTCCGAGGCGGTCGATATGATCCGCCACGCAACCGAGCTCGGGTACGAGACCACCGCAAACCTGATGGCGGTTTCCAATATCACCGAGACCGAGATCGATACCGTGCTCGAGGCCATCGCCGAGACGCCGGCCAGCACCATGGTGATCGTCGACAGCTTCGGCTATCTCTACCGCGAGCAGATCGACCGGCTCTACCGCAAATACACCGCGGCCCTGGAAGGGACCGGCATGGAGATCGGCATCCACGCCCACAACAACCTCCAATTGGCATTCGCCAACACGATCGAGGCCATCATCCTGGGCTGTAACCGGGTCGACTCCACGATCTTCGGCTTCGGCCGCGGTGCCGGAAACTGCCATACCGAGCTGCTGCTCGGTTTCCTGCGCAACCCCAAGTTCAACGTCCGCCCGATCATCGACGTCATCCAAAACCAAATGTTGCCGCTGCGCAAGGAGCTGGATTGGGGCCCGTCGGTCCCCTACAACATCACCGGGCAGCTCAATCAACACCCGCGCTCCGCGATCGAGTGGCGCGAGGGCGCGACCCCGGATGACTATCTGACGTTTTACGACAAGGTCGTTTCGGAGATTTGAGGGTTAAGGGTTAAGGGTTAAGGGTTAAGGGTTAAGGGTTAAGGGTTAAGGGTTAAGGGTTAAGGGTTAAGGGTTAAGGGTTAAGGGTTAAGGGTTAAGGGTTAAGGGTTAAGGGTGGTTTGGTGGCGTTGGTAGAATATTTTTCCTGTGCGTTCTATTTGGGCTTTTAGGCCGGGGTGGTCGATTTGGTCGAAGATGGAGAGATCGACTTGGTAGGGGATCGGCGACTCGTCGAGATGGGTGGCGATTCCGCCCAGGGTGTCGAGATCGAGGTCTTGACCGATCAAGGTGAGGTCGATGTCGGAGGCGATCCGGTGGTGTCCCCCACTGTTGGACGGGGCATTCGTCCCTTCCGAACCATTTTTTTGGGCATAGCCGAGGCGTCGGGTGAGTTGTCGTTCGCTGAAGGCATGGATCAGCGGAACCCGGTTACCGGGGAGACAGGCGAGGGTCCGCAGCAGATGCTCGGGGCGGGCGTAGGCGAAGAGCGCCACCGGAACCAGAGACGGGGCACTCCCGAAAGCGTTGCAAGATGGTACATCGTTCGTGTTGCGAGCAGCCAGGGCTTGTGCCATTGGTAACACCGATCGGCGAGAATTACCCGGTCTGGGTCTGTGATTGAATATAACGTTCGATTGCCTCGAGCATGCGTCTTGCATCCTTGACATTTCTGTTTGCTTCTTCTGCACTCACCAATCCCGACAAGTCGTAATCGCCACTTTGCCGGTCTTCGAACAGTCGCGTCAGTATTGCCGTAAACTCGATAGGAAAGAGACCTGTCCGCACGAAATCCTTATTAAATCTTCCAATGGACTGAGCGTGAGAAGAAAAAGCATTGCCGTGCGAAAGATGCAAGGCGCTAATGGCATGAAAGGCGGCGTAGTAGGCACGCGATGCCGCGTCATCCCAGGCACCGTTCGCCGCGAGCATTTCAGCGACGCGTAGTTTTTCGGCGGCTTTGTGCAGGACCGCATCGATTTGCGGCCTCACAACCGCCGTCCCTCACGCTCGATATTGAGGGCCAGCGGAGTGCCCTGCCGCTGCTCCCACTCGGCTTCGCTCCTGACAAGGGACGTTACCAAGACACCGTAGCGAGCGATCAAATCCACTTCGATGTCGAGAATCGTCGCGCGAATTTCCGGAGAGCGCGCATCAACAATCACCAACATGTCATAGTCGGAATTTACGCGAGCGTCGCCTCGAGCACGCGAACCAAAAAGGCGGAGTTCCTTGAGGTGCGCACCCAGCCTTTTGCGGACTTCGCGTGCGAACAGGGATGGTATGGCTTCAGGGGCCGTCGGGACGGACATATGAATTTGGAAGGGTTAAAGGTTAAAGGTTAAAGGTTAAAGGTTAAAGGTTAAGGGTTAAGGGTTAAGGGTGGTTTGGTGGCGTTGGTAGAATATTTTTCCTGTGCGTTTTATGTGGGCTTTTAGGCCTGGGTGGTCGATTTGGTCGAAGATTGAGAGATCGACTTGGTAGGGGATCGGCGACTCGTCGAGCTGGGCGGCGATTCTGCCAAGGGTGTCGAGATCGAGGCCGTGACCGATCAAGGTGAGGTCGATGTCGGAGCCTGGCCGGTGATTGCCCTTCGCACCTGACCCGTAGATGAGCGCTTTGTCCACAGCAGGCACCTTGGCCAGAATCTCGCGGATGATGCGGGTGGTGGTCTGTGGCAAGCCAAATTCAAGCATGGTCAAGGTTCCGCGACAAACCGCTGCTCTAGTTCCAGAAACGCCTTGTAATACCGATCAACGATGGCCGTGGCCAGTGCATTTGCCACAGATTGATTGTAGGTATGGCTGGATAGATTGCGTTTTTCGATCATGTCCATCCACGCCTCTCCATCGCTAACCAATCCCCGTTTAAAGGCTTCGCGCACGGTGCTTCTAGAGCCAATCAGTCCTTGGATGCCTTCCATTTCGAGGTAATCCTTCAATACATTCCAGGCGAGCTCGTGGGTAAACTCGAACCCTTGGATCAACCCCTGCTGCTCAAGATCTGACAGGGGACGCTGTTGCTTGAGCTGGATGGCGAGGGTGAGCTGATGCAGGGCACGTTGATAATTATTGAAGCGTTGTTTCCATCGGAGATCATGGGGCAAGGGTAATATCCGTCAGTAATTGAAATTGTAACTGAGGGGAAGAGGGTTAAGGGTTAAGGGTTAAGGGTTAAGGGTCAAAGCTGATTCCGCAGGATTCTTGGTGTTTTGCGCGTGTTTAACGCTGGTCAATGAAGTCTGAGCGCACGATGGCCAGGCGCGATTCACCCATCATGAGAGATGCGGCCTCGCCAGGCGGCATTTCCCCCTGACGATTGAATCCTTGACCCTTTCACCTTCCGACATTCGAGCGTTAACCTTTCGACCATTCACCATTCACCATTCACCATTCACCTTTGACCTTTGACCTTTGACCTTTGACCTTTGACCTTTGACCTTTGACCTTCGCCCCGAACCCCGGAGACTGTCATGTCCGACGAAGCGACCTTGACTGTGGGTGACGCCACTTATCGTTTTCCGATCATCGAGGGAACGGAGGGGGAGCGCGCAATCGATATCCGAACGCTGCGCGCGGAAACGGGCCTGATCACCCTTGATCCCGGATACGGCAATACCGGGAGCTGCCGAAGCGCCATTACCTTCATCGATGGCGAGCAAGGAATCCTGCGCTATCGGGGGATCCCGATCGAGCAGTTCGATGCGGCGCCGAACTTTGTCGAGGTCGCCTGGCTGCTGATCTTCGGTCATCTGCCGAGCCCGGAAGAGTACGACACCTTTGCCGCCGATTTAACGGGGTGCGCCAACCTCGACGAGGGGATGAAGCATCACTTCGAGGGTTTTCCGCGGACGGCGCCGCCGATGGCCATCCTCTCGGCTATGATCAATGCCCTGTCCTGTTTCCACCCCGAGATCTTCGAGCTTCAGGACAAGGATTCGGTGCGGATCGCCGCCGCCGGACTGATCAGTAAGATCCGCACCATTGCCGCCTACGCCTATCGTCACTCCAAGGGGCTGCCCTACATCTATCCGGATCCCAAGCTGAGATACGTGCCGAACTTTCTGCACATGATGTTCTCCCAGCCCTACGAGCATCATGTCTGCGAGCCGATCGTTCGAGACGCGCTCAACTTGATCCTGCTGCTGCACGCCGATCACGAGCAAAACTGCTCGACCTCGACGGTGCGGATGGTCGGCTCGAGCCAAGCCAATCTCTTCGCGTCCTGTGCGGCAGGCGTCTGCGCGCTTTGGGGGCCGCTGCACGGTGGCGCGAACGTCGCGGTGCTCGAGATGCTCGAGCAGATCCATCAGGGACAGATGACACCGGACGACTATGTCAGGCTGGCCAAAGACAAGGACAGCAAGGTCCGTTTGATGGGTTTCGGTCACCGGGTCTATCGCAATTTCGACCCGCGCGCACGGATGCTGGCGAAGATCGCAGAACAGCTCTTGCCGCAGCTCGGGGTCAAAGATCCGCTGCTCGACATCGCGCGTCGGCTCGAGGAAATTGCCCTCGAAGATCCGTATTTCGTCGAGCGTCAGCTCTATCCCAACGTGGACTTCTACAGCGGCATCATCCTGCGCGCCATCGGGATTCCGGTGAGCATGTTCACGGTGATTTTCGCGATCGGAAGGCTACCCGGATGGATCGCGCACTGGTGGGAGCAGGAGCAGACGCCCGGCAACAAGATCGCGCGGCCCCGTCAGATCTACATCGGACCCCCGGAAACCGACCGCGTGCAGTTGAGCGAGCGCCGGTAGTTCAGGCAAGCCGAGTTGTCCGACGCGTAAGATCGGAGGCGGCGCTATAGATGAAGGCGCCGCAGCTCGATGTCGACCTCGGCGTGCTCCCACATGTGCTCGAAGTCGGCGCGCAGCCGACGCGCCTCCATTCGGCCGTGCATGTCGGCGATGCCTTTGCTGCCTTCGGCCAAGGGTAGTTTGAGGTAAGCGCGCTCGTCGCCGATCAAGAAGGCATCCGGGCGACCCGGGACGTCGTCGACAAGGCGGCGGATCGTGATTCTCGAGGGTAGGCGCTGCGCGAGGCCGACGATCTGATTCCCGTTCTGAATCCGTTGCTCCGGATGGCTCAGCAGCACGCGTACGGGTGCGTCCGGGCGTGCGAGCGCGAGTGTCTTGACGGCTTCGATGAATGCGTGGGCCTTGTATATGTCGAGATCCAGGGTTCGATCGAACGCGAGCAGCTCACGCCGCGCCGTCTGTGCGATCGCAACCCCCGCGTCGAGAATTTCGCTGCGCGACGCGAGTAAGCGCGGGCCGGGCGATGGCGGGGTTCGGTTCACGTCACGAGGCCCCGGCCGGGCACGGCCCGGTGCTTGCGGTGTCTTTCTCGAGCTGAAAAATCACGTTGAGACCGTCCGAAAGAGGTAGTTGTTAAATTGCAACAGGCGTGCCGGGTCGTGCGAATGCTGCGTAGATGCTGGTCTTGCCGCTCGATATGCAGTGGGTTGATGTGGTATTCTGACAGCGATCGTTGCAAATATGTTTCGCGCACTGAAAAAAGTTGCACTTTTGTGCCTGTTGTAGGCTAAAATGTCGTTGTCCCAAGTGCGGTCTGTCTATGCCGTCCGCGCGCACTCTTAAACCGATGAGCAGGCCTACGGCGACAGATCCGCGGCGAACGAGCGATTCACCCACGATGATGTTGCTTTTTCCAGACATGTCCTCCGCCTTCGGTCAACGTCGACGTTAGAATCATCATCCATCCACCCGACACAGGAACAATAAAGATGCGCAAACAGAAAAAGACCTCAAGGCTGGCCGCGCTTGCAGCTCCGCTCGCGATGGCCGTAACCATGGCAGCTCCGCTGTCGGTTCAAGCCGACTACAACTACGACCACTTCTGGTCTGCACAGCCCGAAGGCACGGCTTGGGTGACCAGCTACGGTGAATGCTGGCAGAGTCTGCACGGCCCGGACAACCTGGAGCCTTGCGTGGAGGAAGTGGTTCCGAAGGAATTCATCGTTCGTCTGAACTTCGAGTTCGACAAATACGAGCTTCAAAACATCGTGAACGACGACGAGCTGCGTCGTCTCGACGACTACATCGCCCAGGTGAAGGCGACCGATACCCGCGAAGAGATCTCGCTCGTCGGCCATACGGATGCCAAGGGTTCCGACGAATACAACATGGCGCTGGGTATGCGTCGTGCCGAGACCGTCCGTGAATACATGATCAGCAAGGGCATCTCGCCCAGCGACATCGTCTCCGTCACCAGCATGGGCAAGCGCGAGATGCTGCCCGATTACGACATCTTCTCGGTGCAGCAGCGCCGCGTGAAGATTCTCGCCGAGTACGAGGGTAACTGACGCCCAGCCGTCACGGCGGGGTGCATCGATCGCCCGGCCTTGCGCCGGGGATCGGGACTCCCCGCTGCATCGTTTCGAAGTTCTTCATCCCTGTATAGATCCGCGCCGATCACTTGCGTGATCGGCGCGGTAGGGTCCAATAAGCCTCATCCCCCCGACCGGGGCTTATGGGTAGGCCGTTCGCGTCTCGACGTGAACGGCCTTTTTATTGTCCCACTACTCAGATTTGGCGTGCAAGCCGAGCGGCATCCCCGAGATAGTTTGCGGGCGTGAGTGCCGCGAGCTCGGCCTTTGCGTGTTCCGGGATCTCCAATCCATCGATGAAGACCTTCAGCGCTTCCGGCGCAATGCGCTGACCGCGCGTCAGCTCCTTGAGCCGCTCGTAAGGGCGATCGACCCCGTAGCGCCGCATCAAGGTCTGGATCGGCTCCGCCAAGACCTCCCAGTTCGCATCCAGATCGGCCGCCATCCGTGCAGGGTCGGCCTCGAGCTTGCCGATACCGCGCAGTGCCGACTGCAACGCGATGCTGGTGTGGGCGACGCCGACACCGAGGTTCCGCAAAACGGTGGAGTCGGTCAGATCGCGCTGCCAGCGCGAGATGGGGAGTTTTTCCGCGAGATGTCGCAGGATGGCGTTGGCGATCCCGAGGTTGCCCTCGGCGTTCTCGAAGTCGATCGGGTTGACCTTGTGCGGCATGGTCGAGGAGCCGACCTCGCCCGCGACGGTCCGCTGCTTGAAATAACCGAGCGAGATGTAGCCCCAGAGGTCACGCGAGAGGTCGATCAGGATGGTGTTGAAGCGCGCTACGGCGTCGAACAGCTCCGCCATGTAATCATGGGGTTCGATCTGGGTCGTGTAGGGGTTCCAGGTCAGCCCGAGAGACTCGACGAAGCCACGGGTCAAGCCGGGCCAATCGAGATCCGGATAGGCGACGCGATGGGCGTTGTAGTGGCCGACCGCGCCGTTCATCTTGCCCAACAGGGTCACCTCGGCGACGCGATCGCGCTGGATGCGCAGCCGGTGGACGAGGTTCGCCATCTCCTTGCCGAGCGTCGTCGGCGTGGCCGGCTGTCCGTGGGTGCGCGAGAGCATCGGCTGATCGGCGTAGCGGTGCGCCAAGTCCCGAACGGCCGCGATGACGGCGTCCATCTCGGGCAGCAGAACCTGCTCGCGCCCGGCGCTCAACATGAGCCCGTGGGCGAGATTGTTGATGTCCTCGGAGGTGCAGGCGAAGTGAATGAACTCGCTGGCCGCGTGGACTTGCGGATGGGCTGCGACCCGTTCCTTCAGGAAATATTCGACCGCCTTCACATCGTGATTGGTCGTGCGCTCGATCTCCTTGATGCGTTGCGCATCCGCGACCTCGAACCGATCGGCGATGTCGTCGAGCAGCCGGTCGGCCTCGGCCGAGAAGACCGGCACCTCCGGGATTCCGGGATGCCGCGACAAGGTTTGCAGCCAGCGAATCTCCACCAGCACGCGGTAGCGGATCAGTCCGTATTCGCTGAAGATCGGCCGCAGATCGGTCGTTTTGGCGCCATAACGCCCGTCGACGGGCGAGATGGCGGTCAGGCCGGTGAGATCCATCGTCATCGGATCAGGCCGCGAGCCGACGCAGGACGTAGGGCAGGATCCCGCCGTGCCTGTAGTAGTCGATCTCGTTCGGGGTGTCGATCCGCACCTTGGCCTTGAAGGTCTTGACCGACCCGTCGGGCGCCGTCGCGCTGACGGTGACCGACTTCGCCTCGGCGTTCTCGAGCCCGGTGATGTCGAACTGCTCGGTTCCGGTCAGTCCCAGCGATTGGGCGTTTTCGCCCGGCAGGAACTCGAGCGGTAGGATGCCCATGCCGACGAGGTTGGAGCGATGGATGCGCTCGTAGCTCTCGGCGATCACGGCGCGCACGCCCAAGAGACGCGGTCCCTTCGCCGCCCAGTCGCGCGAGGAGCCCGAGCCGTATTCCTTCCCGGCGAGCACGATGACCGGCGTGCCCTCGTCCTGGTAGCGCATGGCCGCGTCGAAGATGGACATGGGCTCGTTGCTCGGCTGATGCAGGGTCACGCCGCCTTCGGTGCCCGGCGCCATCAGGTTGCGCAGCCGGATGTTGGCGAAGGTACCGCGCATCATCACCTCGTGGTTCCCGCGCCGCGAGCCCAGACTGTTGAAGTCCTTGGGGTCCACGCCCTTCTCGATCAGATACTTGCCGGCCGGAGAGTCCGGTTTGATGGAGCCGGCCGGCGAGATGTGATCGGTCGTGATGGAGTCGCCCAGCAGGGCAAGGCAGCGCGCGCCCGCGATATCCTGTGCCGGCGCGACGTCCAGCGTCATCCCGTCGAAATAAGGCGGGTTGCGGATGTAGGTCGAGTCCGGCCAATCGTAGGTTTGGCTGGCGGCCACCTCGATCGACTGCCAGCGCGCATCCCCGGCGTAGACATCGGCGTAGGCGGAGGTGAACTCGTCGACGGTGACGTTTTCGGCGATGGCCGCGTTCACCTCGTCCTGCGTCGGCCAGATATCCTTGAGATAGACGGGTTGGCCGTTCGGTGCGGTCGTCAGCGGATCCTTGTAAGGGTCCAGATCGATCCGTCCGGCGATGGCGTAGGCGACGACCAGCGGCGGGCTCGCCAGATAGTTCATGCGCACCTCGGCATGCACCCGGCCCTCGAAGTTGCGGTTGCCCGAGAGGATCGACACGGCGCAGAGGTCATTGTCCGCGATGGCCTTGGAGACGGGCGCGGGCAGCGGGCCGGTGTTGCCGATACAGACCGTACAGCCGTAGCCGACGTTGTGAAAACCCAATGCCTTGAGCGGCTCGGTGAGCCCGGCGCGATCCAGATAGCGCGTCACCGCCATCGAACCCGGGCCGAGCGAGGTCTTCACCCAAGGTGCGGCCTTCAGACCCAGGGCCGCGGCCTTCTTGGCCACCAGGCCGGCGGCGAGCATGACGCTCGGGTTCGAGGTGTTCGTACAAGAGGTGATGGCCGCGACCACGATGGAGCCGTCGGAGATCTCGACCTCCTGCCCGTCCATGACCGCCTTCGCCGGACCCTTGCTCGGGATGTTGCGTTCCTTCTTAAGCGCGGCGAGCGCGGCCGGGAAGTGGCTTGCCATCTCGGTGAGTGGTACGCGGTCCTGCGGGCGCTTCGGGCCGGCGAGCGAGGGCACGACATCGCCCAGATCCAGTGCGAGGGTCTCGGAATAATCGGCCTCGGCGGCATCGGCCGTGTGCCAGACGCCCTGCGCCTTGCAGTAGGCCTCGACCAAGGCGATCTGCGCCTCGTCGCGACCGGTCAGGCGCAGATAGTCGAGCGTGACCTGATCGACCGGGAAGAGACCGCAGGTCGCCCCGTACTCGGGCCCCATGTTCGCGATGGTGGTGCGCTCGCCCATCGGCAGGGTCGCGATCGCCGGGCCGTAGAACTCGACGAACTTGCCGACCACGCCATGCTTACGCAGCATGTCGACGATGGTCAGGACCAAGTCGGTCGCGGTCACGCCTTCGCGCAGGGTGCCGGTCAGCTTGAACCCGACGACCTTGGGGACCAGCATCGAGACCGGCTGCCCCAGCATGGATGCCTCGGCCTCGATCCCGCCTACACCCCAGCCCAGGACGCCGATCCCGTTGACCATGGTGGTGTGCGAATCGGTGCCGACACAGGTATCGAAGTAGGCTTGGGTGCGGCCGTCGAGGGGGTTCGGGAAGATGACGCGCGAGAGATACTCGATATTGACCTGATGCACGATGCCGGTGTCCGGCGGAACCACCTTGAAGCCGTCGAGTGCCTTCTGGCCCCACTTCAGGAACTGATAGCGCTCCTGATTCCGCCGGAACTCGAGCTCCGCGTTGAGTGCGAAAGCATCGTTCGAGCCGAAATGATCGACCTGCACCGAATGGTCGATGACCAGCTCGGCCGGTTGAAGCGGATTGATCTTGCGCGGATCGCCCCCGAGCGCCTTCATCGCATCGCGCATCGCCGCGAGGTCGACGACCGCCGGCACGCCGGTAAAGTCCTGCATCAGAACCCGGGCCGGCCGGTACTGGATCTCTTTGGACGGCTCGGCCTGCGGGTCCCAGTTGGCCAGGTCCTCGATGTCGGAACGGGTGACGGTGACGTCGTCCTCGTTGCGGAGCAGGTTCTCCAACAGGATCTTCAGCGAGAAGGGAAGGCGGTCGCTGCCGGGGACGGCGTCGAGCTTGAAGATCTCGTAGTCCGTGCCGGCGACGTCGAGGGTGGCTTTGGCGTTTAAGCTGTCGGTCATGCGGGGCTCCGGGTTCGGCGAACAGGTTGGCCCCGATTCTAGCGGTCAAGCCCGTGCGGCGCTATATGCTGCGGTGCAATATGTTCGGGCGGGCGGGAGTCGATCCTCCGGTCTCCAGCTTCCGGCGTCCAGCTATCAGCTACCAGCTATCAGCGCGGTAGGGTGGACAAGCGCAGCGCAGTCCACCATTGCCGGCGCGGGGTTGGGTGGACTTCGCTCACGCTCGTCCACCCTACCGGTCGATCTGATGAACCAGGCGGCTATCAGCTTTCAGACTTCGGCTTGGCGTGTCGGGCATTCGGTTCCGGTGCCGGACAAGGCCGGGGTTGGTTGCGTGATCAGGCTGCGTGTTCGTTACGCATTCGGGTTGGCCGCACGGTTGGCCATGCTGTCGAGGTAGCGGCGGGCGTCGGCGAGGATCTGCTTGTTCTTCAGGAGCAGCTGCCAGCGGGTACCGCCGACCTGCCGCCACAGCATGGCGGAGCGGATGCCGGCGAGCAGGAGCGCGCGCACCCGGTTCTGGTTGTCGGGGTTCTGGAGATGCAGCGGATCGCCGCGAACGATGATTCGCGGCTCCAGCGTGCTGACGGTGTCGCTGTAGATCGCCGCGAGATGGGCCAGCATGTTCGGGTGCAGGAGTGCGAAGTGCTCCTGCTTTGCCTGTGCCGCCTCGATGCCCTCGCCGATGCGCGCGAGGAGCTCGGGGCGTGCCGCGAGGGCACGTTCGAGCTTCATCAAGAGCACCACGTAGCGGGTCAGCTCCAGGTTGCGCTCCGGTTTGCCGGTGAGTTGCGCAATGATTTGTCGCGCGCCGTTCGCGACCCGCCCAGGCTCGCCGAAGACCGCGCTCACGTCCTCGGCATTGACCTGCAGGAGGCTGTAGATACAGGGCTCCATGGCGTCGGTGTCGGCCGAGCCGGAGCGGGCGACGCGCATGACGCAGTTGACGGCTTGATAGATACCGGCGAGGGCGATGAGGCGGTCGAGATTGTCGTGAGGCATTCGGCTGGTGATCTCCTGAGGGACTTGCGGGGCATTTGAACCCGAACCGGGCACTTGCGCCAGTTGCCGGTTCTCGAGGCGGCTCAGCGCCATCCCGCATCGACGATTGCACCGCCGAGACAGACGTCGTCGCTGTAGAGCACGACCGACTGACCCGGTGTTACGGCGCGCTGAGATTGATCGAAGCGAATTCGGCAGCCCGACGCCCCGGTCTCCAGGATCTCGCAGGGTTGCAGGGACTGGCGATGACGCAGTCGCGCCAGGCACCGAAAGGGCGGTTCTTGCGGCGGTGCGCCGGCGATCCAATGCGGTCGAGCCGCATCCAAACCGGAAGACATGAGTAACGGATGGTGCGTCTCTTGGACCAGCACCAGGGTGTTGCGCGCGGCGTCCTTCGCGGCGACGAACCAGGGCGCCTCGCGACTGCCGTGAATGCCGCCGATGCCGAGTCCTTGCCGTTGTCCGATGGTGTAATAGGCGAGCCCCCGATGCTCGCCGATCGCAACCCCGTCGGCGCTCTCGATGGGGCCGGGCTCGCGCGGGAGGTAGCGGGCGAGGAAGTCCCGGAAGCGACGCTCGCCGATGAAGCAGATCCCGGTGCTGTCCTTCTTCTCGGCATTGGCGAGTCCCAGATCCCTCGCGATCCCCCGAACCTCGCGCTTGGTCAGGTCATGCAGCGGGAAGAGCGCGCGCTCCAATTGAGATTGATCGAGCAGGTGCAGGAAATAGGTCTGATCCTTGTCGGGGTCGGCGCACAGCCGCAGAGTGGCGCCCTGCGCATCGCGTGTGACCCGTGCGTAATGGCCGGTGGCGATAAGGTCGGCACCCAACCCCAGGGCGTGATCGAGGAAGGCGGCGAATTTGATCTCCCGGTTGCACAGCACATCCGGATTGGGGGTGCGCAAGGCCCGATATTCGCTCAAGAAGGACTCGAAGACGCGATCCCAGTATTCGGTGGCGAAGTTGACGGTATGCAGCCGGATTCCAAGCCGGTCGGCGACGGCTCGCGCGTCGGCCAGGTCCGCTGCGGCGGCGCAGTAACCCGGGTCGTCGTCCTCTTCCCAGTTCTTCATGAAGAGTGCCTCGACCGCGTAACCCAGCTCGAGCAGCCGATGGGCTGCGACGGCCGAATCGACACCGCCGGAGAGGCCGACGATCACGCGGGTCGAGCGAGGCTGGTGCAATACGTCGGTCATCGGGCGATTGTACCGGCCGCGTCGATCCGCGTCGCGAGCGGCTGCGCTCGTCCCGCATCGAAGGTCTGCGCAAGCCTTCGAGGCGGTGTTAGCATGACGGCTTTTGGGCGACGAGAGCACTGCACATGGCCAACGACACGATCAAGATCCCTGCGGGCGGCGAGAAGATTCAGGTCAACGAGGATCTCTCTCTGAGGGTGCCGAACAACCCCATCATTCCCTACATCGAGGGCGACGGCATCGGTATCGATATCACACCCGTGATGTGTGCGGTCGTCGATGCGGCGGTGTCCAAGGCGTATGGCGGGTCGCGCAAGATCCACTGGATGGAGATCTACGCCGGCGAGAAGTCGACCCGGACCTACGGCGAGGATGTTTGGCTGCCCGAGGAGACGCTCGCGGCGGTGAAGGATTACGTGGTCTCGATCAAGGGGCCCTTGACGACGCCCGTCGGCGGCGGCATCCGCTCGCTGAACGTGACCTTGCGCCAGGAGCTCGATCTGTATGTGTGTCTGCGTCCGGTGCGCTATTTCAGCGGCACGCCGAGCCCCCTCAAGGAGCCCCAGCACACCGACATGGTGATCTTCCGCGAGAACTCCGAAGACATCTACGCCGGGATCGAGTGGCAGGAAGGCACGCCGGCGGCCAAGAAGGTCATCGATTTTCTGCGCAACGAGATGGGCGTCACCAAGATCCGCTTCCCCGAGACCTCCGGGATCGGTGTGAAGCCGGTCTCGCGCGAAGGGACCGAGCGCCTGGTACGCAAGGCGATCCAGTATGTCATCGACAACGACAGATCCTCGCTGACCCTGGTGCATAAGGGCAACATCATGAAGTTCACCGAGGGTGCCTTCAAACAGTGGGGGTACGATCTGGCCAAGTCCGACTTCGGTGCCGAGGAGATCGGCGGCGGACCTTGGTGCAGCTTCAAGAACCCGAAGACCGGCAAAGAGATCGTGGTGAAGGACGTGATCGCCGATGCCTTCCTGCAGCAGATCCTGCTGCGTCCGAAGGATTACGACGTGATCGCCACGCTCAACCTCAACGGCGATTACATCTCGGATGCTCTGGCCGCGCAGGTCGGCGGCATCGGGATGGCGCCGGGGGCGAATTTGTCCGACACCGTCGCCATGTTCGAGGCTACGCACGGGACAGCGCCGAAATACGCCGGCAAGGATCAGGTGAATCCAAGCTCCTTGATCCTGTCGGCCGAGATGATGCTGCGGCACATGGGTTGGATCGAAGCGGCCGACCTCATCATCAAGGGCGTGGAAGGTGCGATCGCCGCCAAGACCGTGACCTACGATCTCGACAGGCTCATGGAGGGGGCGACGAAGCTGAGCTGCTCGGGCTTCGGGGATGCGGTCATCGCGCGGATGGATTGACGGATAAGGCCGCCGGGCGTTTAGTGAAACGGGGCGCGGAATCAGGATTCCGCCCCCGGCCGTCGTCGAATGTCGGCGCAACGACCTTGCCGAGCCGACAGTTGCGGGCGGTCATCCCGCGGCGATCAGCTCACGCGGTGCACGTTGGCCGCATGCAGGCCTTTCGGGCCCTGGCTGATCTCGAACTGGACTTTTTGCCCCTCGCGCAAGGTCTTGTAGCCATCCATGTCGATGGCCGAGAAGTGGACGAAGACGTCTTCGTCGCGGCCATCGGGCTGCACGAACCCGTAACCCTTGGCGTTATTGAACCACTTGACAACACCGGTAATCATTTAGGGGCTCCTCCAGGAGTTGCAGGTCTCTTGTTGGTGGTCGTCGTTGTTGTTGTCTGACGGGTGCCTTGAAACCTCGGAACCGCGCCATAACTGCGTAGTATAGTAAGGTGATTTCGGGGGTCAAACCGACATCGTCCGGGGCACTCGAAGCCGACGCGCGTCATGTGTCGGTCCGGCCGGAAACCGTAGGCCGGCGTGATTGCTCGAACCGGGAACAACCCCGCGCCGGGTCTCGCGTCGCGCCGAATCGTGCGATCGACATCGCAACCCTCAAAATTTTGCCTAGAATCCCGAATCATGAGTGACGACCTTCCAAGCGAGGAGCGCGAATCAGGGCTGACCGTACAGGAGGCGAAGCCGAAGCTTCGTCGTCCGCCCCTATTCAAGGTCCTGTTGCTGAATGATGATTACACCCCGATGGAGTTTGTGGTGCAGGTGCTCGAGACCTTCTTCGCCATGAATCGCGAGAAGGCCACCCAGATCATGCTGCACGTGCACACGCGTGGTCGAGGGGTGTGCGGCGTCTATACGAAGGATATCGCCGAAACAAAGGTGTCGGAGGTGAACGACTTTGCGCGCAGTCACCAGCATCCTTTGATGTGCACCATGGAAGAGGCTTAGAGACCGACACACCTGTTCGCTGCAGCGGCTCACACCGTTTCGTCAACCCCTGCTTGGATTAGGCCAATGCTGAGCAAAGAACTCGAATTTACGCTGAACCGGGCCTTCAAGGAGGCGCGCGCGAAGCATCATGAATACATGACGGTCGAGCACATGCTGCTGTCGCTTCTCGATAACCCGACCGCCGCGAAGGTGCTCAAGGCGTGCGGCACGGATGCCGAGAAGCTGCGTCGGGAGATCACCGCCTTCATCGACGAGACCACGCCGCTCATCCCCGACAGCGAGGATCGAGACACGCAGCCGACGCTCGGATTCCAGCGCGTCCTGCAGCGAGCGGTCTTCCACGTACAGTCCGCCGGCAAGAAGGAGGTCACCGGGGCGAACGTGCTCGTGGCGCTCTTCAGCGAGCAGGATTCCCAAGCCGTCTACCTGCTCAATCAGCAGGACGTGACTCGCTTGGACGTCGTGAACTATATCTCTCACGGGATCTCGAAGGTTCCCGGCGAGAGTCAGGACGACGAGATCTCGGGCGATGTCGACGAGCCACGCGCCGAGGAGAAGGAGGGCAGCAGTCCGCTCGAAACCTTTGCAACCAATTTGAACGAGATGGCGCGTCTCGGGCGTATCGACCCTCTGATCGGTCGTGCCGCCGAGGTTGAGCGAACGGTCCAGATCCTGTGTCGGCGGCGCAAGAACAACCCGCTGTTCGTCGGCGAGGCGGGCGTGGGCAAGACCGCGATCGCCGAGGGCTTGGCTAAGAAGATCGTCGACGGACAGGTCCCGGAGATCCTCGGGGACGCTGTCATCTACTCGCTGGATCTCGGCGGCCTCGTGGCCGGAACCAAATATCGGGGCGATTTCGAGAAGAGGCTCAAGGCGGTGCTCGCGCAGCTCAAGCGCCAGCGTCACGCCATCCTCTTCATCGACGAGATCCACACCATCATCGGTGCCGGGTCCGCCTCGGGCGGGGTCATGGATGCCTCGAATCTGATCAAACCCGTGCTGGCCTCCGGCGATCTGCGGTGCATCGGCTCGACCACATACCAGGAATATCGCGGCATCTTCGAGAAGGACCGGGCGCTGGCGCGTCGCTTCCAGAAGATCGATGTCGAGGAGCCGTCGGTGGAGGAGACGTTCGAGATCCTCAAGGGCCTCAAGACGCGGTTCGAAGAGCACCATCAGGTCACCTACACCAACCCGGCCTTGCGGGCCGCCGCGGAGCTGTCGAACCGCTACATCAACGATCGCCATCTCCCCGACAAGGCGATCGACGTCATCGACGAGGCCGGTGCACACGTGCAGCTCAAGAGCCCGGCGAAACGCAAGAAGCGTATCGACGTGGGCGACGTCGAGGCGATCGTCGCCAAGATGGCGCGCATCCCGTCAAAGAAGGTTTCGGCCTCGGATACCGAGTCGCTCAAGAACCTCGATCGGGACCTCAAGATGGTGGTTTACGGTCAAGATGCGGCGATCGATGCCTTGACCTCCTCGATCCGCATGAACCGCTCGGGCTTGGGGACCGAGGAGAAGCCGATCGGCTCGTTCCTCTTTACCGGCCCGACCGGTGTGGGCAAGACCGAGGTGACGCGTCAGCTGGCGCGCATTCTCGGGATGGAGCTTTTGCGCTTCGACATGTCCGAATACATGGAGCGCCATACCGTCTCGCGTCTCATCGGCGCGCCGCCCGGGTATGTCGGTTTCGATCAGGGCGGGCTGCTGACCGAAGAGGTCAATAAACATCCGCATGCGGTCTTGTTGCTCGACGAGATCGAGAAGGCCCACCCCGACGTCTTCAATCTGCTTCTGCAGGTGATGGATCACGGGACACTGACCGACAACAACGGTCGCAAGGCGGACTTCCGCAACGTGGTCTTGGTGATGACGACGAACGCAGGGGCGGAGGACACCGCGCGCCGCTCGATCGGTTTCACGGAGCAAGATCACTCCACGGACGGCATCGAGGCGCTCAAGCGTTACTTCACGCCCGAGTTCCGCAATCGGCTCGACGCGGTCGTGCAGTTCGGCTCACTGAGCGAACAGACGATCCGCAGCGTGGTGGATAAGTTCGTCTTCGAGCTCGAGCAGCAGCTCGAGGAGAAGAAAGTGAGCTTGACGGTCGAGGCCGATGCCCGCGCCTGGTTGGCGGAGAAGGGCTACGATCCGACGATGGGCGCGCGGCCGATGGCGCGGGTGATCCAAAACCACATCAAGAAGCCCTTGGCCAACGAGCTCCTCTTCGGTGATCTGGTCGCAGGCGGAAGCGTGCGCATCCATGTGCAGGGAGAGACGCTCGCGTTCGACATCAACGGCGAGCCCCGATCCCTATGAACCACGGTCCGGCGACACGGATCGCCGGAGGCTCCGAGCGATCATCGCGTCTCCGGCGAAGGGGGAAGCGGCGACGCGCAAATACCCGAGGCCGTATTGACCTGTGGCCGCGACGTCGATTCCCCGATGGCGACGGCATCAGTCGCCCGCGCTTCGCCTGTCCAAGCAGTCGTTGTCCGGCGTCTGCGAGTTCTTGTCGGTTCGGCCGGGCCTATCGTGCTCGATAGACGATACGGCCTTTGGTGAGGTCGTAAGGGGTCAGCTCGACCGTGACCTTATCGCCCGTCAGGATGCGGATATAGTGCTTGCGCATCTTGCCGGAGATATGAGCCGTGACGGTATGACCGTTCTCCAGCTCGACCCTGAATACAGTGTTCGGCAGGGTCTCGGTGACCGTACCTTCCATTTGGATAACGTCGTCTTTTGACATAGTTTTTGTATGTTGTACCGCGTGATCGGATCCGGGCCATGAAGCTCCGGGAGTGTACCATAGGTTGAGCATCCCGGCGGGGCCGCAGGGATCGTTGAATCGCGTCGTGCGGAGTCGATTGCCCGATGGGTCTTAACCGAGGTTCAAGGGACGGGTGCGATCGAACCTGAGCCACCTGTGGCCGTCCCACGCTTCGATCGGTCGGAATCGCTCTTTATACCGCATCTTCGGCGAGTCTCGAAGCCAATAGCCCAGATAGAGATAGGGGGCCTGGATGCGTCGAGCCGCTTCGATCTGCGCCAAGATGGCGAAGGTCCCCGGCGAGCGCTCCGAGAGCGTCGGGTCGAAGAAGGTGTAGACGGCGGAGAGTCCCTGCTCGAGGACATCCGTCACCGCCACGCCGACCAGTCGCTCGCCGAGCCGCATCTCGATGAACCGAGTAGACCCGCCCCAGCGCTCGACCAAAAAGCGGCGGTAGCTGCCTTCGGAGGCATCGTCCGCCATTCCGCCTTCCGGGTGACGCTCCCTCAGGTAGCGTCTGTAGAGCTCGAAATGGCTCGACTTAAAGGCGGCCGGGGTGTCGAGCAGGCTCAGCTCGGCCGAGTTGCGGCGCCAGTTGCGACGTTGCGAGCGGTCCGGGCAGAAATCCGCAACCGGTACGCGCACCGGCACACAGGCCGCGCAGCCGCGACAGGCCGGTCGGTACACATGCGCGCCGCTGCGTCGGAAGCCCTGATCGACAAGCGCTTGGTAGGTCGCGCCGTCGATGTGGGCCGTCGGGTCTACGAAGAGGGTCCGCGCCCGTCGCTCGGGCAGGTAGGAGCAGGCGTGCTCGCCGGTCAGATAGAGGGCGAGATGGCGCCCTGCAAGGGGACCGTCCGCGGCATTCATGGTGTCTCCGCGTTGCCGTCGAGTAGGGGTATGTGCTCGCGTCCGTCGTCCCAGTGGCGAGCGGAGGTCTCCGGAGCGGGCTCGCGGCAGAGCCGCTCCAAGCGGCGCACCAGCTCGTTGCGAGGGATCTCCACGGCGCCCAAACGGATCAGGTGCTCGGTGCGCATCTGACAGTCGATCAGGCCGAATCCCCAGCGCGTGAGTCGCTCGCACAGATGGAAGAGGGCAACCTTCGAGGCATCGGTCGCCCGGCTGAACATGGACTCTCCGAAGAATGCGCCTCCGACGGCAACCCCGTAAAGGCCGCCGACAAGCGCTCCGTCCTGCCAAACCTCGACCGAATGTGCGATTCCGCGCCGATGCAGCGTCTCGTACGCTATCACCATCTCCGGGAGGATCCAGGTGCCGCCGTGCGCGTCTCGCGGTGCCGCGCAGCCGCGAATGACCCCGCCGAAGTCGCGATCCATGGTCACCCTGAAGGTCTGCTTGCGCAGCCGTTTGCGTAGGCTGCGCGGCACCTTCAAGGATTGCGGAAAGAGCACCGTGCGCGGGTCCGGGGACCACCACAGGATGGGGTCGCCCTCGCTGAACCAGGGAAAGATGCCGCGTCTGTAGGCGCTTTCGAGGCGCTCCGGGGACAGATCGCCGCCGAATGCCAGCAGGCCGTTGGGCTCGCGCAGGGCGTGGCGAACATCGGGGAATGCGGACCTGTCTCGCGGATCAAGTCGCGGGATCATTCCGAATCGCGTCCCGCCGGTGCCGGAACGCCCGATGGGCGGCTGTCTCGGCGGTAGGGGCTGTGGGCCTGCATCTCGGCGATGTAGTCGTCCATGCCCTCCGCCTCGAGGGTCACGAAGCGCGCGATGGCGTCGCGGAAGGCCGGGTCGGCGATCCAATGGGCCGACCAGGTCGGGGTCGGCAGGAAGCCGCGGCTGACCTTGTGCTCGCCTTGCGCGCCCGGCTCGAAACGGGTGAGACCCGTCTCGATGCAATAATCCAGGCCCTGATAGTAGCAGGCCTCGAAATGCAGGCTGTGAAAGTCCTGAAAACAGCCCCAATGGCGTCCGTAGAGCGAGCGTGCGCCGACCAGGTCGAAGGCGGCGGCGACGATCTCGTTGCCGTATTCGGCCAGCACCAGCAGGAGACTCTCGCCCATGGTCTCGCCGATGGCTTGGAAGAAGGGCAGCGAGAAGGTCGGGATCCCGCCGCGCTTGTCGAAGGTGTCGCAATAGAGGCGATGGAAGGTGGCCCATTCGGCCTCCGTGACCGCGTTGCCCGGGATGCGTCGGATCCGGACACCGGATTCGACGACGCGGCGCCGCTCGCGTTTGACTTTCTTGCGTTTCTCGGCCGTAAAGGCCCCGAGATAATCCTCGAATGAGCCGTAACCCCGGTTGTGCCAATGAAACTGACAGCCGACGCGTCTGAGCAGGCCCTGACCTTCAAGCACTGCCTGCTCGTCCTCGGCCGTGAAGAGCCAATGCATCGAGGAGACGCCCGCCTCCTCGGCCACCCGGATCGCGCCCTGAATCAGTGCGCGTGCATGATCCCCGCGCGCGGGCGAATCCCCGGTCAGCAGCCGCGGTCCCGTCGCGGGTGTGTAGGGCGAGGCGATCACCAGTTTCGGATAGTACCGCAAACCCTTGCGTCGATAGGCGTCCGCCCAGCTCCAGTCGAAGACGAACTCGCCGTAGGAGTTGAACTTCAGGTAGCAGGGTGCCGCTGCGACTAGATGCCCCTCCGCGTCGTGCAGCGCGAGATGCCGCGGCAGCCAACCGAGCGACTCGCCGACGCAGCCGTGACGTTCCATGGCATCGAGGAACTCATGGCGCAGGAAGGGGCTGTCGTCCCCGGCGAGCCGGTTCCATTCATCCGCGGGGATCTCGGCGATCGCCGAGTGGGTCGTCAGTCTGTACATGGGCATCGATCGGAAGGTCAGGCCGGTATCAGCCACATGAGGGCGTCCGATCGCTGCCCAAGGCATCAGCTGCTTCGATCCGCTACTGGTCTCCGGCCGCCAAGGCGTCCAGATATTTCTCCGCATCCAACGCCGCCATGCAGCCGGTACCCGCGGAGGTGATCGCCTGGCGATACACATGGTCCATGACATCGCCCGCGGCAAAGACGCCGGGCACGGAGGTGGCCGTCGCATTGCCGTCGATGCCGCTGTGGACCTTGATGTAGCCGCCGGCCATCTCGAGCTGCCCGTCGAAGATCTGCGTGTTGGGCTTGTGGCCGATGGCGATGAAGACGCCTTGGAGATCGATATCCTGTGTGGAGCCGTCCAGCGTGCTCTTGATGCGCATCCCGGTGACGCCGGTCGCGTCGCCGAGGATCTCGTCCAGGGTGTGGTTCCACGCGATCTTCACGTTGCCGTGCTCGGCCTTCTCGAACAGATGCTTCTGCAGGATCTTCTCCGCGCGAAGGGCGTCGCGTCGATGCACCAAAATGACCTCGGAGGCGATGTTCGACAGATACAGGGCCTCCTCGACCGCGGTGTTGCCGCCGCCGATCACGGCGACCTTCTGGTTGCGATAGAAAAAACCGTCGCAGGTGGCGCAGGCCGAGACCCCGCGGCCGCGGAACGCCTCCTCCGAGGGCAGGCCGAGATACATGGCGCTGGCACCCGTGGCGATGATGAGCGCATCGCAGCTGTAGACGGCCGAGTCGCCGGTCAGCGTGAACGGGCGCGTCCCCAGATCGACCGCGTTGATGTGGTCGAAGATGATCTCGGTTTCGAAGCGCTCGGCGTGGCGCCGCATTCGCTCCATCAGGTCCGGCCCCTGCACGCCGTCGGGGTCGCCTGCCCAATTGTCGACGTCCGTCGTCGTCATCAACTGGCCGCCTTGCTCCAGCCCCGTGACCAGGACCGGGCCGAGGTTGGCGCGCGCCGCATAAACGGCCGCCGTATAGCCGGCGGGGCCGGATCCCAGGATCAGGAGCCGGCAGTGTTTGGTTTCGCTCATTTCTCGATTCTCCAGTTAAACCGCGCCCGGTGCGGTATGGGTCATGTGTCGGAGTCGCTGGGCCGCGCCGGCTCCGATGACTGTCGGAGCCGGCGCGGCGTTCACGGGTTTCGCGTCCCCTCGGCGCTTGCCGCCACGCGGCGCACCAAAGGTCCCAGTGTCAGGCCCTGCACCAGTACGGAGAAGACCACGACGATGTAGGTCACGGTGAGGATCAGATCGCGGGCCTCGCCATCCGGCAACGACAGGGCTAGGGCGACCGAGATTCCGCCGCGCAGACCGCCCCAGGTCAGGATCGAGAGAAAGCCCGGCTCGAACCTGCGATGGCGACGCAGCAGTTGAAAGGGGAGGCCGACACTGGCGAGGCGTGCGGCGAGCACCAACGGGATCGCGAAGAGACCGGCCAAGATGAACTCCCCGCTCATGCTGATCGCCAGAACCTCCAGACCGATGATCACGAACAAGACGGCGTTGAGGATCTCGTCGACCAACTCCCAAAAGTCGTCCAAGCGATACCGGGTGGCTTCGGTCACGGCGACGGCGCGGCCCCGGCTGCCGATGATGAGACCGGCGACCACGATGGCGATCGGCGCCGAGACGTTTGCATGCTCGGCGATGGCATAGCCGCTCATGGCCAGCGCCAGAGTCACCATGATCTCGACCTGATAGTTGCCCGTCCTGCTGATCATAAAGAGCGCGATCCAGCCGATGGCGAAGCCGAACGCCAGCCCTCCGACGATCTCGGTGGCGAACAGCATCAGCGCGTCGCCGGGTGCAGGGGGCGTCTCGCCGGCAGCGAGGCCCGCAAGCAGCATGAAGACAACAACCGCCACGCCGTCGTTGAAAAGCGACTCTCCGGTGATCTTCATCTCCAGGGATTTCGGGGCGTTCGCGTTCTTCAGGATACCGAGGACCGCGACCGGATCGGTGGGCGAGATGAGCGCGCCGAGGAGCATGCAGTAGATGAGCGGGATCTCGAAGCCGAGCGCGAAGAACAATAGCCAGCTTCCGCAGCCGATGAGGATGGTCGCGCCGACGACGCTCGCCGAGGCGAGGATCGCGATCGCCCACTTGTGCCTGGCGAGCTCGCGCAGATCGACGTGGAGCGCACCGGCGAAGAGCAAGAAGCCCAACATCCCCTGCAGCAGGGCTTCGCTGAAGTCGATGCTGGCGAGCATGCGTTGAACCGCTTGCTCCAACTCGCTGGCGAACGGGAACGGCAGCAAGAGCATGAGTGAAAATACCAGTGCGATCAGCATCAGGCCGATGGCGTTCGGGAGCCTGAGATACCGATCGTTCAGCCAACTGAAGAGCGCCGAAAATCCGATCAGGACGGCGAGAACATCGAAGAGTCGCATTGTTTTCGATTCCTTGTTCGCTGTGCCGAGGCGTTTTCGAATCCGCGAGCCTGACGCGGTTCGATGGTTGTTCCCGCCGTACCTCACGGAGCGATCGCCCGTGCATCGACCGCAAGGGACGGCGAGACCGGCTTCGTGTTCGCTCCGATCGATGGCCTTCGGTGCGCAGCCGCAGTGCGATTATGCCGCGTCTTCGTCGGTTCGGCGCGCGGTTACGCGTCGGTCGTCGAGCACCTTCCCCGGATGCGGCGCCCTGCCTGTTCCTCGGCAGCGTCGCGATGGGCGTCGATGCTCGCTTGACACCTTACAATCGACGGTCTAAAAGTTGCGTTTACAGGTCATTGCGAAATGTATCGGGTGTAATTTGTGATGCGTCTACACGGCGGCGGCTGCGTTCTTTGCGCCCTTTTGATGTCCGGGGTACTGTCCGGCTGCGCCACGCCGCGCAACGATCTCGCCGGCCCGCGCGCGGATGTCGTGCTGGCCGGCCTGTCTCAGGTCGGAACGCCGTATGTCTACGGAGGGAGCTCCCCCGGCGAGGGTCTCGATTGCTCCGGGCTCACCTACTATGCGCACCATGTCGCCGGGGTGAGGATCCCGCGTGTCTCGACCGATCAGCTACGCGCGGCCACGCCCGTTCCGGGTCGTCGGCCGCGGGCCGGCGACATGGTCTTCTTCCGCACCGGACCGGGGCAGCATCATGTCGGGCTCATGGTGGACGACGAGCGTTTCGTGCATGCATCGACCTCCCGTCGAGAGGTCCGGCTCGATCGGCTCGCCACGCCTTACTGGCAGGCACGGTACGTGGGGGCGGGAACCTATCTCGACTGATTCGCCCGATCGAGCGTGGCCTTCCGCTCGCGTTTTTCGGACCAATGTAGCACAATGCGCGACAGCTTCCGGTCGAGCCGGGGGTGTCGATGTCACCACAATGAATTACTCGAAGGAGTTGACAAACATGTCCGATAAGCCAATGAGCACGAGCCGTCGCGACGCTGTCAAGGTGATGCTGGGTACCGCTGCCGCGATCCCGGTCATCAATCTGGTCGGCTTCGGCACCGCGCGCGCCGAAGTGCCTGCGAATGCAGTCGCTGCGAACGATCCCACCGCGATCGCGCTCAAGTACAACGCCGATGCGACCCAGTCCGACCGCGCCGCCGCAGCCCGTCCCGGTCTGCCGCCCGAAGAGCAGCACTGCGCAAACTGTCAGTTCCACCTCCCCGATGTCGCCGGTGCGACCGAAGAGTGGCACGGCTGCAGCCTGTTCCCCGGCAAGTTGATCAATGTCAACGGCTGGTGCGCATCCTGGACCCTGAAGGCCGGTTGATCGCGTCGATCACCTGCCTCGGATCGTCCGAAACGGGGCCGCTTGGCCCCGTTTCTCGTTTGCATCGATGCACCTTGGGGATGCCCGAAGCGCCGGGAACCACGCCCGCCGCGGCACCCGTGCTGCCCCTTGATCGTCCGAACTATCTCATTGCAGGTCCGGTTTTTGCTTTGAGTTCGAGAACGCAATCCTTCCAAGACGTTCTCCGGTGACCCTCATGACCTTCTCGCAACACCCTTCCTCCTCGAGCTCCGAGATTGCCCAAACCTTCGGCGCCTCGATCCTTTCACGCGATACCGCGGCTCCGAGCTGGCGCATGGCCCTGCTTCGCGGCATCGTCTGGGGCCTGATCGGGATGCTCTATGCGCCTTTGTTCACGGGTTTCGCCGAACTGTTCGAGGGCCTCGGCTTCGGCCACGGCACCTACATCGCCGCTGCCGCACTGGCGGGCGGGGTCGGTGCCGCGCTCTACGGTGCGCGGGAGGTGGCCTTGATCGCAACAGGCATCGGGGTTCTGGTCGGCGTTCTCGTGCTGATGCTCTTCGCCGAGCATATCGCCGTCTTTCATGTCGTTTTGGTCGCCTCCGCCGTTGCGGGTCTGGTCGGTCTGACCGTCAGCTTCCCGGCGCGTTGTTCGAGACATGTGCCCGGAAAAACCATGGCCGGCTTGGCGACCGGTGCACTCTGCGGCGGCTTTTTGGCATTGGTCGAACCCTTCCATCCGAATCCTTTCCCCTCGTTCGCGGTCCTGGCCTTTCTGGTCAGCGTCAACGGGGTGCTCTATGTATCGACCGTGCGCTGGTGGCTGTCGCTATCGCGTCGGCTGCATTGCGAGTCGCGGCCCTGCTATATCATCGAGTCCCTGGTCATGGCGACGCTGGCAGGCGTGGCCGCCGGCAGCGTTTGGATGATGATCGGCCCTCTCATCGACTTCGAGGTAGGGTTGTGGCAATCCGCGAGCGCGTCGATGCACGAACGTATACCGATGGCGATCCTCGGGGGGCTGTTCGGCGGTGCGCTCGCCGGAATGCTGCTTGAGTTTTTCCGATTTTCTTGGGTGCACGATCTCTAACGCTATGGCGAAAACAGCCTCGAGTCGGAAATGGCTGGATCGGCAGCACAGCGATCCCTACGTCAAGCGCGCGCAGCGCGAGGGGTATCGTTCGCGCGCCGCCTACAAGCTGCTCGAGATCCAGGAGAAGGATCGGATCTTTCGCCCGGGGATGCGGGTGTTGGATCTGGGTGCCGCACCGGGCAGTTGGTCCCAGATCGCCGCGCGCCTCGTCGGCGCGCGCGGCAGTGTCGTTGCCCTCGATCTGTTGCCGATGGATCCGCTGGCCGGCGTCGTCGTCATGCAGGGTGATTTTCGCGAGCCCGAGATCCTGGACCGACTCTGCGCCACCTTGGGCGGTGAGTCGCTCGATCTGGTGCTCTCGGATATGGCCCCCAATATTACCGGTATGACGGTCGTGGATCAGCCGCGCTCGATGTATCTCGTGGAATTGGCCTTGGATCTTGCGCGGTCTCGGCTGCAACCCGGCGGGGCTCTGGTCGTCAAAGTCTTCCAAGGAACCGGCTTCGACGACATTTTGACCGAGCTGAGGCGGAGCTTCGCCAAGGTGGTCAGTCGTAAGCCCAAATCATCGCGATCTCAGAGCCGTGAGCTTTACTTGGTCGCCAAAGGCTTTCATCGTTGAGGCGTCGGTGCTAATTTCGATCGTTCGACCTCGACACCATCGCGTCGGTCCACCATCAGCAGGGGCAAGCAGCCGTGAATGACATGGCGAAAAATATACTTCTTTGGGTGGTCATCGCCGTCGTGCTGATGTCCGTCTTCAACAATTTCACGACCGCGCCGACGACCCCGCGGACCCTGACCTATTCCGACTTCATCGAGCAGGTGCGCCAGGGCGAGGTCAAGGAGGTTACGATCCAGGGTCGCACGATCGAGGGCGTCAGCGGCTCCGGTCAGAGGTTTACCACCTTCAGCCCCGGCGACGACGGACTCGTGGGCGACCTGCTGAATCACGACGTCGTGATCAAGGCGGCCCCGCCGGAGAAACAATCCGTTCTGATGCAGGTCCTGATCAACTGGTTCCCGCTCCTGATCCTGATCGGAATCTGGATCTTCTTCATGCGGCAAATGCAGGGCGGAGCGGGCGGTCGAGGGGCCATGTCCTTCGGCAAGAGCCGCGCCCGGATGCTCTCCGAGGATCAGGTCAAGGTGACCTTCCAAGATGTCGCGGGCGCCGAGGAGGCCAAGGACGAGGTCACGGAGATGGTCGATTTTCTCCGCGATCCGAGCAAGTTCACGAAACTCGGCGGCAAGATCCCGAAAGGCGTCCTCATGGTCGGCCCGCCCGGGACCGGCAAGACCCTGCTCGCCCGCGCGATCGCCGGCGAGGCGAAGGTGCCTTTCTTCACCATCTCGGGCTCGGATTTCGTCGAGATGTTCGTCGGTGTCGGCGCCTCGCGCGTGCGCGATATGTTCGAGCAGGCCAAGAAGCACGCACCCTGCATCATCTTCATCGACGAGATCGATGCGGTCGGCCGCCATCGCGGCGCCGGTCTGGGCGGTGGTCACGACGAGCGCGAGCAGACCCTGAACCAGCTCCTGGTCGAGATGGACGGCTTCGAGGGCAACGAGGGCGTCATCGTCATCGCGGCAACCAACCGCCCCGACGTGCTGGATCCGGCGTTGCTGCGACCGGGCCGATTCGACCGCCAGGTGGTCGTCCCGCTCCCGGACGTGCGCGGTCGCGAGCAGATCCTGAAGGTGCACATGCGCAAGATCCCGGCGGCCGAGGACGTGAAGGCGTCGGTCCTGGCGCGGGGCACTCCCGGGTTCTCGGGCGCGGATCTCGCCAACCTCGTCAACGAGGCCGCGCTCTTCGCCGCTCGGTCGAACAAAAAGATGGTCGACATGGACGACATGGAGAAGGCCAAGGACAAGATCATGATGGGCGCGGAGCGTCGCTCCATGGTCATGTCCGACGACGAAAAGCGTCTGACCGCCTATCACGAGTCCGGCCATGCCATCGTCGGTCGCTTGGTGCCCGACCACGATCCCGTGCACAAGGTCAGCATCATCCCGCGCGGCCGGGCGCTGGGCGTGACCCTCTTTCTGCCCGAGGACGACCGCTTCAGCTACAGCAAGCAGCGCCTGGAGAGCAGCATCTCGAGCCTCTTCGGCGGACGCCTGGCCGAGGAGTTGATCTTCGGCGCGGAAAGCGTGACGACGGGAGCGCAAAACGACATCCACCGTGCGACCGAGATCGCGCGCAACATGGTCACCAAGTGGGGCCTGTCCGACAAGCTGGGTCCGCTGACCTACAGCGAGGAGGAGCAAGAGGTCTTCCTCGGTCATTCGGTCACCCAGCACAAGAGCGTCTCGGACGAGACCACGCATCTCATCGACGAAGAGATCCGCAACGTCATCGAGCGCAACTACGAGCGTGCCCGGGGTCTGCTCGTCGCGAACATGGACAAACTGCACGCCATGTCCGCCGCATTGATGAAGTACGAGACCATCGATGCCGAGCAGATCAACGACATCATGTCCGGCCGCCCGCCGCGTCCGCCGAGCGACTGGGAGGACGAAGAAACCGGCGGCCGCCCGGCCGGGCGGCGATCCGATCGCGCGAAACCGGCCGACGCGACGCCCGGCCCGGACGACACAACGCTCGGGCGACCGGCGGGCGAGCACTAGTCACACGGAGGCGGATATGTCGGGACGTCGTTATTTCGGAACGGACGGAATCCGTGGGCGGGTGGGCGAGGGGATGATCACACCCGACTTCGTCCTCAAGCTCGGCTGGGCAGCAGGACGCGTCTTCGGCCAGGGTAACGGCGGCAAGGTTCTGATCGGAAAGGATACGCGGATCTCGGGCTACATGTTCGAGTCCGCCTTGGAGGCGGGACTCGTCGCGGCCGGAGTGAACATCCGGCTCCTCGGGCCGATGACCACGCCGGGCGTCGCCTATCTCACCCGCACCTTTCGCGCCTCGGCGGGTATCGTCATCACCGCCTCTCATAATCCCTACCAAGACAACGGCATCAAATTCTTCTCGGCGGACGGCGACAAGCTCCCGGACGACGTCGAAGAAGCGATCGAGGCCGAGCTCGAGCGACCCCTGCGGACGGTCGATTCGGCCGCGCTCGGCAAGGTGAAGCGGATCGACGACGCCAACGGCCGATATATCGAGTTCTGCAAGAGCACCGTTCCGACGAGCATGAATTTCCGTGGTCTGCGGGTCGTCGTCGACTGTGCCAACGGCGCGACCTACAACACGGCCCCCTACGTCTTCGAAGAGCTCGGTGCGGAGGTGGTGCGCCTCGGCGCCGATCCGGACGGTTTCAACATCAACCGGGATGTCGGCTCCACCCATCCCGACGCCTTATGCAGGGCGGTCGTGCAGGAAGGCGCCGATCTGGGTATCGCCTTCGACGGCGATGGCGACCGCGTGTTGATGGTCGATGGCAAGGGGCAATTGATCGACGGCGATCGGCTGTTGTATGTCATTACCAAGGCCCGTCTTGCCGACGGGGGGATGCGCGGCGATGTCGTCGGCACCCTGATGAGCAACCTGGGCTTCGAGCATGCGCTGCGGCGCCTCGGTGTCGGATTTGTGCGCGCGAAGGTCGGCGACCGCTATATCATGGAGCATCTCAAGCGCGCGGACGGTATCCTCGGCGGCGAGCCTTCCGGACACATCATCTGCCGCGACCGTACCAGCACGGGAGACGGGATCGTGGCTGCTCTGCAGGTCCTGGCCGGCTTGAAATATCTCGACACGGGTTTGCACGAGATCTGTGCCGAGGTCGAGCCTTATCCTCAGATCCTGATCAACGTCCGGCTGGACGCCCAGCGCGATATCGTCGGGCTGCCCGCCGTGCGGGATGCAGTGCAGACCGCGGAGCAGACGCTCGCGGGCCGCGGGCGTGTTCTGCTGCGTCCCTCCGGGACGGAGCCGCTGGTTCGCGTCATGGTCGAGGGCGTCGACGCAAGCGAGGTCCGACGTCTTGCCGAGTGGCTGGCGGATGTCGTCCGCGCCCAGATCGCGCCGTCCTCGGCCGGGCTGCCGTCTTGACCGCGACCAGCTCGATCCATGGCATGTGGTCGACGCGTCTGGCCTTTATCCTGGCCGCGAGCGGATCGGCCGTGGGTCTCGGCAACATCTGGCGCTTTCCCTATACCGCCGGCGAGTACGGCGGTGGCGCGTTCGTCCTGGTCTACATCCTCTGTGTCGTCCTGATCGGCGTCCCGATCATGATGGCGGAGATCATGCTCGGGCGGCGCGGTCGGCGCAGTCCCATCAACACCATGCGCGCCCTCGCCAGCGCTGAGGGCCGAGCGCCCGCGTGGCAATTATTGGGTTGGATGGGAATCGTCGCAGGCTTCCTGATCCTCTCCTTCTACAGCGTGATTGCAGGCTGGACGATGGGTTACATCTTCCGCGCCGCGAGCGGACTCTTTACCGAGATCGACGCGACGGGTGCGGGCGAGATGTTCTCCGGCCTGATCGGCGACGCCGAGCGGCTGCTCGCTTGGCACACCATCTTCATGGTGATGGTGGTGCTGGTCGTCGCGCGCGGTGTGGCGGGTGGTCTCGAAAAGGCGGTGCGCATCCTGATGCCGGCGCTCTTCGTACTCCTCGTGGTGATGGTCGGATACGGCATGCAGGCCGGCGATTTCGACACGGCAGTTGCCTATCTCTTCGAGCCCGATTTCGCCGAGTTTCAGGGCAAGGCGGGCGAGGCGATCCTCAGCGCCATGGGCCAGGCATTCTTCAGCCTCAGCCTCGGGATGGGCGCCATCATGATCTACGGGTCTTATTTGAAACGGGACTCATCGATCGCACAAAACACCATGATCATCGCCGGGCTGGACACCCTGGTGGCGTTGCTGGCCGGGCTCGCGATCTTCCCCATCGTCTTCGCCCACGGACTCGCCCCGGACAGCGGCCCCGGGCTGATCTTTCAGACCTTGCCGATCGCCTTCGGGGACATGCCGGGCGGGTCTTTCTTCGGGGCCTTGTTCTTCGTGCTGCTCCTGTTCGCGGCTTGGACGTCGGCCATTTCATTGCTGGAACCGCTGGTGGCCTGGCTGGTCGAGAATCTGAGCTTCAGCCGCGTGCGCGCATCCGTGTTGGGCGGGCTTACCGTCTGGCTGCTGGGCATCGCCTGTCTGCTCTCGTTGAACGCCTGGTCGGAGGTCAAGATCTTCGGCAAGGGTTTCCTTGATCTCTTCGACTTCCTGACCGCGAACATCCTGCTGCCCCTAGGCGGTGTCCTGATTGCGATCTTTGCAGGCTGGATGCTGTCGCGGGCCTCCTCCTCGGACGAGCTTCAGATGGACGATGGCCCGGCCTACCGGCTCTGGCGGTTGCTGATCCGGTATGTTGCCCCCATTGCCGTCGGCATCGTTCTATTGAATGCCGTCGGCGTGCTCGGGTGGATCGGACTCGGGTAAAGTGCCCGCATAGACGTCGGCCGGCTCGGCCGGGGGTGGATCGACGTTCGCCTCCAAGTGCGTGGGTCGACGACTGTCGAGCGATTGAATCGAGATCTTTTTATTTTCTAAACCGCGTCATGCACACGGCTTTGGATGCCCTCGAGGGGCAGGCTCTGTAGAAACGTCGGTTTTTCACTCGGGACGCGGTTTAGCTGTGGCTATCGTCAGAAAAAGTGCCTTGGTGCCGTACTCGGCATCGCAGATGTTCGACCTCGTCTACGACGTCGGCTCGTACCCGAAATTTCTGCCTTGGTGCGACAAGACGCGCGTCATTTCCGAGACCGACGAGAAGATCTGCGGTCAAATCGAGGTCGCCCGGATGGGGATTCGCCAGACCTTCAGCACCTGCAATCGGTTCGAGCGCGACCGGCGTATGGACATCGATCTGCTCGACGGGCCCTTCCGAAAACTCGTCGGTGGTTGGCGTTTCGTCCCGTTGCGCGAGGATGCCTCCAAGGTCGAGCTGGAGCTGGAATTCGAGTTCTCGGGACATCTGATCGACAAGGCCTTCGGAGCCGTTTTCCACCAAATCGCCAATACACTGGTAGACGCCTTTTGTCGGCGTGCCGAAGAGGTCTACGGTGACTGATTATCTGAAGGTTTCCGTGGCCTATGTGGGTGCCGACGACCAAGTGCTCCGTCCGCTCGAGGTGCGTATCGGGACAACGGTGCGCCAGGCGATCGAGCAATCCGCCGTCCTCTCGAGGTGCCCGGAAATCGATCTGGCGGTCAACCAAGTCGGAATTTTCGGAAAGTCGGCGAAACTGGATCAGATCTTAGAGGACGGTGATCGCGTCGAGATCTATCGCCCCTTGATTGCCGATCCAAAGGAAGCGCGGAAACGACGTGCAGCGGAGGGGAAGGTCATGCGCAAGGGCGGCGCGGATGCCGATCAGAGCGCCGGGACCTGAGTCGGCGTATTGGGTCACGCCAAGCATCCGTAGAGTACATCCCGATTGTACCGGGCGCCTCGCCCGGGGCCTCTAGTCCTTCGGCTCTAGGCCGATCGTTTCCAAGCCGCGTTTGAGCAGCCCTTTGCGTTCCCGATAATCGGGGACGGAGACGACCATTTCCTGCGGCTCCCTTGCCTGCGCGCGCGCGGGATTCGGGCGAATGTCCCCCTCGATACGCGCAAGGCTATCATCTTCCTGAAAATACAGAGTGAGATAGCGGATCTCCATGGGATCGTGCCCACGCTGGATGGTATAGGTGTAGTCCCAGCGATCGGTCTGGAAGAAGTCCGTGAGCAAGGGTGTCCCGAGCAGGAACTGGACCTGGCGCTTGTTCATCCCGAGCTCCAGGCGATCGACCATCTCTTCGGTGATGATATTGCCTTGTTGCACCGTCATCTTGTAGACAAACGGGAGCTCTTCCAGGACAGAGCCCCGGTACTCCTCGGGCTTTTTGTCACGGGAGCAGCCGGCCGTTGCGAGCGCGACCAGGCAGCCGAGAATCGAGATATAAACCAACTTTCGCATGTCTAGAAAACAGCGCGTTTGCATTGAACCCAGGCATGATACAGCAGCGTCCCGATCCGATCATCGGGACGATGAATCAGAAGACGAATCGGGCAGGCCCGCGCACGGCGCGGGACCGGCCTTAGACGGGGAGATGGGATTTGGAAATCGAGCAGATCAAACAGGCAGGTCTCAAGGTCACCGCACCGCGGGTTGCAATCCTTGCCATTCTCGAGAACTGCGGCAAGCGCCACCTGAGTGCCGAGGATGTCTACAAGGAGCTCCTCAACAACGGCGAGGAGATCGGGCTAGCGACCGTCTACCGCGTCTTGACACAGTTCGAAGGGGCTGGCCTCGTGTGCCGGCGCCACTTCGAGACCGGGCAGTCGGTCTTCGAGCTCAACAGCGGCGACCACCACGACCATCTGGTGTGCATCAAGTGCGGCAAGGTCGTGGAGTTTTGCGACCCGATCATCGAGGAGCGCCAATCCAAGATCGCCGAGGAGCGCAACTTCCGGATCGAAGATCACTCGCTCGTGATCTACGGGATCTGCGCGGAGTGCGAGAAGACGAAGAAGCGGTGAGGCGGAGGTATTCGTGCCTCCTGCCTTCAGCCTCGAGCGGCGCCGAGCTCAACGGGCTGTCGCGCCCGCCGTGCGGGTTTCATCGGCGTTCTTGTCGAGGCGAGGATCCCTTGCGGTTCTCATGCGATCAATTGCGCAACCACCGCGTTGATCTCCTTTAGCCGGCGCTGCGGCTCGGCCATGTCCCGGTAGAATCGCAGCTTGTCGCTGCCGTCGAGCTTGAATTCCTTTGGTTTTTGCTGAATCAGGCGGATCAGATTTCCGGGGTCGATGCTGGGTGTCTCGTCGAAGAGGATTCGCCCGCTCGCCGGCCCCGCTTCGATCTTGCGGATGCCGTACGGCTGGACCTTCAGCTTCAGCTCGGTGATCTCGAGCAGGTTCTTGGCCGGCTCGGGCAAGAGGCCGAAGCGATCGATCATCTCCACCTGCAGCTCCCGCAGATCGCCGGCCGTGGCGGCACTCGCAATCCGCTTGTACATCACGAGCCGCGCGTGCACGTCGGGCAGATAGTCGCTCGGCAGCAATGCCGGTACGCCGAGGTCGATCTCGGCGCCGTGGCTGAGCGGCCGGTCGAGCTCGGGCGTGCGACCGGCCTTGAGCGCTTGCACCGCACGCTCTAAAAGATCCATGTACAGCGAGAATCCGACCTCGTGGATCTGACCGGATTGCTCGTCGCCGAGCAGCTCGCCCGCGCCGCGGATCTCGAGATCATGGGTCGCGAGCGTGAAGCCGGCGCCCAGATCCTCCATGGACTCGATCGCCTCCAAGCGCTTCTTCGCATCCGCCGTCATGGCCTTGGTCGGCGGCGTGATCAGATAGGCATAGGCGCGATGGTGCGAGCGTCCGACCCGTCCGCGCAGCTGGTGCAGCTGCGCCAGACCGAGCTTGTCCGCCCGATTGATGAGGATGGTGTTGGCGCTCGGAACGTCGATGCCGCTCTCGATGATGGTGGTGCAGACCAGCAGGTTGAAGCGCTGGTGATAGAAATCACGCATCACCCGCTCGAGGTCGCGCTCGCGCATCTGTCCATGCGCGACCTGTACGCGCGCCTCCGGAATCAGGGCCTCGAGCTTCTGCGCCTGGTTCTCGATCGTCTCCACCTCGTTGTGCAGGAAATAGACCTGACCGCCGCGCTTGAGCTCGCGCAGCACCGCCTCCTGAATCAGCCCGTCGTTCCAGGGGCTGACGAAGGTCTTGATCGGATGACGCTCCACAGGCGGCGTGGCGATGATGGACAGATCCCGCAGGCCGGACATGGCCATGTTGAGCGTGCGCGGAATCGGCGTGGCCGTGAGCGTAAGGACATCGACCTCGCTGCGCAGGTTTTTGAGCTGCTCCTTGTGGCGCACCCCGAAACGGTGCTCCTCGTCGATGATCGCCAGTCCCAGATTCTTGAACTTCAGGTTGGGTTGCAGCAGCTTGTGGGTCCCGACCAGGATGTCGACCGTCCCGTCGGCGAGTCCCTCCATCACCTTCTTTTGCTCCTTGGCCGTGCGGAACCGCGACAGGCTCTCGATCTTGATCGGCCAGTCGGCGAAGCGGTCGGAGAAGTTCTCGAAATGCTGTTGGGCGAGCAGGGTGGTCGGCACCAGTACCGCGACCTGCCGTCCGCCCTGCACGGCCATGAAGGCCGCCCGCATGGCGACCTCGGTCTTGCCGAAGCCGACATCGCCGCAGACCACCCGATCCATCGGCTTGGGGTCTTCCATGTCGGCGATCACGCCCTCGATGGCGCGCAGCTGATCCGGCGTCTCCTCGAAGGGGAAGGCCGCGGCGAAGGCGGCATAGTCGTCGCCCGGCGCCGGGCAGGCCACGCCCTCGCGGGCGGCACGCCGAGCGTAGATATCGAGCAACTCGGCGGCCACGTCGTGCGCCTTCTGCGCGGCCTTGCGTTTGATCCGGTCCCACTGCTCGCCGCCGAGTCGGTGCAGGGGCGCGTTCTCGGGCGACGCGCCCGTGTAGCGCGAGATCAGATGCAGCGAGCTGACCGGGACATAGAGCTTGTCGCCGTTGGCATATTCGAGCGCGAGGAACTCGGTGGTCATGCCGCCGACCTGCAGGGTCTGTAGCCCCAGATAACGCCCGACGCCGTGCTCTTCGTGGACGACCGGCGCACCTTCGGTCAGCTCGGTGAGGTTGCGCACGATGGCGTCGCTGTCGCGCTCGCGCGCTCGGCGCCGCCGTTCCTGGCGCACCCGCTCGCCGTAGAGCTGAGTTTCGGTCACCAGGGCGATGCCGCGGTCTTCCAGCAGCAGTCCGCGCTCCAGCGGGGCGACGGTCAACGCCAGGTCGAGATCGCCGTCGATGAAGGCTTGCCAGCCATCGACCTGACGGGCGCGGATGTTGAACCCGGCCAAGTGCTCGGCGAGCATCTCGCGTCGCCCCGTACTCTCGGCGACGAACAGGACCCGACGCTCGGGCGCGCTCAGAAAGTCCTGCAAGGCTTGCGCAGGATGCGTCGCGCGCGCCTGGATGGCGAGCGGGGGCAGGGTGGTGGTCGCGAAGTTGTGGAACGCCGCATACCCCTTGCGCCGATCCGCCACCTCGGGTGACTGATAGAGGACGCCCGAGAGCCGGTTGAGCGCCCCGGTCATCTCGTCGGGATGCAGATAGAGCTTGGCCGGCGGCAGGAGGGGACGTTCGATGTCGTAACGACGCTGCTCGTAGCGCTGAGCGACGCCTGCGATGAAGGTCGTCGCAGTCTCGCGACAGGCATCGGACTCCAGGGCCAGGACGCCTGCGGGCAGATAGTCGAAGAGGGTCGCGGTCGTCTCGAAAAAGAGCGGCAGATAGTATTCCAACCCGCCCGGCGTGCGCCCCTCCGACACCTCGCGATAGATCAGGCTGGCTTGCGGGTCGCCCTCGAAGCTCGCCCGATAGCGCTGGCGAAACCCCGAGATCGCCTCCTCGGTCAGCGGGAACTCGCGCGCCGGGAGCATCCGAACCTGCTCGAGCTTCTCCTGAGAGCGCTGCGTCTCCGGGTCGAAGGTGCGGATGGTCTCGATCTCCTGATCGAAGAGATCGATACGCAGCGGGACCTCGCTGCCCATCGGGAAGACGTCGAGCAGCGATCCGCGCACCGCATACTCGCCGTGACCGATGACCTGGGAGACACAGGAGTAGCCGGCACGCTCCAGGCGGCGACGGGTCGCGTCTAGGTCCAGCCGATCCCCGACCGCGAGCACCAGGGACTGCCCGTCCACGTACTCGCGCGGCGGCAAGCGTTGCATCAGGGTGCCGACCGGGACGACCAAGACACCTTTCTCGAGCCCCGGCAAGCTGTGCAGCGTCAACAGGCGTTCAGAGACCAGCTCCGGAAGCGGGGAGAAGACGTCGTAGGGCAGAGTCTCCCAGTCCGGAAAGCCCAGCAGCGCAAGCCCGCTCCCTGCCAGAAAGAATCCGAGCTCGGCGCGAAGATGGGCAGCGGCTTGGACATCCGGCACGACAGCCAGGATGAGTCCCTCATGCGCGCGGGCGGCCTCCGCGATCGCGAGCGCGACGCTTGCGCCGTGCAGTCGCCCCCACAGCAGGCGTTCGCCGGGTCGACCGGGCAGCGGCGGACCGAGCGGAGACGGCATCTTCTTCAGGGCCACCGGGTGCATGGACGGCATTACCTCGCGACGACGACAAGGCGGGGATTCTCGCACAGCGTCGCCGCGGTTGCAGTGCACTCGCTCGGTGTCGGTGCCTTTGAGTTCGTCTCCGCCCGCGACCCGGATCAGGCATCAATGTCGCGCTGCTCGGGCCGGAGGCATTGCTCAGCCGCGCCCCGCTCGGCGTCCGCGCCTGGCTGTGCGAGCACCGTCCCGATCGCATCCTCTTCGTCTGCGAGGACGAGTCCGAGTTGCATGTTCTCCCGGTATCTCTGGACGAAAACGCGGCATTTCGGTCGGTATTGTGGGATGAGCCGCGAACGAGAAGCGATGTCCGTTCCCCTGAGCCGGCTCGCGTTGTCCGAGCGCATGCAGGTTGAACTCTATTGGGTTGTTGAAGGTCCTCGGTAGGCTCCTGGTAAGAGCGAACCGGGGGTCCGGCCGCCGACGCCCATCTCGATGTCCAGATCCCCGCTAGGCATCGGAGCGCCTCGCTCTTCCCGACTCCCCTCGTCCCGATCGCATGCCTGGAGCGAGGCGGTCTTGCGCGCGGTGTCGATGCGATCCGGCGAGCATCAAGCCTCGCTCTCATATACTCTTACCTTTAGCCGACCCTCCGAGCTTGGGAGACGCATCATGACCGTCAACCTTGCACGCCATATCGCCCCGACCGCAGTCGCCTTGGCCATGCTGATTGCAGCCCTCGTGGCTTGGCGAAATTGGTCGCCGCCCGCGCCCGCCGAGCCCCTGACGCTGGCGGTCGCTGCCAGTGCGCTGGGGGCACCATTATTGGTGGCGGACCGGCAGGGGTTTTTGGCCGCGGAGGGGGTGCAGTCGAACCTGCTGCACTACCCGACCGGCAAGTCAGCCCTGGATGCGATGTTGAACGGGGAGGCGGAGGTTGCCACCGTCGCCGAGACCCCGATCATGTTCGCCGGTCTGGCGGGGAAGCCATTGCGTGTCATCGCCAATATCTCCTCCAGCACCGAGCACGCGGTGGTCGCACGCGCCGATCGAGGCATCCGCGAGCGGAGCGACTTGCGTGGACGGCGTATCGGGGTCGCGCTCGGCACCACAGCCCACTATTTCATCCATGCCCTCCTGACGGATCAGGGACTCGACGAGTCTGCTGTCGAGCTGGTCGATCTGCCCGTCCGGGAACAGGCGGAGGCACTCGCAGCGGGCCGCGTCGATGCAGTGGCGACCTTTCCGCCCTATTCGACCGAGTGTCGGCGGGCGTTGGGGGAGCGGGCACGAATCTTCCCTGCGGGCATTCGCTACGCCGGCTATGGGAGCCTGGTCGTGGCACCGGACCTGGTTGAACGTCGGCCCGAAGTGCTCGCGCGTCTGCTGCGCGCGGTCGATCACGCAATTGGCTGGATGCGCGCCAATCCGGAGGAGGCCCGCGCGATCGCCGCCGAGGCGATCGGTATCGACTCAACGGTACTGGAGGAAACCTGGGACTCGAGCCGCCTCGGTTTGGAGCTGGGCCAGGGTTTCCTTGTCCTCTTGAACGCCGAGGCGCGCTGGGCCATCGCTGCCGGACTCGTACCGGGCGCCGCGGTGCCGAACTATCTCGACCTTATCGATACCTCCGCCCTTGCGCGGCTGCGCCCGGATGTCGTCACACTGATCCAGTTGCGATGACCCTTCGCCGCCGCGCCCAGCTGATCGCCCTTGTGTCCGCGCTGATCTTTCTGGCGCTGCTCACGGTGTTGGTCGTCAGCCACCGGGACTGGAGCCAGTCCGCACGGAATCTGGCGTTGACGAATGCGTTGAGCTTGGAGATCGTCCAACTGCGCACGGCGCTCTTCGGCTATCTTTTGCAACCGGCGGAGCAGCCCCGCGCCTTAGTGGATGCCCAATTCGAGAACATCAGCGAGTTGCTGACACCCGAAGCCTTGTCAGTCGCCGCGATGATCCGCCGCAACGAACGGACCCGCCATGCCTGGGAGGAGGTGCGCCGGCTCGCCGACGAGATGCGGACACTGATCGCCGACCTGGTAAGCTCCGGGCGCGAGCCGCGCTTTGCCGAGCGCGACGAACGTACAACGAATCTGATCGTGGTTAACAGCCATAATCTGATCCTGCTCATGGGACAGATTCAGTTTCAGGCCAATGCGCGGATGCTCTCGGCAAGCAAGCGGACCAATCTGGCCCTTGGTCTTCTGCTGGTCGGCGTGTCCGGGCTGGGTTTCGGCATCTTTTTGACCCTCCAGCGTACCATCCTGAATCCCGTGCAAGCCTTGCGCGAAGCCGCGCTGAGGGTCAGCAGGGGCGCGCTTGACCAGCGCATGCGAAGCCCGCGGCGAGACGAGCTGGGTGATCTCGCAGACGCCTTCGATGCCATGCTGGACCGGCTCCAGGAGACCACGGTCTCGCGCGCGCGCCTGGAGACCGAGATCGTGGAGCGCCAGCGCGCGCAGGCCGAGATTCAGCGTCTTAATGCCGGCCTGGAGGAACGTGTACGCCGACGTACGGCGGAGTTGTCCGCCGCCAATCAGGAGCTGGAGTCCTTCGCCTATGCGGTTTCGCACGACCTGCGCGCACCGCTGCGGGCGTTGAGCGGTTTTAGTCAGGCCCTGATGGAGGACTATGGCGAGCGTCTGGACGGCGAGGCACTGGACGACCTTCAGCAGATCGACATTGCCAGTCGACGCATGGGCGAGCTGATCGACGGCATCTTGACCCTGTCGCGCAGCACCCGCGGCGAGCTGCGGCGAGAGCCGGTCGATCTGAGCGCGCTCGCCCGACACCGGCTCGAGGAGCTGGCGGCGGCCGAGCCGCAGCGCCTGGTTGCCCGGGAGGTCGAGCCGGGGATGGTTGTGCCGGGCGATCCGACCATGCTGGAGGCGGTTATGGTGAACCTGATCGACAACGCCTGGAAGTACACCGGCAGGACACATGACGCGATCATTCGGGTCTATTCTATGGAGAGGGAGGGGAAGCGCTGGAGCTGCGTAACCGACAATGGCGCCGGTTTCGACATGGCTTACTCCGAACGTCTTTTCAAGGCGTTCCAGCGCCTGCACCGGCAGGAGGAATTCGTCGGAATCGGCATCGGACTCGCCACGGTGCAGCGTATCGTCCACCGTCACGGCGGCGTCGTCGTGGCCGAGGGCGCGCCGGGCCAGGGCGCCACCTTTCGCTTTACGCTGCCCGCGGCCGCGAGCGAGGAACCGACAGGATGAAACATCGCGCGATTCTCATCGTGGAAGACAACCCTCAGGACGAGCGTTTGATGCTCCGCTCCCTGCGCAAAGCGATGCTGGCCAACACCCTCGACGTCGTGCGCGACGGCCAGCAGGCCCTGGATTATCTGTTCGCCGAGGGCGAGTTCGCCGCCCGTGACGGGGAGTTGCCGGCGGTGGTGCTGCTCGACATCGGGCTACCCCGGCTCTCCGGGTTGGAGGTTCTTGAGCGTCTGCGTGCGGACCCGCGCACCCGCCTGCTGCCGGTGGTGATCCTGACCTCATCGGACGAGGAGAGCGATCGGCTGCGCAGTTACGCGAGCGGAGCGAATAGCTTCGTGCGTAAGCCGCTGGAATTCGCCGCCTTTGCCGAAACCGTCGCCCACCTGGGCAATTACTGGCTTCTGATCAACGACCCTCCTGAATCCTGAGCATGGACCCGCCAAAATGAACGCATCGCAAAGCGCGCCGTTCAGACTGCTTGCCATCGAGGACAACCCTGCGGATTTCCGGCTGCTTGTCCGCCAGCTGCGAAAGGATGGCTTGGCGGCCGATTGCACCCGGGTCGCAAGCAACGAGGAGCTGGATGCAGCCTTGGAGGCGGGAACCTGGACGCTCGCACTGGCTGACTACCAGATCCCCGGCATGGACTTCGAGTCGACCCTGTCGCGGATACGCGCGCGTTGCCCGGACCTGCCGATCATCCTGGTCTCCGGCACGGTGGGCGAGGAACGGGCCGTGGAACTGATGCATTGCGGGGTGGGGGATTTTGTCCTGAAGGATCACCTGATACGCATGGTTCCGGCGATCGAGCGCTGTCTGCGCGAGGCAGATGAACAACGCGCGCGCAGGGAGGCCGAAGCGGCGCTGCGCGAGAGCGAGGAGAAATACCGCATCCTCGCCGAGTATTCGCCCAATTGGGAATACTGGATGGCGCCGGATGGCGCCTACCGGTACGTCTCGCCCGCCTGTCGGGAGGTGTCGGGCTTTGCACCGGCCGATTTCTTCGCCGATTCCGGCCTCATGGAGTCGATCATCCACCCGGACGACCTAAACGCCTGGCGAGTGCATCGCGATGAACCTACCGGCGACGATACCGTCCCCTTGAGTTTCCGCATCCGGACGCGCGATGGCGACGAGCGTTGGCTCGAGCACGTCTGTAAGCCGGTTCTCGACGAAGCGGGCCGCTTCCTGGGTCGGCGGGGTTCCCATCGAGACGTCACCGAACGTCGCTGCGCCGAACAGAAGGTCGATTTCCTGACCCATCGCGATCCCTTGACCGGCTTGCCCAATCGCTCGCTGTTCCATGAGCTGCTGACCCGCGCGATTGCGCATGCCGAACGCAGCGGCACCGAGCTCGCGCTGCTGTTTCTTGACCTCGACAACTTCAAGACAGTCAATGAAAGCCTCGGTCATAGCCGGGGCGATCAGCTGCTGATCGCCGTGAGCCAGCGTCTCCGCGATGCGCTACCCGACGGCAACGCGCTGGCGCGCGTCGGCGGCGACGAGTTCAACCTGATCTTGGAGCACAGCGCGAGACCGCCGGGTATCGATCTGCTCGCGCAAGACCTGATCGACGCCCTTGACGCACCCTTTTTGATCGACGGACATCCCGTCTATATCGGTGTCACCATCGGCATCGCGCTCTATCCCGCCGACGGCGCGGCGATCGAAACCCTGCAGAGCAGCGCCGACGCGGCGCTTAATCGGGCCAAACAGGACGGGCGGGGCATCCTGCGTTTCTTTTCGCCTGAGTTGACCGCACGAGCGAAGGCTCGCCTCGCGCTCGAGGTCGAGCTGCGACATGCCATCGAGGGCGATGAATTACTCCTTTATTATCAACCGCAGACCGATCTGGCGAGCGGAGAGACCGTCGGCCTCGAGGCGTTGGTGCGCTGGCGCCACCCCGCGCGGGGCATGATCCAGCCCGGCGACTTCATCCCGCTGGCCGAGGAGAGCGGGTTGGTGGTTCCTCTCGGGGACTGGGTGCTTCTGACGGCCTGCCGCCAGATCAAGGCATGGCTCGACGCCGGGCTGGCGCCGTGCCGAACCGCTGTGAATGTCTCCACCGTCCAGTTGAGCCGGGATCATCTGATCGAGTCGGTCCAGCACGCACTGCGCGAGACGGGGATTCCTCCCGAGCGGCTGGAGTTGGAGATCACCGAGAGCTTTCTGATGGCCGACCGCGAGCACGCCTTCAGGGCGCTGGCCGAGCTACGCGCATTGGGTGTCCGTCTGTCGATCGATGATTTCGGCACCGGTTATTCATCGCTTGCCTATCTGCAGCGTATCGAGATTCACGAGCTGAAGATCGACATCTCCTTTGTGCGCGACGTGACGACGAATCTCAGCAACGCCTCGATCGTCAAGGCGATCATCGCGCTCGGTCATAGCCTCGGGTCACAGATCGTCGCCGAAGGCGTCGAAACCCAGGCGCAGGCGGACTATCTGCGTGCACTGCACTGCGACATGATTCAGGGCTACCTGGTCAGTCGGCCATTGCCGGTTGAGGAAACCACGCTGTTTCTGAAACGAATCGGCGCGACGTGCCGAGACGCGAGCTGAGAAACCGCAGCTTGCTGCCGAACCCAACCCTGGCACGCGGGCCGTTCTCGCTGCGCCGGGCGCGGTTTTGTCGCGGGCTTGATGCGAAAACGCCAGTCAATCGGATTGGATGGGGCATGGCTCGAAGATGATGACTACGCAGGTTTCGTCCGTGCCGGTTAAAGTCCCAATCTTGCCAGGGTCGTGACGAGGCGCTGTTGCTGATCCCGGTCCGTCATGGGGTAGGTCTCCAGCCAGGCGTCGGTCGAAAACGCAGGATGAATGGCGCGAATCTCTTCGGCTTCCCACTCCGCGTCCCGGCGCTCTCCGCCGAGCTCGAGGGCAGCCGCGAGAAAGACGCGCACTTCCAGGACCTCGGGATTTCGCATGACCGCTTCACGCAGATTGATCAGGGCCTGGACCTGGTCGTCGATGAAGAAATAGGCCCGTCCGAGAATCATGTAATAGAGATAACCCGCACTCGGATTGCGCTGGATGGCGGCCCTGGCGAGCGGGATCGTCCTTCGAGGCCGGCCGATATAGGTCTCGATACCGCCTTTGAGCGCAAAGGCGTCCGCAAACCCCGGGTCCAGCCGAAGCGCCTGATCGAGGTGGGTCAGTGCCTCTTGGTGGCGACGCTGCTGGACCTTCACATAGCCGAGTGACCAATGGACTTCCGGGATCGTCGGGTCGATCTCCACGGCCGTCTCGGCCATCGTCACCGCTCGCGCGAGCGCGGCTGCTCCGTCGCTGCTCCATTGATTGCGGTACGCGTAGGCATAGGTGAGTGCGAGCCCCGCGTAGGCGCGGGCGAATCCGGGGTCTTTCCTGATCGCTTGTAGGTAGAGATCCCGTGCGCGTCTGTTTTGGTCCTCGCGGCGCACCAGAAGCTGGGACTGTGCGCGCAGGAAGAGGTCGTAGGCCTCGACGGATCGGGTGTAGCGATGCGCGACCCGATCCTTCTCGACCTCGCTCAGTGTCACCAACAGGGCTTTTGCCAATCTGTTCCGAATATCTTGTTGAACCTCGAACAGATTCTCGAACGGTTGGTCGTAGCGTTCGACGGACAATTGGCGACCGCTGATCGCGTCGGTGAGGCGGACCTCCGCGCGGATCCGATCGCCCGAGCGTTGCACGCCGCCCCAGACCTCGTAGCGAATGCCGGCGGATGCGGTCTCGTTGACGTCGGCCGCGGTGTTCCGGCCCCCTAAACCCGTCACGGACAACCCCGAGAGCTGCGACAGGTCGGTGATCAGGTCGGCCGTGAGGCCACGCGCGAGATAGAGCTGGTCCGGATCGTCGCCCAAGACATCGAAAGGCAGGACCAATACACGCGTCACTTCCGGCAGGACGGGATCCGTCGGACCGCTCGAGTCCAATGCCTCGCCGGGTGTACCGCCGGACCCGCCGAGAGGTCGGAGCACCCCGAGATAGAATAGAAACGAAGCCGAGATCGCTACCCCGAGGATGATCACGAGCAGTAGACGTCGCGGTGAGCCAAGCGGTCGCCGGATGCGATCGGACGCCTCGGGTTGCGAGCCCTCGATCGGATCGGCCGGTTCAGCCCTGGCGACAAACCGATAACCCCTTTTGGGCACGGTTTGGATGTACCGCGGGTTGCGGGGATCGTCCCCCAACGCCTGGCGCAACTTGGTGACCGTCTTGGTTACGGCGTCGTAACCGACCAATGCACCGCGCCAAACGTCGCGCTCCAACTCCTCGCGAGAGACCACCTCGCCTGCGCGGCCGGCAAAGTAGACCAGCACATCCATCACCTTGGGCTCGACCCGGACCAGGCGAGTACCCCGACTCAGGAGACCTCCCTTCGGATCGACCGACCAGGGACCGACCCGAAAACCATCCTCTGGCCATGGCACGGGAGACATGCCGGCACCTCCCCGGCTGGGCCTGGATTCCGACGCGGGCGCCGACGCTGCCTCGAGTTTGCTCATGGGTCTGAGTCTAGCCGACGGAGAAACGACGAAGCGCCCGGCGGCGAATCATCCGATTTTCGGCGTCTTTTCGTCCGGACAAGGGGTGCGGATTCGCCTATCCCTTAAGACAACCCCCGCGGTCCGGAGAATCCGGCATTAGGTCGTCGGCCTCGGCTGCGGGATCTGTCGACCACCGGCGAGGAGGACACGACCATGACGAAGCTACCCTTGATTGCATGTCTGTCGTTCGCGACGTTCGAAGGCTTTGCGATGTGCACACCCGATCCACCGGAAATCGGCGACATCGGCCCCGTTTCGGAGCTGGTCTGCCGCGATTTGGAGCAGCGCTTCCCGGATTCAACCACGGCGGTCGAGAATCGAACCATCCGCTCGCCCGAAAAGGTCGAGATCCTGGTCTCGGTCGACGGCGAGCCGATGGTTCTCGGCTATGAGCTTGACGGGTTTGTCTGGGAGGCCGTGCCGTCGCAGGAGGGATCGGAGGAGGGGTATGCGTCGATCGAGAGGAGCGGGCATTAGTTGTCGACGCCGGGGCGCGCTACGTCCCCGGCGTCGGGGGCGGAAAGGCCTTGGCATTGGCTGCGCCGAGTCTGGGATTGCCGCGTTCAGCGACCACGCCGCGAAGGCGTTTCCGCTGTCGCGCATTGTTGCGATAGGCGCCCAGCTCTGCGATCGCCACATGCTCGCTCGCGCGATCCGCATCCCCGACAAACGAGACGAGCCAGTCGAGCGCCGCCTCGCTGCGGTGCAGCGCAGCCGCTCTCAGCGAAAGATGCGCCGCCGCGCCGCGCTTGACGGGCTCGGCGTTCCAACGGGCGCGCACCAAATCCAAGGCACCGTCGAGCCGCGACTCCCCGAGCGCGATGGCGGCGAGGCATTTGATCACCATGCTCGGCGTGACGAGGAAACCGCCCACAACGTCGAGCGCATCTCCCGGGCGACCTGCAAAAGTACGGTAAGACAGTCGCCCGTGACCTCCGGCTCCGGATCGCCGCCGAGCGCCTGGGAGCGCAGCGCCGCCTCGGCCGTCAGGGGTTGGGTGCAGGCAATCGCACGCGCCGCGCCGCTGCGCGCATGCGGCTCCGGGTCGTGGAGCAGGTCGATGAGATGGAACACGGTGCGCGGATCGCTCGTGGCCGCGCTCTCCAATGGGGGATTATCTCTTCCACAGTCGGCAGAGCGGCTCACCGCACTTGTCCGCCCGTCAGTACGCGCGCATCGTCAAGCGATGGATCGGACTCATGGGGGCGGATCCGCAGCACAACGGGACGCACTCGCTGCGTCGGACCAGGGCGACGTTGATCTACCGTCAGACCAAGGATTTGCGCGCCGTCCAGCTGCTGCTTGGACGTCGCGAGATCGAAAGCACCATGCGCCAGTTGGGAGTGGAGGTTGACGACACTCCCGACATTGCAGAGCACATCGAGTGCCGAGGGAAACGTCGCCGCTTAGTCACGACTGAGCGGCGCCGGGAGTTCGGCTTGAGATCCTGCTCCCGGAATCGATCCTCAAATCGGCTGCTCTAGGACCTCTTCCAGGGTCGCACCCTCCAGGACGCGATCGGCCCAGACCTCGAGCTCGGCCTCGCCCGCCTGCTCGAGGCGTGCCTCGGCCCAGGTCGGCAGCGCTCCGAATCGCCGGAGCAACTGCCGGCGCAGCAGCCTTGCCTCTCCCCGGGACAATCCTTCCTTGATCCCTTCCTTGATACCTTGCTGAATGCCTTGCTGAATACCTTGCTGAATACCTTGCTGAATACCTTGCTCCAGTCCCTGTTGTTTCCACTCCTCGGTCCAGGTCTTCACGCGTTCGGCCAACATGGCGCGCATCTCCTGAAGATTGTTGACGTTCGGTAGCTCGGCGCCCGGCACGCGCGCCGGCAGCAGCACGCGCTTGAGCCAGACGACGAAGGCGCGGCGCAGACTGTCCTGCTCGGGTGCGGCGAGCCAATCAATCAGACTCGCCAGGACCCGCTCGATATCCTCGGGCCGGCGGCTGTTCTCGAGCCGGAACAAGGCCGCGGCGACATTGCGCTGTCCCGCCAGCTCGGTATCCGCAAGCCGCTGCTCGTCCAGCAGCAAATAGCGGATCTGCGGCTGCCATCGGCGCAGCTGCTCGGGTAGGTCCGGCTCGATCAAGTCGTCGAGACTGGTCTTGGCCCACCAGGATTTCTCGCCATTGTAGAGGACGATCGGCAGCACCGGAGGCAGCGGACTTCCCGAGGGGATCTCGCCGGCGGCGGCCAGATCCTGATACAGCAGTCCGACATAGGTCAACAGCCGCACCGCCATGAGGCGATCGACGCTCGACTGAAACTCCAGCAGCAAGTAGACGTAGACCCAGCGCTCGCCCCAGCGCAGCCGCCAGATCATGTCGTCCTCGCGCTCGCGAAGGTCGTGGCTGACGCCGATCTCGCTGACGCGCTGTAGGGTCGTGAAGTCCAATTGCTCGACCCAATCCTCGTGCACGAAGCCTCGGATCAAGTCCGCGACCAGATCGCGATGCGAGAACAGGAGCTTGTAGGAAGGATCGTGTTCGGCCATCCGGGAGAGCGGGATAAATGCGTTGTTTCGGAACAATACCCCAAACCGATCCGCATGACAGCGTGGGCGCGAGGCAGATGCCTCGCGAGCGTCGGCACGCCGCCGCTCAGGACAGACCGCTGACGGGCAGGTAGATCCTGATACCGCAAAGTCGCTCGCTCTTCAGAGAGCGACAAGTCACGACTCAGACCTTCCGGACGGAGCTTCAAGATGGGTGGCTGCTCACGCGGCGGAAGGGCAAGGAATGCCGGCGACTCGATTGACAACAGCCCGCGTTCACCAAGTCGAGCAGACGCGTGGCAACCGTCGGTTTACCGCCGGACGCCAGCGTCGGGTCAGCCGCCTCGGAGCCGCCCCCAGATCGATCACCTCCAAGCGGAACGCCCGCGATGTGAAGAAGGCGAGCTGCTCGTCGGCGTTCAGCGCGATGACGCGTGTCCGGGGGCATGACCGGGCGCGCGGGAAGGTTCGGCGCGGGCGATCGCGGCGGGACCGGCAGTGGCCGCAGGACGGTCAAACGCCCGTGGGGTGCGCCGTCGTGCTGACAGGCCGAATCGAGGTCTTGTTCGCGTGCCGAAACCCGGGATGTGACGTCCCGGATCGGCGATCCGTCTGATGTCCGCCAGCAAAAAAAAAGGCTAGCCTAGGCTAACCCTTTCTTCTTAATTGGCGTCCCCACGGGGGTTCGAACCCCGGTTACCGCTGTGAAAGAGTTCTATCTTGGACGTTCCAGGATCTTCTGGGACAACATCAAGCTTCTGATATAGTTTGATATTTTACGTTTTTCATCCCATACTATCCACCGTAATCCCGGAGCATCAGTTACCCGTCAGTTACCCGCCAAGAGTAATGCGCCATGGCACGATCGGTCAGAAGCAATCCTCTCGAAACCCGGACCAACCGCCTTAAACTCGTGATCCGCGACACGCTTCATTTTGTGACGATCGGTGACGGCTTGGCCTTGGGTTACCGTCGCACCATGAAGGGCAACGGGACCTGGCAGGCCAGGTTGTGGACCGGCGAAAAGTATCTGAAGCACACGCTGGGTGAGGCTGATGACTTTATGGAAGCCGATGAGACGAACGTGCTCACGTTCTTCCAAGCTCAAGGCAAGGCAATTGCGTTTGCTCAGGAGGCCCGCAAACCTGATCTACCCAACAGCAAGCCAGTCACCTTGGGCGAGGCGGCGACCGTCTATCTGGCCTGGTACAAGGACCACCGCAAGGCATACCGTGAGACCGAGGCCACGGTGAATGCCCACATCCTGCCGATCTGGGCGGATAAACTGCTCATGGACATCACGACGCCCGAGATCAAACGGTGGCATGAAAAGTTGGCCACTACTCCGGCCCGCAAGCGGAGCAGTAATCGATCTACGAAGACAGCCTATCGGGAACAAGCCACCACTTCGGACGGGAAACGCGCCAGAAGATCTACCGCCAATCGGATCCTGACAGTCTTGAAAGCGATCATGAACAAAGCGTTTCGAGATGGGCTGGTCAGCGACGACACCGCGTGGCGGCGCGTGAAGCCTTTCGAGAACGCCGACGAACCTGTTACCCGATTCTTGAGCACCGCGGAATCCATCCGGCTCATCAATGCATGCCAGCCGCACTTCCGCCAGTTGGTGAAGGCGGCCTTATTCACAGGTTGCCGATACGGAGAACTGACTCGTTTGCTCACGAAGGACGTGAACCTCGATACCGGCTTGGTCTATATCAGCCCCGAGGCCAAGAGCGGTAAGGGTCGTCATGTCCCCCTGCATGCCGAGGGCCTGGATTTCTTCAAGACCAGCATCACGGGAAAGACCGGGAAGGACTGCGTTTTCGTTCGGGAGGATGCCGACCCTTGGGGTAAGAACCACCATGTCCGATTGCTCAAAGCCGCCTGTGCGCAGGCCAAGATCGAACCGGAGATCGGTTTTCACGAGTTGCGCCACACTTACGCAAGTACCCTGGCGCAGATGGGGGTGGATTTGCTCACCATCTCCAAACTGTTGGGTCATGCCGACACCCGCATCACCAGCCGGCATTATGCCCACCTGTGCGACAACACCCTGAAGGCTGCTGTCGCGAAACTGCCTGGTTTCGGCCACCAAGTCGACTCGAAGGTGAAGGCAGTATCGTCAGTATCGTCGAGTTGAACCGGACCGAGGCTGGATGCTCCGAAAGGGCAACAGATCGCTCTGGCTTTCGCCCGTCGCCTTGAACTCCTCGTAAGGCCGAGTCCAGTGTGCGTCCGGGAACGCCTCCTCACCGACTCCCGAAATTCCTGGCGCTTCAGCGTTTCGTAGGTGACATCCTTGTTATAGGAGATACTGGTCGACTTCGAGGGCGAGACGCTCGCCATCGTGATTCACTGGAAGGGTGGCGATCAGACGGAGCTGCTGGTGAAGAAGAACCGCAGCGGACAGCACCGCTCCACAAGCGACACGCAACACTACGGATTAAGAGCGCAGCGATTCGATTCGGCCCCGATTGCCCTCGTTCCTCGTTCGATGACGGATCCGAAGGCGGCTCCTAAACCCTCGTCCCCGGCCTGTGTGCCCATCTCGGCGGATCCTTCGGCGAATGTTGCCGATTGCTCTGTCGCAGGGCCGGGCCGAGACCGGAGAGCGGCGCCGAACTCGATGTGTCCTTGGGCCTCTCGCCTGCGGAATACCACTTGGTTTTGCCGCATCGGCTCGCTGTCGTAGTTCGGCCGAAGTGCAAAGTGAGGCTTTGCTCTGCGAACGCCCCGTCTGCTGGAGTCAGCCCGATCGACGTGACGCCGGCGCCTGCGGTGCGGCGGAGGCCTCCGCCGCGGCGAGCGCGCGTTCATCCGCACCGAGACCGAAGGTCGATCGTTGCGCATGGATTTCTAAGACCAGGGTGCGTAACTCGTCGTCGGTGGCCGCGCGGATCAGCGCGGCGAGTACCGCTTCGATGTCATGCTCGGGCCAGGCAGCCGCGCGTGCACCCAGCGCGATCGGACGTGGAAACAGTCCGGCGGCGATGCGGGCATACACTCGCGAACGGCTGTAGCCGGTGCGCTCGAGCACGGTTCGTAAGCGCAGCACAGAGGTTGGCATGTAACGTCTCCAAATGAAGTAGGCGTTTCGATTGGCGCTTCGGCGCGCCGGGATTGGGCTGAGCGCCAAGATGGATCTAACGGTGATCGCTCGAGTCGCAGGGTGAGCGGGGCGGCCGACGTCAGGGATCTGTTGTCGTGATGTGATCCTCGTGATTCCCGGCCGGAGGTGAATGCACGGCTTCGTCGTGTGGCGGGCGATCAGCCCCATCGCGCGACGGTCGAGACACCTTCAACGCACAGATCGGACAATCCACGACCCGGTGTGAGTACGCCCATGCCACGTAGGGGATCGTGCAGCGCTCGCAGGTGCGGAAGAGCACAAGTCCCGTGGTCAGGTCGCGGGCAATCACCCAGCCATGATTGATGTCGAGGGATGGGCCGAGCGTGCCGGACGCAGCCAGTCTCGCCATCTGCTCCAGATAGATGCGATGTCCCGTGAGCAGCGCCTCGATGTCGATGCTCCGCTGAACCGCCGCGCCGCCGAAGGCGCGGTACAAGCCCGCGAACACCGACGCGTTGGCCTGCCGACGCGCCGAGCCGAGGAGACTGCCGGTGCTCGGCAACTGACCGGGCAAGGGCTTGCAGCCGTGGATCTCGTGGTGCAGTTCGCGCAGCATGGCCGGCCGCAGACCGCTGATCCGCCCCACAAGCGAGGTGCGCATGCCGCGTCGGATCAAAGTAATCGCCAGCTGCGTCCTGGCGTGGTGCTTAAGTCTCATGGCTGCGCGACCTCCTCGGCGGCGAACAGAATCGCCTGCAGCCCCAACCCGAGCGCGGACGGCCCGGTCATCCGAAGACGTTCCTGCAACCAGCACACGCGAAAGCGCGGTCGAAACAACAGCACGCCCGAAGCGGCCAGCTCGCGCAGCATCGCGAGCGAGGCGTGTCGCAGGATCTCCAGCACTTCCCGGTCGAGACCATAGACCAAGACGGCCTTCTCCGCGTCCGAGCGCGCCAGCTCGCGTGCCCCGAGCAGCCACATCAGATTCAGGGTATCGACTTCGCAATCGAGGTCCGGCGCAGGGTCTGACCGGGGTGGCTCCACGTCGGGGGCCGAGGGTGTGTGCATCATCTTCGGTCTCACGGCTGAAAAACATGTTGATGGTGTTATAATCGTGCTAATAAAGCGATATTGTCAAATAAAAAAGCGTATTTGTCGACATGAAAAGCGCTATAAAGCGAATTATCGGCACTCGACTCGGGTGGTATGACCATGACGATAGGCACTCAAAATTCTGTTTTACATAGCGAATCCTTCTGGGATGCGGCCGGATTCGCGACGCGCCTGGCACGCGCCAAGGGGGCGCTGTCCACGAATGCGTTCGCTCAAAAGTGCGGAATTTCCGAGAGCATTTTCCGCAAGTACCTCGCGGGCGCGAGCGTTCCGGGGGCGGACAAGCTGGTCGATATCGCCCGCGTAGCCGGTGTGTCCTTGCTCTGGCTGGCGACCGGACAAGGGCGTGCCGAGGATGGGACGGACGCGAGGGTCCGGGGTCCGGTCGACGTGACTTTGCTGGAAACCCTGCTCGAGGCCGTCGAAGCCGGACTCGACGAGATCGGAGCCACGTTGACGCCGACGAAGAAGGCCAAGCTGGTCGCGGCGCTCTACAGCCTCTATCGCACCAGCGAGGATGTCCGCAAGGCGCCGGTGTTGGAGCTCGTCAGGCTGGCGAGCTGAACGTGACCGAATGCACGGTTCCGCGAATCCGCTCCGGAATGCCGGTTGCACGACGCTTTTTTGCGTTGACGCGGTCGATGCAGTGGGCGAGGATCCGATGTGTTTGATATCAAGTGCATATTTCGGATCACGGGACAGCGGAGGTTTTTTCGATGGTCGACAAGAGTGATGAAATCCGTTCGACAATTCGCGGGATCATGGGCGACAGCGTGCCCAAGCCCAGGCCGTCGGAGCTGGCGATGCCCGCTGTGAGCATCGATTTCGGCGGCATCAATCTCAAGAACGACAATGCGTTCGAGCACATGCATCCGGATCATCGAATCGATCTTCCCGCGATGGCGGCTGCACCGTCGGCGGTTTAGTGTTGCCACCGACAGCAACGTAGCCTGCTGCGGGTGCTCGGCTCGGTGCTGATGTTCGCCGCCATCGCCCCGCTCTACCTGGTGGAGTTCCTGTCGGACATGCCCGACAACATCATTTTGACCATCGGATTCGTGATGCTGGTCTTGAGTCTGATCAGTTTTACGATCGCGACGATGCTCGAATCGTCCTGATCCGAGGGCGGCCGCTCGTGCGCGAGCGGTTATGCCTCTTCGGGAGAACACCGGCCGCTGCCGAGGCATCCCGGTCGTGACAACGGCACCCGCGCAGGCTCGCGTCCCCTCGGCAGGGCCGACCTGCCAGGATCGCGCGGGCGATCGGGCCCTCGGTCCATGCGGTGACGGTGGACCGGCGGCAAACGCCAAGCCCATGCCGGCCGTCAACACCCTGTTCCTCCCCGTCTGTTCGGGTACCGCGCTGCCCCGGCCGGGCGCGCTGAACCACGTCGGCCCCGGCGGCCGATAAATAATCCCAAAACACGCGAAAGGCGTCGAAAAACGTCATCTTAAGCTGCTTCGCCGCGCACGAAATCGGCCTACCATTTGTTCAGCGTTCGAGGACGTTTTCCACATCGGCCTGGGCTTCGGTCACGCTGCCGGCGGGACGATCTCGGGCGCGTGTGCCATGTCGGCGGCGGCAGCGTCACGCTCTGCCAGGCCCGCCGGCCCGGATATCACAGACAGCGATTCGGAGCCCGGAATGAACAGCACCATCGGAGGAAACCTCCGTCACTTGCGCAGGCGAACCGGTCGGACCCAAGCCGAGGTGGCCAAGCGCGCCGGGGCCTCGCAAGCCTGGATCTGCCGAATCGAGACCGGCGACGCCAACCCGACCCTCGCCAGCTTGCGCCGCATCGCCCGCGCTCTGGATGTCGAGGTGGTGGATCTGCTGCAGCGCCGCCCCGAGCAGGGCCGCCCGACATGAGCCGAGCGGCACGCGATTGGGCGTGGGACTGCCGCGGGCTGACGCCGGCACAGCGCTTGGTCCTGCTGGCGTTGGCCGAGCATGCCGACGAGGCGGGTGGCTGCTGGCCGTCGTTGTCGCGCCTGGCCGCGCGTGCCGAGGTCGATCGGCGCACCGTCACGCGCTGTTTGGCGGCACTCGAGGCGCGCGGTCTGATCCACCGCGCGCGCAGCCGGCCGCAGCGCACCCTCTATAGCCTTGCGGTCGGCACATCCCCCGCGCAGGTGCCGACCCGCGATGGGGAGACGGCGTTGGGGAGTGAACCCATGCCCCTCGACGACGGACCTGCGATCGTCTTGGATCCGCTCGACCCGACGGGGCCGAATCCCCGAACCGGGGGCGTCACGCCCCTGCGCCGGGGGCAACAGATCCCGAAACGCAGACCCGATCCGGCGCGCCCGATTCCGCCTGACTGGGGTCCCGGTGCGCGGGTCCTGAGTTGGGCCGCCAAGCAGGGCATCGCACGCGACTGGGTCCAGGACCAGGTCGAGGAGTTCGTCGCCTACTGGTCCGACACCGGGTCGCGCCGCACGAGTTGGGACGCCATTTTCATCCAGCGCCTGCAGACCCTGCAGGCCCGCACGACGCAGAGGCCACCGCATGAGCCGACCGGACGACTCGCCGACAAAGACTACGCCCGCGGAGCGACCCCGCTCGATCGCATCCCCTGGCTGCTGCCGGCTGATGTCGCTTGAGGAGCTGGCGGAGCATGGACGCCGCGAGATCCGACAACTCCTGGCCGCACGCCGGGACGAGGCGCAACGGCGGCTCGAATCGGCCGTCGGACGCTGCGGAATCCCCCCGCGCTTTCGCGCGAAGACCTTCGAGAGCTATCGGGCCACGACGCCGGAGCAGGAGTTGGCCTCGAGGGTCTGTCGCAGCTACGCGGCGCGCTTTGCGGCCGGCGCCCGTCACGGCGACAGCCTGCTCCTGCTTGGCGGTCCCGGTACCGGCAAGACCCATCTCGCCTGCGCCATCCTCGCGAATGTGATCCGGGCCGGCCACACGGGGCTGTTCATGTCCGTCCCGGCCGCGCTGCGCACGGTGCGCGACACCTATGCGACGCGGGCGGCGTGCTCGGAGAGCGAAGCGCTGGCCATGCTGACCGACCCCGACCTGCTGGTGCTCGACGAGGTCGGACTGACGATCGGCAGCGACGACAAACGCCGCGCGATGCTGTTCGACGTGCTCGATACGCGTTATGCGAACCTGCGTGCCACGATCCTGATCGGCAACCTGACCGACGAGGAGATGGAGCGCTACCTCGGCGAGCGGATCATGGACCGGCTCTGCGAAGGCGACTCCGCCGTGGTCTCCTTTACCTGGCCGAGTTATCGGCGCAGCGGGGGCGGCGTTTGATGCGGTCCGGGATCGGGTGCGTGCGGATCTTCTCCGTGGAGGTGACTCACGCTGTCGCGCGGAGGGCCCTTCGGGAGACGCCGCGCATGCAACGCGGTCAACGGGCGCATGATGCACGTCGCCCGCGTGCTCCGACCGTCTGTCGCGGCGGAACGCGTGGCTTCGATCGCTGTAGCGGCGATGCCGCCCGGTAGATCGCCTGGGCCCGGCCAGCCTGAAGGCCGACCTCGACCGCTACGCCGCGCTGCAGGTGCGGACCGATGGCGAGCCGGTCGATGCAATGACGCTGATCCCGCACAAGCCGGACGCGTTCAGCACGCGGGAGGATTCCGGAGAGGCGAGAGGGAGAGTAGCCGGGGGTATTTCACGCTGGATGACCCAACGGGCGATTGGGGTTGCTTGGATATATTGTCGTTGTCGTAGTCTGGCTACGACTGGGAGAATCAGATCAAATTGACTTTCCTTTGAGAAAGTTATATCAATCGTAGTATGACTACGACTGGCGCAAGCAAGTTAAATACGCTCTACACCCGGCTGGCGCCGGGGACGCCGCTGACCTCGGAGGACCTCGCGGCGCTGGGCATCTCCGCAGACCTGGCCGTTCACTACGTCCGGGCGGGCTGGCTCATGCGCCTGGCGCGCGGCGTCTACTGTCGCCCGACCGAGACCCTGGCCCTGCATCCCAGCCTGCTGCTGTTGCAGCGCAGATTCGACGGTTTACATATCGGCGGCAAGTCGGCATTCGACTGGTACGGCCTGCGCCAGTACGTGTCGCAGCAACCTGTGCTGCACCTGTACGGCTGGATGGCGGCGCGCCTGCCGGAGTGGTTCACCGCGCATTTTCCGGCCGAGTATCACCGCAAGCGCCTCTTCGCCGAGCAGCCGGACGCCTTGCTGCACGTCGGCCCTTTCGAGAAGCGCAGCGGGGCGCCGCAGGTTTCGGCGCCGGAACGCGCGTTGCTGGAGCTGTTGAGCGAAGTCGGCGTGCGCCAATCGTTGCAGGAAGCCCGCGAACTTGTCGAAAGCGCCTACAGCCTTCGCGCCGACGTGCTGCGAGAACTGTTGCAGCACTGCACGAGTGTGAAGACCGTCCGGCTCTGTCTCCAGCTCGGCCGCGAAGGTTCGCTGCCATGGGCCGTCAAGCTCGATCCGGCCAAGCTGCCGACGGGCAGTGACCGGCCTTGGGTGTCCCGATCGGCCGACGGCCTCTTGGTGCTCAAATCATGAATCCGGTCTATCTCGATACCGCGCGCCTGCTGACGCAGGTTGCGCCGTTGGTGTTCGTGGATGACACCTTCGCGTTGAAGGGCGGCACGGCGATCAACCTATTCGTTCGCGACATGCCGCGCCTGTCGGTCGATCTCGATCTGGTCTTTACCGACCATGCACCGCCGCGCGAGGAGGCACTGGAGCGCATCAACGACGCCATCCGGCGGGCTGCCGAGCGGTTGATGAAGCATGGGTTCCAGACGCATGCGCCGGCGGCCGATGCCGGCGAAACCAAGCTGCTGGTGCGTCGTGGTCGTATCGAAGTCAAGATCGAAGTGAATTTCGTGATGCGCGGCACGGTGCAGCCGGTGCGTCGCGCCTCGCTCCGGCCTGTCGCCCGTGACCTGCTGATGGCCGACCTGGATATCCCGGTGGTTTCGCTGGAGGATGTGTACGGCGGCAAGCTGGTCGCGGCACTGGACCGACAGCACCCGCGAGACCTGTTCGACGTGATGCAGCTTTTCGCGCACGAGGGAATCACTCCTGGTATCCGGCGCGCCTTCGTCGTCTATCTGGCGAGCCACAACCGTCCGGTACATGAAGTGCTGTTTCCACCGCTGCGCGACATCCAACACGACTACGCGCACAACTTCGCGGGCATGACCGCCGAGTCGGTGCCGCTCGATGCATTGCTCGCCGCGCAAGAGCGCATGGTTCGCGAACTCCAGCAGGGGCTGGACGACAACGAGCGACGCTTCCTGCTGTCGCTGGTCGCCGGCACGCCCGACTGGTCGCTGCTGGGCATCGCACATCTCGAACATCTGCCGGGCATCCGTTGGAAGCTTCACAACTTGGCGCAGTTGCAGAAGACCAATGCGAAGAAGTTTGCCGTGCAGGCCGATGTGCTTGCCGCCAAGCTGGCGGACAGTACGTCGCTGGCGGCTCGGGAGCATTGAAAGCAGAGAGCAGGTGTTGTTTCCAAAACGATCTGGTCACGAACTTCTAGAATTCGCCCACCTCACCATCGGCCATCTATCCACGATGCGACACCGCCTAACGCGTGTTCGCAAGGTCTGAGCGAACCAGACCGGCCACCGAGCCGAGCCATCCGAGCGATCGCTCCGCCCCATGACCGGTCACTAGATCCGAGCAGTTCGGGGATAAGGACCCGTCCAGGAGCGATCATTAGCCCTATTCCAGCGCCCGGCCGCAGTCCTTTCCAAAGCGGTCAACCGAATTGTGGTCCGCTCCGGAATGGCCCCGTCCTTGGTCGTCGGCTCAACGACTGCCCTAATGATCGTTTAGGCCCCTGCACTTGTAAGCCCATATTGCCGAGGAGCCATCGAAAAAAGTTTCGAACCCAGCGGAGGTGGAGGAAGGGGCATAACCGAGGGAAACGCTGGAGAGGCGCCCACGCACCGAACACAGAGCCGGGCACGCGTATCGATGGGTCTCGATGGCGCATGTGAGGCGGGCGCCGGGGAATCCGACGGCACGTCACACGTCATGACCCGAGGTAGGTGCCATATGCGGCAGTACCGCATGTACTGATCTGTGCGGGGTCGGAGGGCAACCTCAATCCCTACCGCGACCAGGTTTTCCGCGATCCACGTCCTGAGGCCGCGCACGCTCACTCGGTTGGACACAGGCTATTCGTTGTCGCGAAGGTAATCCGGTTTTCGTTCACGTCCTGCTCTCGACAGGCCCCGCAGAGAAAAGTCTCGTACTCGACCTCGCCCTTGAGCTGGATATTGTAAAAAGCGGTCATGTAGCGGCGCGCGAGCTTGCGGGCCTCGCCGCTTCCGATCGCACCTTCCCGGCAGACGCTGCAAAAAAGGCGGCAGTTCGGATTGTCCAGGAAGCTCATGTGGGAGGCGCCCAGTACATCGATCTTCGCCGCTGGAGATCGCGCGCCGTCGAAGAACTTCTCGAAATTGCTGGCTTCGGGGGCACAGGCCATGAGCGAATCGTGTTTCGGTGTGCTGTCCAGGGTCTCTCCCAAGGCGATGAAGGGCATATCGACCTTCGCCATTTGCTCCGGGGTGACCGAAGGCGAGCCCTTGCCATCGTCCACCGGATCGATCGCGAAGATAGCCTGGACCCGTTCATCGTCGTCCTCAATCAGGTCGATACCGAGCATGAAGGAGATCTTGCCGCCCAATGAATGTCCAGCCAGGCCAATCTTGGAAAGATCCAACCGTCCGTGCAGAGGGCTCTCGGGACGACTTTCCTCGTCGACGAGCCAGCTCAGGACGTCGCGCAATCTCCGCGTCATTGCCGCATGTGAGATACCCAGCTGGAGCTTTTCCGTCACAAGCGCGGCATACCCCCAGCTTGCAAGATGGATCGGATAGGATGCATACAAGTCCCGATCGAGCTGAAAGCCGGGAGAGACGAGGATCACCGGGACAGGCGCCGCCCCATCTGCCGCTTCGGGAAGCGAAACGGAGATCGTCGTGAAGCGCGTTTTCGAACCGCTTCCGAGACGTGCACGGAATACCTCGGTGTCCACGTCGGCGCGCCCGGCCACGCCCGGGTCGAGCAAACCGTCGTCGCCGCTACAGACCAACGGCTCCGGCTCGGCTGCGGCGATGCGCTCGGGTAACCGCGTCACGGAGACAAAGTTGCCGGCCATCACGGCGCGCGCCTCGGGGATTGTGTAGCCTGCAGCCTCGAGCGCAGAGAGGGTGCGGTCCTTGTAGCGCTTTAGCATGTTGGGGATACCGGGGCCGTCCGAGCCGTAGAGTAGGCGTTCGACCAATCCGAGTGCCTTCGCACGCGTGAGGATATCGACCATGATCGTGCCGTCCGGGTCGTAGGTCTCACCTCCGAAGGCCGAAAGCTCCAAGTAGACATTGGGGTAGATCTGCGCAAGCCGGAAGACCTCATCGACGCGACCCACGCCCTCGCCGTTGAAGTCGAAGCCCATGTGGCCGAGGATGAACCGAACCGACGGGAAGCGCTGGATGGCACCCTCAAGGTACGTGGGATCGAAACTGCGACGATAGCGCTCTCGTTGCTCGTCGTCTTGGAAGTCCTCGAGCCGGCGTAGCGGGCTGGTACCGATGTGATGGTACAAGGGCACATCGAGATCGCGAGCAAGCTCGTAGATGGCATCCCACTTAGGGTCGTCGAGTGGCTCGACGTTGTGCGCGAAAGCGAGCTTGATCCCGACCATAAGCGGGTGGCTGAGCGACTCTCTCAAGGCGGCGATTTGGGCGGTCCCTTGCTGTTCCCACTCGACCTGGCTCAGGCTGGCGAAGCCGAGAAAATATGGCTCGCCGTTGACACGATTTCGCGGGTCTTCAAGGTAGTCGATGATAGTATTATTCTCCTCGATACCCCAGGTCTCAGGGGTATAGACGGCGTAAAGTACGCAGTGCTGGAGTCCGGCCTTGAGGCACTCGTTTTTGATGCCACTGTAGGGCGCGTAAGGTTGGCGCGTCATTTGTGCAACGAGGCTCGCGATTACCCGCTTTTGCGCTTCGGGCAGGGGCAAGGGAATCGAGTCCAGGATGAACTCTTGCCCGAGCGGGCCCATGTTCTCGAAGGTCCCGGAATGCAGGTGCATGTCGATGACGGATATTTGCTCCCCCATGAACTGTGTTCCAGTCGCTTGGCCGGATAGTACAAACGCCTCTCCGGCAAACAATGCGTCGAGATCGAAGTCGGAGGATGTGTCGTGAGCCTCGGCCAAGGATGAGAGGACAACGAGCAAGCCCATAATCATCAGTTGTCTCATTGTGTTCCCCAAGCTAAGCAATGGGTCCATCGCGAGTTCCTTGGCCCTTGGGCAAGAGCTTTACTGACGGTCGAGCGTAGACAGGGTTGCCGCGTCGGTCAAGGCTGAGCCATCTGCGCCGAGCAACGCGTCGTCGCGGCGCACCGTTCGCTGACGTGGGCCTGGAACTGTACTCAGTAGCCGGGCAGGTCTTTGCGCGGCGCGACGGATAGGAACTCCAAGCGATATCTAAGCGCCCCTGCGTGTGCAGAGCCGCCCTAAAAGCGGTGCATTGCGGAGCGATGTGCGTTTGCTACATCATGCTGGAAAAGTGAGGCTAGCCGGGGCGGGTGCGATCGATCCAAGCAGGGGCTGACAGGACTGGTCAGTGTGCAAGAGGACGAGTTGTCGATCGATAGGACGAGATCCTGCAGCGCAGCGAGCAGGCGGGAAATGAGGAAGACCGCACTCTCTCCTAGGGGAGACGGCTGCTACCAGACGATGCGCTGATCAATCTCGAAGTCGGGCTCGGGCTCGCCGAGGAAGTTCCCGTTCGACACCGGCTTGGGACGGTCCTTATATGCGCGAGGGGCGCGTGTGTGACAGGGGGGAGCAGAGATGCTGCAGCTGACTTTGTCAACGTCCGCTATGGGTTGCATTGCCGCGGTCATTGTTTGCAGTACCGGCGTCCGTTGTGGGTCGGTCGGTCGCCGGAAGGCGGGTGACCGGTATCAGGATCGAAGAGTCACTCGCTTCCGGTTGATGGGAGACGGCTCCTCGCCACAGGACTAAACCGCTCGCGCGGTAGGGGAGCGGGGATCGAATCTCGGAGGTGAAGAGGAAGTGGACCCGCGGCTTGCGGTCTAGATGTTTGAGGTGGACTGCACCTCGACCGTCCAGACAGGAGCACTGCCATGTCCGCTACAGCCAATCCCATCAGCCCGTTGCGTCAGCGCATGCTCGAAGACATGCGGATGCGCAAGCTCGGCGAGAAGACGCAGGTCGGGTATCTGCGCGCCGTGCGTGACTTCAACGTCTTTCTGGAGCGCTCCCCGGCGAATGCCACGGCGGAGGATGTACGTCGCTACCAGCTGCACCTGGCCGACCGCGGGGTGTCGGCGGTGTCGATCAACGCCGCCTTGACGGGTCTGCGGTTCTTCTTCGACATCACGCTCGATCGCGTCGCGGTGATGGCGAAGGTGGCGCATGTCCACCAGCCGCGCACGCTGCCGGTGATTCTCAGCGTCGAGGAGGTCACCCGGTTTCTCGATGCGGCGCCGGGGCTGAGGTACCGTGCGGCCCTCTCGGTCGCCTATGGCGCAGGGCTGCGTGCCTCGGAGGTGGTGTCGCTGAAGGTCGGCGACATCGACAGCGAGCGCATGAGCATCCGGGTGGAGCAAGGCAAGGGGCACCGGGATCGCTATGCGATGCTCTCCCCGACCTTGCTGGAGGTGTTGCGGGCGTGGTGGCGCGAAGGACATGCTCAGGGCAGGATGCTACCGGGCGGATGGCTGTTCCCGGGGCAGAATCCGGTGGATCCGATGTCGACCCGTCAGCTCAATCGGGCCTGTCATACCGCGGCGGACGAGGCGGGGATCACCAAACGAGTCTCGCTGCACACGCTGAGGCACAGCTTCGCAACCCACCTGCTCGAGCAGAAGGTCGACATCCGCGTGATCCAGGTTCTGGTCGGACATCAGAAACTCGAGAACACCGCGCTCTACAGCCAGGTGGCGACCCGCACCTTGCGCGAGGTTACCGGTCCGCTGGAGCGTTTGGGCGGGGGCCACCCGGCGTGCGCCTGACCCGCGCATGCCGCGGCAGACGCTGGAGGTCGCGGACATCTTCCGCGACCATGGGCCGGCATGGCGCGCGGCGCAGGCCGGACATCTGAGTCTCGGCCAGCTCAAGGTGATGTCGGCCATCGAGCACTGCCGCACGCCGCTGCTCGGCGGTCATGTGGAGCAGTGCGAGGCCTGCGGTCACATCCAAATCGCCTACAACTCCTGCCGCAACCGTCACTGCCCGAAGTGTCAGGGCGCGGCGGCGCAGCAGTGGCTGGCCGAGCGCGAGGCCGATCTGTTGCCGGTGGAGTACTACCATGTGGTCTTCACCCTGCCGGCGCCGATCGCCGACATCGCCTATCAGAACAAGCGCGTCGTTTATGGCCTGCTCATGGCCGCCGCCGCCGAGACGTTGCTGACCATCGCCGCGGATCCCAAGCACCTCGGTGCCCGCGTCGGCCTCACCGCCGTGCTGCACACCTGGGGCTCGGCGATGACGCATCACCCGCACGTGCACTGTATCGTCACCGGGGGCGGCCTCTCGCCCGACGGCGAACGCTGGGTGGCCTGTCGACCCGGATTCTTTCTGCCCGTGCGCGTGCTCTCGCGGTTGTTTCGTCGGCGCCTCCTCGAACAACTCAGTGCCGCCCATCAGGCCGGAGACTTGGCGTTCTTCGGCGAGCAGGCGCACCTCGCCGCGCCCGAGGCCTTCACCGCCTGGCTGACCCCGCTGCGCCGGCAGGAGTGGGTGGTCTATGCCAAAGCACCGTTCGCCGGACCCGAAGCGGTGCTCGGCTATCTGTCGCGCTATACCCACCGCGTGGCGATCGCCAACAGTCGCCTGATTGCCGATGATGACCAAGGCATCACCTTCACCTGGAAGGACTACCGTGCCAGCGGGCGCCACCGCCGCAAGCGCATGACGCTTGCGCCCGAGGAGTTCATGCGCCGTTTCCTGCTGCATGTCCTGCCGTCGGGCTTCCACCGCATTCGCCATTACGGGCTGCTGGCCAATGCCGCACGGGTGCGGAACTTGGAGCACGCCCGCGCGCTGCTGATCACGCCGACCAACCCGGTCCTCGCCGTCCCGGTCGCGACCGAACCGGCCGGGGCGTCCGATCCAAGCGCCACCCCGGCCCGGCGCTGTCCGTGCTGCGGCGCCCCGCTGCGCCTCATCGAGACCTTCACGCGAGGCCAAGTCCCACGTGCCGTCCCGTCACCGCGCAGTGCGTCGCCATGAGCCCCGTCCACGACCCCAAGACGGCGGCGCCGCATCCGCGCCCGATGCGCCGGCTCGACACCGGTCACGGACGGGTTATGCCTCAACTCACGATCCGCCGCACAGCGAAGGTGACAGCCCACCTGCCGATGGCCAACGCGCGCGTCATGACCCGCGCCCGGGAGGCTCGACCAGCCCAACCGAGCAGACCCGACCGACCTTCCGGACCGCTCACGCCGAGGTCGCGCCCCTCAAATCCCCATAGCCCGGAGCCAACCTCCCGCGGTTTCCTCCCTCGAGGCTTATCAGACGCCTACCGCCGCTCGCGCTCCGAGTCGTAACCCTCAGCCCGCCTTCAATGCCGTGCCGGCCTCCACCGTCTTCCTGCGGCGGCAGGCATCTGATAACCCTTAACAACAGGCCAAGTCCCACGTGCCGTCCCGTCACCGCGCAGTGCGTCGCCATGAGCCCCGTCCACGACCCCAAGACGGCGGCGCCGCATCCGCGCCCGATGCGCCGGCTCGACACCGGTCACGGACGGGTTATGCCTCAACTCACGATCCGCCGCACAGCGAAGGTGACAGCCCACCTGCCGATGGCCAACGCGCGCGTCATGACCCGCGCCCGGGAGGCTCGACCAGCCCAACCGAGCAGACCCGACCGACCTTCCGGACCGCTCACGCCGAGGTCGCGCCCCTCAAATCCCCATAGCCCGGAGCCAACCTCCCGCGGTTTCCTCCCTCGAGGCTTATCAGACGCCTACCGCCGCTCGCGCTCCGAGTCGTAACCCTCAGCCCGCCTTCAATGCCGTGCCGGCCTCCACCGTCTTCCTGCGGCGGCAGGCATCTGATAACCCTTAACAACTGCTGCCGGTCGGCGAGAGGCGGCGGAGCATCTGCTTGGCGTCCCAATGCGAACGTGGGGTGTCGCGGGCCGAACTGGCGGCTGCGCGAGATCCCAAGCGACAACCCGTCGAGGTCGTATCGCCACAAACGCTAAAAGGCGTCAGTTAAACGGGGGCTCCAGCGGTGGCAGCTGATCCGGATCAATCGCCAGCACGATGCCCCTTGCCTGGCCATGGGTGGGACGACCCTCGCTGTTCCAGCCGGACCAGCATCGAGTGCTCCGAGGGTGGTGACACGCCTGTAGGGTCTACCCATGCGACGGCGCACGGATGCCTTGGTGACCGGTGCGGTACACTACGGACGGACCCCTGGGCCTGAAAGGACGGTCAGCGTGAGTTACTCGACCCGCATCTTCATCCTCGGACCGGACGACAGCCTGTACCGACTTGCCAGCGCGACGTTCTCCCGCATGGTCGATGACCCCGAGAGCCACCGGCTGGAGCGCTTCGCCGGCCAGCGCGTGCGGATGGCCGAGGTGATTGTGGAGGTGCGTGATCGGGCACCCTACGCCGTCGTCCGGCTCGTCTACGAAATGCTCGGGTTCGATGCCGAAGGGCGGTTGGACCGCGCCATGTTCATACGCCGGAACGCGGCGTTGGCGGAACTGGCCATCGATCCCGTAATACCTCGAATGGTGGAAGAGGAGAAAGCCGTGGTTGACGCCGGCAGCCGCTTCGTCGCGCGCGGGGGATTCTGGCATCCTTCCGCGGCGCTGGAGCGGGAGATTCTGCGCGCAGCGCTCGACGAGACGCCGTGCAAGCGGCTCTAGCGCGATCGGGCTCAGGCGTCGGAGATAGCACTGACCTAGAGGGCTACAGGCTCAGCATCCGGGTTGCGCGCGACGAAGAGTGGCGCATATCAGGCCGCCTCGCGAGCCGGCGTGCGCCGCCGCAGGCGCAGCGGCATGCCGCCTTTGGGACCGAGCGTGATCTGCGGCTCCAATTCCAGTTGCTGGTTCGGGTGGAGGAGCTCGAACCGGTAGCGCTGCCCGATGGTCGCCAGAATCAGCGGGCCTTCGACCAGTGCAAACTGGTTGCCGATACAGATGTGCGGGCCGCCTCCGAAGGGGAAATACTTGAACTTTTGCCAGCCGAGATCGGCGTTCTCGGCAAAGCGCTCGGGATCGAAGCGTTCCGGATCCTCCCAGAGCTCGGGGTGACGATGCATGGCGTAGGGGCTCGTCATCAGGACGCTCTTCGCCGGAATGTGGTGCCCGCCGATGTCGAGTGGCTCGGCGGTGGCTCGCATCAAGAGATAGGCGGCCGGGAAGAGCCGCAATGCCTCCTTGAAGACCATCCGGGTATACGGCAGACGCTCCAGATCATCGAATCCGGGCGGTCGACCGCCCAAGACCGCATCGATCTCCGCGTGGAAACGCGCCGTGATCTCCGGCTGGCGCGCCAGGTGATACCACACATAGGTGAGCGTCAGGGCCGTGGTGTCGTCACCGGCAAGATAGAGGGTGAGCACCTCCGCGCGGATCTCCTCGTCGGAGAGGCGCGCGCCGGTGTCGGGGTCGGTCATGTTCACCATCAGGGTCAGGAGGTCGTCGCCATCCGCACCGCTCGCGCGACGCCGGTGGATCGCCTCCGAGACGATGCGGCCGAGCGTGTCGGAGAGTGCCCGCTGTCGGCGATGCTCCGGGGTCGGGAGCCAATCCGGGATCTGCAGCAGGCGATCGAACTGGCGCGTGGCGATCGCCTGCAAGGCCGGAACCGTGGCGGCCACCGTCGCGGTCCGGGCGGTGCTGTCGACCCTGAAGAGTGCCTCGGTGACGATCGACAGCGTCAGCCCGTCCATCTCCTGTTCCACATCCGCCTCCTGTCCGTCGTGCCAGCGCTCGTTCAGGGCGAGCGCGTGGCGCGCCATGCTGTCGGCATAGCCGCGCACCTGCTGCCGGTGCAGGGCAGGGGCGATCATGCGGCGATGGCGTTTCCACGCCTCGCCTTCGCTGGTCAGAAGACCGACCCCCAAGGTCTTCTCGAGGATTCTGCGCACGAGTGGATCCCGCGCCAGATGCCGATGCTTGGTCACCAGAAGGTCGCGGATGAGATCCGGATGCGAGACGAGATAGACGCGTCTGTGGCCGAGCCGGAATCCGACGATGGGCGCGATCCGCGCGCTTTCGACGAGAAAGCCCAGACGATCCTCGCGAAAGGCCCGCAGACAACCGGTGAGCCAATGGCCCTTGCGCTCGACCAGTGTGTACGTCGCTGTGCTCATGCCGGCCTGTCCTCCCGTGTCCGATCCGTCACGTCTCCGCTGCCTCGGGTATCAGTGGCGAGTGTGTTGGCGAGCAGCGCCTTTACAAGCGGTCGGCATCCGCGTCGAACCGCCCGGGAGAAGCCTCTTGTCAACGACAGGGTCGATGCATCGCTACGGCCGCCGAGCGAGCCCACGCTGAATGCAGTGCCTGCCGAACTTGAGCCGGATCGCATCGAGCGTCGCGTCGAGGCGATCATCCGGGTGATTGCCCTCGCGGGTATCCTTGTCCGCGAACAGATCCGGCTGCACGGGCGTCTGCGCCCAGCCGGAGAGACCCAGACCGATCAGCCGCACCGCCCGACCGGCATGCGTGTCGGCCCGGTACAGGTCCCAGGCCGTATCGAAGATGACGCGATCCTCCGCGGTCGGTGCCGCCAGGGTCCGGGAGCGGGTATGGGTCTCGAAGGGGTGGAGGCGGATCTTCAGGGTAACCACCGCGCCCTTGCGCGCGGCGTGTCGGGCCAGGTAGCCGACCTCCTGCGCCGCCCAACGCAGGGTGTCGCGCAGCACGTCGGTGTCCACGACGTCCTCGGCGAAGGTCGTCTCCTTGGAGATCGACTGCCGTTCGGTGGCCGGATGGACCCGGTCGTCGGCGATCCCGTTCGACTGTAGATGGACCTGCGTGCCGGTGCGTGCGCCCAAGCGTCGGCGCAGATCCTCCAGTGGTCGGCAACGCACGTCGCCGACCGTTCGCAAGCCGGCCTGCTCGAGGCGTCGGGCCGTCACGGCGCCGACGCCGCGCAGCGCGGCGAGCGGCAGCGGATCCAGGAAGGCGCGGACCTCCTCGGGGTGCACCACCAGGAGCCCGTCCGGCTTGCGGGCGTCCGAGGCGAGCTTGGCGATCAGGCGGTTCGGACCGATGCCCACCGAGGCGGTCAGCCCGACCGCCGCGTGAATGGCCGCCTTGGCGTGCCGTGCGACGACCTCGGGCGGACCGATCAGCCGCTCCAACCCGGAGACATCCAGGTATGCCTCGTCGATCGAGACTGGCTCGACCAGCGGGGAGAGGGTGCCAAGCACCCGCATGATGTCCCGCGACACCTCGGCATAGCGCGCCATATCCGGTCGCACGTAGACCGTCTCCGCCGGCAGACGGCGCACCGCCTCGGCGATCGGCATGGCCGAGTGCACGCCGAAGCGCCGCGCCTCGTAGGAGCAGGTGGCGACCACGCCGCGCCGACCCGGCTCGGCGCCGACGACCAATGGGCGCCCCCGCCACTCCGGGCGGTCGCGCTGCTCCACCGCCGCATAGAAGGCGTCGAGATCGACATGCATGACGAGGCGGGACATGCGGGGATGGACCCTAGGTCGGCGGGATCGGGAGCGCGATCGCCGTCGATCGCCCGGCCATGTTACTCCACCACATCGGCCAGCTTCATCGACACCCCGCGGTTGAGAATGAACTCCGCCCCGCGTCCGGCATCGACCTCGATCACCGGCAGCAGCTGCTCGGCCATGTCCAGATAGTAGTTCGCCAGACGATCCATCGCGCCGCCGACGCCTTGTGCCGAGGCGGCACTCAGGGCTTGGGGCGTGAGCATGGACTGGAACTGCAGGTCCGTGCCCGAGCCGGTGTTGACCGGGATCGTCGGCATGCGGTTGAAGATCTGCGAGAAGGACTGCAGAAACCCCGCCTGCAGTGCCTTGGCGAGCAGGACACCTTGTTTGGAGACCACCCGCCCGCGCACCCCGACCTTGCCGTCTTCGCCCACCGCGTAGCCGTCGATGGGGATCTCGATCACGCCGCCGTCGTTGCGGATGCAGCTGAAGGTCTCCCCGCGCAGATAGGCCCGCTCGGAGGCCAGATCGCCGAAGCCGCCGACCAGCAGGAAGCACTCGCGCAGATCCGCACGGACCCGGTTGGGCAGGATCGCCTGGTGTTTGACCCGGATCAGGGCCGGCACGGGATCCTTGCGGGCGTTCTGCCCGGTCGGCATGTCGATGCCGTTGAGCAGGACGCCCTTGAGGATGGCGCCGGCGGGGATATAGACGGATCCCGGCTCGGCGGTGCCGGGGGGCGTGGCGGCGGGCGGCGCCGTCGCGGCCGGCGCGGCGACGGTGCGGATCTGCAGGGTGCGCCCCGGTGTTTGGACGGGGACGGCGGAGGAGGGTGCCGTGCCAGGCACGGCCGGCGGTGCCGTCGGCGGGCCGAACAGCGCCTCCATCGGCGCCGATCGGTGCGGCTGCGCGGCGGTAGCGGTCGGCGCTGCCGGATCCGCATCGCTCTGTGGTTCCGGTTCCAGCAGTCCCGGCGGGCTCGCCGACTGCCGTGCCTGGGCGGCGAGGGCCTCGCGCAGTTGATCGATCTCCCCGCGCAGCGCCTCGAGCTCGCGCGCGTTGCCCAGATCCTGCTCGGTTTGCGAAGGCCCGAGCGCGGCGGTGTTCGGTGCCGCGGTTGCGCTGCGCTCGAGGTTGCGCTGCACCTCGCTCATGCGCTTTTCCATGCGCTCCAGGCGATTGACCAGGGCCTCGATCCCGAGTTGTCGCGGATCCGCATCCGTGAGGATGTTGCGCACCAAGGTGTCGCGCGGCGAGGGGGATTGCAGGCCCATGGTCTGCGCCGGGGCGAACAGAAAGCTCCCCGCGGTCAGGACCGAGACCACGAAGACGCCGCCGCCGAGGGCGGCGACCCGCTTGGCGTTGGGCGAGAGGTTCTCCCAGTGTCGATGCAGCATCATTGCGGCTGCCCGGTCGCGCGGTTCGGGCGCGCGTCGCGGGCGAGGACGAAAAAGACCTCGGTCTCCTCGCCGGGCGCGAGCACCCGGCGCGGCCAGGCGCCCATCGCGGCGACGGTGGCGGTGTCCGGGCGGCAGGTGTCGTGCTCGAGCGTGATGGCGTGCGCGGCGGTGTTGGCGACCCTGGCCTTCACCAGGTCGGAGGCCGGTCCCTGCGCGCGTTCGCTTTGACGTACCTTCAGCCCGTCGGCGCAGCGTAGCTTTGCATCACCCGAACCCGTCGCGACCCGAAAGCCCGCCGGCATCCGACCTTGCGCCAGCGCGCGCAACTGCTCGACCAGGTCCGACACGTAGGCCGGCCCGTCGCTGTCCCGGTCCGAGGCGTTGGCGAGCATCGGCATGACGGCGACCGGGTCGACCGCGGCGCGCGGCGCGGTCGCAAGCGCGTTCCCGGCACGCTTACCCTGATATCCCGGCACCGTGAGGCGAACCTCGCGCGGCGGGACATACCGCGGGGCCAAGGTCAGTGCCAAGGCCAACGTGCTGCCTTGGCCGTCGCCGATGTACAGGGACACCGGCTCTTCGGTATCGGTGGCGACATAGACCACACTGCCGTCGACCTGGGTGGAGGCATTCGAGACGGTATGCACGACCGGGTCAGCAAAGGGCGTGACGATCCGGTTGAGGTGTCCGATCGCGATCTCGATCAGCACCGTGGTGCCCGGCGTGACGGCGAGGTTGCGCGGACCCAGCTCCAGGGTCACCGGCAGGCTCCCTGCGGTGCGCCGCACCGGAGTCGCTCCGCCGCCCATGACGGTGCGGATCAGGCCCTCGGGTTCGGAGTGGGACGTCTGCAGGACCGAGGAGACGGCGCTCGGCGTGCACCCTGCGTCGAGCAGCGTGCAGGGGACCGGGGGAATCTCGAAGGTCGGGTCGGCCTGGGCACTCGACGCGGCCAGGACGGCGGCAAGAATGGAGAGGCGTCGGGTGATCATGGTTTCGCGTCCTCGGGGTCGGTATCGCGCATGGTGCGCGGATCGCCGCGATACACCTCCAGGTGGGTGATCAGCGGGCGGTAGTTGCGGAACTCGACCCGCAGCTCGTAGGTGCGTCGGTTGAGCACGGGGGCGGCCGCCGGGCCTTCGGTTTTGTGCTGTCCGGTGACGAAAACGGTGCGGGTGGCGGTGTCGTAGGCGACCGTTTGCGGGGCGAAGTGCATGGCGATGTTCTCGCGCTTGATCGCTTCGGTCTGATCGGCGATCGAGGCCATGACCTCGCGATGCAGCCCGCCGGCAAGCAGCGGATCCAAGACGCGCACGAGCCCGTCGACCGTGGTCGGGCCGACATTGCCGAGCAGCTGGGCGACGTAGACGCCCCAGGACTCCTCGACCTCCTGGCTCGCGTACTCGCGCGCAATCGTGACCTCGCCTTCCAAGACCGGCGGGACCAAGACCACGGTGCGCTCGACCTGACCGACGAGTCCGACCAGGATCAGGTTGGAGGCGACCAGGACCAGCACCGTGATGCGCCAGACACGATTCTCGAGTGTCGTGCCGCGCCAGGTGGAGAGAAAGTCGCCGAGGGTCATGGCACGTAGTGCCGCGCGAAGGGGTTGGGCGTGGAGCGCGCCCCGAGCGGCATGAGGCCGAACCAGTAGATCAGATGCAGGGCGTAGCCGTCGGCCTGGCGGTCGCGGAACCGCCGGTAACCGTGCGAGAGCAGGGCGCCGAGCAGCAGGGCGATGGTGAGCTGTCCGGCGAGGATGCCGGCAACGAGCGCCAGCACCAACGGCATCAGATCGTCCATGCGCCACAAAAGCAGGGTGGGCGGTTCGTCGATGTGGTGGGGAAAGTCGAGGGTCTCCATCGGGTGCCTGTTGCGCGGTTTTGGCGTGAGCGCATGGTGCGTCACGCCGAACCGACCGGCGACGGCGATAACCCTCCGAAAGCATACGCTTTGCCGCAGGTGGAACGCGTCGTGTCCGCCGTCACGGCGACGCGGTGTGGTGAACCGAGCGGCTTACAATGTACGGATGAGTCACGTACAATCATTGAAGAAACCGAGGACACCATGATGCCGAGAGAAACCATCCGCACCGCCCGCTTCGAGGCCCGGGTATCGCCCGAGGTACTGGCCGTCGTCAAACGCGCCGCCGAACTCCAGGGACGCAGTGTCAGCGACTTTGTCGTCGACGCCGCTCGGGACGCGGCCCATCGCGCCATCGAGGAGGCCTGCATCATCCGACTGTCGGTCGAGGATCAGCATCGGTTCGCGGAGGCGTTGCTGAACCCGGAACCGCTCACGCCATCGATGGAGCGCGCCGTCGCGCGTTACCTTCGCCTGAACGCGTAACGCTCGTGGTCGGAGACGGATTTCATATCGAGCTTCTCGGAGCGCAGGATCGCGGGGCTTTTTGCAGCGGCGTCGACGCACTGGATCGGTATTTCAGAGAACGCGTCACGCAGGACGTCCGGCGTCGCGTGAGCAACTGCTTTGTGTTGTTGGACGCCGAAAACCAGGTTGCCGGTTACTACACCTTTGCGGCGGCGGGCATCCCGCTGACCGACTTGCCCGAGAGCCTGACCAAGCGTTTGCCGCGTTACCCATCACTTCCTGCCGGACTGATCGGGCGCTTGGCCGTCGAGCGTCGTTATCAACGTCGGGGCTTGGGTGCACTCCTTGTCGTTGATGCCGTTGCCCGTGCATTGCGGGCAGAACCGGCGATCTATGCGCTTGTCGTGGACGCAAAGGACGAACACGCGGCCGCGTTCTATGCCCGCCTGGGATTTCATCGCTTTACAAGCCAATCCAACCGTCTCTTTATCCCGATCAGCGAGATTGCAAAGCGGCTCTCGGGACAGGAAAAGTGACCATCGCGATCTGAGCCTCGGATGGGTCCCGAATAGGAATGGGCCCACGGACCGAGTGCCTTGACCGGCCGTGACACCCGCAGCGGTTTGGAGGACCGACGCGTTTCAGAGCTGCTTCTGCGTATGGGTCACCACGAACGCCACGCACAGCGCCGAGACGACGCCGAGCACCGGAACCGCAAGAACCGGCATCGCGATCGGCGCGAACAGCAGCAGCCCGACGATCAGCCAAAGCGCGAGCAGGATCCGCAGCGCCGTGTGATGCGCCAGCGGGCTGGCATAGACGAACCCGTATTGCCGGATGCGCCGGCGTAGCCAGCCGTCGCCGATCGCCGCGACCAGCACGATCGCCATGAAGGGCCACCACGCCAGCAGCAGCGCGATCCGGCGCAGGGCCTGCGCGAACGCGCCCCAGATCACGTCCAGGCGTCCGCGCAACCAGGCCCAGGCAGGACTCGCGCCGATCGGCTCCAGGCCGTAGCCTGACTCCACGCCCGGTCCGGTCGCGACCAGTCGATAGGTCCAGGGGGCGATGCCGGTTTCCACGAAGAGCGTGTCGTACCACCGCGCGCCGCGGGCCACAATCGCCTGCGCCGCGTCGGCCCCAAGGGTCTCCACGAGCCGACGCTGCTCGGTCTGCTCGACGTCCCGTGCCCAGTCGGTCGGGATGAAGGAGGCGAACAGGACGAGCTCGAGCACGAAGAGCAGCAGGGTGGAGGCGAGCGCCCACAGCCACACGCCGCGACCCTCCTTGGTGTTCGCGCTATCCCACACGGGAGGTCTGTCTCGGGGGCAGGCGCCGGGCGAGCACCCGGCGCTGTGGCTCGGTCAGCGCCCGCGCCACGCAATACTGGTGTCGGCGCGGCAGGGCGAGGGTGATGGCGTCGACGAACGCGGCGAAGCGCGCCAGATCGTCCTCGCCCTCGCTGCGGGCGCGACGGTAGGCGGCGATGCCCGCGCGCACCATCGCCAGCGCGGGTTCGGCAGGGTTGTCCGCGGACGGCGCGGACGGGCAGGCGAGCAGGGCGACCCGCGCCATCAAGCCGACGGCATCCGGCCACTCCAGCTCCAGGGTGCGCAGCGTCCGGGCGTCGGCCCGCGACAGGGCCGACAGCGCAAGTCGACCGGTCGGATCGCGATGGGGTGGCATCGGCGTCGTCACCGCTCGGTCGGTGGCGGCAGGGGCTCTCCGAGGATCGGCAAGCGGCCTTTGGAGACGCGCCCGCCGGGCCAGCGGGCCAGGTACTCGAAGTTGGGCAGCTCCCCGAGCAGCGCCGCCGGAAACAAAGGCGCCTCGGCCTCGTCGAGTCGCTCCCCGGCATTGCCGGTGTAGAGCAACGGTCGATCGCTCGCGGTCGTGGAGCCTTGGCTCTTCACCACCGTGCACAGCCGTACCGCCGGGAGACTCTCGGCGATGTACTCTTGGGTCTTCGCATCGATCACGCGCATGGCGATCAGCCCGTTGAGGTTGCCCAGCACCTGGCGGGCCTTCTCCTCGCTGCCCATGCGCGCGGCAAAGTCCGCGAACGTCTGGGTCGCGATGGTCAGACGCAGCCCCGCCCCGCGTCCCTTGTTCAGGAGCTGGATCAGCGGATCGGAGACCGTCTCGGCGGCCTCGTCGATGAAGATGTCGGTCGGGCGCGGGTGGGCCTCGTGGTTGTAGATCGAGCCCGCCACGGCGGCCAGATCGGCGGTCAGCATCGAGCCGATCGCACTGCCCACGATGGGGTCGGAGAGACTGTCCAGGCCCACGTAGAGGACCTCGCGCCGGGCGATGATCTCCCCGATCGAGGCCGCCCGACGCGGATCGTTCGCGTCCGTCTCGTCGGGGGAGAGCAGGCCTTCCAGGTGTCCGGAGGTGAGCATCACGATCACCGGCATGAGGCTCGCGACCATCTTGCCGAAATGCACGGCCTCGTGCTCGAGCAGGCCCCCGAGTCCGTCGATGACGGTGGATGGATGCTCCCCGCGCACGCGTTCGCGGTAGAAGGCGAGCAGACCCCGCGCGCGCCGATTGGCATCGCGCGCCTTGTTGAGGTAGGGACCGGCATGCTCCTGCCAGTGCGGCAGATGGGTATCGAAGTAGCGGTGCAGGACCCGCTCGACCAGGGCGTCCGCACCGCCTTCCAGATAGCGGCGCAGCGTCACCAGGGTCGGGCGCTCCTCCACGGCCAGCATCCCGTGCACGGCATGGCTGAGCGCCATCTGCCCGAACGCCTTGAAGGGATCGTTGCCCGTCTCCGAGGGGATCAGGGCGGCCACCCGGCTGGCCAGCTCGGTGGCCCGCTGGAAGTGACGCAGCGGATCGAGACGGACCGATTCGGCCGGAAAGGCCGGATGAAAGGAGACGAAGCGCTGCGGCGTGCCGGCCAGTGCGCAGGCGCGCTCGGCGGCGGCCCGCAGACCGCGGTCGCCCTTGGGATCGAGGATTACGACCGCATCCCCGCGCAGCACCGCTTGGGTGACCAGGAGATCGAACAGGCGGGTCTTGCCGCACCCGGTGGTGCCGACGATCAGCACATGCCCTTCGGTATGGGCGAGCGGAACGGTCACTTCCGCATCGGCACCGCCGAGACCGTGGATCCAGGTCGCACCCAGACGGGCGGGATCGCGCGGGGCGAACCGTTCGGGTCCGAGCCGGATCAGATCGAGCGCCTCCTGGGCATGCCGGGCCTCCCAATCGAACCCGCGGCCCATCCACAGCAACCCCGGCCAGGAGGACACGCGTGCGGCAAACACCTGCGGGTCGATGAACTGCTGCGGACGCCCGCGCAGCCAGTCGCGCCGGTTGATGCCGCGCACCGTGCCGGGGAGCCAGGTCAGCGCCATCACGAGACTGCCGACCGCGAGCCACCGGAACGAGGCCGCGTGCAGATCCCACAGCTCCGCGGTGGCCCAGGAGACGGCCGCGATGCCGGTCCACAGCAGCAGCGCCGGCAGCTCGAAGAGCGGGCGCCAGGGATTGGCATAGGTCCTCACGCACGCCCCGCCAGGATGATTCCGCGCGTGTCGGGGATGAAGTCCGGTTGATGCTTGAGGCGCCGGAGCAGCTTCGAGGGCGGGATGCGGTGCTCGGCGGCCAGTGCCGCGAGGGTGGCGTGGTCGATCAGCAGACCGTTCGGGAGCGCCGTCGTCGGCACGCGCCCGGTGCGGCACTGGGCCGTCAGTTCCTCGGCGAAGGCGCGCGCGGCGCTCCTGCGTGGCGGCGGTTTGGGCGGGGCGTGTGCAAGGGCGGTCGGGGCGGATTGTGCTTTCGGCGCTTCGATGGTGTCCGTATGCCGCGAGGGGTCGACGGCGGCTTCGGAGTCGACCGGACCGTCCGCGACAGGCTCGACTGCGAGGACCTCCTCCGCGACCTGTTCGGGCACGGATTTCAGAAGGGTCGCGACTGCGGCGCTGGCCTCGACCGTAAGCATCGCCCGCATCCGTCCGTCGATCTCGCGCACGCGCAGCAAGGGGCGGCGCGGATCGATCGCGAGCAGACCGTCGTCCCACAAGGCGTGCAGGACCTCGGCGGGTTCCATCCCGATGCCGGGCACCGCGAGTGCCGTCAACCCCTCGGGGTAGGGGATCAGCAGATGCCGATCCCGTCGGACGAGGATCTCGGCGGGACGTTCGCCGTCCGCGATGGACCGCAGCAGCGTGATCAATGCGAGGCCGCCGGTGCCGCGGCTTGCGAGCCAGCTGCGGGCCGAGGCGGCGGGGTCGTCCGGCGCCCTCGGCTGCGGTCGAGCCTCGGCCGCAGCATTCGGTACGGGCTCGGAATCGGCGCACGGTCGGGGCGATGACGCCGTCGCCGCCACAGCAGCGTCCGGACCGGCCATCTGCTCCGTCGCGGTGATCAGGTCGAACGGCGCGGCGCGAGCCCCGTCGGTGTCGGGAGCATCGACGGCATCGGCGTCGCTCATGATGAGCTCGGCCGGGTCCTCAATCCGGACGGGCGCGCAGCTCGCACCCTCCTGCCAACGCGCCACCGGTGCCGGTGGATGCCCGGCGAAGACCAGCTCGGGCGAGGCGAGCAGCAACATGGTCAGCTGCACCGGCTTGCCGTCCTTCACGAGCGGCGCCGGGGCGATGCGGCGGTAGAAGCGGTCGCGCTCCTCCTCGCGATAGGTCGTCACGTGACCGCGCTCGACCAGGATGTCGGCGATGGTCTCGGGGGCCTTGGGGATGCCGGGGATCTTGTCGCGCGCCAAGAGACCGGCGATGTCTTCGCCGCCTTGCGGCCAGACCACATGGAGCCCGTCGGCGAGCATCCACAGCCGCGCGCCGGGCGTGTTGACCGTCCAGGTGCCGTCGCGCACCAGACGGCGCATCGCGTCGATCAGGTAGCGGTCCACCGGCACGCCGAGCGCGAAGGCGTCGGGATCGATGCGGTTCTCGCGCAGATCGCGCGCCACGCTCGCGCGGTCGGCATTGCCGACCACCGTGCCGAGGACCGAGGTCTCCTCCTGTCCGCCCACCACCGCGATCAGGTTGGCGAGGATCGCCGGATCGCGACTCAGCCAGGTCTTGATCTCGGGTGTGAGGATGGCGTGCACCACCAAGGTGCCCATCTGCAGATGGGCATTGTGGCGGCCCGTCTCGCGCCAGCGCAGGTAATAGCGCTGCAGGGCGTGCCGGCGGGCCCAGTCAAGCAGCGGCTCTTCATGCGGACACCAGGTGAGGGTGCCGTCGCGATCCGACACCGTGAGGTCGGCGACCGGCTTGCCGATATCGTGCAGCAGCCCGGCCAGACCGCTCGCGACCCGCCAGCGCGGCTCCAGGTGATAGCGGTCCTTGGGCTCGCGATCCAGCGCGAAGACGTGGCGCATCGACGCCTGCGCGGCGAGGAAGCCCACTTCCAGGGAATGGCGCAGCAGCCCGCCCGAGCCGCGGTGATGATGGGCCTCGGAGGCGGGCAGCAGATGCACGAAGGCGGCGAGGCGGCGCACGACCGGCAGGACAAGCTCGCGGTAATCCGCATCGGTCATGCCCATCCCGTCCTGCAGGCGCCGGATCAATTCGGTTTGCTTGGCGAGCAGCGCGTCCACGTCGGAGGCCGGCAGTCCCTTGATGAACGGCGGGTAGCGCAGCAGGTCCTCGTCCGGATCGGGGGGCGATTCGGGAATCGCATCGGTACCCGGCGCGGGCATCGGTGCGGCCGGCTTGGACCAGCGAAACAGATCGAAGAGTGTCATCCGGGCATCCTGCACCGTCGCGGATGCGCCCGGCCATGGCGATAACCACGCGGAGGGGTCTGCTTTGCGGCGGATCGCCCGTCAGCGCTCGGCCTCATCGTCCAGACCCAGCTCGCGGCATCGTTTGGCGGCGGCCCGAAAGCGGGTGCGCACCTCGGCGAGCTGACGCGCGGCGGCGCGGATGGCGCCGAATCCCTGCTCGGCCTCCTCCACGAGCGGGCGCTGCCAGTCCCGTGCGATGCCGCGAAAGGCGCTCTTCGGGTAGCGATCCCCATCGCCCTTGCGGATGTAGTCCGACAGATAGACGACGCCCGAGGCGGTGTGCACATGGCGGTAGGTGACCCACTCGATCGAGAAGGCGCCCGGGGTGGCGCGATTCGCCCGCTGCGGGCGCACCCGCACGCCGATGCGACCCCGGGCACTGCGCGGCAGCCCCTGACCGGCCTCCGCCAGGCGTTGCTCGAAGGCGCTGCGTCCTTGCTCGGCGCGCTCCTGCAGGGCGGCCAGGTTGCGCGCGATCCAGGCGTCGAGCGCCTCCTCGACCTGGTTCGGTGCCGCGTCCGCGTCGGCGGCGTCCTCCTCCTCGGCGTCCCTGCCCGCAACGCCGGGCGGGCCTGCCCGGAAGGCTGCCTTGAGCCTGTGGGCAGGCGGCACGCCGGCCTGGCGTTCGCACCCTCTTATCTTTGGTGAAACAAGGCCCGCTGTTCTCCCTTGCCGCGGGAGGCTTCCGGTCAGGGCAGGCCGTTCCGTCGCCCCTCGGTCGGTCGGCGCGTCATACTCTCCTCGTGCAGAGTGCACATGCGCATGCTCGTCGTTCGTATTGCCGTTCGGTTCTCGTGTCATGCGTTGATCCCTGATCGCTCGGGACGGTGCGTATTCGCGCGTCCATGGGGTGGGTGTCGCCGGACGGCGGAAAACGCCGCGGGGTGTTTCATTCGTGGATCCCTGCTTGCCAATACCCTTCAAAAACGCGCTCGCCACGTTTTCACCGATCGGCATTCCCGTTTCATTTCCGAAACGTATCGGTTCTTCGGGTCGCTCCTGTTTCGCTTCCACGCGAACGGCGGCCGTTCTCCATTGCCGTCGGGTGGCTGGAGGTTAGCACGCGTCATGCGTCGGGCACCGCCCGGAAAGACACCGTTTTCGGTCATTTAAACGGCTGGCGTTGCACCGCCTCGACGCCAAGAATGCCGAGCGTTCGCTGTCGCCTTTTTGTCGGCTGATCGCGAATCTCTTGTGAACCTTGTCATTGGAATGCATCGGTGCGACGAGGACGTGAAGCGCGTCCGTGTACCGCCAGTGCATTCGGTGTGAACCCATCGGGCGGAGCCATGTACGTCGTCGGACTCGATATCGGCTATTCGAATGTGAAGATCGCCGCAGGGCCTCGCGGAGCGCTGCCGCGACTGATCCTGCGCCCGGCCGGAGCCGCTCCCCTGGAGCATCTGGGCGAGCGCATCGGCGCGGCCGCGGAGGAGGGGATCGCGGCCGCCGATCGACCGGTCGTGGTCGATCTGGACGGCGTGCCCTGGGCGGCGGCGATCGAGCCCGAGCGCTTCGAGGACTGGCAGCGCCCGCTGCACGAGGACTACCCGGCCACCCCGAGCTATCACGCGCTGGCCCTGGCCGCGCTGCAGCTGACGGGACAGCGCAAAATCGACCTGGTCGTGACCGGACTGCCGGTCGCCCAAGCCGGGGACGTGCGCCGTCGGGAGCGGCTGAAGCGCCTCCTGACGGGGCGGCACGGCCTGGGCGAGGCGAGCCTCGAGGTCGGCGAGGTGCGGGTCGTTCCGCAGCCGATCGGCGCCTACCTCGATCTGGTCTATACCGCCACGGACGAGGAGATCCTCGAGCGCATCGAGACCGGCACCGTCATCGTGCTGGACGCCGGCTTCTATTCCTTCGATTGGGCGCTCGTCGTCAAAGGGGAGCTGCGCCGCAGTGCCAGCGGCACCAGCCTGGAGGCCATGTCGGTGCTGCTGGAGCGGGCCGCGCAGGGGGCCGTGGCCGAGGCAGGCGGCAAACCCCAGCCGCTCGGTCTGGAGGCCGCGCTGCGCGCCGGGCGTGCGCTCGTGCTGCAGGCCGGACATCGCCTGTCGGTGCCGAGCCTGCTCGGGCGCGCGGCCGGACCGGTCTGTGCGGTCGCGCTGGAGAGCCTGCGCCGATCCCTGCGCCGCGAGAGCGCGAGCGTGGATCTCGTGCTGATCGCCGGGGGCGGCGGAAGCCTCTACGTGCGGGCGGCTACCGGGCTGTTTCCGGGTGCGACGGTCGTGGTGGCCGCGGATCCGATCGCTGCGAATGCGCGCGGGTTTCATCGCTATGCCGGCTGAGGCGCGCTCCCGCGACCTGCTGCGCGCCGTGGTCAACATCGGCCCGTCCCAGCCCGAGCTGCTCGCGGATCTGGTGCAGCTGCCCAAGCGCTCGCGGGCCGCACGGCTTCGTCACCTCGCCGCCGTCGGGCTGTTGGCGATCAAAGGCGGTGCCGTTGCGCTTGCCAAGGTCGCACCGGCAACGCCTTCGACGCCCGACGACCCGGCGGCACTGCGGCGCCGGGATCGACTCGTTGGTCGGCTGGGGCGCGTCGATGATTAGAGGCGTCTGGTTTGCCGGGGTGCTGTGCGGCGTGCTGGCCACGACCGCGGTCCATGCCGCGCCCGAAGTTATCGACGGCGTACCCGCCGGCACGCCCGACAGCCCCGCACAAGCATCGCTGCCGCCCGTCTGGGCCGAGCCGGCACGGGCGCATGGCATCGAGCCACGTTTGCTTTACGCCGCCGCGCTCTCGGCCAGCGGGCGGATTGCGAACGGTCAGGCCTCGCCGTGGCCTTGGACGCTCGTCGTCAGCGGCCGTCGGTTCCACTACGCCACCAGCGAGGACGCGCAACGGGCTTTGGAGTCCGCGTCGACGGACGAGGCGACAGACCTCGCGGTCGGACTCCTGGCCGTGCCGGTGCGTCATCTTCGGTTCGGCGGCACGCCGGCCGAGCTGCTCGATCCGGCGCGCAATCTCGCGCGCGGGGCCGCGCTGATCGCCGTCGGCCTGCGCGCCTATCCGAGCAATCCAGCCCGCGGGATCGGTCAGTATCGTGCCGCGTCGTCCACCGCTGCCGAGACCCTCGGCGCGCGGATTCTCGCGCTCGCCGAGGCGCTGAGCGAACCGGGCATCGGGCTTGCCCCGTCTCCTGAACAGCCTCCCGCGTCATTGCCCGCGTCTTCCGGCGCTCCGGGACAAGGCCCGCGCATTCGTACTGTCGCTGCACACCATCACGCCCGCTGCATCGCCCCGGACAAACAACCCGTGGCCGCGCTCGTGGAAGCCGCCGCGCGCCGCCACGGCGTGGATCCGGCGTTCGCGCTCGCCATCGCCCGGCGCGAGAGCGCATTCCGCCAGACGGCGGTTTCCCCGAAGGGCGCGACCGGCGTGATGCAGCTGATGCCCGCGACCGCCGCCCGCTACGGCGCGAATCCGCGCGATCTGGAACAGAACATCGACGCCGGCGTGCGCTACCTGCGCGATCTGGCCGGGATGTTCGACGGCGACCCCGCGTTGGTCGCCGCCGGCTACAACGCGGGGGAGGGCGCCGTGATCAAGCACGGCTATCGCATCCCGCCCTATCGCGAGACCCGCACCTACGTCCCCCGCGTTCTCGAATCCCGATCGGAGTATCTGCAATGCCGCCAACCCTGATGCCGTCCCCCGGAATCCCCGACCTGCAGGACACCGTGCGACGCTGCAATCGCCTCTATTGGATCGGCGCACGGGATGCCGCCAGGGTCTCGCCGCAGGTGGCCTCAACACTGTTCGGCGTGAATCCGGAGCTGGCCGAGTGGCTCGCCGGCGCCACGCTGGAGGCGGTGCTCGATCTGGCCGAAGCACCCGTGGTGACCTTCCGCGCGAGCCTCGACGCACCGCTCGCCCGGGCGCAGGTGCCGCCCGCCCTGCGCAATCTGCATCTGGCGCTGCGTGCCGCCGGGGGTGCGGGTTGAGCGCCGATCCATTGAAGCCCGGCCCGATCGCCCTCGGGCAAACTTCTGCACGCATGCCGGATCCACACCTCGCCCGACACGACGCCGAGACCCTCGCGCTGGCCTTGCTGAAGCACGGCGCGCGGGTCGGGGTCGTGCATTGGGCCACCGGGCTGAAGAGCACGGTCCTCGCCGGCTGGTATCGACAGCTGCACGGGCGGGCGCCGCCGCGCGGTCCGCTGCCGGACAGTGCCGGGTCGATGATCCGCACCCGCACCGAGCACGCCGCCGCTTCGCTCTTCGGCGTGGTCTATGCCGAGCACCGTCGCGACGGAGCCCTCGGGCGCATGATCGACCCGCACGGGCTGGTGCGCGCCTACGAGCTCTATCTGGCGCTGATCGACGGCCCGCATGCAGGTGTTCTGGGTATCAACCAAGCCTGGATCGTCGCGCGGGATCTGCGCGCCGGGCTCGCCGCGATCGCCTGGTGTCCGTCCTGCGAGACCCGCTACATCGCCATGCGCGACGCGATCCTGATCGGCTGTCCGCTGTGCGCCCTCTATGCGCGGGCCGGCGGACGCGCCTCTCCTCGGCGAGCAGGGCACTCCGATGCGACCTCGCGCTGATGCCCTCGCCGCGGGCCTCCTGGTCGCGCTGACGGCCGGGCCGGCGTCGGCGGCACCCGCGGGCGGCTTCTATGCGCGCGATGCCGAGGGCTGGTTCTGGTACCGGGAGCCGCCGGTGCCGGTGCCGGTCGAGGCACCGCCGAACGCCGAGTCGCCGCCTGCGTCCGTCGAGCCCGATCTGTCCGAGCTGGCGCCGTCTGCGCCCGTCGCGGAGGTGTCCCCCGGACCGACGCCGCTCTCCGCCCAATGGTTCCGCGAACACCTGGACACCTACCGCGACCGCGCCATCGACGATCCATCCCCCGAGAACGTGGCCGTCTACCTGCACCTGCAGCGCATCGCGATGGACAAGTCCTCGCGCTTTGCCCGGGTGTCCGAACGCGTGGTGCAGGGCGATCCCGTCCTCGACGAGATCACCCGCCGACCTACCGCCAACTTCGGGGCGAACCTGGCGGACAAACAGGCGAGCGCCGCCGGCGATGCCCTGCTCGAACGCCTCGCCGGGGAAACCGCACTCTGGTTCTTCTTCCGCTCGGACTGTCCCTATTGCGATGCACAGGCACCGCTCCTGGAGGCCCTCGCGCAGCGCTACGGCTTCGCGGTACTGGCGGTCTCTCTCGACGGGGCGGGCCTCGCGGACGGGACGTTTCCCGCCTTCGACATCGACCGCGGCCAAGCCGAGGCGCTGGGCGTGATCTCCACCCCGGCGATGTTCCTCGCCCGCCCGGACCAAGGTTCGGTGGCCCCGATCGCCCAGGGACTGCTCTCGCTCGCCCAACTGCGCGATCGCATCGTCCTCGCCGCCGTCCAGGCCGGCTGGGTCAGCGAGGCGGAGGCGAGCCGTCTCCGAGCGGGTCCGGCCGAGCAGCGCAGCGCTGCCGCGACGCTCTCCGCACTCCCCGAGGACCCGAGCGCCTTGCTCGAGGCACTGCGCGCCACCGTTCTTCCCGACACCCTCCAGGCCCCCCGATGAAGATTCGATTCGCACCGACCCTTGTCCTGATCGCCGCGACGGCGACGCCCGCCGCCGAGGCGGCCGGTATCGCCACCCAGTCGAGCGTCATGTTCGACAGCATGGTCAATCTCACCAACCCTTCGGCACACATGGGGCAGCGCCGCGGCGCCTTCTCGGGCGGGTCGGTGGTGAACCGCAACCGCCTCATGAGCGAGTCGCTCTGGCATGTGGTGCCGCCGTCCTTCGAGGCCGGCTGCGGGGGCATCGACATGTTCGCCGGCTCCTTCAGCTTCATCTCCGCGGATCAGTTCCAACAACTGATGCGCTCGATTGCGGCGAACGCCACCGGCTACGCCTTCGAGGTCGCCTTGACCGCCATGTGCCCGACCTGTGTCGAGGTCATGGAGTCGCTGCAGCGCAAGCTCCAGGCGCTCAATCAGGGCTACGCCAACTCCTGCCAGCTCGCCAAGGGTCTGGTCAACGACGTGGCGAGCGCCTTCGACGTGCAGCACAAGGACAACACCTCGCTGGTGGCGATGGTGAAGGGCTTCGGCGACGTCTTCGAGACCCGCAGCCTGACCTCCGGGGAAAGTCCGGTGAACCAGGTCGCGAACAACCTGACCGACGAGCAGCGCGCCGAGGCCGATCTGCAGGGCAATCTGGTCTGGCAGGCGCTCAAACGCCAAGGCGCGGCCGGTTGGTTCGTCGGCGGCGACGATGCCCTGCTCGAAGCCATCATGAGCGTGACCGGCTCGGTGATCCTCGGTCCACCCGAGCCCGCACCCGACGGGGCC
>NZ_AFWV01000006.1 GCF_000223985.1 Thiocapsa marina 5811
CTTTCAAGGACGGCGTGGCACACTGATGGAGTCTCTTTGTCTTCGCAAACAAGAGACTCTCCCGACGGGTGCTGTTGTTCAAGCACCCCGAGGGAGGCACACCGCTCTCCCTCATGAAAGATGACGATTTAAGGGGGAAGAAACATCAGGGAAGGTGGCCGTACTCAGATGTGAGCGGTGAATGGATTGCAGCAACGCATCGAGGCAGCGGTGTAAGATGTTTCCGACATGCACGGTAGGTCTCTTGGTGGGTTTTGCCGCTTTCCAGGGACAACGATCTCCCGCGCATGTTTCATTCCGTACCAATAATGATATTCAAGGTTATGATAAGATAAGATAAGATAGTAAGTTTCCTGGGACTGCCTCAGGGGATAAGCTCGTTTCGGCCGTCCATCGAAATAAAATGGCAACGCTCGATCAAATCCAGCAACTAGAGCGGGATCATCGGCGTGGATCCATTACCGCCCGAGTGGATATTAATGATTTAAACCCCAGCGTTGCCGAGGAACCGTGACTTTAGGAGACTCTCTAAATGAATTATGCAAGTTTTGTTGTTCTGAGTACTCAGCGCAGTGGTTCCACACTGTTACGAACAGCCCTCGATAGCCACCCCGAAATATCATGTCGCGGAGAATTGTTTCTGCCGTCTTACTCCCAGGGAGACTCGTTTCGGGATTTCGTATCGGAGAAAAAACTTTCTCGAATCTCCGAGTTACTTCATAGGCGTCGTCTGGTGTACTCATATCTGGATCGCCTATATGACGATACGTTGGCGGGGGCGCGTGGATTCAAAATTATGTATGGCCAAATGGGATATCGGCCGTATAAGTTTCCAATGGTTTTTGACTATATTCGTGATTACGGTGTTCGTGTAATTCATCTTGTGCGGGAAAACACACTTGATATTTGTATTTCACGTCAGTTCGCTCGAGCGAGTAAGACGTATCACGCAGTGGAGCAATATCAACCCAGGTCTCAGACGGTCAACATACCAACGCTTATCCTTGAGATGAGAAAAGTGGAGCGAGAAAAGATTCGCTGGAGGTCCGCCGTCAAGGGTCTTCGCTGTCTTGATCAGACTTATGAGGATTTTGTTAACTCCCGATCAGAATCGTCGCGTCGAATACTTGAATTCCTTGGTGTGGAGTCAGCGATCGAGCTTGTGTCGCCACTGAAGAGGCTCTCAGGTGCTCATCTGAACGAGAGAGTGCTGAACTACGAGGAGATGGTGCAGGAGGTGGTCAGCCATGGATACGGTCGCTTCTTGGCGGGGCCGTAACTAGTTAGTTCAGTTTGTGCCAAAAACCGTTTTCGGTCGCTGGCCTTGATCATCGATTGGTCCAGTGTTGCTAGGCCGCCACAGGGACGAGGTACGGTTGCCTCGCCTGGCGCGGTCGTCGTCGCGCCGGTCGGGCGGGCCAAGGCATGCGTTCGAGCACCTGCTCGAACAAGGAGGGGTGGGGCTGAGCGAAGAAGCGCTCGGCGGCCGTGGTGCCGTCGGGCCGCTTGATCGCAAAGTTGTGCAGCGCGGTCAAGACCTGCTGCTTGCTCGGGCCGAGGCGATGATGCCCATGCTGATAGAGCGCGAGGAAGCCGTTGCGCCCCTCGACACACGAGCTGCTGCGCTGGAACAGATCGGCACACTCCCCGGCGACCTGCTCGAGATGGTGACGGGTCTGCGGATCCAGCGACTGGATCGGGTGCGAGAGCTGCTGCAGCGGGGCGAGGCGCTGCGCACTCAGGGCTCGGAGTCGATGACGCGGCTCGGCGCGGGTGCTGCGTGCGGCGACGCGCTCCAGATAGAGCGCCGGGATCAGGTCGTCAAGCATCGCCTGCTCGATCGCCGGTGCCAGGTCCAGGGCCTGTACCCAGGTGTTGACCATCATGAAGAAGAAGGCCAGCGTGGCGACGAGGCTGTGGGTCAAGCGCTTCGCCTTGGCCAGATGTGCACGCAGGCGCTCGGACAGATCCGCCTCCTCGGCGATCGCCTCCAGGCGCGTAAAGAGCGTCCCCAGACGCGCCTCCAACTGCTCGGGGGTTTGCGCCTGTCCCTGTTGGATCTCGTAGGGATGATCGACCTCGCCGAAAGCACCGATCAGGGCTTTGGCCTCGGCGCGGTGCGCGTGGGCCTGCTCGCGCGCGAGGCTGGCTTGGACGGAGGCGCTCAGCGCCTCATCGATGCGCGCAGCGAATGCCGGCGGGCGCCCGGGGCCGTGGCGGCGCCGATGGTAGGCCTGCTCGGCGGCGCATTCGTCTTGCCAGCGCGCCTTCGCCTCGGCCTCCGCCGTCTCGGCCTGTTGCTCGGCGCGCTTCAGCGACAGACTCATCGCCTGGCTCACCGCATGCTGCAGATGGAACAGGTCCGTGGAATGGTGTGCGTCCAGATCACGCTCGACATGCGCCAACAATCCCTTGGCCTCATCACTGGTGCCTTGCACCACCGTGACATTCAGACCCTCGAGTCCACCCTCGAGCGCCTGTGTCCAGGCCGCCGCCGAGCGCTCATCGCTCCTCTGCTCGAGCAGGATGAAGTTCGAGACCAGATTGCGTATTCCACGCCCATTCGGCCACCCATTCCACGGGCATTCGGCCACTGATTCCACGCTGATTCGGCCACCCGTTCCACGGCGATCCGGCCACTGATTCCACGGCCATTCGGCCACCCCCGGGCAGGGGGCGACGCAGGACCACGATCCACTAGGATCGACCCCTTTTTCGAAGCGAGGGGTCGAGATGGAGCGTTTGTCCATGCGTAAGATTCGTGAGTATTTGCGCCTGCGGTTCGAGGGCGGTTTGTCGCACCGGCAGATCGCGGCGAGCCTGCAGGTGTCGCGCAGCAGCGTCGGGGAGTACGAACGGCGCTTTGCCGTCTCGGGACTGAGTTGGCCCTTGCCCGAGGCCTTGAGCGATCGGGAGCTGGAGCGGCGGCTGTTTCCGCCGCCACCGGCGGTGCCGGGCGACACCCGCGTGGTGCCGGACTGGGCGGTGGTCCATCAGGAACTGCGCCGTCCGGGCGTGACGCTGATGCTGTTGTGGGAGGAATACCGGGCCGCCCATCCCGAGGGCTTCGGCTACAGCTGGTTCTGCAAGCGCTACGAGGCCTGGAGCGGGTCGCTCGACGTGGTGATGCGCCAGACCCACCGCGCCGGGGAGAAGCTCTTCGTCGACTATGCCGGGCACACGGTGGAGGTCGTCGATCCGGCCAGCGGGGAGATCCGCACCGCACAGATCTTCGTGGCGGTGCTCGGGGCTTCCAACTACACCTATGCCGAGGCGACCTGGTCGCAAGGCCTGTCCGACTGGATCGGCTCGCATGTGCGGGCCTTCGCCTACTTCGATGGGGCTCCAGCGATTCTGGTCCCGGACAATCTGCGCAGCGGCGTGAGCAAGGCGCATCGCTACGAGCCGGATCTCAATCCCACCTATCTGGAGCTGGCCAACCACTACGGTGTCGCGGTCGTGCCGGCGCGGGTGCGCAAGCCGCGCGACAAGGCCAAGGCGGAAACCGGGGTGCAGATCGTCGAGCGCTGGATCCTGGCGGCGCTGCGCCACCAAAGCTTCTTCAGCCTGAGCGCGTTGAACACGGCGATCGGCGGCCTGCTGGAACGGCTCAATCAGCGGCCCTTCAAGAAATTGCCCGGTTCGCGCCGCACGGCCTTCGAGACGATCGATCGTCCGGCACTGCGCCCGCTCCCCCTGACCCCTTACGTCTACGCCACCTGGAAGCGGGTGCGGGTGAACATCGACTATCACGTCGAGGTCGACGGGCACTACTACTCGGTGCCCTACACCCTGGTGAAGCAGGCCCTGGACGTGCGCCTCACCGAGCACACGGTCGAATGCTTCCACCACCGCCAACGCATCGCCAGCCACGTGCGCTCGCCGCTGAAGGGTCGCCACACCACCGTCCCCGAGCACATGCCCAAGGCCCATCGGGAGTTCGCCGAGTGGACCCCGGAACGCCTGGTGCGTTGGGCCGAAAAGACCGGACCGGCCACCGCCGGGGTCATCGGCCACATCATGGCCAACCGTCCGCATCCCCAGCAGGGCTTCCGCTCCTGTCTGGGGATCCTGCGCCTGGGCGAGCGTTACGGCAACGACCGCCTGGAGGCCGCCTGTGCGCGGGCGTTGCGTCTGAACGCCTGCCGCTACAAAAGCATCGAATCGATGCTGCAACGCGGCCTCGACCGCCAAGCCCTCCCCGAACAGCAGAGCCTGGATCTACCCGTCGCCCACGACCACCTGCGTGGTCCGGGCTATTTCCACTGACCGTCACGCCACAACAGAGGAGTCAGACACCCATGCTGCATCATCCCACTCTGGACAAGCTCCAACAGCTGCGCCTCACCGGCATGTCCACCGCCCTGCGCGAACAGCTCGACCTGCCAGAGATCCACACCCTGAGCTTCGAGGAGCGCCTCGGCCTGCTCGTGGACAGAGAGCTGACCCTGCGCGAGGATCGCCGCCTGCAGACCCGTCTGCGCCAGGCCAAGCTCAAGCACAGCGCCTGCCTGGAAGACCTCGACTACACCACCCCGCGCGGTCTGGATCGCGGCCTCGTCACCCAACTGGCCACCGGCCAATGGATCCGCGAGGGTCTCAATTGCCTGGTCCTCGGCCCGACCGGCGTGGGGAAGACGTGGCTGGCGTGCGCACTGGCCCAGCAGGCCTGCCGCCAGGGTTTCACCACCCGCTATCTGCGTGCCCCGCGTCTGTTCGAGGAGTTGCGCCTCGCTCATGCCGACGGCGGCTTCCCCAAGCTCATGCGTAGCTTCGCCAAGACCGACCTGCTGCTGCTCGACGACTGGGGGCTCATGGGCCTGGACGCCGAGGCCCGGCGCGACCTGCTCGAACTGCTCGACGACCGCCACGGCCAGCGCGCCACCCTCATCACCAGCCAGCTGCCGGTCGAGCATTGGCATGACCTGATCGGGGATCCCACCCTGGCCGACGCGATCCTCGACCGGCTGGTCCACAACGCCTACCGGATCACCCTCAAAGGCGAGTCGATGCGCAAACGCCACGCCCGGACGTTGACGCCGAGCGTACCCGCCGAGTAACAATGACCCACCTGCGTCGCTTCGCTCCGACTGCCCCGGCCGAATGGCCGTGGAACGGGTGGCCGAATGCCGGTGGAATCGCCGGCCGGATGTCGGTGGAACAGGTGGCCGAATGGCGTGGAATGCGCACCAGATCGATGCCCACCAAACGCATGCCGTCTTTCCACGTCTCATCTTCGGCGATGCTCAGCAGGCGATGAGGCATGGCTTGGGCCAGCGTCCCGCGCAGTTCGGCGGCAGCGGTGACGATCCGCTCCTCCAGTTCAGTCTGGAATGCCTGCTGCGTGCCGTAGGAGGCGCCGATGAACGCCGACAGCCCACTGCGCTCGAGAAAGTCGCAGACCACGCGCACGCCCGCGCCGCCCTGCTCGCCGATGCTCCAGTGTGCGGCAACCAGGATCCGGCGCAGCCACACCACGCCCTCGGGGGTCTCGACGAAAGCCGACAGCGCCGCCGGCGCCAATGGCGCAGGGGACGCGTTCCAGTGACGCAGGGTGCTGCGCGCCACGCCGGCGCCGATGACCGCCGCGCGTTGACTCTGTCCATCCTGCCGGGCTTGCGCCACCGCATGCCGATGCTTGGCGCGATCCAAGCGATCATGGATTGGCGTGGGGCGTCGATCTGCACTAGAGTCGACACAGGCGGGAGCATCGGACAACGGCATTTCCCTCGGTCAGTTTGCACTTCCAAGGGTACGCCTTCCCGGCGCTCCTGCCACTCCTTCAGGGCGCTTGATCGCCTACCAAAATACCCCGTTTTGGACCAACCGATGATCGAGGCCCGGTCGCTCATGCAGAATTAGTGTTTAGCGGACAGAACGGATAGCCGACCTAAAGAAGCGCGCTTAACTGTATGAACGTCTTTGCTCTGCTAGCACGCCGCTGCGCCCAACGTGGCAGGCATCCGATCTGAGGTTCGACGCGCTTGAATGATGTGAAGACTCTCATGTTCCGGCTGGTCCGTCCGTTTTGCGACGCGCTCGACCGCTGGAGAGCCACGGCACTGGAGCGGCCGAAGCGCTTGCGCGCGGCGCAGGTGCGCGTTCGCGACTCAGAGGACCGCCGTGCCTACTGGAAAACGCGGGTGTTGGTGGCTGAGGGCCGGGCACCGGCGAGCGCCGCATCCGGGGTAAAACCGACAAGGACAGTGGCGAGGAGCCGCCCACGGCGCTGGCCCCGACGCATCTTGCCAACCACCATTGCCCCCTGGAGGTCATGCAAATCAGTCTGCAGTCTTACCTGCGCGCCAGCTTCGGTTGTCGCGGGGTCAGTTGGGTGCTGCGACCGTTGGCAGGGTACCTGCCGCTGGGTGCCCCCGCCTCCACCAACGTGCTGAATTGGTACTGTCGGTGGGGTTTGGCCCTCCTGCTGCACCTGGACGCAGTCGGGTGCGCATGGCGTGGGACAAGCGGCGTATCGAACCCCTGTGTGCCCTGATCGGAACCCACTATGACACGCGTGCGGCGTTGTGCGAGGCGCTGCACGCTGCCTGCGCCACGGCGCTTGAGGACCTGGATGACACCTTCTGGCGCTTGACCGATCGGGACTATGCGCGTCTTCTCCAGGCGTTTGCCTAGGTTTTGCCGTATCGCGCGCGCTTGCCCGAGTGGACAGCACAACTTTCACATCCGACGCGCCGACGGCACGACCGCCGCCGAACGCTTCCTCGGATGGACACAGCCCGCGCTGTTCGAGCAACTTCTCCTGCGTGTGACCTTGCCGCCGCGCCTGCGACGCCGCCGACCCCGTCCGCCGAAACCACCCTATAATGCGGGTCGTGGGCTCAGGGCGGTGGCTGGGACAATGAACAGAGCCGGTTAGGCGCGTTGAGGACACGCTGGCAAAGGGATGGCGAGCGCAATGTGACAGCCGTCCCAAACAACGTTCACTCGGTGACGTAAACTCCTCTCACTGTCTACTTCGAATGGCGCTAACCCCAACTAACATCACGGTTACGAATAAGAATGACAGGGTGGGATACTGGAACGATGGCCTCGTCCGTACGCCCAACCAACGGAGCACGCTGCGCAGAGCGTCACTGGGCATTACGCAGAACTGCAACGGAGGTGCAAGACCACCGTGAGGATCGGGTGGATGATCTGATGCAAATGGCCGAAAATGTTCACGCGAGACGTATAATATAACGGCGCAGGCAAGAGCAGGTTCCTTGCCCGCGATTAACGGAGCCGCAGTGCTCCCTGAAAAGTCTAATCGAGCTGTTTCGTTTAGACCTAAGCATACTTGCCGAGGTAAGGTATGAAAATATTGTTTGCGCTAAGAAGTCTGCTTTATGGGGTGGTCTGTTCAACGTTAGTTGCTTTGCCCGTCCATGCCGATCAATCCGTAGACAAGAAGTGGTTTCCCGGGCATTACGTTTATGCCAATGGAGTTAAAGGCGTAGCGCCAATCGCCCCGTATATGATTGAGAAAGCCAAAGACAATCCGGATTTTACCGGCTACCATGTCCGCTATAAGTGGCGAGTCTTGGAGCCTGAAAAAGATGTCTATGACTTTTCAATGATAAGGCAAGATATTGCAACAGCGGTCAGAGACGGGAAAAAACTTATCATCACAATTTTGGACCGCGCCCACGACGCAGATCACGGCAGTCCTGTCCCCGACTATATCACGACAGATCCAATCTATGAAGGCGGAATCTATAAGTACGCCGAGACTCAAGCCGGTGTCGCAAAGTACATGCCGAAATACTGGGTCCCTTCTGTCGCTGAACGGGTTGGTAAGTTGGCTGCCTCCATTGGAGACGAATTCGACGATGATCAGACCCTCTCCTACGTCAACACTGAAGAGACCGCATTGGTAGGAGCGCAGTTCCAAGACGGTTTTTCTGCGGATGCGTTGCGTGACGGGTATAGAACGATCCACTCTATCGCCGTTACGGGGCTGAAGAAGACGCTTTTCTCACAGTGGGTTAATTGGCGGGGTGGCTTAACAGAGGCGGGGGCCGACGAAATAATGGCTGCCCTTGTTGCGCAAGGTAGCGGATTTGGCGGGCCGGATGCGTTGGCGGTAGACCGCGCGAATCTGCCCGACGGGACAGTTGGTGCGCTGGATAATGCGTTTGGGAAATACTACACGCAGTATATGGGCATTGCCCCGATTACGATGAGCGCTCAAATTCCGTCGATGGACGTCGCAAGCCCGCTTGAGAGTCTCAACTACGCTATCGATCTATTAGGCGCTCACTTCATGACCTGGAACCCCGGCGAGGGGCGCGCATGGTCGTTCGATGACACTATTACCATGCTGCGGCAAGAAGGTGCGAGGATTAAAAAAACTCCTCCTGGGAGCATGGTTCGTCTACCGCCACCAACGAACTTAGAACTCCACTTTGAGTGAGACGGTGGGAGATAGCCTCGTTCGTAATTTCGTTGCGCCAAGTAAAACCTGGGAGGAGAGTAAGATTGTTGTCACCCACTTTATTTCACCGGCCGGTTCACGAATTGATTCGCGCGGAATGCTCGCGGCTTTCCCGCACTGATCACCCCGGTGGCGCAGTGTCGGCAGGTGGAGGAGTGCGAGAAGCCCGAGGAGCGCGAAGGCGGTGTGTGGAGTGCTTCGCGGCGGTGATTGACCCGCCTGGGTCGGGCGCCTGAGTGGAGGGTGCCCGGCGGATGGCGACCCGCCGGGCGAGGGTCAGTCAGAAGGGCAGCGGATCGTCGAAGTCGTTCTCGAAAGGGTCCAGTTGGGTGAGGGCGTCGGGCTGCGGGCCCGGATCCGGATCGGTGTCCTCGCCGTCGAGCCACTGCTGCACGGCCGCTCCGTAGCGCGCCTGGACGGCTTCCCACACCAAACGCAAGAGAGCCGGTATTTTGAGGGGGTTTGCCTAGATTCGCGCAAACCCTTTCGAAATCCCAGTCTTCCCAAGTACTACTGACGCCTGCCCGCGCCAGAACCCGGAAACTTCTGTAACGCGTTCAGCTTGTTGTAAACCGTTACTAAAATTTATTCCTGAGATATTTCCAGTATAGAATTCGCGGAAAATTTAGTGCGTGATAATAAATAAGATTCCCAAGCGTGTCTTCATATTTATCCCATTCTGGCGGAAAATCGTATTCCCAATAACGCATGTAAGGCGAAAATACCTTCTGCGCTCGCGGAATGATTTCTGGAGTGTAGTACGAAACGAAGTCCGTCCGCCTCTCGTTAGTCTTGTTCTGCATAGGCAATTGTCGAGCCAACGGAATACCTAGTTTCGCTATCGTGTGGGCGAAATCCTGCTGAAGACGCTCAAAGCGAATAACCGAGTCGAAGCGTTTATGTGAAAGAATGCTCCAATCACTGTATGGAGCCCTATAGAAGGCATTGAAATACGATGGGAAATCGGCCGCTCTATTTCTTATAAACTGATACCTCTTGCGTTGGTGCGATGTATCTGCAATAAACGACAATCTTTTCTTTAGAGGCGGACGACGTGGTGATGAAAACGCTGTTTTATGGTCCGTCTTATACTTATAGTAGTGACTAACAGCCTTGTCAAGTGGATTGCGTATGCCACCAAACACAAAGTAATTCTTCTCGTTGATACTCGCATGTCTCAGGAAATCCTGATACGTGGCATGCTTATAAAGGTGTAGCGCGCCTTCATAATTCTGACGTAATTCGCGACTTATCGCAGTCGATGCGGTCAAAGGTAGCTCGACGAAGACATATTTGTGAGCGTGACTGATAATCATGATATTGCCTCATGCGGAGTATTCCGCTATTAATCGTGAACAGCTCCCATTCCATTGACCCCCAAATTTGGATCAGTCCATCCCCCGATCGTTCATTGGTATTCGGCGCTCTTCTTTCTTCACTTGACGTTGGTGAGGAACTCCACGACATGGCCGCGGCGGGTGCGGTAGGTGATCAAGCGCCAAGACTCGGGAGAACTGGCGAGCATCACGCGCAGATCGCGCTGCACGCCGGCGTTGAGGGGGTCGGCATCGACGCCGAGACCTTCCGTGGAGTCGATGCGCAGGCTCGCTTTCATGCGGGTGATGATCGTGATCGCCCCCGCGGCCTTCTTGGCATCCCAAAAGCGGGCATCGATGAAGGCGCGATCGACCAGGAACAGGGTGTAGCGCTCGCGGGTAAGGGCCCCGGGGGAGCGGTCGTAGTCGCGCAGAGTCGCCGTCTCGTGGCGACTGCGCGTCTCGACCTGGACATCTTCGGTGACCCCCAAGCGCAGGTGGTAGAAGCTCAACAGGGTATAGCCCGTGGGGTTGCCCTCTCGACCCTGCTTGGGTGTACAGCGGCGAAAATGCGCGCTCTCGCCTGGTAGGTGCCATCGATGGCCCGCGCGGGGCGCGTGCCCAGACCCGGGATGTCGGCCAAGCGATCCGGCAGCACTGCGACGGCGTCCGCCACCAGGGCCGGAAGCGTCTCCCTGAGCACGCCCAGGCGCGCCGCCGAGCACAGCGCATCCGACCAGGTCGAGCAGGCGAGAGGCACGCGCGCGCCCAGGGCAGGATCCAAATGCAGCAACGTCTGCACCTGCTCGCGCAGGGCGCCCATGCCCTGGAAATGGCGCAGCGCCTAGAGGGCGATGAAATCGCTCATGCTCAGAGTCCGCCCCCGGCCCTTGAGCACTGCGCATTCGCGCGAGTAATCGCTCGACGGGGAAGAGCAGTTCGGCGAAAACAGTCTTGTCGGTAGGGCGATGCATCTAACTAGCGAGTCGTCCGAGAATCATTGGGGTCATGCCTTTTGGCGGTTTTGCAGCACACCAGAGCAACCCCCATTTTAATCCTTTTGTCGCGTCTTTTTTGCTGCTATTTTCGAGCTTTTTTAGCCCTGCCGGGCTGTCCGTGCTCCCCGGTGAGGAATAGCAAAACGAGCGGAGAAGCCCGCCGCCGCAACCATGGCCCTATGAGACGCTCGGGCAGCGGCAGTCTGTGGCCACCCAAGCTCGGTTTTCCGGACACCGTTGCTCCCGAGATTCAACCGAAGGACTTCGTTCATTATATCAGCCGCCCAAGCTAAGGAGGTAAGTGATTCCCGCTCTACGGGACCCCGCGCACCCGTAGCGGTAAGTTTCAAGTGCGGAAATTGCCCCAGAATACGAACAGGGCCCAGCAAGACCCCTGAATTCAAGCTCGCGCACTCGCAATACCGGACAGACCAGCCCGGCACGCGCGTTTCATTTGAAGTCTCCTCCAATGTGCAGTTGTGACCCCGACGTTTACTTCTGTTTTCAGGTTTTGCCAACTCAACCAGCCCGGAAATCTCACCAGGGGGTTGAGCAAGGCCCCCTCGGTCTGGCATAACGGGCGTGCAACCAATCAGTTATGACCAGAGCGACGAGGGGCTTTGGATGACGGAGTGTAACGTCGAACAGCTTGAGTTTCACGGCCTTGGCCGCCGGACGGTCGTCGGACGTTTCGACGGTGGAACGATCAGCTCCGATGGCGGGGTGATGCTGCTGAGCGAAGTGGAGGCGAAGACCCGGATAATCGAGCGATTGGCCGAACAGTTCGTCGACCATCGCGACCCGGAGTTGATCGAGCACACGGTGCGCGAGTTGATCGGGCAGCGCGTGTTTGCCCTGGCGCTGGGCTACGAGGATCTCAACGATCATGACCGCCTGCGTCTGGACCCCTTGTTGGCGGCAGCGGTGGGCAAGCTTGATCCGACCGGCGCCGGCCGGCTCAAGGCGCAGGGTCGGGGCAAGGCATTGGCCAGCTCGAGCACGCTCAATCGCCTTGAGTTAACCCGGTTGGATGCCGACAGCGGCTCACGTTACAAGAAGATCGCGGCCGACTTTGCCGGGATCGATGCGTTGATGGTGAGCCGTGCCCTGGAATCCCACGGCGAAGCGCCCAAGCAAGTCCGGCTCGATCTCGATGCGACCGATGACCCGTTACACGGCAACCAGGAAGGGCGGTTCTTCCACGGCTACTACGGTCACTACTGTTATCTGCCCCTGTACATCTTCTGGGGCGAGGAGCTGTTGTGCGCGCGCCTGCGCCCGTCCAACATCGACGCCTCCAAAGGCAGTCTCAAGGAACTCACCCCGATCGTGACTCAGCTGCGCCAACGCTGGCCCGAGGTGCAGATCATCATTCGGGGGGATTCGGGCTTCTGCCGCGAGGAGATCATGCCCTGGTGCGAGACCAACCACATCGACTTCGTCCTTGGCCTGGCCAAGAACGATCGACTCAATGCCCTGAGCCTCAAGGCCCGTTGCCGGCCCCAACAGCGCTTCCTCGAGGCGGAACGGGCCAGCCGGGTGTTCGATGAATTCAACGACCGCACGCGCGACAGTTGGAGCCGCGCGCGCCGGGTCGTGGTCAAGGCCGAGCATCTCGCCAAGGGGGCCAATCCGCGCTACGTGGTCACCTCGCTCGGCCGCGTGGGGGCCGATGCACGGACCCTCTACGAAGATCTCTACTGCGCCCGAGGCGAGATGGAGAATCGGATCAAGGAGCAACAGCTCGACCTGTTCGCCGACCGCACCAGCACCCATACCCTGCTGGCCAACCAGATCCGGCTCTACTTCAGCTCCTTCGCCTAAATCCTCCAGCTCCTTCGCCTTTTCATCATCTTGTGTGCCATGCGTCGTCTGGGACTCCAAGAGACCGAGCTGGCCAAGGCTCAATGCGGCGAGGATCGGTCATCGCCCAAGACGCCCGAAACGCACTCCAAGAGACCGAGCTGGCCAAGGCTCAATGCGGCACCATCCGCACGCGTCTGCTCAAGCTCGGTGCCCACATCCGCGTCAGTGTGCGCCGGGTCTGGATCGCCTTCTCCGAGAGCTTCACGGCGCAGGATCTGTTTATCGAGGTGTTGCGCCGTCTTCGGACGGCCGCGGCACTGCCGAGCAGCCCCTGACCTCGCTTCTCGCGCCCCATCGAAAAGCCGGAAAGGCGTGCTTCCGGGGTGGCCGCACGGGTGGCTATGGTTTGGCGCCACCAATTTCTCACTTTTCGTGTGCGATCACGCCGTGATTCGGTCCGGTCGTCGCCCTCGGCGGCATCGAAAGTCGTCCGAATCACGCTCGGGCCGGTGCACCGGCGCGACAAGCCGGATCTTCAGCGCCCGATGCCGGCGGCCCAATCCCTTGGTGAGCGATCCGGGCTAATCGGGTCATGAGCCTTCTGACCGAACCGGCTGTTGACCAACTCCACCTTTTCCGTTCCTAGTCGCGAGCGCAGCTAACGCGCCCCAGAGCATGAACATAAAGTGCTGGTACTCCATTGTTAGAGATCTAAGAAATTCGACTTTGATTTGGTCGATTATGAAAACGCTCATGATGACCATTGCGAGCTTAGGCAGACCATCATCGATCGCATCCTGTTTACTCAACCGACTGGCCCTATAGTAGTCTAGATACATTCTCCCGAACCAGGCCAGATACGCGATCAGCCCGATGATTCCAAGCGTATACCACAGATACAGGTAGAGGTTGTGCGGCCAATAAATGGGAGCGGGTGCACCTCGCTTCGAATACGTTGCCTCGGAAAAATGCGACTGGGGACCATGTCCGGCGATGGGGCGCTCTTGAATCAGCGCCCAGGTCGCCGGCCACACCTTCGAACGTGTATCGGGCATACCTTCCTCAACGTCTGTCTCTTCCAGCCGCTCAAACAAGCGATCGAAGTCGGTGTAGTTGATGACCACAGTAGCGACAAGTGCGAAAGCGAACCCTGTGCCGCCGATCGCGATTAATATACCCCGAAATCCAAGTTCTCGACGAAAGAGATAAAGAAAAAACAAGCCAGAGAAAACAATCGTAAACACCGCGCCACGATTCGCGGTAGCTACCATCGCTGCAAGACTTCCTAGAATTATAAGGATCAGAAGGCGGCGCATCGCCGGCCCCGGCCTCGCTGTCAACAGGATGAACCCAGAAATGAAAACCGTCATCACCATGTACTCTGCGGTAATCCCGACCCCCCCGAATGGACCGGTGAGTCGACCGTCTGAGCGCGGAGGCTTAAGGCTGATCTCGCCTTGAAACAAGGGAGAATTCGGATTCATGCCTACGACCATCTGGACTAACGAATAGGTCAACACTAGCCCGCTCAGCGCCACCAGTAAATACAGAAACCCTTGCGCATCCGAATTTTCTTTATAGAAATTGTAGACGAGATAGAACAAAAGGAAATCGGAGCCGATAAAGAGCAAATAGAGTAGCTGCTCTCTCATCGTCACCGGATTAGCCTGTGTGAGCGCAATAGCGTAGGCGAAGGCTATCAACAGAACGAATCCGATATAAGGAAGATGTCGCAGCTGTCCACGCACCCCGAATATCAAGGCAACAAGATAGATGAGATATACATTGATCGACCCGAACTTCGAAACGATAAGCGGGAAAGGAAGCAGAAGGATCAACGGCGGGATGATCCACCGGGTGGGCAAGATATAAGCGACTACTCCCGCGACCAACGCGAGCAGGCCCGCGATATTGAGCTGAATCCAATGTGAGGGTGAGAGGTCCACGAAGATACCAAAAAACCACTATCTCGAACGTAGCGCCGGTAACGGATTTCCCTCGGGCGTCGAGAGGATAACCAAATGCCGAGTCGGCCTGCGCCGTCTTCCAATACAGGACGCAGAGCGTTCGCGAAGACAACAGCGGTTAAACCGACGGAACCGTTCGCTTGAACTGGAGCCGGGGTACACCGCGGCCTGCAGAGTATTGCGACCGCTGGTGTCAATCGTTTGGCGGTGACCGGAGGGCTTCCGCGGTCGCGGGGTACCGCTAGGGTCGCGGACAGCACGAAATCCCGGCTTATATGGGCCGATTTGGGCTAAGCGATCCAACTGGTGCACGGACCGGTCTGGGGCGGCACATCGGCGTCGCATCCTCGCTCGCTTAATAAGCATCGCTAGGAAGCGCACTTTGGGATTTCGTCATCACGGTCCCGAGAAGTGGTTTCACGCTCAACATATCGAGAGCGCGACGAAGATCAGGTTCGGTCGTCGAACCCTCCTCCACGACCAAGAGTGCCGCGTCCCAGTGGTTCGAAAACGCCAGTACGTCGTCGGTCGCCAAGACGGGTGGCATATCCAGGATGAGAAAGCCGTCCGCATACTGGCTCTGTAGGGCCGTGATAAGATCAACGGTCTTGCGAAGAAGCAATGCTTCTGAGGAGTGGGAGAACGCCTCGCGACCGGGCAATACGGTGAGGCCCTCGATCCCGGCGGGATTGAACAGGATCTCGTCCATCGGTGTATCACTGAGGATGTAATCGCTTATGCCGGGCGCGGTTTCCGCGGACAGATAGTGTTGAACGCTAGGCTGGCGAAGATCCAGATCGGCGAGAAGCACGTGTGAGTGAGTCTGACGCGCGAGGTTAACCGCGAGGTTGATCGCAGTGACCGTCTTTCCGTTGCCCTCGCGAGGACTTGTCACAACCAAGGTGCGCCATCCGTTCGTGCGCATCCGCTGCACGACCTGAGTGCGAAGCTGCTTGAAAGCAGCGAGCGCGACCGCGTTTCCCGAGTTGGTGAGAATACGATGGGCCTCGAGATGATTCCGCTGGGTTGGCCGGGTACGCTCCACCGGAAGCCTCTCGGGTTGCTCCAGGCCCCGATCGACGACGCCCTCACCCTGGTCCGCCTGCGACAAGGCGGCGCGACTCGCGCGAGCCTTCGCCAATGCTTTGCTTAACGGATCCATGCTTGGTGAACCTACTGGCTTAATGGGAAACGCTGGCTGGCGCCCAGTCGACTAACCACCGCTCGCGGTGATCCCGAGCAGCACGTCAAGGGGGGCAACCAGAAAGTGTACGATCAAAACAACGATCACCAGGACTACTGCCGCGCCGAGTCCACCGATCAGGCGCCTTCGGTTTCTCCGGCTCCGATCGGAGACGGTCTCGATGATTGGGATGACACCGAGCGGGGGCGAACCGGCGATCCTCGCAAGGGCCTGCGCGCCGTAGATCCCTTTGTCGAATGACTGGCGCAAGATCACCGAACCGACTCCACTTCCGGTGGCCAAAACCAATCCGAGAAAAAGCAAGGCGCTTCGATTCGGCTTCACGGGTACCGGCGAGAGCGCGGGGGGCTCGATCAGGGTAAAACGTTCTCCCTTGCTCTCCGTTTCCAAAGACTCGGCCAGCTTGGCGTCCATGAGCTTGCTTCTCACTTCCTGATAGCGTGACAACGCGCTTTCATAGTCCCGAGTCAGCGCAAGATATGCCTGCTCAACCGCCGGGGCTTCGGAGATACGCTCCTCATATGCCTGCACTTGTTCCTCAAGCTCGCCACGAGATTGCCGAAGCGCGCTGAGCTGCGCGTCGTTGGCGATGATCCGGGCCCGGAGCTGGATGTAGGCCGGATTGTCGGCGTCGGGCGCCGTCGACGTCGTGCGCGACTCGTTTCGAAGCGCGGATCGGAGGGCGGACAGCTCCCGCTCGACCTTGATGCGATCCGGGTGTTCGACAGAGTAGCGGGCAGAAAGCTCCAGAGACTGGGCTTCCAGAACCTTTAGTTGCTCCCTGGGGTCGAGTACCCGCTCTCCCCTGCCGCCAGGCAACGAAACCGAGGAATAGGGGGATGTCCTTGCGAGCTCGCCTTCCAACAGGATGCTGCTTTCGGTCAGCGCATTGATCGATTGGTCGAGGTCACGCAACCGGTCGTGCAGCCTCTGCAGGGCTTGGAGATTGACACTCATCATCTCGGGAAGACTCGAGCCCGATTCCGTCTTTAATGCTGCAAGACGCGCCTCAATCGCTGCGACATCCTTGGAAATCCGCGCGGCTTCGTCGTCGAGGAAGCGAGACGCCTCTTGTGTCACTTCCTGGCGCTCCTTGAGGTTCTCAGCCAAGTAGAGCTCCACCAGGTCGGCTGCAACGGCCTGTGCGATCTGGGGGGAGTCCGCATCGAACGAAATCGAGAAGGCGATCGTCGCCTGTGTCGGGCGACCCGTGCGAGGATCCACCATATCGGCGCTGATCATCTCCAAGGTCACTGCACGGCGCATCAACTGCAGGGCCGAGCTGTTGTCCGAGCCCCGCCGTATGTCCGGATAGAGGCCGTGTCTATCCATGATTGCGACGAGATTCGCGGCTGTCATCACCCGCTGCTGTATCCCGGCAATCCGTTCATCGGCGTAACTCGTCACCGTAGAACGGACCAAGTCGGCAGGCAGGCCCTGTTGTTCGATCAGGATCTTGCCCGTCGACCGGTAAACCGCGGGCAGGCTATACGCGAGCAGCGTGATACCGAGGAGCACGAATGCGAAGGGAAGAACGAAATACCATCTTCGGCGCTTGATGGTCGCCAAAAAGCTCCCGAAAGACATACCCTGGTCGTCCATTCCGTCACCCTACCTCAACAAGTCGAATTCTCGGGACAGTCAATACATCTCGTCGTGACCGCCCCGTCGGTGGGGCGCAGATGACCATCTACCCCTGCCCGCTCACGGAACCGGGACTGATCTCGACCCAACGGCCCTCCTGCTTTGCGAATTCTACCGAAGCGACCGCGGAAGGTTAACTGCGGCCTTCCCCCGAGCTAGCGTTCCAGGCGCGACACCGTACAGGGTTAACCCGCTACCTCGCCGCCCAGTCGTGACTCAATCCAAGGAAGACCGCGTTTGACTCCGCATCGGTATCGAGAACTTCGCGGCTCTGCATTCGGAAGCGGTAACTCAGATCGACCCAGGTCGATTCGGCGAGCCGCCATCGGACGCCCGGTGAGATCAGAAAAAAATCCCGATCATTGAGGCTTACTTCTCCCCCCGGGTTGCGATTTCGAAACACGCTTGCCCGAAGCCGAGCCGTTGCGCGTTCGGTGATCGGTCGAGCAATGACAAGATTAGCTCTAGTGGTGTCAAGAAGCGTTCCTCTGCCGCTTGGCAGCAAGGAACGCTGCAATCCCAGGCTAATGGAGCCGATTTCATAGTCGCGCTCAAGCCCGAACTCGAAGATTGGTCCGGTACTGCGACCACTGCCGGCTTGGGTCGGACTATCCGAAGTCGCCGAAGCCGACCGGCCTCCGGCCAGACCGGAAATGACCATCCGTTCCGACACGCGGTAACGGAAGCCAACCTCGGCTCCGTAGGTTTCCGACTGGTCCGCGTTCTGCTCCGCGTCGTATCGGTCGTAGATCGCGCGCCCGATAAGGGCTGTTCGTTCGCTAAGGTCGTAATGGCCGTTCAATCCGAAGCGAAGGAACTGGTAGTTCGAAAGCACGATGTCCTGAACATCCTCGTAGGACACATCCTGCAGAAGGACCTCCGCGCCGACACGCGCCCGCTCCGAAACCTCATACTCCATAGAGGGACGGATCTCAAACAAGCTCCTACGCTTGTTGAGTTGTACCAAACCGGTTGTCTCTTCCTCGCTGGTGAGCGTCGAGTCATAGACGAACCCGGCCTCCAAGCCGAGCTCAACGCGATCCATCCGGTAGGCATAGATAATGTCGAGCGCGCCGTCAGTGGAATCGAGCTCGGTCACGTCTGCGTAATAAGAGGAGTCTACAGCCGCCCGAATGCTGATCTCACTGATCTCGGAGGTGTGGGATAAAAGCCCGTAAGCCTCGGCGATACCGCCGAACGAGCCCTGCGGGTTTTCCGAGGAGAGCCTTACATTGTCGTCGTAGAAGAGCCGCAGACTGAGCCCGGGCTCGAAATCCCATGCGGGAATCGCTAGCTCTGCAGACACCGGCGGGGAAAAAAGGGCGATCAGAACGGCTCCAGGGATGCTGAGCCGAGACTCGCGACGGTGGCGACTAATGCTGAACATGGGGACCGCCGCAAAACTGCCTAGGGCACCACGACGACATCACCGGGCTGAAGCTTGATCACCTGCTCCGGACCCTCCCCGCGAATCGCGCTCCGATAGTCGAATGGATAGACCTGTTCCTTGCCGTCGACCTGCCGCAGCACTCGAATCTCACGCTCCTTGGCGAAGGGCGTTAATCCGCCTGCCATCGAAAGCGCCTGCATCACGGTGACATCGCGCGAGATGATAGGGAAGTCTCCGGGATCATTGACGCGCCCGAGGACGTAAATCCGGTTCCCCGGTATTTCCTGCAGCGTGACGGTCACCACCGGCTCGGGGATGAAGCGCCTCAGCCTCGATTGGATCGATGCGCCCAGTTCTTCGACGGTCAGACCTTCGGCTCGCAGATCGCCTGCAAGCGGGAAAGAGACACCGCCGTCGGGCCGGACAAGAACGAGCTGTTCAAGGCCGGGTTCCTGCCAAACAGAGACGGCGACGACATCGCCCGGGCGCAGCTGGTAGCCAACGTCGCCCGTCTGCGCGAAAACCCCACCGCAACATAACGCAAGCGCCAAACCAACGATACCCAGAACCGATGGACCTTTGTCCCTCCGCAGTCGAAACACACGCACCTCCATAAAGCCGGGCCAGCAGATCGGTTGTCGCTATTCTTTGTACGCGCCGCGCGGGGTTCAATTTCCCTCGGCACCAAATCCCGAGGCCACGATTCGCAGCTGAGCCGGGCGGGCGTACGGAGCCGTACCGAGGTGCCTTACGTCTACGGCGATAACGCGCGAGGACGAAAGCCTTAACCCGCTTGCACGCAAGTTCTCCGGCACCGCTGCCGATCATAGCATGTCGCCGGCCGCATCCGAACGGCCTTCGCGAGTCCCTCTTTGCCTGTTAGGCCTAGATCATAACGGGCCCGGAAGATGCGCGCAACGGCCGCGGAGCAGCGGGCCGCAGAGGATCGAAAAGCGCTCCGGAGTCGAAGCACCCGAGGATGCCTCTAGCTTGCTCGAAAGGGGGTCTGTGGCTTAGGCTTGGCTGCGCTAGGAGATCATCCGCAGAGAGCCGATCTCCGTGCTCGGACCGCAGTAGAGTCAGGTCGAGACACTACATCGAGACAGCGCACACCATCCCCGAACCCGCTCACGACAAACGGTTCGGTTCTGAATGGGCGCCGGTCGGTTCGAGCCCTATAGCCCGGTCTTGACCAAGGTATCGCGGGGCGGCCGAACGCTCGTTTCATTCGGCCCGCGACCGCAAGGCGCAGCACCATCCCCATTGGTTGTGCTCGCCGGGATGCAGCGAACTTCGCCTCGATTGACTGGGCAAACGTCTTCATGTAGCGATCACGGATATTCGGGTGCATCAAACACATATCCACACGGGTGTACCTTTACGAGCCCTCCGAAAATTCTTCAGCGAATCGCCCGTTGACCCCGGTCACGACCTTAATTTTATCCGAGCCTCCTACCACATGGGTCTCGGGCAGGGGTGATCACACCGCGCGCGACTGCGTGATAGGATCGAGCCAGCCGTTCTTTAGGGATCCGTAGAGATGCCGACTTGCACGAACGAAATACAGCTAGATCTGCCACCCATGATCATCGCGGGTTCCGGACGCAGTGGGACGACGTGGGTGCTGGACGTGCTCGCGCGGACCTTCCGGCTCCGCCCGATCTTCGAGCCCCTGCATCCCGGCGCGATCAAGGGCGCGAAGGCTTACGCTTGGAAGCATGTGGCGCCCGGCGGGGATCTCGCGGGAATGGATGCATTCTTCAGAGAGATTTTTACCGGTGATATTTCCAGCTGCTGGACCGATCTCCGCTTCCACCCGGCTGAACTTATTCCCCCGCCGGACTTCTTCCGTCGAACCGAGTCTGCGAAGCTGATGTTGCATCGGTGGATCAACGCGTTCGATCACTACCGGACCTATGCACCCTTGCGCGCCAGGTCAAGGATCATCGTCAAGTTTATCCGTGCCAATCTCCTGCTCGGCTGGTTAGCGCAACACTTCGACGCAAGAGTCCTTCTGTTGGTGCGCCACCCGGGAGCGGTGGTCGAGTCCAAGCTCAGGCTCGGGGGGTTCTCCTGGGATCCCGGGAGGCTTCTCGACGTTTACCGACAGGATGAAACGATCCATCACCTCCGCGGGGGCGTCTACCGGGACCTTCTATCCCGCGAACTAACGTCGGCGCAAGCGCTTGCTCTTCACTGGTGCATCGAAAACCAACTGCCGATTGCCGAAGCAAAGCAAAACGGCTACCTCCTGGTCCACTACGAGGATCTCGTAGAACGTGGCGGACCGGTTTGGGATCGCATCGCACAGTTCTTTGATCTGAGCTCCGGCGGTTGGGATCAGGATCTTTTGTCCCGACCGTCTCAGCAGGCATCTGCGACTTGGCGCGACAATGAGCTGGCAATCGATTCACACCAGAGCTGGCGGCATCGTATCCAAACGAAAGATCTGGAAGACATCCAATCCATACTGACGGAGACCGACGAAACGCTTTACAGCGCATATGAACCCCTGCCGAGAACAGCGACTGCGACGTGAGTCATGCTCTCGACCGCTCCCTAATGCGCAGGGAGTGCGGCATCGAAGTGGATATCCCCGCCAAGGCCTCGAGATACCGTTCCGCAACGGCGCGCGGGGCGTGGTTTTCAGACACATAGGCTCGTGTACGTTCGCCTGTCTCCCGACGATACTCTTCATTCTGTAGATAGCCCTTGATCGCCTCGGCCATCTCACCGAGATCGCGTGGTGTTTGGCCGAGACCGTGCCTCTTGATCACGCCATCCGGGTCGAAGTACGAGACGACAGGTAATCCCGCGGCCCAGGCTTGAAGCATCGAATTCGGAAACCCTTCGATCTCCGACGTATTAATGAAGACACGGGAGCGTAGGAAATAATCTGAGACGTTCCTGAAGGGTATTGGTCCCAGCAGCTCCAGATTTCCGATAGGCTCGGCTTGACGAGCGATCGATTCGTAGAACGCCTCGCTTCCGGGCACCGCCCCTCCAACGATCGCGAAGCGGTATTGCGGCAGACATTCCGCGAGTCTAAGGACATGACGCGGCCGTTTCAAGGGACGTAGATTGTTTACCCAGACCACATCGAAATCGATTTGTCGTTCGGTCGGAATTTGAGGGATGGTTACGGCCATATTGACCAGAGCGCTCGCACGACCGAAATTCCTCTTAAGCAGCGCGACCTGATGGCTGCTCTGCGCCGCCACGAGATCGGCTCGCGTCAGCCCATATCGATACAAGAAGCGATCTCGATTGTACTTTATGAGAGGAAGATCCGGCACGCAGTCTCCATCGCTAGCGACACGATAAATGAAGGTGCGCCGGTTTGCCTTACAATACCCTCCGACAAAGCCGGTCATCGCGCCGGAGCAGGATTGAAAATAGACGTCGGCCTCGGCTCTGCCCAATGCGGAGAAGATCGATGTGGCCCGAGGGTGAATGAAACGAAGGATTGGAACACCCTCGGTTTCTCGATATGTCTTCCAGACACGAATGCCGTTGATGAACTCCCCGTCCGGCTGACCGTAGTCCAGCACTACCATGCTGACCTCGATGCCGAGATCTCGAAAAGCACCGGCGAGCAGAGTCTGTTGAACGGACTCTCCTCCGAAATATCGGTCGCCGTAATCAGGGTTGAGGACGGGATAATTGTCCAACCCTACGAAGCAAATAGATTTTAGCATTCGGTTCCACATCCTTGAACTGAGGATTAGCTGATTCCGGCCTCGGCCGGCCCTCCCGCCCACGGGACGTGGCGCGTTATTCATAGCCCCGGCTGTAGGGTGGACGAGCGAAAGCGAAGTCCACCGAACCACGAGACGGCGCTGACAGACTGCGCCGGGCGTGTCCACCCTCCTGCTACGATCAGCGACGGGGCCGGGTTTATTAGCACGCGCCCAAGTGACGCTCCGGATGCGGCCGTTGCCGGCGCCGGCGCCGGACTCCCTTCGGGGGATTCCGAACAGCGTATGCCAGGAGTATAATGCGAAGTGACAGATTGTTCTTGTGATCCTTACCGCAAGACTCCGTCTAGGGTCGCGACTGAGATGCCGCCCTAGGTGTCTCCATAGCCAAGTCCTCATGGCAGGAAAGGGGTTCGGAGTTCTCATGGTCTCACGGAGCATATCGCGCAAGCCATGCCAAAGTTCTTATATACCTCCCGGAAACCACGCCGCAGGACTTTTCGTGAGTGCGTTTCATGGTGGGCATTGACGGTGTCGAAGATGCTGTTGATAGAGGTGCGCCTAGGGAACTCGATCCCGGCTACCACGCTGGCGCGGAAGACATGGTTACTCGCCTCGGAGTTAGTGAACCACTGGGGGAATTTGATCCTCGCGGCATCGCTCCCGACCCGTATCGTCGCGTCGGGACCGGCCGCGCGGAATATCCATAACATGCACCAGCAGGTTTTGTCCGGACGAGACGCTGCACGCCAACCGATTCGGATGATTCGGACCGACGGCCACCAATCCCGGGGCGGGAAGTTTCATGACGAGTACCCTGAGGCAGCTCCTCCGACGAGCCCCCCCAGGCGCCGCAGCGCCCAAGAGCCACGAGCGTGACAAAAACGACCGCACTCATTGCCGGTCGAGGGGTTCCGCAGGACCGAGCCGGCGGTGCCGCTCCCGAGTTTTTCCACCTCGACCACCACGGGCTGGCGTGCGTTCCGGCCAGCAGGGCCCTCGACATCGCCCGGTCGCCGATATGACTGGCGTAACTCGCGTGACCGGAACTCGGCGCGACAAAACCCGACGAGCCAAATTCAACCCAATCTCTCAACATTTATCTAGGGGTAGACGATGCGCAAAGTCGATTTTTTCATCGTGGGTGCGCCAAAATGCGGCACTACGGCCATGTATAGTTACTTGAGATCGCACCCGAGCGTCTTTTTTCCGGAACGAAAGGAACCCCATTACTTCGGTACTGATCTGGATTTTCATGGACAACCGCGGATCACGCAGGAAGACTATCTAGACCTTTTCACTGGTGCCCGGCCCGATCAAAAGCTCGGCGACGCCTCGGTGTTCTATTTGATGTCCGAGAATGCGGCCGAAGAGATCCGGGATTACAATCCGAACGCGAGAATCGTCGTAATGCTCCGGAACCCCGTCGACGTCATGCACTCTTTTCATAGCCAGAGGCTTTTCAATGGCACGGAAGAGATCGAGAGCTTCGCAGAAGCGTTGGCGGCGCAGTCCGATCGGCGCATGGGGATGCGATTGCCTGCACGAATCGGACTACGACAAGGACTCTTCTATCATGATCTCGTGGATTTCGCGCCACAGGTTCAGAGATATCTCGACTCCTTTGGCCATGAAAGCGTAAAGATAGTTCTATATGATGATTTCGTGAATGATCTGCCGAGCATTTATAGCGAGCTCTGCACTTTCCTGGACATTGACACGACTTATCGGCCTGCTTTCGAGGCCATCAATGTAAACAAGGTTGTGCGCTCTCGCTGGCTTCGTGATTTTCTCAAAGACAAACCGGACGCCGTCGCGCGAGCCGTGCGAGTACTCGTTCCGAGCTCATCTCTCAGAAAGCGCTTACGGGATACGGCAAATGGCATGAACAGCGTTACGAAACCCCGATCACCGATCGACCCGTTATTACGTGCGCAGCTCCTCGACGAGCTCGCCCCGTCGATCGCCAGGCTTGAGAGCTTACTCGGCCGGCCTCTCCCAAGTTGGCACGGTGACCCGGCACCGAAAACGCCAAACGTTGACGCATCGCCCACCGTGATCTGAAGCGAGTCCCTCATCGAGTCGCCCAAGCTATCTCGGAGACATACCTCATATAGGCACAAGGTCGCGTTTCTTGAATACCTGAAAATTGCCGCGAGCCGACAAATCTCCCGGTGCGCAAGGCCCCGGCTCTTCAGCCACAGCACCTCCATTCGCCTGCGCATCCGTGGCTGTGTATGCTCTTAACGCAGCTTCTGCATTTTCTTCGAATCCTCTTCGGCGAACTCGATTCTGATCATCGTCGCAAAAAATTACAAAGAGGCCCGTTGGTAGCAACAAATCTAACTAAGAACCAAAACGTTACCGAGCATTACTGAGAGTCGATATAAGGAAAGTGCAGTTTATGCCCGTAAGGGCTATAACTAGCCTATGTCGTCGGCTAAATCTTTTGATTCCAGCGGTAACGAACTCGCTCCACCCAACGATACAGCGTTCGCCCTGGTCGAGCTAGAAGGTGCCCACGTAATACGGCCACACGAGCGCGAAGGAAGTAGTCTTTTGCCTCCCAGAATGCCCTCTTCCAATCGCCCGGGGGTTGCTCGCTGAGGGGAAAATCAGTTTGATAACCGAGATCGCTTAGCAGCCGCCCGCCCAATCGCTCAAGTGCAACCAACTTTGCCGCAGGGATCTCCGATCGCCACTTTCCACTGTTGCGCGATATGCCGCCCACCTTTTCGGCGACAGGGTTGCGTTTTGGGCCGCTCATCCAAGGCATCGCGGAACGGAGCAGGGCGTCACTGTAAGGGATCCCAATGAAAGCGGAAACTCCCCGCATCCAATGCTCGGGGTCCTCGGTTAGCGCTTCGTAAGACAACTCGAAGTAGCGATCGGGTCCAAGCTTAGCTCCGTCCCGGCGTCCTATCCTGACAACCTGAACCCAGCGGTACATCGTTGATTCTAAATCGTGATGAAAACGCCGCGCGTTAGAGAGCGCGACATCCCGACCATCGCGATAAATATGCACAAACTTGGCACCCGGAACGTGCTCGGCGATCTCACCCATGAACTGAACGTTCATCGGTGACTTTTCCAGCCACCTGCAGGTGTCCTTGTGCGTCGTTGCGAGCGTCCGGTAGACCGCGTCAATAACTCCGAAAAACGTAGGCTCACGTACATCTTCAAATCGAGAAGACTCTTTGAGGATCGGTCGTCGAAACGCAGACGTTTTTTTGAATGCCAGGAATAGGCGTTTCAGATTTTCAGCATCATCCAACGGCCCAAAGCGATGTAGCTTTTTAATAAACAAAGGTATGGTAACAGTCTCAAATGGGAAGACGTAAAGCTCCGTAGAATTGTCTAAGCAATCCGAAAGCATCGTGGTTCCGGATCCGTTCATACCGACGACAAAGACCGGACCGCCGGAGTCAGGCTCTACACCCATTCTTTGATGCATGGATCAATTCTCCTAGGAGATTGCAGTTGACACGACACACATTCACTTCTTGTCCGCGGGTACACTACAACTCCACCCCGACGGCATGCACCATTCGGGCTAATGCGAACGCGGCACTCCACGGAACTCGAAGACGTCCCTTGGCGACCCCTCCATCTGTTGTATCAACGAAAATCATATCGCGAAACGCTTGTTGCATGAATCTCCGCAGACCAGCAATGCCCAAGCCCTCATCATCCCCCCTATACAGCTACAGCACGACTCTGGAGAAAAAGGCACAATCTTGCGAAGCGCTAATGCCCCAAGGTGGAAGTCGATTCGGTGCGGTCTACCGCTCTACAACATCATCGCTCCTCGTGCTGATCCCCGGCATCTGCAGTAGATCAACGATGGGCTAAATGCCCCGTGAATCCCACACACTCAATGCTACGAGATCAACGACTTCGACAAGCGCCTGTCACTGGCCTTAACGAAGATCAATGCCTGTGTCTTCCCGCCCGGATTCTTGGAGTTCCTCGATAGTGGCCCAAAGGCCCGAATCGACGGGTAGCCAAAGTCATCCGAGGCATCGATCAATCCTTAATGAAGAACTCAAGATCTGTCGTATGAAACTTGACGCATCCGTGACGAAATTATCGCATCAAGCTCACTGGAGATGTGCGGTATGAATCGATCACCGTGTGTGCCGGCCTTCGATCCACGCCGCTGCCGCAGAAACGGCACAACTTGATTAGAAAGCTGCTATGGCGCTCCCGAACTTTAGACCTACTCTCAGCGCACGTAAAGTGGCGGCTTCAGCGAGCCACTTGCGCTGCAGCGTTTTTCCCGGACCCTTCGACAGTCGGGCTGGCCGGCCAGACCGGAGGTTTGAAGCGTTCGCGGACTCACAGCACCGCTTCCCGAGGAATCGCGTGTCCCCCGCGATACCGCACGGGGACATCCTTCTGCTGCGAGAACTCGCTCCTTGGGGTGAGCCGCTTGCGCCGGGGCTCGCCCTGCGGCCGCAGCCGCGCCCGACCAAGGACGCAGCAGCGCGTTGATGAACTTCCCCGAGTGGCGGCTTACGCTTGATGGTCACCAAATGCCAACCGCTCCATCTGCGCCGCCCGCCGGTGAGAGGGGTGGTACGACGGTGCTTGCCCAGCGCCGCGCCACACGCTAGGAATTACTGCGGTCCCACTTGTTCAAATGCATTGTTGATCACGTCACGACGTAACTGTTTGGGTCGCCAACTACCTTGCGGTAGGAACGGCATTGGAGACCGACTCGGAAGGTCATTGCAAGGGCGGGATAGAGATCGATCCCGCATTATGTAGCAAGCGCACATGAATTTCGCTTCAACAACTTAGCGCGCAGGCTCACGTTTTGAGCCACCCCCGGGAGCACACTGGCACGATCGATCCAGCCCCCGGAGCATGCGATGTCCCAGCACTTCCTCTTGTCGGGCGCCGCCCGGACGCTTTCCGTGCGCGAAGTGTTCGAGATGAGCGACGCGCAAGCCTTCGAGCGCTTCCGCGCGATGCGCTGGGGTCCGGAGGGCGAAGCGGTGTGTCCGGCCTGCGGTGTCGCGGAGCAGCCCTGGTTCCTGCCGAGCCGCCGGCAGTGGCGTTGCCGCGCCTGCGGGCACACCTTTTCGGTGACCTCGGGGACGATTTTTGCTCACCATAAGTTGCCGTTGCAGGTCTATCTCGGCGCCATCGCGATCGACAGCAATGCTGCGAAGGGGCTGTCGGCACTGCAACTGAGCCGTGACCTGGACGTGCAGTACAAAAGCGCCTTCGTCATGATGCACAAGATCCGCGAGAGTCTCATGGTGCAGCGCGACGAGACTGCGCTGAGCGGGGAGGTGCAGCTCGACGGGGCCTACACGAACGGCTCGGTACGTCCCGAGAACCGGGCCGAGGATCGCGTGGATCGGCGCCTCGCCGAGAACCAAAACCCGGACAAGCGCAGTGTGCTGGTGATGCGCGAGACCCACCCGGCGGACGATCCGCTCGGGCAGGTCGGCGGCAAGCGCACGCTCACCTTCATCATCGGGCGGGAGAACCAGACCGACGTCGGCGCGCTGGCGGCGCGCTTCATCGCCCCCGGGGCCACGCTCTCAGCCGATGAGTCCGATGCCTACGATCTGCTGCACGGGCGCTATGTCATGCGTCGGGTCAACCATCAACACGCCTACCGCGCCGCGGACGAGACGACCGACAATCAGGCCGAATCGTATTTCTCGCGGTTTCGGCGCATGCAGATCGGCCAACACCACAAGTTCGGCTTGTCCCACCTCGCGCGCTACGCCAACGAGGCCGCCTACCGAGAAGACACCCGGCGCTGGTCCAACGGGGCGATCTTCGAGGACACCCTCGCCAAATGTCCCCGCACCCGCCCGCATCGGGACTGGTGCCGTGACTGGCAGGGCAATACCGCCCGCCCGGAGCTGCTGGCCGCCTGAGCGGCTCAACCACGCGTCTAGACCTGCGTCTGCCCGTCCAGCGCCACAACCCGCGCCGCGCCCTTGGCCGCGAGGCGACGCAGCACCGCCTGGACCGTCTTCTGCACGCCCGCGCGCACCTCGGGATCCTCGGGGAGCGCCTTGCGCGCGGCCACTAGATGCATCACCGCGCGCGCCGACAACGGCGCGAGCGCATCGCGCAAGGCCTCCAGGACCAGACGCTGGCATTCGGCCGAGGCGAACCACTGTTGCCGGTGGCGTGGCCCCTTCGACTGAACGGCGCCGACGTCGTAGTCGGGATCGAACAGACGAATCGTGGCGTCCAGGTGGATCAATTCCTCCGCCAGCCGCTGCACTTCACGACGACACTGCTCCACGTGCCCGGCCAGCTCGCCCCGCTTCGCGACCAACCCGCCCGGGACCTGCGTATCGGACATGATGCCAACTCCTCTGCCTAAGATTGAGGGTCGGATTCTCGCCCGGCGGCCGGGTCCGGTCATGTGCGCTTGGTACATAATGCCGCGTCTGTCGGGCTGGAGCCGCCCACGGCGCGCCGTCGTGCCGCGTCGGCGCATCAAGGCCGACCTGGTCGTCCTCGATCATGGCGATCCCGAGCAACTGCTCCTGAGCTTCCCCGCGCTCAGCGACGCGACCGTCGTCTACGAGTGCGCCGTGCTGGTGACCTCGTTGCCCCCATGAGATCCCGAGTGTGGCGCAACTCTAATCGCGATCGCGCCTACGCGGAGGATCCCTTCGACGAGCTGAAGAACCATTGGGGCCGGGGCGACTTCACCACCCAAGACATCAAGCGCTGCCGCTTCATGGCGCGCATCACCGACCTGACCTAAAACTGGTGGAGCCTTTTCGTGCGCCTGGCCGATCCGCACTGGCACACCGAGGCCATCACCAGCCGCCCGCTGCTGCTCAGCGCACCGGCACACCTGACCCGTCATGGCGGGCAGACGCGCCTGATCTATCAGCCATCCCCATGCCGAAGCCGGGTGGGTAGAGGCGACCTGCCGCGAGATCGCGGGCTTCTTCGGTACCCTGCGCCGAACTGCGGAGCAGTTCAGTCCCCTGCAACGCTGGTACCGGATGCTCTCGCGTGCGCTGGTGAGGTAACTGAACGGCCGCCAACTGCAACCGCCTGCAGCGCCGCAGAATGCGGCGCAGCCCCTTAAGTAGTCGCTATGTGTACTCGCCCGCAGGCCGGAAACGGCCCGCGACGGGAGCCAACCGCTCTGGATCACTGCCCTTGGCGACCAACCGATCGTCAAGGCGGCATGGCGCGATCAATCCTTTGCACCCTCGAGGTGCCTCGCCCCGAGCGTCTGATGGATCGTCGCATGCCCGCGCTCGGCATCTCGACCCCGCATCCCGAAACGAGGATTTCGTCTCTCCCTGCGCCTTTCGCGTAGGTATCTACCACGTTGGGCGGGCCGCTATACCGTTAACATCTGAGACTCCTAGGCCCAACTTCGTATACCCCTACGTATTTTCACTCTCTATAACTTAAGCTATTACTCATGCGATAGTTTCCAAGTGACGCAAGGTCTCGCACGATCATCATTCGATCCCAATAGTTCGGTTCCAAATCAGGGGGTCGTGCGTCCAGCAAGGGCCCCGAATCGAGGCATGGAGAAGAGAGTTGAGGACGCTTGTGCAACCGCCGGAACAATCCTGAAGCTACACTCGCCGCGATTTTGCAGGTCCCTTTCAGGTCCTTATCCACCGCCAATGCAGTGCACTGGATCAAAGCTCGGGCCGCCCAATTACTCAGGCATCTTTCGCAGGAGATGATATGAAAGCCACACCGCGCGCACGACTTAGTCGGTTACCGATCCACCGATTGCCGCGACAAGAACCGTCGATGGTCGGTCTCGCGGTCCTGGCTCTTATGGCAGTGATGCCGTCGGCGCAAGGCGCCGATCCGACGATCACGGCGGAATCTCAGGAGATCGTTTCCGAATATTCCTGGGGCTACAACACCGGCTTAAAGCAACACCTGGGTTCCTATAAAAACGGGCGAAGCGTTCACCTCATGTCGCGGCGCACAAGGGATAATCCGGTCGATTCGCGACCCGACCTCGGTAGCCCGGACTTCGCGGTATGGGTCGATGAGCACACAGGTGAGGCCTTGGCACTCGAACACCCCGCCGGCGTCTTGTTAGAGGATGGCGTGAACCCCGGAGGGAATGCAGTGTTCACCTCCAACGCTGCCGCAAACGAGGAAGGCCGGATTTGGTCGGTCTTCGGGGCACGCGCCAACGAGCTTCCTTTCGACTTGGCGCGTTCGAGCGAGCTGTTCGACCCCAGTCAGTCAGACGTCGTGTTGGATAATTTTGAAACGTTTGAGAGGTCCACGTCCCCGACCCTCAGCGTAGTCGATCAGACCGGACTATTGACTTATCGCTATTTGCATAGCACTCGACCCGACGGAGCCGTGTTGTTTCAGCGATATGACCTAAGTTCTTCCACGCCGCAGTTGGTCAAGCAAGAATCGATCGGCCGGGCCAGCTTCGTACAGGGCCGTGGCGATATCACGATTGAGCAGGTCTGGTCACGCTGGGATCCTCGGCGCGGCGCTCTAGCGGTAACTTGGCACTGGTTTGAACGATTCCAAGAGAACGACCAACTCATCAAGCTATTCGGTTCCAACCCGTTTCTCTACACGGATGACTTAGGAGAGACTTGGAGCTTGGCGGACGGTTCACCGGCGACTCTGCCACTGACCTACGCTACCCAAGATTCGACGATTTCGCCTTATGATCATCTTGCAGCGGGCGAGACTATGGGTTGGTTAACGCGAGACGTCGGCTTCGGGCCGAAGGGGACACCCTGGATGGCTGCGCCGGTTGGCGAAGACGGTCGTGAAATGCGCTTCTTTGTCTGGAACGAGTCGCGTTGGGACAACCGCATGCTCACCCCCCGACTTGATCTAGGAGACCCGATGGCCTGCGGCACCGTACGTGACTATGTTGTTTGCGCCTATTCGGAAGCCGCCACACCTGGAACGCTTTTGGTACGCGTGAGCCTAGATGAAGGTCTCACCTGGAGTGAACCCGTCACCGTCGACAGCGTGGGGAGTGCCCCGGATGGGTCCTTACAGCGAATCAACTGGGTGTCCTATGCTCAGCCCGCCGATCGCTATTTGGACAATTCGGGTCGATTCTTCTTTAGCTATTATAAAACTAGCGATGGCGGCGACGGCCGTAACTTTAAAAACAATGTTCGCTGGGTACGTCTACAGGTTGGACCGAAGGCGGATTTCAGCGCCGATCAGCGCGTTGACGAGAGTGACAAAACCGCCTTTGAAACCGCTTTTTATAGTGGTGATTCACTTGCCGACTTCAACGACAACGGGGTTGTAGACGGGGACGATTTAGCTGCCTTCAATGCAGCATGGGAGGAGGAACGCGAGGCCGATCTACCCACGCCGCCTGCGGCGCCATCCAATCTCACAGCGACCGCACTGTCCTCGACACAAATCCAACTCACTTGGCAGGACAACAGTACAGACGAGACGCTGTTCAGGATTAAGCGTGCAACCGGTCGGTACCCGAGCCCCTTCGAGCGATTAGCCGATGTCGGAGCAGATGTTGTCACTTTTGTTGACAACACGGTGGAAAGCGGGACTTTTTACCGTTACCGCGTTATTGCAATCAATCCGGCCGGGAGGTCGGCGAGTTCCAATACCGCTCGAATAATGATGCCATAGACTTAAGTCGAATCAGCTGCTTATCAGCGCGGTGAGCGACCTTTATGATGGCACGATCAGGCTGGGTAATTGCTGTCGCTCACTTTATTTCCTAAGGCTTCTGGTTTTTCCTCAGACGACCAGTGCATGGCTGTGGTGATGAGGGCGTTCCTAGTGCCGTAGCCCAGGTTGCCTCAATCGACCCCGAAACCCACGTCGGCGCGATCATGGGCGAGCGCTCGGCCCGGCGGCGAAGACATATTCGGTGCGACGCGCGGCGGCGTATCCGCCGCGCGGGGGCCTGTTCCAAGCTAGCCCCGTAGATCTAGGTGATGGTGGTCGCCGCCATCCAAAAGCGCAGTGGGTAGGTGACCGCATCGGTGTTTCGCGTCTACGTCTTGACACTGCTGATCTCCTGCTTGATTTCCCTGAATGCGGCTTGAGCTCCCGCCAAGGTTGTCACTCACCGGAATCCTGACCGCACACCGCCGCGAAAGCGCTTGAGCGACGTCAGAGTGTACCCCAGTCTCGCCAAGGAGCCTTCGGAGAGACGGCTCAACAAGCCGATTGCGTGGCTGTGCGGGGCATAGCGGGCGAGCAGTACCTTGCGATCCGAGTTATCCCCGGACAAGACGGCCTTAACCATCTTGCTCAGCTCGATCCCAAGATAATGCCGATAGCGCCTCCGGTACTGCGACTGAAAGGCGGGATTGGCCCCGAACTCATCCACAAGCACGTCGATCCGGGATTGGATCTCCGGTAGATAGGCGATATCGGTCAGTCGGCCGGGGGCGTCTCCGTGTTGACACACTAGATCCAGATCGACATAGACGACAGGACCCTGTCGACACAACTGAGAGCTGAAGAGCCAGGATTCATTGCGCTGCACCCCGACCTTAAATTCCAGGGGATCCCCAAGGCGGTCGCGGTCAATCAGGAGGGAGCTCGGGAGGATATAGTCGCCATACAACTGATTGACGTAGTGATCCCCGACGTATGCGCTCGCGGTGCCGAGACCGCTTGGGAGCTTGACGTGGTCCGGTGGCCCGAGCAGGAGATTCCAGTCCTGTACCGCCTGCCCCCACTGAAAGACGTAACCGGAAGAGACACGTCCTTGCCGATCAGTCACGGAGAAATTGCTGAAGCAGGCAACCGCGTCCGTGTATTGCCCCATCAAGGCCCTTTGGATCTCGAGCTTGCTGTCCTTCCATTCGTCGTCGTCGTCCAGGAAGGCGATCATGCCGTGTGTCGCTGCGCGCATACCGGCGTTTCGTGCGGCGCTCACGCCCTGATTGTCTTGCCTGACCATCCGGATCCGAGGGTCGCCGAGTCGACCGATCGATTCGCCGATATCCATCTCCGAACCATCGTCGACGATGACGAGCTCGTCACTCGGGCGCATCGCGGCGAGTGCGCTAAGCGCTGCTCGTTTCAAAAACGCGGGTCGATTATAGGTGGGTAGTACAACCGAGATGGCCGCCGCCGTGTCGGAACGTGTCTGCCCCATGAATTCAGCTCCTGACAATAAGGGCGTATCGGGTGTGGGGATCCGCCTTTAAAGCCAGATCCGGCATTTGACCGCTTCGTGCCGCATGCAAGGGTTTGACGTTGTTGACGATCGTGGTCATCGGATGACTCCCACGCCGGGTGAAGGCGCTACGACCCCTGGAGCACGCTCCGCGCGGCGCCCGACCCAAAGAACGAACGACGCAGAGCAAAATCTGTACGGTCCCAAGACACGGCGGCGATGAGGCCTTCGGTCAGCTCGACGGCGCGGACGCACCAGAACGCGGGTCCGATCGCGTTCGTGTTCGAATCGACCAACTGGCTCCCTTCCAAATGACTTAGCGCCATCGATACCTGGTTCGGCGGCGCTGAAAGACCGGTGCCGATCGCCTTCAGCAAGGACTCCTTCAGGGTCCAGATCCGAAGGAAGGCATGGCTCCGGTCTTCGGGATCCAGCTTCAGCAAACCGATGCGTTCCTGCGCCGAACAGCAATCCCGTGCGAGCGCCATTACGTCTACGACTTGCCTCGCGACCTCCACATCGACCCCGAGTCGACCCTCCGGAGCGATGCCGATCAGGAGATGTCCGTCGCTGTGAGAGAGGTTGAAGGCGGGCCCCCCGAGCACGTCAGGCTTTCCGAACGGCTTGCCGACCCGTACGTCCAACGCCGCGGGATTCTTATCCATCAGATTCCCAAGCAAACCTCTCAATGCGCCTCGTCCAATCATAAACCGGCGTCGGTGCACGTGATCCCGGAATGCATTCGCTCTGGCCAGCTCCTGATCCGAGAGCACGGAAGTGATCCGCTCGACATCCAGACTCGAATCGTCCATGTCGGCATAGTAGAGGTCAACAGTGCCGCTGGCCGGGGTGAAGGGCGTCCAAAACATCCGGTCGGGACCTCTGTCGATTCGGCGGCGGTGCTCATAACGCCGGCCACTGCGATGGCGTTACGCCGTTCGGTGGACAACCGCAGCGCAGTCTACCAGCGCCGGCGCGGGATTCGGTGGACTTCGCTCTCGCTCGTCCACTCTACAGGACCATGTTGTGAACTAGGCCGATTCGGCGGATTTGCCCCACCTCCGGCCTCTCTCGCAGTCCACGACCACAGCATGCTGTCGCGTGAGTCTCCCGCAGCGGCAACGCGATCGGACCAGTTCCAGGATGAGTCGGAGCCTTGGCGGGCGTCCTCGCGCGATACTCGCGGCTCGCTGCCCACCCGCCGGTCTAGACCGAGACCGCCCGAATCGCCGGCGGAACTTCAGGCTCAAGGCGCTGGCTGTGGTCACCTTCAAGCCACCTCAGCAATGCGGAAGCCAGCGCCTCCCGATGCGCGTCGCTCATGAAGGTATGAGAGGCCTCCGGAAAGAACAAGACCTCCGCATCCTCTTTCAAGTGCAACTCGGGATAGACGTGAAAGAGCTGCGTACGATAGTTGTAGATCTCGCTCCAGCCACCCGTGAAGGCGAAACACAACCGAACACCTCTTTCGCGCACTTCCCGCAGGCATTCGGAGATCTCGCGGCGATCTTGCAAGCCGATAGTGTAGAGCTCGGGTTCCTCGAGCCGCGCCAAGTCGCACGCAACGGGTTCCCGTCCCCGGACGCGATCACGCATGAGGCCGATCCAGCGATGTCGAAGCAAGACAAGACTCTTCCAGAAGTCGATCGAGGCGGCACGTTTCCAGACCTTGACCAAGTACCAGCGCTTGGTGCGAAATACCGTCGGATCGAGCATCACCAGGCCAACAACGCGGCCGGCCTCGACACGGGCCGCCCGGAGTCCGTTGTCCGCACCCGAGCAGAGTCCCAGAAGGACGAACTCGCGTGTACCGCAGAGCCCTTCGAGAACATCGAGACACTCGGTGATATCCTGCAGGACACCTTCTTTGAGCGGCAGGCGATCCTGCCGGTTTGGACTGTCCCCGACCCCGGCAAAGTCAAAACGGAACGCGGTGTATCCATTCTCGGCAAAGCGACGCGCGAGAAAGGAATTCAGATTGTTCGGCCCGCTCTTGCGCACGACGCCGGCGTTTAGGATCACGACGCAGGGCGACCGACGCGCGGTCGCCGCTGAGCGATAGGAGAGAACACCCGTGAGGGGGGTGCTCCTCCCGAAATTCACCACACGTTCGCGGACACGGGTCTGAGGAGCCCTTTGAGTCTGATCCATCATCCGAGATCCGTGAGCCATCTCTTGATGACGCGGGTCGCCTGCGCCGGCAGCGGCGCCACGCCGACCTCGCTGTCGGCCTTCCAAGGTAACGCGTCCTGCACGACTTCGAATCTGCAACGCAGTTGATCTTGATCGAGCAACGATCCAAGCCGGCCGAATTCCGGCTGATGGGGCGAAGCAATAACGCCGACCTCGCAGCTCACTGCATTCAATGCGCATTCGAAACTCAGCTCCCTGATTTGATGGAGGTTTTCGTCAGCGATCGGCAGTCCGCCGACGTTGCGACAACCGGCGTGTTCACCGATCGTGGCCTCAATCAATTCATTGCAATAGGTTGTGCCGTCGATGATCGGCTCCCAAGCGATGACCCCTTGGACGTCGGTGCGCTGTCGGGCAACGTCGAGGGCAAACAGGGCGCCGAGACGAATACCGATCAGGTGGACCGCATCAACCCCGCTAATCGCCTTGAGCTCGTCGATGGCGGTCCCGATGTCCCGCGGGTGCTCCGAGATCCGCGTCTCTCGGGAATCGCCAGCCGAATCGCCCGTCGCACGGTAATCAAACCTCAGGCAGTGGATCCGTTCGCGCGAGAGGCTCTCGCCCAGGATGCGATAAGCCCACTGCGTCGCGATCGCCTCGTGCGCAAGCGGGCTGCAAAAGACCACCCCTCGACCGGCATGCCCGACCGCGACCGCCGGATGATAGACACCGTATAGCTCCCGGCCCGTGGCCCCGAAGAAGAAAGGCAACATTACGCAGCTCGATCTCGAACAATCGCGTCTTTGGGGGCATACTCGGCGACCCGACGGAGCGATTGGAAGAACAGAAGCCTCGGCTCCACACGCCAGCCCAGACGCAACTGCATCTGCTGAATCACGCGGAGTGCCTGCAAAGAGGTTCCGCCCAACTCGGCGAAACTGTCGTGCGCGCCGATGCGTTCGGTCCCTAGGATGTCCGCCCAGATCTCGGCGATACTCTGCTCGGTACCGGCGCGAGGCAGCTCGAAACCGAGCATCCCCGGGGCGCCGAACGGATCCGGGAGACGCTCGCGGACGACCGACCCATCGCTTCGCCGCGGTAGGGCCGGCACATCGACAATCAGCGTCGGACAGTGTCGCCCCGGCAGCAGGTCGGAGAGCGCGTCACGCAGGGACGTCGTCGTCTGCTCAGCACCGAACGACTGTTCGACCCAGACCAGCAGACGCGCCGCACCGGTGTCGGCCCGCCTGATCTCGACGTGTGCATCCACAACGCCGGGTTGCTCCGCGAGACGCCCTCGCAACCGATCGGCCAGCTTATAGAGTGTCGCTCGATCGTGCCAAGCCGTCACGCGAATGCGATCTGCGCTCAACCATCGACCGCGACATCCAGCCGGCACCCGCAGTTCGCCCTCCTCCTCGGGGGAGACACCCAGAACGATCTCACCGTCCACACCGATCGGACTGGCCCGGCCAAGCCGATCTACAACCATCAACTCGACCGGCTCGAGCGGCTCGACACAAACCGCTCCGGATTCCGCTCTCCCCGCTGCAAAAAGGATCGGACCCTGATGCGTCTCGCTCGTCAGGACGTAATGGACGGCGGAAAACGAGCGGATCAGCTCTCTCAGGACCTCCGGGTGTGCATGCCGAGGATTCACGATCAATGTCGTGGCGCCAAGCACGCGGGAATCCGTGTCGAGCCGGGACAAGGCCGCTGCCATCGGCACACCGGTCACGAGAACCTCGGGTGGGCAAGCGGAGATCTCCGAATAAAGGCTTCGCTCATCGTGCGCAGAGTATCGCGAGGGCGTCGAGGCGACTACCCCCGACCGAGCCGCGACCCGCTCGAAGATGCGGTAACCGGCGTCTCCGCCGCCCGAATCGGCGATCATCAGTCGATCGCCCGGGCAGAGCCCAAGCATCCGCGCGAGCTGCTCGGCCTTCTCCTGCTCCGGTTTTCCGATCAGGGCCGGAACAGCGGCCGGGACGGGCACAACCGGAGGCGGGGTTCGGCCTGACGTGATCGCGCTCGACAGCGAGAGGGACATGTCGAGAAGCATCAAATCCGGCCGCGCCAACCCCTGCTCCAGCAGAGACAAGAGCCGATCGAGCAGCCGCGTGATCATGCCCTCGCTGAAGCGGTCGGCGCGATAACTCAGATCGACGGTCACCTCCCCCTTCGGAGTCTCGTCCATCCACAGGGCCAGATCGCCGTTGATGCCATGGGCATCCACGACCGGACCGGGCAGGATCAGAACCTCGCCCCAGGGATGCGGTCGGCCACCGGAGTGCCGATAGGTGAAATTCAGCTGAAAGAGACGACTGCGAGCCAGATCGACATCCAGCGCCTCGATGACGGACTCGGCCGCGCAATTCTGGTGCGCAAATCCGTCGAGTGCGATGTCTCTGACGTTCACGACATGGTCTTCGAAGCTCCGGCGCTCGTCGACCTCGAACCCGAGAAAGATGTGATTGGTGAAGGTTCCGATCAGCCGCTCGAGTTCCGGGCTGTCCCGCCCCTGCACCGTCGTGGTCACCACCAACGTCTCGGAGTCGCTGTAGCGCGATAGGAGGAGCACATAGGCGGCGAGCCAGAGCATGAAGGGCGTGACGCCCGACCTCCTGCAGTAGGCATGCACGGCCGCCGACAAGGCACGGGGAATCTCGGCATGGATCCGTGCACCCCGTGCGACCGACTCACCCTCCGAATCGATATCCGCGGGCAACGGGTGCGGAGACAAATCGCCCGCGAGGCGGCCCTTCCAATAGGCGACTGCGGCACGGGTATCCGGAGCTTCCTGGCGGAGTCGTTGCCAATAGGCGTAGTCGTCATACCGAAGCCGCAGCTCGGCGGGCATGACCGATGGCCTCCCGACAAACTGCGTATAGAACTGACCGGTCTCGCGAACCAGGATCTCGAAGCTCGCCGCATCCCAGATAATCGCATGTGTCACGATGCCGAGCAGGTGCTCGTCCGAACCCCACGAAACGAGATAAGCACGCAGAGCGGGCTCATTGGTCAGATCGAAGGGCACCATGGCGAGCGCCTCCATCCGGTCTCTCGCGATGGACTCGACCCGTTCCGACGGGTAGCCGGACAGGTCGATGCGCTCGAGCGTAAGACGGCAATCCTCCTCCGTGACGACCCGAGCTTCGCCCCCAGCGGCCGAGACGAAACGCGAGCGAAGGAGGCCATGACGCTCGCAGACAGCCTGCAGTGCACGCTCGAGGGCAGAGACGTCTAGCGTGCCCTGCAACCTCAGGGTGTCGCAAAGCGAATACCTGGGGTTTGCCGGATCCAACTGGCTCACTGTCCAAAGGCGCTCTTGGCTCGGAGACAGGCAACCGGTCGCTTCGGAGCTCGGCTCGGGCCCGCGGACGTACCGCGTATCGGATCCATCCGAGATCTCGCTCAGGACAGCCAGGATTTCGGCCTTGTTGTCGCGGATGGCCGCGGCGAGCTCGGGGGTCAGGGCTCCGCTGGGCGCGTTGACGATCAGCCGATCTCCGGAGGGCTTTAGCCGGACATCGCGTTCGACAAGCAACGTCAACAAGTCGCCGACCTTCAAAACGCCAGCTCCTCCCGCTCGCTTCCCTCGACATCGACCGGGTGCTCGGCCAGCTTCATGAGCGTCGAGATGTGCGCCGCAAGCGCTTCGAGCCGTGAATTCTCGAAGAGCCGCCGCAGCGGCAACTGGATGCCCAGCTCGTCGCGCAAACGCGCGATCACGCGCGCTGCCAAGATCGAGTGACCACCGAGTTCGAAGAAATCGTCGGCGATCCCGGGCTCTTCGATGGAGAGGACATCCTGCCAAATGGCGGCCAGAGCGCGCTCGGCTTGGGTACGAGGCGCCACGCGTGCAATGCGTTCTGCCCCGGCCTGAGCGGGGGCCGGCAATGCCTTGCGATCCGCCTTGCGATTCGGCGTCAGCGGGATGGCATCCAGTTGAGTGAACTGGTTAGGTAACATGTACTCTGGAAGGAATACGGCAAGCTGTTCGCGGAATCGCGCAGCGGGAATCTCCGAACCGTCCCGGGCGACATAGTACCCCACCAAGCGGCTGTCCCCCGGGCCGGCCTCATATACGGCGGCGACCGCCTCGGCGACGCCCTCGCAACGCAACATGGCCGCTTCGACCTCGCCGAGCTCGAGGCGGAAACCCCGAATCTTGACCTGGGCATCGAGACGGCCGAGGTACTGCAAGGTCCCGCCGCGACGCCAGCGCACGAGATCCCCCGTACGATAGAGTCGTTCGCCGTCTTTGAACGGGGACATCACGAACCTGTCGCGCGTCAGGTCCTCACGGTTGTGGTAGCCCTCGGACACGCCGGCACCGCCGATGAAGAGTTCTCCGGCCACCCCGACGGGTGCCAGTTGCATCGCATCCGACAGAACGAACATCCGAGTGTTCGCGATGGGGGTCCCGATCGACGCGATCGGCTCGACCTTGCGGACTTGGTGAACCGAAGACCAAACGGTCGTCTCGGTCGGGCCGTACATGTTGTAGAGCCTGTCTGTCCGCTCGATCAGTCGGGCTGCAAGCTCTCCGGACAGTGCTTCGCCGCCACATAGGGCAGTGAAGGGCCGCGATGGGCGCCAGCCCGATTCGATCAAGAGCGTCCAAGTGGCCGGTGTCGCCTGCATCATCGTCGCACCCGATGTCTCGAGCAGGTCACAAAGCGCCGCTCCGTCCCGTGTCTGCTCTCGACTGGCCACCAGTGTCGTGGCCCCCACAGTGAGTGGAAGAAACAGCTCGAGCAACGAGATGTCGAAGGATAGAGTGGTGACCGCGAGCAGGATGTCCTGCGGCTGGAGCCCGGGGCGCTGGGCCATCGCACCCAGAAAATTGGCGAGGTTGCGGTGCAAGACCCTGACGCCCTTGGGTTGTCCCGTCGAGCCCGAGGTGTAGATGATATAGGCGAGGTCATCGGGGCGAGACGTGTTGGGTGGTGCGATTGGCTCCATCTCCGACAAGGTCTCTGACTCGGCATCGAGCAGCAATGTCGAGACACCCTCAAGCGGCAGACGCGGCGCCAGACCACTCGTCGAGACCACTAAGCGAACCTCGGCGTCGTCGATCATGAAGCGCAGACGATCCGGAGGAAAATCAGGATCCAGCGGTACGTAAGCCCCACCCGCTTTCCAGATGGCGAGCGCCGCCACGACCATGTCGGCATCACGCTCGAGTGCGATACCGACCAGCGAGCCACGACCCACATCCAAGCGTTGCAAGGCACTCGCAAGTCGGTTCACCCGATCCAGCAAAGCTTGGTAATTGTAGACCGTGCCCGGTGCGATGAGTGCCGTCGCATGGGGACTGTGGGCACACTGAGACTCCACCATTTCGTGTACGTGCACCGACAGATCCAAGTCCGCCTCGGTGGCGTTCCAGGTGTCGATCAGACGGGTCCTCCAGTCGCTCGGAACGACAGGCAGCCTTTCGATGGTTTCCGTGGGTTCGGCCACCACCCCCGCCATCAGAGTCTCGAATTCTCGCAGCCTGTCTCGGATGCCCTCCTCTTCGAACAAGTCGGAGTTGAACTGACACTCGATCCGAATGCCGTCTTGGACCTTTGTTAGGTTCAAAAACAGCTCGAAGTTCTCGAAACTACGGGGGTTATTGTTGACTTGAACCTCGATGCCGGAAAAGCCCTCGGTCACGATGCCCGCGGGATCGACGTTGAACTGCACGGGTACCAACGGTATCCGGCTAGGGTCACGCGGAATCGGCAACGACTGCAGAAGACTTCCGAACGTAAAGTCTTGATGCTCTAAGGCATCGAGAACCTTCTCCCGCGTGAGGGCCACCAAGGACTCGAACGACATCGAAGGAAGAATCGCGACGCGAATGGGCAACAGGTTCACACAGTGCCCGACCAGTCCGTGGATTCCCGATGCATTCTGTCCCGCCGCCGGCATACCGGTCACCAAGTCGGTTGCACCCGTGATACGGTGGAGGTACGCCATCCATCCCGAGAAGAGCAACACAACAAGACTGGCCCGACAGCGACCCGCGACCTCGTTGAGCCCGGCCACGAGATCGCTGTCGAAGAGATGATCGACCCGTCCCGAACGGAAGGTTCGGAAGGAAGGCCGGGGCTTGTCCGTGGGCAAATCGAGTGCCGGAAGGGACTCCTTGAACTGCTGAACCCAATAGTCGCGCGACTTGGCCCTATCTTGCGTCCTGAGGAAGCTGAGATATTCCGAAAACGCCGGCGCGGCCTCGAGGGGCCTAATTGCGCGACCGCAAAGATCATCGTAGAGCAGGCCGAGCTCGCAGGTCATGACGAAGCTGGACCAGCCGTCGCAGACGATATGATGAGCGGTGACGACGAGGACCTGATGACGTTCGGACATCCTCAGGATCGAGAAGCGATACAAGGGGCCATGCTCGAGATCGAAAGGGGTCTCCACTTGGCGAACGCAATATGCACGAAGCGCGGCTTCCGGATCCGGCTCGGTCGACAGATCCAATCTCGCGATCTCGGGCCTGAACGAATCGACGATGCAGAGCAGCTCGCCGTCGGGGCTGAAGGTCGTCCGCATCGACTCGTGCCTGACGACAAGACGCTCGATCGCCAGTGCGAGCGCATCCGGCTGCAGGTCGCCGTGCAGGTGGATATGGATCGACTCGTTGAAGGCGCAGGAGGCGTCGTCGCCCAGCTGAGCGGCCGCCCAAATCTCCTTCTGGGCCTCGGTCGCCGGCAAAGTGCTGGTCAACATCCCGTCGGCGAAGGGATCGTAGTCGATGGGCGTGGCTTTCATGTATCTCTTCCTCGAAAAGTACCCTTGCCGGAGCGATCTCGCCTAGGTGATCAGCAGATATGCGCCGGGACGATCCGGGTCAGGGGCGTACCAGGCAGGGTTGCCCCGAGGATCCTTACCCAATCTGGCTCCGGGAACAGGCGGCCTGAGCGTGCTTGCAGGAATACCCTCTTCGGCCTGCGTGACCTTGGCTGAATGGAGCATCCCGTCGGCGATCATGCGCTCGATACTGAGACGGAATCCCTCGACGAGTCGATCGATGTCGTCCGGCGTATGCGAGGCTGTCATGTATGTGGGGAAGCCCTCGAGCGCGAACACGCCATGATGACGAAGATAGTACCAGAGCAGGGATCCGAGCTCGCTCTTGTCCCGATTGCGCAGATACATGATGGATGTAAAACACGGCATCTCGAAGGGAATGTCGTAGTTCTTGAAGAGCGTATTCACCCGTGCGACGAAACCCTCTGTGGTCATTGAGACGCGACGCTGGAGTTGCGGTCCCTCGCGTTTGAGGATGTTCAGCATTGCGTGCGATGCCGCGATCGCAAAGGGCTGCCGGACGAAGGTACCGGCGAAAAAGGTTACGCCCGCCTCCGGCGAAGAATCGTCCCCGTAAGCCCAGGTACCGCCGTCGAAGGTATCCATCACGGCCCGCCGTCCCGCGACGATCCCAAGCGGAAGGTTGCCCCCCGCAACCTTGCCGTAGGTCGCAAGATCGGCGCGCACGCCGAAATGGGCTTGCGCACCGCCCGGGTGACAGCGAAAACCGGTCACGACCTCGTCGAAGATCAGGAGGGCACCCTTGCTTTGCGTGATGCTCCGCAAACGATGCAAAAACTCACGAGGCTGCAGCTCAGGCCTCCTGCTCTGCACAGGTTCGACCAGCACGGCTGCGACCTGGTCGCCGATCTCTTCGATGATCGACAAGGCACTGTCGTGACCGTACTCAAGCACGATCACGTTGGCGACGCTTTCCCGCGGGATTCCCGGAGCGGAAGCCAGGGTCTTCAGGTAACCCCCGCTCGCCAATCCACGAACCAAGACCTCGTCGAAATTCCCGTGATAGTCACCCCGAAACATGACGATCTTGTCGCGTTGCGTGTAGGTTCGGGCGCACCGAATCGCCGCCTGAACCGCCTCTGAACCGGTACAGACGAAGCTCGCCCGATCCATGCCCGTCAGCTCGCAGACCAGCTCTGCGGTCTCGCCGGCGAGGCGCTGCTGGGGTCCGATCTCGAACCCGCGGGACATCTCGCGGCCGATAGCCTCCGTGACCTCGGGATGGGAATGCCCGAGGAAGTTCGGGCCGAAGCCGTTCAGGAGGTCGATATACTCGTTGCCGTCCAGGTCCCAGAGCCGGGCGCCGGAAGAGCGCTCGCAAACGATCGGATAGACGATCTCTTTCCATACCCGGTGAAATCCGGCTGCGGTTCGCGGATCCGCATGATGTTCGCGATAACGCGCGATGTGTGCCTTGGAGGCAGCCGTTCGTGCACCGTGCTCCTGGATAAACGTCCGCAGAGCGGCTTGGCGTCTCGGATCCAAATCATCCCAACTGCCCACGCCGGTCGGCCGATCGTCATCCGGATCCCGGGGTAATTTGCCGGGGTAAAGGCTATCCGGATCGATGTCGGGCGCCTTGATCGCCAAGCCCTCCGACCGGGTCCCGAGGTTGGCCACCGACGGCGCGGTCGTCATTGTCGCTGCAGGCACAGCCGCGGACTGACCGCCCGCAAGCAGCTCCAATTGGCGGCCCATCAGGCGGAGCTGCTCCGACACAAGTACCTCGAGCTGCGTTCCGCTCTGCAGAAACCCGCCGGGGGATGGTGAGACAGAGGCAGGCACGGACGCTGCAACGCTTGCCGTCGGCGGGACCGGTAGTGGCGTCGGCGGGGGCACAGTCACCGGCGTGGCTTCCGGCGGGATCAGTCCTGCCAGATGCCGGGCCAGGGCCTGCAACGAATCCAAATCTCCACTGAGTTGCCGAAAGGAAACCGGGACGGCGAATTCCCGATTGATCGCGGCACTGATTTGGGTCATGAATAAGGAGTCGAATCCGAGCGCCATGAAGGACTGCCCGGTGTCGCTCTTGCGAAGATCCATACCGGAGACGTCCTCGAAGAGCTCAATGACACGCTCGAGGATCCGTGCGTCGTGTTCCTGGGTATTCAGCATCTCGGGCGACTCTGTGACTGCTGCCCCGGCCGGTTCGGCGGGAACAACGGGGGCTTGTTGATCGGATCGCTCAGGCGTCGGGTATCCCGGGTCGATCCAGTGACGCTGGCGCTCGAAGGGATAGGTGGGAAGACTCACGCGCGCTCGGGTCTCGCCTTCGAACATCCCAGCCCAGTCCAGGTCGGCCCCATTGACCCAAAGTCGAGCCAACGCGACCATGACCGACTCCGGCTCAGAAACGCCACGTGTTCCCAGGGCCGCTGCAAAGACATGCCCGCCGTCGGATTGGCGCTCCGCGAGCGAGGTCAAGGTTCCCCCCGGACCGAGCTCGATCATTCCGCATCGCCCTACGGCCAGCAATGTCTCCAGCGCGTGGGCGAAACGGACGGGGACACGGAGCTGGGACTGCCAGTATCGGGGCGACACGGCCTGCTCGTCCGTCAGCATCTCCCCGGTTACGGTGGAGACGATCGGGATCTGCGGGGGCCTCAGCACCACTCGGGACAGGACCTCGCCGAGCGCCTCGACTGCCGGATCCATCATCTCGGAATGAAAGGCGTGTGATGTCCGCAAGCGGGTGCAGCGAATTCCCCGAGCGTCAAGCTTACGCTCGGCCGCATCGACTTGCTCCGGCCGCCCGGCCAGGACCGTCAAATCGGGCGCGTTCGATGCCGCGATGCTCAAACCGAGCTCCGCACCGGCAACGGCGGCATCCGCCTCGCCAAGACCCACCGCAAGCATGGCACCTGCCGGCATGGCGTACATCAGGCGCCCGCGCTCGATAATCAGGCGCATCGCGTCGCTCGGCGTCATGACCTCCGCGAGGGCCGCTGCCACGAACTCGCCGACACTATGACCGATCATAACGTCGGGACGGACACCGAGGCTCCCCAAATATCGCGCCAACGCGAATCCGATGGCGAACAATGCAGGCTGCGTATAACGGGTTTGCTCGAGCAGCCCGGCCGCTCGATCCTCTGACTCCGCGGCGATCGTCAGCTCGCGTAGATCGATATCGAGCTCGCGGTCCGCTACCAGAAAACATTCATCCATCGCCGCCCGAAACGCCGGTTGACGACGGTAGAGCTCAGCGCCCATCCCGGGGCGCTGCGCCCCTTGGCCGGGAAACGCAAAGGCCAGCCTTCCCGGCGGCGAATCTGCACGCCCGACGACGACACGCGGGCCCCGACCGGATCGAAGCGCACGGACCATCTCGACGGCGTCTTCCGCCACAGCCGCAAGCCGATAGTCGTAGAAAGATCGACCGACGGCCAATGTGTAGGCGACGTCACCGAGATTCGGCGGCAGCCGATCCTCCAAGCGCTCCGCCAGCGCACGCGCCGATTGTTCTGGACCGGCTTGGTGGCGGGCGCTGAGGAGCGCCACAGGCACCGCCGTGTCTGCGTCGCTCGGGGTGAGCAGCGGCGCCTGCTCGATGATGACGTGCGCGTTGGTACCGCCGACGCCGAACGAGCTGACGGCGCCGCGTCGGGGTGATTGCTCCGAGATCCAGGCATGGGTCTCGGCCGAGACACGAAACCGGGTGCGTTCAAGGTTCAGAGCTGGATTGGGCTCACGAAAATGCAGGGTGCCCGGAATAACGCCCTGCTCTACGGCGAGCGCGACCTTAATCAACCCCGCGGTTCCCGCCGCATGGATCATGTGGCCGACATTGCTCTTGAGGGCGCCCAGCACGCAGGATCCCGGCCCCGCAGTTGCAGAGCGCTCGTAGACTTGGCTCAGGGCCTCAACCTCGATGGGATCGCCCAAGGGTGTTGCCGTTCCGTGCGTTTCGATGAAGGTGACGCTGTCCGGGTCGAGGTTCGCGGCGGCAAGCGCGGTTGCAATGACCTCGGCTTGGCCGGTCACGCTAGGCGCCGTAAAGCTCATCTTATCGGAGCCGTCGTTGTTGATGGCCGCGCCGCGGATCACTGCATAGATGTGGTCGCGATCCGCGACAGCGTCTTCAAGACGCTTCAGTAGCACCAGCGCGGCGCCCTCGTTGAAGGTCGTACCGGTGCTGGACGCATCGAACGTGCGGGTATGCCCGTCCTTGGACAGCATTCCACCCTCTTGGTACATGTAACCCCGACGCTGCGGCAGGCTCACCGAGGCTCCGCCGGCGAGCGCCATCTCGCACTCGTAGCTTAAGAGGCTCTTGACGGCCTCCGAGACAGCAACTAGCCCGGTCGAGCATGCGGTGAACAGGCTGACACTGGGTCCCTTGAAGTTGAGTTTATAAGCGATCCTGGTCGCCGGAAAATCGGCCTCGTTCGCCAACGCGGCGTTGAACTCGCCGTAACGGTCCAACAGCGAGGGGTTGCTCGCCAGGTTGAGCTCCATGTAACGGTTCCAGTTGGTCCCGACATAGACCGCAATCTTCTCGGGCCGACGATCAGAGCCGTAACCCGCATCTTCAAGCGCTGCCCAAGCGAGCTCAAGCAAGATGCGCTGCTGCGGATCGAGCATCCTGGCCTCGGCCGGCGGGATACCGAAAAACGACGCGTCGAAAAATTCGACACCGTCCAGGAGTCCCTTTGCCCGGACATAGCTCGGGTCGTCTACAGGGTATGCGCTGTCGCGATCCAGCTCCTCGGGCGAGAAGAATGTGATGGATTCCTGGCACTCCAGCAGATTCCGCCAGAACTGGCGCGCATCGGACGCGCCGGGAAAGCGCCCGGACATACCGATAATTGCAATTGAATCAGGCGGTAAGATGTCATTCCGATTCTGAGACATATTGAATTCGCGTCATCCTTAAGTCGTTTTCCGACATCCGACATGATAGACGATGCCTTGACCAACACCTTTACTTCCAGCGTTACCGAGGCGGTCATACCATCGCCGCCAGAAGGCACCAAGCAGCGCCACTTCGACCGCAATTTCTAGCCACGGAGGCTGCAGCCGCGTTGAGCGCATCTCTTGTCGTCTCGAACCCATCTCCCAGGCTTCGAACGCTACGACGGGCCAAACCGGAGGGATTCGTCACCATCGCCGATGGCTTGCATCCGGCTGGCCTACTGTCAATGCTACCAATCCATCGCTCAACGCTGCCAATCTATCGCTTGCCACGGCGACGCTCGCGCGCCTCTCGTGCACGGGCCGCTCGGCGCTCGGCCGCCTCCAAATGTGAAGAACCAGTCGCGCCTGCGAGGTACGCTGCAAGTCGATCGACGGAAGGGAACTCGAACAACTTGATCACGGGTATCGGTCTGTCGAGCTCACGACTCAGTCGAGCCGCCACTTGGAGGGTACCGAGAGATGTTCCACCGACTTCGAAAAAGCTATCTGTCCTTGAAAACCGGCTGCCGGACGGCAGCACGAGACGCCACAAACCTTCGATAAGGTCGGGAACCGTCGACCAAGACAACTGCGCATCCATTAAGGAGCCGTGCCCATCCATCGGGGCAGGCATATCGCCCTCGAACGGGTTCGGCAGGCGGGATTCATCCAGCTTGCCGTTCTGGTTGAGCGGCATGTATGCCAGCCGTTCCACCCTCGAAGGAACGACTGCCGCAGGAAGTTTTCGGGCCAAAAGATCTTGCAAATCATCAACGTCGACACCGTCGGCAAGGTAGTAGGCTACGAGATGTTTATCGCCGCTACCGTCCAGCTGCACCCGCACCTTCGCGTCGGTCACTCTAGGGTGAGACAACAAGAGATTCTCGATCTCACCGAGCTCGATGCGATTGCCGCGGATCTTGACCTGAGTGTCATTGCGCCCGAGGTAGTCGAGCAGTCCATCGCCGAGGTCCTTAACCAAATCACCGGTCTTGTACATCAGATGGCCTGGCTCACCGATGAAGGGGTCCGGAACGAAGCGCTCGGCCGTGAGCTCGGGCTTGTTAAGATAACCCTGAGCGACACCGTAGCCCCCGACGAAGAGTTCACCCACCTCTCCCGGCCTCACGGGCTCGCCCGTCTCGTTAAGTACGTAGGTCGTGGTTCCCGCGATAGCCCGCCCGATAGGAATCGACGTCCAGTGATCCGGTATCGGCCGGGGAATTTTGTAGCAGGTACTGATATGGTTCTCGGTTGGCCCGTAGGCATTAAAGAGCACTAGATTGGGCAAAGCGGCCTGGGCCAACCGGATATGAGGCGCAGACAGCGCTTCGCCTCCGACGAAGATCGCCTCGATTCCCGAGAGCACTGTGGGATCGATGCTGACAATACTGTTGAAGAGTGAAGTCGTAAGCCAGGTTGTTGTAACCCGATAGCGCTGGATGACTTCCCGAAGCAGCTCAAGGTCAGGGACCCCGTGCTGTGGGAAAAGGACGCTCTGCCCACCGTGCAGCAAACCGCCGAAGAGTTCGAGAATGGAGACATCGAAAGTCAATGCACTGAGCTGCAGGAACACCCGACCCGAGTTGAACTCGTAATAGTCCGCATCACACAGGAGCCTGATCAGGCTCCGATGCGGCAGAACAACCCCCTTGGGGGTTCCCGTCGAACCGGAGGTGTACATCACGCAGGCAGGTCGCTCGGGATCGCTTTCGGGAACGCCAATGGAGCCGGTATCGTGAGCGAACGATTCCGGCATTAATCGATAGGTTTCCCCCGCGAAGTCTATTTCCATCGAACGATCCACCAGCACCAGTCCCGGTGAGGCGTCCTGAAGCATGTAGGCAATCCGGTCTCTCGGGAAACGAGGATCGATCGGTAGATACGCAGCTCCGAGCAGCATCGCGCCAAGATAGGATGCGACGGTCTCAAGTTGTCGGTCCGCAATGACCGCGACGATATCCCCGGCACCGACGCCACGGGCCTCGAACTGCGCCGCAGCCGATATGGCGCGATCTCTGAGCTCCCGATATGTCAAGCTCGTGGGCGCAGCGGGATCAGCGAAAACCAAAGCCGCCTTATCCGGAAAATCCGCCGCTGCCCGTTCGAACATGTCCCATAACGTAACGGCCGCGGGGACTGTGCACGTGAAGTTGTGTATTGGCATACCGTTTAGGTGTATCCAGTTGCAACAGGTTGAAACGAACCGATCCCGTCGCCGTTGCGATAAGCTCCAAGGTCATCTTCCGAGGTATCAAAGGGTAGGCAAGTCCCGACAACCTCGCAGATAAACGGCGATGACTTCCACCTGTCCATCCGAAATCGCCACAAGACTAAACCCTTGCCGGCCAACTCGCTCGACGAGTTGCCCCGGCAGCGGAACAAACCGCTGTCGCAAGACACGATATGGCCGCCTCGACGAGACAGTCGGATCCGCAAAGACCAAAGCCGCGCGATCCGGATAACGTTCCGAGACATGCTCGAAGAAGTTCCAGAGCGTGACCGGGTTGGTGTCCAGCAACGAAGCGTTTTCATAGACAGATTTCGACGGTCTGCCAGGATGATCGCCTTTTCGCCACGGGCGACCGAGCGGCGCCAGCAGTTGCCGAAAGGCCACCGGAAACGTCGCCCGCTGGCCAGCGATTCAATCGAACCGCCGACGAGAGAGTAAGCTATTGGGGGTCCGAGCCGACGTTTGGCAGAGCCAGATCAACGACCGACCCGCCATCAACAATATGGCATTAGCAAACAACGAGCCGGTTCTTCGAAGCACCCAGGAACGTTCGGGTCGCCCGCTTCGCCAAGCAACACCGACGTGTACAAACGCGCTGCTTCACCGACCAGATCCTTCGCAAGTCGGGGAAACCGAACCCGATCGAGCCCCAGGAAGGCCGATCTGGCGTCGTCGTGTTCAAAACTAGTGAAGACACGATGCCTGGCTGGCTATGCCCTCGCAACCAATCACCGCTTCAAAACCGCCGGATCCTCGCGCTGCTACTTTAGGATACTCCACGCAAAAAATGTCAAATTGTTACATTTGTCAAAAAACAAGAGCCTTCAGCGTCAGGCGCTGACTCGGGCTGTCTCCGGCCCACGGGCGGGTGCGCACAACGCTCGGTGCGGCGCCTATGCCTGCGCCAGCAGCTCGGCCCGGCCGGCGGCGGCGATTGGCGGCCGTTGAGGTACTTCACCAGCGCGCGAGAGCAGCCGGCACCGGAAGCAGCAGCGTGCGGCTGCTGATCGCCGCGGTATGCCGGCCCGGATCGGCTAGCCGCAGGAACAGGCTCGACGAACTTGTAGGTCCTCCATCCTCACCCCCTCTGGCGCGCGATCAAGAGGATTACCGCATGTTGCCATGCTCTGCTAGATCACCTCGCCGAACTGCGCGCCACGACCATCCTGAACCTCGTAACGGGTGCCGATACCTTAACGACGACCGGATAGCCTCCATACGATGCCGGTCTCCCGCGAGGCGGACCACCGGGGCGCAACGGGTAGGCCGACCGAGCCTAAAACTCTGTGCCGAGACCCTGCGGCGGATCCGTCGTGCCGTCGACGCCATTCCCCGTGCCGCGCACGATCCGGACCGGACTGACCCCTATTCCTACTACGCGCAGCTTGGCCCGCAGCCATGGAGGCAGCGATTCGTTTTTTGATTCGACCGCACGACGTCACGAGGCCCGCTTGAAGCGCTCTTGCACGCTCAGGACGGGGCCGAGCGCGCGTAAATACGCCTGAGCCACCGCCCCCTTCGCAGGATGTGAATCCGCGAACTTCCAGCGCACCTCTTCTCTAAACCGATTCCAATTCGAGCCGCAGAGCTGGTCAAGCGCGACAGAGATCGTCACGGATTTCGAGACCGTCGTATGCCACCAGCCGTTCGGGATAAACATAGTCTCCCCTGGACCGACGACGAAAGACAGAACGGTCGCATTGGCGACGAGCGGGAACCGATCGAGATCCGGATGCTTGAGATCGCCCACCATCGACTTCCACGGGTCGTTCGGATCGGGATAAAGATACTGACCGTCCCAAGGCGGCACGACGATGAACTCCTTTTCGCCGACAAGTTGGTTGATCCAGGCGTGGAGCCCCATGTAATCGTAGTGGACGTACGGAAAGGATCCGCCTGGACTGCCGAAAAAGATCTCGTGCGTGGACGCACCGCAGAGAAAGGATTCCGGGATCCATCGATTACCGATTCGATCGGGCACCGAATACTTAATGCGAGGCCGAATGTATTCGAGAAGCTCGGGGAAATCTCTGTTCAGCAGCAATTTTCCGGGATAAGGTGCCGGGTTCTCCGGCGTGCTCGCATATAGTCTGTCGATGAACTCCGCGAGCGGATAGTGCTTGCCATCAACTTCAATCTCGCGTTGCCCGAAACGGCTCCTGAAGAATTCTGGAGTAAATAGTTTCCGCGCAGGCCAGTGCGCGGTTGCGTCAGCCAACACAACTGGTTTAAGCGGGTAAAGGTGGTCCGTCCGGAATTCCTCTACTGTCATTCCGTACTTTTTCTCGACGACCATATCTCCGCTGCGTGCGATCTCGATCGTACGTATTGCCATGTCATTAATACTCTTTTCCCGAATGAGGTTACCTTGTCTATTTCGTCTTCCAAGTGCAGGGTTTCCTGCGACCTGCTATTCTCCTTGCCGAAGGTTGATCCAGTCTCTCGGAAAGTGCACCGGAGAAGCGTAACCGAGGTTGGAATAAAGACGCTTGCGTCTGAAGAACTCCTTCATGTAGTCGAAGGCGGTGGCCTCCATCAGGTCGCAGGTGTAGACGCGCTCCCTGGGAACCCGCTCGTTCTTTACCCTGTTGAACCCGCTCTCGCCCGGGCCGTTGTCCGAGCAGTTTCCCTTGCGACTCATCGAGCAGACCACAATCGAGACCAGACCTCGACCGCTTGGGGTGAAGTCATGCGCAAGAAGCTTCTCGGCTACCGTCCGGCTGAGCTTGGAGTCGATCGTAGCCTTGAGGCGGCGCTCGCGGCGGGCCCCGTATGCCGTGCTCGCGCAACATCGCCGAGAAGTCTAGTGCGCGAAGCTCATCCATCATCCACGGATTGCCGTAAGCACCCTTGAGCTCGCCATGGATGGATTGGATCAGCGCCAAGACCGTCCATCCGTCAGCGCCCGGCGATCCGGTGTCGGGCCGCCCTGCAGGGTCCGGTAGCCGCCGATAATCAAGTCGAGGACATCACAGAGCGCGTTCAGGGCGAAGCCGTTGCGATGCGCAGCGATCAAGGCACACCGCAGATCGCATCACTCGCGAAGTACACCGTCCCTTCCTCCGAGATGTCGACCTCGCGCTTTCGCCGCGGGTTCTCTGCGCACAGATACTACAACTCCATCGCCTCGGGCGTGACCTTCGCTGCGCCCGCACCGTCGATCGTAGTGGCCTTGAGCGCCTTCACACAATTGTGCGGGGTCTCGCGAGAAATCTCCGATCGCTTGCGTTAAACTCCGACTTCGCGCTCGGCCTGGAATATGTATATGCTGACACTGGATAGTATCAGAAAAAACGCAGAGTGGTCGGTCGTTATTACCTGCTTAAGGCAGCCCAGCGACAATGCCGAGGCCGACCGATGTCGTGAACTGCTCCATAGCGGCGTCGACTGGGAAGCCCTATTCGAATTCGCAAATCTACACGATTTGCTGCCCATGTTATTCTGGGGGCTCGACCGAATGTTCGCAGCCTACGTGCCGAGTGCCACGATGGAGTTGTTAAGCGATCACTTTCAAGCGAATCATCTAAGAAATCGCCTCGCGGCCGACGTCTTTCAAACCTGCCACAATATCCTTCGCTCCGAAAACATTCCGCATATTGTCTTTAAAGGTTTCGCCCTATCGAGCACTGTCTACGAGCACCCGGCACTCCGACAATTTGGCGATATCGACTTGCTGCTACATCCTGATCACCTCGACCGAGCGTGCCACTTGTGCGAAGACATCGGTTACAGTCGAATCTATCCGCAATTTATGCTTCGCAACCCCCTAATTCAGCAGTTAAGCCCTAAACAGTTAATCGTCTACGAGAATTACTATCATGAGTTCACACTTCAAAGCCGGGACGAACTTATGCCTCTCGATCTTCATTGGCGGTGGTCGCCGCGCATGTACCCGTCCGACCCCGACCTCAGCACGGTTTGGAACGAAGCCACTCCCCTCAGCTTTGGTGGCGTAAGTGCTTTGACATTGTCCGCTGAACACCAACTCTTAAACGTCTGCATTCACGCCGCGAGAGACCGATGGAAGCAATTGAAATGGGTTGTTGATATCGATCGTATCCTACGCTCCACAGGCGCATTTGATTGGGAACGACTTCAACACTTCGCAAAGGCCTCTCGCGCCGAAAGAATCCTCCGTATCGGCATCCAAGTAGCCCACCATCTTATAGAGACACCAATCCCTCCGGAGGCTCCGAAGTACGTGCGCAAAAAAGCGCGACAGAGGGATTTGGCGCCGGTACTTTCAGCCTTGTTTTTGCCTGAAAAACAACCGTCCCGCACCTTGAGATGTCTCGGAATCAATGAGGTATACTTCCGCATTCACGGAATGAGCTTGCACCAGATCCAATACTTTCTGCAAGCACTCATAATGCCACGTCCTGCCGATGAAGTGACATTCAACGTACCCTGGATTGATCAGCCGCTCTGGAAACTATATCGACCGGTCCGAGTAGTAAAAAGCTGCATCCGCCGGATGCATATTTCCCGCAACAATGGGGAAACGCAGAAGGATTGATCAATTACGGACTCTAGGGCAGCCGATTCCATGGAACACCTAATGAGGCCGGATAGGCGTCGAAGGCAGATGCTTGGAATTCTGAGCCCCCGGAATTGCCACGTCGCATCCCGTGCAATGATGGAGCGGCCTCGGAATTTCCACAGATCTTTGTCCCCTCACGCGGACTCTTGCTTGACATCACCTGATCGCGAGGCGTTTGAGACTGTGAAGAAGTAGCCCAAGACCGCCCTTAAGTGTTTCGCGATAGATATAGTGGTTGAATACCGATAACTTCTGTGGCGCCCAATCATCGTTCCATTTGGCCCCGGTAACGAAGCTGATTTTTCGGATTACCGGGTGCCCGGAGCAAATCTGGATTGTATGATCGAGCAGCAAGGCCCCGGGACTTTGTCCTTTGTATTCATCATTATAGCCAATCTTAAGCAGATGGTAGGTATTTCCGGTAATCACACCATACTGTGCGGCGATCGGTTCGCCGTTAAGTCTCAAGGTATCGATGACGCATTTCCTGTTAGTCGCGAGCCTTTCGGTCAGCTCTTCATAAAACCGGCGAAGTGCATGATCATATAAAAGCGCCGTCCGTGCATTGCCTTTCCAACTTGACGCTTCGGTTCGAAGGAACTCTCCGAAAGCCTTTTCGAGATCTGTGTCTTTGCGCACCGACTCGAAGGAAATCGTGCCGAGGGAGTTTAAGTTCCGTAGTTTCCTTCGAATGTTTCTTTTGAACTTCCCAGAAACGCCTGCAAGCGTAGATTGGTAACTGCTTCGACAAAGGACGTATTTGCTGTCATGGCTATAGACGCTGACTTTTCTCCGCGGCTTGCTTGTCTCTAACATAGCGGAAACTGAACTGCCCTCTACTGCGTTTTGAAACAGGATCAGATCGAAAGGTTCCGCCTCCCCTGCCAGCGTTTCGATGATGGCATCCAGCAGCCCGTCGAGATCGCTGCCTGGCTCGCAGACTAAGTCGTTGATACCCATGTCGTTCGGCCAGAAGAGACGCCAGGCACCGAACCTCAATCCGAACCTCGAAAGGGAATAATGCTCCAATGGGATCACCGCGAACGGCTTCTCCTCTTTAGACACTAATATTCCCCGAAACCGACTTCTTGCTTCCGGTTCCACAGAAATAAAGGCTTCAGTCCATTCAGGTAACTGCACGAAACAGGGCGACTGCATCTTTCCGCCGATGAACTTCCATGCCTCGAAGAGCATACCGAGGTCTTCTCGCCCGCGGAAAATCCTGAGCTGGTATCGATTTTGGACCTTCATTCAGACTATCCAGATGATTCGATCTGCTAAGGCTAAGGAATCGGGGAAAGTACTGTCGATCTTCGGGAGTACACGCTCAGTATTGGGCTGGGCCCACTATGCGGATCCGCGCTGGTCAACGGCGCGAATCAGGATAATGCTCGATGTGCTTCGAGATCCCAACGAAACGGTGGCCCAAGGACACCCTTACTGCTTACCCCGCCCTCCACCCGCAAAGGATAGACCTCCCAATGATAGTCGTAGGCGTACTCCCAGTCTGATTGAAAGACGCCGACATTGACGTAATAACGGCCCGCAGCCAGGTCCAGACGCTTGATCGAGAGGGTCGCCCAGCCCCTCCCAAGGACCTCGGCGCGATCCCCGATCACCTCTGTGTTGAGGTCCAAACAGGAGAAGCCGTCTTCGGCCCGACTGATGCCCACATTGAAGCGAGGTGCCCGGACGGCTTTCGGGGCGTTGAACTCGATCGCGACGACCAGTGCCTCGCCCTGGCCTATCTCCTCGCCTGGGGTTAAGCGGACATCGACGATCTCGACCTCCTGTGACCCGAAGCGGTTGCGATTGACCTCGAGCTTAAGCCCCGATGCGGCCAGCGTCGTCGGTCGATGCGGCGTCCGCCGTCGCGTCTCCGAGCGCATCTCGACCTCGTATTGCCCGGTCACGACCTCCGGCAGCCCGGCGACCACCACCTCGCCCCGCTTCAACCAGATCGCGCGATCGCAGAGCTCGTTAATCTGCGTCGGGCTATGCGAGATCAGCAGGATGGCGCAGCCGCTCGCCTTGATCTCCCGAATGCGATTCAGACACTTGGTCTGAAAGGCGAGATCTCCGACCGACAGGAACTCGTCTACAAGCAGAACCTCGGGGTCCGTGTGCACCGCCACCGAGAAGCCCAACCGCATCTGCATCCCGCTGCTGTAGGTTCGGACCGGATTGTCGATCGAATCTTCCAACTCGGCAAAGGACACGATGCGCTCGAATCTTCGGCGCACCTCGCGGATCGTCAATCCGGCCGCGACCCCCGTCACGAAGACGTTCTCGCGTCCGGTCAGATCGCCCGAGAAGCCGGCGCCCAGATCGAGCAAGGCTCCGATACGGCCCCGGACTCGAACCGCGCCCTCGTCGGGCGTACCGACGCCGCCCGTCAACTGCAGCAGGGTTGATTTGCCGGCCCCGTTCTGCCCCACGATGCCCACCATTTCGCCGGCGGCAACCGCCAAGTCGACATGTCTCAGCGCCCAGAACTCCTCTCCTTTGCCGCGGGGGCGCCAACCCGAGACGAGCGTTTCTTTCAGTGTTCGGGGTCGGTCCGCGTGATAGCGACGAAACCGCTTTCCGAGATTCTCGATACGAATGGCCGCTGTCATCAGATCTCCTCGACGAACCGGCGACTCTGATGTCTGAACAAAAGCACGCTCATCGGGAATAAGACGGCGAGCACCGCGACAACCTTGAAAAGCGCTGTCCAGTCGGGTGCATGTCCCTCGATGAGGATGCTGCGGTAGGCAGTCAAGATCGAGACCATCGGGTTCAAGACATAGAGCGCATGGAAATGCTCAGGAATCTGCCGAAGAGAATAAAAGATCGGGGTCAGGAAAAAGAATGCCTGGACCAAAACCGCCCAGGCATTCTGTGTATCGCGAAAGACGACATTGATACCCGCCAACAGGTATGCCAATGTAACCGTTAGAAAAAATTGGATCAGCATGACGACCGGCAACCACATCAAGGCCGGCGTCATCGGCAATCCATCGAAGAACAAGAAGACCATCAAAACCGGTAATGCCAAAGCAAAATGAATCATTCCGGTCGTAACGACCACCGGCGGCAAGACTGCGACGGGAAAACCGGGCTGCCGAATCAAGGGACGGTTTCCGATAATGATGCTGGTCGATTGACTTGTCGTCTTGCTGAACCACTGCCAGACCAAGAGTCCGGTAAAGACGTAAGAGGTGAAATGGGGAATATCGAACTTCAAGACTGCACGCAGGAAAACAAAAGTCAAGAGTTGGAGCAAGGGATTAACCAGTGTCCAGAGGACACCGAGCGCCGATCGCTTGTAAAGCAACTTGATATCGCGTCCCACCAAGACGCGAATGAGATCGACCGATTGTTTCAGTCTACGTAGGTTCATTGGGGGTGTCGCTCGATACCCATATCCCTGCAAATATCCTTCGTCGATCCAAAAGCCGTTGGCGCGCGGGACTTAACCGAACCCATCACATGACGGCATTACAGGTCCGGTCAAGTACATATCGTATCGGTAAAACGGAAGGGAAGGTCATCTAGGCACTCCGGTGCCACAGACGGGCCCGCCACCAAAACGCGCGCGCAATAGTCGGTCGCATCGATAGGTCTGTATATAGGCATAAAACGAATGGCTGGCGCCCCAGATCTCGTTTGCAGGCACCCACCATGGCAGCTTCCCGCGCCCGAGAATTCCGCGCATCGTGCGAAAGATGAGCCAGGAACGCACCCACCTCCAAGCATAAGCCGCCACCACCCGACGAGGGACTTGGCCAGCTCGCCAAATCTTGATGAGATAGACACCAAACGCTCGCCCGTTAGAATAAATTTGCTTTTTCAAACTCGCGATATCTCTTCTGTGCTGGTGCCAAACCAAGGCTCCCGGTTCATACTTCAGTGCCCAGCCTTCGATGAGCACGCGATGAAACATGTCGACATCCCCGCCGCCTTGTGACACCGTACCGACGTCAAGCGCCGTATCGAAGGGACCGCAAAGGGCCAACGCTTCACGTCGAAACGCCATGTTGGCGCCGACCCCAAGATGATGCGCATCCATGGTTTGCTCGGCAGTCATCTCCGAGGCTCGAAAGGTTCGGGCGACGAACCCTTTACCCATGCCGCCATAGCGTTCAAATAGATGCTGAGCTCGGGTCTCCAGCTCCCAAGGCAGGACCAAGCCTGTCGCCGCCTTGACGTCCGGATCCTGAAACGCCTGCGCCCATCCGCCAAGCCAATGGCGATCCACGATCGCGTCATCGTCCACATAAGCGATCAGATCATATTTGGCTTCGTGGAATCCCCGATTTCTCGCCCAGTCGAGACCCGGACGATCCTCTCGGACATAGCGAAAGCCGCTGTCCTCGACGACCTCCAACGTTGCCGCGCCTCGCGAAGCGTTGTCGACCACAACAACTTCAAACTCGGGATAGATTAGGCCCTGGAGGGCCCTGAGACAGCGCTTGAGCGGCACAGGGCGGTCTCGCGAACAGACGACGATGCTGATCGGGGGGAACGAGAGTGGGTCGCTGATTTCGGATTCGCTAAGACTCCCTTCTTTTGCTGCGGACACCAGATCCGCTACAGTGAAGATGTGTTGGCCAGCTCGAATGGACAGCCAAATCGTTCCGAGTACGGCGGCGCCGCGCCTCACTGCTAAGAGTGCGCCGTCATAGCCATCCAGGCCCCAGATGACCTGCGGTTCCTGAAGGTCAAACTCGCCGACTTTTGTTTTCATAACCCAAGATCGTTACCGACCCCCCCCTAAAGCAGTCGGACAAGGCGCATGACAAGTACCCGACGGCGCCCGAGGCATGATAAAACCATCAACGCGCCGACTTCCTCGTAGGCCGGCGATGTACAGCCGCGAAGCAATCTCAACGGCTGCGCCGAGCGCAAGGCTGTCAGCATCGTATCGCCCGAGGCTGACATCTGCCTTTAGATTAATCATCATCCGACTAAACCATCACGGGAACGGCTCGATCTGATACCGGCGATTTATCAACTACGCCCGCAGCGTCTTGCGGCTCCAAGAGCCGGATCCCGAGAAGCTGCAAGCTGAGATGATCGAGAATGTACGCCCGAACCTGATCATATCCCAGCGCCTCCATTCCAAACTCCGGCGCGACTCGTGCGAGCGGGTGGTCGCCATACCAGAGCCTGACGGCGTCAGGTCGGACCTCTTGCAGCAGTACCTCCAAAACCTGCCAGCCCTGTTTCAAATCGATGTCGATCTCCCGCTCCGCATCCGCATGTATCGGTGCATCCTGCACGAGACGCTGCCAAACCGGGAAAGTGCCGAGCTCATCGCGGACCCCGAACCAGTAGTGCAGCGCATGCAGACCCAAATAGCATCGCCGCGCAACCTTCCGCAGTCGAAGTCGAACCGCCGCAAACCACAACAGCCGAAGGCAAAGGGAAAAGAAATCTGCGGGCACCCGAGGCCCCCAAGACAGCTTGAACGCAATCTGACGCAAACGACCGTGCGGTCTGTGACCCAGTGGAAGCGCACGTGTCAAGGACGGATCCTTTCCCAAAATCAAGACATGCCCTCGGCCTTCGGCCCGAGCTCTCGAGAGCGACCGTGGCAAGGTCGGGCGATCATGATGCCAGCTGAACGCATTACGAACGAAACGAACGTGTAAACCCCGCCTTAGGACTCGGGCACCGAAATCGAAGTCCTCCCCTGCTTTGTTGTGAAAGTCGGGATTGAATCCACCGATGGAGATAAAAAGATCACGCGGAACCGAAAGATTCCCCGTACAGATCTCGGTAAAGCGGAAGCGATGTCCGGGCTCTGACAAGTCCGCAAAGAAACGGCCCCACCACGCCGCCGTCGATCGCATCAGGAAGTCTCGACGATCCGCCCCGACGGAAATGGGGAAGTAACCCTGAACAAGCCCGCCTGGGAACGCCCTGTGGGCCTTTAGGTGTGAATCGATTAGGGCCGGTGCCGCCTCCATGTCATCATCCAAAAACAACAGGATATCGGCGCGGGCGTCCTCTGCTCCTCGGTTTCTAGCAGCAGCCGGTCCAGCCGGTGCCTGCTCCAAATACCGAAACGAATAGGGCAACACCAAATCGGACACTCGGCTGCCGGTGTCGTCCGTGCAACCGTCGGCGACAACGATAACCTCGAAGGGTTCACCGAGAGTCTGACGCGACAAAGCGAACAGCGAACGGCTCAAGGATTCAGATCGGTTATGCGTCGGAATGATAACGCTCACTGCATAATTGTCGATCATCGCCCTGCCTCCTGCTCACGACGGACACTTCGAATATAGGCTCGGGGCACATCCAGCAATCCGCAAAGCTCACTGAGGGTCAGTGCGAGCGGTTGAGTCTTTCTTTTTCCCCTGATACCACGCCAAAGATTTCTCAGCAGATGATAGCGGAGCCACCACAATCCGGCATGGATAGCAGCCGGATCCCGGTGCTCCAGCAGGCAACGCAAAAGAAAAACATAGGTCCCGACGTTATATCCGCGCAGAGTCGAGATGAGGCTTTGCATATCCCGACGGTGCCGATGCCAAACCAAGGCTCGCGGATTATAGGAAATGGTATAACCGGCATCCAGTACTCGAAAAAAGGCGTAGGTGTCCCCTGCTGCCCGTGCGGGTGTCCCGACATCCAACTCCCTCGCGAACAAACCCATCTCGAGGAGCAGGTCGCGACGGAAAGCCATGTTCGCCCCGGCCCCGACATTCGCGGCAGCTACGGGGTCGATCGTGGATGCGGTAAAGCGCTTGGGCAAAAATCCGCGGGCGAACCCTCCGACGGTGAACTCGAATACCTCCTGGGCGTCGGTTTCCAACTCCGAGGGCATGACTAAGCCTGTGACACATGCAACATCCGGAGAATCGAACGCTGCTCGTATCTGGTCAGCCCAATCTGGATCGACCACGACGTCGTCGTCCGTGTAGATGACCAGTTCCCCAAGTGCTTGCTTTGCTGCGTGATGACGCGCCCAATTTAGACCGGGCCGGGGCTCGACGGAGTACCGAACCGGGAAGCCCTGAACGACGGTCTTGGTCCGGCCATCCGAGGGAGCATTGTCGACGACCAGTATATCCAGCGCAGGGGATCGCGTGCTGCAAATCGACCTCAAACAGTTCTCGACATCTACAGGTCGGTCGCGGGTGCAAACGGCCACGGTCGCCGAGGGTAACGTACTGAGATTCCGTGGATGTCGGGGCAGCCAGTCGTCAAGAACCGCGCGGGCTAGGCGTTCCTTGAGGGACTCGCAGACTTCTCGCCATAATACGGATCCCTCGATTCGCCCGTCGCGAATGGGCAATGCCAAACGCCCTACCGGAAGTCCGTTCCAGCGGAGCAGGACACATGCCGAGTTATAGCCATGCAGTCCTGTCAAGGATTTTGGTCCAGAAGCCAGATCCACGTCGATGACTTTGGCCGGCATGAGCGTTGTCGCCCCTCAACAAACTGCGGTCGGTAACTGTTTCCGTCGGGCACCGATGGTGACAGACGGGTTTGACCGAATTATAGACACACTCTCAAGCAGAATGCGGAACGGACAGCACAAATTTGGGTCTCGCGAAGCCGCGCAAGGGACCGTCGACGAGACCAAAGACGCCCGGCAGTTCCAAACTCAAGACAATGGTAATAAGAAGGTCTCTGCCAGCGCGGGCCCTAGAGAATAGCCCTCTGGCAGCGGGTTGTCCCTGTCTAGGTCGAAGCCGGCGAGATGCTCGAGCAGAGCTCTCCCGACGTTGCACCCTCTCTGCTGGTCCCCTAGAATGAGAACGGAGTTCGCAAACCTGTCTAAGTCTCCACACGGGAAATCCGTCGACGAACCGCAGGTTAACAAGTTGGAGGGGGGCCCGATGCGGCGATGCCGTCCTTAGGGCGCTGTATAGCGCGGCGCGGGTTCACGCGATTTATCCCAGGGCCACGGAGAACCTGGTTCAGGGCCGCCACGTTCTGCTCGCCCTGCTAAGGCTCTGCGCTTACCACTGGTTCCATCAGCGGGCCACCGACTCGGATTGGGTCGAACTTTGCCACAGTGCGTCATCGCGACTCGCGGACCAAGCATCGTATCTCTCGAAGCTTCTTCCTCGGTTTCGCGTCCAAGTCCCCGAGGAGGAGGCCAAATCCCGGCGCCTCCTTCACGTCGTCGAGGCGCTGGACGACTCGCTTAAGGGTACACGATACAATAACGATATTCCGGTGACCGAAAGACCGCCCGACGGGCAACGAGAAGCAGCCTGAATCGGGCCCGCATCGGGCGCAGAGACTACGATTGACCATTGCACGTTGAAGCGGCTAGGCGGCCGAACACCGAACGTTAACCCCTGATTGATAGGCACGCCCAATGAGTTTTACGCGTATCGACGGCTTTCAGGTTTCCGGGGTCAGCACCTGTGTTCCGCCCCGAGCAATCGACAACAGCGATTGCGGTACCGACTACGGCGTTGATGAAGTCCGCAAAGTCATAGCAATGGCCGGGGTGCGTTACAGACATGTGGTCCAGCCGGGAGTGACCTCCGCCGATCTATCTTTCGAGGCTGCCGAGAGGCTTTTAGAGTCACTCGGCTGGTCACGCGAATCAATTAGCGGCTTGATTTTCGTCACGCAAACGCCCGATTATTTTCTTCCATCCTCAAGCTGCTTGCTCCATAAATGGCTCGGGCTCTCGGACCAGTGCGCTGCGTTTGACGTAGGACTTGGTTGTTCCGGTTACCCTTACGGCCTCTATCTGGCGGGAACGATGCTTAAAGCCGGGGGGCATCGACGCATCTTGATGCTGCATGGAGAAACGCCGAGCCGACTGACTAGTCCGGACGATCACGCAACTACCCTGCTGTTTGGAGACGTGGGCTCCGCGACCGCGATCGAAATGTGCGATACGTCGTTGAACCCTGCGTTTTTCTGCCTTCAGAGCGACGGGCAAGGATACGACACTCTGATCCTTCCTGGCGGTGGATTCCGTGATCGATCACCCTCTGACCCGCGCGACTTGTTTGTCCGCATGGATGGCGCCGCCGTATTCAATTTCACGATCCAGCGGGTTCCGCCAATGATCCGCGACACCCTAGCCTTCGCAGATCTCGCCGTGGAAGACATCGACTGGTATCTATTTCATCAATCCAATCGCTTCATCATGAAACACCTCGCCAAAAAGTGCGGCCTGCCGGAGCAATGCGTGCCCTTCGTACTCGATCGCTTCGGCAATAGCGGCGGGGCATCCGTTGCGCTTGCATTTACACAAGGCATTCCGGAAACCGGCAGGAAGGATTGTCGCGCCATGACTATCGGTTACGGGGTAGGTTTGTCATGGGGAGCGGGAATCGTGCAGCTCGGCGCCGACGCCCCACTGTTGCACTCCATTTATACCGGTACGATAGGTCGAGCATGAACAGCCAAGAGCAGGGCTTCTGCGGACTCAGAGTCCTCGTCTCCGGGGCATCATCGGGTATTGGGCGACAAATCGCCCTCGAGCTCATTCAGAAGGGCGCACATACGATATTGCTCGGCAGACGTAAGGAGAAACTTGAGGAAACCGCGCAGCTTTCCTGCGCCCCGGATCGCGCGGAAGTATGCGTGCTCGATCTGACTCGATTGGAGGATATCGGGCCAGCCATCGGAGATCTGGCGGGGCGATTGGGGCGGCTCTATGGGCTTTGCCATTGTGCCGGCGTTGTGCAAACGCTGCCGCTCGCTGCGAGCAAGCCCGAGCGGGTTCGAGCAATGCTAGACCTCAATTTCATGGCCGGCTTGGAGCTCGCACGGGCGATCACACGGCGAGACATTCTTTCAGAGACCGGCGGGAGCATCCTTTGGATCGCTTCGATATACGCTCACGTCGGGGCGCCCGGACAAATCGGATACTGTGCAAGCAAGGGCGCGATTACGGCCGCGGTCCGCGCGATGGCGTTGGAGTTGGCGAGCCGTAAAGTGCGCGTCAACTCCATCTCACCCGGGATGGTGAGCACCGACATGACAGACGCCGCAGCTTCGCGCATGAGTAAAGAGCAATGGGCGCACATTGCGGCGCTTCACCCTTTAGGTCCAGGAGAGCCACGAGACGTTGCGCGGGCTGCAGCATTTCTGCTGGATCCGGACAACAGATGGATTACCGGGGCCGACCTCATTATCGATGGTGGCTTTACCCTTCAGTGATTCTTATGAAGAGTCCAACAATGGTCAAGATAACGACATCAGACGCGCTTGAAATGCTGTCGGAGATCTTCGAAGAGCCGATTGAAAACATTTCACCGGAGTTGTCCCGCGACGATGTGTCTCAGTGGGATTCCTTGGGCACCCTGGCACTGATGGCTGAGCTCGATGACCGCTTCGGCATCATTTTGACCCCTGACGAATCCCGGGGGATGGCTCGCATCGACGATGTGCTTCAATTGCTGAAGCGTCATGGCGTGCTCGCCGACTGAGCATCGACCATCGGAGCCTTCGCGTTTCGCTTCTCAGTCCCTCTCAAACGGATAATGTCCTCCGTGAAAGCGACCCCGCCATCGTTTAGGAAAACGACTACGTTGGTATCTCGCGCCCTGGGAATGACTCCCGATGAACTGCAAGCGAGCTTTCAACCCGCCGGCTTGGCTCACTTGGCAAGCATCATACAGTTGCGGAGACGGTTCATCGGGAAATCCCCGAACCGGGACGACGAACGCTACCTGCGATGGCGATATGACTTAGAAGGTCGATCTGAAGATAAAGGCCGCCTAATGATCGTTGTGCGCGCGGACAGAGTGCTCGGCATGATCGGTACCGAGAAGCTGCGGCTTGCACACGGCAAAGAGACACTTGATGCGCTCTCTCTGATGGACATCCTAGTCGATCCTGAGCTGGATGGTGTCGGCCTTGGGGTCTGGCTCAGCATGGCCATCTTCACCAACACCCCGGTTGCAGTTGCAATCGGTTCAAATCAAAATTCCATCGGCTTGATTAATCGTCTTTTTCACCGGCTTCCCAATCGTACGCAATACGCGGCGCCATTAACCATAGGACATTACCTTTCAAAGCGATTGCAATCGAAACTAGCAATGTCGGCATTGGCAATTCCAACGGATTTCGCCTTGAAGCTCTGGCGTGCCGTTACCTTCCGACGGATCCCACCTTCGTGGTCGCTGCGCGATCTAGCTCGCTTTGATGACTCGGTCGAAAGTCTTTTCGAACGCCGCTGGGGATTCAGTGAAGAGACCGTCGTACGCTCGAGTCAATATCTGAACTGGCGGTTGTTCGAGGCGCCCGACGTTAAGTATTCAGTCATTGCCGCTTTCGAAGCCGGTGACATGATTGCCTATATCGCCTATTACATTGAAGATGGCAGGAGAGAAACAAAGACCATGAGGCTGATCGACTGGTTAGTCGATGCGCGTTATGGATTCGACGGTTTCAGCCTGCTTGTTCAGGAACTCATGCGGCGCGCTCTGCGCGAGCGGGTCGATGTTGTCAGCATGACATTCCTTCACGAGCGGCTTGAGCGCTCGCTCTGGCGGCTCGGATTTGCGAGCCGCCCAGGCAGTGAATTCGCAACGGTGGGCATACGCTGCGCGGAACCTGCCCGATTTACGGACTTGCTCGACGGCTCCTGCTGGAATCTCACCGACGCCAATACGGATTTCGACTGTCCCTGAACCTAGATTCCGGAGTTGACTGCTTCATGCAGCATTCCAACGGTATGACGCCTTTGACGAGCGGCTCCTTGCTACGACGTGATTTGCTCCACGGGCTCGATCAACAAGCTTTTGAGATGCTGGTAGGCTGTCGTCCGCCTTTTCGCAGCAATGTCGCGGTAGACAAATTCGGCCTGATCGACTGTCAGATCGATATTCTTGGCGAGGTCGACCGCAGGAATCCCATGGTTGACCGACCAGAGCGCGAGATCCATTTTCGCGTATGGAAGAGCGAAATAAAACTCGTCCTGACCCTGCGCGAGACTGTAGGTATCCGTCGTCGGTGCCGCCTGCCGAACGTCCTCCGGAATACCGAGCGCCTCGGCGAGTGCGTATACCTGGGTCTTGTAAAGGTGGGCAATCGGTTTGATATCCGCGGCGCCATCACCGTTTTTGACGAAAAATCCCTGGTCGTACTCAAGTCGATTCGGCGTTCCGATCACCGCGTAATTGAGCCGATCAGCGTGGAAGTACTCAAGCGTCTTTCGAATGCGTTGCTTGAAGTTGGTCGCCGCGACGATCTGCAGGTAAGCCTGTAGCGGGAGGCGGGATTCCTCCTGCCTGCCATCCGGTCGCTGCACCACGATCGCGAAGTGGTTGATTCGGCCGTCTGCTCCGCCCCGGATGACCAGCTTGTTGGGCCAGTGCCCGTCGTAGTCCGGGAAGACCACACGAATCGCGTCATCTCTCCGGCTGTAGCACCCGATCGCCTTCAGCGTCGCGGAGATATCCTCGGTCAGGAACTCGATGCCGAGGTGCTCCGCCACGAGCCGACCGCGCGGCGTCGTGTTGGGCGACGAATCATTCTCCGGCATCAGAAGCCCCAGCACCTTCTCTGGGCCCACCGCGCGGACGCAAAGCGCAGCGCAGACGGCACTGTCGATGCCGCCGGAAATGCCGACGACCAGTCCGCGTCGCCGCAGCTGCCGCGTCAGCATTTCGCGCATGGCGTCTGCGATCCGCTCTATCTCGGCTTGTTCATCCAGCGCGAGAACACTTGTGTCCATAGGTTTGGTTGCTCGATGCTCAGTCGTTCGGGGCGAGGCGTGCTGCTATGACGCGGATCTCTCCGCCCGCATCCTCATGGGTGTTGACGATGTCATATCGCTTATCAGCCCCCAGGCTGCGAGCGAGCCCGGCACCTTGCCCGGCGCCGACCTCAAGCAGCAGCCAGCCGCAGGGCTTTAACAACGTGGGCGCTTCGTTGACCATACGGCGGATGACGCCAACTCCGAAAGGCCCCCCGTCGAACGCAAGCTTAGGCTCGTGGAAGCTGATCTCCTGCGGCATTCCTTCTACTCGAGAACTCGAGATGTACGGCGGATTGCAGGAGATGAGATCGACCGCTTTTTGAAATAATGGCTCTGCAAACGGCGCAAACAAGTCGCCGCAGCGGAACTGAACGTCCTCGCGGTCAAGGAATCGCGCGTTGCTGCGGGCGAGTGCGACGGCATCTTCCGAAATGTCGGCGCCGTGCACGCGTGCCTGAGGGACATGTACCGCGATGCCCAAGGCCACGTTGCCTGCGCCGGTACAGACATCAACCACGAGCGGTCGCTCCTCCGCGAGCGTTCCGAGGTGCCTGACCGCCGTAAATCCGAGCTGCTCGGTTTCCCTGCGTGGCACAAGGGCTGCCGGAGATGCCAAAAGCACCCGGCCCATGAAATCTTGCCTACCGGTGAGGTGCGCCAGCGGTACGCCGGAAAGTCGCTCCTCGATCAAACCCTGAAGACACGTTCTAGCAGACACGTCGAGCACCGGCGGGACAAAATCCGACACTTGACTGACGGCCAGCGGATATCCGGCGGCGAGCGCCCAAAGGCAAGCGAGTGTGGTCTCGGGCGTCTCATCCGGCTTGTCCGGCAGGAGTCGTAGCTCCTCCCGAAGCTTTTCGAGCAGCACAGCAAAGTCTGGATTAGCTTGTCGCTGAGTCATGCTGCGTCTCCTCTTGATCGCATGTTCCGGCCAACGCTTTCCGGTCGATCTTGCCATTTGGATTTTTCGGCAGTGTCTCGCGCAAGAGGATATCGCGAGGGACCATATAGTTCTCCAAGTTGCTCGCCAATTCGCGCCTTAAACGGCGCTCGTCGAAGACGACGCCCGAGCTCGGCACAACAAATGCGCAAATCGCCTGGCCTAGGACTTCGTCGGCGACGCCGATCACTGCGGCCTCCTCGATGCCCGGGATCGCGCAAAGTACCGCCTCGACCTCGGCCGGACTGACTTTTTCGCCGCGAGTTTTGATAATGTCATCGCTGCGACTGATGAAGTACAAGTATCCGTCTTCGTCCATCCGGAACCAATCCCCGGTGCAGAGCACCCGCTCACCCGGGATGTCGCCCTCGCGGAGCATCTTCTCGGTGCGCGCGACATTGTTCCAATAGCCGCGCATCACGTGAGGTCCGCGGACATGTAGGATCCCCGGCGCTCCGGGTTCCACCGACTCACCACTTGGTGACCTCAGGTAAACCTCGGTCCCCGGAATCGCAATGCCGACGGATCCCGGCTTGGCGTCAAGCAGTTCCGGTGGCAAATAGCTTACCCGTTTGCATTCGGTAAGCCCGTACATCGCGTAGATCAGCGCATTGGGAAAAATGTCGCGGATCACTGGAAACTGAGACGGGGGCAGTGCAGCGGCAGTATTCGTGACGCGTCGGACGTCGGGAAATTCGAGCGGCCGACGCTGATGTGCAGCAATCATCATCGCAAAAATCGTCGGAACACCCGGAAACACCGTGACACGATGCCGGGTCATGCGCGTGAAGACCTCGGCGGGGTACGTAAAAGAGCGTTCCAGAACCAACGCGGCTCCCAACGATACCGACATCAGGAGCTGGTACAGTCCGTAATCGAACGCCAGCGGCAGCAGGTTCAGCATCACATCATCCGCCGATAGACGTTGGTATTCGGTCAGGCTACCGACTGAAAATACCATGGACTGATGAGTCTGCATGACCCCTTTAGGATTGCCGGTGCTTCCGGATGTGTAGATCAAAGCCGCAAGATCGGTGGGAATGGTCCCCGGAGACCGCATACCTGTCGTTGAACATGCCAACACCTCTTCCAGCCACTCGGTTGCCACACCTTCTCGCGACGGACGCTCGGCGCCATCACCCGAAAAAATGATGTGCGTTAGGGTTGGAACATGTGCGGAGGCGGCGATGGCAACCTTCGCCAGGTGAACATCCGTGATCAGATGACGGATAGAGCAATCGTTTGCGATGAACGAGAGCTTGTCATGCTTTGTTTGCGGATTGATGACGACAAATACGCCGCCGGCCTTGAGAACCGCGAAAATGGAGATGGCACAGGGGATCGTGTTGTCCATGAAGATTGCGACACGATCCCCGCGCCTCAGGCCTCGATCCTGCAATGCCGCCGCAAGACGATCGGATCTTTCCGCGAGCATCCGGTAGCTACAGGTCTCGGTCCCGACATGCAGGGCAGTCTTCTCCGGGGACTCCATTGCGGCGATCGCGAGGCACTCATGGAGTAATGCGCGATAGGGACGGTGGTCCGGAAGCATGAGATGGGACCTCAGGATTGCTTGCGGTGGATGAAGTTCACCAGGCGGTCAATCGAGTCGAGATTTTCGGGCAAAAGCTCCTCGTCGGCAATCTGAATGCCGAATTCCTGCTCAAGAAACGTCACCAACTCCAATATACCCGTCGAGTCGATGATACCTTTATCGAGGAAAGAATCGTCGTTATCGAGAGCGCTCTCGTCCGTGGTGAACAAGAAACTCTCTAACACGTACCGGCGAAGTCGATCTACTGTCGGCATTCTAACGTTATCCTACGAATAAGAATTTGAAGCGTCGGACGTCGTGATCTGCCCGACGGGAATATCCTGCCTATCAATGAAAATTCGGTGCCACAACTGGGTCGATAATACCGCAAGAAACGCCATGTTGTCTTTAAAACCGATCACACGCCCATGTTCGATCTTGCGCAGCAAATGCTGCACACGCTGAGGATCGAAATAACCGGTCTCGTGCAGCGAGCGCACGCTGAGGCATTCTGTAACGTAGTCCGGCGGCGATGCACCCGAGCCAAAAAATGCCGCGATGTCAGGGGCGCGGTAAGGCTGTTTGAAGCGTGCGATTGTCTCTGCGGGAAGGTATTTGGCCAGGGCTCGCTTAAGCAAGTATTTCTCGTTCAATACACGCATCTTATGACGCGGATGCAAGCGGTTGGCGAACTCGATGACGCGGTGATCGAGGAACGGAAAGCGTCCTTCAACTGAGTTGGCCATCAGCATGCGGTCGCCTTGGCTGTTGAGCAGGTAGCCTGCCATCAGGGTTTTTGCTTCGAGATATTGCGCGCGGTTGAACGGGTGCCAGGTCCCGAATGATTCCGGCAGTGTGGCGATGAGTCCCTCGACAGGGTCGTTCGGAAGCGATGCGCGGAGGTCGGAGCTGAGGAACTCCCTCGTCTTGCCGGTCGTGATCCAGCGAGGAAGGTGCGAGAAGCCGGGCGAGTCGGGCTGGTCAAGTCCTTGGCCAAAGAAACGTTTTAAATAGGCCTGACCCCCACGCTGATTTAAGTCAAGATAGGGGTATAGGCGCCTGAGAAGCATCGGGCGTCGCATCGACTCCGGCTGGCGAGCCCAGAACTGCCGGATTTTTGCCTCCTTGAACAGATCGTAGCCGCCGAATACCTCGTCTGCGCCCTCGCCCGTCAAAACAACCTTGTAGTCATGCCGACGCACAAGTGCCGACAGGATCGCCATCGGTGCAGGAGCTGTGCGTAGAATCGGTGCCTCGGTGCGCCTGATCACCTGCGGAAAGATCGCGGCGATATCCCCATGGCGGCATAAAACGGACGCATGACGCGTATCCAAGTACTTGCTGATGCGCACTTGATGTTCGCGCTCGTCGAGGCCGGGGTCTTCGAAACCAATCGAAAACGTGTGTAGGTCCGGGTGCCCGAGATGCCGGACGAGTGCTGCGATTCCGGATGAATCCAGTCCACCGGAGAGATACGCACCGACCGGTACATCAGCACGCAGCCGCAGTCGCGTGGCATCGAGGAGAAGCTCGGAAAGCTCCTCGGCGAGGGATTCCGTGCTGCCGGTCAAATAGTCTCGGTCAGTCGCGAAATCCCACTCCCAATAGCGACGACGACGCACTTGCCCCGCCTCGACAATGACCATCTCGGCAGGCGAGACCTCCTCGACACCACTGAACAGCGAGGCCGGGGACGTCGGCGCCCAAAATGTCATGAGCTGATCGAGAGCCGCAAAATTCAGTTCAGGCCGGTTAGACATCGCCGGCAGCAACCCCTTGACCTCGGAAGCGAATAGGAGTCGGTTGTCCTGGCGACTGAAATACAACGGGAGGATGCCTGGACGATCGCGCACCAGGAGCAGGCGCCGACGTCTTGTGTCCCATAGCGCGATCGCGAACTGCCCGTTCATGCGCCCGGGAAAATCGTCCCCGTACTCATCGTAGAGGTGCACGATCACTTCCGTGTCTGAGTGCGTGTAGAAACGGTGACCCCGCCGCTCCAGGTCGCGACGTAGCTCGACGTAGTTGAAGATCTCGCCGTTAAACACGGTCCAAACCGTCCGGTCCTCGTTGTGGATCGGCTGGCCGCCACCTTCCAGGTCGATGATACTCAGGCGCGCGTGACCAAGTCCGATGCCCGCAGCGGAATAGTAGCCCGTCCCATCCGGACCGCGCGGAGTGAGCTCGGCCACCATAGGCTCAATTTCCAGGCGCCCGACGACATTGTCATCGTCAAGACGCAAAATGCCAGCAAGGCCACACATAACCTTTGCAAGACTCCATGTTTATTCTTTCAAGAACGGGTATTCGCGACACGATCGCAACCCCTCAGTGCCTACCGACTGGTGCACGCGGCCGTAGCGTTCCCCCCGGGTCGCTTCTCGGCAAAGGATGACCGCCCGGCTTTGGCCTCGCTGAAGATGGATCGCCGCGAATCAAGTCGCCTGTCTAAGGATAACGCAACTAAGTACCGCGAGATCGGGATACACGGAACCCGGCGATTCGTGTCCCCCTCACAATGCAGAAAAGAGCCCAGCCACTTCCTTCGCGGTCGCTTCAAGCGCCGCGGAGGCCAGGTACCAGCATGGCACGGAATTCGTGATTTGGATCACATCGTCAAGCCCCATGGACTGATGTGCCAAGGCGTTGAGGACATTCGGATAAAGGCGGAACGCACACTCCGCAGCCGCGAGCTTGCGGAGCGCTGGCGCGGTGTGACTCGACGCGTAGTCCACGAACAGAATGGCCCCGATCGGGGCGGACTCGTTCGCCGGCACGGTCGGGAGAACGTCGACCGGGATATAGTGCGATCGGTGCGTCTTGATCGAGGATCCCGGTAGAGGATAGCAGTCCGGAGGCGGCGCCTTCAATGTAACGGCTAACAGAAACGGGCTGATTCTCAGTGTCTTGGGATCCAGCGGCGCGAGTTCATCACTCATCAGCCGGAATCCATGATGCAGCAAGGCCCAGCAGAGAGTCGACTTTCCGCTTCCTGACGGTGCCGCCAAGAGAAACGCGCGACCGCCACGCTGGACGACGGCCGAATGGACGAAAACGAGGTCAGGCCGCAAACGTTGAACAGCAACAACGATATCCTGCTGGAGCGCGAACAGAACCTGCGAAGCGTCAAGGCCCCGATCGATTACTGACCCACTCCGCAAGAGGCTAAATGAGCCATCTCCCGCCTCCGAAACGATTCGGTATGCTAGATCGGCAGATTGGCTCGATGCGCACGGTTCAAAGCCACCGAATGCTGCAGCGATCATCGGGGAGAGATAATCAGCCCCCCACACGATCGCTACAGCATTGTCGACGACACTGAACCGACGTTGCTTCACCGACATGCGAGCCACGCGAGGCTCAAGCCGGGCTCGACAAGAGCAGGAACGTCATTCTGTTGTTTCCCGATCACGCTCCCGACTTCCGCAATCTACCCGTCGGATTCATCACCTGAACACCGGGCTTAAGCGTCTGAATGCCGGGTTGCGACGGACGAGACCTAGCCGATCCCGGGCGCGCAAAAGACGGCGCGGCGTGAAAGCTCAGGAGAATCGGGGGAACGTAGCTGGCCTTCTTCAGGAAGGCTCGCCGTGATGGATCGTGTGGCATCTCTTTGCCTCCATTATCCTAAGCGGAAGACTAACCGGGAGAATCACGGCAGGGAACCAACCCCGCAGCTCAGTCCGGCCGTGTACTCGGCGCATTCGATACTCCGGACGCATCGAGCGAATCCCTCCTAAGCAAACAGGGATCCGAGCGACTGCGAGTGCCGTTGCCTGGGTGCAATGACGTTGCGCTTACCATGAAAATTCGACAAATGCATGCTCGCTCTGTTCCCGCACATCGAGCGCGGTTTCGAATCACAGTGAATCCCGAGCGATCGCCTCCAGGAGACCTGCACGCTGCAATTGCTCGACGAAGCCGAGCACATCGCGTCGCGCCTCCGCGTCATCGAGATCAAACTCCTCCGAGAGACGAGCCTCGATGGACTCGATCGATGTCCCTCCGTCGAGCAGTTTCCAAATCAACGCGGCGGTGGGATTCATCTGATGAATATACCCCGTCGCGGCGTCCAGAACGACCAACTCGCCATCGAGGTCGCGACATGTCAATCCTGCCTTAAGAGATGCCATCGTCACTCCGGGTCCAGTGCCTCCAGTGCCTTCAAGATCGCAAAGAGCAAGAATGGCCGACATAACGGAACCTCGACCCCTCGCACTCCATGCCCCCAATGCGAAACCCGCGCCAGCTTCTTCGCACTGTATGCAGATGCCGTACGAGACACGCGAATAGAGTCGCCACAAAACACGACGACACGGCAACGAGCACCAGAGGATGAAGGCTAACGGGGGCTTGAGGGCTGCCCGAAGAGCCGATGATGAGTCGATAGCGACTCTCCCGACTTGAGACCGAACATGCCGCGGCGCGGGCCGATCGGCACCGATTCGCGTCCAACCGAGGGGGCAGGTGACAATAACTGTCACCCGAGCAACGCGCGATCCTGACAGTTAGCGACACCCGATCTGGACGCCCTCGGTCCAGCGCCCGGGAGATCCGAGGTCGCGTCGTGAAGGGATGAAAAACGAGGTTCCGAGACCTGTTCCGAGACCTGAGTTCATCGCAGATCCGGCACGGAGAGGTCTCCGATCAGGTGTGGTGGGCCGTCTAGGATTTGAACCTAGGACCAAGGGATTATGAGTCCCCTGCTCTAACCGCTGAGCTAACGGCCCGTCTTGCGATGGGGTGTTTGGTGCGGAAACTGTGCCGTCCATGGCAGCGGAAGTCCCGGGCTAATCGGCGTCGAGGAAGCTGCGGAGCTTATCGGAACGTGTCGGATGCCGGAGCTTGCGCAGGGCCTTGGCTTCGATCTGGCGGATGCGCTCGCGCGTCACGTCGAACTGTTTACCCACCTCTTCGAGTGTGTGGTCGGTGTTCATGTCGATGCCGAAGCGCATGCGCAGCACCTTGGCCTCGCGCGAGGTCAGGCTGGCGAGCATGTTCTGGGTCGCTTCGCGCAGGCCTTCCGCCGTGGCGGAGTCGACCGGCGAGATGACCCCGGAGTCTTCGATGAAGTCGCCGAGATGCGAGTCTTCGTCGTCGCCGATCGGCGTTTCCATCGAGATCGGCTCTTTGGCGATCTTCAGGACCTTGCGGACCTTGTCCTCCGGCATGTCCATCCGCTGCGCAAGCTCTTCCGGGGTCGCCTCGCGTCCCATCTCCTGGATCATCTGCCGCGAGATTCGGTTGAGCTTGTTGATGGTCTCGATCATGTGGACCGGGATGCGGATGGTACGCGCTTGGTCGGCGATGGAGCGCGTGATCGCTTGGCGAATCCACCAGGTCGCGTAGGTCGAGAATTTGTAGCCGCGACGGTACTCGAATTTATCCACGGCCTTCATGAGGCCGATATTGCCTTCCTGGATCAGGTCCAGGAACTGGAGGCCGCGGTTCGTGTATTTCTTGGCGATCGAGATCACCAATCGCAGATTGGCTTCGACCATCTCCTTCTTGGCGCGGCGTGCCTTGGCCTCGCCGATCGACATCTTGCGGTTGACGTCCTTGACCTCGCTGATGGTCAGGATGTTTTCCTTCTCCATCTCCTGAAGTTTACGCTGGGCACGGCGAATATCCTGGGCGACCTCCGCAAGACGGGCGGCGTAGGGCTTTCCGCTCGCCAGTTGCTGCTCGAGCCACTGCGGATTGGTCTCGTTCTCCGGGAAGGTGTCGATGAAAACCTTACGCGGCATGCCGGCTTGCTCGACGCACAGGCTCATGATCACGCGCTCTTGGCCGCGAATCCGCTCGATGGTGTGACGCAGGAGCTCGGCAAGCTCCTGAAAGATCGGAGCAACCAGCTTGAACTGGAGGAAGACCTCGGAGACGCTCGCCATGGCGGCGCGCGAACGCTCGTCGTCACGCCCGTATTGTTCCAGCGCCGAGCGGAGCACGGCGAAGTGCTCGCGCAGCAGCTGCGCGCGCCGCGCGGCGTCCTCGGGGTCGGGGCCGGTATCCACCACCGCCGCGTCATCGTCGTCGTCGTCGGATTCAGAATCGGTTTCGTCCTTGGCCTTCTCGCTGCCGACGACCTGCGGAGTGGCGACCGGCTCGTCGTCCCCGTCGTTGAAGCCCGAGATGACGTCGGTCAGACGCGTCTCCTCGCGCTCGACGCGATCGAAGATCTCGATCAGTTTCTCGACCGAGCGCGGATAAACCGACAGAGCGGAGAGGACTTGGTTGAGTCCGTCTTCGATCCGCTTTGCGATCACCAGCTCGCCTTCGCGCGTGAGCAGCTCGACGGTACCCATCTCGCGCATGTACATGCGCACGGGATCGGTCGTGCGGCCGAACTCGCTGTCGACCGTCGCCAAGGCAGCCGCAGCGGCTTCGGCAGCCTCGTCGTCGGAGACTGCGGAGTCGCTCAGGGTGTGATCGACGACATCCGGGGCGGTCTCGTGGACCATGATCCCCATGTCGTTGATCATGCGAACGATGTCCTCGATCTGGTCGGTCTCCACGATGCCGGGAGGCAGATGATCGTTGACCTCGCTGTAGGTCAAGTAACCTTGTTCTTTGCCCTTGGCGATCAGTTGCTTCAGCTGGGACTGTTGCTGTTCTTGATCCATGGGATACCCTGGTTGCTACGGCGGATGGCCACTGAAAGGCGAACTACGTAGTTTAGCATGACAATCGTTTCGACTCCATCAGCGTTTGCGTGTTCGAGCCGCGGCCGCCTCTCGCTCGAGCTGCGCGCGCACCTCCTCACTCCATGCGCCCGGACTGTATTGATTCAACGGCCGACGGCGTTCGTCCTTGAGAACCTCTTCGCCGATGCGACTCAGGGCGCCGACGAGCTCCGCCGCCATGCCTTCGGGGGGAATATCGCGAAGACATGGATCGACGCTGAGTTGCTGCAAATACGCGAAGTGCTCTTCCCCGCGCCAACGCTCGATCAGTGCAGCCTTATTGATATCTGGTTGTGCGGCAATGGTTTCAAGTAGTTGCACCAAAATCGCCGTACCCGGACTCGGCGATCGCCGCCAGTCGTCCGGGAGCTGCGCCACCTCGACGGCAAGCTCGGGATGATCGAGCAAGAGCGCAATAGCAAGGGCGATACGCGACGGTCGACGCGGTCGCGGCGCTTGTGCTCGCCCCCGCCCCTGACCCCGAAGCGGCGCCCGCGGCCTTGATTCCTGCGGTATTCCAGCTAGAGCACTCAAGCGCCCGGCCAAGAGATCGCGGTAGATCCCCGGGGGCACCACCTGGATGAGCGGCTGCGCCAAGGCAGCGAGACGCGCCCGCCCGTCGATGCTGGTCATGTCGACTTGGCCGCTGAGCTGCTCGAACAGAAACTCGGACAGCGGCTGCGCCCGTGTCATGCGCGCCCGAAAGGCCTCTGCGCCCTCGGCGCGCATCAGGGTGTCGGGATCCTCGCCGTCCGGCAGAAACAGAAATCGAATGGATTGACGGCCGGTCGCCGACGGCAGCGCGCTCTCCAACGCCTTCCAAGCCGCGGCGCGCCCGGCGCGATCGCCGTCGAAGCAAAACACAACCTCGGGCGCCGTGCGCGAGAGCAGCGCGAGATGCTCGGAGGTCGTCGCCGTGCCGAGCGTCGCGACGACATTCGTGACCCCGAACTGCGCCAAGGCGATGACGTCCATGTACCCTTCGACGACGAGGACCGCGTCGAGCTTGCGATTGGCCTTCTGCGCCTCGAACAGGCCGTAAAGCTCGCGACCCTTGTGGAAGATCGGGGTCTCGGGCGAGTTGAGATACTTCGGCTTGCCCTCGCCGAGCAGCCGCCCGCCGAAACCGATCACACGGCCGCGCCGATCTCGAATCGGGAAGATGATCCGATCGCGGAAGCGGTCGCGACGCCGCCCCTCCTCGTCGTAGATCAACCCGCAGCTGAGCAGGCGCTCGCGCTCCGACGGGCTCGCGCCGAGGCGCGACAGGAGCAGGCGACCTTCGGGCGGCGCAAAACCCAGACCGTAATGCGCCGCGACCTCGCCCGTGAGACCGCGCGCCTTGAGATACTCGACGGCACGCGGGGCTTCGGGATGGACCCGCAACTGCTCGCGATAGAGCTCGGCTGCCTGCTCGTGAAGGGCGTACAGAGGCCCGTGATCCGGACCCGACGGACCCGCATCGGCCCGGTCGGGCACCGCCAAGCCTGCACGCTGCGCCAGCTCGTCGACGGCCTCGAGAAAGTCGAGCCGATCGTACTCCATGAGGAAGCCGATGGCGGTGCCGTGCGCGCCGCAGCCGAAACAGTGATAGAACTGCTTGTCCGGGCTGACGGTGAAGGAAGGGGTTTTCTCGTCGTGGAAGGGGCAGCGGGCTTGGTAGTCTTTGCCGGCCTTGCGCAGCTGAATCCGTGTGCCGACGATGTCGACGATGTCGGTTCGCGTCAGCAGCTCGTCGATGAACTCGGGGGGAATGCGACCGGCCATGTGCCTCGGCAGACCGTTGAGGTACGACGCCGGAGTCAGCCTCCGAGGCGCTGTTTGACGCGTGCGCTGACGCTGCCCATGTCGGCCCGGCCTTGAATCTGCGGCTTCAACAGACCCATGACCTTGCCCATATCGCTCATCGCGCTCGCTTGTGTGGACGCCATCGCGGCGTCGATCAAGGTCGTGAGCTCGTCGTCGGTGAGCGCGCGCGGGAGATAGGATTGGATGACCTCGGTCTCGAAGCGCTCGATCTCGGCGAGATCCTCGCGACCGGCACCGCTGTACTGCGTGATCGAGTCACGACGCTGCTTGACCATCTTATCGAGGACGGCCAGCACTTGCGCGTCGTCGAGCTCGATGCGCTCGTCGATCTCGCGCTGTTTGATCGCCGCGAGCATCAGACGAATCACCCCGAGCCTGGTCTTGTCGCCCGCCTTCATGGCGGTCTTCATATCGCTCTGGATTTGAAGCTTAAGCATGGTAGGGCGTTGAAACCAAGACGGAACGAGAAGAAGAGCTTGCGAAGGTGTCGCAAGACAGGCAGCGGCCCCCGCGAATGCGGGGCCGGCATCGACGATCCGACCTCAGTAAGGACGCTCCCAGCGGCGGGACTCGCGCTGCAGCTTCTTCTGATGCCGCTTCACCGCAGCCGCCTTCTTGCGCTTGCGCTCGGACGTCGGCTTTTCGTAAAACTCGCGGCGACGGACCTCGGCGAGCACACCTGCCTTTTCGCAGGACCGCTTGAAACGCCGCATTGCGACTTCGAAAGGCTCGTTCTCTTTGACACGCACGCTGGGCATGGATAATCCCTAAGGTTGGCTCCGGACAAAGGCGGATGGTCGAAGTTAAGCGCCAGGATTCTAGCGGAACTCGGACGCTGATTGCAAAAATTTCAACGCGACACTCGAAATGAGTCGCATGGGCTGGAAACGCGCGAGCGATCGCCCTATACTTCGCGGCTTGTTGCCGATGTAGCTCAGTCGGTAGAGCAACGCATTCGTAATGCGTAGGTCCGCGGTTCGAATCCGCGCATCGGCTCCAAGTACTCTACGACATCCGCAAAAGCCGGCACAACGCCGGCTTTTGTTGTTTCTGTGAATCCGAAGCGCCGAAGCTCCCTGAAGATCTCTGCCGGTGCCCGCGATGGCTCGCCCTCTGCATCAGGGTTCGCGTCCGAAGATGCGGCCTCCGGAGGCTGGCCTCGGGTAGCAGGGTGTGGCACGCTTCGCATCACGCTCGGTCCCGGCGGGTGTGGCCGCGGAGTCTCGATCCGTACCGCCCGCAGTCAACCTATTCTCTGCTCGAGGGTTTGCCGTGAGCCTGCGTCCCGCTACTTTGATTCTTCTCTCAACGACGCTCGGCGTGCTGCAGGTCGGTTGCGCCGGTGACCCGGGAAGCCGCGCGTACGATCCGCAACCCGGATCCTTCGCGATCGGAGATCGTCCCCAAATGGAATTCCCCGGGGCAAACCGCACCGAGGTCCAGTCGTTGGCCATGGGATCTGCAAGGAGTCGTGCTTGGATCATCGCCGAGTCGACCGACGGTCGTCTGGTCGTCCAGCGACCGCTCGATCCGAGCTCCCCTCTTGCGCGCGACCTCGGGCCGAATGCGGTTGCTCCCGGCAGCCTCGTCGAGGTCACGTCACACTTTCTCGAGAACCGCAACGGCGTCACCGTTGCCTTGGACTCGGCGCTCGTCTCGACGACACCGGGGGGGCAGCCGACCCGTGTCGACACGACCGAGACCTTTCGCCCGTCGTTGGAGGAATCCCTTCGCTCCCTTCATTCCACCTGGTCGCGCAATCGCTCGCGAGTCGCGCAGGCGGCCCCCCCCATCGGCGACGCCCGGACCGCGACCGATGATCCAGGCGCCTCCGGCAGCGCCGATACGGCAGATACCGCGCTGGCCGATACCGCAACAGCCACGCCATCGACGACCCGGGGCGCCGAGGCGGCAGCCTCAGCGCCCGCGGATACCTCACTGTCCAGCCAAGCTCAGAGCGCGTCGACACCCGCTTGGAGCACACCCCCGCGGACGCCGTCTGCCGCATCGGGCAGTGGCGTTGCCGCAGCAGCCGCGACCCCCGTGCCGGAACCGCGCCGGCCCGCGGGCAACCCCGCACCGATTGTCGATACGATGCCGGCCCCGCGCACCCAGACAAGCGCAGCCACCCAGCCGATGTCGCTCCCCGAGCCGCTCCCCGCAACGCTCCCGGAGCCGACCGTAGAGCAGATTCCGAGCAGCGAGAACATGATGGCGCTCTCGCCGTCCTCGGGAGACGTCAGTTGGGCCTACTACGCAGAGCAATATGCGCGTCTTCGGGGCTGCAACGTCGAGCCCCGCGGGTCCATCCTCATCGATTCGCGCAGCGACGGGGAGATCCACAAGGTGCCCTGCGCGGGCGCGGACAGCGTCTTGGTGCAGTGCCAGAACGGCGAGTGCCGCGGTCTCCTTTAGCGCCGCCGATCCGGCGGCCTCGATCCGAATCGCAGATGTCCGCGGCCGGATCCGACGCCGTCGCGATGGACGGGCCAAGACCCTTGATCGTGCGACCGCTCGGGCGCATCCCCCGCCGGCGAGTCCGAGCTTGCGCGGCGCACCGTTCGCCCCCCGCCCTGCTGTTCCGAATCGCCCCGATCGCGTTCGGATTTCTCGCGCTCGGAATCGCCGCAGCGTCCGTACCAAGCATCCTTCTGTACGGGGCCACCCCCGATCAGGCGAGAGACTTCGCAATCGAAACGGCCTACAGTCGAGGCTGGAGCGTCCCGACGGTCGGTGCAACGACGGCCGGATTCGAGCAGGTTCTCGAAGAGGGCGACCCGGACAATCCTCGCGCCCCGCGCGATCTGATCCGCATCTCCGCGTCCTTCGTGGAAGAGACCGCAGGGACACGTGTCCTCTTGCGTGCTCGCGAGATACGGATATCCGCCACGGGCGAAGAGTGGTCGACGGATGTGACCGAACGTTATGCCGAGAATCTCGGCAATGCCTTGAGCTCGCTCAGGAGAAAATGGGATGAATACCGCGAGGCTGCCGGAATCGGCGCACGAGAGCCCGCCCGATCCCCGCCACCCCGCCCCGACTCCCCGGATCGCTACGCCGGGACCGAGGCGCTCGGCACCTGGACGTACTACGCCGAGCGCTACGCAGAGAGTCGCGGTTGCGTGCTGACGGACATGGGCACGGTCCTCGAAGCCACGGGACCGGAGTGGGAGCGACATCGGGTGCCGTGCCGGAATGGACGCTCGCTGCGCGTGTATTGCCGCCTCGGCGACTGCAGCGCACGGGAATGACGATGCTGCGTTTCGCAACCCCGCAGCGCTCGCATCGGCGCCGAAAAGCACAAGCGCGCGCCGGGGGGCCGGGTAGCGACATTCAGGGCGGAGGCGGTGGATCGTCTTCGTTCGACGAGCGGCTGTCGTTTCCGGCCAAGAACAACGCCGCAACCGCGACCGCGATGAGCAGCATCAAAAACACTGCAATAAGGGAAGCAGCGAGATTCATCGTGCGTGTCGATCCTCCGGGGTGGGCGCGCGCTCGGGTGCCGGGGCTCGAGCCTTGACGAGCGACCGAGTTGGACCGATGCGTCGGGGTGCGCGATGAAGCTCTTCGCCGTTCAAAAGGTCGTCGGCCTGCTCTTGACGCTGTTCAGCTTCACGATGCTCCCGCCCGTTGTGGTCGGATTGATCTACCGGGACGGTGAGATTTGGCCTTTCCTGGCCGCATTTCTACTCATCCTCGGTGTCGGTCTGCTGACCTTTCTGCCGGTGATGCGGCTCCGCCAAGAGCTGCGCATCAGGGACGGATTCCTCGTCGTCGTGCTCTTTTGGACCGGACTCGGCTTGGCCGGTTCCTTGCCTTTCCTGCTCGCCGAACAGCCCATGCTCTCGGTGACCGACGCAATCTTCGAGTCCATGTCCGGTCTCACCACAACCGGCGCGACCGTGATCGTCGGACTCGACGACATGCCCAAGGCCATTCTCTTCTACCGTCAGCAGCTCCAATGGTTGGGCGGCATGGGGATCATCGTGCTCGCGGTCGCCGTGCTGCCGATGCTCGGGATCGGCGGCATGCAGCTTTTTCGGGCCGAGATGCCCGGCCCGGTGAAGGACGCCAAGCTCACGCCCAGGATCACCGAGACCGCCAAAGCCCTCTGGTACATCTATGCGGCGATGACCGTCGCCTGCACGCTGGCCTATTGGGCGGCAGGCATGACCTTCTTCGATGCCCTCGGCCACGCCTTCTCCACCGTCGCCATCGGCGGCTTCTCCACCCATGACGCCAGCATGGGATACTTCAACAGCACACTGATCGAGATGATCGCGGTGCTCTTCATGCTCCTGGCGGCGATGAGCTTCGCCTTGCATTTCGTCGCTTTTCATCGACTTGACCTCGGGGTCTATCGGCGCGACAGCGAGCTGAGGTTTTTTCTGTTCCTCATGGCCTCCGTGACCGCCATCACGACGTTGGCCCTCTTCTACAGCGACACCTATATCACCTGGGACGACGCCTTCACGAACGGCCTGTTCCAAGCCGTCTCGATCGGAACCACCGCCGGATTCACGACCGCGGAATTCTTCTACTGGCCGCCGTTCATCGAGATTCTGCTGCTCTTTGCGAGCTTCGTCGGCGGCTGTGCCGGCTCGACCGCCGGCGGTATCAAGGTGATCCGTTTTCTGCTGCTGATCAAGCAGGGAATCCGCGAGATCGAGCGCCTTATCCATCCAAGCGCTCAGATCCCGGTCCGCGTCGGCGGCAACAGCGTGAATCACCGCGTCGTGGATGCCGTCTGGGGATTCTTCTCGCTCTATGTCGCGAGCTTCGTCATCATGTATCTTCTGCTCGCCGCCACCGGCCTGGACCTGCTGACGTCCTTCTCCGCGGTTGCGGCCTGCATCAACAACCTCGGGCCCGGACTGGCCCAGGTCGGCGCGCACTACGCGGACCTGCACGATCCGGCGAAGTGGATCCTCTGCGTAGCGATGCTCCTCGGGCGCTTGGAGATCTTTACACTCCTGGTCTTGTTGACGCCGGCCTTCTGGCAGCGCTGATCGAGCCGGGGGGAACCGCGCGCGGAATCCAATCGCGCCTGGGGAATGGCCCGAGCGACCGATCGGGACCGGTCAACACCGACACCGCGGAACAACAGTATGAGCATGATCGAGAACCTCGAAGCCATGCTGAGGCGTGGCCAGGATACGGCCCTCTTGCGCTACAGCCTGGGTGCCGAATATCTGAAAACCGACGACACCGGGCGCGCACTCGAGCATCTCGCCGAAGCCGTTCGACTCGACCCCGCCTATTCCGCAGCCTGGAAGCTCTACGGCAAAGGGCTTTCGGCGGCAGGCCGCCACGCCGAGGCCATCCTCGCCCTCGATCGCGGCATCGCGGTCGCCGAGGCCAAGGGCGATATCCAGGCCGCAAAGGAGATGAAAGTCTTCCGAAAGCGCGCCGAGCGTGCGATCGCAGACGCCGACTGAACGGCGTCCGGCAACAGCTTGGCCGGGGTCGCCGCAGGACGACACGGCCGGACGCATTCAACCTGGATCCGGGCGCCATGCTCGAAGAAGCGTTCCTTCGGCTCTCGATCGCGGCGTCGCTTCTCCGGCTCGGGAATCTGCTTCGCCGGGCGCTTGCCTGCTCTCGGCACCCGGATATAATAATGTCCATAAGCATTCATCGATATACCTTGGAGAAAGGCGATGCCGACCTATGATTACCGCTGCGAGGCCAATGACCGCGTCCTCGAGGTCAACCACCGAATGAGCGAGAGCGTGACGAGCTGGGGTGATCTTTGTGCTCGCACCGGGACTGCTCTCGGCGACACCCCGGCCGATGCGCCCGTGCACCGGCTCGCGACCGGCGGAAACGTGATTTCGAGCAAGAGTCTCGGCAGCGGCAACGCCCCCGCCTGCGCAACCGGGGCGTGCTGCCCGGGCGGGATGTGCGGTTTGAACTGATCCCGGCCGACACGCCCCGATCAAAGCGGCTTTCCAACACCTGAACCGCGTCCGCCGCAACCCGCGCTGACTCGCAATCCGCCGAGTCGACAGGCTACGCGCGAAGACCCCGGGCGACGCGGTTCAGCCGAGCACGACCTCGACGTCGATCATCTGTCCCTCGCGGTAAACCCGCAACCTGACCTTATCCCCGATCCGATAGGCATCGAGCAGGTCGATGAGGCCCTCGACCGAGTCGACCTCGCGTCCGTCCACGGCGACGATCACATCGGCGGCGGACAGATCCCCGTTCCCGGCGATGACTGCGGCGCGCAGTCCGGCGCGTGCGGCAGGCGACCCCTCCTGGACTTGAAGAATCACCACGCCCTCGACTCCGAGACTCTCGGCGAGTCGCCGGCTCAGATCTCCGTCCGTGATGACCCCGAGTGCAGGCCGCACATAGCGACCGTAGGCGATCAGCCGCGGCACGACGCGGTTGATGGTATCCACGGGCACCGCGAACCCGATCCCGGCAAAATTCCCGGACGGGCTGAAGATCGCCGTGTTCATGCCGATGACCCGCCCGGCGCTGTCGATCAAAGGCCCACCCGAGTTTCCGGGATTGATCGCCGCATCGGTCTGGATAAGATGCTCGATCTTGCGCCCCTCACCCGAGGGAATCGTCCGATCGAGCGCCGAGATCACCCCCCCGGTCAAGGAATAGTCCAATCCGAAGGGGTTGCCGATCGCGAAGACCTTCTGCCCGACCTTCAGGTCGTGACTCGAGCCGATCGCCACCGGCGGCGGCCCGCCCGCACCGCTGTCGATCCGCAGCACGGCAATATCGTGCTCGGGGCTGACGCCGACCAACGCCGCCTCGTAGACGCGTTGACTGGAGAGCCGAACATAAGCCGCCTGTACATCGGCAACCACATGATAGTTCGTCACGACATGCCCATGACGGTCCCACATGAAGCCGGAGCCGGTGCCGCGCGGCACCTCCAAGAGATTGCGCGACAACAGATCCATCACCCGCCCGGACGTCGTGATATAGACAACCGACGGGCTGACCGACTCGAAGATCGCGATGGTCGTCTGCTCGTCGGCGGCCAACTCTCCCCGCGCCATGATCGTGCGCGGTTCGGCTTGGTAACGAATGAACAGATCCTCGATCCATGGCCGGCTCGCCAGTGCGAGGAGAAAGAAGATCACGAACCAGAACAGGAAGCGACTGAGGGCGAAGGCGTGCATGGGTGCGCCGTGGCGTTGGAGGGACCTGGATTGTATACCGACCGCGTACGGGTTTTTCCGAAAGCAGGGTGCGACCCGCACCCGTGCATCAAGCGAGCGCGTCGCCCTGATCGCCCGGGGGGATAGGCCAGGCCGTCAGAATGGCCTGAACCAGGGTCGCGAGGGGAATCGCAAAAAACACACCCCAGAAGCCCCAAAGCCCGCCGAACACCAGAATCGCCACGATGATCGCGACCGGATGCAGGTTCACCACCTCGGAGAACAGCAGGGGCACCAGGACATTTCCGTCGAGAGCCTGGATGACGAAGTAGGCCACCGCGAGCCAAATGAAGCTCGGAGTCCAGCCCCATTGGAACCAGGCCACCAGCAACACCGGCACCGTGACCACTGCCGCCCCGATGTAGGGAATCACCACCGAGAACCCGACCAGCAACGACAGGAGCATCGCATATTTGAGCCCGAAGGCGGCAAAGGTGGCGTAGCTGACCAGCCAGATGATCAAGATCTCCCAGGCCTTGCCCCTGACGTAATTGGAGATTTGGCGATCCACATCGCTCCAGATGCCGTTTACGATCGTGCGATGCGTCGGCAGGAACCGATGAAACCATTTCAAAATCAGCTCTTTGTCCTTCATGAAGAAGAACACCAGCAGCGGCATGAGGATGAGATAAACGAGGATGGTGATGATGCCGACGACGCTTGCGAGCGACCAGGAGAGCACGCGCTGACCGAAAAGCACGGTCTCGCCCCGGATGACCCCGATCAACTCGGCAACCTGGGCTTCGGTGACCAACTCGGGATAGTGCTCGGGCAGATCCAGGAGCGCCGTGGTCGCGGCCGAGATCATCGAGGGCAGCTGCTGCACGAGCTCGGTGATCTGAAGCGACACCGAGGGCAACACGCCCACCAGCACCAAGGCGACGAACGCCAAAAAGGCGACATACACCACCAAGACGCTCGCCAACCGCGGCAACCCGCGACGTTCGAGCGGCCCGACCAAGCCCTCCAACAGATAGGCGATGACGATACTGGCCAAGACGGGCATGAGCATGCCGCCCATGGTGATGACCACGGCGAACGAGATCAGCAGCAGGATGGCCAAGAAGATGATCTGGGGATCGGAAAAATAGCGCCGAAACCAGTTCGCGACGATTCTCATGTGGACTGGATTAGCCTTCCGAGTGGAACTTGGCTCGGTAATCGCGGTAATGGCGAGCGAACAACGCCTCGAGATCGTCGATGACCTCGCGTGCCGAACGACCCTGCAGGACATGCGCGGACATCAACGCCGAGGTCTCGTTGAGCATCGGCCCGCGGTCGAGCATCCCGTAAGTCTTCGACAGGCGCTTGATCGCGGCGACGACGCTCTCCGCGCTCGGACGCGGCACCGGAGTCGGCTCGCGCGGCCCGGAATGGGTCTCCGGCGTTGCAGCCCCGCGCTGCACCAGAAACTCGGCGAACGCGAGCAGCGTTTCGCGCTCCGCTGCACCCAGGGCGCGGAAGGCGCGCATGAGACGCCGCTCCGACTCCGGCCCTTGCATTCGACTCATCACGGGGAAACGCTCAGCGAAAGACGGTGGGTTGGACCCGGGGAGATCCAACAGGAATCGACGGTGCCGCAGTCACCGACGCACGCGCGCTCACGAACTCCATCGCGCTTCGGTCTCAGGCATCGTGCTCACGGCAATAGGCCCGTGCAAACTCAAGCAGCTCCTCCATGACGCGCAGTCGAAACTTTTGCTTCTGATGGACAAATGAAAAGGGGCGATCCAGGGACGGATCCAGGTTGAGGGCAACCAGAGTGCCCAGCTTGAGCTCTTTTTGAATCGTGGCCCCCGAGACCACCGATACACCCATCCCGGCCTCGACGGCGCCTTTCACCGCCTCGGGGCTTCCCAGCTCCATCGACACCTTGAGCACCGAATGGCAGTCGTGTTGCAAGTTGAGGTAATCGTTGATCACCTCACGCGTTCCCGATCCTTCTTCGCGACAGATGAAGGGATACTCGAGGAGCCGCTCGAAGGTGACCATCTCGGCACCGGCGAGCGGGTGGCCCGGGGGCACGATCGCGAAGAGTTGATCGCGCTTGCAATGCTCTACGACGAGATTTTTGTTCCCGACCGGCGCCTCCACCACCCCGAGGTCAATGGTGTTGTTCTCCACCATCGAGACGATTCCGTCGCTGTTGGAGACCTTGAGGTGGATGATCACATCCGGATAGCGTTCCTTGAAATCACCCAAGAGGGTCGGAAGCATATATTCGGCGATCGTCGTGCTCGCACCGATCGCCAGCGCACCGCTGATCTCGCCGGTGATCTCCCGAACCGCGTTTTCCATCTCGGAGTAGAGCTCGAAGATCCGGTCGGACGAGGCGAACACGGTCTTTCCGGCATCTGTCAGGCTGATCCGGTTGTGCGTCCGGTCGAATAGGCGCGTGTTGAAGTGCTCCTCCAACTGGCGCACCTGAAAGGTCACGGCCGGCTGCGTCATATGCAGCTCCTCGGCTGCCTTCGTGAAGCTCAGCAGCCGAGCGACCGTATGAAAAACCTGGAGCCTGCGATCTGCCATCCGGAGACCACGTCGAGATGACGACGGCGAAATAAGGTCGTTTTATATCACAATCACGGGATGCCGGGGTAGCGCTAAGGGATCATCGAACGCCGGTTGCACCGATACCGGAGACACGCGCATTCGGATTGAACAGGGTCCTCGAATTTTCGTACCACAGCTCTGGATAAATGTGGCGCATTCGCCTAAAGTGCGATGCCGAAAAACAACGGATACCCACACGACGAGGAGCCCCCTGAATGAATCAACAGATCGCCCGTGCGGCTGCAACCGCCATCGCCGCCGGAGCATTGGTCGCTGCCGGCGAATCGCTCGCCGCGGGCTTTTCACTCCCGGAGGTTTCGACGGCGGGCATCGGACTGGCGAACGCCCTGGTCGCGAACCCCGAAGAGACCGGCGCCTTCGCCTATAACCCGGCGGCCATGGGATTCCATGATGCGTCGAGCGTCGCACTCGGCGGGATCCTGATCGGCCCCAACTTCAGCGTCAGGACGGCCTCCGGGCAACACGACAGCCAGGGCGCGGACTGGACAGCCGCCCCGATGATACAGGCCGCTTTGCGAATCAACGCGGACTGGCGTATCGGGCTGGGGATCACGGCGCCTTTCGGGCTCGAAACCCGCTGGGAGGACGGAACCTTCCCCGCCCTGAGCGGCACCGTGCGCATACCGGTTCCACCGCCGCTTGACCCGAACGTGCCGCGCGGACAGCCCACGACGAGCAAGCTCGAGATCCTCGACTTCTCGCCGACGGTCGCCTATCGCGTCAACGACAATCTCAGCCTGTCCGGCGGTTTGGATATCTACTGGGTCAAAGACGCCCAGCTCGACTCGACCGCCGGGCGACTCAGCGGCGACGGAGCCGATGTCGGTTTCAACCTGAGCGCACTCTATCGCTACGAGGCATGGAGCTTCGGCGCTGCCTTTCGCTCCGCCTCGACCGTCGGCCTCGAAGGTGACTATCGACCCTTGAGCCAAACCCTCGTGGCGATCGGTCGGCTTGCGCCGGCACAAGACGCAAAGGTGGACGTCGACCTACCCTGGCGCATGCAGCTGGGCGTCCGCTACGCCGTCACCGAAGCATTGGCCGTCGAGCTCGACTGGACGCGCACGGGCTGGAGCTCCTTCAGCAAGCTCGAGATCGAAGGGACAGGGACCGGAGAGACCATCTTCACCGATACGAACGACTGGAAAGACAGCAACGCCTACCGACTCGGCATCACGTATCAAATCCGCCCGGAGACGCAGCTGCGATTCGGCTACTCCTACGACGAGACCGGACAGGAAGACGCCCATTTCAGCGCACGCGTCCCGGACAACGACCGCCACCTCTTCGGCATCGGCATCGCGCAGCTCCTAGGCAACGGCCTGTCGATCGAAGCGGGTTACATGTACGTGAAGGCGAACGACCGCACCATCAGCAGCAGCACCCCCTATCGCGGCGGCGACATCAACGGAACGGATGCGCTCGATGGCGATTACGAGATGGACGCGCACCTCATCGGGGTCGAGATCGTCAAGGTCTTCTGAGCCGCTGAACCGCGTCTGGAGCGGCATGCGCAGTTGTTGGCTTGAATCCGCGACAACCGAGGCTACGCAAGCCCGAGCTGACGCGGTTCAGAAGGGAACACAAGAAAAACGCCGCCATTGAGGCGGCGTTTTCGTTGCAAACACGGGGTCACCCAACGGGGTTCCGGACACACGCAAAGCGGAGCCCGTGCGCGAGGCGCGGAGCGCGCTTTAGATGTAGAGACAGATGTCGCTTTCGCCGGCAAACTCAAAGAACGCCGCGGCGCCCGCATACTCGATGCCGTCGATAAACTCGGATGTGTTCATATCGAAGAGATCGACGGTCATCTGACAGGCGATCAGCTTAACCTCGGCCTCTTGGCAGAGGTCCCGAAGCTCTTCGACACTGGCAACGCCCTTGTCCTTCATCTTCTTCTTCATCATCGAGGTCATCATGCCCTGCATACCGGGCAAGGTCAGACCCAGGACGGGAAACCACTTGTCCATACCCATCGGCATGGGCATCCCCGGGTTGCCGAGCGGGGTCACCTCGAGGGCGAGCTTTTTCTTCAGGAGCTGGAGCCCGTAGAAGGTGAAGAAGATCTGGGTCTCGTAGCCGAGTGCGGATGCGGTCGAGGCCAGGATAAAGGGCGGATAGGCCCAATCGAGAGAGCCTTTAGTGGCGATAATAGCGAGCTTTTTTTCTTCCATCGTGTCCTCCTCGCGGGTCGATCGGCGCGCGGGTTGATTCGTTTGAGCGAGACGGCTCGGGCCGTCAGCCCTTCTTGATCAGGAAGTGGAATTTCCCGCCATCTTCCTTCGACTCCATCAACTCGTTGCCGGTCTGTTTGGCGAAGGCATCGAAGTCCTTGACGGAACCCGGGTCGGTGGCGACAACGTGCAGCACTTGGCCGGAGCCCATCGCGTTCAGCGTCTTCTTCGCACGTAAAATCGGGAGCGGGCAGTTCAGGCCGCTGGCGTCGAGCTCTTGATCAAAGTCTGCCATGGAGTACCTCCGGTCGGGTGCTGTTTTAGAATATCAGTAGACACAAGAATTCGGTTTTATAGGCGAAACAGGGCGAAAAGGCAAGGCGTCGAGGGTTGTCTCCCGACACCGGTCGCGCTCCATCTCGACCGCAGCGCGGCGCGAACCCGCATTGACTCATGCGATCGGGTAGCCGTGACGCGCCCAGGCGATGATGCCGCCCCGCAGATTCAGGACGCGGTCGTATCCCTGCTGCATCATGTAGGCACAGGCCTGATAGGAACGTGCGCCGCTGCGGCAGTAGAGCACGACGTCCCGATCCTTCGGCAACTCATTGATTCGAATCGGGATCAGATGCATAGGCAGCCGCATGGCATCGGGGATAGCACCTTGCGCGACCTCCGCGGGGGTGCGGATATCCACGAGCAGCACATCCTCGCCGCTCGCAATCCTGCCGTGCAGAGATTCGGAGTCGATCTCGTTGATCACATCGCTGTCCTACCACAAACCTAAGTATTTAAGTATATTAAGGACTTTTGACGGCCAACTCAACGACCCTTGTGGGCTACATAGACCGAAATGACCATGGAATTCCTTCCGATCTTTCAAGACGTCCGGGATAAACCCTGCTTGGTCGTCGGCGGCGGCGTCACCGCGGCCCGCAAGGTGGGCAGCCTTCTGCGTGCCGGCGCTGCCGTCACGGTCGTCGCACCCGACCTCGACGATTCACTGCGAGACCGGGCCGCCGCAGGCGCGGTTCGTCATCTCGCGCGGCGTTTCGAGTCCGGCGATATCGAGGGCAACCGCCTCGTGATCGCCGCAACGGACGACCGTGGCGTCAACCGCCGGGTTGCCGAGCTTGCCCGCGAATACGACATCCCGGTCAACGTGATCGACGATCCGGATGCCTGCACCTTCTTGTTGCCCTCGATCGTGGATCGCTCGCCCGTCGTCGTGGCGATCTCGACCGGCAAGGCATCCCCCGTGCTGGCGCGGCTGCTGCGGACCCGACTCGAATCCATCATCCCGGCCGGCTACGGCCGTCTCGGGGAGCTCTGCGCACGCTATCGCGACCGCGTCAAAGAGCGTTTCAGCGCCCTGCCCGATCGGCGTCGATTCTGGGATCGTGTCCTGGAAGGCGCTGTCGCGGAACGCATCTTTGCCGGCCAATTCGCCGAGGCCGAGGCGGTCATCGAGCGCGAATTGGCACACGATGCGCTCGAATCCGATATGGGCGAGGTCTATCTCGTCGGCGCCGGTCCGGGTGATCCCGACCTCCTGACCTTCCGGGCCCTGCGCCTGATGCAACAGGCCGATGTCGTCGTCTACGACCGTCTGGTCGCCGAGCCCATCCTCGAGATGACGCGCCGCGACGCCCGCCGCATCTATGTCGGAAAACAGCGCAATCACCATGCGATGCGGCAAGAAGAGATCAACCGACTGCTTGCCGATCTCGCCAAGGATGGTCATCGCGTGTTGCGCCTAAAGGGCGGAGATCCCTTTATCTTCGGACGCGGCGGCGAAGAGATCGACACCCTCGCCGCGGAGGGCGTGCCCTTCCAGGTCGTGCCCGGCATTACGGCGGCCGCCGGCTGCGCCAGCTACACCGGCATTCCGCTGACCCACCGCGACTATGCCCAATCCGTGACCTTCGTCACCGGCCATCTCAAGGACGGGACCATGAATCTCAACTGGGGCGCGCTCGCCCAGCCGAGCCAAACCGTGGTCTTCTACATGGGCCTTGCGGGCCTGCCGATCATCGTCGACCAATTGATCTCGCACGGCGTCTCCCCGCAGATGCCCATTGCGCTGATTCAGCAGGGGACGACCCACCTGCAGCGCGTCTACTCGGGCACGCTCGAGACCATCGTGGATCTGGTCGAGGCCGATCCCCCGCAGCCACCGACCCTGATCATCGTCGGCGAGGTCGTGAAGCTGCGCGAGAAGCTGAGCTGGTTCCGCCCGCCGGACGAGCCGCAGCTCGGAGCCACCACGCGCCTGGTCAGCTAAACTAAACTGCGTCTCTTCAAGATATGCGACGTTCTTGGTGAATCGAAGTGTTGCACTTCCTACAGACGTCGGAGCGGACGCAGTTTAGGTGAATTTCGGAAACCGTTAGGCCCTACTAGGTCACTTTGTGTTTTTTATCCTAAACCGCGTCGACTCCAACCTTGAGCATATCGCCCGACGTCGACACAAAGCGACGAGAGCGCATGTGGCACGGATGCGGTTTAGCAGCGGTTTAGCAGCGGTTTAGCGGGTGATCCGCCCTTCCGTGCCCGTGATCAGGTTGCGGATATTGCTGCGGTGCCGCCAAAAGAGCAGACCCGTGATGACGAGCTGCATCCCGATCAAGACGTTGTCGGGCCAGAAGAACCAGACGATGACGGGGGCGAGCGCCATAGAGATCAGGGCGGACAGGGAGGAGATCTTGAGGACCTTGGCGACGAACAGCCAGATGGCGGCCACCGAGAGACCGATCGGCCAAAAGAGCCCGATCTGTACGCCCAAGGCGGTGGCCACGCCTTTACCGCCGCGAAACCCGAAGAAGACCGGGTAGAGATGGCCGATGAAGGCGCCCAGACCGATGCCCGCCAGCACCGCAGGGCCGGCGCCGAGGAGGTGACCGACCACCATCGGGATCAGGCCCTTTAGACTGTCGCCGACCAGCGTGATCGCAGCGGCCTTCTTGCCGCCGATGCGCAGCACATTGGTCGCACCGGGGTTGTTGGAACCCTGCGTGCGCGGATCCGGCAGCCCCATCAAACGGCAAACGATGATGGCGCTGGACACCGAGCCCAGCAGATAGGCGGCGACGACGAGGAGCGAGGCTGTAATCATGGGCCGCAATTGGACATGGGAAGCCGGTGCAGGTCAAGCGGACGACAGGCCGCGCCGGCGTTGCTTCCGGCAGATCGCCTGAACAGGGCCCGCTTCAGTCCCCTCTTGCCTCCTCTCGCAGATTCGAAGAGAACCAAACATCCGGATAGAGCTGATCCACAATGAAGAAAAACCACATCCTAGACCGCGTTCACGACACCGGCGGCGGAGCCCTCCGGCCGACGGCCTTCACGGAACCATCACATGTCCCGCCGGACGCGGGCTAGCATGGACAGGGTCTTCATTCGCGGCCTGAGGATCGATACCACCATCGGCATCCACGATTGGGAGAAGCGCATCCGCCGCCCCGTGGTTCTGGATCTGGAGATGGCGAGCGACATCGCACGCGGCGCGGCCACCGATCGCATCGAAGATGCGCTGGACTACGAGGCCATCACGCGGCGCTTGGAGCAATTCGTCTCGGAAAGCCGCTTCGAGCTGGTGGAGACGCTTGCCGAGCGCTGCGCGTCCATCCTCCGCGACGAGCTCGGGATCCCTTGGGTCCGGCTCACGCTGAGCAAACCCGGTGCCGTCGGCGAAGGCGTCGATGTGGGCGTGGTGATCGAACGCGGCGATCGGTGCTGAGCGGCTTCGGGAGTACGTCCGGCGCGGTGTCCGGCAAGGCGCGACGAGGCGGCGCGGCCGCGGTAAAACCGTTGTCGTTGTCGTATCCATGGTCGATTACGACAACGACAACGAACGGTCTCGACAAATTTTTCCGAGCCGCACGAGCGAGCGAGGCCCGCCTCGCGTGCCTCAGGGCGCCTCGACGTCGATGAGAACCTCGTTTCGACGCAGAAAGCCTGGCGTGAAGGGATCGTTGTAATAGGCATAAACGGCAGGACCCGCAGCCGTCAGGTCGCGCGAGCTCATCCAGGCCCGCAGCGCTGCCTCTTGCTGCGCAAGCGCGGCGTCTGTCGTCGCGCCGCTGAAACGAACCGCCGCGCGTCGCCGTGCAGGGATCTCGCGCAGGCGCACCTCCGACGAGGCCGGCGCGGGAAGCTCGTCCAGCCTGTACCCGGAAGGCATGATGAAGCGAACCGACCAGGTGTCCTCCCCCGCCGGCGATTGGATCACGGGGGCCGTCATGGCGATCCGCTCGGCGTGCGCCTCCGGGCGCTGCTGGATGACGGGTGCGGTCATCGCGATCGTCTCCCCGGCACGCTCCTTGGCAAAGATATAGCGTGCGAGCGGCCCGAACCCGGAACCGAGTGCTTCGCGACGCGCGCCGCTGCGGGTCGTCTCCGCAACCACGAGGGCTGGATAGTCCCGAATCTCGAAGGCACCGTCGCTCTGAACGGCGACATAGTCGGGTGTCTCGACGTTCTGAACCACGAAGACAAAGACAGCCATGGCGACGATGCCCAGCACCGCAACGACGCCGACGATCAGGAGAAGTGTCTTCATCCCTCGCCCCGCGCGTCTAAGCCGCCGATGCGCAACAGTTGAGTCACCAGCTCGCCGGTATCGTCCGGCCGATCGGCTCGATCGGCCGGCGTCCAGGAATAATCCGTCTCGAGACGGTAGGATCCCAGAAACTCGTAAGGGACCGCACCGCCCCACTCGGCCGGCGCGAGCATCGAGAAGAAAGGCTCGCCGGGCGCCTTCCGATAGAGATGATAGGTCCGGCCGGGGATGCGTTTGAATGCGCACCGCGCACGGGTCAGCGTTTGCTCCTCCTTGGCGTCCGCAAGGACCTTACGCGCCTCTTGTTGTAGCAGCTTGATCTGGTCGGCGATGACCCGAAGCTTCGCGCCCGTGCGGGCGCTCAACATCGACTCCGCCCGCGCAACCTCGCTCGCGAGCTCGCCGGAATCGAAGGCCGGGGCCAAACGGCTGACCGGATAGGGTGAACTGTGTGCGGCGCCGCGGTGAAGCACGCCTTTGTCGTCGTTGCTCATCTGCCTGCCTCTTTTGTTTCGTCGTCCGTCCGAGGATCGACGCTCTGCTGGCTATATAGTGTCGGCGCGCGAAAAGCACGAACGAGGATTTCACGATGAATGATACGACCGACGGGACCGGCGGAGCCGGCGCGACCGAGATCTCGGCCCGCCTCGCCGCGCAGATCAGCGACGAGATCGCGGCCGCCGAAGGCCTGCTGGCATTCGACCGCTTCATGGAGCTTGCGCTCTACGCACCGGGCCTCGGCTACTACGTCGCGGGTGCCGCGAAGCTCGGAGCGGACGGCGACTTCGTGACCGCGCCCGAGATCTCGCCGCTCTTCGGGCGCTGTCTTGCCGTTCAATGTGCCGAGGCCCTGGAGCAACTCGGCGGCGGCGACATGCTCGAGCTCGGCGCCGGAACCGGCGCGCTGGCGGTCGAGCTGCTCCAGGCCCTGGAGCAGCTCGAGGCCCTGCCGGGCCGCTACCTGATCCTGGAGCCGAGCCCGGACCTTCAAGAGCGCCAACGCACGCTGATCCAAGAGCGGATACCGCATCTGGCGGAACGCTGCGCCTGGCTGCCCCGGCTCCCGGAGACGCTGCGCGGGATCGTGCTCGCCAACGAGGTACTGGACGCCATGCCGGTGCATCGCTTCGGCATCCGAGATGACGGGGCGATCGACGAGGTCTTCGTCACCGAGCGCGCAGGCGTCTTCCTCGAGGTCACCGCGCCGGTGCGTTCGCTCGGGCTCGCCGACGCGGTTGCGGCGCTCCAGGCCGAGGGCTTTGCGCGAGCGCCGGGGTATAGCTCCGAGATCAACCTGCGCCTGCCACCCTGGATGACGGCGTTGGGCCACACGCTGGATGCCGGACTCGTCCTGCTGGTCGATTACGGTTATCCGCGCTCGGCCTACTACCAGCCCGACCGCACCATGGGGACACTCATGTGCCACCTGCGCCACCAGGCCCACGACGACCCCTACACCCATATCGGGCTACAGGACATCACGGCGCATGTGGATTTCACCGCGGTCGCCGAGGCCGGGGTTGCCGCAGGCTTCGATCTCGCCGGATTCACGACCCAGGCGCACTTCCTGATCGGCTGCGGGATCGACCGGATCCTCGCCGAGTCGCCCGATGCCTTCCACCTGACCCCCGGCGCGAAGCAACTGCTCCTGCCGACGATCATGGGGGAGCGATTCAAGGTGATGGGGCTGACGAAGGGGATCGACGATGCATTGTGCGGATTCTCGATCCGAGACCTGAGTCGGCGGCTCTGAACCGCGTCCGGAGCGAGTTGCTCGCTTCCAAGTGAGCTCGACGTCCGGTGCATCCACGGCCTTTAGCAGGGTCGTAGCTTAAAATAATATATTTTATAATGCCTTAAATCGCGCCGACTCCAACGCTCGTCAAGTCTGCCAGGGCCGATTCCACCCAAAAACATCGCATACCGCGCCGAGCGCGGTTTAATGCTGGATGATGGCGAAGATCGCGCCCTGAGGATCGCCGAGGAAGGCGAATCGCCCGACATTCTCGACCTCCATCGGATCCATGACGATGCTGCCCCCGAGGCGCTTGGCCGCCGCGATGGCCCGATCGCAGTCCTCGACGCCGAAATAGATCGACCAGTTCGGCGGCATCGAGCCCCACTCGGCATCGAGCTCGATCATCCCGCCCACCTCCTTGCCGTCGAGCTCGAACAAGGTGTAACGCCCGTCCATCAGACTCTTGCTGGTGCGTGCTGTCCAGCCGAACAGGTCGTGGTAGAAACGCGTCGCGGCCTTGGTGTTGCGGGTCTGCAGCTCGCTCCAGCTGCGTGCGCCGTTGGTGTTGTCGATCTCGGCACCGAACAGCGAGCCCGGCTCCCAGAGACCGAGCACGGCGCCGGTGGGATCCTGAATGAAGGCCATGCGTCCGAGCTGCATCACATCCACCGCGGGCATCACCAAGCGTCCGCCCAGCTCGACGGCCTGCTCGGCGCTCGCCTGAACGTCCATCACCCGGACGTAGCTCGCCCAATAGGGGAAGGCGCCTTGCTCGGGCGCCATCTCGTAGAGCGCGGCAGCGCGCTTGCCGTCGCGCTCGAGGATGCTGTAAGGCACCTCGTAGTCGGTCGGGAGGTCTTCCGACGTCCAGCCGAAGATCTCTCCGTAGAAGGTCTTCGCGGCCTCGGGCGCGTTGGTCGCCAGATCGACCCAGCAAAAGGTTCCGGCTGGATAGCTTGTCATCTCGGCCATGGGACGTTCCTCGGTTCGGATCCTTGATTCGGATCCTTCAGGTTGAAAGCGATGGGCTCAATCCAGATCCGCATCGGCGCGCCGGCCTTTGCGACCCGTCAAACGGCGCGGCGGCGGATCGCCGTCCATCATCATGAGCATGCGCTCCTCCTCGGCGAGACGCTTGGCGGCGAGATGTTTCTCCTGGCGCACCCGGGCCGTGTAGCCGAGCGCGGCGCCTCCGGCCGTCGTCAGGGTGAGCAGCCCGAGGGTGACGAACTGCGCCAACATCATAGCCACTCCGAGACCGACGGCACCGCCGACCACGACACCGGTCTTGAGGTTGGCACCCATCGAGCCGCGATGCCGAACCTTCGCCTGCAGGACCGCGTTGTCGCGGCCGACCTTGGCACGGATCTGCTCGGCCTTCACTCGGATCTTTTCGCGCTCCTTGGAGAAGCGCTCGCTCACGCGCGAGAGGGTGCGATGCCGGTCCGCCGCAACGATGGTGTTGAACCAGAAAGCGACCAACGTGCCGATCGAGCCGCCCAACAGCAAGAAGAGCGGCCAGGTCGTTTGCCAATCGGTACTCAATGCGGTGTATACCAGGAGCCCCGTGACGCCCTGGAGGAGAAAGATTCCGATCAGGAAACGGACCAAGCTGCCTACGCCGGTTGGAATGATGTTCATAGTCTCCGTCTGCACTCCCTGGCGTCGAGCGGGTCAGGCACTCGGCGGCTCGTTCTTCAAGAGGTCTGCAACGCCGAGCATCAAACGACCGATCGCCGTTGCGGCTCCGGCCCCGGATTCGTCAGTGCCCCCCAGCATAAAGAACCAGATCGGTTCTTCGGCCGGCAGCGTTTCCGCAGTGCCGGATTGTCGCGCGCGCACGTCGCGGAGTCGATCGCGGATCGCTGCCAAGCTCTCCGGGCTGCCTCCGATCAGGGGGTCGACCTCGCGATCGAAGGCATCGACGACCGCGTAGAGGTGCTCGATCCCCAGGCCGGAGAGATCCGCGACAAGCCGGCTGGCAGCGGGCCCTCCGGGCAGTAAATCCGGCTCGAGACCGGCAACGAGGAAGGGGCCGGCGCCCTCTTGCAGACGCGCCGCGAGAACAGCATCGCCCCGTCCGCGCAGGTCTTCGATCAACTTCCCGCGCATCCGATCCGAAAGACCCGCGGCAACTTGGTTGAACAAGGGCATCCCGCCGAGCTCCACGTCGACCGGGATCAGAAAAACATGCGCATCGGGGCTCGGCGCCGGTTCCGCCCCGTCGCCGCCCGCCGCATAGGTCTCGACAAGGCGAAACAACTCGCGGTGACGCGCCTGATCCGTCTGGGCGAGTTGCTCCACGTTCGGTCCGACCATCACGAAGGTGTAGACGCCGAAACCGGGCATCGCACGCCGATACAGATGATCGACGCCGTTCGAGGTCTCGATACGCACCGCCGGCCCCGCCGACGGAAAATAGGCCATGGCATAGTCGCGTGCCAGACGTGTCGGGCCGCTGCTGGAGCCGTTCAGCTCGAGATGCCGCGTCAGCCCGTCGGCCGCTGCCGTCTCGATCGCGCGTCGCGCCCGAGGTGCACTGAGTGCGCGCGCCCGCTCCGAAACCGGATCCAGGACCTGGTCGCCTCCCTTCGCGACCATCTCACGCACGATGTCGGGCGTCGGCGCACAGTTGCCGAGGATCAGCGCCTCGGTGCCTTCGGCAGGGTCGATCACGGACGAGTAGAGACTCGCCACCAGGGCATCGAGTCCGTCCCGCGTCGAGATCGACATGGAGCGCGCGGACAGACACTCGGCCGCGACCTCGGCCCGAAGGATTGCGGGATCCTGACTGAAAAGCACCGGGGGCGCGCCCGGATCGTTGAACAACACACCCTCCGCGGGACGAGGCTCGGCGGGAGGAGCCTCGCCGGTGAGCAGCTCACCCGGCCGCGCTTCGAACACACGGGTATCGTCGAGACCCTGCCATCGCGGCGGCGCCGTCACCCGTGCGACATCCCGAGCCGGTTCCGACTCGGCGCCCATCGGGAGCCCCGGTCCAACCCCGGCACAACCGGCGAGCGAGACCGCAAGCCCGAGCAAACCGCAAGCGACGACGGCCCGTGGCGAGACGGCCACGCGCATACGGCGAGCCCGCTGCACGGGCCCGGCCGGGGTGTGGTGCGAAGGTGTCTCCACGATGTGACCGTCTCCGATTTCGGGTCAGCAAGATTCGACTCGCCGCCGGACTGCGCTCCGGTGGCGTCGTGCGTCGTTTTACGCGCCCGCCCCCCCTGCGCTGCGCGGGCATCGCGCCATGTACAGCATAACGGATCGTGAAGAGCGTTCCGATGCGATTTCGGTCCATTGCGCCGGGGAGCCGGTTGTCGATCGACCCTTGTGCCCCGACGTCCCGAATGACCTGAAGGCGCCATCGCGTCCCGCACGACGGGAACATGCGAGCATAGCAGCCCCGATCCACCCCGAACGGCGAAGGCCATGTATCCAATCGACAAACCCTACTCGGAAGCCTGCGAAGAAAACAAGCGTCCGATTCTCGACGTGATCGGCCCGCTTTTTCGAGATTCCCGTCGAATCCTGGAGATCGGCAGCGGCACCGGTCAACACGCGGTCTTCTTCGCCGCCGCCCTGCCCCAGCTGGTCTGGCAGACCAGCGACTGCGCACACTATCTCCCCGGAATCCGGGCCTGGCTGGACGATGCCGCTCTACCCAATCTCCCGCCCGCGCGCGTGCTCGACGTTACGGGCACTTGGCCGGACGAACGCTTCGACGCCGTGTTCAGCGCCAACACCGCCCACATCATGTCGGAGGCACAGGTCGAGGCCATGTTCGAAGGGGTTGGCAGGGTCCTGGTCGACGGCGGTCATTTCGTGCTCTACGGGCCCTTCAACATCGGCGGCCGCTACACGAGCGAGAGCAATGCGCGCTTCGACGCCATGCTGCGCTCGCGCGACCCCGCAATGGGCATCCGCGATCTCGACCTCCTGATCCGCATGGCCCGCGACAGCGGCATGGAGTTGATCGCGGATCACCCGATGCCGGTCAACAACCGTACCTTGGTTTGGCAGCGTATCCCTTAAGCCGCGCCCGGGACGGTCTGCGATGTTTGCGGATGGGAACAGCCGCGGCAGACTCGACAACCCTTGGAATCGGCGCGGTTTCGTCATGGACCAGAAAAACGCTGAATTTCCCGGTGAGATCCCATGCCCGAGATGCCGAAAGACGACCCCCGGATCGCACGTGCCCGCGCGGCATGGCGATTTCGCGGGCAGACACGACCCGACTTCGCCATCGAGCCCGGTCCGGATCAAGAGTCCGTGTGGGACTACCCTCGTCCGCCCGCAATTCGCCCCGAGCCACGGCCCGTCCGGGTCCTCGCCGGAACGGTGACCCTGGCTGATTCCAACCGTGCGGTTCGGGTCTGCGAGACCGGAAGCCCGCCGACGCTCTATGTCCCGCCGCAGGACGTCGCGATGGACCTCCTGACGGTCTCGCCGACGCGCAGTTTCTGCGAGTGGAAAGGCCAGGCGCGCTATTTCCGGGTCAAGAATGCCGCCGGGCCCGCGATCGACGTCGCCTGGTGCTACCCGGAGCCGCTCGCGGGCTTTGAGCCCCATGCCGGCTGGATCTGCTTCTATCCCGGACGGGTTGCCTGCTTTCTCGACGTCGAGCGCGTGCTCGCACAGCCCGGAGGCTATTACGGAGGATGGATCACCGCGGACGTCGTCGGCCCCTTCAAAGGCGAGCCCGGCACCTCTCACTGGTAACGACACCGATGCCGAAAGCACCCGTCACGCAAGCCGTCCGCGCACTGCGGGCCGCCAAGGTGGACTTCGAAGACCACCCCTACAGCTATATCGACGGGGGCGGTACGGCGCAGTTCGCGCGCGAGCACGGCGTCGACGAGCACCTGGTCGTGAAGACCTTGATCATGGAAGACGAGCGCGGCAACGCCATGATCGTGCTGATGCACGGCGACCGGCAGGTGTCCACCCAAGCCCTGGCACGCGCGATCGGCGTAAAACGCGTCCAGCCCTGCGCGCCGGCGATCGCGGACAAGCATTCCGGCTATCAGGTCGGCGGCACCTCGCCCTTCGGCACGCGGCGCCCCATGCCGGTATACTGCGAAAGCGGTATCGCAGCACTACCGCGGATCTACATCAACGGGGGCAAGCGCGGCTACATGATCTCGCTCGCGACCGCCGATGCCCTCGCCTTCCTCAAGCCCACACGGGTCGAGATGGCGACCTGAGCGGAGTCGACCTAGCGCTGAACCAGGCTCTCGACCAACCCGTCGCGACGCCAAAAACGACGCGCCGACGATCGCGTCAGCCGATAGGCGATGCCCTCGCAGGGATCGAGTATGACCTCGTCGAGGGCGCCCCCTTTGATCTGCGCTTCCAGCACCGCGATCGTCGCGTTCAGCACGAGCAACGCAGTCGACCAGGACGCGAGATCCCGCTCCAGCAGCGCGGCAAAGGGCCGGTCCCAGAGCACGAGATGGCGGCGTCCGGGAAGCGACTCCTGCGGCGACCACCCCTCGAGCGAGCGGTGCATCACCCCGCACCATCGTGCCAGACCCGCGGTCAACGGATCATCCCCGATCACCGCATCCGGCGGTGCGCCCGAACGCTCCGGCAGCAGGCCGCCGCCCCACGTCCAGATACCGCTGATTGCCGGACGCCGGGACTGCTCGCGGAGACGATTGACCTCGCTGTCGTAGAAGAGCATCTGGACCTCGTTCATGAGGCCGCGCCAGCGCCGTGCATCCCCGCCGCTCGGCACATCGAGCGGGACCGGTCCGCCGACGACGCGCTCAAGCGGCTCCGTGCGCAGGTCCAGGGCTCGATCCGATCCGAGATACCAGCGATGCGGATGCGGCGCGGTCAGCCGCATCCCCTCGTCGGCGAAATGGCTGTTGAAGAGCGCGACCAGGGCATCCGCCTCCGCCCGGTCGGGTGCGATACCGGCGCCGGCGAAGAGCAGCAGACGGTCGCGATCCGGGCGCAGGTGCACCGGATCGGCATGCATCCAATAGCCGTCCGAGCGGACGTCCGGCGCCTCGCCTAGGAGGCTGATCGATGCCGTCGGGGCATCGCGTTCAGGATCGCACGAGACACCGCAGTGCCTCAGGAGTGTGGTCATCGCGTCGTGCCCGCCGGTTGGGATGCGATCCGCGCGCGCGAGCAGGCGATCGATCGCCGGGACCTTCGGGAGTGCCTCCGGAGCCGCCGGGATCGGGCCGAGAAGGCCGGGGGAGATGAGCGTCAGCATACGGATTCCGCAACGGCGAAGACGGACATGGCGTGGACGGATGACGTGGACAGACGGCGCGTCGCTCAGGGTCGCCCGGCGAGCCGCACCGACACCCAGCCGAGACCGAGCAGAAGGACGGCCAGCAAGACCGGAAGCGGCCGTTCCAGCGCGAGAAACACCAGGCTCGCCAGGCTGACCAGGATAAATACCAGCGGCGGCAGCGGATACCAGGGCACGCGAAAGGGTCGCGGCAGGTCCGGCTCGCGCCGACGCAGACGGATGACACCGGCGACGGTGATTACCGCGAAGAGTGTGAGCGTGAAGCCCGCAAAGCTCAAGACACCCTCGAACGAGCCGGTCAGGATCATCGCAAGCGCCAGCCCCTGTTGCAGCAGCACGGCGCGGGTCGGTGCACCGCGCCGGTTGCGGACACTGAGCGGTCGGAAGAACGGCAGATCCTCGCCGATCCGCTCCAAGACACGCGGTCCGGCGAGCACCATGGCGCTGACAGTCGAGACCAACAAGAGGGTCAGCACCAGGCTCATGAGATGCCCGCCGACGGCGCCGAAGATGGTCTCGGCGGAGAGCGCACCGACCTCGACGCGACCGACCAAGGCAGCGTATTCGACGGTGCGCAGAAACGTCAGATTGAGCAGGAGATAGAGCAGCGTGACGATCAGCGTGCCGAGCAGCAGGGCGCGCGGAACCGCACGACGCGGGTCCTGGACCTCGTCCACCACATAGGCGGCGGCGTTCCATCCCGAATAGGCATAGGCGACATAGATCAAAGACACGGCAAAGGGCGCGCTCCAGACGGCCTCGAGCGTCGTTGCGGAGGGCAACACCGAGAGACTTCCCGAGGTCGCCGGCAGACTGAGCCCCACGGCGCAGAACAGGAGGATGACGGCGATCTTCAGCCAGGTCGCGACAACCTGTACCCTTCGCCCCAGATTTAGATCGAAGGCGTGTACGGCGGTGACCAGGACCAAGGCCGTCACCGCAATCGCCGTGGGCGTGGTCGGGAAGACGGTCGCCGCATAGTGCCCCATCGCCATCGCCGCCAAAGCCACCGGGGCCGCGAACCCAACGCTCACCGAGACCCAGCCGGCCAATTGGCCGAGCAGAGGTTGAAAGATCCTCGACAGAAAGTGGTACTCCCCGCCCGAACGCGGCAAGGCAGCGGCCAACTCCGCGTATGAGAGTGCGCCACAGAGCGCGATGAGACCGCCGATCAACCAAAGCAAGAGCAAGGCCGTGCCGTCCGGGATACCGGCCGCTTGGAGGCCGAGCGTCGTGAACACGCCGGTGCCGATCATGTTGGCGACCACGATCAGGATCGCGGTACGTTGGTCGATGAAGCGGGGTCTGCTCATAGTCGAGCCGATCACAATCGAATCAACGGACAAGACGCGGATCGAGATCGAATTGTTGAAGCGTTGCCGTCGCGAACACCCCGCCGGACGCCGCATGAGCGGGATTCAACAGCAGGTTGCGTTGCTGCGGGATCAGGACACTCGGAACCGAGAGCGCGAGCGATTGGCCGCCGGCCAACCAGGCGGTACCGATCGCCGCCGTCGAGACAGGTGCGGGATCGTCTCGCCAATCCTCGGGCAGGCCGGGGTCATCCAGAACCAGGATCTCTTCATCCGGAAGATCGAGGGTCACCAGACGATACCGATTGAGCACCTCGCTACGATGCAGATGCACCAGAAGCTCGAGAACCGCCAGCGCGATGCTGTCCGAGGTGTACACCGTCGCATGACCCTTGCGGTTCCAGCGTCCGCCGTAGACCTTCGCGCCCGAACCGTCCAGCGCGTTGTCGGCGAATCGTTCCTTGACGAGCCGAAAGACCCGCATCAGCTGTAGACGCCATGCTCCAAACGCCCGATGAGGTCGTGCACCTGCGTGGCGCCGGCCTCGGTGTCCAGATGCTCGATCGGCGCCGTCCCGCCCAGCGCCTTCGCCGGCTCGCCGAGCCACCCGGACGCGGCGGCGACATCGCCTTCGAAGAGATCCACCGCATCGCCGAACGCAGCCGCGATTCGGTAGACACGATCGCTCTCTTCCGGCAATAGGCGCCCGTCGGCGCTGCGCCGACGCCGGGTCAGGGTGGACGGTGCAATCTTGGCGATCCGCAGCAGGGTCTGCTGCGGCCGGCCGAGCACCTCGGCCAGCCGCTCGATGACCGTCACCGGAAAGCCACGGCGGCTCTCGGCGACCAGACCCGCCCGATCGGTCGGTAGTCCGAGGCGCAGAAAGACCGTAGCCCCCCCTCCGGGCGCGATCTCGGCGTCGGCGACCCCGGAAAACACCGGAATCCGGAAAACTCTCGCGTGCGATTCCATCAAGGGCCCTCGAAATGCGATATGGCATTAAGAGTACACCCAAACGGCAATCACGCAAAACGTGGGCTCAGCGATCGCCCCGAGGCCGACCCCATTTGGGACCGCGCGCGAAGGGGGACTCGCCGCTCGGTTGTTTGGACTGCCAAGGTTTCGCCCCGGGGCGGACCTGCCGGCGCTTCGGCACCGGGGGTGTCAGACCGGCCTGCGCCATCAAGGTCTTTTGCTCGTCCTCGGACAAGGGTCGCCAGTTCCCGGTATAGAGGCGTCGCCCGAGCTCGATGTTGCCGTAGCGGATGCGAATCAGGCGACTCACCTGGCAGCCGGCGGCTTCCCAGAGCCGGCGCACCTCGCGGTTGCGGCCCTCGCGCAGGACGACGTGAAACCAGCGATTCGCACCCGTGCCCCCGCGTTCGGTGACCGCATCGAACTTGGCGAGCCCGTCTTCCAGCTCGATCCCGGCGGCGAGTCGCTCGAGCGTTCCTTCGGGCACCTCGCCGAGGATGCGCACGGCATATTCGCGCTCGACCTCGCGCGAGGGATGCATGAGCCGGTTGGCCAGCTCGCCGTCGGTGGTGAAGAGGATGAGCCCGGAGGTGTTGATGTCGAGCCGGCCGACCGCAATCCAGCGGCCCTCTTTGGGTTTCGGCAGACGCCGAAACACCGTCGGGCGCTCCTCGGGATCGCGCCGCGTAACCAGCTCGCCTTCCGGCTTGTGATAGGCGATGACTTGCGGCAGCTTCTCTCGCCGCCCCTTGAGCTTGACGTCTTGCCCGTCGATGCGGATCCGATCCCGGCTGGTGACCCGATCGCCGAGCTTGGCGAGATCGCCGTTGACTCGGATCCGCCCCTCGCTGATCCAGCCCTCGATGGTGCGACGCGAGCCCAGGCCCGCGTCGGCGAGGGCCTTTTGCAGGCGCACGGGCTCCTCGGCGGGAAGCGGCGGGGGGGACGGGGGCGAGCGTCGATCGGATTTCATGAAGGTTCTCGGGTTGGAGGATGGGTTTCGCTGTGCTCTACCCATCCTACTTGGTGTAGGTGCCTCGCGGCGATCATACACCAGCGTCGTCGCCGGGCTTTTTGTCCGCGCCGTCCCGGGTCGGCTCCTCGAGCGTCAGCTCCTCGTCGATCAGGAAATCCGGGGCGCGGATCTCGGCGAGGGTCGGTAGCTCGTTGAGGGAGCGCAGGCCGAAATAGTCCAGGAACTTGCGCGTGGTGGCGAAGAGCGCCGGCCGCCCGGGGACGTCGCGATGGCCGACCACACGGATCCATTCGCGCTCGGTCAGGGTCTTGACGATCTGGGTGCTCACGGCAACCCCGCGGATATCCTCGATCTCGCCGCGAGTGATCGGCTGGCGGTAGGCGATGAGGGAAAGCGTTTCGAGCAGCGCGCGCGAGTAGCGCGGCGGACGCTCGTCCCACAGACGTGCGACCCAAGGCGCGATGCTCGCGCGGACCTGGACGCGCCAACCGCCGGCGACCTCGACGATCTCCAGTCCGCGCTCGGCATAGTCCTCCTTCAGCGCGCCGATCGCCGCGAGCACATCGGCCCGCAACGGACGCTCGTCGTCGAGAAAGAGCGCAAGGATCTGGTCCAGGGTCAGTGGTCCGCCCGCGGCAACCAGTGCGGCCTCGACGATCTGTTTAAGCACCTGACGCCTCGTCGAGGATCTCGTCTGCGGCCGTCTCGCGCAGACGCACATGGATGGGTGCGAACGGCTCGGTCTGGACCAGCTCCAACGTCGCGGCCTTGATCAGCTCCAGAAGGGCGAGAAAGCTCACGACGACGCCCTGGCGACCTTCGGTGACGTCGAAGAGGTCCGTGAAGGCGAGAAACGCGCCGTCGCTCAGCCGATCGAGCACCCACGACATGCGCTCGCGCAGCGACAAGGACTCGCGCTCGACGCGGTGGCGCGTGAAGAGATCCGCCCGGGCCATCACCTCGCGCATGGCGATAAGAAGCTCACGGAAATCAACGTCCGGCGGCACGCGCTGCACATGGCCGGGCGGCACCTCGACGCGGACGGCGAAGACGTCGCGCTCGAGCCTGGGAAGCGCATCCAGATCCTGCGCCGCCTGCTTGAACCGCTCGTACTCCTGGAGGCGACGCACCAACTCGGCACGCGGGTCCTCCCCCTCATCCTCTGCGGCCTGCACACGGGGCAGAAGCATCCGGGATTTGATCTCGGCGAGCATCGCGGCCATCACCAGATACTCCGCCGCCAGCTCCAGGCGCAGCTCGGTCATGAGGTCGACGTATTCGATGTACTGGGCGGTAATGGCCGCGATCGGGATATCCAGGATGTCGAGATTCTGTCGCTTGATGAGATAAAGCAGCAGATCCAGCGGTCCCTCGAAGGCATCCAGAAAGATCTCGAGCGCATCCGGCGGGATATACAGATCCACGGGCAACGTCAGGAACGGCAGACCCCGCACCATGGCGAAGGGCGCCACCTCGAGCGGCATCTCGCGCTGTTGCCCCGGCGGCGGCTGCCGGTCGGCCCCCTCGTCCGCCATATGCGAATCCCTAAGAATTGAATGGTCTAAACCGTGCCCTGCCGTCGCCGACCGAGGGCGGCAACGCCGAGAGCACCTCGAACCAACGCCTGAACGCCACGCGCGGTTTAGCTCATCACGAGGGACATCGCGTGCCGAACCTCCTCGAGCGTCTCGTGGGCGACATCGCGTGCACGCTCGCAGCCGTCGTTGATGACGTTGCGCAACAGCTCCGGTTGAGCCGCGTATTCCCGGGCACGCTGCTGCATCGGCATCAGCTCGGCAAGCACGCCGTCGATCACCGGTTGCTTGCATTCAAGACAGCCGATACCCGCGGAGCGACATCCCTGCTGCACCCAGTCGCGCACCTGATCGTTCGAATAGACCAGATGGAATTGCCAGACCGGACACTTCTCCGGATCGCCCGGATCGGTCCGGCGCACCCGCGCCGGGTCGGTCGGCATGGTCCGCAGCGCCTTCTCGACATCGGCAGGCTCGTCGCGCAGGGCGATGGTGTTGCCGTAAGACTTGGACATCTTCTGCCCGTCCAGACCCGGCATCTTGGAGGCTTTCGTCAGCAGCGGCATCGGTTCGGGCAGGATCACGCGCCCGCCGCCTTCCAGATAGCCGAGCAGACGCTCGCGGTCGGCCAGGGTGATGTTGGCCTGCCCTTCCAAGAGTGCATGGGCCACACTCAAAGCCTCTTGATCGCCCTGCTCCTGATAGCGGCGCCTTAGGCCATCGAAGAGCTTGGCATTCTTCTTACCCATCTTGCGCTTGGCCTCTTCCGCCTTCTCCTCGAAGCCGGGTTCGCGACCGTAGATGTGATTGAAGCGCCGCGCGACCTCCCGCGTGAGCTCGACATGGGCAACCTGATCTTCGCCGACAGGAACCTGCCCGGCCTTGTACATGAGGATGTCCGCGCTTTGGAGCAGCGGATAGCCGAGGAATCCGTAGGTCGCGAGATCGCGCTCCTTGAGCCTCTCCTGCTGGTCCTTGTAGCTCGGCACCCGTTCCAGCCAGCCCAGGGGCGTGATCATGGAGAGCAAGAGATGCAGCTCGGCATGCTCCGGGACCCGCGATTGGATGAAGAGTGTCGCCGAGCCCGGATTGATCCCGGCGGCCAGCCAGTCGATCACCATCTCGCGAGTGCTCGTCGGGATGATCGAGGGATCCTCGTAGTGTGTCGTCAAGGCGTGCCAATCGGCGACGAAGAAAAAACACTCGTATTCGTGCTGTAGCTCCAGCCAATTCTTCAGGACACCGTGATAGTGCCCCAGGTGGAGACGGCCCGTGGGACGCATCCCGGAGAGGACGCGCGAGTGGTGTGCGGAGACGGAAGTCAAGGTTTGGCAGCCTCGTAATCAGACGAAGAAGAGCTCTCTCACGATCGCCGAGCCCGGGAGCAGGCCCACGGTGCCGATCACGAGCGGAAGCAGAACCGCACCCAAGAGCCCGGTGATCAGCAATGCCAGCAGGATAATCAGCCCGAAGGGCTCCAGTCGCGAGAACTGCAGCGCCACCTTCGGCGGCAGCACGGCGTTGAGCACGCGCCCGCCATCGAGCGGCAAAAGAGGGATCAGATTCAGGACCATCAAGAAGACATTGATCAGGATTCCGGCCGCGCCCATGTAGATCAGCGGCAGGGCGATCCATTGACTGGCCGGCAGCAGCACGACACCCAGCTTGATCATGCCGCCCCAAAAGAGCGCCATCAGCAGATTCGCACCCGGGCCCGCGATCGCCACCAAGGCCATGTCGCGGCGCGGATGACGCAGGTTGCGCCAGTTGACCGGCACGGGTTTCGCCCAGCCGAACAGGAATCCCACCAGAAAAAAGGTGGCGAGAGGAACGACGATGGTTCCGATCGGATCGATATGCTTGATGGGGTTGAAGGTGACGCGACCGAGCATCAAGGCGGTGCGATCGCCGAGCTTACTCGCGACCCAGCCGTGCGCGGCCTCGTGGACCGTGATCGCGAACAGCACCGGGATAAGCAGGACAGCCAGCAGTTGGTAGGGGTTTAGTGCTTCCATCGCGGCATTATATACCGAGCGCGAGACGCTCCCTGTTTTCCGAAAAACCCACGCGCGATCGGTGTCGCCACCGTGCGCCGGTTGGACGGCTCATTCCTCGAACAAACTCGCTTCGCCCTTGCCGAGACGCATGAGACTCGGCGGCTCCGTGGTCATATCCACGACGGTGGTCGGCTCGAGCCCGCAGAACCCGCCGTCGATGATGAGATCGACCTGCTTGTCGAGCAGCTCGCGCATCTCCTCCGGGTCGGTGAGGGGGCGATCGCCGCCCGGCATGATCAGGGTGGTGCTGAGGATCGGTTGGTCGAGCTCGCCGAGCAGCGCACGACAGATCTCGTTGTCGGGCACCCGGATGCCGATGGTCTTGCGCTTGGGATGCAGCAGCCGACGCGGCACCTGCTTGGTCGCTTCGTGGATGAAGGTGTAGGGGCCGGGCGTAAGGGTCTTGAGCAAACGAAACGCTTGGTTGTCGATCTTGGCGTAGGTGGTGATCTCGGACAGATCACGGCAGACCAGGGTGAAGTTGTGCTTGTCGTCGAGCTTGCGGATTCGACGGATCCGCTCCATGGCGGACTTCTCCCCGATTTGGCAGCCGAGCGCGTAGGAGGAATCCGTCGGATAGAGGATGACGCCCCCGTCCAGCAGGATCTCGACCGAGCGACGGATCAAGCGCGTCTGCGGGTTCGCGGGATGGATCTGGAAGAACTGCGCCATGGTCCGAGATCAACCGGCAGCGACGCGGCTCAGACTCGGCTCATCGTCGAGCCGGGGCCAGTCGTGCCAGATGGGCGTACAGGCCGGCGGCAGGGCGGGCAGACGCCCCAGGTCGATCCAAGGGTTTTCGGGGCCGTGATAGTCGGAACCGGCGGAGGCAAGCATGCGCTGGTCGCGAGCGAGACAGCCGAAATTGAAGACCTCGTCCCGGCTGTGGCTCCCGGAGACGACCTCCAGCCCCACTCCGCCGCACTCGCGAAACTCCCCGAGCAGCCTCAACAGGCGGGTGCGCGTGAGCTTGTAGCGCGCCGGATGCGCGATGACGGCCTGACCGCCCGCGCCCGTGATCCAGCGGGTTGCCTCCTCGAGCGTCGCCCATTCTCCGCTGACATGGCCGGGCTTGCCGTTGACCAGGTAGCGGTTGAAGACATCCCGAAGGTCAAGTGCATGGCCCTGCCCGACCAAGAAGCGGGCAAAGTGGGTGCGTCCGATCAGACGACCGTTGGAGAGGGCCTTCGCGCCCTCGTAAGCGCCCTCGATACCCTGTTTGGCAAGGCGGCGCCCGATCTCCTCCGCACGCCAGCCTCTGTAGGCAAGCAGCCGATTCAGGCCCTCCTGAAGCGCTCTATTCTCCGGATCGACATTGAGACCCACGATGTGAACGGTGCGGCCTCCCCAGGTCACCGAGATCTCCACCCCGTCGACGAGCCGAAGACCGAGCACATCGGCCGCGGCACGTGCCTCGGCCAGGCCCTCGGTGGTATCGTGATCGGTGAGAGCAATGACCCGCACACCGGACGCGCACGCGCGCTGCATGAGCGCGTCGGGGGTCAGCGTGCCGTCGGAGGCCGTCGAATGGCTGTGAAGATCTGGGCTTTTTATCATCGCGTTAGTCTAACTGATCCCGCGTGCGCATGCCTCGCGCCGACGTAAGGCCGCGCACGAGACGCGAATTGCGGCACTTGCTATATTTTCCAGGTAAGGCGGTCGGAGTCCGCTTGCAACGACGCGACGCCGTGCCGATGCAGGACGCAGGCCGGATCGGTCGATCCGACCTCGGTTTTTTCATGTTGCCAGGATGATCAGCCCATGCTCCCGAAGGTCGACCTCAGCGATATTGCGGACGAGCTCACGCGGCTCGGCGACGAGATTCAGCGCGCCTACGAGGACTCGGAGCAGGCGGTCGATCCCGCGCCGCAGGTGTCGTTGAGCGGATTCGCGCAGCTGCTCGACGCCGTGCGCGCCGGCGAGGCCGATTCGCACGGCGGGTCGGCGCAGTTGTTGCGGGCCGCCACAGGCGCGGAACCCGACGCCCTGCTCGACCACGGCCTCGGCCTGCTGCGCCAACTCGCCGAGGTCGCGCGTCGCTTGAATCAGGAGTCGCACGCGCAAGCCGTCGAGGTCCTCGTCGTCCCTTTCACCTGTTGGATGCTGCGTCGGGGCGCCGAGCTACAACACCCGGAGGAGGTGGTCAGCGCCTTGGCCACGCTCGCAAACAGCCTGGAAGAACCCGATGAATTGGCCGAGCTCTACGGCCTGATGGACGAGATCGCCGACGGCATCGGGGCCGACCGCATCCAAGGAATGGACCCGACCGACCCGACCGACCCTTGGCTCATCCTGCTCATCAATCGCGGGATCGTCGCCACGCGCAGTCATCAGCCTGCCCTGATGGAAGCGGCGTTCGATGCCATCGGCGAGCAGCTGCCCGATCACGCACCCTACTTCTTCCGCGAGGGCATGGGACAAATGGAGACGTTGAATTATCCGACGCAGGTCAGAGAGCTGATGCAGCGTTACTTCGACAAATGGTGCAGCGGTCAGCGCCTACACTGAACCGCGCTGAGACGCGTCGGCGGTACATGCATCCTTTCGAGCCGTCTCTCGGCGAGGCGCGCTCCGGCATCGCCGGAGGGGACGCGGCTCGGGAATCCGGTTGTTCTATTTTTCTATTTTTCTATTTTCTAAACCGCGTCCGGCGCCGACCTTCCGAGACTGCTCCGACCGTCACGTCATATCGCAACATCACCGGATAGCACGGGACGCGGTTTAGCCGGCGATGAGGTGCTTTTGAAGGCGATACAACAACGTATCCCGAGTCAATCCGAGGAGTCGCGCGGCCCGACTCTTGTTCCCGCCGGCCAGCGAGAGGGCTTGGCGGATCAACTCCGCCTCCAAGTCGTTGAGATCGATCCCGTGCGGCGGAAGCGAGAAACCCATGTCATTCTGTGACTGCGGCGCCCCCCGCACGACCTCGCCGGGCAGGTTCTCGGGACCCACCTCGGTGCCGGGCAAGAGGATCACGAGACGCTCGCAGAGGTTCGCAAGCTCGCGCAGATTGCCCGGCCAGGTGTAGCGGCGCAGCAGACGCTCCGCGCCGGACTTGAGGCGGGGCGGCTCGACCCGATGTCGAGCCGCGGCCGTCGTGATGAAGTGCTGCGTCAGCGCCGAGATATCGAGCGCCCGCTCGCGTAGAGGCGGCACCTCCAGCGGTACGACACAGAGACGCAGATACAGATCGCGCCGAAATGTCCCTTGCTGGACCAACCGATCGAGATCCAAGGCCGAGGCCGCGACGATCCGCAGCCCGGATCCGGAGCGCGATCCGTCGTGAGCGGCGGCGTCCTGCCCGACGATGAAATGCAGCAATCTCGCCTGATCCCCCGCATTCAGCTCGCCGACCTCGTCGAGATACAGGGTCGACGCAGCGTCGCGGGAGAACGCCGACAAACACCGATCGAGCGCATCGGGAGGCGCTCCGGCACAGGCGAGTACGCCAAACCGACCCTCCCGACGGGCGCTGCTCGCATGGATCTCGCGCGCCAGGGTCTCTTTTCCGGTACCGGGCTCGCCCAGCAGAAGAACGCCCACGTCCGTCGCGGCGACCATCGACAGGGCATTGCGAAGTCGGGTAAAGGCGGGAGACTGGCCAATCAAAGTCGTCATGAAACCACGTCCGAAATCGTTTGGGTTGTACTCAGGGTCAAGAGTCCGAGCAGGATCACGCCGATACCGGCCATCGCCTGAAAGCGTCGGTCCTGGCCGAGCCGAAAGAGTTGACCGGCGAAGACACCGCCCAACAGCAAGATCGGCAAGGTTCCCGCGCCGAACAGGGCCATATAGAGCGCCCCGGCCAGGACACCGCCTTGCGCGGGGGTGCTCAGAAGCATGCTGTAGACCAGCCCGCAAGGCAACCACCCCCAGACCATGCCGAACAGGACGGAGCGCGGCAGCGTCGTCACCGGCAAGAGCCGTCGGCCGAGCGGCTCGAGCCGACGCCAAAGGGGCATGCCCAGGCGCTCGATCGTCGCGAACCGGGGAAACCACCCCCCGATATAGAGCCCGATGCCGATCATGATGCCGGCGGCCAGCCAGCGCACGCCTTCGAAGATCCAGGGTGACGCGCCCGAGCCGAGGAGCACGGCCCCGAATGCACCTGAGACGGCCCCGGCCGCGGCATAGCTGGCGATCCGGCCCAGGTTGAAGGCGAGCACGAACAGACCGAGCCGTTGCCGATCGTTGCGCGTTTCGAGCGGCAGCGAGTAGCTCAAGGCCCCGCTGATCCCGCCGCACATGCCGATACAATGCATGGCACTGAGCAGCCCGACAACGAATGCAAGCGCGTACGCGGAGCCCGTCATCGCGGGAAAAGCCGTCCGACCCGATCGCCCGTCATCCTGCCCCACTCCATCTCGACACATCCCGCCGGGATCACAACCCGACCCGAGACCAGGCTAGTCGGAAGACTTCACGCCCGCGATGACATCGATCAGGCGCCACTGGAGATTTCACGCCCGAACGCCTTATATTGTCGATTCAGTGTCGACTGAAATACTGAAATAAAGAGGACGGGACTCATGGCATCACTGAACCTGGACCACATCCAACCCCTGCAGGAACAGCTCAACGCACATCCGATCTACGGCGCCATCGAGCGCATCGAGGACCTCCAGGTCTTCATGAGCCACCACGTCTTCTCGGTTTGGGACTTCATGTCCCTGATCAAGTACCTCCAAGCTCGGGTCGCACCCGTCTCGGTTCCCTGGATACCCAAAGGGGATGCCGGTGTACGCTATTTCATCAATCAACTGGTCCTCGAAGAGGAATCCGACAGCCTGCCGCTCCCCGGCGGCGACGTCGAGTACGCCAGCCATTTCGAGCTCTACTGTCGCGCCATGAACGAGATCGGCGCCGACGGCGAGATGCCGAGACGTTTTCTCGATCTGGTCGAGGAGCAGGGTGTCGACAAGGCCCTGTACGCGCCGATCGTCCCGCTGCCGTCGCGCTACTTTTCCGAGACCACTTTCTGCTTCATCCGCGAGGACAAGCCGCATCTGGTTGCGGCCGCACTCGCCCTCGGACGCGAGAAGCTCATCCCCGGAATGTTCCGGCAGTTCCTCGGGCAGATGCACATCACCGAGGCGCAGGCGCCGATCTTCCATCATTACTTGAGCCGGCATATCCAGCTCGACGAGGACTTCCACGGTCCGCTGTCGATGAGACTCCTCGAGCAGCTCTGCGTCGACGATCCGAAACGGCTCGACGAGGCCGAAACCGCCGCCGAAGAGGCGATTTGCGCCCGCATTCGATTCTGGGACGGCGTACTGGAGGCGATCCAGAGTGCCCGCAGTGTCTGACGAGTGGCTGGACGGGCGACGAACGTCTTGCAACGATACGCGTCGCCACCATCCTCTATTTGAGATTTCAATCCTGACCAGACAGTAACCCGGAGCCGTACCCATGACCGAAGCATTGAGCGTTCCCTTGGACAACGAAGGTTTTCTCGTCAACCGCGACGACTGGAGCGAAGAGGTTGCCGTCGAGCTGGCCAAGGCGGACGAGTTCGAGATGACCGATCAGGTGATGGACCTCATCCGCGAGGCACGGGCCATGTACGAGTCCGACGGCGTCGTGCCGCCGATCCGAATCTTCGCCAAGAAGCAGAAGGTCTCGACCAAGGACCTCTACAATATCTTCAAAAAGGGACCCATGAAGCTGATCTGTAAATGGGGCGGACTGCCGAAACCGACCGGCTGCGTATAAGGCACGTCGATAGTCGACAAGCACGGCGATGTCGGACCCGACGCCGCTGAAGGGGCTCTTGACCCCGCGCTTGCTGCCCCACGGCGTCTCGGCAAGACCGAGCGCCGGAAAACCCGCTTTGGATCATGTGCAACAGTCACGAAAACTGCTGAAATAGGCGCACGCCTACCGTCCACCGGACACACGCGGATTCTTCGCCGCATTGCTCGCCCTGCAAGCGCCCTGCCTTCCGACGACCCGGGAGGTCTCGGTATAGGCCCCGCGCGGGTTCGCCCGACCTGCGTATTGCGTCGGGGCGTCGCGCCGACACCGCCTCGCGTTGAGAATCATTTGCAATTAGACCTGTGCTGAGCTAGTATTCCGACCAGCCAGGATGCCTGCCGGTCGAGCCCTCGCTGCTCTTCGAAGGGTCATCCAGTCGGTCCGTCTCGACGTTCGACATCACCCGCGAGCGCCGTACTGTCCTTCAGACCCGGCAAGACCTCCGGGCACGGGGCCTTTGAATTGGAGAATCAACGATGTTCGGTCAACACGGCGTGTCAAACCCCGTCGGCTACGAGCCACTCATGACAGCGATTCCGCCCGCGAAGGGTTTTCCGCTCATGATGGCCGATGAAGGGGCTTGCCTGCGAATCATTGCCCTGAACGGCGGCAAAGGCTTGACGACGCGCCTCACGGAGCTCGGCCTGAACGTCGGATCCGAGGTCCGTGTCGTGCAACGGCAGGGCGGCGGTCTGCTGGTTGCTCGCGGCGAGTCGCGCATCGCACTCGGCGGCGGCATGGCAGCCAAGATCCAGGTCGCACCGCTTGCCTGATATGCCGCATCCGGCCCGGCCCCTCGGACAACCGACCTCTTTCGATTCTTACCCGACGTATCAGCACTCATGACCACCCTCAGAGACATGAAATCCGGCGATCACGGCCGGGTCCAAGGCTTTGACGCCGGCGCGCCGTCCTATCGCCGCAAGCTCCTCTCGATGGGGCTGACCCCCGGTGCCGAATTCCAGGTGATCCGGGTCGCGCCGCTCGGCGATCCCGTCGAGGTTCGGGTGCGCGGCTGCTCGATCAGTCTGCGCAAGGACGAGGCGGCCGCCCTGCTGGTCGAGGGACTCTCGTGAGTATTCCATCGAACGACGCCGCCACCGGCGGCAAGTCGGAACGCAGAACAGGACACAAGGCCATGAGCAAGCCCTTGACCGTCGGCGTGGTCGGCAACCCGAACTGTGGCAAGACGACCCTCTTCAATGCATTGACCGGGTCGCGTCAGCGCGTCGGCAACTGGCCGGGCGTGACCGTGGAGCGCAAGATCGGGCGCTATCGGTTCGAGGGTGCCGTCGTCCATCTCGTCGACCTGCCCGGCACCTATTCGCTGGATGTCTCGGATCACGATCTTTCGCTCGACGAACGCATTGCCCGCGACTTCATTCACGATCGCGAGGCCGATCTCGTCCTGAATATCCTGGACGCGACCAACCTCGAGCGGAATCTCTATCTCACGACCCAGCTCATCGAGATGGGCCGCCCCCTGGTCCTGGCGCTCAACATGATGGACGTCGCGCGCGAGCGCGGCATGAAGATCGACGTCGAAGCCCTGGCCAAACGTCTGGGCTGCCCGGTCGTCCCCATCTCGGCGGCAACCGGCGAAGGCATCGCACAGCTCAAGCACATCTTGCTCGAAAGCCAAGCGAACCATCCCATCCCGCGGGTCGAGATCCCCTATCAGCCGGTGCTCGAAAAGGCCATCGCCGCACTCTTGCCGCGTGTCGCACCGGTCGCCCGGGACAATGGCGACTCGCCGCGCTGGCTTGCGGCCCGTTTGCTGGAGGGAGACGATCTGGCGCAGCGCCTGGTGGGCGACCAGGTGCAGCCGGACGAGATCCACGCGTTGCTCGGCGATCAGGCCGAGGATATCGACATCCTGATCGCCGATGCGCGCTACAGCTTCGCCCACGCCATCACGCAGGCCACGGTGACGCAGGTCGGCACGGTCTCGCGCAACCTCTCCGATCGCATCGATCGGGTCATGCTCAACCGGCTGCTCGGCATCCCGATCTTTCTGCTCGTGATGTATCTGATGTTCATGTTCACCATCAACATCGGCGGGGCCTTCATCGACGTCTTCGATCAGGCCGCGGGCACGCTCTTCGTGGACGGGACGGCCCATGTCCTCGCCGCTCTCGGTGCACCCGCGTGGCTCGTCCTCTTGCTGGCCGACGGCATCGGCGGAGGCGTTCAGGTGGTGGCGACCTTCATCCCCATCATCGCCTTCCTCTATATCTTCATGTCGATCCTGGAGGACTCTGGCTACATGGCCCGCGCCGCCTTCGTGATGGATCGCTTCATGCGCGCGGTCGGCCTGCCGGGCAAATCCTTCGTGCCGCTGCTGGTCGGCTTCGGCTGCAACGTACCGGCGATCATGGCAACGCGGACCTTGGAGAACCAACGCGACCGGACCTTGACGGTCCTGATGGCGCCGTTCATGTCCTGCGGAGCGCGTCTACCTGTCTATGTGCTCTTCGCCGCCGCATTCTTCCCGGTCGGCGGCCAGAACATCGTCTTCGGGCTCTACTTGATCGGCATCGCAGTGGCGGTACTGACCGGCTTCGTCATGAAGAGCACCCTGCTCAAGGGTGAAGCCACACCCTTCATCATGGAGCTGCCGCCCTATCATCTGCCGACCCTCAAAGGCGTCGCCTTGCGCACGATCGACCGCACCAAGGGGTTTGTGGTACGCGCCGGACAGGTGATCGTCCCCATGGTGCTGGTCCTCAACGTCATGAACAGTGTCGGTACGGACGGCTCCTTCGGCAACGAGAACAGCGACAAGTCGGTCCTCGCCGAGGTCGGGCGCGCACTCTCGCCGGCCTTCGCACCGATGGGCCTGGACGCGGAGAACTGGCCGGCCACCGTCGGCATCTTCACCGGCATTCTGGCCAAAGAAGCCGTGGTCGGCACCCTGGATGCGACCTACTCCGCGCTCGCAGTCTCGGATGCCGGCGAGGCCGAAGAGGAGGCGCCGTTCGATCTGAAGGCCGGCCTGCTCGGTGCCTTGGCGACGATTCCCGCGAACCTTGCCGATGCAATCGGCAGCTGGGAGGACCCGATCGGCTTGAACGTGGGCGACCTGACCGACACGGCGGCCGTGGCCGAGTCTCAAGAGATCACCACGGGCACCTTCGGGGCCATGGCATCGCGCTTCGACGGGGCCGCCGGAGCCTTTGCCTATCTGCTCTTTATCCTGCTCTACGCGCCTTGCGTCGCGGCGATTGCGGCCATCTATCGCGAGACATCGCCGGGTTGGGCGGTCTTCACGGTGCTCTGGACGACCGGGCTCGGTTATATCGTCGCCACCGTCTTCTATCAGAGTGCCATCTTCGCCCGAGACCCGACCAGCTCCGCGGCCTGGATTGGCGGCATGCTGGCCCTCTTCGCGGCGGTCATCGTCGGGATGCGGCTCACGGCGGAGCGCGGCGGTCCGCAGTCGCCCCGGCTCGCACGCGAAGGGGCGTAACCGCGGGGTCGAATCGCCGCCTTCGCCCCCACGTTCTCAAGGAGATCGAGCATGATCCTATCGGAGCTCACCGATTATCTCGAGCAACACCATCGGGTTGGCCTGATGGATCTCGCCTATCGCTTCGAATCCAGTCCGGACGCCTTGCGCGGCATGCTGACCATTCTGGAGCGCAAAGGCCGGGTCCGTCGGATCACGGGCTCGACCGCATGCAGCTCGGGATGCAGCAAATGCGACCCGGCGACCCTCGAGACCTATGAGTGGATCGGCGAGGGTGCTCGGGCGGAGTCCTGAGCTCGGCGTGAGAGACGCCCTCCGTGGTCGGCGATGCGTTTTCGATTAAACCGCGTCCGGAGCGAGATGCCTATGCACACACACGACATCAGCCACTGGGGTCACAGCCATGACTTCGCCACCGCCGACCAGGCGGACGCGGAGCGTCGGACACGCTGGGTCGTCGGTCTCACCCTCGCGGCCATGTGCGTGGAGTTGGTGGCCGGCTGGATCACCGGCTCGATGGCCCTGCTGGCCGACGGCTGGCACATGGGCAGCCACGCCGCGGCGCTCGGGATTGCGGCCTACGCCTATGCCTTCGCGCGGCAGCGCGGGGCGGATCGGCGATTCACCTTCGGAACCGGCAAGGTGTCCTCGCTCGCGGGCTATTCGAGCGCCCTCCTGTTGGCCACCGGCGCCCTTTGGATGCTGGTCGAATCCTTAAGCCGTCTCATCGACCCGGTCGAGATCCGCTACGCCGAGGCGATGATCGTCGCCGCCTTCGGTCTGGCCGTAAACCTTCTCAGCGCCTGGCTGCTGGGTCACTCCGGAGACGGTCACCATCATCACGGGCATCGCCATGCGCACGAGCACGACCATGAGCGCGTTCATGGACACGACGACCATGCACACGACCACGGTCGGCACGACCATCGTCACGGGCTTGCCGACATCCAGGATCACAACCTCAAGGCGGCCTATCTCCATGTGATCGCCGATGCCCTGACATCCGTGCTGGCGCTGGCCGCATTGGCAATGGGCATGCTCTACGGCTGGGCCTTCATGGACCCGTTGATGGGTATCGTCGGTGCTGTCCTGGTCGGCCGCTGGGCTTGGGGGCTCGCTCGCGAGAGTGCGCAGGTCCTGTTGGACGCGGGCGACAACAGCGCGATCGAGCATGAGATCCGCAGACGCATCGAGGCCGACGCGGACAACCAGGTCGCGGATCTACACGTCTGGCGGATCGCACCGGCCGGACGCGCATGCATCCTGTCGCTCGTCACGCACCACCCACGTCCGGTCGAGCACTATCGCGATCTACTCTCCGGAATGACCGGCCTGCTCCACATCACGGTCGAGGTCAATCAATGCAGACAGGCGTCCTGTGGGGCGAGGGTCAACACTCCCACCTGAACCGCATCCGCCACCCCACGTCGTAGGATGGGTAGAGCACAGCGAAATCCGGTCGTCCCCAGCCAAGGCTCACCCGAGCCCCGGCCTCGCCAACCGCGAATCAGGGGATGCGCAACGAGCCGTCCCGATCGTCGGGCTGCTCCGCTGCCGGCGGCTTGGGCTTCGGGAGCTGTTTTAAGGTTACCGCCACATCCCGGCTGAAATCGCCCAAGGTCTCGCTCATCGCCGCGATGAGTGCGCCCTCGTCCTTCGGCTCTGCCAGCGGCCGACGGTAGTGCGTTTCCTCGACGCGTAAGACCTGATCCGTGCCGTGGTCGAGCACGATCCAGCGTGCCCGCAGCACGGCGTAGCCATCGGAGGTCCCTTCGAAGGCCAGCACGTCGGCCGTGACTCGGAAATCCAACGGATAGCGGACCTCGTTGGGAAAGGCAAAGACGCTGGTCGTACCCAACAAGGCGGACATGTTCTCGATCCAGACGCGCTGAAAATCGTCTTGGATCGTTCCGCCCCAGCGATGGAACTCGTCGATGGCCAAACGATTTCCGGCATCGCGCGTCACGATTTGGGGTCGGTCGAGAAACTGCGGAAAGTTGACCGGACCCAACCCGACGCCCAACGCCGTGGCCGGCGGACCACCCGAATCGGGCAAAGCGCGCATCGGCGTCAGCGTGTAGAAGCTCGACGGCGGCGAGGTCGCACAGCCCGCCGAGACCGCGACGGCAACCACGACGGCCAATCCAAAACCACGCATCTTCATCGACCTCCTCCTTTGCCCCTCAGCAAGGCTTCCGGGTGACGCTCCAGATAGTCCGTCAGCGTCTTCAGCGATCGCGCCGCACCCGAGATCTCGTTGAGGGACCGTCGCAGCTCGACGGAAATGGGCGAGCCCTCTTCGATCATCCGGCGCACCCCCTGCAAGGTTGCAGTCGTCTGGCGCAGGGTCTCGGCCAGGTCGGGCGCAATATCGGTGTTGAGCTGCTCGGCCAGGGCTCGGATCTCGGCCAGCGAGCCTTCAAGCTCCACGATACCCTGTTTGAGTGCCGAGGAGTTCACGATCTCGCTCGCCCCCGCAAGGGTATCTGTCAAATCCTTCCCGATCCGATCGAACGGAAATGCCTCGAGTCGGTCGAGGATCGCCGAAACCTTGTTGGTCAAGGCCTCGAGCGAGCCCGGCGTCGTCGGCAGGACGTCGTAGTCGCCCTCTTTTGCAAGCACCGAGGGCGGCGTATCCGGGTAGAAATCGAGCTCGATATAGAGCTGGCCCGTGATGAGGCTGCCGGTCTTGAGCTGAGCCCGCAGGCCTTTGGCGACCAAGCGTCTGATCATGCCCGTTTCATCCAGTGCGCCCCGGTCGCCACGCACCGCGATCCGCTCGGGTTCGACCTCGATCAAGACCGGGATGTGGAACTGTAGATCCTCGACGCTGAGCTGAAGCTGGATGTCCAGGACCTTTCCGATGGTGATCCCGCGCAGCATGACGGGTGCACCGACGCTCAATCCGCGCACCGAGCCGTCGAAGAAGAGGAGATAACGCTCCTTGTGCAGATAGATCTTCTCGTGCGCGTTGTCGCGGTTCGCATAGAGCGGAAAGACATGATCAGAGGCCGGGGACTCGCCCGGCGCATCGATGGTGTCCGGCGTATCGAAGGCCACGCCGCCGATCAAGACGGACATGAGCGACTCGGTATCCACCTTCACACCGGCCGCGCTCATCGAAAAATCGATCCCGCTGGCATTCCAGAAGCGGGTGCTCGTCGAGACCAACCGATCATGAGGGGCGAAGACGAAGACGTCGATGCTGACCGCTTCACCGTCCTCGTCGAGCGAAAAGCCCGCGACCTGCCCGACCTGAATCTGACGGTAATAGACCGGGGCGCCGATGTTCAACGACGCCAGGGTCGGCGAGCGCAGCGTAAAGCGCGTGCCCGGCTCCGAGGTCGTGAACAGCGGCGGCTCCTCGAGTCCTTTGAACCGACGCGCCTCCTTGCCGTTGCGCACCGGATCGATCGCGATAAACGAGCCCGACAGCAGGGTCTCGAGACCGGAGACTCCGCTGGCGGTCACCCGCGGGCGCTCGACCCAGAAGCGCGTCTTCTCGGTGAGAAACTGCTCCGAGCCATGCTTCAACTCGGCGGTCACGATCACGCTCTTGAGGTCTGCACTCACGTCGATGGAGGTGACCTGACCGATGTCGACGTCCTTGAACTTGACCTTGGTCTTGCCGGCCTCCAGCCCTGAGGCGGTCCCGAACTCGATCTTGACCGTCGGCCCCCGCTCCGTAAAGGTCTTCACCGCGAGCCAGCCACCGATCAACAGGGCCACGATCGGAATCAGCCAGACGAGCGACACACCGCTGCGTCCCTTGACGATGGCCGCGGGCGCGCCCTCAAGGGGATCCGGCAAGGGAGGCCCCGAAGGTCCGTTCTCGATCTCCGACATGTCCCTGCTCCATCGCGTCCCAGATCAGCCTGGGATCGAACGACATGGCCGCGAGCATGGTCAAGACCACGACCGCGCAAAAAAAGACGGCGCCGAGCTCCGCTTGGACGCTCGCAAGATTCCCCAGCCGCACCAGGGCGACCAGGATGGTGACCACATAGACATCGACCATCGACCAGCGCCCGATCGCCTCGACGACGCGATACAGCCGGGTCCTCTGGCGGGGCCGCCAATCGGAGCGCCGCTGAACCGAGACGAGAAGGAAGATCAAGATCAAGAGCTTCAGAAGCGGCACGAAGATACTCGCCGTGAAGATCACAAGGGCCAGAGGCCACATCCCGTGATCCAACATAAACCGCACCCCGGTGAAGATGGTATCCGATTGACTGCTTCCGAGCGACGTCACCGACATGATCGGCAGGACATTCGCCGGGATGTAGCACAGGACCGCCGCAATCAGCAGCGCCCACGTCCGCTGCAGGCTTTGCGGTTTGCGTCTGTGCAGAACATCGCGGCACCGCGGACAGCGAAGACGATCGCCGTCGCGGACCGCCGCGGCGGGCGGGATCACCAGCTCGCAGACATCGCAGGACACCCGATCCTCGCCGCGCCGCGGCGCTCGCGTGCCATCGCCCGTGATCGGCACACGCGACCAGACCAGGTCGGGATCCAGGGCCGCTTGTGCAGCGGCGAGCACGAAGATGAGTGCGGCGAACGCGAAAAGAGATGCACCCGGAACGATCGACGCCATGTCGGCGAGCTTCACCACCGCCACCAGGATTCCGACCATGAAGACGTCCATCATCCCCCACGGGACAAGGGTCCGAACCCATCGAAAGAGTACCGGCAACCAGGGCGGCGTGCGGTTCATCGCCAAGGGAACCAGGACCATCAGCAAGAGCGCCAACTGCAGGCCGGGCGCCAGGATGCTGGTAAAGAGCACCACCGCGGCAATCGGCCAATCGCCACCTCGATAAAGATCGATCACACCCGTGATCAGCGTCGTCTGCGTCTCCCTGCCCTGCATCTCGAACGCCAGAAAAGGGAAGCCGTTGGCGACGATGAAGAGGACGAGTCCGGCGATCGTCAGCGCCAGGGTGCGGTTCAGGCTATCCGGCCGATTGCGATGCATGACGCCGCCGCAACGCACGCACTGCGCGGATCCACCGGTCGGTACCTCCGGGATACGTTGGAGCAGACCGCATTCCAGACAGGCGGTAAACGAATCTTGGGCCATGTGTGCTCGGTCGCTTGCTCGGTGGTCCGTGCGAATCGGGGCTTGTTCGGTTGCGTACTGCGCGGCACGCAGACCTGCGAAGACGTGCCGTGCTGCCGGTATACTAAACCGGGCACGCGCGAGTGCGATGACATCAATCCAAGACGCGAGACGCGTCGGCGACCATGATAACGGATGCGGACAAGGCCGGACCCAAACGACGACAAACCATGCGAAAGCGGACGTGCCTCAAACCATGACCCGAATCGATTTCTACAGCCTGGACGAGAACAGTGGCGGCGATCGTTTTCTCCTCGCCTGTCGCCTCGTCGAACGCATCCGCGCGACCGGCGCGCGCGTGCTGATTCACTGCCCCGATCCCGGTCAAGCACACCATCTGGACCGTCTGCTTTGGACCTTCCGAGAGGACAGCTTCCTGCCTCACGGACGCATCGATCGAACCGACCCCGAGCTGACCCCCATCCTCATCAGCGGCGACGGCTCGCCCGATAAGGAAGATCAGGTCTTGATCAACCTCTCGAGCGAGGTCCCCGAGTTCTTCGGCCGCTTCGAGCGTCTCTGCGAGCCCATCGACCACGACCCTGCCGCCCGCCTCGCAGGGCGCGAGCGCTTCCGCTACTACCGCGATCGCGGCTACCTCCTAGAGCATCACCAGATTCGGCTCTGAAGCCACCGATGCGCGAGCGGATCGCCAAAGTCAATCAGGGGGTTGACGCGTCCGTAATTCTGACTATATTCGTCAGTGAGAGATAAGCTAATGTCCTCATAAAAATAATTGATCCACCAAAGGCAAAGGGTAATCACGATGACTCAAACCGCCGTCCGCTCCCAGGCCCCGCACAAGCACCGCCCGCTTCCCGTCGACGAGGACGGGTTCCTGATCGACCCGACGGATTGGAACGCCGGCATGGCCCGTGTCATGGCCGACCTCGACGAGATCGGGCCGCTCGGCCCCGACCATTGGTCGATCATTTACTATCTGCGCGAGCACCGCATGACCTACGGCGCCATCCCGCCGGTCTCGCAGATCTGCCGCACCCATGGCATGCAACGCGACGCGGTGCGCCGACTCTTCGGCTCCTGCCGACAGGCATGGCGCATCGCAGGGTTGCCGCATCCGGGTGATGAAGCCTTGAGCTATATGAGCTAAACCCCGTCCGGAGCAGAATGCATCGTCTTCGCACTGGATCGACGACGGCAGCAAGCATGAACGCCGCAGCGAACGCGGTTTAGCGTTTAGGTTTCGCCGGGCCGACCTACGCCACCGACAGGCCTTCCACCCGCTGGAAGCCGCGCGGCAGCAGACGCCCGCGGCGTCCGCGCTCCCCTTGATAGACATCCAGATCGGCCGGCTTCAATGTCAGCGTCCGTTTGCCCGAGAGCAGCACCAGGCTCCCGCCCTGCGGGACGACGGCGAGCGCGGTCACCAGCTCCTCGCGTGCCGCGACGCGGGCCGAGGGGATGCCGATGATCTTGTTGCCCTTGCCCCGCGGCATCTCGGGCAGCTCCGACACCGGGAACAGGAGCAGATGCCCCGCCGTGGTGACGGCCGCGAGCCGGGCGCCCTCCAAGCCGCCTTCCTCTGCGCTCAGCGCAAGCGGCACCAAGACCTCGGCGCCTTTCGGCAGGCTCAGCACGGCCTTGCCGGCCTTGGCCTTGGCGAAGAGATCCTCCATTCGGGCGATAAATCCGTATCCGGCATCCGACGCCATCAGGACCCGGCACTCGGGCGCCTCGCCCAACACCGCCACAAAACGCGCACCGGCGGGTGGATCCAGTCGCCCGGTCAAAGGCTCGCCCTGTCCCCGCGCCGACGGCAAGCTGTGGGCCGGCAAGGAATAGCTGCGCCCGGTCGAATCGAGAAAGACCACGCCTTGACTGCTGCGCACCCGCACCGCCATGAGGAAGCGATCCCCGGAGCGGTAGCTCAGCCCGGCCGGATCGACCTCGTGCCCCTTCGCCGCACGCACCCAACCCTTCTCGGACAGCACCACGGTCACCGGCTCGCTGGGCGCCAGATCGATCTCGTCGATAGCCGCCGCACTGGCCCGAGCGACCAGCGGCGAGCGCCGCGCATCGCCGTACTTCTCGGCATCCGAGGTGATCTCCTCCGAGATCAGCCGCTTGAGTGCCGACGGATCGCCCAGGATGGCTTGCAGCCCGTCGCGCTCCACGGCCAGCTCCGCCTGCTCGGCGCGGATCTTCATCTCTTCCAGACGCGCGAGCTGGCGCAACCGGGTGTTGAGCACATAGTCCGCCTGGGCCTCCGAGAGCGCGAACTGCGCCATGAGCACCGGCTTGGGCTCGTCCTCCCTGCGGACGATACGGATCACCTCGTCGATATTGAGAAAGGCGATCAGCAAGCCGTCCAAGAGGTGCAGACGCTCCAGGACCTTGTCCAGGCGATGCTGCGAGCGCCGCCGCACCGTCTCGGTGCGGTAGGCCAGCCACTCGACGAGGATGTCGCGCAGTGTCATGACCCGCGGCCGACCGTTCAGCGCGATCAGGTTCATGTTGACCCGGTAGCTGCGCTCCAGATCGGTCGTGGCGAAGAGGTGCGACATCATCCGGTCGACATCCACGCGGTTGGAGCGCGGCACGATCACCAATCGGGTCGGAAACTCATGATCGGACTCGTCGCGGAAGTCCTCGATCATCGGCAGCTTTTTGGCGTTGAACTGCTGCGCGATCTGCTCGAGCACACGGCTGCCCGAGACCTGATACGGCAAGGCGGTGATCACGATCTCGCCGCGCTCGACCTCGTAGACGGCGCGCTGCTTCAGACTCCCGCCGCCGGTCCGGTAGATCTTTTCGAGATCCTCGCGCGGTGTGACGATCTCGCCCGCGGTCGGAAAATCCGGCCCGGGTACGAAGCGCATCAGATCCTCGAGGGTCGCATCCGGATGATCGAGCAGATGGATGCAGGCGCGTGCGACCTCGCGCAGGTTGTGCGAGGGGATGTCGGTCGCCATGCCGACGGCGATCCCGGTTGCGCCGTTGAGCAAAAGGTTCGGTAGACGCGCGGGCAGCAGCTTGGGCTCATCGAGCGTCCCGTCGAAGTTCGGCTGCCAGTCGACCGTCCCCTGATCGACCTCGTCGAGCAGCAGACCCGCGTAGGGCGCAAGGCGCGACTCCGTGTAGCGCATCGCCGCAAACGACTTGGGATCATCGGGCGAGCCCCAGTTCCCCTGCCCGTCCACCAGCGGATAGCGATAGCTGAAGGATTGCGCCATCAACACCATCGCCTCGTAACAGGCTGAATCCCCGTGCGGATGGAACTTACCCAGCACGTCGCCGACGGTGCGCGCGGATTTCTTGAACTTGGCCGCCGCCGAGAGCCCAAGCTCCGACATGGCATAGAGGATGCGCCGCTGCACCGGCTTGAGCCCGTCGCCCACATGGGGCAGCGCGCGGTCGAGGATGACGTACATGGAATAGTCCAGATACGCCTTTTCGGTGAAGTCCTTCAGCGGCAGGCGCTCGAGGCCCTCCGCGTTGTAGGTCATGGTTTCGGTCATGCCGTCGTCTTGCGCTCACTGAATCCGCGGTCGCGCATGATGCGGCAAGATGCGGCTCGGGACAAACCCGAGCCGAGGGCTGGAGGGTGTGTCTTGTCGCCCGGGGCCCCTCGAGACCTTCGGCATCGCGCGCTTGTGGAAGCCGCGAAGGCCGGCACGTGGACTTGCCTCGCCCACGGGTACGCCGACTTGAGTCGGCTCTTCGCCGGTGCGCTCATCGGGGCCGGGAACAGCCTGCGGTTGGGCGAGGGCTGAACGTCGTTTCGAATACCGTTCCGGGATGATGCGTCGCCCATACTCAAGCACTCGACCCGAGACGTTTTTCCATGAAGCGGTACTGGACGGAGCACTCGCCCGCGCGACCGGCGCCGAAGCCCAGCGCGCGATAGAGCGCCTCGGCACGCGGATTGTCCTCGCGCACCTCGAGCGTGAGCTTGCAGCAATCGCGACGCCTGGCCTCCGCCTCGATCTCGCCGATCAGCGCGGTGGCGATCCCCCGGCCCCGGTAGCTCGAGAGCACCGCCAGATCATGGATATTGAGCAGTGGCCGGGCGCGGAAGGTCGAAAACCCCTGGAAGCAAATCGCCAGCCCGACGGCGGCCTCGCCGTCGAAGGCCAAAAGCACGAGACGATCCGTCACCCGCCGTAGGGCCGGCACCAGACGTTGTCTGACGTCCTCCGGCAGAGACTCGCCTGCGCCCATGGCGTCCTCGGCATAGGCATTCAGCAAGGCCACGACGGCATGCGCGTCGTCGGATCGGTCCAGATCGGCGGGCCGAATCCGGCCCGAAAAACGCTGTCGATGCATCTGTGATTCGCCACCGACGTAGGGTCAACCGGACCCCGTCGCCTCATTGGACGGGCAACAGAGGAGCCAATAGCTCCCGCCCGCCGCCAAGCCGCATACTGCCATGCCGAACAGCATCGGCGTCGCATCCCCGGTGTGCATCAAGCTGACCAGCGAGCCCATCACCGCGCCGAGCCCGAAGCGCGACGCCCCGGAAAAGGCCGAGGCCGTGCCCGCCATGCGCGCGAAGAGCGCCATGAAACCGGCCATTGAATTGCCGAGCACGACCCCCGCCATACCCAGATAGAGCAAGGTCGCGCCGACGATGGCCCACAGAGGCGGCGTTCCCCAGATGGCCAGCACCATCAGAATCAGCGCCGAGATCACCTGTACCCCGAGTCCCCAACGCAGCAGCCGCTCCGCCCCCAAACGGACCACCAACCGGGCATTCTGGCTCGTCACCACCATCGCCAGGGCCACATTCGCCCCGAAGAAGACCCCGAACCAACCCACCGGTACACCATGCAGCTCGATATACACGAAGGGCGAGGTGACGATGTAGGTCATCATGCCGCCGAAGGAGAAGGCCCCGGTCAGCAAATATCCCATGCCGACCCGATGCCGGAGCAAGCTCAGGTAATTGCGTAAGACCCGAGCCAACTCGGGCGGGTGGCGATCCGCGTGCAGAAGCGTCTCCGGGATCAGCCGAAAGAAGAGCCCGCTCGCGGTCAAGCCCAGGCCCAAGAGCGCGACGAAGACCCAATGCCACTCGAGATAGGAGACGATGGCCCCGCCGATGGAAGGTGCGAGCAAGGGCGCCAGCGCCGTCGTCAACATCACCAGGCTCATCACCCGCGCATAGTGATCGCGCTCGAAGAGGTCCCGCACCAGAGCGGGCACCGTCACCGCCACCGCGGCGCCGCCCAGCCCTTGAACGGCGCGCCCCAACAGCAGGGTCTCCATCCGCTCGGCCAACACACACATGAGCGCACCCAAACAAAAGAGCGCTAGGCCACCGCCGATGGTCGCCCGCCGTCCGAGCACGTCCGAGGCCGGACCCAAAACCAATTGGGCCAAAGCAAAGACACCCAGGTACGCGGTCACGCTCAGCTGCGCCAGCTCGATCGTCGAGTCCAAGTCCCGCGCGATCGCGGGCAGGCTCGGCAGATACATGTCGATGGCAAAGGGCGTCAGGCCGGAGAGAAGACCAAGCGTGAGGAGCGTCGAGAGGCGAATCTGCATGGGCCCTCCGGGCCGCGGTGGGCCCGCAGGCCACAGAGAAGAGGAAGAGAGGAGAAGAGTAACGAGCGGGGCGAACCCGTGCCAGCCCGTGGCACCGATCCCGTAACAACTTGCTTCGCCGACAGCACCTCGTTCGCGAAGACCTGCCGCCCCCGCAGGCTCGTGGCACCTATCATCGTAAAAGGCGAACGTATTCGTGTACCGGAGTCGACCGAGCCGGACGGTTGGATCACGGAATTCGGCGAGGACAGCACTCGAACCCAGTCCGCCGCACCCCGATGGCATCCAGGCAACGACGGTCCAACGCGAAAACCGCGCATCCGTCGGCGCGCGCGGTTTAACATGGGCCACCGACCAAGTACCGGGAAGCACCGCCTCCATGCACGCCGGCCCAGACCAGACGCACGACCTCGACCCCTTCACGCTCGATCAAGATCAGCTTCACGCCCTGGCGGCCGCCGATCTCGTGCGCGCCGGCTTGCGCCATTTCAAGGACAACCGCGTCGCCGAATTGGAGCTGGACGGTGCCTGTCTGCGTGCCGACGTCGAGGACGAGGAGGATGAAGAGATCGTCGCGCTCGAGCTGTCCTATGACAGCGACGGCAATCTGATCTGTTTATGCGACTGCGGGACGCCTTCGGACCAAGCCTGCGTCCATGCACTCGCCGCACTCTTTGCCCGCTCGGCACGCAGGGCAGCCGAGGGCGAGCTGCTCGGCGCAGTGGAAGGGGCGATCGACGAGCGCATCAAGCGCGGACGGACCGAGGTGCGGGTCGAGCACCTCACGGGCGACCCGGCCTACGGGGCCTGGACCGCGCGCTCGCTCATGTCATCGACCCATGTCCCGGTCAGCTACCGGGTGCACATCCGCTCGCTGGACCGGCGCGCCAACTATTGTACCTGCCCGGATTTCGCGACCAACCAGTTGGGAACCTGCAAGCACATCGAGGCGGTGCTGCACCGCATTGCCAAACGCCGCGACGCCAAGGGTCCCCAAGCACTCGGACCGCCATCGCCCTTTGTTTATCTGGACTGGGAGGGCGACCCTGCTCCCCAGATTCGGCTCCATCGGGCGATGCAACGCCCGGACAGACCGCTCGATTCCGAGCTGGTCGCGCTGCTGGATGCGCATTTCGACGACGCGGGCGCCTACCGTCGGCGTCTGCCCGAGGACTTTCTGCGCCTGGCCGATGCCTTGGCCGGGCGCGCGGACATCGATCTCGGGGAAGATGCACTCGGCTACGCTCGTCGCTTGGCCGAGCAGGCCGCCCAGCGGCAGCGGGCACGCGACATCGGCGAGGCGATCCGCGCCTCGGGTGGGCGTCTGCCCGGCGTGACCGCGCGACTCTATCCCTACCAGGTCGAGGGCGTGGCCTTTTTGGCCGCCAACGGGCGCGCGCTGCTGGCCGACGACATGGGTCTCGGCAAGACGCTCCAAGCCATCGCGGCGGCGGCCTGGCTGCATGCGCATGCCGAGGTCGAGCGGATCCTGGTGATCTGTCCGGCCTCGCTCAAGCAACAGTGGGCTCGAGAGATCCGCAAGTTCACCGGACAGGAGGCGCGGGTGATCCAGGGGCCCGCAGCCGCGCGTGCCGCCCAGTATCGAGGTGCCGGCGGCTTCCTGGTCGTCAACTACGAGCTGATCCTGCGCGACGGCAGTGTCATCGCCGAGACCCTGCGCCCGGACCTGATGATCCTCGACGAAGCGCAGCGCATCAAGAACTGGCGCACCAAGATCGCCGCGGCCGTCAAACGCATCCCCTCGCGCTACGCCTTCGTTCTGACCGGCACGCCGCTCGAGAACCGGCTCGAAGATCTCTACAGCCTGATGCAGGTGATCGACCAGAAGGTGCTCGGACCGCTTTGGCGCTATCTGGTGGACTTCCACGTCACGGACGAGCGCGGCAAGGTGCTCGGCTACCGCAATCTCTCCGAGCTGCGACGTCGGCTCGCACCCGTCATGCTGCGACGCGACCGCCAACTGGTGCGCGATCAGCTCCCTGATCGCATCGAGAGCCGCCTGGACATCCCGCTCGACGCCTGCCAGAAAGAGCTGCACGACGCCGGCATCCAGGCCGCCGGCATCCTGGCGCAGATCGCCAAGCGTCGTCCGCTCACGCCGGGCGAATCGAACCGGCTTATGGCACATTTGCAGCAAGCGCGCATGGCCTGCGACGCCGCCGGTCTGGTCGACAAGGAGACCGAGGGGTCGCCCAAGCTCGACGAGCTGGCGAATTTGCTCGACGAGCTCTGTCTGCAATCGGGACTCAAGGCCGTGGTCTTCTCCCAATGGGAGCAGATGACCCGGATGGTCGAGCAGCGCGTGCGCGCGCTGGGACTCGGCTGCGTACGCTTGCACGGCGGTGTACCGACGTCCAAGCGCGGCGAGCTGATCGATCGCTTCAATGACGACGACGCCTGTCAGGTCTTCATCTCCACCGATGCGGGCGGGGTCGGGCTCAATCTGCAGACGGCCTCGGTTCTGGTCAATCTGGATATCCCATGGAACCCGGCCGTGCTGGATCAGCGCATCGCCAGGGTGCACCGTCTGGGGCAGACCCGCACGGTTCAGATCGTCCTGCTGGTCGCCGCCGAGTCCTACGAGTGCCGCGTCCTGGAGCTGGTCCAGGGCAAGCGCAACCTCTTCGACAACGTGGTCGACCAAGACGCGACAGAAGATGTCGTCGGGATCTCGCGCAAGTTAGTGGAGGTGCTCGCGGAGGATCTCGCCGGGCTGCCGGGCGTCCCGAAAACAGCCAACGAGGCAACGGGCGAGCAGGTCGAGGAGGCCGCTTCCGAAGAGCCGGCATCCGATCAGGCCGACGCCAACCTAAAGGCGAGTCCGGACATCGACTTGAGCGCCGGCGAGACGACGGCGATCGACGACGCGCAGACCGACGGCACACCGGTGGAGCGAGCAGAGCCCATTCCGCTCGCCGATGCAACGCGAGATGCCGAGATGGAAGCATCCATCCGCCATGCCATCGAAGCCGTCCAGAAAGCATTCGGCACACGCATCGAGCGGATCCTCGGCTCCGGCGGAGGCCTGCTGGTGGTCCTGGATCGCGTGGATGCCGAGGCTGATCGGCTTGCCGCAGCGATCTCCGGTCAGGTTCCGGTTGCACTCATCGACCCACGGACGCTGAGCGGACTACAGCGGCTCGGGGACGCCTCTCCGATCGCGCGGGCTCGGCCGCTCGTCGAGGCAACGGAAGAGCAGCACAGCCCGCAAGAGCCCAGGCTCCTGTTCAAGGCGCGGGAGAAGCTCCGCGGCGCCGAGGTCCTGATCCAACAGGCGTGCCCTGCCCCCGCCATGGACCTGCTGCTCGGCGCACTTCTCGCTTGCGCCGCCGTCCGTTCCGAACAAGAGACCCCGCCGACACCCCAACACGCCGGGATCTGGCTCTACAGCGAAGCCCTGCCGAAAGGCATTCTGACCCAAGAAGAAGCCGGTCTGCTCATGCGCGCGCTCGCCCTGTCGCAAGGCGCGGAGACGATCCCGGACGCGCTGCTCCGAGACCTCGCAGCGGATGTGGCCCGCTTCGTCTCCGACCAAACGCAGTCGTGGCCTCCATCAAGTTGACCTAACCCGCCTCGCCACCAAAGGGCCAGCCTGGCGCAAGAGCTTCGCCAAGGCGAAACCCGCTTCGCACAGCTCCACCAACTGTTTCTCCGAGCAGGGTTTGCGAAGATAGCGAAAGATGCCGCCGACGTTGATGCCCTCGGCGATGACCAGCGGGTCGTCGCACGCGGAGATCAAGACCCTAACCACTTCAGGGTGAGACTCGCGGGCACGGCTGAGCAGGTCGATGCCGTTCTCGCCCGGCAGTCTGTAATCGACAAGCAACAGGTGGAAATCGTCCTGTTCAAGCTGAGCATCCGCCTCCTCGGCGCCTGCCACCGAGGTCACTCGCCATCCGATCCGGCGAAAGTAGCGCACGAGCAACGCCTGCTGCACGGGGTCGTCCTCCACAACGAGCGCACGGCGGGCCAGCAACTCCTGAACCCGCACGCCGGCAATCGGCAGGGAACCCGTACGCAGCATCTCGGTAAGGTCGTCCGGCGGCATCGGCCTCCCGAGCAGGAAACCTTGGGCCAGGTCGCAACCCAGATTGGAGAGCTGCACGAGCTGATCCGCAGACTCGACACCCTCGCCCACGACCCGGATCCCGAGATGATGCGCCATGGAGATGGTCGAGCGCACGATCGCTGTGTCGTCCGATTCTTGCCCGAGGCCATTGATGAAGGAGCGGTCGATCTTGAGTGAATCGAAGTGAAAGCGCTTCAGATAGGCGAGGCTGGAATAGCCGGTTCCGAAGTCGTCGAGGACCACTGCGACCCCTAGGGCACGCACCGCGGCGATCTCGGCGCGGGCACGCTCGGGGTCGTTGATGAGCACGTTCTCGAGGACCTCGATCTCGAGCAGACGAGGATCGATCCCGTACGCCCGCGCAGCCCCGGCGATGGCGTCCGCCAACTGTCCGCTGCCGATCATCGCGCTGGAGATATTGACGGCGATCGGCACCGGGGTCACGCCATCCGCCTTCCAGAGGGCGATGATTCGGGCCGCCTCCTGGATGACCCGACGCCCGACCGGCCAGAGCAGATCGCCGCTCTCCACCAGCGGCATGAACTCCTGCGGGAGTCGCAGCTGGCCCTCCGAAGTCTGCCAGCGAATCAGTGCCTCGGCCCCCGCAGGCCTCCCGTTGGAGAGATCCAGCTTGGGCTGGAGATACAAGACGAGCTCACCCTTCGCCAGGGCGCATCGCAGGTCCTGCGCCAAACGCAGGCGCTGGCCGGCAACCTCGGTCATCTCCGAACGGAAAAAAGAGCAAGTGCCGGGGCCCGCGGCTTTGGCGGTGTTCAAGGCCGAATCCGCGAATTGGATCATCTCGGCGGCATCGCAGGAATCCGAGGGACAAAGCGCGACGCCAACGCCGCTACCCATGTTGAGGTTGCCGACACCCTCGACGCGGATGTCCCGGAGCAGAACCGACTGGATGCGCGCCACGTGCTCGCTGACCGATTCCGCACCCGGCGGCGTCGCGATACCGATGACGAAGGTGTCTCCCCCGAGACGTGCCAGCATGGCATCGTTCGGGAGCGCGCCCTTCAGCGCACGCGCGGCCTCCACCAGCACCCCGTCGGCAAGCGCATGGCCGTAGGCGCTCACCACATGCTTGAAGCCGTCCAGATTGATGGCCATCACCGCGACCTGTCGTCCGTCGGCGCGCGCCGTACGCATGGTCTGGTCCAGCCGCGCGCGAAACAGCGTGGCGTTGGGAAGATCGGTCAGCAGATCGTGGTGGGTAAGGTGCTCGATCTCCTCGGCGTAGCGCTGTGCCTTGGTGATGTCGCTGAAGATACCGATATAGCTCTGGATATGCCCGGCGGAGTTGCGAATGGCGCTGATGCTGAGCCACTCGGTGAACAACTCGCCGTTCTTGCGGCGGTTCCCGAGCTGCCCCTGCCAGTGGCCGGTCTCGATGAGCGCGTGCCACATCGCCCGGTAAAACACCTGGTCCTGACGACCGGACTGCAGGAGGTTGGGACGGCGCCCGCGGACCTCGTCCTCGGCGTATCCTGTGATGGTCGTGAAGGCGGGGTTGACGGCGAGGATGCGGCCCTCCGGGTCGGTGATGAGGATGCCCTCGCTGGTCGCGGTAAACACCGTGGAGGCGCGTCGCTCCCAGTCCTCGGCCCGCAGCCGGTCCCGCAAGTCGTAGAGTGTGCCCAGCAGCACTTGTCGCCCCTCGAGCTCGATCGGGTTGAGGGTCACCTCCACCGGAACCCCGGACCCGTCACGCCTCAGGTGCTCCCATTCAAAGCGCTGAACGCCTCGCTCCCGGGCGCACCTGATCATCCGCTCCGCTTTGGCGGCGGATACCTCGCCGTCCGGCTGGAGCCGCGGAGAGAGCGCGGCGGGCGAGGCGCCGACGAGGGTTCCGGATCCCGGATAACCAAGCAGATCGTAGACCGCCTGATTCGCCGCGGCGATCAGGCCGTCGCCGTCGATCAGGACCAAAGGCTGGGCCGCATGCTCGAAGAGGGTTCGATAGCGGGCCTCGCTAGCCGCCAGGGCCTGGCGAGCAAGGTGTTGCTCGGTCACGTCCTGGACAACCCCGTCGATGCGCACCGGGCGGCCCTGAGCGTCGCGGGTCAGCTCGCGGCGACTGGTCAGCCAGCGGATCTCGCCGTCCGGCCGCCGGATTCGGTAATCGAGCTCCACGCTGCCGGCCTCGCCGCTGCGCAAGGCGACCAGGGTCGCCTCGACGCGCCGCCGGTCGTCGGGTTGCACCATCGAGAGCAGAGCGTCGTCGCCGGGCAAGTCCCGGTCGGCATCCAAACCCAGTATCCGGTAGAAGTTGTCGGACCAATGGGCGCGACCCTTGGGTAAACCCAGATTCAGGCTGCCGACTCGGGCCAGCGTCTGCGCCCGCTCCAGCTCCTTGGTCTGCCAGTAGTACTCGGTGATGTCGCGACTGATCCCGAGCACCCCGAGGGTGTCGCTGCTCGGGCACAGGTAGGGGATCTTGAGCGTGTCGAACAGGAGCCGCCTGCCGTCCGAACGCGTGACCCACTCCTCGGCTCGAACAAGGGTATCGGCGGCCAGGGTCTCTCGATCCCCGGCTCGAAAGGGCTCGGCGACCTCCGGACTGAAGAGATCCAGGTCGGAGCACCCGATGACGGCCTTGCGGGATCGGCCGACGAATCCGCTGAAGGCCAGATTGCAATCCAGGTAGACCCCTTGGTGGTCCTTGAAGAAGATGGGATCCGGGATGCCGTCCATCAGCGCGCGCAGCTCCATCTCGCGGCGTTGCTGATGCGTGATGTCGACGAGATAACCGTGATAGGCCCGGATCGAGCCGTCGTCTGCACGAAGGATCCGCGTGAAGTCGTAACAGTGCAGCCACTGGCCTTCGGGCCCGCGCAGGCGATACTGCTGCTCGAATTGCTCGGCCCCTTCACTGGTATACCGGGCCACCTCGGAACCGATCCGCTTACGGTCCTCCGGATGAACCAGATCGGCGAAAAGGATTCGGCCGCTGATCAGATCGGCGACGCTGACGCCAAGCAGTCGCGGGACATTCGGCGAGCACTCCACGACCGGCCAGCCCGCCTGCGGCAGCCAGCGAAAGACCATCGCCGGGCCCTCGGTGAAGAGGACATGCTCCTCGGCAAGTCGCGCATGGAGCGCGCCAAGCTCGGCCTCCCGTGCCTTCCGCGCGGAGATGTCGTCGATGGTCCAGATCACACCCCCGGCAAGATCCGCCGGCGAGACGGCGTCTACGGCCTGACCGGAGAGCAGACACCAGACGGCGCTGCCGTCGCGACGTCGCAGCTCGTACTCGATATGTCGATGCTGTCCGTGCCGCAGCGAGAGGTAGTACTGCTTGCCGAATGCGGCGAAGCGTTCCTCAGACAGGTGCAGCGCGCGCACGCTCAGTCCGCGCATGGATTCCGGGCCGTCGTAGCCCAGAATCTCGGCGAGGCGTCGATTGACGCGTTCGATGATCCGATAGCCGGTGAGCAGCGCAATGCCCACGTTGGCATTGTCGAAGATGGCCTGGAGCTGCTCCTCGCTGTCGCGAAGTGCGCGGGCGGCGGCATGCGTCTCGGTGACATCCCGGTCGATTCCGCGATATCCGAGCAGGAGACCGTTGGGCGCCACGAGCGGCACCCCGCTGGTCGACATGATCCTAACGCTGCCGTCGCGGTGCAGACACTGGTTCTCGAGGTCCCGGAAGGGACGCGCAGCCGCCGCGATCGCCGCGAAGGCTTCACCGACTCGGCGCGCCTCCGCGGGCGGCATGAGGTCGAAGGCCGTGCGCCCGATGATCCATTCGGGCGCGTACCCCAAAACCTCGCGGACACGCCCGGCGACGAAGGTATAGCGTCCCTCGGCGTCCACCTCCCAGATCCAGTCGACGGTGGTCTCGAGGATGTCCCTGAGACGCCGCAGGTGTGTCTCGACGGTCTCGGCGCGCCCGGGATCGGGGAGATCCGCGGGGTCGGGGCGCCCGTCCCGATCCACGCGCGAGCCAAGGGCGGCAAGCAGCTCCGACCGAGACACCAGCCCCGTGAGGCTGCCCCCGGGTTCGGTCACCGCAAGGTAGCCGACCCCCGCAGCAGCCAGTTGGTCGGCCGCGAATTCCAGGGTCGATGCCTTGGGCAAGGCGATGAGGGGACGACGCATCAGCGCGGCGAGAGACGTGGCAGGATCCCCGGATCCCTCGACGAGCCATGGCAAGAGGTCGCGCGGTGTCAGGATACCCAGCGGTTTGTCGCCGTCGACGATCACCAAGGCGCAAACCGCGGCGCCATCGGGCATCCTGTTCAGCAGTCGCACCGCCTCGCGCAGGGGCGTATCCGGCGCTGCGAGGAGCGGCGCACGCGTAGGAACATCGGCAAGGAGCCGCGGCCCCGGCATGTCCGCGGACGACTGTTCCGAAGTCTGATCCATGGGGCGAGCTGGCTTCCCGGTTTGGTAGCTCGATGCCAAAAAATCCTTAGTTCGGCGATGGACTGCAATGGTCGTGGGTGACGCCGAGGCGCGGGGCTCCTAAGGCGAGACCCCTGCCTCTCATGCCCGGCGCGTTACCATCGATCCGGACCGATCCGCTTGGATGCCGATATCGCAGCGCTGCGCGACGGCAGCCCCGCCGAGGTCGCATCAACGAAATCGATTCCGATCCGGCCGAGCTCGCCGAACAGGCATCGACCACCCTGAGGCGTGCCCATGACGATACGGGTCTATCGGTAGATCAGTATAGACGGCCCTCAATATTGCACAACTTGGTAACGGCACAGCCGTTTTCCGACCGGCAACGCATCCGTCCGAGTCGCTCGCGGAGACCCGGCAGGGTTAAACCTTGAACTGGCTCCGCAGCTCAGCACCGACGTTGGGCACGATCAGGTTGTTCACCTCAGTATCGCCGGCCTTCGCAAGGACCTCGCCGGCAACCTATTCGCTGCGTCGATCGGTGGCGGTCCGCTCGACGGCGAGCCAGTCGTCGAGCGAGAGAGGCGGTTGGGGTCCGACCTCCCGAGGATCCGGCAGCGCCGATCAGACTCGGCCCGGCGCACGCCGGACTGGACGCGGTCCGGTCTCAATGAAAATGATGCACGAACCTCAGGTTGAACCTGGAGCCCTCGGGGCGATTCTCCGCCTCCGTCTCCCAGTAGGCGTTCACGAAGAGATGGTCGTGCTTGGAGACGTGGTAGACGAGCCCAGGCCCGATGCCGATGACCTGCTCCTCGCTGTCGCGCACACCTCGGCCGTCGATCTTGCTCTCGGTGAACTGCTTGAGAAAATAGCCGTTGATGCCGATACGCAGACGATTCGGCAGCACCTCGTAGGCGCTCGCGAAGTTGGCATGGATGGCCTGACCGGCCTGTGTGTCGTTGGCCCCGAGCGGCTTGTAGGGATCGTCGTTCTCGGCGTTCCACAGATAATGCAGACGCCAGGAGGCCGTCCATTTCGGTGTCAGGAATGCCGTCGCGGCCCAATAGGGATTGAAGGAGAAATAATTGCTGCCGACATTCAGGGCATCGTTCGCATCGTAGGAGCCGGTCGGGAAGATCAGCTGAAATTCGACTCGCTGCACGAATCTCGGTCCGTTCGGACCCATGATGGGATCCCACTGAAGAAAGGGACCGATCAAGAGATCGCCGAGATTGCCGCCGTTTGCCGATAGCGCAAAGTTGTCCTTCGGATCCAGATCGAAGCCCGCATAGGGCAGCATGAGATTCATGCCCCATTTGCCGCCGAGCAGCAGGGGCTGATCCGATTGATAAACGAGCTGGGTCAAACCGATGTTCGCATCGACCTGCGCCTTCTCGAGCCCGCGCGCGGTGGGCAGACGCAGGTCAGCGCCGCCGGCATCCTTGAGGCGCCCGTTGCGATAAAACTGCACATACTGCTGAGCGTACCACCCTGGCCCCGACGGCGGCGCACCGTCCAGAAAACTCGTAAACCCAAGATTCACGGCGGGCAGGTCGTACGCCTGCGCCAGCGTAGCCATCCCGAGCCCAACCGCCCCGACCAACAGTCTTGCACCCGCCTTCGTCATCGTCGCGCCCCTGATTGTGTTTGAGTTTGAGAACGAGGCACGCCCCCTCGCGCCCGAAAAGCGCGTGAAGGATAAGGGAATGCGCGGGACGTGACAAAGCGGTGACAGCGCGGGGCACGAACTGCCGGATCTAGGATAATGGAACCCCCCAAAGACAGCAGGCCAGCGCATGTCCTTCAGCTTCGCCCCCATCGGCCACATCCGCTCCCCCTACACCGACAAGTTCGGGATCCCGCGCCAACCCGGATTGGTGACCGCCGCCGAGGCGCGTGTCGAGCTTCTACCCGAGTTCGCCCGAGAAGAGGCATTCAAAGGACTCGAAGGTTTCTCGCATGTCTGGATCCTCTTCGTCTTTCACGAGGACTGCCTGACCGCCGGCTGGAGCCCGACAGTGCGCCCGCCGCGTCTCGGAGGCCGCGAGAGCGTCGGTGTCTTCGCAAGCCGCGCGCCGTATCGGCCGAACCCCATCGGGATCTCCGCGGTCGAGCAGCGGGGACTCATCAAAGATGCGCGCGGACTCGCGCTCGCGCTTCGGGGCGTCGATCTATTGGATGGCACGCCGGTCCTGGACATCAAGCCCTATGTGCCGTACGCGGACAGCCTCCCCGAGGCACGAAGCGGCTTTGCCACGGCGCCCGAGATCGCCGCCGCCGATGTGACCTTCTCCGTGGAGGCGTTAAAGGGCATTGCCGAAGCCGATCCGACCGGGGTGCTCCGACTGCGCGCACTGATCGAGCAGGTCCTCGCCCAAGATCCGCGCCCGGGGTATATGAATCGGTACCCCGAGCGCCGAGAATTCGGCCTCCGGCTTTATGACCGCAATATCCGATGGCGGATCGATGAGCGCGCGATGCACGTGGTCGCCGTCGAGCCTATCTGAGACGTATACGATGTTTTGGGATGCTGGGACTCGGAAATCGCTTAAACGCCGGGCCTTGCTCGTAACTCCGTTGCGTGGCACATGGCGCAGAGCGCCAGGGGCATGCGTGACACCGCAGAGCGGGTGTCAAGAGCGAGTGATGTTTTCGGTGGTCGGTCTCACGAGCGAGGCCAATCGCCGCATCGACGTCACCCGTAAAAACTCGGGTGACGATGCTCACCGACGCTGACGCAACGCCTCGTAAAGACAAACACCCGCGGCGACCGAGACGTTGAGACTCTCGACCGTCCCGCACATGGGTAGACGGACCAGACGGTCGCAGTGCTCGCGCGTGAGGCGGCGCAGGCCGGTGCCTTCGCTGCCCATGACCAGGCCGAGCGGCCCGGTGAGATCGGCTGTATAGAGCTCGGTGTCGGCGTCTCCGCTGGTTCCGGTGAGCCAGATCCCGCGCTCTTTGAGGTCGCCCATGGTCCGCGCCAAATTGGTGACCTGGACATAGGGCAAGGTCTCGGCCGCCCCGCTGGCAACCTTGCAGACGACCGGAGTGAGACCGACGGCGTTGTCCTTCGGGGCAATGACGGCATGCACGCCGGCGCCTTCCGCGGTGCGCAGACAGGCGCCGAGATTATGCGGATCCTGGACCTCGTCGAGCAGGAGCAGAAAGGGCGGACCCTCGATCCGCTCCAGGAGTGAATCGAGATCTTGCTCGGATCGGGCCGCCGGAACACGCACCCAGGCCAAGGCGCCTTGGTGATTGGTGCCCTCTGCCGCACGCTCGAGCTCGTCGCGCTCGACCTGGCGGACCTTTACGCCGGCCTGGCTCGCCAGATCGGCCAGCTCGGACAGGCGCCGATCGCGACGACTGCGGTCGAGCCAAAGCTCGCCGACCCCTTCGCTCCCGAACTTGATCGCGGCCCGCGCACTGTGGATGCCGCCGACCGGGTGCAGCCCTGTCGCGGGGGGGCGCACCTCGTCACGCCGATCCACGACAGAACGTCGCGATGGCTTCATCGTCAGGAGGTCGGCGCAGCGCCGGCCGGTTTGCGTTTGCGCCGATTGCGCGAACGCGGCTTCTTGGCGCCTTCGGCAGGCTTGTCTGCCCCGGCCTTGGAGGACGCAGGTTTCTGTTGAGGCGATGCCGCGCCCTGGCCCGCTGCCTGAGCCGTCGGCTTGGGTTTCGACTGACGTCCGCCCTGCCCGTCCTTCCCTGCCTTGCCGCCCTTCCCGCTCGACTCGGCGAGCACGAAATCGATCTTGCGATCGTCGAGATTCACGGCCGCAACCTGCACCCGCAGCGGATCGCCGAGACGGTAGACAGTGCCGGTGCGCTCGCCGTGCAGGCGATGGCCGATGGGGTCGAAATGGTAGAAGTCGTTGTCGAGCGCGGTGATGTGCACCAGACCGTCGACGTGGACCTCGTCGAGCTCGACGAAGATGCCGAACGAATTGACGCTGGTGATGATGCCGTCGAACTTCTCGCCGAGCTTGCCCTGCATGAACTCGCACTTGAGCCAGTCGTCGGCGTCGCGGGTCGCCTCGTCGGCACGCCGCTCGGTGCCCGAACAGTATTCGCCGATCTGCTGGAGCTCCATCTTGGAGTAATCCAGGTCGGCCGCGGTCCCGCCGCGCAGGATGTGCTTGATGATCCGATGGACGACGAGATCCGGGTAGCGACGGATCGGGGAGGTAAAATGCGTGTACGCATCGTAGGCCAAACCGAAATGGCCGACGTTGTCCGAGCTGTACATCGCCTGCTGCATGGAGCGCAGCAACACGGTCTGGATCAAACCACGATCCGGACGGTCTTTGACCATCTCGAGCAGCTCTGCATAATCCTTGGCGGTCGGCTTCTCGCCGCCCGGAAGCTTGAGCGCGAGCTGTCCCAGGAACTCGCGCAGGTCGCTCAGCTTCTCCGCATTCGGTAGGTCATGGATGCGGTAGAGCGCCGGCATCTTCTTGCGCTCGAAGAGACGCGCCGCAGCGACGTTCGCGGCGAGCATGCATTCCTCGATGATCTTGTGCGCCTCGTTGCGCACCAGCGGCACCACGGCGGCGATGCGCCCCTGCTCGTTGAAGACGAACTTGGTTTCGACGGTGTCGAAGTCGATCGCACCGCGCTCGGCGCGCGCTTGGTGCAATGTCTGGTAAAGGGCGTAGAGCTCATGCAGGTGCGGCAGCAGGTCCGCGTGCTTCTCGCACAGATCGGCATCGCCGTCGATGATCATGGCGGCGACCTGATCGTAGGTCAGCCGCGCATGCGAGCGCATGACACCCTCGAAGAAGCGCGTCCGCGTGACCTTGCCCTCGGCGTTGATGTAGAGCTCGGCGGTCATGCAGAGCCGATCGACATGCGGGTTGAGCGAGCAGAGCCCGTTGGAGAGCACCTCCGGCAGCATCGGGACGACACGGTCCGGGAAGTAGACCGAGTTGCCGCGTGAATAGCCCTCGGTATCCAGCGCCGTACCCGGCACCACATAGCTCGAGACGTCGGCGATGCAGACCAGCAGCTTCCAGCCCTTGGGCTTGCGCTCGCAATAGACGGCGTCGTCGAAGTCGCGCGCATCGGCCCCGTCGATCGTGACCAGGGGGAGCTTGCGCAGATCGGTCCTGCCCTCCTTCGCCGCCTCCGGGACCTCGCTGCCGAGCCCGGCGATCTCGGTCTCAACCTCCTCCGGCCAGTCGATCGGTAGATCGTGTGCACGGATCGCGATGTCCGTTTCCATCCCGGGCGCCATGTGATCGCCGAGGACCTCGAGGATCCGGCCGATCGGCTGGGTGCGCTGGGTGGGCTGATCCGTGATCTCGGCGACGACGATCTGGCCTTGCTCGGCGCCCGCGATGCGGTCGCTCGGGATGATGATGTCGTGGGTCAGTCGCTTGTTGTCCGGCGCGACGAAGCCGACACCGCTTTCTTTATAGAGCCGCCCGACGACGGTCCGGGTCTTGCGCTCCAGGATCTCGACGACCGCACCCTCGAGCCGACCCCGTCGATCGCGCCCTGCGACACGCACGACGACACGATCGCCGTGAAACAGCGCACGCATCTCTTTCGGGTAGAGGTAGAGGTCGTCGCCACCCTCGTCCGGGCGCACGAACCCGAAACCGTCCGCATGTCCGATGACACGACCGGCGATCAGATCGCGTCGGTTGACCAGACAGAAGGCCTGGTTGCGATTGCGTACCAGCTGACCGTCTCGCACCATGGCCCCGAGTCGCCGCTCGAGGGCGATCAGATCCTGCTCGTCGGTGAGATTGAGCTCGCGGGCGACCTCGTCGGCACCGGCCGGTGCGCCCAGATTGGTGAGTGTTTCGAGGATGAATTCGCGACTGGGGATGGGGTTGGCGTACTTTTTCGCCTCGCGCTGGCGATGGGGATCCGCTTCTTTGGCGGCTGTCGGATTTCGGCGTCTTGTCACTTGGGCTCGTTCTTGTCCGGAAAAGGTTAGTGTAGCCTTGACACCCTTCGGTTGTCTCACTAATATTCGCGCCTTGCCACGGGGGCGGCCTTCTTCAAGACATCCCCGGAACCTCATGCCGAGGTGGCGGAACTGGTAGACGCGCATGGTTCAGGTCCATGTGGGCGAAAGCTCGTGGAGGTTCGAGTCCTCTCCTCGGCACCATTTCATATCGAATTTCGAATCAGGCTCACCCCGAATGACGGGAGCCCGAGCCAGCACCCGCATCTGAATCGATCGCCGCAAGGCCGACGCTCCGCCTCCCGCATTCCCCGGACGCGGTAGCGAGACACCATGGTGTTTTCGGATGACCGACTTCCTCTCCTTCGACACCATGATCAGCCGCCATGCGCTGCTGGTGTTCTACTATCTGGGCGCCGTCGTCATGCCCCTCGCAGCCTGGCTCATGGCGCTGTTCTTAATGCGCCGCTTCGAGCCGGTGGGCGACGCATATCGAGCCGGGATGGGGCTTCTAACCGCGACGGTGCGCCTGCGTTGGCGCGTGCTCGGAATCCTGCTGTTCGTCGCTGCGTTCCTCTTCATGGAGCTGATGTGGCGCATCATGTTCGAGTATCTGATCGCCTTTATGCAGATGCGAGACGCCTTGGTCCGAAATTGAGGCCGCCGCTCAATCCTCGATCGGCCGAACCCCATCGAAATCATCGGCGACCGGGTGCTCCCCGAAGGGCCCGGTCACGCCTTCGCGGCGCAGCGCAGTCGTCGCCATCCCTGCATCGCGCGCGGCATCGAGCTCCTCGCGAATGTCCGAGAGGAAAAGAATCTCTGCGGGCGACAGACCGACCTCGGAGACAATGGCACGGTAGGCGTCGCGCTCGCGCTTGCCGCCGATGCGCGTATCGAAAAAGCCGGAGAAGATCGGCGTGAGGTCGCCGTACTCGGTGTGCCCGAACAACAGCTTCTGGGCATGCACCGAGCCGGAGGAATAGACATAGAGCCGCAAACCGGCACCGTGCCAGTCGCGCAGGCGGCGGGCGGCATCCTCGTAGATGTGGCCGCGAAAATCGCCGCGGGCGTAACCCTCCTCCCAGATCAATCCCTGCAGGGCCTTGAGCGGGGTGATCTTGCGGTCGGTCGCGATCCACTCGAGCAGCTGCGCGATCAGCGCCTCGTCGTCGCCGGATCCACCCGCGACGGCGCGTGCATCGTCGAGCAACTGCGCCACCTGCGGTTCGTCGCGATGCGCCCGCACGAAGTCAGGCAGATGCTCCGCGGCGTAGGGAAAGAGCACGTCCTTGACGAACGAGAGGCTCGATGTGGTGCCCTCGATGTCGGTGAGGATGGCCTTGATCATGAGGACGGATTACTCGAAGCGGGGAAAGCGCGACGCGATGTCGCTGCCGGTGAAGTTGGCGACCCAGCCCTCGGGGTTCGTGAAGAGGCGGATCGCGGTGAAGTGCGGGCGCGGACCCATGTCGAACCAATGGGTCGTACCGTCGGGGACACTGATGAGATCGCCCTGCTCGCAGATCACGGCATAGACCCTGCCATTGGTGTGCAGATAGAACAGACCGCTGCCCTCGACGAAGAAGCGCACCTCGAACTCGCTGTGGGTGTGCTCGTTGAGAAACTTCGCGCGCAGGGCCTCGCGATCGGGGTGGTCCGGCGTCATGCGCAGGACATCCACCGAGCCGAAGCCGTAGTCGGTCATCAAGCGATCGATATCATTGCGATAGGCGGCGATGACGTCCTCGGGCGTCGCATCCGACGCCAGGACGCGATCGGCCTGCCAGCGCTCGAAGTTGACGCCGAGGGCGCCCAGCTCACGCCGGATGTCGACGAAGTCGGTGAAGACCGCCTCGGGTGCAGCGCGGTCTTCGGCGTGGATGCGCAGCTCGCTCATCGGGTGATGCTCCTCATGAGGGTTTCGCATTCGAGCAGGAACTCGAATGCCTCGATCCGCCGACGCGCGTCGGCAACGTTGCTGCCCCAGGTATAGAGGCCGTGACCGGCAATCAAGTAGCCCGGCAGATCCGGCGTGCGCTCCAGTATCCGCTCGACCTCGAGCGCCAGACGGGCGATGTCCTGGTCGTTGGCAAAGACGGGCAGCGCGAGCCGAGTCGCGTGCGTCTCGATCCCGGGCAACGCCTTCAAGACCTCGTAGTCGGAGAGTATCAAGGCGTCGCCGGCCAGGCGCGAGAGCACGGTGGCGTTGACCGAGTGGGTGTGGAGCACGGCGCCGATGGTCGGGTCGCGGCGATACAGCATCAGATGAAGCTCGGTCTCGGCGGACGGCCGACAGTCGGCGCTCAGGACGGTGCCGTCGACGTCCATCGCCATAATGCCGCTCGCGTCGAGCTCGCCCTTGTGACGGCCCGACACGGTGATGGCGATCCGGTTCGCATCCAGACGCGCGGAGAGGTTGCCGGAGGTCGCCGGCAACCAGCCGCGTGAAAAACAAAAGTGACCGACGCCGATCAACTCGGCGGCGCGCTGTTTGAAGACCTCGGGATCCACGATCTCGGTTCCGCCGGATAAAACGCGCAATCTAAGGCAGAATCGGGATGAGGTCCAACGGTGGAGGCACGACCGACCCCACGAAGGAACACCTTTGCCACGGTCGTCGTTGTCGTTGTCGATTACGACAACGACAACGACAACGCTTGGATTCCGTGCTCAACCTGGTTCCGAGACGTGACTCATTTCACCAAATCGCGGTAGGCATGCCAGGTCGCATGCCCGAGCAGCGGAAAGACGACGACCATGCCGACGAGGAAGGTCGCAAAGCCCATACCGGCGAGGATCACGATCAGAGCGGCCCACAGGATCATCGCCGGCAGATCGGCAAGCGTGACACGGATACTCGTGCGTACGGCGGTCGGCGAATCCACGTGACGGTCGATGATGAGCGGGACCGCGACGACCGATCGCGCAAAGACGACGCATGCGAGAAGGCCGCCGACCACGGCGTAGGAGATCATCTGCGCCTCGGTCAACTGCTCGAGCACGCCACCCCACATCGTCGCCTCGATGCCCGGACCGGCGCTTCCCAAGGCCAGATGCAGCATCAGGGTAGAGGCCGCAAACCAGATCGCACCGATCGCCAACAGCTCGGCCGAAAAACGAAGCAGGGCCTTGCGATGATCGGCAAGAACCGAGAGCGATGTCTCGAAATCGGCGGGCTCCCCGGCGGCGCGGCGACGGGACAACTCGCACAATCCCGCCGCGAAGAGCGGGCCGACGAGCAGGAAACCCGAGACGGCCGCGGCGATGAAATACGGGTGCCGCCAAAAACCGAGGATCACCGCACCCAGCACGGAGACGAGCAAACCGTAGGCAAGACTGGCGCGAGGGGTCCGGCGAAGATCCTCCCATCCCCTGCTCAGCCAGATGAAGGGTCTTACCAAGGACACGTGCATGACAGGCAATGCGGGGCCGCCATGCCCGCTGAGGTGGGTCACGAGACTCATGATTCTTCCTCCCGACGGTTGTCGTGTTCTACCGACGGGGTTGCCGGAACGGCGACGAGATCCCTCGCCGCATCGCGAAACGATGCTGTATGAGGTGGCTCGCTGGTCTGGACGATATCCGTTGCACTGCCTCCCGGATCCCCGATCGGCGCGGACTTCAAAACCAACTTTTACGCTTGGTCTTCAGAGATAGACTAGTCGCGGCAGGGCGGATTCGCAAGTGATGTCGATGACGTCGGTCGATAGACAGGCACGGCAGCGGCCGGCCGAGGACCCGAGGCGACAGCGCTGGACACCTGCATCCGGCGGGGCTGCTGCGCAGAGGCGCCGCGGACGCGCGGCCGGGGCGCGGCGGGAATCCCTTCCCGTCGTGCGCGGCTACCAGCTCAGGACGACGAAGCGCTGCATAGCGTCTTTGCGCACCAGCAGCAAGACGCGCCCGGCATCGCGCCCGGCCTTCACCGCTTGCTGAAAGTCCGCGACGCTCTTCACCCACTCACGGTTGACCTGCAGGATCAGCGTTCCCGGCTCGATGCCTGCCGCGGCGGCGATCGAGTCGGGCTTCACCTCCGTGACCAGGACACCCTCGCCGGGCTGACCGCCGAACTGCTCGGCAAGCTGCGGCGTGAGGTTCTGTAGGGTAAGTCCCAGCTCCTCGCTGGTCTGGGTCGGGGACGCGGAGGCGAGCGCATCGGCGTTCAGCGTCCCGATGGTGACCTGCAGGGTCTGCCGTTGCCCCTCGCGCACGATCGTGAGCTCCTGATTGCTCCCCGGCGGCGTGAGCGCGACCCGGTTGCGGAAATTCCCGACATCGGTCACGGGCTCGCCGCGATAGGCAACGATCACGTCGCCCTGACGCAGACCGGCCTGACCCGCCGGGCTGTCTTCCGTGACCTGTGCGATCAGAATCCCCTCGCCCTGCTCCATCCCGAAGGACTCGGCCAGGTCCGCGGTCAGCGGCTGGATCACGATACCCAGGAATCCGCGCGTCACCTCGCCCTGCTCGATCAACTGATTCGCGATGGCGTTGGCGAGATTGATCGGGATAGCGAAACCCACACCCATGTAGCCGCCGCTGCGACTGAAGATGGCGGTGTTCATGCCAACCACGGCGCCGTCGAGATTCACGAGCGGCCCGCCGGAGTTCCCCGGGTTGATGGCGGCATCCGTCTGGATGAAATCCTCGTAGTCGTTGATGCCCAAGCTGGTGCGCCCGGTGGCGCTGACCACGCCGACCGTCAGGGTGTGGCTCAACCCGAAAGGATTGCCGATCGCGACCACCCATTCGCCGACCTCGAGCTTCGCCGAGTCGCCCAGAGCGAGTGCCGGCAGGCCGCCGGTCTTGATCTCGATGACGGCCACGTCGGATTGCGGGTCGCGACCGGTCACCTCGGCATCGAATTCACGCCCGTCCTGAAAGGTGACGCGGATCCGATCGGCGCCCTCGACGACATGATTGTTGGTCATGATGTAGGTCTTGTCGGCGAGCAGCCCCGTCTCTGCGGCGAACACGAATCCGGAGCCCTGCCCCATGGAGCGCGGCTCCCCGGGCGGGGCTTGGGGTGCTTGGCCGCGCGGGAGACCCGGAAAGCCCTCGCCGAAGAAGCGCTTGAAAAACTCCTCCCCGAACGGGAGCTCATCGCCGAAGGGCAGCCCGAGGGGGGCCTGTGCAGTTGTGGTCCTCTGGCCTTCGACCTGGATGAAGACGACCGAAGGAGAGACTGCCCGACCGACCGATGCGAACGCCTTGCCGGTCTCGCGCAGGCTCTCGACACCGCCGTCCAACGCCTGCGCGGGGACGGCGAGTACCGCGGCCGAAAGCATCGCTAGAATTAAAAAATGCCTTTTCATCGTTACCTCCAATGAATTGACCTGGTCAATCGAATTCGCTCGGTCGATCTCACGTGTCCGGGTTTCGCTTGCACCGGCGTCACCGGCCTCGGGTCGTTCGATCGCCGATGGCCGATGGCGACGATCGGCGATCGGCGATCGGCCACCTCAGAGCTCGGCCCAGCCGCGCCAACTGTAGACCCACCATCCGACATACTCTTTCAGGGCACGCGTACTGTCGGACAAGGCCTCGGCGTCCGGCAACCAGCGCATGAGATGCGCCGGCTCGGGCATCACCTCGAAGTCGGTCGCCGCCGGCACGGCATTGATCCCCGCCGACCGAAAGGTTGCCAGTGCACGCGGCATGTGCAGGGCCGAGGTCACCAGCAGGACGCGATCGATACCCTCGGCGCTCAGGATCTCGGCGGTATAGAGCGCGTTCTCGCGTGTGTTTCGGCTGCGCCCCTCCAACAGGATCGCATCGGGCGGCACGCCCAGATCGGTGAGAAAACGCAGCATCCCGTCGGCCTCGCTGCGGCGCTCGCCCGCCCACGGCATTGCGCCCCCCGAGACGATGACGCGTGCGGCCTTTCCCCCATGATAGATCCGCGCCGCATGCCAAACGCGGTCCGACGCCCGCCCGAGATCCGGGTCCGGCCAATCCGGCGGGCCTCCTCGGATACCGCCGCCGAGGACCACGACGGCATCCGCTGCCGGCAAGGCGCCGACCGGCTGATGCGCGAACCGGCCCTCCAGCGACAGTCGCAAACCATCCGAGACGATCGGTATCGACCAAAGGGCGAGCCAAAGGATCCCGGCCGACAGGGCCAAGAGTCCCGAGCGACGCCAGCCCGCGATCAGGAGCACGAGCGCCAGCGACGCCAGGACAATGGAGAACCCGAGCGGATAGGCGAGTTGGCTGAGCAGCTTGTCGAGGTAGAGCATGGGATCGATGACTCCGAGCGGCCGGATCTTCGGGCCGACCGAAGCCGTGCTCAGACGCTAACCCAGATAAGCCGGCACCACGGCATCGACATCGGTCGCCGCGATGCCGAGCCGACCGAGTCCATCCTCGCGACAGATGCTGTCGATCTGCAGGGACAGATAGTTATCCGTGCTGAAGGGCTTACCCGGAAGCTTCTCGAAGAGGCGCGCCTGGAGTCGCGCGAGACGATCGCTCAGCGCGACCACCCGGACCTTGCGCCCGATGCGGCTGCCCGTATAGGTCAGGATATCGCGCAGCGCAAAGGTACGCGGTCCGCACAGCTCGTAGATCTGTCCTCGGCTCGCCGGATCTCGGAGCGTGCGCAGCATCGCGGCGGCGACATCGCCGACATAGACCGGGGCGAATCGCGCGTCGGCACAGGCCAGCGGGAATGGCCCCGGCAGCAAACGCAGCAGCGATGCGAAACGATTGAAGAGTCCGTCGCCCGGCCCGAAGATGACGGACGGTCGAAACACCGTCACCGCCAATCCCTGCTCGGCCGCGGCCGACGCGACCGCCTCGCCCCTGCCTTTGCTGCGCAGATAGTCGCTCGGACCGGCCGGGTCCGCATTCAGGGCACTCATATGAAGGTAGGCGCCGACACCGGCGGCGAGCGCCCCGCGCACCGTCGACTCGACCATCCCGACGTGGGACTGCTCGAAGGTGCGCCCGCCCCCCTCGTTGAGGATGCCGACCAGATTCACCACGGCGTCGCATCCGACCATCAGATCAGCCAAACCGGCTTCGTCCCATTGCTCGAGCTGCACCAGCTCGCAGCCCGGAACGAGCCGCAGATCGCGATAGCGATGGGGATGGCGCGTCGGCACACGGGTCCGATACCCGGCGCCGGACAGGATATTCAAGAGGTGTCGACCGACGAAGCCGGTTCCCCCGATGACACAAATGCACGGATGTCTCATGATGTCGTCGTGACTCGTCTGGGGCGTCTCGGCGCCCGTGGCCAGACTAAACCGCGTCCAGGTGTGCTTTTTCGCTCCGAGGATCGCGCGACCTCGCCGCAACGTGCGACGATGGCGAGACGCGGTTTAGGAAATTCAAAACATCCCTGAAGCTCACTGAAGTCCATGACGTTCACTGGTCTCGTGGATGGGCTCCGCCGCGACCCCGGCGAGTCCGCTCGCAGGATGCGATTGAACCCGACCGGACGACATTGGCACAAGTCATGGCGCACGCGCAATGTGCGATTCAATCATTCGTCGCGGATCCGTTTCAAAGCCCGCCGCGGCCACCTATCGCCCATCGGGGCCTTCGATCGTTCAGGACCGAATCCAGTGCTCGAGCTTCTAGCCTATCTCGCCATCGGCGCCGCCTCCGGGCTGCTGGCCGGTCTCTTCGGTGTCGGCGGCGGCGTGATCGTCGTGCCGGCGCTGATCCTGCTCTTCGCACAGATCGGCATGGGGTCCGAGTGGATCCCGCATGTCGCCGTCGGAAGCTCGCTGGCCGCCATCGTCGGGACTGGGGCGGCGTCGACCTATGCCCATCACGGGCGCGGCGCGGTGCGCTGGGATCTGGTCGCCCGACTGGCACCCGGCATCGTCATCGGCGCTTGGCTCGGGGCCGCCTTGGCCGGGTTTATCCCCGAGCTGTGGCTGACCCGTCTCTTTGCCGCCTTTCTCGCCTATGTCGGGCTGCGCATGCTGATTCCGCGGCAGATCCATCAGGATCGCACCCTGCCCGGCCCCAGGGGGATGTGGACCGCCGGCGGAGGCATCGGGACACTCTCCGCACTGGTCGGGATCGGCGGCGGCACCCTGACGGTGCCGTTCCTGAGCAACCGGGGCATCGACATGCGCAAGGCCGTGGGCACCTCGGCCGCCTGCGGTTTGCCGATCGCAGTTGCAGGCGCCATCGGCTTCATGGTCGTCGGCTGGGGGCGCGAGGGATTGCCCGATGTGAGCACGGGCTTCGTGTACTGGCCTGCCGTCGGAGCCATCCTGCTCGCCAGCATGCCCACCGCGCCCCTCGGCGCGAAACTGGCGTATCAGTTGCCGGTTGGACTTCTCAAGAGGCTGTTCGGGGTGTTTCTGCTCTTGATTGCCCTGCGCCTGGCCTATTGAACCGCGTTCGGGTGTCCGATATGCAAGGCTCGCCGGCTGGGCTTACGTCGGATCGATCCGCAAAGGTCGGAGTCGACCCGGTTCAAGAGTTTTTTTGGATTGACTCTGAACCGCGTCTTGGCGAGGCTCTTGACATCCTCGACATCGCTTCCGACGAAGACAACGCGGATATGCTCAGGACGCGGTTCAGCCGCCCTCGAGGACGAGACGGCGATAGAGATAGATCTGGCCCTGACGGTCGCGCAAGACCAAGCGGCCCTGATCCAAGGCGTACTCGAACTCCTGACTAAAGCCCTCGCGCCGATTGGTCAGCTCGACCCGATCTCCGGTGATGCGCATATCGCCGTCGATGTAGCCGCTGAAAGGTGCGTAGATGCGGTAGCGTCCGCCCTGCACGATCAGGAGTCCATCGTCGCTGCCCTCCCAGATCCCCTCCAGCGGACTCGCTGTCCAAGGCATCGCACCGGTCATGGCACTGCCCGGATTGAAGCGCTCCAACATCTGGCCCATCTGGCCCATCTGAGCCGTCGGATCCATCTGCGAGGAACCGGGGAAAGGCATCGTGCCTGCGCCCGGGACGCCCGGCATGGCCCCGAACCCGGACGGCCATCCGGACATGCCCATTGGATTCGGTACGCCCGGCGAACCGCCGGACATGGCTCCCCCTGCGGTACCGAAGAGACCCATCGCCTCCATCATGCGCACCATGGCATCGGCCATGGCCGAGCGCGTATCGGCGAGCGCGGGCGGGGCCGCCAGCGAGAGCCAAATCGCGATACAGGCAAGAGAAATGCGGACGACGGTCGACATCAGTGTTTCATTCAGGACTCGAAAAAATCCGCGCCGGGCACGGGGGGGAGCCAATCGGACAGGCGTGTCGGCGGAAGCCCCAAACGCTCGCCGTAGATCACCCGATAAGCGAGGACACGCTCGACATACCGACGCGTCTCGAGGAAGGGGATCGACAGGATCCAAAGATCGGCCTCGAGACAGGCGTCCGGCAGCCAGCGTGCGACACGCGCCGGCCCGGCATTATAGGCCGCCGTGGCCAACGCGGCGTGACCAAAACGATCGCGCATGCGTGTGAGGTACGCACTGCCCAACGCGATGTTCACGGAAGGGTCGAGCAGATCCCACCGCGACGGCGGATCCAGATCGAGCGTCTGCGCGACCTCTCGGGCCGTGGTAGGCAGGAGCTGCATCAGACCGACCGCACCCGCGTGGGAGGCCAGGGTGCCGGCAAAGACGCTCTCTTGTCGAATCACGGCGAGGATCCAGTCCGGCTCCACGCTCCGCTGCCAGGCCTGCTCCTCGACCAAGGCGCGATAAGGGGTCGGGAAACGCAACTCCATGTCGTCCCAGTAGCCGGACCGTGCCGATGCCTGAATGGCCTGGTCGTGCCAGCGCATGACGTCGGCCACGTAGGCGGCCGCCAGCAGATCCGGGCCGTCCAGATGCTCCATCAGCTCGCGCCACTCGCGCCGCATGTCGGTCTCTCGGCCGAGTCGGCTCAGCTCGCGCATGCGTGCGAAGGTGGGGCCGCTCGCCAAGGCGCGGATCCGCTCGGGCTCCGCGGGCGTCCCGGCATGATCGAGCCGATAGGGCAGCCCCAACCGGTCCGCAGCCAGAAAGGCCCAGAGACTGCGCCCCTCGGCTGCCCGCTTCAGGGTGGCGTGCGCTGCCGCGTCGCGCCCGAGCTCGGCCTCGGCACGCCCTTGCCAGTAGAGCCAGCGGTCGCGCTTGACGGCACCCTCGGGCATTCGAGCCACCCACTGCGAGACCCGCTCCCAGGCCCGCAGGGCGACCGCCGCACGCAGGCGAGCCTCTTGCTCGGTCATTGTCCGCTCGGTCGCGCGCACGCCATCCCAGACGGCGAGCCCGCGCGGATCCCCGGCGCGTGTCAACGCCTGTCCTATCGCCGCATGGGCGCGATCGGAGGCCGCGCCATCCGTGCTCAAAACGTCCGCGAGAGACGCCAGCGCGTCGGCGGTTGTCTCGGGCGAGCCAGGCGCCAAACGGGCCAGCCCGTGCGCGAGGATCGCAGCGCGTTGCGGATGGCCGTCCTCGACGGACCCCGGATCCAGAACCAGCGCCGGATCGGCGTCGACCGCGCGCCATGCTGCGTAGCGATGCTTCTGCGCATCCGGGAGGAGCCCGCCCAGATAGCCGGCGACACCGCGCTCGCCCGCCTCCATCGCCAATCGGACGCGCTGCAGGATGCGCTCGGTCGTGAGCCCACCGGCATCGCGCCACGCCGCGAACACAGGATCGCAGGCATCCGGCTGCGAGCGGGCCGACAACCAAAGAGGCTCCACCCCGGCGAGCGCCTCGTCGCGCCGCCCGGTCTCGATGAGTGAACGAAGATAGAGACAGCGCCGCTCGGTCGCGCGGTCCGGCCGATAGATCCGCGCATAGTCCGACCAGCGCTCGGCCGCCGCGAGGCGTGCCAGATAGGCCAGACGCAGACGGGTCGCAAGTTGGGTCTGCGGGTAATCGCCGAGAAAGCGCTCGATATCGGCATCCGAGGTCGCCTCGAGGTCCCGGGTCAGGAAGGCGAAGCGCAGGTAGGGATACAGCGGATAATCGGCGAGACCCGCGGAGAGACGATCGAAGGTCTCGATGTCGTTTGCCTCGAGCGCCCGCTCGGCAGCCAGAAACGCGGGGCGATCGTTCGCGCAGGGTTGACCGAAAAAGGCGCACAAGACGAAGCACAGGGCCGTCGAAGCACGACCTCGGACTCGCAAGACGCCCGACAGGGCCCGCAGAGGCGGTGGACTGGCGAACATGGATGTAAGGAAAGTCCTGATGGGGAAAGATCCCGATACGCTTGCCGGCACCCGCCGAGTCGGCGACACTTCGAGTCCGGATCCGCTCGTATTGCGGTCGCCGCCGACCCAGTGGATAGAATAACGCCGATGCACCTTCGACACCGCTACTTCAGCCTCACGGGCATGACCGTCGCCCTCCTGGGCTTTGCAATCGCCTGCGTAGCTGCCGACGCACCGAAGCTCCAAGGCATCTATTCCAATATGGAGCCGTCGGTGGAGCAAGGAGAGCTGATCGGCATGGAGGTCTTCATCCTGCCTCATGTTCGGGATGACGAGGTCGCTTACGTCGCCTTGGTCCAGTTCTCCGATGGCCTGCCGACGCGACCTCAGCTCGTCGACCTGGCGATTCGGGACGACGGCATGTCCTTCACGGCCGTCCATCCTACCGAAGGGGAGATCGGATTCGAAGGGACCATCGACGCGGACGGGCTGACCGGACGCTTCGACGCCCTGGGCGAGGTCTCCCTGCCGCGCGGGGAGAGCATCTGGCAATGGGGCGCGAGCGGGCGCTGACACGACGGCGCCATCCGCGGCCTCCGACACTCCATTTCTCATAGAGAGATATCCATGAAGACATTCATCCTCGCCCTGATCTTTCTCTTGATCGGAAGCGCAGTCGGAGGTTTCCTCGCACTCGGCTTCGGTGCCGGATTGGGTGCCGCGAGCGGGCTGGTGATCGGATCCCAGGCCGGTGCCTGCCTGGCGGTCGAGACCGCCGAAGAGAGCGGTCTGGTGACCGATCCCGCTCAGATCGACGCGCTGATCGCCACCACGATCGCGAAGATCCGCGAGAAAAGCGGTGCTGTGCCGGCCGAGGCCGGGCTGCAATGGATCAGCAACGCCGCCGAGTGCCGGGACATCGTCCGCCAATTGGTCGAAGGCCCCGAAGCTGTCGCTCAGGCGCCGGCCGCCCCGCGACCGGAGTGAGCCGAGCCCGGACGTTTAAGGCCGACTCACACCGCCTCGCCTCTTTCGTCCTCCGGTCGATCCGGTGTCACGACCGCCCCGCCCCGCGCGTCCGCGACGCGGGTCTTCCCGCTCTGCGGCTCCACCACCAGCCGTTTTCCGCTGATCAGGGCGTCCGTCACCTTGCGCCGCGCCTGCGCGAGTGTTCTCGACAAGGTGGTCCGCGAGATGCCCATCCGCACGGCACACTCCTCTTGATATAAGCCTTCGAGGTCCGCGAGACGTAAGGCTTCAAGCTCATCGGCGCGCAGCGTTACGGTCTCCAGGCCTCGTCCCGGTCGTCCGCAGGGTTTGAAACAGAGAAAGCCCGGATCGAAACCGATACATCGGGCGCGCCGCTTTCGACCCTGCATCAGGCCTCCTCAAGTGAAGTGTTCCGATTCGCGGGATCAGTAAAACGCACATATGTCCGGTTCACATTGACGGATATCAGGGTCTTGGCCCGCGAGAACGGAGGAAAATGCCGATCACTCAAGTCGGAATACGACTTTCAACCCAGCGACGTGGAGCCCCGCCCGGCATCGGCTCGGCACGGGACGCACCCGTCCGCAGACACACCTCCATGAGCGAGCACGACAGGAGAACACCCCCGATGAACGTCGCCATCTCGATCGCCGGCCAAACCCCGGACGCGCCTTTCGATGCCCGCTTCGGTCGCGCGGAGTCCTTCTGCGTCGTGGACACGGACACCGGCGCTTGGACGTTCCACGCCAACCCGGCCTTGTCCGCGTCGGGCGGAGCAGGCGTGCTCGCCGCGCAGTTCATCGCGCGCCTGGGCGCGCAGGCGGTCGTCAGCGGGGCTTACGGCCCCAAGGCGCATCGCACCCTGTCCGCGGCACGCATCGAGTGCTTCCTTGCCCCGGGAAACGAGGCGCGCAGCGCCGCCGAGATTCTGGACGCCTTCAACTCGGGACGCTTGACCCCGGCAGATGACGCCACGCATGGCGGCCACCACGGAGACTGAACCGGGATGCGCATCGTTGTAGCCAGCGGCAAGGGCGGCACCGGCAAGACCACCGTCGCCACCAGTCTCGCGCAGGTGGCGGCCGAGCGGGATGCGGTGCGTTTTCTCGATTGCGACGTGGAAACACCGAACGCCGCACTGTTCTTGCATCCGCGTCTGGATGTCCACCGCGACGTCGGGATCCGCGTGCCGCGGGTGGATCCGCAAACCTGCAACGCCTGCGGCACCTGCGCCGAGATCTGCCGATTCAATGCGATCGCGGTGGTCGGCGAAACGACGCTGGTGTTCGACGACCTCTGTCACGGCTGCGGCAGCTGCACCTGGATGTGCCCGGAGCAGGCCATCACCGAACATCTGCTCGTAACAGGCTCGATCGATAGCGGGACCACGCCGGACGGGATCGCCTTTGCACGGGGCATGATGAACGTCGGCCAGGCGATGGGCATGCCGATCCTGCGGGAGCTGAAGAAATCCTCCCCGGCGCTGTCGCCGACAATGACCGTCCCGCCGCGGCGCACCCTGGAGATTCGCGATGCCCCGCCCGGCGCCTCCTGCCCGGTGGTGGAGACGATGCGCGGGGCGGACTTCGTGTTGTTCGTGACCGAGCCGACCCCCTTCGGCCTGCATGATCTGAAACAGGTCGCCGCCATCGCCCGCGAGTTGGGCCTCCCGGCCGGCGTGGTGATCAATCGCGACGGGATCGGCGATGCCGCCGTCGATGCCTATTGTGTCGAGAGCGATCTGCCGATCTTGCTGCGCATCCCGATGGACCGACGCATCGCCGAGGCGATCGCCGCCGGCAGTACCCTCGTGGAGGCCAACCTCGACGATCGACACCGATTCCGGGCCCTGCTCGAGCGCATCCTCGCCGAGGTGACCGTATGAAACAGCTCGTCATCCTCAGCGGCAAAGGCGGCACCGGGAAAACCAGTGTCGTCGCGGCCTTCGCCCATCTGGCCTCCGCGGGTCCCTTTGCCGGTCAGGTTATCCTCGCCGACGCGGATGTGGACGCGGCGAATCTCGAGTTGGTGCTCCACCCGAAGCGATTGGACACCGAGCCCTTTCGCGGCGGAGAGGTAGCTGTCATCGACGAAGACCAATGCGTGCAGTGCGGCGACTGCGAGTCGATCTGTCGTTTCGACGCGATCGTCGAGACCGATGCCGGTTGGATCGTCGATCCCGTTGCCTGCGAAGGCTGCGCCGCCTGCGTCCATCAATGCCCCACGGCGAGCATCGCCATGCAGGAGCAGACCGTCGGGGAATACGCCTATTCCGACAGCCTCTACGGACCGCTCCACCATGCCCACCTGTATCCCGGGCAGGAGAGCTCCGGAAAGCTGGTCACGGAAGTGCGACAGCGCGCCTGTCGGCAGGCCCTGGATGAGCAACGTCCGCTGGTCCTCATCGATGGACCGCCCGGCATAGGCTGTCCGGTCATCGCCGCCGTCTCGGGGGCGGACTTGGCGCTGCTGGTGACCGAGCCGACAGTGGCCGGCCTACAGGATCTGCGCCGCGCCCTGCAAACCCTCCGACACTTCGGGGTACCGGCACTGGTCTGCATCAACAAGGCCGATGTCTATCCCGTCGGCGCGCAGGGGATCGACGCCTATTGCCGCGCGAACGGGATCGACACCGTCGCCCGCGTGCCCTTCGATCCCTCGGTTCCCGGCGCCATGGTCGCGGGCGCGGCCGTCACCGCCTATCGCCCGGACGCCCCCGCCAGCCTCGCCCTGTCCGCCGTGTGGCAGCAGGTTGTGGCTGTCCTCGCGAAGGACCTGCCGGGCGCCGCACCAGCCGCAACGGTCGGGGACGCCGCGCGCAACAACCCCGATTAGCCCCCATTGAACACCCATTGAACACCCGATCAATCAGGAGATTGAAGATGAAGATCGCCATTAGCGCCGAATCCGACCAGGGTCTCGACAGTCAGGTCGCCCAGCATTTCGGCCATGCCCCCTACTTTATTATCGTGAACATCGAGAACGGCGCGATCACCGCGACACTGGACATCGCCAACCCCTTCGCCGAAGCGCATCAGCCGGGACAGATCCCGGACTTCATCAAGCAACAGGGGGTCGACGTGATGTTGAGCGGTGGCATGGGCGGTCGCGCCATCGAGTTTTTTAGACAGGCAGGCATCATGACCGCGACCGGGGCGAGCGGTACGGTGCGCGCGTCGCTGGACAGCTATCTGGCCGGCACGCTCGCCGCCGCGGCGCCCTGTGCCGAAAGCGTGGAGCACGGGCACGGTTGAGGGTGCTCGGGGTGATCGGCGTCGTCACGACGTACTGCACCGAAGACGCCGGAGCCGCCGGTGATGCGGCGTCTCGGCATACCTTCGGCGCAGCCTGTCCCGATGGGGGTGTCGGCCCGGAGATCGGTGCATGATCGGTGATCCGTGGCAGCGCCAACGTCTTCTCGACACCTTCCCGTTTCTGCACGAGACACCGGAGGCGTTCCGCGCCGAGCTGTTCGCTCGGGTCACCTTGGTCCGGCTGCCGGTCGGTCAGCTGATCTGTCACGACGGCGACCAATGCACGCAGCTCCCCTTGGTCCTGACCGGAACCGGTCGTGTCTACAAGCTCGGTGAAAACGGTCGGGAGATCACCCTGTATCGCGTTCATCCGGGCGAGAGCTGCGTGGTCACCACCTCCTGCATCCTCAGCGGGCGGGCCTTTCCGGCCTTCGCCGTGTGCGAGAGCGCGGTGGAGGCGGTCGTCGTGCGACCGGCCGAGGTCCGCCGCTGGATGGCCACGTCGGAGCGGTGGCGTGAATACGTCTTCGGCTTGATCGCGGGACGCTTGCAGGAGGTCTTCGGCGTCCTCGATGCGGTGCTCTTCCAGCGGTTGGATCAACGCCTGATCGTCTATCTCCTGGGCCTGAGCGAAACCGGCTCGGAGCGAGAGATCCACATGACGCATCAGGCCCTCGCGGTAGAGCTCGGATCCTCGCGCGAGGTCATCAGCCGGGTTCTCAAAGGCTTGGAGTCGCAGGGACTGCTGCGCACGACACGCGGCGTCATCGAGCTGCTGGACATTCCGGCGCTCGAGCTGCGGGCACGGGAGGTCTGAGCCGGCGCGCAATCCGTCGCTTGGTGACAAAGTCACTGAAGCGCCGGATCCCTCCGATTATTCTTGTATGACATCCTCACCCGATCGGCCGAACGCGCCGGTCTCCACAACAGCAGAGATCATCCTATGACCCCGAATGTCGGAACACTCGACCGCACCCTCCGTATCATCGCCGGCGTCGCCATCGTCGGCTGGGGCGTCTATGCCCAGAATTGGCTCGGCGCGATCGGGCTGGTGCCCCTGGCCACCGGACTCTTGCGCTGGTGCCCCGTCTATCTGCCGCTCAAGCTGAACACCGGCAAATAGACTCGCCTCTCGAGACAAGCGCCGAAACGACCCGCACGGTCGCCAAGCCACGCGGCTCGTCGACGGGCGCACAATACCCGTCCGAATGAAGGTCGGCGACGCGACAGAAGGCTGCTCCGGTTCCGGAGCAGCCTTTTTTCTTATCGGAAATTCGGCAATCGGAACCGTAACAGCGCAAAGGACGCACCACTGCTGTTGTCGTGGTTTGTGAGCCAGGCTTTGCCCATCTTGGGTCTTTGTCATGCAGGCAAAGAAGGTTGACGGTATCCTAAGACGCGTGAGACCAATCCCATACGGTCAAGCACGGCGGGGCCGCGATGTTGAGCCGATCTGCACCCTCCAGCGCTGGCGCAACAGGTTGTTCGGCTCTTTGTTCCGCGCTTTGTTCGGCTTAGGCCAGGTAAGCCCGATGCGGATCGCTGCACTCTTCGCTCTTTTGTTCATTTCCCCCGCGCTGCCGGCCCAAGATCGCGGCGAGCCCTACCGGGTGCTCGTGTTGCATTCGCACGGAAGCAGCCTGCCCGCGAACACGGACTGGCACAACGGTATCCTGCGGGGATTTGCCTCGGCGCCTGACATGCAAGTCCAAATCGATGTCGAAGCGCCTGATCTGACGCGCGTCGACGACGCAGACTACGTCGTTGAGCTGCGCCGCAGCTATGCCCTTAAGTATCGCGACTACCGGCCTGATCTGGTCATCGCAACCTACACGCCGGCATTCCTGTTTCTGTTGAAAGACGGAGAGGAGCTGTTTTCTGGTGTGCCGATCGTGTTCTGCGACGCGGATGGCCGCATCGTGGGCGCGCACAAACTGCCGGAGACCATGACCGGCGTCACTTTCAATGCCGACATCGCAGGCACGCTGGAATTGGCATTGGCGCTGCATCCCGACACCGAGCGGGTGGCCGTAATCGTCGGGACCGGTGCGTATGGCCAATGGTACGAGCGCCTTGCAGAACAGGCATTTCAATCACTGAAGACCCGCCCTGACCTTGTCTGGTTGAAGGGTCTGCCGTTGAACGAGCTCTTGGAGGCGGTCAGTCGGCTGCCGGCCCGAACGGTGATCCTCTACCTGGTTCAATATCAGGACCGAGCCGGCAATGCCTACACGCCGCATAGCATCCTTCGCGATGTCGTCGATGTGGCCAGCGTGCCAACCTATGGCCTCTGGGATACCCTGATCGGTACCGGTATCGTCGGCGGTCGCATGATTACTCTGGAGGACGACGGATTTCGCGCGGCACAGATGGGCGTGCGCATCCTTCGGGGCGAAGCGCCGCACGCGATACCTGTGGTCAACCGGCTGCACAACCCGGCGATCTTCGACGCCCCGGCGCTTGCGCGTTGGCGGATCGACGACGACCGATTGCCCGCGGGCAGCCGCATCCGCAACCGCCAACCCTCGCTGCTGCAGGAACATCCGGGCGCGATCGCTACCGGGGCCCTCGTCATCGCCTTGCAGGGGATGCTGATCGCGGCCTTGTTCGTGAATTGGAGACGCTTGCAGCGAACCGAGCGCGCACTGCGCGACGAGAACGCCCGGCGCAAGCAGACCATGAGCGACATGATCGCACTGCGCGCAACACTCGCCCGATACGGCAAGCAGCGCAGCCTCGGCGCGATGGCCACGGCCATTGCTCATGAGATCAATCAGCCGCTGATCGCGATCCAGAACTACGCCCAGGCGGCGAAACGGCGCCTGGGCAGCGGCAACGATCAAACCTCCAAGCTGCAAGCCTTGTTCGAGAAGATCGAGGGCCAAGCGACGCGGGCGGGTGACATCACCCACAAGGTGCGGGCATTCATCAGTACCAAGCAGGTCGCCCTGGAACCGCTGCCGCTCTGCGCGACCTTGCAAGAGGCGGTCGGGATGATGGAGCTGGAGACCGAGCGGCGTGGCTGCCTCATCGACTGCACGTCCGCCGGAGAGCTCCCCGCCGTCCTTGCCGACGGCCTTCAGGTCCAATTGGTGTTGGTCAACCTGCTGCAGAACGCGATTCAGTCGGTCTGCGGTGACGAAGCGAGCGATCGCCGTGTGCGCGTCCACGCCGAAAGGATCGACGGCGACGTCCAGGTCTGCGTCTCGGACCGGGGACCCGGGGTACCATCGGCGCAGGTCGAGGCCATCTTCGAACCGCTGCATTCCACTAAGAGCGGCGGCATGGGCATGGGCCTGTCGATTTGCCAAGAGATCATTGAAGCCCACGGCGGACGACTTTGGTACGAGCCCAACCCCGCTGGCGGTGCGATGTTCTGCTTTACGCTGCGCGTAGCGAGCCATGACAACAACAGCTAAGCAAACGGTGTTCATCGTCGATGACGACGATGCGGTGCGCGACTCCATACAGGAATTGCTCGAGTCCGTCGGTCTGCGCGCCGAGGGCCATGCCTCCGGTCAGGCGTTCCTGAACGCATTCGAGCCGGAACGCCCGGGATGCCTGATCCTCGATGTGCGGATGGCGGGCATCAGCGGTCTGGCGGTGCAAGAACGACTCAACGCGCTGGGTACGACCCTGCCGATCATCATGCTCACCGCCCATGGCGACGTCCCCATAGCGGTCCAGGCCATGCAGGCCGGGGCCGTCGATTTCCTGCAGAAGCCCTACCGGGACCAGGCCTTGTTGGATAGCGTCAATCGGGCGTTGGGGCTGGACCTTGGCGCGCGACGATCAGGCACCGGGGACGGCGATCTCGCCCAGGGTCTCAGCTTGTTGACGCAGCGCGAACGCGAGGTGTTCGACTACTTGCTCAAGGGCGGCACCAGCAAAGAGATCGCCCGCGAACTGGATGTCAGCCATCGCACTATCGAGGCCCATCGCCAGAATCTGCTGCGAAAGCTGGGCGTGAGCTCCGTCAAGGAGTTGCTTGCGTTGGCGCTGGCGTCGCGGCGGGAACGCTAGGCGGACAGAGCGCGCGCAAACCTGGTTTCGTGCCCTGAACCGATCCGCACGGGTTCGCTCAGCGCGTTGTCCGTGGCTGTTTCTCCCGGTGACTACGTACGTAGGACGCGTAGTCAATCGTATGTCCCTACTGCCTACGCTCCTCTATCGTCAACCCAGACAAGAATTCCGAGCGCGGTGCTGCCAACGCGGTAAGGCCGGCCTGCCAATCAAAAAGCGCGCTATTGGCGAAGGGTTGTTTCATCGCCGCTGCAGGAGTGATCTAGACCCGTCGCAGATGGGTTTTCGGGAAAGCGAGGTGCGTCCCTCGTGCCCGAGAGCAAGGCACACCGACGAGTCATAGCCGCCCTATGGCGAGGAGGTGTAACGCAGCTATCGGGTGCGAGGGGCGTGCATCGCGGCCGAAAATTCATTTGTGACGGGTATGAGCCCCATGCCAACAGTGACGGTGTCTGTGGTCAGCGCTGACCCCGCCATGCGCGCCTATCTCGCTGATTTGCTGCGCTCCGCGAGCCTGCGCAGCAAGGCGTTCACCGATCTGCAGGCTTGCCTCGATCATGTCGGCTCAGACCGGATCGGCTGTCTGCTTGTCGATATGCCGGCCAATGATTCCGGTGGCTCCGAGCCGAGCCAGCTCGCCGCCGCCTGCGTCCGAATGCCGACGCTGGTCATCGTCGATCGCGGCGACGTCCCGCAGGCAGTCAGCGCCTTGAAGGCCGGCGGGTTGGTCATCCTGGAGAGGCCGGTCACACGCGCCGACCTGTTGGCTGGCATCCGAAGGGCAGGGTCCGACGAGCGGTTACGTACGTAGTCTAGGTGGAACGGCCAATGGGAATGTCGGCAGGCGTGGGGTCAAATCACTTCGCGCCGGGGTCGTCGCAACGGCTGTATGCCACGGTGTCAGTGGCAGCGATCCCGCAATCGAAGACGTACCGCGAACCGATGCCCGTACCGCGTTTGAAGGCGGAACAATCAGCTTTATCAGTGAATTGGAGCATACTGCGATGATTGAAAATCCTGAGCCAACGGCGCGTCTGCGCGCCAAGGTTCTTGCCGCAACAGTGGCCGCTATGTTGTTTGGCGCTAGCGTGGCTGTGGCGGCAGAAACCGACCCCATCGCCGGCGCCAGAGGCGACTACGACGCTGCCGCAGGCACGTACACCGTCGGCGCGGGCGATAACCTCAGCGCCATCGCAAAGCGCTTCGGCACGAGCGTCGGCGAGCTGGAGACGGCCAACGACTTGCGCTCCGACGACCTCGCCGTGGGCCAAGAGCTGAAGGTGGCTGCCGCGGACGCAGGGGACCGCGACAGCCAAGCAAGCACCGCCGAAGCGACCGGTGACAAGCCCAACATCTTGTTCATCATGGGCGATGACATCGGCATCATGAACGTGGGTGCCTACCATCAGGGGCTCATGGTCGGCGAGACGCCCAACCTCGACCGCATCGCGAATGAAGGTGCGCGGTTCATGACCTACTACGCCGAGCAGAGCTGCACGGCAGGTCGCACCGCCTTCTTCACCGGCATGCATCCGCTGCGCGCCGGCATGGTCATGCCGCAGCTTCCGGGCGCCACCAGCTCGCTGTTGCCGGGCACGCCCGCGCTTGCCAAGTTCCTGCTGGATCTCGGCTACAACACCGGCGAGTTCGGCAAGAACCATCTCGGCGACAAATCGGCCTCGCTGCCCACGGCACATGGCTTCCAGGAGTTCTGGGGCTACCTGTACCACCTCGACGCCATGCAGGGGGTGAGCTTCCCGGATATCAACAGCACCTCGACCGATCAGACCGTTGTTCCGCCCTGTAAGAACACCCCGGTCAAGGGTCTGGCAGAGGTTCCCGGTGCCGTGGACCCGAAGACCGCGCTCTGCATGACCCCGCCGCGGCCGGTCATCCACTGTACGTCTTCGGACGGCACCGAAGAGAACCAGAGCTGCAAGGACGAAGGGCCGCTGACGCTGGAACGTTCCAAGACCGTGGACGAGGAGATCTCCGCCCAGCTCATCGACTTCCTCGAGCGCAACGACCCCGAGAAGACCGGCAAGCCGTTCTTCGTCTGGTACAACCCGGCGCGCATGCACGTCACGACCATGCTCTCGGAAAAGTATGAGGACATGCTGGGCCAGAAGGGCGGCAAGGACTGGGGCATCAACGAAGCCGGCATGAAGCAGATGGACGACAACATCGGCTACGTGCTGAAAAAGCTCGAAGACATGGGCGAGCTCGACAACACCATCGTCGTCTTCACCACCGACAACGGCGCCGAGACGATCACCTACCCGGACGGCGGTGTCACGCCCTTCAGAGGCGGCAAGCTCACCACCTGGGAAGGCGGCATGCGGGCGCCGATGCTCGTGCGCTGGCCGGGACACGTCGAGGCCGGATCGAATCCGGACCAGATCTTCTCGTCGCTGGACTGGGTGCCCACCTTCGTCAATATCGCCGGGGGGCCTTCGGGCGATGGGCTGAAGAAGCAGATCGAGGCCGGCGAGTATCCCGGCATCGTCAAGACCACGCTGGACGGCTTCGACCAGCGCGATTACCTCGAAGGCAAGTCGGATTCGGCACGCGACACCTTCTTCTACTACACCGGTAAAGATCCTTCGGCGGTGCGCTACAAGAACTGGAAGTTCTACTACACGATGATCTCGTCCAATGCGACGGAAGCGTTCGACCCCCCAACCACCTATCACTGGACCTATGTCAGCAACCTCAAGCGTGATCCCTTCGAGCGCTCGGTCGCGTCGGTTGATGGGACCCTCTTGGGCTACGGCGGCGCCTTGGCTGCTCCAAGCACGGCGTACATCTATGACTGGAACCTGCTGCCTATCGGACAGCTGCTATGGCTGAAGGAGCTCGAGACCTACCGGGACTTCCCCTCGCTGCAGATGCCGGCGAGCTACAACCTGGATCAAGTGATCGAGGCGATGCAGTCAGCGAAACACATCAGCCACGCGGGTGAGTAACGGCGCGAAGCGTCGCTGATGTGATGGACCGGGCGGCCCGCACGGGCCGCCCGCATCATCGGGAGGAAATCCTGTGGGCTGGGTTGAGCTTGCGAGACCCGGCCCTTTTCTTGTTTGCAATACCGCCGTTGCCGGGTTTCGTACCTCAACCCAGCCTACACCGACGACGGCATCTTCCGGAATGGGCGTGTTTTTTGACCCATGATGGCTGCATGCGATACAGAAGGTATCCACTCATGAAGACCCCCTCAATCCTGAGGCAACCCTTCACCACGCGGTTTCAGGCCGCCTGCTCGGTACTGGCGCTCACCGCCTGTCTGGCCTTCGGCAGCGCCCAGGCCGCCGACCAGGGGGCTCGCCACCACGCCAAGGGCGAATACGACACCGTTACCGCCATCTATGAGGTGGTCGAGGGTGATGAGCTGATTGTGATCGGCGAACGCTTCGAGGTTCCGCTGGACAGCCTGAAGGCAGAAAACGACCTCAGCTCGGACGTCATCAAGCCTGGTCAGAAGCTGACCATCACGACGGGCGCGCCGACCGTCTCAGCCCCTGTAACAGCCCCTTTATCAGCTCAGGAAAAACAACCGGCGCTCGCAGCCGCTGAACCGCTGTCCTCTTGGAACGACGGGCCGGCTAAGCAGGCGATTATGGCCTTCGTGAAGGAGACCACGACGGAGGGAAGCCCGCAGTTCGTGCCGCCGGCAGAGCGCATCGCGACCTTTGACCAGGACGGCACACTGTGGGTCGAGCACCCCATGTACAGCCAGGTCGTCTACTGCCTGGACCGGGTTCCGGCGGTGGTCAAGGCAAAACCTGAGCTGGCGCAGGTGGAGCCTTTCAAGACCGTGCTGTTCGGCGACCGTGAGGCCATCGCCAAACTCTCCACAGACGACCTGTTCAAGATCCTCGCCGCCACGCTGACCGGCATGGATGTCGATGAGTTCAAGGCCGAGGCGGAGAAGTGGCTCGCAACCGCCAAGAACGCGCGCTGGGATCGGCCCTACACGGATCTCACCTACCTGCCGATGCAGGAGGTGCTGGAGTACCTGCGCGCCAACGGCTACAAGACCTACATCGTCACCGGCGGCGGTCAGGACTTCGTTCGGGTGTATTCCGCGCCCGTTTACGGGATCCCGCCGGAGCAGGTGGTCGGCAGCGCCGGGGAGACCAAGTACGGCTATCGCAAGGATGGCCAGCCGTTTCTCACCAAGGAACCGAAACTGCTCCTGGACAACAACGATGCCGGCAAGCCCGAGGGCATCCATCTGATGATCGGGCGTCGGCCCCATGCCGCCTTCGGAAACTCGACCGGCGACCGTCAGATGCTGGAATACACCAAGGCCGGTGACGGCGCGAGGTTGTCGATGATTCTGCTGCACGACGACGCCGAGCGCGAGTACGCGTACGGACCGGCGCAGGGGCTGCCCGACACCCGAGTCGGCACCTTCACCCAGGCGCTGTACGACGAGGCACAGAAGCAGGGCTGGATCGTGATCAGCATGAAGACCGACTGGAATCGGATTTTTGCGTTCGACGAAAGTCAGAACTGAGCAGGCCGGCTCCGTCGTTCCTTACGAACAATGCCCGACTCCTTCTTGCCGAGGCACCCATTGCCTCTACCCGAAGACTGAACTCATGAACAAATCATTCAATCCATGGCGTTCGCTGGTCTGGGCTTTGGCCATCACATGGCTGGGATGCGCGCCCGCGATGGCCGAAATGAGCGCAACGGAGCTCGCCAAGCTCGCTCAGAACCCGGTCGGCAATCTCATCAGCGTGCCGTTTCAGAACAACACCAATCTGAACTATGGGCCGGAACGGGGCACGCAGAACATCCTCAATATCCAGCCGGTGATCCCGATCTCGATCAACAAAGTTTCCCAAATAGGTACTCGACGGCTTGGAGGTGGGCACGATTAGAAAGATCTGAATCCAAATTCATCCCGTAGCCACCGGGATGCCGGAACAACGCGTTCTTCAAGCGAGAAGACGAATGGGTGGGTCCTTGACCTACACGGCAGTCTTCAACCGATTCAATAACCTTTGAGCAAAGAGTAAAACAATGTTGTATTCCTATTCCAAAATGATCGGCGCGGTTGCCATGACCGCCATGATGCTTTTCGGCAGTCTGGCCGTCGCCGAGGACGCCAAACAGCCCGCTGGCACGATCACCATTCAAGAAAAAGAGCTCGGATTCATCCTTGGCGGCAGCAAGGGCAGCGGGACCTTGACATTCCAGGGCGAAGAGTACCCATTCAAGCTCAGGGGAATCAGTGTCGGGGCCAATGTCGGCATCTCCAAAATGAGTGCCTCCGGCGAGGTCTACGATCTAACCAGCGTTTCGGATTTCCCGGGAACCTTCACCAAGCTCGACGCCGGCGTCGCCTTGGGCGGTGGCATGGGCGGACTGCGCTTGAAGAACCAGAATGGCGTGATCTTGGTGCTGCGCTCACGCACCCAGGGCGTCGATCTCAATCTCGGAAGCATGAGCGGAATGACTGTCACGATGGAGTAGTGACCGCTCCCCGCAAGCTGTCTTCCATCTGACTGTCTGCCGCTTGCCCGTCCACGCATGCAACCGGGGAATGCAATCGGGCAAGCGGCATCGTTTGAACCGTGCGAGGAGAACCGATGCCCGATCACCTGTCCGCCGGCCGGCGCCCCGCCACCCGCCCGTTGCCGACAATGTTGTCTGCCACCCGGAGCCTGGCCCCGGTTGTGATCTTGGCCTTGGGCCTCGGCGCGCTCGGTGCGACCGCTGAGGCGCGCGCCGATTCACTGTTCGGCGACCTCAAGGCTAAGGCCGCCGCCGCTGCGCAGAAGGCGGGCGAGGCGGCCGGCGATGCGGCGCACAAAGCCGGCACGGTCGCTGGCGATGTCGCGCACAAGGCCGGGGAGATCGGCGCCAAAGCGGTGGAGCACGTCGAAGCCACCACCGAGGAGGCCGTGCAGGATCTCAGCGACGGCGACACCCCGGACGGCACCCGCGCCAAGCTGGACCTGATGGCGGCACAAACGCTGGACCGGCTGCTTACCGAACGCCCCGACGTGGCGCCGCTGCTGGCGGCCAGCGACGGCTATGCCGTGTTCGACACCCGCCAGATGCAGCTCGGGCTCGCGGGCGGCTACGGGCGCGGCGTCGCGGTGGAGAGCGACTCGGGCGCGCGCACCTACATGCGTATGGGCAGTGCGGGCGTCGGTATCGGGTATGGCTTCGGCGGTTTCGATACCCAGCTCGTAATCCTGCTGCAGACGCCCTTCGCCTATCACAAGTTCGTCACCCAGGGGCTCGATGCCACCGCGGAGGCGGGCAGCATGGCGGGTGACGAGCAAGAGCGCCTGGCGCTCGGGTTCGAGGACGGTCGCGCCGTGTTCGTGCTCACCAACAAGGGTTGGAAGATCTCCGCCAAGCTCACCGGCACCAAGTACTGGCCGGACGAGGCACTCAATGCACCCAACAGCTAGACCGACCCGGCGGCAGATGCCGCACGTCATCGCGGCAGTCCTGGGCCTCCTGTCGCTGTCCGGTGTGCCGGCGCTCGCGGTCGACGAGGTCGCCGCCGACGGCTATGTCGGCAGCGCGCGCTGCGGCAGCTGCCACGCCGCCGAGCTCACCGCCTGGCGCGGCTCCCATCACGACCTAGCCATGGCCGAGGCGACGCCGGAGAACGTCCTCGGCGACTTCGACGATACCGAATTCACCGCCCACGGCGTCACCACGCGCTTCCACCGTGACGGCGATGAATTCCGGGTGGACACCGACGGCCCGGACGGCAAACCTGCGAGCTATGCCATCGCCTATACCTTCGGCTGGACGCCGTTGCAGCAATACCTGATCCGCTTCCCCGACGGGCGGCTGCAGGCGTTGGGCATTGCATGGGATTCACGCCCGGCGGACCAGGGCGGCCAGCGCTGGTTCCACCTCTACCCGGACGACGCGGACTACGGCCCCGATCACCCGCTGCACTGGACCAACCGCGACCAGACCTGGAACTACCAGTGCGCCGAGTGCCACTCCACCGGCCTGCACAAGGGCTACGACCTGAGCACGGACGCCTACACCACCACCTGGGCCGAGATCGACGTCGCCTGCGAGGCCTGCCACGGCCCCGGCGCCGCGCACACAGCGCAGGCCGAGGCCGCCGCGGCGGGCAATGCCGATGCCTGGGACGCCCACAAGGGCCTGGCGCCGGACCTCGCCGACCGCGACAACGCCACCTGGGTGCAAGACCCGGAGACCGGCCTGCCGCACCGCGAGCCGGCCCGCGTCAGTCATGCCGAAGTCAACACCTGCGCCCGTTGCCACGCCCGCCGCGGCCAGCTCCACGTCCCCTACACCCCGGACGCACCGCTGGAGGACACCCATCGGCTGGCCTTGCTCGGAGATGGCCTCTACTACGCCGACGGGCAGATCCAAGACGAGGTCTTCGTGCACGGCTCCTTCATCCAGAGCCGCATGTTCCACCAGGGCGTCACCTGCAGCGACTGCCACGACCCGCACTCGCTGCAACTGCGCGCGCCCGGCAACGCCGTCTGCGCCCGCTGTCATGCACCCGCGCGCTATGACAGCGCCGAGCACCATCATCACCCGATGACCGCTGCCTCCGGCGCCAAGGGCAGCGGCACCGCCTGCGTCGACTGCCACATGCCCGAGCGCAACTACATGGTCATCGACGCGCGCGCCGACCACAGCCTGCGCGTCCCGCGCCCGGACCTCGCCGCGGCCCTGGGCACCCCCGACGCCTGCACCGGCTGCCACACCGAGCTGACCCCGGCACAGGCGGCGGCGCAGGTGCAGACCTGGTACGGCACACCGAAGCGCCCGGCGCACTTCGCCACCGCGCTGCACGCCGGCCGCAGCGGAGCACCGGGCGCCGCGGCAAAGCTCGCCGAGCTGGCCGTGGATACCGAGGCGCCCATGATCGCCCGGGCGACGGCTCTCGACCTGCTCGCCGAGCTGTCACAGCCCGTTGATCCTGCCCTATTGCAAGCACTCGCCGAGTCCGATTCCCCGCTGCTGCGCTCCGCCGTCGCCGGCGCCCTGGAGCGCCTGCCGCCGCAGGACGCGCTGAGCATGGGGCTTGATCTGCTGAACGACCCGACGCGCCTGGTGCGTGTCGACACGGCACGCTCGCTGGCCGCCTTCGCGCGGCTGGAGGCAAACGTCCCCGGCCGCGAGTCCCCGCTGCGCAAGGCCCTCGCACCGGCGCTGGCGGAGTACCGCGAGTCCCAGCTCACCAGCGCCGAGCGCCCCGAGTCTTGGCTCAACCTCGGCGTGCTCGACAGCCTGCTGGGCGATTCCGATGCCGCGGAGCGCGACTACCGCCAGGCACTGGCGCTCGACCCCGAATTCACCCCGACCTACGCGAACCTTGCGGACCTGTACCGCGCCCTCGGTCGCGACGCCGACGGTCGCGCCGTGCTGGAACAAGGGCTGGAACAGGCAGCGGACGACGCCGACCTGCTGCACGCCCTCGGCCTGTTGGAGATCCGCACCAAGCACCTTCCCGCCGCGGTGGACCTGCTTGGCCGCGCCGCCGAGCAGGCCCCGGATCAGTCGCGCTACGCCTATGTCCACGCCTTGGCGCAGGAAGCCGCCGGCGACCCGCGCGCGGCCATCGCCACCCTCACGGCGGCCACCGACCGCCACCCCAACGACGCCGACATCGCGCTCGCGCTGGTGAGCCTCAACGCCAAGGCCGGTGACCGGGACGCCACCATCGCCTGGGCGGAGCGTTACCTCGCCCGCTTCCCGGACCCGTCGGGGCAGGTCGGCGCGTTGCTGGCGCAGCTCAGGGGCGGTGCGGAGTAGCGTTCTTAGGAACGGTTCACTAATAACCTGCACAACTCTATCTATTGGTGGGCGGAGCGCAATCGGGGTCGCTATCGGAATCGGAATCGGAAAGGCACTGCTCGATCGTATTGTGGCCAAGCTGACGAAGCTCGGACAGCGTCGCTACGCGGTCCGCGAGGAGCTTGGCGAATACCGGAGCAGTCAGTTCGATACCATACCGATACCGATACCGATACCGATACCGATACCGATACCGATACCGATACCGATTAGATGGCTAGCGACACCCAAGTCGATAAGCTGTTTAACTTAATTCTTGCAACCTTACTCAGCGGCCGCCACCAATTCCCACGGCGGCTCCGTAATCACCTGCTCGTATCGTGAACTAGGAGAAATGATGAGGAAGACCCTGCTGAAACTCGTTCCACTGATGGCGTTGTCGGCCTGGATGCCCGGCGCAATGGCGGCCGCCGAAAGGCCCAACATCCTCGTTATCTTCGGCGACGATATCGGCATGTGGAATGTCGGCGCCTATACCCACGGCATGATGGGCCACACGCCGAACATCGACCGCATCGCCAAAGAGGGCATGCTGTTTACCGACCACTACGCGCACCCAAGCTGCACCGCCGGACGGGCCGCGTTTATCACTGGGCAACTGCCGGTGCGCACCGGCATGACGACCATCGGCATCCCCGGCTCGAAGCAGGGCCTGCAGAAGGAAGACCCGACACTGGCCGAGGTCCTCAAACCCCTTGGCTATGCGACCGGGCAGTTCGGCAAGAACCACCTGGGCGACCGCAACGAGTTCCTGCCGACCGTGCACGGGTTTGACGAGTTCTACGGCAACCTCTATCACCTCAACGCCGAGGAAGAGCCCGAGCAGCTCGACTACCCGGGGGTGAAGAATCCCGAGTTCAAAGAGAAGTTTGGCCCGCGCGGCGTCCTGCATTGCTGGGCGACGGACACCGACGACCCCACCGATGACCCCAAGTTCGGCCCCATGGGCAAGCAGCGCTGCGAGGACACCGGTGCGCTCACGCGCGAGCGCATGAAGACCGTGGACGGCGAGTTCCTGAAGGCGGCCGAGACCTTCATCGAGAGCAGCGTCAAGGAAGACAAGCCATTCTTCGTCTGGTTCAACCCCACCCGGATGCACATCTGGACCCATGTACCCACGGAGTACATGCAGAAGGCCGTCGACGAGGGACGCCCCGAGAACGATGTCTACCGCGCCGGCATGATCCAGCACGACGAAGAAATTGGCCAGTTGCTGAAGACGCTCGACGACCTGGGGGTTGCCGACAACACCATCGTGATCTACTCGACGGATAACGGCTACGAGCTGATGTTTTGGCCGGACGGCGGCTACTCGCCCTTCCGGGGCGAGAAGGGCACGACCTGGGAAGGTGGCGTGCGGGTGCCGATGATGGTCCGCTGGCCCGGCAAGATCCCTTCGGGGAGCGTCTCGAACGCCATCCAGAGCCATGAAGACCTGTTCGTCACGCTGGCCGCGGCCGCGGGCGAGCCGGACCTCAAGGACAAGCTGCTCCAGGGCGCGGAGATGGGCGGCATGACCTACAAGGTGCACCTGGACGGCTACGACAATCTCGATCTATGGACCGGCAAGACGGACACATCCGGCCGTAAGGACTACTTCTATTACGACGAGGCGACCCTCACCGGCGTGCGCGTGGGCGATTGGAAGATGCTGTTCGGGGTCAAGGAGAATGGGCTGTGGTGGGACCCGATCGTTTATCCGTCGGCGCCCTATCTCTTCAACCTGCGCATGGACCCCATGGAGCGCTTCGACCCCCTTTCCCACGAATGGGGCTATATCGGCCGCAAGTTCTTAGCCCAGAAGATGTGGACCCTGGTGCCGGCACAAGGGATTCTCGCCGAGCACATGCAGAGCTTGCAGGAATGGCCGCCGCGCCAACGGGCCGAGTCGCTGAGCCTGCAGAAGGCGACGGAGGCGGTGATGCGGCAGCTCGAGAACAACCCCGGCCAGGTCTGGTAAACCGATCCCAGCGGGTCCGATTGCCGGCGGGGAGTCCGGCAGTCGGGCCGGGATCATGTGTTTGCGGCACCTCGTTCAAGCGAGCGCAACCCGATCCGGGCAGGGCTCTGCCGGGCGCTTGAGCAGTTCGTAGGCTGGGTTGAGCTTGCGAAACCCAGCATTTCCGGGGCTTACGATACCGCCGATGCTGGGTTTCGTACCTCAACCCAGCCTACGAGCGATCTTGCACACGCGATCTGCGCTCCGGCTTCGGCGCCGAAAGAGTTCCTGATACTGCCACCGTCATTTGAGTCCCCGTGATTATCGATCTGCGGGGATGGCCCCCGTTCGTGCTCATCACGGAGACAGCGACCTGAATATCCCCGTCGTACGCGCGCAGCATCTGATCGACTATATCGGAGTCCTCCGAGACCTTGGTGTGCCGGTCGAGCGCGAGTTGGAGCGCTCGCGACTCCCTGTTGCGATTGAGGAAACGCCCAACGACTACGTCAGCCTGCCACGCGCCCTCGACTGGCTTTGGAGGTCGAGGCGTGAGTTTGGGGTCATGGAGCTTGGCTTCCTCGCGGGCCGCGCGGCTTCGCTTCGTTCGCTCCATCCCGATGTACAACGTGCAGTGACGCGGGCTTCTACTGGACTTTCCCGCATCACGGTCCTGTCCGACCGGGTGCACCAGGAGAGCAACGCCGTCAGGATCGGCATCCGCCGTGAAGGCATCGATCGACGCGTGGTTTGCGAAATACAGGGCTTTCGCAACAGTCCCCTTGTCGGGTTCGCCGAGTGGAAGGCGATCGCGGGAATCATCGGCGTGATGCGCAGTGCGGCAGGACCCGATTGGTGTCCGACCGAGATCACCTTCGTCTCGCGCGAGCGGCCCTCGGGGGCCGCGCTGGAGGCCTACGGCAAACCCCGCATCCTGACCGGTCAGCGGTACTGTTCGGTACTCGTCGCGGCGGCAGATCTTGCGCGGACCTGCATCGACCGCCGGTCAAGCTCCGATGGCGCCAAGGATCCGACGACTCCCTCGCGACCACCATCCGGCTTGAGCGACGCCTGGGACTTCCTGACCGGCCTGCGCGCGCTCATCCGTCCCTATCTCGCGCAGGGTCATCCGCCCCTGTCGTTGGCGGCCGAGATCGTTGGTATGAGCGAGCGCAGCTTGCAGCGTCGGCTGGCGCAACGCCGGACGACCTATTCCGCAATTGTCCAAGAGGCGCGTTTCTTGATCGCATCGGACCTGATGGCTGATTCCGACCTGAACATCGCCGACATCGCTTTTGCAGCAGGCTACGAGAACGCGTCGCATTTTTGCAGGGCATTCAAGCGGCTCACCGGCATGACGCCTCGCGACTACCGCTGCGCCGCGTGGAATAGAGTCACGGACGGTGTTGGTCATAAGACCGCCCGGTAGGGTGGACGAGCGCGAGCGAAGTCCACCGAACCCCGCGCCGGCGCTGGTGGACTGCGCTGCGCTTGTCCACCCTACAACCCAAAGTCATCGCAGTGGCCGGCGTTATGAGCATGGCCGTCACGGACGATACCCCTTCACCCCAAAAAGAGAGGTTGAACCGCTTTGTGTTCTTTGCGGCTCAACTGCTCTCGGAGCGGGCGCATCTGCCAGTCACGGGGTCTCGCCGGTTCGCTCCGAGACATCGTCAGGGACCACCTCAAGCCTCCGCGTCGAGCACCCGCTCGGCCCATTCGGCGAGGTCTTCGAGGATCGCAAGCTTGGCGGGATCACCGGCGTGCTGCTCGGCCAACGCGCTCAGGCACTGCTCGAATTGATCGATGACGATGCTGCCGCCCGCGGCGGGATCGGTGAGCCGGGCGAGGCGGAACAGGTCCCAGTCCTCGCGCTCTTCGGGCGTGAGGGTCTCCGGCCAGTTTCGGGCGCGGTAGCGCAACAGCATCTCGCCGAGACGCGGGTCTTGAAAGCTCGGCGCGTGATCGCCCAATTCGGCGGGGTCGAGTCTGTGGATTCCGTCCATGGCGCGGCGGTCGGCGTCCGAAAAGAATCCGCCCGAGTAGATCATCAAGTCGGGGTCGGTCTCTGTCGGTCCATCCGGGGCGCTATGCACCTCGCGAACCTTCATCTCGATCGCCGCGGCGCACTCGCGTAACCGACGCGCATGAGCGGCGACTGCCCCCGGATCGATCGACCAGCGGGCCGCCGCATCGGGCTCGAGGGTCTTCATCGGGGCCAGAACCGGCGCGCGGTTGACGTGAATCGTCTTCAGCGGGATCCGTTCGACGCCCTCGGGGAGTGACTTCGCAGGGCTAAAGAGTCGCGTCCGCAGCTCGTCCGCGGAGAGATCGATCAACAACTCGGGGGGTGCGCGCAGATCGACGCAGATTACCCCGTTGCCGTTGAGCGGATGCGCGCAGAGCGGCAGGACCGGCGCAATACAGCCTTGGGCGGCCGGATAACGCGCCGAGGCATGCAGGAGCGGCACACCCCGATCGAGCAGCTCGCGCACGCGCCGCTTATCCCGCAAGGTGAGGGCGTAGTCGAAGAGCTTGGGCTGGGCATGCCGTAGGCGGCGCGCCAGCGCGATGGTCGCGCGCACGTCCGCGAGCGCGTCGTGGGCCTGGCCGTGGTCGATCCCGTTGGCGGCGGTGAGATGCTCGAGCTTGAACGACGTGGTGCCGTCCTCGCGGGTCGGCCATTCCAAACCGCCCGGGCGCAGGGCGTGGGCAAGGCGCAGGGCATCGATCAGGTCCCAGCGCGAATTGCCGTTGCGCCACTCGCGCGCATAGGGATCGAGCAGGTTGCGATACAGCAGATTGCGCGTGATCTCGTCGTCGAATCGGATGCTGTTGTATCCGACCCCGCAGGTGCCGGGGACGCTCAGCTGCGCATTGACGGCGGCTGCGAACTCGGCTTCGATCAGCCCCGTGCGCTCGGCGAGCTGGGGTGTGATGCCGGTGATGAGACAGGCCTCGGGGTGCGGGAGGAGATCGGTCGAGGGACAGCAAAAGAACATGCTCGGCTCGCCGATCTCGTTGAGATCGGCGTCCGTGCGGACAGCGGCGAACTGGCACGGCCGGTCGCGACGCGGATCCGAGCCCCAGGTCTCGTAGTCGTGCCAGAGAAAGGTCGGCGCGTTCGGGCGACCGGCCACGCGCCTTAAACCGCGTCCAGCGTGAAATGCGTCATTTTCATGTTGTGTCGGGCTCGAGGATTTTTCCGACCTTAAACCGCGCCCAGTGCGGTATGCGATGTTATTGGATGGGATCGGCCTCGGCGGACTTCACGGCCGCTGAAGCCGGCGCGGTTTAAGGCATTAAATGTATTCTATTATTTTAAACCGCGTCCCCGCTGAGGATCGTGGATGCACCAAGCGTCGGGCTCACTCGAAAGTGAGCATCTCGCTCTGGACGCGGTTTAGTGGGGACGCGGTTTAAAATTTAAGAATTTAATACTTTAAACCACACCAGCTCCGACGGTTATCGGAGCTGGCGTGGCCAAATCAATCCAACAAACGATGCATACCACACCGGGCGCGGTTTAAATCTTCTCGCGGATACGCGCGCTCTTGCCGGTGCGGCCTCGAAGGTAGTAGAGCTTGGCGCGACGCACGTCGCCCTTGCGCTTGACTTCGATTCCGGCAATGACCGGGCTATGGGTCTGGAAGACGCGCTCGACCCCTTCGCCGTGGGACATCTTACGAACCGTGAAGGCCGAGTTCAGGCCGCGGTTGCGGATCGCAATCACCACGCCCTCGAAGGCCTGCAGACGCTCGCGGGCGCCTTCCTTCACGCGGACCTGCACGACGATGGTATCGCCCGGTGCAAACTCGGGGACTTCGGTCTTCATTTGCTCTGCTTCGAGCTGGAGAATGATGTTGCTCATGGTTTCCTTCGGCTCCTGTTCTCAACCGGCCTCATCGTCGTGACGGGACCGGACAAATTCATCGAGCAGCGCCTGCTCATGCTGATTCAAGCCGCGCCGTTCCAAAAGATCGGGGCGACGCCGGTAGGTTTGTCCGAGGGCCTGCTGCAACCTCCAGCGCGCGATCGCGGCGTGATCGCCGCCGATCAAGACCTCGGGCACCCTGCGCCCGTCGATCTCGGGCGGTCGGGTGTAATGCGGGCAATCCAGCAGCCCGTCGGTGTGCGAATCCTGGGCCGCCGAATCGGCGTGCCCGAGTGCACCGGGCAGCAGTCGAGTGACTGCATCCATCACCACCATGGCCGCCAACTCTCCGCCGCTCAGGACATAATCGCCGATCGACCATTCCTCATCGACGTGGCCCTCGATCAAGCGCTCGTCGACGCCTTCGTAACGCCCGGCGACCAGGATCCAACCGGGCCGGCGCGACAGCTCGACCATCGCCGCCTGGTCCAATACCCTGCCCTGCGGCGAGAGGTAAGCGACCCGGCTTTGCGGCGCCTGTGCGCGTGCGGCAGCGATGGCGTCTCGCAACGGCTCGACCTTCATCAACATCCCCGGGCCGCCCCCGTAGGGCCGGTCGTCGACGGTGCGATGCCGATCCCGCGTGAAATCGCGCGGGTTCCAGAGGTGCAGCTCGGCCACACCGCGGATCAACGCTCGCCCCGTGACCCCCTGATCGAGCAGGACATCGAAGAGCGCCGGGAACAGGGTCACGACATCGAAACGCATCGGGGATACCGGGACCGTCGTCGAGACAATAGCCTAAACAGGCACAGCTCCGAACCAAACCTCCCGTTCGAGACAACGCTCATTCGGGCTCATTCGACGGAGTCGGGACGGGGGACGCGCTAAAACGACGGATCCCAGTCCACCAGCATCCGTCGCTGCTCGAAATCGACATCCTTGACCACATCGCCCCAAACGAAGGGCAAAAGACGTTCTCGATCACCCTTGACGACAATGACATCATTTGCGCCGGTCGCGAAGAGATGATCGATCGAGCCAAGTGCGACACCCTCGGTCGTCTCGACCGAGAGCCCCTCGAGATCCACCCAGTAAAACTCATCGGGCGACGGCGGCGGAAGCTGATCACGGACGACGGCGATGTCTTGCCCGACGAGTGAAGCCGCTCGGTCGCGGTCGTCACAGCCACGCAGGCTAACGACGAGGCCCTTGCCGTGCCGCTTGCCTTCGCTCACGGCCCAGGTCGCCGCATCGGCGCCGAGCAGCCATGGCGAATAGCTCAGGATGCCCTCCGGCGGATCCGTCTCCGACATCACCTTCAGCCATCCGCGCACGCCGTACACACCGGCGATGTGTCCGACGACGATACGCGTCGAATCCGGTTGTCCGGGCATCGATCGGGGCGTTTCGAGTCGGCTGCGCGAGGTGCGATCGTTCGGACTAGGCAGCGACTGCGGTTGCCGACTCTTCGCGAGCGGCTTGCTTCAGAAGCTGCTTGACGCGGTCGGTCGGCTGCGCACCGCGCTCGACCCAATACTGCGCACGCTGACGATCGATACGCAGCTCGACCTCGCCGCCGCGGGCGAGCGGATTGAAAAATCCGAGGCGCTCGATGTAGCGTCCGTCACGCTTGGCGCGGATGTCGGCGACAACGATCTGATAAAAAGGGTTCTTCTTGGAGCCACCCCGAGACAAACGAATCGTAACCATGTGCTGTCCTGGACCCAGACGATTTGACGTTGCGGGAATGGCCCCGCAGGTAAACGCGCAAATATACAGAATCCGGTGAAAAATGGAAGCGCTTATCACGCATCCGGGCCGGAATCGCATCACCGAGACCGGCAAGGCGAGGTCTGATCTCCCGAACGTGGCCTTCGATGTCGCCGACATCGATCCGAACGCCGCGGGAGGGCACCGAGACAAGGTGCTCGACAGACTCCACCATGATTCATTCGATGGTCCGTTCCGTCCGCCCGCGGGCTCTATCCATCGGACCGGCGCGCGCTCGCGGAGGTCAGGGTGCGACGCAGATCGGCCTCGAGACGCTCGAGCTCTTGGCTGGCGACGGCGCGGGCGCGTTTGCCCTCGTCGGCGATCGCCAAGCTCTCCTCGATCGTCTCGATCAGCGTTTGGTTGGCGTGCTTGACCACCTCGATGTCGAAGACGCCGCGCTCGATCTGGCGGCGGGCCTCGGCGTTCGCCGATTTGAGATTGTCGGCATTGGCTCGCAACAGGTCGTTGGTGAGATCGGTGGCCGCCCGGATGGTGTCGGCCGCCTCGCCGGAACGGTAAATGGTGACGGCTTGGGCCAACTGTTGGCGCCATAGGGGAACGGTGTTGACCAGGGTCGAATTGATCTTGTTGATGAGACCCTTGTCGTTTTCCTGGACCATGCGGATGCTCGGTAGGCCCTGCATGGTGACCTGGCGGGTGAGCTTCAGATCATGGACGCGTCGCTCCAGGTCGTCGCGGGCGCCGCGCAGATCCTTCAAACGCTGGACCTCGACCATGTCTTTGCTGGTCTCGACCTGCGCGGCCAAGCCGGGGATGGCCGACTCGTCGAGCTCGGCCAGTTTCGCCTCCCCTGCCGCGATGTACTGCTCCAAGGTTCTGAAATAGTCCAAATTGGCGGCATAGAGCCGGTCGAGCGCGGTCACGTCGGTCAGAAGCTTGGTCTTGTGCCGCTCCAATTGCCCGGAGATGGTCTCGATCTGATCGCGTACCGCCTCGTATTCCTGCAGGAACTTGACGACCGGCCGACCTTTCCCCGTCAGACGCGCCAAAAAACCGGGTTTGCGGTTCGGATTGAGATCATCGACACGAAAGCCCTTGAGCGTCGTCACCATGTCGCTCAGCGCGGCCCCGGCGGGACCCACGTCCTTGGCCCGCACGCCTTCGAGCATTTGGTCCGAGACCTCGGTGAGGCGCTCTTGGGCCTTGGAGCCGAAGAAGAGGATGGAATGGGTGTCGTTCAGATCGAGCTCCTGCAGCAGGCGCCCGAGCTGCGCCTCGTCGATCTGCGGCAACTGAGCCTCCTCGGCAACCATGAGCGGCCGTTCATCCGCACGCGGCGGTTCGGCGCGGGCGATCTCCGCGACGGGCTCGGCTGTCGGCGCAGGCCGCGCACCCGTCGCTTGCCCCTGCGCGTGAGGATCCATCGCTGCAGCATCGCCTCGGTCTTGCTCGCTCACTCAATCTCTCCCGATGGATTTAAACCGCGCCCGACGCGGTATGCGTTGTTCTTGGATGGGATCGGCCCCGGCAAACTTGACGACCGTTTGGGCCGGCGCGGCTTAAGATTCTAAAAATAAATTATTCTAAACCGCGCCCCGCCGAGGCCGTTATTCACCGCAACGGAAGACCGACGCGGAGACGTTGCATGTCACACACGGCGCGGTTTAGTCACTGAATGCCTTCGCGCTCGAGCTGCTTCTTCAGCACCTCGATCTGGATATCGAGGTCCATCACGTCGGTCTTCAGCAGGCGCTGGTGCTGCTCGTCGAACACCTGCTCGACCGTCACCAGGACATTACGAAAATTCTGCTCCAACTCGCGCGAATCCGCCAGACGGTGCGTCCGCGCGTAACCGTCGGCGACCTGTTGGACACCGTCGAGATAGACGCTTAAGAACTTGCGTGCACGAAACAGGTCGGTGGGCCGATCCGCGATCTGCTCGAGGATCGAGCGACCCTGCGAGCCGATGCGTTGCAGGCGAATCTTCAGCTCCGGATTGGCGATGCCCTTTGCCGCGCGCTCCAGGTCGATCAGCTTGCGCTCGGCTTCCGCCAAGGCCGCAGCGATCTTGCGCGAGCGCTCGTCGTCGGTCGCGAATGCGCGTGGACGACCCAGCGGCTCGAATCCGTAAAGAAGATGGAACCCGAGCATGGCGACCGCGGCATAGGCAAGGCCGAGACCGAGCCCCTGATCGACCGAGATCACCGCGGCAAGACCGGTTGCCAAACCCGTAAGTAGCCCTCCGATGGTCTTCAGAGGAATCCGCTGCAGACGGGTGAAACGAAGAATCTGTTGCGCGTACTCCGCCTTCAAGCCGCGTCGGGTCAGCTCTGCCGCCCCCATGAAGAGTGCGAAGATCCCGCCGTCGGCGAGCACGACATCCAACCGCCCTGCCACGAGCCCGACCAATGCGCCGATGAAGAGCGGTATCGGCAGGACATACAGCAGGGTTCCGGTCGCGCGTGGCCCTCTCGCACCGCGCACGCCCTGCCCCGAACCGCCCGCCTGACCGGGCTTCACGCCCAGAATCAGCTCGGCGAGCCCGAGGGTACGACGTTGCTCGGGAGGTGTTCCCGTCGGATCGACCATCAGAGGATCCACATCGCCTGGCACGAGACCAAACCCACGCTGAAGGTCAGCAAAACGCCGCCGAGCAACCGGATGCCCCACGGCGGTCGCGTCGGTGTCTGCGGTGCGATTTGTGTTTTCTCGGGCATCGTTCGAATGCTCGCGCTCAGAGCAGCTTCACCAGCGCCGCCATCGCACCGACCTGTGCAAACAGCAGCGGAATCAGCCACATCAGCAAGATATTCCGGCTGCGCTCGATCTCGGTCTTGACCTCGCCACGCAGCTGCTGCCGGGTCACCAGATCCGGCAGATGGAGGTAACGCTCGAAGGCGGAGGCAATGACACGCGCACGCGCTCGGTCATCGGGCGCGCTGGCCAATGCCTCGTATAACTCGACAACCGAGCCCACGGGATTCCATCCGTTGCCTGTGTTCGGCGAGGTGCTCACAGTCTATCTCAGATCCAAAATCTCGGTTGATCCGCAGGCTCGCGACAGGGCCTGCTTCAGCCCGTGTTTCGCATCCCCGCAGCGATCGCATTGATCGAGCGCAGCAGAGGGTCCAGCCATTCTTCGCGTTTCTCTTCCTCGCGCTCGTTACGATAACGCTCCAGAAGCGAGACCTGGATATGGTTCAACGGGTCCAGATAGATATTGCGACGCGCCAGGGAACGCTGAAGATCCGGCGTCTCCTCCATCAGACCGCGCAGGCCGGCGACGTTCAAGACTTGGACCAAGGTGCGCTCGTACTCGGCCTCGATGATGCCGTAGATCGCCTCGGCCTGCTCCCGGTTCTCGGCGAGACGGGCGTAGGCCCGCGCGATATGCATCTCGGCCTTGAAGAGCGACATCTGGGTATTGGACAAGAGCGCGCGGAAATAGGGCCATTCCTGGTACATCTTCTGGAGCTTCACGAGACGCTCGAGATCGTTGCCGCGGTAGCGCTCGATGGCATAGCCGATGCCGAACCAGGCGGGCAAGGTCTGACGCGACTGGGCCCATCCGAAGACCCAGGGGATGGCGCGGATGGACTTCAAGGAGCGATCCGCCTTTTTGCGATGTGACGGGCGCGAGCCGATGTTCAACAGGGCGATCCCGTCGAGCGGGGTGCACTCGTAGAAATAATCGAGAAAGCCCTCGGTCTCCTGCGTGAGCTTCCGATAGGCCTCCTCGCCGTAGCGGGCGAGTTCGTCCATGACGCCGAGATAATCCTTGCGGTCCTCGGGCGGAGGCTCGATCAGACAGCGACTGGCCTTGATGAGCCCGCTGATGCCCAGCGTCAGCTCGTAACGCGCGGTCTCGGGATTCGCATAGCGGTAGGAGAGCACCTCGCCCTGCTCGGTGAGCTTGATCTGTCCATGCACCGTATCGGTGGGCTGAGCGAGGATGGCCTCGTGGGTCGGCCCGCCGCCGCGCCCCACCGTACCGCCGCGTCCGTGGAAGAGTCGGCAGGAGACGCCCTCGTCGTCGGCAAGCTGGATCACCCGGCGCTGCGCCTCGTAGAGACGCCAGCTCGAGGCCAGAATACCGCCGTCTTTGCAGGAATCCGAATACCCGAGCATGACCTCTTGCTGATTACCCGAAGCCTTCAGCAGCGCGCTGTAGGTCGGATCCTTGAACAGCCGCCCCATCACCTCCCCGATGCGGTTTAGATCGTCGATGGTCTCGAACAGGGGCGAGACCTGGATCTTGCAGAACCAATCCCGGCAATCCTTCCCGGCGAGTCCGGCAAGCCGCGCCAACAGCATCACCTCCATGACATGACTGGCGTAATGGGTCATGGAGATGACGTACTGCCCGAACAGACTCTCGCTGATCTCGGCACGCATTCGCGCCATCACCTCGAAGACCTCCAGCGTCTCGCGGGTCTCCGGGGTCAAGGTCGCCTTGTCGATCACGAAGGGGTGCGGATGGGCGATCGCCTCCGCCAGGGCCATCAGGCGCTGCTCTTCGTCGAATGCCTGATAAAAGGGCGCGCCGGCTTGACGCGCAAACAGCTCGGTCACGGCCTCGGTGTGGCGAATCGACTCCTGCCGGATGTCGAGATGCACGAGGTGGAAGCCGAAGGTCTCGGCGAGCCGGATGAGATCCTGCAGCGGGCCGGCCGCGGCGTTGGCATCGCCATGGTGATGCAGCGAGTCGCGGATCAAGTACAGATCGGCGAGGAAGTCGCGCTCGCTCGCGTACCCGGCCGGCTGGGTCGGATCGTACCGCCCCGCCATGCGCGCCCGAATCCGCTTCAGATTCGCGCCGAGACGATGATCCATCATCGCCAGCTTGCGCCGATAGGGCTCATGGACATAACGGCGCAGGCTCTGCCCCATGGTGTCGACCCAATAGTCCTCGTCCGCATCCAAGCTGTCCATGAAGGCCGGCGACGGCTGGCAGATGGAGCTGGCGTGGCTGAGCATGCGATGCAGCTTGCGGATACGCTCGAGGTAGAGCTCGAGGACCAGCTCGCCGTGCATGCGAACGGCGAGCTCCGTGGTCTCGGGCTTGACGAAGGGGTTGCCGTCGCGGTCCCCGCCGATCCACGACCCGAACCGGATGAAGCTCGGGACCCTGATCCCGGACTGCGCCCCGTAAACCCGGCGCACTGCCTTCTCCAGAAAGCGATAGACCCGGGGCACCGCCTCGAAGAGAGACTCGCGAAAAAAATAGAGCCCCTGACGGACCTCGTCGGTGACCTGAGGCTTGTGGATCCGGACCTCGTCGGTCTTCCAGAGGATCTGGATCTGAGTGAGGATGTCCTGAAGTCGGTCCTCGAGCTCCTCGTCGTTGAGCTTGCTGCGATGCAGATCCTGGCCGACCAGAAAGATCCGGCGGAAGGTCTCCAGGGTCGTCCGTCGCTTGGCCTCGGTGGGATGCGCGGTGAAGACCGGAAGATAGATCAGATGTTCGAGCAGGCTTTGGAAGTTCTCCGGGCTCACCCCGTCGTCCTTGAAGCGGCGCGCCATCTCGTCGAAGGAGCCGACCCAGAGCCGTTGGCCGGCGGAGATCAGATCCATGCGTGCAAGATAGGCGTTCAACTCCTCGGCCGTGTTGACCAGCCCGAAATAGATGTTGAAGGCGCGGATGACCTCCGAAAGGGTCTGAGCATCCAAACCCTCGATCCGCTTCATCAGCTTCTCGCGCAGCTCGGGGTCGTCGCCTTCGCGCAGCTGCATGAAACCTTCGCGCAGACGCTCGACGATCACCAGCACGCGTTTACGGCTGTGCTCGCGCAGCACCTCGCCGAGCAGTGCGGTGAAGAGCTGAACGTCGCGCTCCAGGGCCTGGTCTTGCGGAACATCGTTCATCGGGCGTTACTCTGTGCGGACGGCCTCGATAGGGACCGTCACGAAGAAGGGGCGATTCGAGAGCCGGATACTACCTTGCCCGAGCCCGGCCGACAAAAGCCCAGACGAAAATCGTGGACATTGTGCGCATGACTCGGGACTGCATTCGACCGGCGTGATCGGGGCGGCGGTGCGCCACTCGCCGCCGGACACGGAAATCGCTCAACACAACCTCCTCCTGCATCGTCTGCCGCATGATCCGGGGGCTGTGCCGAGCTTGACGGGGGAAGGTGCGCCGGTGCTGCCGGGCTAGGGCATCGATCGCGCCGGAATGCAGGGCATCCACCGGATCCTCGACCCGACGATCGCGGCTGCGCGCAAGATACCTGATTTCGCCTCTCATCATGATATTCTTGGCCCGTGTCGCATGCCTCGACACATCCTGGCGGACACATTTGGTTGATCGTGTATTCGCACCCGACAACACCTGAAGTTATTCCCAATCATCACTCGGAGACATCTCAAATGACCATGAAACAGTCTGTCGTCCTGACTGCAGCCGCCCTCGCCTTGGTCCTGTCGGCCGGAGCCATCGCCGAATCGGCGGCCAAACTGGAAAAGGCGCACGAGAAAGCGGAAGCCGATCTGACGCTCTCCCCGGAGCATGCGAAGGCCGAGGCCGATCTCAAGAGCATGGACGCGAAGGAGAAGTCGAAGATGGAAGCAGCCGAGGAGAAGGCCGAGAGTGATCTGAAGAAGATGGAAGCAAAATAAAAGGTCTCGATCGCGATTGATCGCGCCCGATGCGGCAACCCCGCCCGCCCGGCTCGCGCCGGCGGGCGGGAATCACATGCAACCCCGGGCCCTGACCCCGGCCGGATAAGCATCCAAACAGCATATAAGGAGACAACGATGAACAAACTCGCCCGATTGACCTTGGCGGGCACGCTCGCGCTATGCCCCCTTCTGCTCTCGGCACAGACCGCGACCGACAACGTCCCGGTGGCCGCGGGGGCGACGGTGAAGGAAGTCGAAGGCACGGTCGTGGTGGTCAACACCGAGACCCGCATGCTGACCATCCGCAAACCGGACGGCGTCTTTCAGGTCATCCATGTCCCGGCCGAGGTGACACGACTCGATGAAGTGAGGATCAACGACACGCTGACGATCGCCTATATGGAGGCCGTCGCGATCGATCTTCAAAAGGGAGATGCCGCGGCCGGCGCACCCTCGGCCACCGCCACGATGGATGTCGACCGTGCAGCGGGGCGTCTGCCCGCCGGCAGCATGGAGGAGACCGTCCGGATCGTCGGTATCGTCGAAGGCGTTAATCGCGCCAACTCGACGGCCACCATCCGAGGCCCCGAGAACACGGTCACGGTCAACGTGCGTGATCCCGCCATGCTCGAAGGCGTTCGCGCAGGAGACAGCGTCACCGTCACCTACATCAGCGCGGTCGCGGCCCGGGTTGATCGGAGCAGCAGCGCAACTCGACCGATGCGGCCGGGCTCGCAGTGATCGCCAGCCGATGAAATACGGCCCGGCGTGATCGCGACGCCGGGCCTGGGGAGACCGCACGGCGCATCGGCACCGGTCAGCGCCGCCCAGCGAGCCAGTTGTGGACCTATTGTTGCCGAACCCGGGCGTGATCCGGCCTGTCGTTCGCGACGTGCGCCGCCCTGTGACCGACTGGATCAAGATCCTCTGGCCGCTCTATCTCGCTGCAGCCCTGGTCGGGGCGCTGGCCGGACTTGCCGGGGACGCCTTCCACGCCGTCCTCGACCAAGCCGACCAGGGTCCCGAGGTCTTGACGGCGTGCCTGGACTCGGCGCCGGTTCCGGGCTGGCTCGCTCTGGTCGTCGCGGGTGCGCTCGTCCTGGTTGCTGCACTCTGGATCGTGCGTCGCGTCGCCCCCGAGACCGCCGGCAGCGGCGTCCAGGAGGTCGAGGTGATCCTCGCCGGACAACGCAAACTGCGTTGGCGGCGGGTTCTCCCCGTCAAATTCGTCGCGTGGACCCTGGCGGTGGGCTGCGGCCTGGTCCCGGGGTGCGAGGGTCCGACGAGCCACATGGGCGCCGCCCTCGGTCAGATGGCGTCAGAGCGGATGGCGCAGAACAATGGTCATGGGCGCGCTCTTCGCCGCCGTGCGCGCACCCTTGACCGGGATCATCCTCGTGATCCAGCTGACCGGCGCGGAAGCGATGGCGCTGCCGATTATTCTCACATGCCTCACGGCGACCTTCACCGCCGAGGCCATGGGTGGCCACCCGATATCTACAGTCGCCTGCTTGGCCTTGGTGATCGCCCCGCGCCGCGGGCCCCGGGACGCAGAATCCCGGCCTTCGGTATGATTCTCGCCGCGATGGTGGCGGCGGATCGCCTGTATGTCTCACGGAAGACCGTGGATGGCGCGGCACTCCCGCCAACCACCGACCCCGGTCAGGGGCTCTCCCGGCATCGACGCCGGATGACGAGGGCACGCCGACTGTGACGGCTTCGAACCAAGCGCAAGACGTGACGGGCACCGGGATGGAGGCGCCGGCACCCGTCGCCGAGCACTCTGCCCCGGCGCCCGCTCCGGTCGTCGACCGGGCCCGTTCCAGCATCCAGCTCATCAGCTTGCGAAAAGCATCGAGCATGGCTCCCTTCGTACGGCGCGAAGGAGTCCTCGATCAACCGCGCACACTGGACGCTGATAGAAGTCGTTCAAGCTGGTATCCAGTCTGGATCGGGGACTTCGAAAGCCGCGACGAGACCGCGCTCGCGCGGATGCCCGATCGGCTCCGCGAACTCAAGCCCTTGATCCGTCGCCTATCGCCCGAGGAGAATTTAGCGCCCCTTCGATGACACGTCGTGCGCAACCGGCCGCAACGTCCGGCTGCGCGGTCGTGAACGAGCCGCGCCCTCCGGCACGTCCGGCGGAACCCTCGACCCCGTCACCGGATGACTAATAGATGACCGCGCGCCGGAAGCTCCGGCGACCGACACCGGCGAAGGATAACGGCGTGCGCGGCATCCCGATGATGTCGATGAACAGCGATGCCGATCCACCCGTAGCCGGCAACTCGCCCTCGAGAAGCGTGACTCGATCTGCACGAAAAAGAAGTCAGCGGTTTCGGGCTCTTTGGCCGTCGCGCGAGCCCCGCTAGGGGTCACGGCGAGCGACAACGGGACCAAGGCAACCGCTGCGGCAAGGATCTCTCGCCTAGAGTGCATCACTCGATCTCCGGGTTTAGGCAGTGGCGTGAATGCTGGATGTCGTGCGGAGACACAGCTCCGGCCGGTCACCCGGCCTTTGGCGTGAAACCAGCCCGGAACGAGGATCATTGAGGGATCTTGATTGTTGCTCCGGCCTTGATCTCATTTCCCTTCATGCCGTTCAATTCTTCGATCGATGCAACGCTCGTGCCGAATCGATTGCTGATCGCATACAGATCATCACCTTTCGCGACCTTGTACGTTCCCTTGTCCGGGTTATAACGGCCTGTCGCATGCACCGGCGGAATATAGATCACCGAGCCCACTTCGATCTCTTCGGCCGTCTTTCCATTGGTCACCAAGATATCCTCGACGCTGATATCGTAAGTCCCTGCAATCGTCTCGATGTCTTCGTTTTCGCTCACCGTATAGGCAACTGCGCTGTCGGATGCCGCGTATACCGACGTCACGCTGATGGCCAAGGTCGCAGCAACAGCAAGGATCTTGATCGTCATAGTGTTCTCTTATTGGATGGATGATAGCGGTTCATTCGCTTTGTTTCGGCAAAGCTGAGTTGATACCTGAATGCAGAGCTTCAAGTGAGTGAAAAATCTTCGCGCATTCCCAACCCCGACGGCGATGCCGTTTTGTTCGAAAGGACACACCTTCTCTACTGATCGATGTCGTCATGACGCGCCACTATCCGGAAGTGTGACCGGCTGAAGACGCGTCACCACCGGAAGCCCACGCCCAAAGCCGGGCCCGACAAAGTCAGATCGGCGTCGTTCCCGTCGAATTCGTAACCGATGGCGCGCCACGCCAATGTCGCCTCGCCCCAATCGAACCGATATCCTAGACCCAAAAGAGCTTGCCAGGTCAGATCGGACGAACCGGTCCCGATGTCCGCGTAAAAGGGTACGAACCAGGGGGTATTCCGGACAGAGTATTCACTTCGAATCCCGATAATACCATCCCAATTGCTCTGATCCATCGATGCTTTGGTTGAGCCGAGCAAACGACCGCGTTCATCCGTGAAATCGACCGTCAAATCATTATTCAGCTCAAGGTACCGAAAGCCGCCGATCAAGTCCAGACTCCACGGCGCTTCATCCGCCACACGATAGCCACCGGCGAATGTCCAGATAATCGAATTCATATCCGTCTTAGTGTCGCGTGCCACACGCGGCGTGGCACCCATAGGTCCGGTCACATTGCGAATTCGGGTATCCTGACTTCCCAGGTCGGCGTAAATGATGTCGGTCAGGATCGCCCAATTTCCCTTGCGTGCCTCGCCGGTCAGCATGAACGCCATATCCAGATTACTGAGATAGTTATCGGGATTGACCGTGCCGCTGACCTCCAGTTGTCTCGGCGTCCCACCTAAGGGTCCGGGAAGGCCTTCGACGTTGGTGTCGATGCTCCCGGTGACGGCGGGGAACCAGAGATACGGCATGAGATTGAACTGCCAACCGCCATCACCGGATTCGGCGGCTGCACCGTTTGACAGCCCGAGCGCCGCACAAGCACACACATAGGATCCGAGAGTCCTGCGTATTCGACGCATTGGTGTCCTCCGCCTGAACTGATCATCGCCGTGACGGCGCCCGGCCTCATGCCCTCCGGCAAATCCCCCGCGAGCTCGGCTCGAGGACTTGCCGAAACCAAAATTGAAGCGAACGGAAGTATGCGCATTCCACAGCTCGACGTCTTGACATTTCGCGACACGACAACCGGCATTCGGCGCGTATGCGGTTCGCTCGGTCATGAATCTGCGGCCTTAAACCTGATCGGACAGTAGGCCGCATCAGACGAGGTGGCGCGTCCAGATCGCCTGAATAACGACAAACAGAAACGCGGTCGAACATCCGAATTTGAGCAGTCCGGCAATCGCGATGAGCGGACCCAGCATGCGCCAGGGCGGCAGAAGAACCACATCCCCGTAACCGAGGGCGGTCACCGTGACGGCCGTGAAATAGATTCCGTCCGCATAGGTCCGCGTCAGCCCTTGCCGCCAAACATAAAGGCCCCATACGGCAGCCTCTGCGAGGTGAGCGGCAAACAGCATGGCGAAGCACCCGAAGATGATCACCTTTCCGGCCCGACCTGCGCCAAGATGCTCGATCAGCGGATCAACGTTGCGCAGAATCAAAGCGGCCGACTCGAACAGCAGGTTCGCGTGGAAAAAGAACAACACGCAGGCGACGAGGACCGCGAAGCCGAATACGCGGCGGACCCGGCGCCGCCCTGTCCATTCTGCTCGATTCGACATCACACCTCCTCGCTCATTCGACAATCCCGGCAAATCATGAATCCAAGCGTTCTACCGAGAATAGTGATCCGAGCCCTATTCCTACACGGAATGACGACGCCGATTGATTGTGCGTTGCGGTCAACGATCGACAGGGCTCGCGTGCTCGATCTGCACCCGCAGCGGCTTGATGGTGTCCAGATGCAGGTCGCGCTGCGGGAAGGCAATGCTGATGCCGGCGGCATTGAACTTGTCGTTGATGGCCACGTTCAGCGCGCTGATGGTGCTGACGCGCAAATCGATGGAATCGACGAAGCAACGCAGCAGCAGGCCGAGTGAATTGTCGCCGAAGGTGTCGAAGATCACCGTAGGGGCCGGGTCATCGAGCACGTTGGGGTTCTCTCTTGCCGCCTCCTCCAGCAGATCCATGGCCTGGCGCACCGGCGATCCATAGGCGACACCTATAGCGAGGACCAGTCGCGTGGTGCGATCCGACAGCGACCAATTGAGTAGGCGCCCGGTGATGAACTCTTTGTTCGGCACCAGCAATTCCTTGCCGTCCCAATTACGGATGGTGGTGGCGCGAATCTTGATCTTGGTGACGACGCCGTCGGTTTCGCCGACGGTCACGGCATCGCCGACACGGATCGGTCGCTCGAACAGGATGATCAACCCGCTGATAAAGTTGGCGACGATCTCCTGCAGGCCGAAGCCGATGCCGACGCTGAGCGCCGCCGCCAGCCATTGCACTTGCGACCAACGCGCGCCGAGGGTGCTGAGCACCAGCAACAGACCCACCGCGACGACGACGTAAGTCGTCAGCGTGGTCACCGTATAGCGGCCGGCTGCGGTCGTCTTGAAGCGCTGCAGCAGCACGATCTCCAACAGTGCCGGCAGGCGATCCGCCAGCACCCAGGTACCGACGGCATAGAGCAGCGCCAGACCGAGGCTCCCCAACGTGATGGGCAGCGGCTGCTCCGCGCCATCGACAATGACGGTCCCGTGCCACAAGACCACCTCATCGACGATCTGCAGCGCCGGCAGGGCGCTGAACCAGATCAGATAGAGTCCGAAGATGGCCGCGGTGAGCCTCAGTATCCGGATCAGCCCGCGCGTCTCGTCGCTCAGCGCCGTAATATCCACTTCCGGTTCTTCGAATTCCAGCTCACCCATCTCACCGAGGGCCTCTTCCTCTTCGGCCTCCTCTTGCTCCGCGCGTTGCCGTTCCATGGCGGCCTCATAGGCGAGGCGACGCCTGGTCACCTGCAGCCAGCGCAGGGCGAGTGAGTTGGCCAGCAACAGCGTTAAGAGGAACCAGAGCGTCAGCAAAAACAGATAGGAAAACGCCGTGGCCGTGTAGACGTAACCGGTAAAGGCAAGGGCGATCAATGCCAACGGAGAGCCGACAGCCAGCGGGTACCAGATCATGTAAGTACGGACGACCATCGGGTAGTCGCCGCCTGATCGCAGGTGTGCAAGCACGCCACGCCGGGGATGCAAGACTCGGTAGAGGAACCAGGACAGCGGCAGGTAGCCAAGCAGCAGACCAAGCTCGGCCAAGGTCCCGCCGCTCTGGGCCTGATCGATACCGAGCGCGACATCGATGATGAAGACCGAGGTCACGAACGGCCAAATGAACAGCATGAGCTGCGTTCGCAGCAGCGTCAGGTTGCGCTCCGGCCAGCGAAAATGTGCCGCCGCCAACCCCCGCGGTCGGCAACCGGCGATAAAACCGAGCAGAATGGAAAGATGCAGGGCGACCCGCGTCAGTGCATCGCCCAGGGCGTGGGACAGCTCTGTTGCGCCGCTGTCGACCTGAAGCTGCCAACCCGTGACCGCCAAGAGCAACGGCAGCGGTGCCGCCAGCATCAGGGTCAGGCCTAGGACCCGCACGGTATAGTTCATGCGGTCCGTGGTGGGTTTACCGATACGGGGCGCGACCGCCTCAATGGCGGCGATGATCGCTCGGCGTCGCCACAGCAGGACGCCGGCGCCGATGATCGCGAGCCAGAAGGCGGGGCTGCGCGCGAGCTGCTGGCCAATCAGTTGCGGCAAGTCCAGCAGACCCGCGGCCGTGAGCCGGGCGCGGAGTTCGCTCGGCATCGCGCGGACGTCTTCGAGTTGGAGGGGTTTGGCGTTACGCAACCAGGGGAGTTGCTCGTCCAAGTAGGCGTTATACTCGGCGGCGGTTGTGAGCAAAGCCTGCTCGGCCCGATCGAGCTCCCGCAGCTTGCCGAGGTAGGTTTGATCGGTCTTCAATGCCTTGTCGAGCAGTGCCCGGCGCTGCTGCACCAGCTCTTGCAACGTGACCTTTTGTGCCTCGGTCCACGCATGAGCCGCAGCCTCGGACGTCGCCGACGCATCGGCCTGGAGCGCCAGCGCGAGCCGCTCGACGGTGGCATTTGTATCTTCGATGCGTCGAGCCTCCGCGCGATGTTTCAGCCGGCGCACGTTGAGGTCGGCGATTGTCTGCCTGCGCTGTTCGTCGTTCTGAATAAAGGCCCGCAGGTCCGGCAGGGCCTCGAACTGCTGCAGCAGGATTCTGCCAAGATCGTCGTTGACCTCACCGGACTCCAGCGTTTCACGGGCATCTTGGTAATCGGCGCCAATCTGCTCGACGAGTTGCTCCAGGTTCTGCCGCACCAGATCCTGCGCCTGAAGCTGCTGGGTGGTGTCGTTGATGTCTCGGGACAGTGCCGCGTTTTCCGCGGATAACTCGGCCAAGACCGGGTTCGTCCCCGCGAGCTCGCGCTGGGTCTGCTCGGCTTGGGTCGCTGCTTGTTCCGCCGCTTGGCGGCGTTTTCGGTCGAGCAGGTCGTTGAGTATCTGAATGCGCTCGTCGATGCCTTCGACATTGGCCGCTTCCCTATCGCGCTTTGCCTCCAGCAATTGCGTCCGCAGCGGCAGGGTCGAGAGCTCCTGCTCGAGCATCGTGGTCTCGGTGTTCAGCGCCACGTAGCGCGTTTCCAGCACCCACTTTTGGGCCTGCGCAAACGTGGGCCCTACATCATCCCCGACCGGGGTCTGAATCTGCGCCGAGGCCTCTTCGCGTTGTTGCGTTGCCTCCGCAAGGCGCTGGCTGATGGCCGCCGGGCGCTGATCGAAAATGGCCAGACGGGACTCGAAATCCACGCGCCGCGCATCGGCCGCGGTCAGTTCCGCCTGTTCCTTTTGCAGTTCTTGTTCGAGTTCGGGCAGCGGGGTATTCGCATCCGCCTCTAAGCTGTCGAGAGGGCCTCCCCGGGCATCCGGCGTCAGCGCCGCGCGGATGGACTGGATCTCGACCGGCGCGCGTTCGGCCCTGCGCTGGAACGTGGCCGCCGATGCGGCGTTGTCCTTTGCCGCCTGCAGATTGCTCAACGCCTTTCGGTAGAGCTCGAGAAGCCGCGTCTTCGCCTCCTCGGTCCTGTCGGTTGCCGCCTCCGTTTCCGCGATCTTCGACTCCAGCGCCTCCGAGGTGACCAACCACCCGGGCAACAGGCTGTCGGCCTCCTGAGCACAGGCGGACGAAAGCCAGATGGCCCAAAGCGCGCAGGCGGTGATGACAAAGACAAGGGTTCGCATGTTCATCGGCCTATCGGGAACGTCTAAGCAGGGAGAACGTCAGGGCGGATCACGTCAGTCCTCAATAGAGCCGTTCCAGGTTAATGAGGGCGTCATAAATCATTGGGCTTCCGTCACATGGAGGTGCCTGTGAATGATCTGCGCTATGGCCACATCGGCGCCGCACGGCGCGACATCGTCAATGCCCCGCTGCCTCGGATGGAGAAAGCGGTCAGAAAGTATCCCCTGCGTGGGGCGCTGTTCAAGCTGAACGCAAGCGTATCGCCGCGCGCGCTTGCGGCGCTGGTGCGCGTGGATCATGACGGGTACACCGGGACCAATAGTCAACGCTGAGAACAGGGAGGGATGTCCTACCTGTTCAAACAGCGCCTGAACCCATCTCTACGGAAAGACTAACAGTTGTAAACACCCACTGCGCAACGTCGCACCGTACGACGACCTACCCCGGCAACGCTCACCGGTGTGAGTGGCCGTCCGACAATGGCTTCGGCCGTCGGGATCAAACCGTGAAAACCAGGGACTGAAAGCCGCTCACCAAATTCCGAAGCGCCGATCACGATGACCAGGGCAATCAAACTGACAACAATTGGTTTCGACGCCTTCATTGGGCCTCTCCTATCTTGAAATGTTGCGGTAATTCCTCTGTCCCCTCGAGATTCTTCAGGTCGACCTTCTTGGCATCCGTCGGGTTCTTAAAGGTGAAATCGGTTGTCGTAACCTCAGCGTCTGCCTTCCAGTCCCTGATTTGAATACTGTACTGAGGCTCCCCTTTCATGGACTTCGAGGTGATGCTGAATCGGCAAGGATAAGGACGCTCTCCTTGCGCAATCCAGATCTGCCAATCGACTTCCTTTGCCCGAAAAGCGAGGTGATCACATTCGGCGCCGCCGATCACGCCGCTGCCGAGATCCTTGACGTCAACGACATCCAGCATCAGTGTCTCGTAGGGGTCCATCAACAACAGATCCGCGGCAGGGAGCGGACGGTTGTGCTGCCGCAACTCATCGACCAGATTCTCGATCGTGCCGGGCACGTCCTGTTGCGCATAGATGTTCAGGTTTTTGCCCAGCAAGGTGAGCGTCTTCCCGTCAAACAACATCTCGACATCCGCAAAACCGCTGGACCGCGTGGCGAGGATCTTGTCGGGCCGATTGAGGATCAGCGTGCCCGAACTTGCCAGGGCGAGCTTCTGTTGGTCCTCGGTAATGACCTCCAGGATGGCGTCGTACTCGAATGAGAGGGCCTGCTGCGCTGCCAAGTAATCGGACATGGCCTTCAGCAGCCGCTTGGCATCTGCTTCATCGGCACTCGCACCCATGGAGATGCCCAATGAGACGATCATGGACAACGCCATAGCGGGCAAGCTCCGCACGGAGCGCTTCGCAAGGATTCTCGATGTCTTCATTTCATTGCACCTCTGCGCGCCGGAAAGAACAATCCGGTGATTTTCATTTTCTCTCTCCTGTTGTTCGAAAGTTGCCCACACGCGGGCGATTGGGCCTTCTTCCTACCGTGCTTACTCCAAAGGAATCATGAACGCCCGCTATGCGCATTCATCTGCCACTCGATAGGCATGGGTTGCCCGTCAAGCTCCCGGCAGAATCAACGATCGCAGGAGCTAAACCGCGCCCGGCGCGGTATGCGTCGTTTGTTGAATTGGCTTGGCCGCGCCGGCTCCGATCATTGTCGGAGCCGGCGCAGCTTAAGGTATTAAAAAATGTAATTTTCTAAACCGCGTCTCCGCTAAGACCGGTGGATGCACCCAACGTCGAACTCACGCGAAAGTGAGCATCTCGCTCTGGACGCGGTTTAGCGCGGTTCAGCGCGTTCAAAATAGACATCGTACTGTTGCTGAGCGGCCGCCTGGTAGTAGACGCCGTGAAGGACGTCGTTCGCGGGGTCGTAGGAAAGGCTGTAGGTGGACCCGTTGTAGCCGCCTGCGCGCAGCTCTAGGAAGACCTTGATCGCGTTGCCGATGCGCGACGCCTGCGCCTTAGCGAAGGGGAGCGGATTCGGATTCCGGTAGGCGGCGTCGAGCCTGCCGTCGGCGTCGACGCCCTGGATCGTGATCAGGTAGCCGCCGTCGGGCCGCACCCATCGGCCCATCAGGGTGTCGAATCCGGATTCGGCTGCCACGGTCGGCGCCCCGGACGCTAGTTCAGACGCTGCCGTCTCCCGGGCATAGGACGACCCCGCAGACGCGCCGAGGACAAGCACGAGCACCGACAAAAAGGGCGCCAGCCGCCTTTTCATTGCTTCTCCGCTGGTGGGTTTGCGGGCATGGACTCGTCCCTGAATACGGTATGAAAGTCGACAGAAATCGCCTTAGTCCAGATGGCCCTTGAGATGCTGATCGTAGAGATAGCCGCCCAGGGCGCCCACGCCGACACCGATCAGAGCGCCGGCGCCGGCCTCGGCGGTCAGCGAACCGATGGCGGCACCCGTGGCCGCGCCCATGAGTGCGCCGCTCGCGGTGCGGGTTCCGGTGGTCGTACCGCAGCCGCCCAGGGCGAAGGCGGTGACCAATAGGGCAGGAATGACGAGATGTTTTCTGGAATGGGTTGTCATCGTGGAAACTCCATCAAGTAACCGAGCTCGGCGGCAAGGCCGCGGCGAGCAATCGGGTGATTAGGTCAGTGCGTCAGCCCTTGCAGGGATACTTGGCGGCGAGCGCGCGGATCAGACCCACCGCCGGTTCCTCGCCCATCAGTGTCGTATCGCTGGCGTTGGCCGCAGCCCAGGCGTTGAAGACTTGTACACCGTTGTCGACGGTGCTGCCTTTGGGCGTGCAATACAGACGCTTCATCCGACCTTTGCTGACGAGGTCATGGTATTGGGCCACACCCTCGATAAAGGACCGGCATGCCTGGCGGGTGACCGGATACTCCGCGGCGCTCGCGGGCACCGAGCAGACCGCGTAGAGGTCGCCGGTGCTGTCGAGGCGAAGGTCGGAGTCTTGCACGGCGAGCGCAAGTCCCGATGTCAGGCTGAGCGCAGTGGCAACCGCGAGCGCATGCCGGCTCGTGGATTGACGTGTGGATTCTAGGTCACGGTTACGGGGCCAAAACGTCATCTTGGTTCTTGTGCCTCAAGGTTAAGGTCGCGGTCGATGGAAAGGCAGGGTCGCCTGGTTTATGAAAGGCGTTTGAAGCGACATCCAGTCGCATCGCTTCAAACTGCTTGGATTGAGAATACCGTGGGTCGCGCCCTTTTGACAGCGGCCCACGGGGTTTCACGACTGGCTCAGTGGCTCGCCTATTCGCGGCCGGCTTCCACCTTCTGCAAACCTGCTTCCAGCTTCCTGATCTCCTCCGGCGACAGCACCGGCCGATCAACCTTGATCGTCAGCTTGTCCAACCCCGCGGTGAGCGGGAACGGCGGCAGGTAGTCCGCATCGTTGACGCCCGTGATGGTGTCGGAGCCGACGTCGAAGCTCTCGTCCCACTGCAGGATGATCGGGATGGTCTTCTCCATCTTGATGGTCTGGACCTCCTTGCCGTCGACCTTCAGCGTGCCGGTGCCCGAGCGTCCAATGCCGCTGAAGTTGTTGAAGGCCATTGTTTCCGCGCCGAGGCCGTCATAGGTGAAGTCGAACTCGATGTTGTGTTTGCCGGGCGCCAGGGCCTCCGGTCCTTCCCACTTGATGCGCTCCAGATCGAGCAGGTTCCACAGGAAGACCGGCTTGCCTTCGAGCAGGTAGAAGCCGAATCCAGCGAACCGCCCGCCCGAGGTCACGATCATGCCCTCGGCACCACCCTCGGGAACGGTGATGTCCGCGGTGACGGTATAGGAGGTGTTGAGCAGATAAGGCGCATCGCCCTGCGGCAGACCGGTCATCGGCGAGGTGTAGACATACTCGTTGCGGCCGGCGGTGAGGCTCGGACGTGGGGCGGCCACGCGGGCGCCCACCGAGGCATCCAGCGGCAGCACCTGATACTTCTTCGCCTCCGCGAGGAACATCGCGCGCATTTCCGTCACCTTCTCCGGATGCTGCGCGGCGATGTCGTCGGACTGGTTCCAACTGGTGGTTAGGTCGTAGAGCTGGAACACCTGGTTGTTCAGCGGGTCCGGGTTGGCTGAGGAGAAGGCATCCCAAGGCGCGCGGTCCACCTTGGTGCTCATCAGCCAGCCGTCATGGTAGATCGCCCACTGGCCCATCATCTCGAAATACTGGGTGGTGTGCCGGGACGGGGCCTTGGCATTCTCCGCGTCGAAGGTGTAGGCGTAGCTGGTGCCTTCGATGGGCCGCTGCTTGATGCCGTCCACGACCTCGGGGGCCGCGATGCCGGTGACCTCCAGGATCGTCGGCACGTGGTCGATGACATGCATGAACTGCTCGCGCAGGGCGCCCTTGTCTTTGATACGCGCCGGCCACTGAATGACCATGTTCTGGTTGATGCCGCCGAGCCGGGAGGCGTTTTGCTTGAACCAGTCGAACGGCGTGTCGAAGGCCCAGGACCAGCCGGCCGACATGTGGTTGTAGGCGAGTTCCGTCCCCCATGCCTCGTAGAACTTCATCTGTACGTCCACCGGCGGCTTCACGCCATTGAAGAATGCAACCTCGCTGAAGGTACCTTCCGGCCCGCCCTCGGCGCTGGTGCCGTTGTCGCCGTTCTGGTAGATGACGAGCGTGTTGTCCAGCCTGCCCAGGTCCTCGAAATGCTGGATCACGCGACCGATCTCATAGTCGCTGTAGGCAACAAAGGCGGCAAACACCTCGGCCTGGCGGATAAAGAGCTTCTTCGCATCGTCCGAGAGCTCGTCCCAGGGCGTCAGGATGTCCTTCGGCCAGGGCGTGAGTTCCTGATCCGGCGGAATGACGCCGAGTTTCTTTTGATTCTCGAAGATCCGCTCGCGCAGTTTCTCGTAGCCGTCGTCGAAGAGATGCATCGCGCTGATCTTGTCCACCCATTCTTTAGTCGGGTGGTGCGGCGCGTGCGAGGCGCCGGGGCAGTAGTGGAGGAAGATCGGCTGTGTGGGGTCGGTCTGGTGAATCCGATCCATCCAGGAGATGGCGTCGTCGGCCATGGCAGTGATCAGGTTCCAGCTTGGCTCCTCGCCGGTGACGGGCCAGATCGCCGCCTTCGGGTCGGACCGATCCATCTTCAGGGTGCCCTCGTGACCGATCCAGGGATAGATCTGCGTGGTGTTGCGGAACAGGTTCGGTCCCCATTGGTTGGCGTCGCCGCCGACGAAGCCATAGAAGTAGTCGAAGCCCATGCCGGTCGGCCACTGGTTGAACGGCCCGGCTTGGCTGGCCTCGTAGGTCGGCGTGTTGTGGTTCTTGCCGAACCAGCTGGTCGCATAGCCGTTGTCGCGCAGGATGCGTCCGATGGTCGCGTTGTCCGCGCCGATGACGCTGTTGTAGCCGGGGAATCCGGTCGCCTGTTCGGCGATGACGCCGAAGCCCACCGAGTGGTGGTTGCGCCCGGTGATGAGCGCGGCGCGGGTCGGCGAACAGAGCGATGTGGAGAAGATCCGGTTGTAGCGCAGCCCGTTCTCCGCGATGCGGTCCATCGACGGTGTCGGGATGACGCCACCAAAGGTGCTAGGCACGCCGAAGCCCGCGTCGTCGGTCAGGATCAGCAGGATGTTTGGCGCATCCTTGGGCGGCACGATGCGCGGCGCCCACCATTGCTTGGATTGGAGCGCGTCGTCCTTGATCACACCGCCAAAGGCAGGCTGGGGCGCGGGCAATTGGTTGCCTGAGATGGTGGTGGTCGCGCTGGGCGAGCCGAGGACGCCTGTGACCTGGGGGGGTGCCTGGGCGCTGTCCTGGAGGGCGCCTTTCGCCGCGCCTTCGGTCGCGGTGGCGCTGGTGCTCAGCACCAGTTCCTGACCGATATTGATCAGGTCCGAGTCGAGCTTGTTGGCTTCCTTGATGTCCGCGACCGGGACACCGAAACGTGCGGCGATTCCCGCGAGATCGTCGCCCTTGGCCACCTCATAGCGACCGGTAGCGGCATCGAATGCGCCTTCTGCGTGATTGCGTGGGCCATTGTCGGCGGCTTGAAGGGCGCCGGAGCAGAGAAAGACCGCGACCACTAGGGCTGCGGCGAGTCGCCGCCATGGGGGCGACGCTGGTTCCGAGAGGTTGACAGCCATTGTGGCGTTGTCTCCAGTGGTGGGTTGGACGTTGGAAGGCTCAAATCGCTCGCGGCGTGGGCGAGCGACCGGGTTGCTAGGCGTTAGACCTGGAGCTGCAATTGGATCTCGCTCGGTCGCCGGGTCTGGTCGAACCAGGGCTCCAAGGGACCGTATCGACGGTGGAGGCGATGCCGATATCGGCCACCCACCTGTACCAAACGTCATCGATCAGCCCCGGGGCCATGGGCTGAACATCGACGACCAACGGTTCCTTGCGCCTGTCGATCCAGGCTGCCGTAGATCGTCTCGATGGTGTCGGGCTTCGGAAAGCCGTCGCTCAATCGCGCGGCAACCGGCGCCTCGTGTATTCAAGGCGCAATCAGCGCGCCCGCGTCTGCGGCCCTATCGGTAAAAGGCCCTACGCCGCCACATACGCCGGTTGGCACCAGCAAAAGAGATCGGCGTGAGCGGCCGACCGATGATGTCAATGAAGAGCGAGGCTGGACCGCCGACGGCCGGCAGCTCGCCTTCCAGCACCGAGACCTCGTAACTGAGGTCGCTGCCGGTCAGTCGCGGGCTGCGCAGCTCGACAACGATGTCCTGCATAGCGTCACCGTCCAGTACCGATAGGTTGGCATTGGGCGGATCGGACGCGAAGCTATTGTCGCCCTCGTCCCAGAAGGGAACGAAGCTGGCGGTGGTCATATGGCCGGCGAGCCGATCCGGACGGTCCGAGAACAGCACCGTGATCGGACTCACGCCGGTCAGGGTAAGGCGCCCGTCGGAAAAGGTGACGCCCTCGGCGCTTTGCACGAACAGAAATTGCGGGGCATCCTCGTTTTTGTCGCCCTTCGGGTGATGCTCTGCCGCAACGCTCTGGTTCAAAGCCAGGGCCATGGGTGCGAGAGCCGCACCGGCGATCAGTTCACGTCTGGTGGTCATGTCGTTCTCCGTTGTCGAGTTGGAAGCGGACGGCGGGGCGGCGCGGCGCGTATCGGGCCCGCGGCGGCAGCCGATGCCCACGCGAGGTATAAGGTCCGGGCGCCGTTGACATCGGATCGGTATCGATGCGGCAATTGTGCAGATGCGCCGCAGTCGGACATTGACATTTCGCGACAGTCTTCGCCGTCGCGGGGGATGCGATCTTCTACGGCGGCGGCAGCGATCGACGCCAAGCGCCGGGCGAGACACCGGACCAGCGCTTGAAGGCGCGCGAGAAGGCAGCGGCGTCGGCATAGTCGAGCGAGGCGGCGATGTCGACCACGGGTAGGCTGGTATCGCGCAAAAGCTGCCGGGCAACGTCGTAACGGGCCTCGTCAATCAATGTCTTGAAGGTCGTACCGAGCGACTGCAGCCGCCGATTCAGGGTGCGCCGATGCAGTGAAAACAGGCGTGCGATATGGGCCAGCGAGGTGTCCTCGGGAGCGACACCCTGGACCAAGATGCACCGTATCACTCGGCGCAGGTTCGCGACGAGGTTCTCCTCCCCACGCACGTCGGCGAATTCAATGATCTGCAAGAGCTGTTTATGCAGCACCCCATCGGCGCCGTCGAGCGGACGTTTCAACCAATCGGCGGAAAACACCACGGCGGAGTGCTCGGCGCCGAAGCTGATGCGGGAGCGATAGAAGCGCCGGTAGGGCTCGACATCGGCGGGGCGAGGCCGGCTGAGGCGGACTTCGATGGGCTCGAACCCGGCGCCGCAGAGCAACTTGACGATGTTGAAGGTGATCGCGACCGCACCGTCGTAAATGTGCTCGATACCAGGAACCTCCGCCTGATAGACGACATAGGCCATCACCACCCGGTCCGCGGAGATCCAGAGCGCGGGGACGGCCCCGCGATCGTGCAAATGCAAATAGAGGACGACCTGGTGCAGGGCGGTGGAGACGTCGGGCGCGCTCTTGGCAAGCTGTCCGATCCGACCCAATGCGTCGAGGCCGACCTGCTCTCCCAGTCGGTGCCCGAAGCTGGGGCAACCGCTTCGCTCGGCGGCGAGCGCGAGGAGTCGGCCGGCAGCGGCGAGCGGAATGCCCTGCTCCGGGTCGTCGAACAGGCCGATATCCAGACCAGCCTCGGCGGTGATCGACGCCGGGTCCAGGCCAAACTCGACGAGCAGGTTTGGTACCTGCAGAAAGGGCGCGATGCGCAGCGAGCCTTCCATGACCAAGGGCAGATCGCTCGACATGTAGGACAGCGGGGCGTAGTCCACTTGCATCAGACGTTCGTGGAAATCATCGCGTAGCCATCGGGAAGGATAGTCTACGCTACGCGGCCGTGGCTTCAAATGCACGGTGATGTGGTCGAGCGTGTGTGGGCGAGATACGATGGACGACGAGGTCGGCGTCGCGCCGTCTGGCCGACTGCATTTTTTGCGAGAGGGCCGCAGTGAACGAAAAACACATTCAAGAGGCCCAGGTCCTCGACGCCGAATGGGTCAAGGCTTCCGTGATCAGGTCGAAGTCCCGCGAGACCATCGCCGCGACCGTCCGGTAAACCGGGCAGAGGGTCTGAAGCTGGAGCTGAGAAGCACCGCAGTCGCCGACGCCGGATATCCCGAATCCTGTCGCCGCCATTGCCGGGGGAGCGAGCCCTGCCAAGCCGATTACCGAACGCAACCGATCGTATACCGTTAAGATTGGAATCGATCTCCGCCCTTGGAATGTTCCATCCACGAGGGATAACAATTGAGCTTTAAGAACCTGCCAGTCGTGACCGTCGGCCCACTGCTGATGGCGATCGCGCTTGCCGCCCCTGCTGACCAGGAGGTCATCTCCGACGGGATCGATGTGGATGTCCGCCAGTTTATCGACGAGAACCCGCAAGGCCAAACCTACCCGGGCATCGACAATGTCCAGGATCTGGGTGACGGGATTACGGACGACGGCGGAGCACCGGACGCCGTTTTCGACCCGCGCGACGCCGCCCTCGAGGACGAGAAGAACCTCGGTCCCAACGCCCCGGGTTACATCCCTTGAGGGCAAACGCCCGGGAGGAGTCGGCCCCGCTGCCCGTGTCCGTATCGGCGAGTGTCAGGGTCGCGCCGTGGCCACCGACGTCGAACTTGCCGCCGAATCGATCGGTCTGGAATCTGTCGGCGAGCGTCGATAAATCTCGGTGGTGATCGAACAGGGTCCAACTCCGCAGACCGGATTTCAGATAGAACCCGCTCTTGACGTTGTTGTTGAGAAAGGGCTGGATCGGACCGTTGTTGTCGCAGCCGCCATGCTGATCCCTGGTTAGGGAACAGATATTGTTGATGGAGGCAAGGAACCCCGGAATTATTCAGCGCCGCTTGTCATGCATGCGACGCCGGAGCACCAACCAAGCCAAGAGCGCAACCAGAAGCGACAGGCTCGTCACGAACCAGAATCCCCAGGGATCATGCTCGTCGGGGATGCCGGCGACGTTCATCCCGAGGAGTCCCGTGATGAAGGTCAGCGGCAGGAAGACCGTCGCGACGACGGTGAGTTCGAGGCTCGAGCGAGTCATGCTCTCGGCGCGCTGCGCCTCGATCTGATCCTCGAGCATCCGAAGACGGGTCCTGCAATCGTCAAGCGCTTCGATATAGCGGTTCACGTGATTGGATGACCGAGCCAGTGTCTCGCGATCGCGGGAGGCCAACGCCACGGCCGGATCGGTCGCAATGGGCGAGAGCACCTGCTGAACGGTCTTGATCTGCCGACGTGCCCGAAAGACACGCTGCTGCAGGCCGATGAGAGCCTCCGGCGGCGGCGCGGTCCCAACGTCAAGCAGTTGATCTTCGAGGGCGTCGGTCGCCATTGTCAGATCGAAAATGACGGTCTCCAGACGCTTGGTCATGCCCGAGATCATGAACGCGAGCAGGTCGACCGGTGTCTTGAGGCTGCTGTTCGAACGAAGATACCGGCGCAACTCATCGACGGGCGCGGCGCTGCCGGATCGCACGGTGACAGCGTCCGTCTTCCCGATCAGCAGCCTGAAATCGGTCGGTTGGTCGAAGCCATCCGCTTTATCGCCACGCACGGCCTTGAGGCTCAAGAGCACGCCTTCATGGACGGGCTCGCTGTGACTGAATCGAACAGGGCCGAGCAAGAGGCTCTTGGTGTCTTCGCCGAGTTGCGCCCATGACCTCAGCCAATCACGTTCCCGCTCGTCGGAGATGTCGATGTCGGTCCATGTCATCCCCGGGGCATCCCGGCCATTCCCTCTGGTTTCGGTCGCGAATCGCGTAATCTCAGGCATGGCAGATTGTCTTCTCGGTTGATAATGTCGGGCCCTATCGACGCTCATCGGGCCTCCGTCACCATCTTGATCCTCTCCGCCTGTGTTCCGTCTGTCTGCTCATCGGCCCATCTCCGTGGTACGAAACGATTGGTCGCCAATCGCTTGGGATGCTGAATCGCCGCGTCTTCACGACCCGGAATGCCAGCGGCGCTCGCAAATAGAAGCGTTTCTACGATTGTGTGCGGTCATTCGGGACCTTGCATGTCATTTCGCGACAAGCGCGACAGTGCCGGAGTCATTGGCAGGGGTCCAGGCATCGGCCAGCCATGACGCGACGGATGTCGCATCATGTCAAGCGCAGGCCGCCGCCAAGCTGTATCCTCAGCAGGTCAATACCCGGCGGCATTCCGCGCCGGTACAATGCCGCTCGACGACTGCCGGGCTTTCTGCACGACGACAGCCCGAACACTCCTTTCCATCGATCCCGGGATCCCTAGCCGTTCATCCGATGTCGCCGACCATCCCACCCTCGCCCCTCTCGATGGCCGATGTGGTCGCCTGTCCCGGCTGCGACCTGCTTCAACACCTGCCGCCGATCCCGCCGAAGGGTCGGGCGCGCTGCCCCAGGTGCGGCGAGATCGTTGCCACGACGCCGGCCGACCCCATCGAGCGTCCCCTCGCGCTTGCCCTGGCTGCCGCGATCACCTTGGTCGTCGCGAACGCGATGCCGCTGATGACACTCTCGGTGGTCGGGCGTTTCGCAGAAACGACCATCCTGGGCGGGGCCGAAGTGATGTGGAGACAGGGCCAACCCATCACGGCCACGCTCGTGGCGTTCTGCACTGCAGTGGCCCCGACAATCTATCTCGTCTTGATGTGTACGCTTCTGGTGGCGGCACGCCGCGCACCGGCCCCCGCCTGGGTCGGTCCGCTGCTGCGTCTTGCGGAACACGCAAAGGCGTGGTCGTTGCCCGAGGTCATGTTGCTCGGGATCCTGGTCGCCCTGGTCAAGATCGCCGATCTGGCGACGGTCGAGCCCGGAATCGGGCTGTTCTCCACCGGAGCCCTGCTGGTGCTGCTGGCGACCCTCGCGGTTCAATTCGATCCCGAAGCCGTCTGGCATCGAATTGCCTGGGTCAACCCGGCCGCCTTGCATCATCGGGGTAAGGGCATCGCGGCGGTGCCGGACGGTGATCCGAACGCATGAGCACGACGCCCCTAACCGCAGCCCGGCTGGGTCTGGTTGCCTGCGGCACCTGCGGGCTGCTGTCGCGCCCGGCCGGTCCCGGCGAGGCGGGCTTCTGCCGACGTTGCGGTTCCAAGCTCCATGGGCGGCACCCCAACTCCCTTCAGAGCACCTGGGCTCTGGCGGTCGCCGCGGCGGTCTGTTTCCTGCCCGCCAATGCCCTGCCGGTGATGGTGACCAACGCGTTCGGATCCTCCACGCCCGATACCATTCTCGGCGGCGTCGTGTTTCTGTTCACCACGGGCTCTTGGCCCTTGGCCCTGATCGTGCTCGTGGCAAGCTTCATGATCCCGCTGGGAAAGCTGATCGCCCTCGCCTGGCTTCTCATCTCGATCCAGCGCCGCACGCGCGGCGGTGAACGCCGGCGTATGCGGCTCCATCGTGCCGTCAGGGCGGTCGGGCCTTGGTCCATGCTGGACGTCTTCGTCGCTACCTTTACCGTCGCCCTGGTGCAGCTCGACCCGCTCATGTCGGTCGAGCCCGGAATGGGCGTCCTCTTTTTCGCCTCCGTCGTGGTGCTGACCATGCTGGCGGCCGAATCCTTGGATCCCAGACTACTCTGGGATCGTGATCCAGTGGATATCAAACGTGCCTGACCCGATTGCCATCGATGCGCTCCCGCAAGCCAGCCTCGACCCTCCGCGGCGTCGAGGCCCGTCGTTCATTTGGTTTATTCCGATCCTCGCCGCCGCGGTGGCCATCGGGATCGGCGTGCAGCGCATCATGACCGAAGGGCCGACCATCACGATCCTGTTCAAGCAGGCCAGCGGGGTTCAGGCCGGAAAAACCGTCGTCAAGTATAAGGACGTCGATATCGGGCAGGTCACGGCGGTCGAGCTCGCGGACGGATTCTCGAAGGTCAAGATCACCGCCAAGATGGACCGCAGCGCCGCCGGGCTCTTCGTCGAAGACACTCGACTCTGGATCGTCGAGCCGCGGATCACATTGAGCGGCGTGACCGGTCTCGGCACACTGATCTCGGGAAACTTCATCGGCCTGCAACCGGGTCAATCGACGAAGGAGGAGCGCGCCTTTGTCGGACTCGACACACCGCCGCCGATTACGGACCAACCGGGCAAACGCTTCGTCCTCACGGCGCCCGATCTCGGTTCCCTGGGTACCGGCGCACCGCTGTACTTCCGTCGACTCAGGGCCGGCGAGGTCTTGAGCTACGCACTCGCCGCAGGCGGAAGCGGGATCGACGTGACCGTCTTCGTCAACGCCCCTTACGATCAGTACGTCACGCCCGAGACACGCTTTTGGGACGCGAGCGGCATCGACGTTTCACTCAATGCGGAGGGGCTCGCCGTCCGCACCCAGTCGCTGGTCTCCATTTTGGCCGGTGGCGTGGCCTTTGACCTGCCGTCCTTCGCGTCGACGGAAGCACCTTCGGCCGAAGGTGCGACCTTCACCCTCTATAAAGACCAAACCAGCGCGATGAAGCAGCCCGACCCCGTCGCGCGGCGTTTCATCCTCTACACAGATTCGATGCAAGGGCTGAGCGTGGGGTCGCCCGTAAAGCTCTTGGGCCTAACCGCGGGGGAGATCGCCGGGGTCGATCTAACCCTGGATCCCGAGACCCGCGCGTTTCGCCCGCGCGTCCTCATCAGCTTTTTCCCCGAGCGCTTGATCGCCCGAGTCATCCCGGAACAGACCGCCCTTGCCACAGCCCTGTTACACGAAAATCAAGCCGAACGGCTCGCGCTGATCCGGCATCAGTTTGACGACCTGGGTCTGCGCGCCGAGGTCCGCACGGGCAATCTTCTCACCGGCGAGCGCTATATCGCGTTCGACTACGACCCCAAGGCACCCAAGGTCAAGATCGATTGGAGCCAAGACCCACTGGTGCTCCCCGTAACGCAGAGTGGGCTGGAAGACCTGGAGTCCAAGGTGACCGGCATCCTGGAGCAGGTCCACGCGATCCTCGCCACGGTCGAGAAGATGCCGCTCGAAGGCATCGCGGTGGATCTCGACGGGGCGATCAAGACATTCGACCGGCTGCTCAAGGGCGTCGACACCAAGACACTGCCCGAGCTCGACCAGGCACTCGGCGCCATGCGCAGCGCCATGACGACGGCCGATCGGGTTCTCAAAAACACGAATCAAACACTGTTGGGAACAGACGCCCCGGGCCAACAGGAATTTCGCGATGCGATGCAGGAGATCGTGCGAGCCGCGCGCTCCGTTCGCGTGCTGGCCGACTATCTGGAACGCAACCCGTCCGCCCTGATCCGCGGCAAGGGCAAGGAGTGACGACCACCATGAGCCCCGACACAGCGCTGCACCGCTCCAAGATCCTCATCCTCGTGCTCTGCGCCCTGGCGACAGGCTGTGCGTCGGCGCCGACACGCTTCTACACCCTGAGCAGCACGCTGACGCCGACCGGCGTAACGGACGCGATGTCGGTGTCGGTCGGACCCGTCTCGATCCCCGCACAAGTCGACCGGCCCCAGATCGTGGTGACCGAAGGCCCCAATCGGGTGGCCGTCGACGAGACAAGCCGCTGGGCCTCGCCGTTGAGCGATGCCATCGCCGGCGTGGTCGCCGCAAACCTGATCGCCCTGCTCGGCACCCAGCAGGTGACGCTGTTTCCACAGGTCACGTCTGCGAACGCGGACTATCGCGTCGCGATCGAGGTGCAGACGTTCGAGTCGGCACCGGGTTCGGCGGCCGCTCTCTCCGCCGTTTGGAGCGTCCGCCGCAAAGAGGACGGCAAGACGCAGTCGGGCCGAACCAGCGTTCGCGAGCCGGTCTCCGGTGCCGGCTTCGAGGCGCTCGCAGCCGCTCACAGCCGCGCCCTGACGACCTTGAGCCGAGACATCGCCGACGCCCTCCGATCCCTCAGCCGCAGCCCGGCACTCGCCACGCCCGACTGATCCCTGCGGCTCGGCCGGAGGCTCCGCGGTCTCTCGGACGCACGATTGTCGGCCGCAGCAGCGATATTGAGCTACTTTGAAGTATCGCGTGCGTGTCTTCCGGATGCAGTCCACGTCGCGCAGACCAGGAGACCGACGATGAGCGACGCGGCCCCACCGAGGGAAACAAAGAGAGCTTGTGGCCTCGAAGAACGCCCGCAGGACGCGCGACGACGCCCGATGATGACGAGAACGCGACGCTCCGAGCGGATCGGTATTCTCGCCGGCCTCATCCTTCTCGGATTGTTCGGTCCCGGTCACGGTCAAGATGCCGTCGCGGCGGTCTGTACGTCGGGCGACCTGGGTCCGGGCGAAGGCGAGGACCTGGAGGTGACGGGGCCCTGTCGCGTCGGCCCCGGGATCTATCGCTATCGGGATGTCAACATCCACAGCGGCGGGACCCTGCGGTTCGCCGACTCGGTCGTCGATTTCTGGGCGCGATCCATCTTGGTCGAGAACACCGGCGCGCTCATCGCCGGCGGTCCGGGCGCCGGCGAGCGTATCGGCAGCCAAGGCGGACGCTTGACCATCTATCTGTACGGCCGTGATCAGGGGGCCGCGCCCTTCGGGCATGCCATGGGCGGGGGCGGTGTCGGCATTACCTGCAAGACGCCCGTGACGCCCGGGGTCGGACCTTGCGGCGTCCCGAGCGACATTTGGGATGGCTCCGACGAGCAGAAGCGTGATCTTCCCGGCGGCGTGCGCGACTACTTCTATCGCTACCATCCCTTGCCCTACGACGGCGGGACGGATGCCGAGGGCACCGCCGGCTTCTTCGGCTACAAGGTGCTTGCGGTCTCCTACGGCGGAACACTGAAGCTGTTCGGGGACAAAGGGGCGAGCGACGACGCGACCATGGCACCCGAGGATTCGGGCACCAGTTGGGTCCGGCTCTCCACCGATCCGGCCGATACCGGCGATCACGGTTTGGATCCCGGAGAAGATCTGGTGCACCTCGATCGACCCGTCGATTGGCAGGTCGGCGACCGCCTTGTGGTCACGACGACGGACTACATGCCGGGCCACTCCGAGACGCTCGAGATCGCGCAGATCATCGATGCCCGGACCATCCGGGTGCGCAACGACTGTCTCGATCAAGACAAACCCGCGCCCTGCGTTCGGCACTTCCATCGCGGAACCCTCTACGATCTCGGCGAGGCGTCGCATCCCGGGATCAGCCGTCTGGATCTCGCCATCAAGGTCGAGGGTGAGCCGGCTGCGGATACCCGGGCCGCCGTCGCCTTGCTCAGCCGCAGCATCCGCATCCTGTCCGCCGGCGACGCCCTCGGCGAACCCTTTCCGGACCCCTCGGTGTTGGTGGATTCCACCGAGCAGCCCGGCGAGCAGCACCCGTATTATTTCGGCGGTCACACGATCGTGCGCCAGGGTGTCGAGCAGGTTCAGGTTCAGGGCGTCGAGTTTGGTCAGCTCGGTCAAGGCGGCCGCATGGGGCACTACCCGGTTCATTTTCACATGGCGCGGTTGCTCCCTGACGACAGCTTCGTGAAGGACAGCTCGATCCACGACTCCATGACGCGTTGGGCGGTGCTGCACGCCACCCAAAACCTCACCTTGGCGCGCAACGTGGGCTACCGCTCCATCGGTCACGGCTATTACCTCGAGGAGGGGACCGAGACCGACAACCGGCTCTACGCCAACATCGGGATCTCGGCGCGAGCGGCGGTGGACAATGCGGAGAATCCACGCCGTGTTCCCGGCATCCTCGCCTCCCCGGAATTAACGCCGGAGATCGACCAGCAGCCGGATTATCGCGGCGGGGAGGTCTTTCCCTACCACTCGGACTTCGACCACCCGTCGGTGTTCTGGATCATGAACGGCTGGAACGATTTCCAGGGCAACATGGCCGTCGGCGCGGGGACCTGCGGGGCCTGCTATTGGCTGGTCCCGGGCGCCAACAGCGGCATGTCGCAACAGATGCGCTGGGAATCCTATGCCTCGATGCAGAGCGGCATCGCCAAAGCGGGCACGACGCCCTTGATGCGCTTTCGCGGGAATCACTGCTCGACGGCGATGACCTCGTTTCAGACCGTCGGCGACACCACGGCCTGCCTCGGCGTCGATGGCCCGCGCTTTCCCGTATCCGCACCGCAGAAGGGCGCACCCATCGATGTCGTGCTGCATTCCATACCCAATCCATTGGCACCCGCCCGCCTCCTGGATCTCGGCAAACCCTTGGACAACCCGGCGGTGCCGCCCACCAAGAACCCGATCGCGGATGACTACTATCCGCTGGTGGATCCGGGTGGACAGCGCTTCGCGACCACTTGCGATGCCTCGGCGACAGGCGCGGTCGTCGCGGATCCCGCGACCGGCGCGCTCGATTGCAGCGGGGTCAGGAAATGCGCCAACGACAATGTCGAAACCAACTGTCAAGTGACCGTGCTTGACCGCTATACATCCTCGTTTCATTGGGCCGAAACCAATTTCGCCGCCATCTGGCTTCGCCCGCAATGGTATCTCGTGACCGACAGCGTCCTGACCGATACGCAGAATGCCGGATTGACCTTCGTCACGGGCGGCGACTATACGCGCTCTTCGGCGATTCGCGGCCATTGGATGCTTTTGCGCAAGAGTGCGCTGATCGGCAATACCCAGCCCACCAAGGCGCAGGATCCGCTGCACTACAACCCCTACGCCGATCATGCCGGCCCATTCAACCCCGACGGCGCGTCCTGCGACAACCGGATCGCGTCCAACTACTGCCTGTCTCGGGATCAGGGCATCAGCATGCCGTTGAGTAACTTCGGCGTCATGCAGCGCATGTTCAACATCTACGACGGTCCGGCGCAGCAGGAATCCAACGCCTATCTGGATATCACGACGACGCCCTTGAGCGGCTGCAGCCCCAACGCCGACCCGAGCATCGGCGGTCATAGCGGCTGTGTCGACAGCGGCTGGATGTATGGCCGCACACTCGGTGTCCCGGGCTCGGGAAGCGACTGTTATCTGCCGAATGCCGCGATCGGATGGAAACAACCCAACGGGTTTTACTATCCCCCGGCATTCCACTCCAACGATCTCTACTTCAACAATGTCGATATCCGTCATTTCGTGATCCAACCGCTGTTCCAACCCGACACCTTCAAGACGGACAAGACCTCTGCGCGGTCCGCCTATTGCAATTGGAACGATAGGATGTTCGACAACTTCACGGACATCGATCGCCAGACGGTTCTCAACGACGACGACGGCTCGATGACGGGGCTGGCCGACACCATTTCGGTGAACCTGGATCCCTTCTTCAGCGCACCGGTCGAGGCCGTTCAGTGTCTCTCCGACGGCACCGCCAAGACGAGCCCCTACCAACATGTGACCAGCGTGATCTATCCCGGCTGCGCAGCCAACCAGACCGACATCGGGCGCGCGGAAGGCGACTGCAACGCGCAGGATTGGGCCAAGGACTGCGCCAACCAACTCTGCTACGGGATCCCCATGTATCGACAGCTCATCACCGGCTCGGAGGCCGCGGCGAACCGTCCGGGCGCGCAGATCCGAATGATGCAGCAGAGTATGTGGCAGCGAAACAACCTGACCGCCAACAAGGGCCTGTACTACCTCGACACCACGATGGATGCCGGCACGCAACGCGCGGCCGGGGCCGCGAATCTGAATACGTTCCAACCCGGAGCCGATTACTATTTATTCCTCGTTTACGCCAAGCCCGATACGCGACAGACCTATCAGATCTACGTCGGCCAAGGTGCCGACCGGGCAGACGTCGAGGCATCCGTCGTCATGGTCAGGACCGGGCTCGAGTCACAACTGCTCGCCTTTCAAGAAGGGGCTTGGCCCCAAGGCTGGCGCAAGCGCTACGACCCCAAGGACGGGACTTTAACGCTTGAGTTGGGAATGGAATTCCCCGAGTTCGAGGAAGCCTACCGGCGTGCAGGCGCCGACGCCTGCCAACCGGAGAGCTTCTGCGCCTGGACGGGAAGCTCCTGTGGTTGCTCGCAGAGCCTGCTCGACTCCGACCCCGAGCTCTATGCGGAATGCCTCGGCGGAGCGAGCGGGCAATCGGAGCCGATCTGTTCCTGGGCCGGCCGCGACCTGGACTGCCCGCAAGGCGGCTGCTACGGGGTGCGCTTCACCATGCCGTCGACCTTTCATCCGGACAATCTCGGCGGAATCCTGCAAGCCGACGGCGGGCATCGCCCGTCCCCTCTTTGCTTCCGCCGTTCGAGCGACTGGGACGTCGACTGGAAGCGTGCCGATGCCGATCTCGCCGGCCCCGAGTGTTACAACCCGAAGGTCGTCGACCCCCCCGACTTTTGTCTCGGTCGGACGCGGCGACAATAAGCGCAATCGGGCATTCTCATTACACCATTGACGGCCGGCCGGTTTATTTCGGCCGATCCCCCCACGGCATCTCATGACATGTTCGGGTGATTAGGATGAAAGAGTCTTATGTGATCCTCGCGGCGTGTACCGCACTCGTCGCCACAAGCTATTCGGCCGAAACCTTTGCAAGGCGAAACGTGACGGGCGTAGAGCAAGCGACGCCGGCTCAGGAGCGCGTTGTACAGACGGAACAGCTCGACGAGATGGCTGTGTCTCAGAGACCGGTTTGGTTCTGCTCACCGCGGTCCATGATCGGCACCTATCAATATCGGGAAGACGGGTATTGGGAGGGCGTGCCCTACAGATCCTCCGGACTGGAAACCTACGACGGACGAGGCAATATCGTCGGCATGGCGACCGACAGCGATACCGGAGAATCCTATCGCTTCACGGGCACCTACCAGATCAACGGTGATTGCAGCGGTCGCGTGATGTACACGGGTGGCTTTTACTACGATGTCTACATCAGTCCGGACGGATCCTCAGTCGAATTCATTTCGACCGATTTGGGTACGGTGCTCTCCGGACCCTCTCGGCGCATTTCGACACGTGCGATCGTCAGGTAGCCGATCGAGCGATCGCACGGCGTTTCGGCCCGATCCAACCCCGCAAGCCCTCGAGATGCAACGCCGAAGCGCCTGATGCGGCCCCGCATCTCGAGAGGCAACCTCAATCGCCGGAGCGCTCCTCCACGACCCGCAGACAGTGCACGCTGAAGAGCTCCTGCTCGTCGGTCCAGATCTTCTCGGCGACGAAGCCGGCCTCCCCGGCGAGCCGATGGAAGGCGTCGATTCCGTATTTGTACGAATTTTCCGTATGAATGGTCTCGCCGGCACGAAACTCGAAGCGCTCTCCCGCAACCTCGACCTTCTGCTCGACCCGGCTGACCAGATGCATCTCCACACGACTGCGCTCGGTGTTGAAAAAGGCCCGATGGTAAAAGGCATCCGGGTCGAAGTGACCGTCAAGCTCGCGATTGATCCGGATCAGTAGGTTCAGGTTGAACGCCGCAGTGATCCCTTGGGCGTCGTCGTAGGCTGCGTTCAAGATCGCCGGATCTTTCGGCAGGTCGACGCCGATCAGCAATCGCCCTCCGACACCGAGCAGGCCGGCGACACGCCCGAGAAGACGCCGCGCCTCGTCGGGATCGAAATTGCCGATACTCGACCCCGGAAAGAAGGCGGCCAGATCGGTCCAGTCCGCCTTCAAAGGGAGTTTAAAGGGGGCTGAGTAGTCCGCGCAGGCGGCACGGATCGACAGACCCGGGAAGCGCTCGGCCAGGGCATGCGCGGATTCCAGCAGATGCTCTTTGGAGATATCCACGGGCATGTAGACGCTGGGCTGCAGCGCGGCGAGCAGGGTTTGAATCTTAAGACTGCTGCCGCTTCCGAGCTCGATCAGGACGTTGTCCCGGCCGAGCAGATCGGCCATCTCGGAGCCGTATTCCCGTAGGATCCCGATCTCGGTTCGCGTCGGGTAGTACTCGGGCAGCTCCGTGATGGCATCGAAAAGCTGCGAGCCACGCTGATCGTAGAAGAGCTTCGGCGACAGACGCTTGACCGGACGTCCCAACCCTGCCAACACCTCGGCACGCACGTCGGCCGGGGTCGGGCGGTAGTCGAAGAAGCGGATCGAGCCGGGGGTCTGAAGCGATCGGCGTGCGCTCGCCGCCTCCCCGTCCGCCGTCTCCCGCGGGAACAGCTCGCGCTCGGAGCGTTGCAAGGCGCTGAAATGGGTCATGGTGTCGTCTCCGCGAGTCGAAATCCCTTGAACTGCCAGCGCTCTTGGGGATAGAAAAAATTGCGATAGGTCGCCCGTAGATGGTCCTGCGAGCTGGCACAGGAGCCGCCGCGCAGCACCATCTGGTTGCACATGAACTTGCCGTTGTATTCGCCCAGCGCACCGGCCGCGGCACGATAACCCGGGTAGGGCAGATAGGGGGACGCCGTCCACTCCCAGACATCGCCGAAGAGCTGCCTGAGCCCGCCCCCTTGCCCCTCGGCGCCGCGCACGGCGGGACGCGGATGGAGAGATCCATCGGCGACGAAGTTGCCCGTGACGGCGTGTTCCTGCGCGGCATGCTCCCACTCCGCCTCGGTCGGGAGGCGCTTGCCGGCCCAGGTCGCGAAGGCGTCGGCCTCGTAGTAGCTGACATGACAGACCGGCTCCGCCGGATCCAACGGGCGCATCCCGCCCAGCGTCATGATCTGCCAGGTGCCGTCGACCTCCTCCCAGTACAGCGGAGAGCGCCAGCCCTCCTTGCGGACCGTCGCCCAACCATCGGACAACCAAAGGGCCGGATCGCGATAGCCGCCGTCATCGATGAATTGTCGGAATTCACCGTTGGTCACGGGCCGATCGCCGAGGGCAAAGGGCGCAAGAAAGCAGCGATGCCGGGGGCCTTCGTTGTCGTAGGAGAACCCTCGCGCATCCGCGCCGATCTCGACCACTCCGCCCTCGAAACCGACCCAGCGCAGCGGATCCGGATCGCTCGGCGGGGCGTGCGGCAAGTCCTCGCGATAGGCGGGGCGCAACGGATTGTAGGCAAAGTTCTGCTTGATGTCGGTCACCAGGAGCTCTTGGTGCTGCTGCTCGTGATTCAGGCCGATGTGCAGTCGTTGTACGACGGTCGGCCAATCCGCCGTTGAACAGTCGGCGATCAGCCTGAGCATCGCCTCGTCGACATGATGCCGGTAGTCGTAAACCTCGGCGACCGTCGGCCGGGACAGGAGCCCACGCTCGGGCCGCGGCCAGAAACCGCTTCCGGTTTGCTCGTAATAGCTGTTGAAGAGGTAATCGAACCTCGGGTGGAAGACCCGGTATCCGGGCAGAAAGGGCCGCAGCAGGAAGGTCTCGTAGAACCAGGAGACATGAGCCAGGTGCCACTTCGGCGGGCTCGTCTCGATCCGGGTTTGGAGCATGTAGTCTTCGGTTGCGAGCGGCTTGCACAGCTGCTCGGTCAAGGCGCGGATGCTCCGGAAGTCACCCGACAGATCCGCGCGCGCGGCGTCGTCCTGGTGGGCCCTAGCGGGTTGAAGGGACATGTGAGTCTCGCTCTCGGTTGTTGACGGATCGGGTTCCATAGACACGTGCAGCCGAAGCGGCGACTCCTCGAGGCTCAGGGGTCAACCGAACCGTTCGATGCCTCACCGCCGAGCCCGGAAGATCTTGGACGCGGCCCGCACCCTCGGGCGGGACGCAACCATCGTCGATCACCGATCACCGGCTCGCCAGCAATGGTGCGTCCAGGTCGCCGGATTTCCAGCACGAAAACGAAGAATGGTGAATCCGGATGCTCTGGCCTTGCGGGATCCGGATGCTCTGGGCTTGCGGGATAAGGAAAGATCCGACCCTGTCATCGACTCTGCCGCGCTCGAACCTGTTGCCGCTTGAGCGCCGAGAATGGTCTCGCGGTTTCTCGAGCCGAGCGCTAGCTCGCCGAATAAGCCGGTTCGGGTCGATGCAACGCCTCCAGCGCGCTGGAGGTGTCTCGGCTCATGCTCTGCGGAGCCAGGCCGTGGGCGCCGACGAGATCTACAATCTTCGCCGGCGCGACCACGAAGGTGATCATCGCCGCAACGGCAAGGGCCCGAAGAACAGCTGTTTGGCCTTGTCCTTGCCGATCAGGCGCACCAGCTCATGCAGGGTGCAGTACATCAGAATCAGCAGGAACAGCAGGATTTGAATGGCCCAGAAATGCGGCCAGACGATCTCGGCGAGCAGTTTCTCGTTGCCGGCGACTAGACCGCCTGCTTGGCGAGCGAAGTCGACGAGACGCTCGGCATAGTGCACCGCCGCGGCGACCATCTGATACAGCAGCGTCTTCCAAAGCACGTTGTAGATCAGCGGTTTCTCGGGGAAACGATTGATGATGGGCAGCAAGTCTGCAATCAGCACGGCCTTGCCGAGGATGAGGGCCGCAAGCGCGATCGAGACCGATGTGGTCGCCCGGATGTCGGTCCCCTCGAGCATCAAGACGCGGATCACGACCACCAGATGCAGTGCGACGAAGAAATAGAGCGTCGGCGGCAGGATCGCCAAAAACTCTTCTTTAAGCTTGGACAAAACTCGGTTCATGTGTCAGCGATTCCTGCCGGGCGGAATACCCGGCGCCGTCCAGGTCGCCCGATCCGCAAGCACGGATCGGGCATCATCCTAAATCGGGTCCAGCGCCGGGGCCGTGCGTGGCACGGCGTGAATGATCACTGAAACATCGATTCTCGCTCGGGACACGGTTTAGATCTTCGCCTCGAGCTTCTTCATCTCCGCCTTGGCCTTTTGCCAGAAGGTCTCCTTGGGTGCCTTCTTGCATTCCTCGACGACGAAGGGGACGACCGTCTCGATGCCCTCGACGTCCACCGCCTCCGCCTCGGGTTCGCCCGCGGCGTTGTAGGCGACGGCCCAAGACACCGCCTCGGGCTGGAAGCTCTCGTCCAGACCGAGGAACTCCTCGCACGTCATCTTGGAATCGGGTTTCTTAGACGACGCATGCCGGCTCGCGGACGTGTCGGCTTTGCCGGCCGCGTGCGCACCGCCAGATGCAATCCGCAGCTTCTCGCCGGTCTTGACGACGTCGGAGGTCAGGTTGTTGGCAGCCTTGAGTGCATCGACCGAGACCTTGAAACGCTGGCTGATCGCGAACAGGTCGTCGCCCGCGACCACCACATAGGTGGCGGTGGCGGAGTCGTACTTGCCTTCGGCGTGGGCGCGCGGGCCGGTGTCTGCTGCTTGGGCGCTTCCGAATGCCAGACAGGCGGTCAAGGCCACGACCGAGCAGACCGTTCTCAGTGCGGATTGACGGGCGGGGGTTTGCTTCTGATTCATTGCTGAGGTGCACCTTGGGTTGAGTTGACTGGGGTTTGAACCTTGACTCGGTCAGGCGATGTCGACCGGTCCTGATAGCCGTGCCTCAATAGATCACGGCGCGGCGGAAGGAGCGACGACGCGCGCCGGCAAAGGACACCGGGGTGAGGGGCATGCCGATGACGTCGATGAAGAGCGACGCCGGTCCGGCTTCGGCGGGAAGCGTACCCTCCAGAACCCGAACTTGGTAGCTCAGATCATCCCCGACGAGCTCCGGCTCCTGGAGCACCAGCACCACGTCCTCCATTCTGAACGAACAGGAAATCCGCGTTCTCGCCGGATCCATGGCCCGTCGTGTCTTGCGCGCTCCCGCCCTCGTCGGCCATCGCAGACCGAAAGGCGAAAGCCAGTGGTGCCAGCGCGGCGGCGCCGGCAAGCAGATGTCTTCTCGTGGTCATCATCGTCTCCGAGTCGGGGGTTGGGTTGTCGGGCGAGGTGTCGGTGACTGGCGGGCGTCGTCGTGGCGCCTCCCTACCAACGGAAGGTCGCCCCGAGCACGGGGCCGGTAAAACGGATGTCCCCATCGTTCTCGTCGAACTCATAGGACAGCGAACGCAGGGCGAGCGTGACGTCGCCCCAATCGAAGCGATAACCGGCGCCCAAGGCGGCCTGCCAGGTCAGGTTCGACGAGCCGGTGCCCGCATCCAAGTAGTAGGGCATGAACCAATGCGTGTCCCCGAACAGGATCTAGCCTTTGACGCCCAGGATGCCGTCCCACTCATCCTTGTTCGAGGAGACCTTGCCGGTGCGATCAAGCCGATCGTCGCTCCCCGCGAGCTGCCACTTCAAATCGGTGTCCAGGCCCAGATAGCGGAAACCGGCGAGCAGATCGACATTGCCCCAGGCGCCCCGGGACAGGGTATAGCCGCCGGCCAGGGTCCATACCGTCGCACTCAGGCTCGTCTCGGCTTGATGAGACAGGTTGGGCAGGGGCTCGCCGCGAGGTCCGCGGAAGGTGCGGATGTCGGAGTCCTGATTGCCGAGGTCCAGGTAGATGATGTCGGTCAAGACCGACCAGGCCCCCTTGCGCGCCTCGCCGCTCAGCATCAACGCGAATTGTAGGTTGGATAGATAGTCGTTGGGTCCGATCTCCGTGCCGAGGCGACGGACATCGGATTGCCGAGCGTCCGACACGCGGGGCGGCAGGTCATAGTCCAAGTTGCCGTTGACGTTCGGCAGCCAAAGGTAGGGGGTGACGCTGAAGTGCCAATTCCCGTCGAAGGGATCAACCTCCGCCGCCGCGGGCATAGCGATCAGCGATCCGGCGCACAGAGCGGTTGCCTGCGCCAGGGCAGCGAGGGTGTATGTCGTCTGTTTCATAGGTGTAGAGTGAACCTCCGATGAATGCGAGAACGTCCGGGCGCGAGCCCTGGATCCGGCATGCGGCTGACGTTCCTGGCGCATCAGAGGGCTGTAGACTCGGTGGCCGAATGGGCATGGAGTAATAGGTTGATCCGCATGTGTCTGGACTCCGCCCCACCGAATGATCCGGCGGGCGGAGTCGCGGCGTCGTCTGCGCCTACTTCTTTTCGTCCATCGCTTTCAGGTCTTTTTCGGCCTTTTCATGGGCCGCATCGAGCTTCTTCTCTTCCTTTGCGCTCATCGTCTTGAGATCGGCTTCCGCCTTCGCGTGCGCGGGGTCAAGCGTCAGGTCCGATTCTGCCTTCTCGTGCGCCTTTTCGAGATCTTTCGCACTCTCGGCAGCGACAGCGGTCGACAGGATCAAGGCCAAGGCAGAAGCGGCAACGGTGATCGTCTCTTTCATTTTCATCTCAGATAGCTCCGATTGGTTTCTCATTGGGTTGACGGTAAAGCTTGCGGGGCCGCTTCAGAACGGCCCGTCGTGACGCCGTCCATGTGGACGACGGATCGGGCGTCGCGCCCTCGGGGATGGTCGCGGTGACATGGGGATTCGGTTGGCCCGCGGTGCTGCTGACCCCGGATGCAGACCCGGGGGTCGCTTGGCACCTGGACCCAAACCTCGGGGACGTCCATGCGGACCGTGCTGGGGCGGGTCCGCTTGCGCGATCGCCAGGCTGCACCCGGCACGGAGCGTCGGTCGCCACTGCCGGCCCTCCGCTCATTTGGGAAACATGAGCTGCATCTGGAGGCGAATCTGCCACTCCGCGCCGTCAATGGGTTTGACGACGTTGTAGTAGCCGCCAAGCTGGGCATTCACGGGTAGCTTGCCCAGGCGGAAGATCCGACCGAGGCCCCCGCCCACCGGTAGGGTCCACTGCTCGCCTTCCGCCTCCCAATTCACGGTGATGATGGGGGCAGTGTTGATGTAGGTTCCACCGGGGAGGTTGTAGTTGAGAAAGGGCTGGATGAGTCCGTTGTTGTAGGCGGGATCGGCATTGCTGTTGTCGAGCGACCAGATGTTATTGACCAGCATCCCGTACACCCAAGGACTGCCGTGCTCCAAGTGCAGGACCACCGCCGTGGGCCCTAAACCCCAGTTCTCGTTGCCAAGCTCGCTTCTCGTGTTGCCCACCCGCGCACGATCTCGCCCGATCGTGCCGACACGACCGGACGAGCAATCAATCGGGGCTGGATCTGAACCGTTCGCATGGGGCCGACAAGCCAACCCTTTCAGCGAACATGATGACCACCGGGGACCTAGTTCGCCGGTTCGATCTCGCTCGGCCGCCAGGATTTGTCGAAGAACGACGGAAGCGGGCTGTACAGCCGAAGGATCGTGAACCAGCCCTTTTCCGGATCGGTCTGGATCCAGTTGCCGCGATCCACGCCGTCGGGTTGTTCAGGACTGAACCAGATCGTGGTGGAGCCGTCCTCGGCCGCCTTCGCCGCCGGCGAGGGGTAGCTCTGGGAGCCGGCGCGCGGGTACTTCTGGAGCGTCTGCAGCATCGACCGTGTCTGATTGTCGTAGAGCGTGAAGGACCAGAACGCCTTGGCCGGGATATCCTTCGGCAGCGTCACCTTGTAGGTCTTCGCGCCGTCGAACACCTCGCCGTCGGCATCCAGGAATCCCATCAGATACTGCGATCCCACGCCGGGGATGTTCATGATCATGCCGGGGCTGTCGAGGGTGTAGCCGTAGTAGAAGGCCGTGCGCGAATCGAGCGTGCGTGCGCCGGTCGGCGGCAGCGGCTTGAACATGCCGTCCTCGAAGGCGGGCGGCGGGGTCTCGAAGAAGGCCCCGCCTTCCCAGAGCATGTTGCCCCACATCGACCCCTCGTAATAGGCCCAGTCCGGATGGGCGCCGTAGGGGCGCCAGTTCAGCACCCGCCCGGCCGCCTGGCCGACCGCGGCGGCGTCGGCGAGGATCTTCTTCATCCGCTCGTCAGGCGCGAATTCCTTGCCCTTGACGATGCCGATGGCGGCGAGTTGCCCGGAGAGCTCCACGTCATAGCTGGTGGCGGGCTCCGCCTGGACGTTCTCGTTGATCCACTCATAGAACCCGAAATCGCTGGGCGGGATGGTGTTGAACGACAGGTTGCTCGCCTCGACGAACGTGGTCTCGGGGATCTTCGGATCTGCCCCGAGGCGGACCGCGCCGGTCAGCGCTTCGGCGATGCTCGTTCCGTAACCGCCCGGCGTAAAAGGGTAGATCTTCATGCTCGCCTTGACGTTCTCGACCGCCGGCTTGGGATCGTTATCGACCAGATAGGCACGCGAGGCGTAAAGAACCCGGTTCGTCTTGGAATGGGCAACGAAGTATCCACCCTCGGGCAGCGGCCCGTCGTAGTCGGGACCGACGATCAGATACTTGCCGCCACGGCCGCGATCCGGTCCCGGGCCGCCGACGTCGATGATCCACGAGAACCACATGTCGTTGATGGTGCCGACGCCGTCAGACGGCTGCTCGATGACCATCGGCCCTTTCGAGAGGTCGATCACGGAGAGGTAATAGACAGTGTCGGCGTTTCCGGTCAGGAACAGCGATGTCGAATCCAGCAGCTCAGACGTGATGACGACGTCGTTGTAGTCCGCGCCGATGCTTTGAAAGCCCTTATGGAACCCCAGCGCGGACGCCCCGCGGAAGCTGTTGTTGTAGACGTTGAGCGCGCGGGTGAAGTCGAGCGCATCGAAGACCTTCTGCGCGGTATCGGCGCTTGGAGCGCCGTCCTTGAACTCCAAGGCTCCGATCGAGGTCTCGACGCTGTCGGGTGCGCCAAGCGATTCAATCGTCTCTTTCGACACCTCGGCCTGTGTTGTCGCGGCCAGCGACATGGCCACCACAAATCCGCAGGTCATGGGAATTCGGGGCATGGAGTGTTTCCTGTCGTCGTGTCGGGTCATATCGGTTGCTTTCATTGGCCACGCGCCACGGGCGGCCCCGGGAACGTCCAGGTGCCGTCGACGATGGATTGTTCCGGTTCATACATGCGAACCGCGTAGTTCCAGCCGTCCATGATGGGCAGGCAGTTCTCCACCCCATCCCCGCACCCGCCGAAGCGGATGGTATATGACCCGTCGCTGTTCGGTTTCGCGGTCAGGTTGTTCAGGCTATAGGCATTGCGCGCGTTCTTTTGAAAATAGCCCTTGGCGTTGTACAGACTGATTGACCAGAAGCCCTTGACCGGTACGTCCTTGACGGTCAATTCATAGTCTCCCACCGGCAGATCCGGCTGAACATTCACGTAGACGGCGTCCTGATCAGGCAATCCGCCCCAGGCCGAGGCCGTGCCGATCATGAAATGCACCGGATCGACCTCGTCTTTCGAGCCGAAGGTATGAATGTAGCGTTTCAGGCCCTTCGCGAGATCGAGAATGGGTTCGAGTGTCGCCTCGTAGCTCGCCTGGTCATAATCGGGCATCGAGAAGGCCGTGTCGGACCCGGCGGCGATTTCGATCTTGTCTTGCAACGCATGCGCCGCGGCGAGGTCTGCCTCATCCTCGGGGTCTGCAAGGGTGCGGATGACCAGTGCGACGACGGGGGTGTCGAATGTGTCCAGGGTCAGCTCATGCGCACCGCCGCCGTAGAAAACCTCGTTCACGTAGCCGTCGTTATTGATGACCATCAACGACATGTAGCGCTTGCCGGAGTCGGGCAGTGTGACGGTCGCGCCATTGGAGAGATCAACAACCGCGAGACTGTAGAGCGTATCGCGGTTCATCCGAATAACGTTCTGCTTGTCGATCGGCGTCGGTGTGCGATTGTGATGCAGCTTGTTGACGCCGCCCGCCAGCTTGATGATGCCCGCAAACTCCATATCGGTCTGCGCCCGATCGAAGTTGTCGACATTGACAGTGATGGCATCGGCAGCCGCCGTGAACGGCACCGACGCGACAGCCATCACGACAGTCAGTGAAAGATACGAGAGATGTTTCATGGCGCTTGGGTCGTCATGTGTATGGTCAATGGTTCGATGCGATCGCTGCTTATTTTCAGCGACCTATTGCACGCGCTCGATCTCGCCAGGCCGCCAGGTCTTGTTGATCCAGGGCTCGAGCGGGCCATACATCCGCAGGATCGTGAACCAGCTCTTGCCGGGCACGGTTTGGAGCCAGTTGCCTTCCCTGCCCTCGGGGGCTTCGGGCGCGAAATAGACGTCATAGGAACCGTCGGCGTTCCGGGTCATGCCCTTGGTCTGGCTGCCGATGGTCGGGAAGCTCTGGCCGGTCCGTAGCTGCGAGCGGGTCTGGGTGTCGTAGATCGTGACGGCCCAGAAGTCGTTGACCGGCACATCCTTGGGCAGGTGCAGCTTGTAGGTCTTGGAGCCGTCGAATGCCTGCTGATCGGCATCGAGCAAGGCGAGCGCGTAGTCGGACCCCCGCCCGGGGCTGCTGGTGGCCATGGCCGGGGTCACCCCGCCCGCATTGAAGTAATAGAGCACCCGCGCGTCGAGGTTCATGGCCCCGTCGGACTCGAAGCTGGTGTTCTTGTTGGCGAAGGCCGTGGACCAGACGCTGCTCGGATCGTCCGGATAGATCCGCACGCCGTCGATACGGGGATGGTAGGTGATGGTGCGGGCGGTGGCGTCCGCCAGCGTAGCGGCTTCGGTCAACAGCTTCTTGGTCCGCTCGTCCGGGGCGAAGGGCTGTCCCTTGACGATGCCGATGGCGGCGATTTCCCCGCGCACCTCGGGGCTGATCGCCTCGATCGGTTCGTCCTGGATGACCCGGTCGAGGTATTCGAAATAGGTGAAATCGCTGGGGAAGACCGTGTTGAAGGCCTTGTTCGACATGTTGACGAACTCGGTCGCAACCGGGTCGGCCGCGTCTTTCAGGGGATAGACGCGCAGCTTCGAGGTGATGTTCTCGACGGCCGGCTCCAGCCCCTTGGCGATCGAGCCGCGCAGGAACAAGAAGTTTCGGTTCGTCGGCGGCTTCAACGGAAAGTAGCCGTCGGGGATCTCGCCCGCGTAGCCGGGCGGCAGCACAAGGTATTTTCCGCCCTTGCCCTCGTCCGGTCCGGTGACGCCCATGTTGCCGACAAAGCGCTGCCAGGCATCGTTCAGGAAACCGAGCATGCCCGGCGGGATCTCGATCACGGTCGGCCCGTCTTTGGCAAGATCGGTGTAGGTGTAGGCATACAGGGTCGAGGTGTTTGCGGTGACGACAAGCGTTTGCGAATCCAGCAGCTGCTCGAAGATGGCGATCCTGTTCGCGCCCTCGGCTCCTGCGTCGGCCAGCCCCTTGCGCACGCTGTACATCGACACGGCGCCGACATTGTCGAGAAACACCTGCATGCCGCGCATACGGTCGAGGTTGTCGTAGACGGTGCCGATCGTGGCGTCGGTCGGCACCCCGTCAAAGAACTCGAGCGTGCCGATCCCGGTCTCGACCTTGTCGGGGATGGAGATCGCGTCGAGCTCTGCAGGAGAGACCTCCCCGAACGCCGGTCCCATGGCGAGGGCGAGTGCGCAAGCGCTCAGAGCGGTCAGGCGTGTCATCGTTTCAATTCTCCGCGGATCAATCCGGAAAGATGTTTTCCGAAAGCGTGCTTGAGTGACGAGCGATCGGGGACAAATCGCCGGTTCGGGCAGCATCAACGGTAACAGTGCCGACTCGGCATCAGTATCGGCCCTAAGGGCATCGACTTTGCCCCTTGGGGCAATCTCGTGCCGTACCGAGCAGATCGGGCGTCGCCGTCGCCGACTGGCCCGCGTGCACTCCGGCTAGGCTTCGGGAGAATAGCGGGCGCAGAGGCCCTTCAACCGTTCCGCCAGAGCACCCAGCTCGGCCGCCGAGCCGGCGCCGAGCTTGCGCATCATCTGCGCGCGCTGCAGCTTGACGGTACGTTCCGCGATACCCATGGCTTCGGCGATCTGTTTGTTGAGCTTACCGGCAACCACGCCGTCGAAGACCTCGCGCTCTCGCGGGGTGAGCGCGGCGAAGCGCGAGCGTAGATCGGCCGCCTCCCGACCGGCAGCACGCAGCGCCCGGTCGCGGGCGAGGGCTCGGCCGATCGCGTCCAGCAAGGCGTCGCGCTCGATCGGCTTGGACAGAAAATCCACCGCTCCCGCCTTCATCGCCTGCACGCTCGAGGCCACATCGCCGTAGCCGGTCAGGAACACCACCGGCAGGGTGCAGCCCCGGAGCTGCAGGGCCGCCTGGAGCTCCAACCCGGAAGGCCCCGGTAGGTGCATATCGAGCAGGAGGCATGCGGGCCGGTCGGGCAAGGGTTGCAGCAGGAACTCGCCGGTACAGCCATAGCCGCGGGTCTCGAAACCGGCCGCACCGAGCAGGCGCAGCAGGGCCACACGCTGGGACTCGTCGTCGTCGACCACGTGGATCAGTGCGACATCACTCATGCCGATGCCCCCTCTTTATTGAATCGCGATTCGCCCCGCGCGCCGCCGAGCGCCGGCAACTCGACCTGGAAGCGGGCGCCGCCCGCGGCCGCGTTCTCGGCCCAGATTCGCCCATGGTGCGTATTCACCAGTGTCCGGGCGATCGACAGCCCGAGCCCCATCCCGTCCGGCTTGGTGCTGAAGAACGACTCGAACACCTGCTCGAGGTGCTCCGGCGCAATGCCGGTGCCGTGATCGGTGACGGTGATCCGATAACCTCTCGCACGCGCTTCCAGGGTCATGACCACGAGACGCCGGTCCGCAGCGCCGGCGTCCATGGCGTCGATCGCGTCCATGGCGTTGATGACCAGAATGATCATGACCTGCTGTATCTGGATGCGATCGCCCAGGATGATCGCATGCTGCACCGCTGAATCCAGGGACAACGTCATCCGGCGGCGCCGGGCCTCGACCCGCAGCAAGGCAACGACCTCGCCGGCCACCTCGACCAGATCCAGCGGTGTCGACTCCGTGCGTTGTTTGCCGAGCAATGCCCTCAACCGTCGGATCACCTCGCTCGCGCGCAGATCGTCCCGGCGGATATCGGCAAGAATGGCGCGCAGCTCCCGATGCCGAGCCGGGTCGGGCCACGACTCTGCTTCGGTATCCGTCCCCGCACCCGCACCGAGGATCAGCTCGGCGGCGTCGGTATTGCTGAGGATGGCCCCCAGGGGCTGGTTGATCTCATGCGCGATCGAGCCGGTAAGCTCACCGGCCACCGACACCCGGGAGGCATGGACCAGCGCGAACCGCTGTTTCTGTTCGGCCTGCTCGGCGACGCGTCGCCGCCGGCGCTCGACCAGCAGCCAGACGATCAGGCCGCTCTGCAGCAGCATGACGACGGCGAACAGGATCGCCTCGTCACGGTGCGCCTCGAGAAAGCTCGGTTCCCGAAAATGAATGACGGCGTCCTCCGGGATCTCATCCCGGTCGAGCCGCCAGCGGCGGATTTGATTCCAGTCGAGGTTCAAGGTCGTCGGCAACACCGCGGGCAGCGCGAGCGCCTGCGGGGCCACCCCGTCGAGCAGCGCGTTGACGGATCGGCCGACCTCGCGTCCCATGACGACGTAGCTCGGACTATACCCACCGACGATACCGGTGCCCATGGTCGTATCCGAAGGCGCGAAGACCGGCACGCTGGCGGCCCGCGCCATCGCGGCTCCCGCCGCGACGGGGATGAAGTCATCACCGTTGCCGTCACGGAAGTAGCCGGACGTAAAGACGATGCTGTCCCGATCCAGCGCGCGCAGGCGCTCGAGCAGCTCATCCGTCGGCAGACCGGCGAGAAACTCGGGCGTCACCCGTCCCGCGAAGCGCGTGACTTCCTTGCGCAACCGTGCCTCCCACGCACGATCCCAGGGCGCTGCCCCGGTGACCAACACGAGGCGCTTCGCGCGCGGGCTCAAGCGCAAGGCCAGATCGATGGTGCGCACGGCATCGAACTCGATCGGGATGCCCACCACATCGGCCGGCAGCGGTGCGAGGGACGCGAGCATACTCCGCCTAATCCCGAAGTGGACGATCGGCGCGTGCGGAAACAGCGCCTCGCGATGGGACAGCAGGAAGGTCAAGGCGTCTTCCCCGCCGGCGACGATCACCTGCGGCGGGCGTTGCGCATACTTGTCGCGCAGAAAACGCGTCACCGCCCGAACATAGGCTTCGCCGGAGAAGCGCGCAGAGTCGAGAAACTCGATACTCACATCGGTGCCGGCAGCGATGGTCTCGTCCAACCCTTGCTCGACCTTGATGGTCGCAGGCAGCGCGCGCTGATAGCCGAAGAGCACCAGGATCCGAGGTTCCTCGGTCGCCGTTGCCGGGCCTGCGCTCGCCAACAGCAGCGCGCAACCGAGCAGGCCGAGCAGCCGTCGAGCACACCGCAAAGACCGCAAGAAACAGACGAACCGCGGCATCATCAACCTCTGGACTTGCGTGTCGCGGAGCGCGCCGACTAGGCATCCGGCTACGATCACCCGATCGAGCGTCGGCACGTCGGTTGTTTGCTCGATTTCCGCTCGACCCCTTCGAGGTCGGGCGGAAATCGATCGGGTCGTGCTCACGGAAGTGGTGCCGGCGCGCGGTTCAGCGTGACGCAATCGGCACCAGGCGCTCGTCGGGGGCCAGGGGGCGGATCATCGGATCGAGTCGCCGCAAGCGCGCCGGAAGGTTGGCCAATGCTGACTCGGCCGCGATGCGGTCGGCGTAGGCGCCGAGCAACACTGGATGCCAGCGCGCACCTTGTGCGTCCGTTTGCAGCTTTAATGCCTTGCCGAGCAGCCCCTCCTCCTCGGCGAAACGCGCAAGGCTTTCGATACTCCGGTAACTGATCAATTGAATACTGAAACGGGCGTCTGCCTTGATGGCGGAACCTTGATCGCTCGGCGCCGACGTCGTCCCGACGAGGGCCAAAGTTGCCTGCTCTTCAGACGGATCCGGGTCAGCAGCACGCTCCGGCGCGGACTCGGTGGACGTCGGCGGCCACGGCAGCTCTGCTGAAGCCAGCCGTTCGTCGGTCACCGACTCGCGATCACCTGTTGGGCCGAGGGTCGACTCGGAAACGCCGACCTCCGTCGACGGGGCGGACTCAACGGCAGTTGGCCTTGACCTGACGAAGGCTGGTGCTGCCGGGGCGCTCGACGCAACCAAAGGCTCATCGGCACGCGTCCCGGACACGTCGGCCGGCTGGTCCGCTACGGCCGGAATCGGCGGCTCCACCTGGGCCGGGGGCTCGGCCGGGGTCTCGGCCAGGGTCTTGCCCGGTTCCATCCCCGTCCCTTGAAACGCAACGTCGAGTCGTTCGATGGCGACGAACGCGACCAGGAGCATCGCTGCGGCCAGGATGCGCCGAGCCGGTGCGCGCGGTGGTGCCTGCTGTTGGAGCCCGAGCAGAGAACTGTAGATCGGCCGCCCGCCCAGGCCCTCGGCCGTGAAGGTGGCGGCCAGGCAGGTGATGATGATCGGCAGGGCCAGGGCTTGGGCGCCGGTGAGCTCGATCACCAGGATGATGCCGGTGAGCGGCGCGCGCACGGTGGCCGCGAAGAGCGCGCCCATGGCCGCGACCGCGAACATCTCCGGGGCGAGCGCCAGTGTCGGCGCCGCGAGCGTGATCAGGGCCGCGAAGGCTGCCCCGCAGATGGTGCCGAGCGCGAGCAGCGGCGCAAAGATGCCGCCCGGGAGACCCAGACCGTAGGAGCCGATGGACGTCAGCAGCCGCACCGCGAGCAGCGCGATCAAAAAGAACAACGCCGGTTGGCCGTGCACCAGGCTCTCGACCAAACCTTCCCCGCCGCCGACGGTATTGGGCGCGAACCACAGCAGCGCACCGAGCATCAGACCGGCGACAGCGGCGGCGCTGTAAGCCCCCGGGGTACCGAGCGCGCGGAACGACGCCACCGAGCCAAGCACCAGCCCGTTGAACAGCACGCCAAGTGCGCCGATGAGGATGCCGAGGACCAGAAACAGCGGCAGCGCCTCCAGCGGTGCCATCCCGAGATCCGGCATCGCCATATCCGGACCCTGTCCGAGCATCCAGCCGCTCACGATGACCGCGGCACAACTGGCGAGGATGACGGACTGGATGGTCTCGAAGCGATACTCGAAGTGCTCGCGCAGCTCCTCGGTGACGAAGACGATGGATGCGATCGGCGCGTTGAAGGCGGTTGCCAAGCCGGCCGCCGCACCGGCCGCGATGAGGGCGCGATTAGCGCCGGGTCGCGGCTCGATGCGCTCGCCGGCCATCTGACCAAGCGCCGCACCCATATGGATGGTCGGCCCTTCGCGCCCGAGCACCAAACCGGAGCCGACCGCCAAAGCGCCGGCGACGAACTTCACCGGCAGCACGCGCTTCCAGCGCAATTGGCGTTCGCCGGCGAGGATGGCCTCGACCTCTTGCACGCCGCTGCCCGCGGTCTCCGGGGCGAAGCGTCGCACCAGCCACATCGCCGTGACCAGCACCGAGGCACCGAGCAGCATCAACAGCAGCCAACCGGGTACGGGTGCCGCCTCGAGAAGTGCTTTCAGATCGCCGCGGCTGGCGGCGGCTTGATCCAACAGTGCATGGAAGGCAGCGCCGATCAGCCCGGTGAGGACACCGACGAGGGTTGCTGCGAGGTAAAGCCGCCAAGGAAACGTCATCGCCGGGCGCGGGCCGACCTACGTCGGGTGGTTCCGGCCCCGCCGTCGGATCAGGGCGATCAGCACGGAGAACACCAGGACGACGACGCCGATGATGGTGAGACCGGCGATCCACGGGTTGAGCTGACGCAACGCAGTGACCAACACACCGAAATGGAGGTCGAGATAATAGACTCCGAGCGCCCAGAAACTCGCCCAAAGGATGGCGCCGACAACATTGAGGAGCATGAAACGGCCCCAAGGCATCATGAGGACACCTGAAAAGAGACCGATGAGCTGGCGCGGTCCATCGACGAAGCGACCGAAAACGACGAGCCATCCACCATAGCGATTGAATGCGCGCTCGATGTTCTCGATGCCGTGCTTGGAGATCGGCAACCGATCGAGTACCGCACGCCCGCCCGAACGCCCGAGCAGATACCCGAGGGTCTGACCGAGAGAGGTCGCCAGGATCGTGACGAACAGGAGCAGGTAGACGTTGAGCTTGCTGCCGGGTGCCGCGGAGACCAGGGCGCCGGCTTCCAAGAGTGTCTGGCCGGGAGCCGGAATCCCGATACCCTCGATCCCGACCGCCGCGAATACCGCCCAGTAGCCGTAGCGTTCCAGGTAGGGCTCGACACGTTCGATATCGTGAGTGATCGCCCCTGCAAGCCGGTGCGCTTGCTCATCGAGCTTTCGCTCGCTGCCGTGATGCAGCTCCGTCGGCTGCTGCGCCGATGCGCCGGTCGGTTGCGCAACCGCCGCGCGGCCGATGCCGAAGGCGGCAACCGCGATTGCCAGCAGGAACGCTAGGATGATCCAAGTAAAACGACCACTGAAACGCTGCGAATCTGTTTCGGGCATGGGCATCAGAGGTCATTCCCGGTTTCAAGTTGCACGGCAAGTTGAAGGTCAGCTGCGGCCTCATGGCCGCATCAGTCCGGCAGGATGCGCCGACCAAGGTGCTCACGCCGAAGGTGAAGGCGCACACGAAAGACCCCGGGCAGGATGTCGTCGACCGAGAGGGGCTCGGTGGAGCCGGCCCCGACGAGCTTTGTCTTAAACCGCGCCTCACCGGGATCGAGGATATCTCCGAAGCCAAACGCACAATTAGAACGAGGCATGTCGCGCTGGACGCCAGGCGACGCCCGAGGCGATCCGCGGGTACCCTGAAGCGGCTCGAACGTTACCCCGTGCCGAGCACGTCTGCAAGCCCGGCAGGACTGGAGGGCGCATGAGTATGGAGCTCGCGGTTCCGTGGTCCGGGAGCCGAAGACCGGCCCGCAAGCCACGTTCCCCGCGGTCGCCGATGAATCGCCGGCAGCGTGAAACGCCGGGAAGCAGACGCATGACGGAGAGCTCACCGACCTCATTGACGGGAATCCGTCAACCGATGCGAGCGGCCGCATACCGAGACCACCCTGTGGTCTGCAGTCGCTTGTCGGCGACGGTCGGCTGTGATTGAGGGCGTCGCCTCAACCCCGATCTGCGCCGGGCGAGCCTTCGGGCGGATAGTCGAGCGTGTCGCTGATACGCTTGCGCTGCGTCTCGTCCAGGTCAGGGAAGGGTAGCTCGTGGGCGGCGGCCCATTCGCGCACCTGCTGCTCCGCCGCCGCGCGTGCTTGCGCGTCGAGTCCCGCATCGCGCGCCATGTACAGCACCCGCGCAGGGAGCCCGAAGGCCGTTCCCGCCTGCTTGACCTGCTTCATCACCCGCAACATGATGTCCTCCTGAATAGCAAGGAATTCCGAATAGCCGGTGGTGCGGATGTAGGCGCGCAGCTCGACGGTGAGCGCATGGTCGCGAAAGCCGAGAAAGCGCACCCGGATCGGCTCCTCTGCGGTATGGATGGTTTTGGGGTGTGCATGCAGCAGCTCGCGCAGCGCGGCGAGCAGATAGCGCAGTTGGTCGTCGCCGGTCTCGTGACGCACCGCGAAGCGCTGCTGCAACAAGAACCGATCGCAGGCACTGAGATTGACGATGTTGCGCTCGGCCAGGTCGGCGTTGGGGATGGTGATCAGGGTGCGGTCGTGCTGGCGGATCTTGGTGGAGCGCAGGCCGATGGCCTCGACCCGGCCGACCGGGTTCCAGCCCTCGCCGTGACGCTCGTCGAAGCGGATCAGGTCGCCGACGCGGACGGGCCGGTCGGCGAAGAGGTTGAGCGCGCCGATGAAGTTCTCCAGCGTCGGGCGGGCAGCGAGCGCCACGGCCAGACCGCCGACACCGGCGCCCGCCACCAGGCCGTAGACCGGGATACCGAGGCCCTGCGCGGCGGAGAACAGCAGCATCAGGATGGCAAACAGTGCAACGACACGCGCGCTCCAGCGCACCAGACTCGGGTCCAGCTGCTTGGTGCCGCTGCGGGGCATGGCGTTGAGTGCATCGGGAATCCAGCGCGCGAGCAGCAGGATCGTCCAGATCAGGGCCAGCCCGGAGGCCAGCTCGGCGAGGTAATCCGGCCAGGCGGTCACCATTCCGGTGACCTGCACCTGGTCGTCGAGGAAGGCGCGCAACAGCTGCGTGGTCACCAGCATCGCCAGCGGTGCAACCAGGCGTCTCAGCAAGGTCCCGACACGGGCATCCCAGGCACGGCGCCGAGACCAGCGGACCACCACGACGATCAGGGCCAGCGTCGAGGCCAGGCTCGCCAGCAGCATGGCCCACTTCCAGGCGACTTGACCGGCAATGGGGCGCCGCGCCCAATCCGGCAGTCGCTCGATCGTGCGCGGCGGCACCATCCAACCCGAGAACCCGAGTGCGGTTCCTGTCAGGTCGTCGACATCCTCGATGCGCGATGGGCGCAGATAGTGCAGCTCGCGCGCCCGCTCTGCGTAGGTTCGTGCCGAGGCGATCGTCTCGGGGCTGAACAGGAACGCCCCGGCACGCGCTCCTTGCTCGACGCGCTGGATGACGATTCCGGTGCCCGGCAGGCGCCATCGCGGCGGTTGGTCGGCCGGTGCAACCGTGCTCGTGTCGGTTGCGGCATCGGGGATCGCCTCGGCGGGCGGGAGCTCGACCCGTGCGATCACCTCCCAGAGCCAGATGATCGTCGCGGTGGCGATCTCATGCTGCGCGGCCGGCGGGACACCGCTGAGATCCATCAGATTCATGCCTTGCTCCACCGCCCGCAGGACCGCCCGCTGGGTCTCGGCGCTCGGCGCTGCGCGGTACGCGGCATAGCGTTCGGCGATCGTGTCGATGAGCCCGAGAAAGCCGGTGAAGGTGGCGCGCGGCGAGGATGTGTCGGGCGGGCCGAGCATGCCGGTCGCATCTGCGAAGGCCATGCCCGGTGTCCAACACAGCATCCAAATCAACAGTAGCCGGAAGACGGATGCCGACACGGTTGCGCGGAAAAAAGGGTTGTTCATGCCTGCTCTATCCGCCCGCTGCATGCGCGCCGCTTCCGATTCCTGCTCGAGAAATGACCTTTCCTGCGAGAGCATCGGGCCAAAGCGAAGCTGTTTAAGTCTGGGTTTGCCGTATTGATTGTATCGCGACGGATGGCCCGATTGCCGGCATCTCGAACGTGCTCGTTGTTCCCGTTCTGTTCGGCATCGGCTATGATCGCCCCATTGATCGTGGACATGAAACACACTTTCAATGTCTTTTGCCCTGCATCCGGTCTCGCACCCCATGAACGAAGCGAGAGCGGGCTCCGATGCTCTCGGCTGCGTGGGTCTAGGGGTCGGTCTCCGGGTCGGATGTGGAGCGCCGATTCGGTGACGACACCAGCGTCGAGACACTCGGGAGATCCTTATGTGTACATCGCTCGTCTATCGTGACGCCGCCGGCAGGTCGTATTTCGGGCGGACGCTCGAGCTCACGGTCGATCTGCCCTATCGGGTCGCCTGGTTCCCCGTGGGCTACAACATGAGCTCGCACGTCGCGGATCATCCGCCCGTAGGCTTCACGACCCGCTACGGCGTACTCGCCATCACTATGGAGGTCAAGGGTCTCGACGCGCCGGGCGGTGGTGCTGCCACCGAGTTCACCTGCTGGACGAGCATCTCGGACTTGGACCGCAAGCTCTTCCTCCTGCGCGATCACGAGACCTACAACGACACGCGTTTCGACCTCACGGCACTGGCCGGAGCAGACAAGCTGCTGGTGTCGCCTTTTCAACGATTGAGGGGCGATCCGGCAGACGGTGCGGCAGCGCTGAAGTCGGCGTGAGGCCCACGCGGGTCGAGGCGCAAGGTCTGGCGCATGTTCAATATCCATGGCGGAAATCGAGCAACGAGCAGTTTCATGCGTAGCTCCGCACCCGAAGAGCGCCCGATTCGCTTCGCCATCCTGCTCTTCAGCCTGCTTGTTCTCGGTGCCAGCAGCGGCTTTGCGACCACCGGCATTGGGGAAATACTGGGCAACATCGCTGCATCGGCGGTCCTGCTCGCCGGACTGGCCTCGATGTACCACAACCGGATACTGCTCGTTGTCGGTTGCGTGCTTTTGGTGCCGGCACTCGCCGCCCGCTGGACCTTTTTCTGGCTCCAAGCCTCGGCGCTGGCGCCGGTCTCGATCCTGTTCTCGCTGCTGTTTACCGGATTCAATGCAGGCGCCCTCTTCCTCTATATCCAGCGCCGCGGATCACCTACCAACGACACGGTTTACGGCGGCATTTGCGTCTACATCCTCCTCGGCTACTGCTTTGCGCTCGTGTTCATGCTCCTGGAGATGCTTGTACCGGGTTCGTTTTATTTCGCACATGAGGCCCCGGTCGGCATCCCCCAGATCGAAAGTCAGCTCATCTATTTCAGCTTCTCTACCTTGACGACCGTCGGCTTTGGCGACATCACGCCATTGACCCCGCCGGCAAAGTCATTCGTGATGATCGAGGCCGTTGTCGGCCCGATGTTCGTCGCCGTGTTTCTCGCACGCTTGGTGGGGATACGTACATCGAGTCGCTAGGAGGCGATTCAAAAACAACCGACCGAACAGAATTTCAGCACACAAGCAGGATATTGGCGTTCCGCTTGCTCGATTGTTCGGCAGAGCGGCCGATCGATTGACGGGGGTTCGATTTTCACCTTTTCCATTGCCGAGGAGTATTCAACGATGCCGAAGCAGGACGTGAGCAAGCAAACGGGGCGCAGCGACCGGGATCCTCTGTACGACGAGGGAGAGAACAGCAACGACGAGACCTACGGTTCAAGCGAGCTCGTGACCGGCCTTCCGAAGTCGACCTTCCCCGAAATCGAGCGAGACCCGCGACGCATTTATGCTGCGGTCCGCGACGAGCTGATGCTCGACGGGAATTCGCGTCAGAACCTCGCGACCTTCTGCCAGACCTGGGAAGAGCCCGAGATCCATCGTCTGATGGATGCCTGTATCGACAAGAACATGATCGACAAGGACGAATATCCGCAGACGGCCGAGATTGAATCGCGCTGTGTGCAGATGCTCGCCGATCTTTGGAATGCGCCTGCCGGCGAGCAGGCGGTCGGATGCTCAACCACCGGCTCCAGCGAGGCCGCGATGTTGGGCGGGCTGGCCATGAAGCGGCGCTGGGAGATGCGTCGCCGGGCCGAGGGCAAGCCCACCGACAAGCCGAATCTCATTACCGGGCCGGTCCAGATCTGCTGGCACAAATTCACCCGCTACTGGGATATCGAGCACCGCGAGATTCCGATGGACAAGGGGCGACTCTTGATGACGCCCGAAGAGGTCCTGAGCCGCTGCGACGAGAACACGATCGGCGTCGTGCCGACACTGGGCGTGACCTTTACCGGCGAGTACGAGCCGGTGAAGGCGATCAGCGACGCATTGGATGCCTTCCAGGCCAAGAGCGGTCTCGACATCCCGATCCACGTCGACGGCGCCAGCGGCGGCTTCCTCGCCCCCTTCTGCGCACCCGACTTGGAGTGGGACTTTCGTTTGCCGAGGGTGCGTTCGATCAACGCCTCGGGGCATAAGTTCGGCCTCGCCCCGCTCGGTGTCGGTTGGGTGCTGTGGCGCGAAGAGCAGGACCTGCCCGAGAGCATGGTGTTTTGGGTGAACTATCTCGGCGGCAACATGCGCGACATCGCGCTGAACTTTTCGCGGCCCGGCGGGCAGATCGTTTGCCAGTACTACAACTTCCTTCGCCTCGGACGGGAGGGCTACCGAAAGGTCCATACCGCCTGCTATCGCAGCGCTGAATATCTGGCCGAGGAGATCGCGAAGATGGGGCCGTTCGAGATCGTCTTCGGCGGCGACATGGCCCGCGGCATCCCGGCGGTTGCTTGGAAGATCAAAGAGGGCACCGATCCGGGCTTCACCCTGTTCGATCTCGCCGACCGGCTCCGGGTACGCGGCTGGCAGGTGCCGGCCTATACCTTGCCGTCGAACTGTCAAGACCAAGCGGTCCAGAGGATCCTGGTGCGCAACGGCGTAAGCCGCGACCTCTGTACGCTGCTCATCGAGCACATGAAGGCGGCCTTGGATCATATCGAGGCGCATCCGATTCAGGAGTCGCTCACGAGCAAAGAGGCATCGGGCTTCCATCATTAAACCGCGCCCGGCGCGGTATGCGTCGTTCGTTGAATTGGTTTGGCCGCGCCGGCTCCGATCATTGTCGGAGTCGGCGCGGTTTAAGGTATTAAAAAATATAAATTTCTAAACCGCGTCTCCGCCAAGACCCATGGATTCACCCAACGTCGAGCTCACGCGAAGGTGAGCATCTCGCTCTGGACGCGGTTTAGGATACGCAACGCGCGAGGTTTTCATTGGCGAGCAGACTCATCGGCGCCGGCATGGCGTGAGGGGCCTGCACGCATCGCGCGTGACGCCGGGGTATGCCTGCGGGATTTTTGGGTAGGGTTGCGCCGAACCACGGGGCCCTCAGTCCGCCTTCGCCTTCGTGATTAACCATTGAGGCACGGTCAAATCCCAGCGAATCGCTGCCGCACGCAGCGCGAAGATGATCGCGACACAGCAGAGCGCACCGGCAGCTTGATGCTCCGGGACCCAGGTCAGTAGCGCGACATAGAGCGTGCATCCGATCAGCACCGGCGTGGCATAGAGCTCGCGCGTCATCAAGAGCGTCTGGCGACCCGACAATACATCTCGAAGCAGGCCTCCACCGATGGCCGTGACGATGCCTAGGATGATCGGGGCGAGCGGGCGACCGAAGTCCATCGCCCATGCCTTGTCGACGGTCTGAATCGCGAACAAGGCGGCCCCGAGGCCGTCGATATACAGCATGAGCTGGTAGATCTCTCTGCGCGTGAACAACGACTCCGCAAAGAAGGTGACCAGACTCGCACCGATGGCGACCCACAGGTAATTCAGATCGGCCGCCCAGAAGACCGGAACATCCAAGATCATATCCCTGATGGTACCGCCGCCGACCGCCGTGATAATGCCAAGCACGATGGCGCTGAAGAGATCGATCCCTTTCGGCGCCAAAACGAGCACCGCCGTCACAGCAAAGGCGGTGATTCCCGCGAAGCCGATCCAATAGCTGAAAGACTGCATCCGAGGCCACCGCCAAGGGGATTAGACAAGTCCAAGAGCGGCCGGTCGCCCCGGTAGACTCGATAACAGAAGTCGCAGTAGATTACTGGTAAAGCCTCCCGCGATCAAAACCCCGCCCCCATTCGGAATAACGGCACGCATCCTTCAGCTCTCAGCCTCCGACGGCATGGCGAGGCGAGTCGCGCCGTCGTGCACGGCAGGCGGCGCTCGGCGGAAACAGCGACGATCCGCTCGGGCGCACCGGCACCGCGACAACGAGCATGTTCCTGCGAAAAACCCGCATGCGCTCGGTATATCATGCTCGCGAGCGTGGCGGGTCGGCCTCCGAGCGTGGTCGCTATCGGCTCGGATCCGCCCTCGACGACTCGACCGCCCCGCGCGATCCCGGCGGCAAGGAGTTTGCGGGTCGGGAGCGCCACCGTCTAGGGAAGCGCGAGAGACGCCCCATCTATCCCGTTGACGACGCAAACGATCAACCGCATCGCCGGGACCTCTCGCGGGTTCGGGCGCTGGAGTAGCCGATGACCCGCACCCCCTTCTTTCCGAAATTCTCCGACTTGCCCGCCGAGATCCCGATCTTCCCCTTGCCGGGAGCCGTGGTCATGCCGGGGGTTCAGTTACCACTCAACATCTTCGAGCCACGCTACATCCGGATGGTGACCGATGCATTGGCGTCGAACCATCTCATCGGCATGATTCAGCCGACCAGCGAGACCATGACCGAGGAGGTCCCGGAGATTCACCGCATCGGCTGCGCGGGTCGAATCACCTCCTACAGCGAGACGACCGACGGCAGAATCGTCCTGGTCCTGACCGGGGTGTGCCGCTTCCAAGTCATCAGCGAGATCGCCGAGGAGCATGGCTATCGGCGGGTTCGGGCGGACTGGGAGCGGTTCGCGGCGGACTATCAGGAAAACGACTCTCCGATCGCGGATCGCAAAGGATTCCTCACCTCGCTAAAGGCCTACTGTGCACTGCGCGGCGTCGAGGTTCCCTGGGAGGATGTCGAGCAGATGGCCGACAAGGACCTGACGAACCTGCTGTGCGCCCATCTGCCGCTGAGCCCGGAGGATAAGCAGGCCTTGATCGAGACCCTTCCGACCGGCGACCGGGCCGCACTGATGCGGGGGCTTCTGGATATGTCGGCGGCCGCGAGCATGGACACCGCCGAGCACCGCCACTGAGCCGCCTCCGCGCAAACACGCGGCGCGCCTGTGCGGGTCGGCACGACACCCGGCTCAGGGCGGTGCGGGGTTGAAAAATCGTCTACAGTGCTCAGGTTCGAGTATTGAAAATCGTCAACGAGCGAAGGGTTAATCCAATGGCAGTCACACTAACCGAAGCCGCCGCCAGCCACGTCGCCGGCATGCTCGACAAACGGGGACAGGGCCTCGGCCTGAGGGTCGGCACCCGCAAGAGCGGCTGTACTGGTTTTGCCTACGATGTCGACTACGCGGACGCCGTGGAGCCGACCGATCGGGTCTTCGAAAGCCATGGCGTGAAGGTCGTGGTCGATGAAGAAAGCCTCGACCGGATCGACGGGATGGAGATCGATTTCGTGCGATCCAGCTTGCTCAACCAGGGCTTCGAGTTCCGAAACCCCAAGGTGAAGGATACCTGCGGTTGCGGCGAGTCCTTCAGCGTCTGAATCGCGTCCTGCTCGACATGGCCTGTCTTCATGTCGCCCCGGATCGACAATCTTGAAACGGCAGTGGCGTCGATGCGATTCAGGATATCGGATGATCTCGGGATCAACTCCAATGCCCCCGGGACCGACTCCATCGACGGCGCAACGCTGTCGATGTCGTGCCGGCGCTCGACGTTGCGCGGCCCGTATCGCTCGGAGCTTCGCTTTGAACCCTTTAGTATCAACTTGGAATAGTCCGCATCCATGCTCAACGATGAAATGACCGAGATCCTTGAGAACTTCGAGCTTCTCGGTGATTGGGACGAGCGTTATCAATACCTCGTCGAGATCGGCGAACGTCTCCCGCCGATGCCGCCCGAGGAGAAGACCCACGAGAACCGCGTGGTCGAATGCATGAGCCTTGTACACACGGCGGCGCGACCCCTCCCCGAGCAACCCGGTCACCTCGCGTTCAGGGGCGATTGCGACACCGCCATCATCAAGGGCGTCGTCGCCCTGCTGGTCGGGCTCTTTTCCGGAAAGCGCCCCGAGGAGATCGAGGCATTGGATGTCGAGGAACTGTTCGAGGCGCTCCGTCTCCAAGAGCATCTGAGCCCGAATCGGCATGTCGGCGTCTACGCCATCGTGAACAAGATGAAGGGCCAGGCCAGGGCCACGCCCTGCTGAGATCCGATCACCGCCTGCACGGCTGCCGCACAGGCACGACGCGCACCCGGGATCGTCCTCGCGTGGACCTCCAACCCGGCCCCCGACGTCGGATCCAGCACTGGCCGCCGTACGGCTGGTGGATCCGCCGTGAGCCCGCCCGACAACAGGGATTCGATGTATGCCAGCGTCAAGACCCGTCATCCCCTTCCTCGTGCTTCAATCGGCTCTCCTTCTCGCCGTGACCCTGACGGCACCGAGCCCCGCGACGGCCGTTGCGGTCGTCGTCGCGCAGGTCCGATCGATGCCGTGGGCCGAACGGGTCGAAGCGCTCGGGACGCTGAAGGCCAACGAGTCGGTCAACATCACCGCGAACGTCACCGAGACCATCTCGGCGATCCACTTCGACGACGGCCAGCGCGTGAGCGAAGGCGACATCCTGGTCGAGCTGACCAGCGTCGAGCAGCATGCGCTGCTCGACGAGGCGGCGGTGCGTGCGCGGGAGGCCGAGCGCCAGTACGAGCGGGTCAAGGCGCTGGTGGCGCAGGGAGCCGCATCCGAGTCGCTCCTCGACGAGCGCAAACGTGATCTCGACACGGCGCGTGCCGTCTTGGTGGCCATCGAATCGCGACTGTCGGATCGGCTGATCAAGGCGCCCTTCGACGGCGTGCTGGGTCTGCGCAACGTCAGTCGCGGTACCCTGGTCGAGCCCGCCGATACGATTACGACACTCGACGACGACAGCTTCATGAAGCTGGACTTCACGGTCCCGAGCGTCTATATGAGCGCGCTCGAGCCGGGACTTCGCATCGAGGCACGCGCCCGTGCCTACGGCGATCGAGTCTTCGAGGGTGTGGTGCGCGGGGTCGACAGTCGCGTCGACCCGGTGACGCGCTCGATTCAGGTCCGTGCGCTCATCCCCAACCCGGCGCGCACGCTCAAGCCGGGATTGCTCATGCGGGTCGAGCTCCTGGTGGACCCGCGCGATGCGCTGGTCGTCCCCGAGGCCGCGATTCTGCACGAAGGCCAAGAGCACTTCGTTCAGGTCGTCGTGGAGGGCGAAAAGGGACTGACCTCCGAGCGCCGCCGGATCCTGATCGGCGCGCGCAAGCCCGGCTTGGTCGAGGTGCGGGAGGGGCTTGCGGAAGGCGATCGCGTCATCGAGCACGGTCATCTCAAGGTTCGTCCGGGACAGCCCGTCGAGATTGCCGGGTCGACTGATTCCTCCGACCCGACGGGCGCGATGGACCAGACCCCATGATCCTATCCGACATCTCGGTAACCCGCCCTGTACTCGCCACCGTTCTCTCGCTCCTGCTCGTCGCCTTCGGCCTGGTCGCCTTCGATCGACTGCCGCTGCGCGAGTATCCGGACATCGACCCGCCGGTCGTCTCGATCGAGACCGTCTATCCGGGTGCGGCCGCCAACGTCGTCGAGACGCGGATTACCCAGCTGATCGAGGACCGCATCGCGGGTGTGGAGGGCATCCGCACGGTCGAATCCGTCAGCGAGGACGGACGCTCGGCCATCACCATCGAGTTCAATATCGACCGCGACATCGACGGCGCGGCCAACGACATCCGCGATCGCGTCTCGGCCGTGCTCGATCAGCTCCCCGTCGAAGCCGAGCCGCCCGAGATCCAGAAGGTCGACAGCAACGAAGACGTCATCATGTGGCTGAATCTGGTCAGCGATCGCATGAGCGTCCCGGAGCTCTCGGATTACGCCCGTCGCTACCTGGTGGACCGTTTCTCGGTGCTCGACGGGGTCGCCCGCATCCGGGTGGGCGGCAATCAGGTCTACGCGATGCGCGTTTGGCTCGATCGAACCGAGATGGCCGCACGTCGTTTGACGGTGACCGATGTGGAGAACGCGCTGCGTGCGGAGAACCTGGAGCTGCCCGCCGGCGGTATCGAGTCGGTCGATCGGCAGTTCAGCGTTCGCACGAGCCGCGCCTTCAACAACGCCGACGACTTCGCCGGTCTGGTCCTGAAGCAGGGCGCCGACGGCTACCTGGTGAGGCTCGGCGACGTGGCGCGGGTGGAGCGCGGCACCGAGGAGAACCGGACCTTCTTCCGGGGCAACGGCGTACCCATGGTCGGCATCGGCGTGATCAAGCAATCGACCGCGAACACCGTCGCCGTGGCGGATGCGGCCAAGGCCGAGGCGGCGCGGATCAACCCGACCCTACCGGAAGGTATGGAGATCAAGCAGAGCTTCGACTCCTCGGTCTTCGTCAAGGACGCCATCAAGGAGGTTTACAAGACGCTCGCGATCGCCATCGGTCTGGTCATTCTGATCATCTTCCTGTTCCTGGGCAGCGTGCGCGCGATGCTGGTGCCGGCCGTCACCGTCCCGGTCTCGATCGTGGCGACCTTCACGGTCCTGCTCTGGCTCGGCTTCTCCGTGAACATCCTGACCTTGCTCGCGCTGGTCCTGGCGATCGGGTTGGTCGTGGACGACGCCATCGTGGTGCTCGAGAACATCCATCGCCGCATGGAGCAGTACGGCGAGACGCGGCTCGTCGCGGCCTATCGCGGGACGCGCCAGGTCGCCTTCGCGGTCGTGGCCACGACCGTCGTCTTGATCTCGGTCTTCGTACCCATCGCCTTTCTGCAAGGCGATGTCGGGCGGCTCTTCGCCGAATTCGCACTCACCATGGCCGCGGCGGTCGCCTTCTCGTCCTTCGTCGCCCTGTCGCTGTCGCCGATGCTCGCCTCCCGGATCCTGCCCCGATCGCATCGGCGCGCATCCCTCACCCACGGGGTCGACTGGGTGTTTCAGTGGGTGCGCCGCGGGTACGGTGCGATACTGCGTTTCCTGCTGCGTCAGCCCTGGATCGTCGGGTTGGCCTTCATCGGGACACTCGGTGCCGCGGTTTGGCTGTTCGAGCAGATCCCGCAGGAATACGCGCCCAAAGAGGATCGCGGTGCCTTTTTTGTCCTGGTCAACGGACCCGAGGGTGCCTCCTACGGGTACATGAGCGAAAACATGGACGAGATCGAACGGCGCCTCATGCCCTATGCCGAATCGGGCGAGGCGATCCGGCTGCTCGTGCGCGCCCCTCGCACCTTCTCCAATACCGCGCTGTTCAACACCGGTATCGTCGTGATGGTGCTGAACGATTTCGACAAACGCCGTTCGGGCTGGGTCATCATGGACGAGGTGCGGGCGAAGCTCGCCGATCTGCCCGGCGTGACCGCCTTCCCGGTCATGCGTCAGGGATTCGGTGCGCGTATCCAGAAGCCGGTCCAGTTCGTGATCGGCGGCGGGACCTACGAGGAGCTTGCGCAGTGGCGCGATCTGCTGCTCGAGGCGATCGAAGAGGACAATCCCGGACTGACCGGCATCGATTGGGACTACAAGGAGACCAAGCCGCAGCTCAAGGTCGAGATCGACTACGATCGCGCGGCCGATCTCGGGGTGACGGTCGGCAACATCGGGCGCACGCTCGAGACGATGCTCGGCTCGCGCAAGGTGACGACCTATCTGGATGCCGGAGAGGAATACGACGTCATCCTCGAAGGCGAGCGCGACGCGCAGCGCACGCCAGGGAGCCTCGATAATCTCTATGTGCGCTCGGATCGCAGCGACGAGCTGATCCCGCTCGCCAACCTGGTCAGGGTGACCGAGTCGGCCGATTCACAGAGCCTGAACCGCTACAATCGGCTGCGCGCCATCACCATCGAGGCGAACCTGGAATCCGGACTGGCGCTCGGCGATGCCCTGAGCTATCTGGAGAGCAAGGTCGCCGAGCACCTGCCCGAACAGGCCCAGATCGACTACAAGGGCCAGAGCCGCGATTTCCGATCGAGCAATCAGGACATCCTCTTCGTCTTCGTCCTGGGTCTGCTGGTGGTGTTCCTGGTGTTGGCGGCCCAATTCGAGAGCTGGATCCATCCGCTCGTGATCATGCTGACGGTCCCGCTGGCCATGGCCGGGGCGCTCCTCGCCCTCTGGCTGACCGGGCAGACGCTCAACATCTACAGCCAGATCGGACTCATCATGCTGGTCGGGCTCGCCGCCAAGAACGGTATCCTGATCGTCGAATTCGCCAACCAGCTGCGCGACGAGGGGAAGGCCTTCCGCGAGGCGCTGCTCGAAGCGGCCGACGTGCGTCTGCGCCCCATCGTGATGACGGGCATCACCACGGCCGCCGGCTCGCTCCCGCTCCTGCTCTCGAGCGGTGCCGGCGCCGAGACCCGCACCGTCATCGGTACCGTCATCCTCGCGGGCGTGCTCGCCGCGACGATCTTCACACTGTTCGTGGTCCCGGTCGCGTACGACCTGCTCGCCCGCCACACCGGATCGCCCGGCGACGTGAAGCGGCAGCTCGAGCGCGAAATGGAGGCATCCTGAGAATTGCGCGGCTCGGCCCAAGTGTGGCCGACACCGCCTGGAGACCGACCAGGGTCGGGGGATCGTGTCGCGATCGATCAGCCGATGACCTGGACGCATGCCCTGACCGGACCAAAACTGCGTCTGTGCTCGGCACAGGGTCCGAGTCGGCGCAGTGCCTCGATGTGGGCGCGTGTCGGATAGCCTTTGTGTCCGGCAAAACCGTAGCCGGGAAACGCGAGATCCAGCTCGCACATGAGACGATCGCGCGCAACCTTTGCGAGGATCGAGGCGGCACCGATGGACAAGACCAAACCGTCGCCGCCGACGATCGCTTCGACCTCGCACCCCACATCGGGACAACGATTTCCGTCGACGAGCACCCGCGTCGGCCGCACTTGCAAGGCCGCAACGGCGCGCTGCATGGCCAGCATGGACGCTTGGAGGATATTGATTCGGTCGATCTCTTCCGCGCTCGCCCAAGCAACAGACCACGCCAGGGCGTGCTCGCGGATCTCCAGATCCAAGGCGTCGCGCCGAGCCGGGGTGAGTTTCTTGGAATCGTCAAGGCCGACGATCGGTCGGGCCGGATCCAAGATGACGGCCGCGGCACTGACGGGACCGGCCAGCGGGCCTCTGCCCGCCTCGTCGACACCCGCGCATAAAACCACGTCCCGGGTGATCAATGACGTTTCCTCATCGTCGAATCGTCGCGGATACCAAGGGACTTTATCCTCGACTCGGTTTTAGTGAAAAGGCGAAAAACGTCTTGAATCGTGTCCCCGCCGAGTCCGTTTGCACATCGACGTGCGAGCCTCAGGCGAGAGCGCAAGGACCACACCGGACGCGATTCAATCCCCGATGAGATCAAGGACCGCCTGTGCCGCGCTCGCTGCGGCATCCTGTCGGAGCCAGAGATGGATACGCCGATACTCGGCCTGGATCTCGGCCACACGCTGCGGATCGTCCAGGAAGGCGAGCACGGCGGGCGCCAACAGGTCCGCGCGACAGCGGTCTTGGATAAACTCGGGCGCCAGCTCCTTCTCGGCGAGGAGATTCGCCATCGCGATGTAGGGGACCTTGACCAGACCGAGCTGTTTGACCAGGTGATACGAGACGGGGTGGACCCGATAGGCGACGACCATCGGCCGCTTCGACAACAGTGTTTCCAGCGTCGCCGTTCCCGAGGCGGTCAGCACGACATCGGCGGCGGCGAGCACCTCCCGACTGCGCCCGTCGACCAGGGTGATCGGGAGATGCGGCGCGACCTGCTCCAAGGTTTGGCTGAAGCGTTCGCGCAGGCGGACGTTGACCAGTGGGACGACGAACCGCAGGTCGGATCGGGCGGCGAGACAACGCGCGGCGGTCTCGATGAAGGGCCCGGCCAGACGCTCGACCTCGCCCGTTCGGCTGCCGGGCAGCAGGGCGACGATGGATCCGGACTGGGGCAGACCGAGGGCCCGTCGCGCACCGGCCCGATCGATCTCCAGCGGGATCTCGTCGGCGAGCGGATGACCGACATAGCGTGCCGGCACGCCGTGCTCACGCAGGAAGGTCTCCTCGAACGGGAAGACACTCAGCATGAGATCGACGGAGCGGCGGATCGACTTGACCCGACCCGGACGCCAGGCCCAGACGGTCGGACTGACCATGTGGACGGTGCGAATCCCTGCGCCGCGCAGTCGACGCTCGAGGCCGAGATTAAAATCGGGTGCATCCACGCCGATGAAGACGTCCGGCGGATTCTCGACGAAATAGCGCACCAGCTCGCGTCTGAGACCGAGCAGCTCGCGAAGCTGGCCGAGGACCTCCATCAGCCCCATCACGGAAAGCCTCTCCATGGCGAAGAGGGTCTCGCACCCCTCCTCCTGCATCCGCGGTCCGGCCACGCCGACGAAGCGGACGTCGGGGACCCGTTTGCGGATCTCGCGCGCCAGAGCGGCACCCAAGATGTCGCCGGACGCCTCGTTCGCGACGATGCCGATGCACAACATCAGCGCACGATACTGCGCGTGCTGTCGGTGATGAAGTCCGCCATCGGAGCAATCTCGGGAGTGTCGGCGGACATCCGAGTCAGCTCGGCAATCGCCTCGGCCAGCTTCAGATTCCCCAGATAGAGTGTGCGATAGGCACGCTTGATCGCCTGAATGGCCAGGTCCGAGAAACCCCGTCGCCGCAATCCCTCGGCATTGATACCCCGAGGCTCGGCCGGGTGCCCGCCGACGGTGACGTAGGGAGGGACGTCCTTGCTCAGAACCGAACCCATGGCACAGAAACCGTGGGCGCCGATCCTGCAAAACTGGTGGACGATCGTGAAGCCGCCGAGGATGGCCCAGTCCTGGATCTCGACATGGCCGCCCAGAGAGGCGGCGTTGGCCATGATGACGTTGTCGCCGATTCGGCAGTCGTGTGCCACGTGGACATAGGCCATGAGGAGATTGTCGTTGCCGATTCGGGTCACACCTCGGTCTTGGGCGGTGCCGCGGTGAAGCGTCGTGAACTCGCGGATCTGGTTGCGATCGCCGATCTCGAGGCGCGTCGTCTCGCCGCCGTACTTCTTGTCCTGGGGGTCTTCACCGACACTCGCGAACTGAAAGATCCGATTGTCGCGCCCGATCCGGGTTGGACCCTTGATCACGGCATGGGCGCCGATCCGGCTCCCCGCACCGATCTCGACATCGGGACCGATGACGGCGAAGGGGCCGACCTCGACATCGGAATCCAGCGCCGCCCCCGAATCCACCAAGGCGGTCGGGTGGATCAAGCGGCAAAGTCTCGGGCCGTACACATGATCTCGGCGCTGGCCACGACGCGATCGTCCACGCGCGCCTCGCCGTCGAACTTCCAGATCCCTCGACGCACGGGCCCGAGCTTCACATCCAAAATCAACTGGTCGCCCGGCTCGACGGGCCGCTTGAAGCGCGCCTTGTCGATACCGACGAAGTAATACAGCTTGTTGCCGACCTCGTCCGGACGCGAGGCCATCGCCAGCAATCCGGTCGCCTGCGCCAGCGCCTCGATGATCAAGACGCCGGGCATCACCGGACGCACCGGAAAATGGCCGGTAAAGAACGGCTCGTTGTAGGAAACGTTCTTCAAGGCGATCAGATACTCGTTCACCTTGTAGTCGATGACCTTGTCGACCAATAGAAAAGGATACCGGTGCGGCAACAGGCTCAGTACCTTATGGATGTCCATTGTGCTCACGACGTCCTCCGAGCGATCAAGACGCAAATCAGAATCCGTCGGCGTGGGATGCGATCCCTCCATGCTAGGTAGCCTCCCGCCCAGTTGTTTCGTTCATCGTATCGATACGTATCTCAAGTTGTTTAATGCGTCGCGCCAACTCGTCCAGATGCCTGAACCGAGCGACGTTGCGTCGCCAATCCGCACTCGGCATGGCCGGGATCCCGCTGCTGTAGGAGCCGGGCGCCAGAACCGATCGGGTCACCATCGCCATCCCCGTAAAGTGAACCTCGTCGCCGATCTCCAAATGCCCCGCCATCCCGACGGCGCCGGCGATGGTGCAGTTCCGACCGATTCGGGTTGAGCCGGAGATGCCCGTATTCGCGGCCATCGCCGTATTCTCGCCGATCTCGACGTTGTGACCGATCTGGATGTGGTTGTCGAGCTTCACCCCATTGCCGATCACGGTGTCGCCGATCGCCCCCCGATCGACGGTCGTGTTCGCGCCGATCTCGACATCGTCGCCCAAGATTGCTCGCCCAACCTGCGGCATACGGACCCATCGATCGCCGTCCCGAGCGAAGCCGAACCCATCCCGCCCGACGACACTGCCGGGGTGAAGCAGTGCGCGCTTGCCGATCAGCGTTCCCGAGCAGAGCGTCACGCGCGCCACCAAACGACTCTCCTCGCCGACCCGAACCCCTTCCCCGAGGATGCAACCGGGTCCGAGGAAGGCCCGTGGACCGACGAGCACATCGGCCTCCAACACGCAGCTCGGACCGACCCATGCCGTCGGATCGATCTGTGCGGTCGGATCGACGACGGCACTCGGGTGAACACCGCCGACAACGGCAGGCTCCGGATACAGAATCCGAGCCGCTTTCGCAAACGTCAGATACGGGTTATCGCTCAGCAGGACCGGCGACCGACAAGCATCCGCGTCGGCATCCGAGAGGATCACGCAACCGGCCCGAGTATGCTCCAGATGGCGTCTGAAGCGCCCGTCGCCGAGAAACGTCAGACCGGTCGCGTCGGCGGAGCTCAGCGGAGCAATGCGACACACACGCGCCTCGGGATCGCCCCGTAACGGAACTCCCAGACGCACCGCCAAGTCGCCGAGCGCGATCTCCAAGAGGTCACCCAATAGGCCGCTGGTCTGGCGAGGACATCATCACTTTTCGACGAACTCCTGTTTGAGTCGCTCGATGACTTGGGCGGAAATATCGATACGCGGGCTGAAGTAGACCAGACCTTCGCTGATGACGAGATCGATCTTTTCTTCTTTGGCGACCTCGACGATCACCTCGCGAACCTGCAGCGCAAGCTTGGTCCGAAGCTCGTTCTGCCGCAACGCGAAGTCTTCCTGGAACTCATCCCTCGCGTACTTGAGCTTGCGGGTGCGATTTCGAATATCGTTTTGCAGGCGCTGAATCTCGCTCTCGCTCATCAAGGCACCTTCGCGTTCCAAGCGCCCTTGAAGTGCGGTGATCTGCTCCTGCTGCTCGCGCAGAATACTCTCGCGGTCCTCGACTTCGCGCTGAAGTGCGGCCCGTGCAGCCTCGTACTGCGGCGACTCCTCGACGACCGTGTTGGGATCGACCACTGCGATCCGGTAATCCGATGCGAGCACGACACCCGACAGCAGGATCAACAGGACCGTCGACGACCAAAGAACAGCTAACCTCACGCATCGGCTCCCTAGAAGGTTTGTCCGAAACCGAATTGAAAGACTTGGGTCTCGTCGCCCTCTTCTTCGTTGAGCGGTGCCGCCAGACTGATCGACAGCGCGCCGATCGGCGACAGCCAGGTTGCCGAGACACCCGCCGAATAGCGAAGATCCCCGATATCGAATCCGGTTGGCTCGATGAGATCGGAATCGTTGGTCTGCCAAACGTTGCCGAAATCGAGGAAGGCGCCTAGCCGCAAGGTCTTGCTCAGCTGAGGCCCGCCCGGGGCGGGAGCGAAGAGCTCGATGCTGCCGGCCATTCTGAAGTTGCCTCCGACCGGATCGTCGTCGTCGGTCTCCCGAGGACCCAAGGAGTTGGCCACGAAGCCACGCACGGAGCGCGGTCCGCCCGCGTAAAAGTTCTCGAAGAACGGCAGGGAGTCGGTCTGGCCGTACCCCTCGCCGTAGCCCAAATCACCGCTCAAGGAGACCACGAACCGAGAGGTCAAAGGGATGTAGAGCTGCTCCTGATAGGTCAGCTTATAGTACTGGAGATCGCTGCCGGGTACCGTCAGGTCGGCCCTCGCGATACGCAAACTGCCTTCGGTGGGGAAGATCGCGGTGTCGCGACTGTCGTTCGTATAGCTGGCGGACAGGACGAAGTCGTTGAAGACGTTGCCGTTGTCTTCGACAAACTGCTGTGCCAACTCGGAGCTATCGCCGGCGATGAAATTCGTATACTGGTAGCGCACACCGAGTCCGGCCCGGCTGGTCTCGGAAATCGGCAGACCGAAGTTCATGCCGAGCACGCCGACATCGGTCGAGTAATCCGCACCGATCAGCTCGTCGAAATCCGTTTCCCGATAGGACACGTTGAAGCCTCGACTGATACCGTCGACCGTATAGAAGGGGTTGGTGTAAGCGATCTGATAGAGCTGGGTCGCTTCGCTCGTGTTGAGACCGAACGACACGCGCTTGCCGGTACCCAGGAAGTTGTTTTGCGTCACGCTGGCATTGAACAGGATACCCTGCGACTGCGAGTACCCGATGCCGGCCGAGAGATTGCCGGCCGGTTTCTCGGTCACGGTGACGTCGACATCCACCTGATCCGCGGAGCCGGGCACCGCAGGCGTCTCGATGGTGACGTCCTCGAAGTAGCCGAGACGCTGGAGCCGCTCGCGCGATTTGCGGACCAACTCGGCCGAGAACCAAGCCGACTCCAACTGTCGCATCTCGCGGCGAAGCACCTCGTCGCGGGTTCGGGTATTGCCCTTCATGTTGACGCGGCGTACGTAGACGCGCTGCCCCGGATCGACGAAGAAGGTCACCGAGACCTCGCGTGCCTCCTCGTCGATCTCGGGGATGGTGTTGACGTTGGCAAAGGCATAGCCACGGTCGCCGAGCAGATTCGAGATCCGCTCGGCACTTTCCGTGGTCGCGCGGCGCGAGAAAAAATCACCGCGCTTGAGATGAATCAAGGGGAACAGTTCCTCGGCCGGGATCGATGGCTCGCCGGCAAGCTTGATATCGCTGATCCGGTAGGGCGCACCTTCGTCGACGACAACAGTGATATAGATCTCTTTCTTGTTTGCGCTGATCGAGACTTGCGTCGAGGTGATTTCAAACCGAATAAAACCGCGATCCAAGTAGAAGGAGCGCAGCGACTCCAAATCACCGGCGAGCTTCTGCTTGGAATACTGGTCGTTCTTCGAATAGAAGGAGGTCCAGCGGGTCGAGCCGAGCTCGAAGCGCTTGAGCAGCTCTTTCTCCGGAAATGCCTCGTTTCCGATGATGGTGATCTGTTTGATTCGTGCCGTCAGCCCCTCGGTGATCTCGATGCGGACCGCGACGCGGTTTCGCTCGAGGGGCGACACCGTCGACTGAATCAGTACACCGTATTTACCGCGCGAAAAATACTGGCGCTCGAGCTCCTGCTCGATCCGATCGAGGACGGAACGATCGAAGACCCGGCCCTCCTTGAGCCCGATGTCGGACAAGGCGGCCGTCAACGCCTCGGTGTCGATGTCGCGGTTGCCGGTAATGTCGATCGAGGCGATTGCCGGACGCTCGCGGACCCAGAGCACGAGGACATTGCCTTCGCGCTCGACGCGAACATCGTCGAAGAAGCCGGTTTGATAGAGCGAGCGAATGATGCCGCCGGTCACCCCGTCGCCGACGGTATCCCCGACCTGCACCGGAAGGTAGTTGAAGACGGTGCCGGGTGCGATCCGCTGCAGGCCCTCCACGCGGATGTCGGCGATTTGGAACACCTCGGCGGCGACCGGCGTGTTGATCGCCAGCAGGAGGGCGATCAGAGCGAGCTGCCGACGTGCGCAGCAACGGAGCATCAGAGGTATCGCGCGCAAGACAGGGTCCCCTCGATCAAGCCGAAGTCTGCGGCGCAGTCGGCGTTTCAGGGTCGCAAGTATAAGGGATTCGACGCGCCTAGCCCAATAGTCGGGAGAGGTCCAAGTAGAAGGCCAGCGACATGAGGGCGGCCAAGAGGAAAAGGCCGATCTTCTGGCCCTGCATCTGCGCCTCCTCGGAGAGTGGACTGCCTTTGACCCACTCGATAAAGAAGTACAGCAGATGCCCTCCGTCGAGGACCGGTACCGGCAGAAGGTTGAGGATTCCGAGGCTGATACTGACGACCGCGAGGAATTTCACGAAGGATTCCAATCCATAGCTCGCGGTGCGCCCGGCCGTCTCGGCGATCGTGATGGGACCGCTGAGATTCTCCACCGAGGCCTGGCCGATCAACATGCGCCCCACCACACGCAGTGTCATCACGCTCATCTCGACGGTCTTGGAGACGGCGCGATCGAGCGATTCCAGGGGGCCGTAGCGGACCTCGACGCTGTAGTCGTCCATCAGTCCGTCCGGAACCAGCACCCCGGCTCCGATCCGACCGATGGTTTCCCCCTCGACCTGCGCGGATCGCGGCGTAATGCTCAAGGCAAGGCGCTCGCCGTCGTCACGCTCGATCTCGATCGCCAAGGCCTCGTTCGCATGGTCCTGCACCACGCCGACCCAATCCTGCCAGCCTTCGATCGGGCGGCCGTCGGCGGAGAGGATGCGGTCGCCGCGCTTCAGCCCGGAATCCTCGGCGGCTTCGCCCGGGACAAGCTCGCCGATCACGGCAGGCAAGGTCGGACGTTTCGGAGAGAGACCCAGGCGACCGAGGAGGTCCGGCTCCTCTGCCAGACTGCGTACCGCATCGGAGGGGATCCAGCGCGTCAGCTCGCGGCCGGAGGCATCGCGCACCTGAACCGCCAGCTCGCGCCCGTCGAGCGATTTGCCGACGAAGGCGATCAGGGCCGTCTCCCAACTCCCGGCCTCGCGATCGCCGACACGGATCAGCTCGTCGCCGGATTGGAAGCCGGCCTCGGCCGCGATGGATTGAGGCTCAACATCGCCGACGATCGGCCTCAAGCCCGAGTCGCCGGACATGAAGATGGCCCAATAGGCGAAGATCGCGAAGAGAAAGTTGAACAGCGGGCCGGCGACGACGATCGCCGAGCGCTTCCAAAGTGCTTGGCGATTAAAGGCAAGATGCGCCTGCGCCGCCGGCACCTCCTCCTCACGCTCGTCGAGCATCTTGACATAGCCGCCGAGCGGGACGAGCGCGACGACGTACTCGGTCGCGTCGGGATCCCGCTGAATGCGCAGCAGAGGTCTGCCGAAACCGATGGAGAATCGAAGCACCTTCACGCCCACGCGTCTGGCGACCCAGAAGTGCCCGAACTCGTGCACGGCGATGAGAATCGCCAGCGCGACGACGAAGGAGCCGATCGTAAAGAGGATGTCCATCTTGAATCGCGTCCGGAGTGGCTAATGAGGAAGGAGTTGCGGGCAGCGACTCCGGCCATCAACGGCGATCGGAGTGACGCGATTTAAGTTGTTATTTTTTATTCTATTTAAACCGCATCGACAACAACGTCAGCGGGGTAACCGCGGGCAACCATTTCCCACGCCCCCGGCGTTTGTCGATCCGGACGCGGTTTAAATAGCCCGCGACCGGACCAGGTGCTCCGCATGCTCGCGCGCCCGCCGATCCACATCCAAAAGGAAGGCGAGATCCTGCCCGTCGACGTCTTCGTTCGGAAGCGACTCGAGCGTCCCCTCGACGACAGCGGCGATCCCGGGGAGATCGAGGCGTCGGTCCAAGAAGGCGGCGACCGCGATCTCGTTGGCGGCGTTGAGGATCGCGGGTGCCGTTCCGCCCGTGGAGGCTGCCCGAAAGGCCAAACCGAGGCAGGGAAACCGTGCGAGATCCGGTTCTTCGAAATCCAGATGTCCGACCTTGAAGAGATCCAGAGGGGAAACGCCTGCATCCAGGCGCGCCGGCCAACCGAGTGCATGGGCGATCGGGGTGCGCATATCGGGATTGCCGAGCTGGGCGAGCACGGAGCCGTCCTGATATTGCACCAGCGAGTGAATCACGCTCTGGGGATGGACGACGACTTGGATACGATCGGTATCGGTGCCGAAAAGCCAACAGGCCTCGATGACCTCCAGACCCTTGTTCATCATCGTCGCCGAATCGACCGAAATCTTGCGACCCATCGCCCAGGTCGGATGTGCACAGGCCTGCTCGGGGGTCACGGACGCGAGCCGATCGATCGGCCAATCGCGCAGCGGACCGCCGGAGGCGGTCAACAGGATTCGCTCGACCCCGACCGACGGCAAACCCTCGCAGAAGTTCGGCGGCAGACATTGGAAGATGGCGTTGTGCTCGCTGTCGATGGGCAGCAGCTGCGCGCCGCTCTCCTCCACGGCACGCATGAGCAAGGCACCGGCCACCACCAGGGACTCCTTGTTGGCGAGCAGCAGACGTTTGCCCGCGCGGGCGGCAGCCAGTGTGGGCGGCAGACCCGCGGCACCGACGATCGCAGCCATGACGTAGTCGGTCTCCGGCATAGTCGCGACCTGCTCGAGGCCATCGGCACCCGCGAGGATCTCCGGGCGGTCCGGCATATCCGAGAGCAGCTCGCGCAAACGCCGCGCGGCCTCCTCGTCGACCATGACCGCAATCTGCGGTCGGTGGCGGCGGCACTGCTCGGCCATGCGCGCGCTGTCGCGATTCGCCGTCAAGGCAACCGCCCGAAAGCGATCGGAGTGTCGCGCAACGACATCGAGGGTGCTCACGCCGACCGAGCCGGTCGAGCCAAGGACAGTTAGGCCGATCACGTCGCTACTCCAATCAAGGTGAGACCCAAGGCAAACACGGGTGCAGCCGCCGTCAAGCTGTCGATGCGGTCGAGCATGCCGCCGTGGCCCGGCAAGAGATGACTCGAGTCCTTCAGACCGCGGCGACGCTTGAGCAGGCTCTCGTAGAGATCTCCGACGATCGAGATCACGACGGCGACGCCGCAGACCAGCAGGATCAGCAGGGTTGCAGTCGGGCTCGCGGACAGGATCCGGGAAAACGCCAGACCGCAGACGGCGGCCCCGACGATGGCCCCGTAAACGCCGACACGTGTCTTGCCCGGACTGAGCACGGGCGCAAGCTTCGCCCGACCGTCGCCCCAGGCGCGGCCGACAAAATAGGCCATCGAATCGGCGGTCCACATCAGAAAGAGCAGGAAGAGAACGAGTGCCGGACCCGAATCAGGAAGCCCATGCAGATGGATCAGCGCCGCCCACGGACCGACCAGAACGAGAAAACCGGCGGGCAGCAAGGACCATTGGACGCCCTCGACTCTCGGGATCTCACGAATCTGCGGCAGAGCAAACGCCTGCACGACCCACCACAGGGCGCTGAGACCGAAAAACCAGGGTTGAGCCTGCGGCCAAATCCAGACAAGCGCCATCACGCCGAGGATGCTCGTCGGATAGAGGGCGCGCGCGATCGGCCGCGTCAGTCCCGCCAGCGTGCACCACTCGACAGCGGCCAGCATCAAGACACCGGCCAAGACAAGTGCGAAGGCCGGCGTCGGCAGCCACAGGACAGCGGCGATCACGAGCGGCACCAACGAGAGCGCCGTGATCGTTCGGCGCTTCAGCGCATTGGAGACAGGCAAGACGTCAACCCCGCCCATACGCACTCATCGGATCACGCGACGCCACCTGCTCGCCCGTTCGCCCGAACCGCCGCTGACGGCGGGCGTAGTCGTCGAGTGCTCGACCGTAGGCCGCCGCGTCGAAGTCGGGCCACAGGAGGTCGGTGAAGTAGAGCTCGGCATAGGCCGACTGCCAAAGCACGAAATTGCTCAATCGCTGCTCCCCGCCGGTGCGAATGAAGAGGTCGGGTTCCGGGAGATCGGGAAACGACAGGCGGCTCGTCACCGCCTGCTCGTCGATCGCATCCGGATCGAGCGACCCGCTCAGCACATCCGCCACCAAGCGCCGAGCCGCACGAGCAATGTCCCAGCGCCCGCCGTAATTGGCCGCGACCTGGAGATTCAGTGACCGGTTGCCTCCCGTGAGCTCTTCGGCCTCGGCGATGCGGCGCTGTAGCTTTTCGGGGAAGGCCTGGCGCTCGCCGATGATGCGAAGCCGAACATCGTTGTCGTTCAAACGACGCACTTCACCCCGCAAGGCGCTCATAAAGAGCTCCATGAGGATATTCACCTCGGAACGAGGTCGCTGCCAATTCTCGCTGCTGAAGGCGAACAGCGTCAGTGTGCCGACGCCGCGGCGGACGCTTTCCTCGACAACGGCCCGAACGCTCTTCACCCCCTCTCGGTGACCCGCCGTGCGGGGGCGATCGCGCTGCTTGGCCCAGCGGCCGTTGCCGTCCATGATGACGGCGACATGTCGAGGCACGGACGGATCAGGTGAATCCGAATCACGCATGCCGGCTGCGGGCGTTGCAATATCCACGTTGATCGTCGTCGGGCTCGCCCGCCCCGCCTCAAATCGACATCAAGTCCGCTTCTTTCTCCGCCAAAACCGCATCCACATCCTTGATGTATTGATCGGTCAGCTTCTGAACGAGCTCTTGACCGCGGCGCTCTTCGTCCTCGGAAATCATCTTGTCCTTCACGAGCTCCTTGAGATCATGGTTGGCATCGCGACGAATGTTGCGCACGGCAACCCGCGCCTGCTCGGCCTCGTTGCGTGCGACCTTGATGAGATCGCGCCGCCGCTCCTCGGTCAGCGCCGGCATGGGAACCCGAATGACCGTCCCCGCGGTGTTGGGATTGAGCCCGAGGTCCGACTGCATGATGGCCTTCTCGACGGCCTGCACCATGTTGCGTTCCCACGGCGTGACGGCAAGCGTTCGCGCATCTTCCGCGCTCACGTTGGCCACCTGACGAATGGGCATCTCGGAGCCGTAATAGGAGACCATCACATGGTCCAAAAGGGAGGGATGCGCCCGGCCGGTTCGAATCTTGGCCAGCTCGTGGCTCAGGGCTTCGACACTCTTGGCCATACGTTCCGCAGCGTCCTTCTTGATGTCGTCGATCATGTCAGTTCCCGCTTACGACCAACGAGCCGACGTCTTCGCCGCGAATCAGCCGCAGCAAGGCACCGGGCTCGTTGATATTCATTACACGCAGTGGCATACCATGGTCACGACAGAGCACGATGGCCGTCGTGTCCATAACCTGCAGTCCTTCACGAAGCGCACGATCATAACTGATGCGGGGGTAGAAGGTCGCCCCCGGATCGATCATCGGGTCGGCCGAGTAGATGCCGTCGACCTTGGTGGCCTTGATCAGCAGATCCGCACCGACCTCGATCGCACGCAGACTGGCCGCAGAATCGGTCGTGAAAAACGGGTTGCCGGTCCCGGCGGCGAAGACGACTACGCGACCCTTCTCGAGATGGCGCATGGCACGTCGCCGGATGTAATCCTCGCAGACCTGATTGATCTTCAGGGCCGACATGACGCGCGCCGGGACACCGATGCGCTCGAGCGCATCCTGCATCGCCAGCCCGTTCATCACGGTCGCGAGCATCCCCATCTGATCCCCGGTGACGCGGTCCATCCCCTTGGCCGCAAGACCCGCCCCGCGGAAGATGTTCCCGCCACCGATGACGAGTGCCACCTGAACACCGACGGCGGCGAGGTCACGGATCTCGCCGGCAAAGCGGTCCAGAATCTCCGGATCGATGCCGTAAGCCTCGGAGCCGACCAGTGCCTCGCCGCTGAGCTTGAGCAGGATGCGTCGATATAGGGGCGCCGTCATGGCGGGAGAACCTCGTCATGGGTTGAGTCGGAGAAGGCGGCGCGAGATTCGCGCAGCCCTCGGGGCCCATTCATCTGGATGGGGTCGTTTGGATGGCGTCGGGTCGCGTCGCACCGACCGAATCGTGCAGCCTAAACCGCGCCAGCTCCGGCGTCCGTCAAGTCCGCAGGGGCCGGCCCCATCCAAAAACTTCGCATACCGCGCCGGGTGCGGTTTAGGTCGAGCGAACCTGTGCCATGACCTCTTCGGCGAAGTTCTCGACCTTCTTCTCGATGCCCTCGCCGACCTCGACACGGGCAAAGCGGTGCACCGCTGCGCCCGCCTGCTTCAGGAGCTTCTCCACCGAGGTGTCGGGATCCTTCACGAACGGCTGACCGAGCAGGGTGACCTCTTCGAGATACTTGCGCACGCGCCCGTCGATGATCTTGTCCACGATCGCCTCGGGTTTGCCGCTGTCGAGCGCTTGCGCCTTGAAGATCTCACGCTCTTTGGCGAGCGTCTCGGGCGGAACCTCGTCGGCCCCGAGGCACAGCGGGTTGGTCGCGGCGATGTGCATCGCGATGTCGCGTCCGAGGGTCTCGTCGCCGCCGCTCATGTCGAGCACGACGCCGATACGAACACCATGGCGGTAGCTGTAGAGACGGCCTTCGACATCGTCGAAACGGACTAAGCGACGCACCTGGACATTCTCGCCGATCTTCGTGATCAGGGCCTCGCGAGCCTGGTCGACGGTGGTCGACGGGGCGTCCCGCAGAGGTGTTGCCGAGAGCGTCTCCGCATCGGCCATATCGCCGGCGAGCGCCGTCGCTGCGGTCGATTGCGCAAAGTCGAGAAAGCTGGCGTCTTTTGCTACGAAATCGGTCTCGCAGTTGATCTCGACCAAGACACCGCGCTTGCCGTCCGGCGCGATCTCGATCATGACCACGCCCTCGGCCGCCGTGCGTCCGGACTTCTTCGCAGCCTTCGCCTGACCGGCCTTGCGCATGGCCTCGATCGCCGCTTCGATATCGCCGTCGGACTCCACCAGCGCCTTCTTGCACTCCATCATGCCGGCGCCGGTGCGCTCCCGGAGCTCTTTCACCAATGCCGCTGTAATCGCCATCGTTTGGTTCCTCGGTCCCTCGCGGGACGCATTCGAGTTTGTCTGGATGCGTTCGCGCCCGAGTGCTCGGGTGCGAACGGCGAATGAGAGGGGCGCCCGGATCGAGTCCGGACGCACCCGAATCGACGCAGCCGCTCTACTCGGCTTCGGCGACGGCGCTCGGCGCCGCTTCGCTCTCGACGGGGGCGTCGATAAAGGTATCGCCGCGACCGACCATGGCGGCCGCAGTGTTGCGGCCGTCGAGGATGGCGTCCGCCGCACCGCTGATGTAGAGGCGAACCGCGCGGATGGCGTCGTCGTTGCCCGGGATCACGTAGTCGACCTTGCTCGGGTCGTTGTTCGTATCGACCACGCCGACCACCGGGATTCCGAGCTTGTTGGCTTCGGTAACCGCAATCTTCTCATGGCCGACATCGACCACGAACATCGCGTCCGGGAGGCCGTCCATGTCCTTGATACCGCCGATGCTCTGCTCGAGTTTGGCGCGCTCGCGTGCGAGACCGAGCGCTTCCTTCTTGTTGAATCGCTCGATCGTGCCTTCGGCGAACATCGTCTCGAGCTCTTTGAGCCGCTTGACCGAGTGCCGAATGGTCTTGAAGTTGGTCAGCATGCCGCCGAGCCAGCGATGGTTGACATAGGGCATCCCGCAGCGCAGTGCCTCTTCCTTGATGGCGTCTCGTGCCGCACGCTTGGTGCCGACGAAGAGGATACGGCCGCCGTTGGCCGTCAACGAGCCCATGAAGTTCACCGCCTCTTGGTAGAGCGGCAGTGTCTTCTCGAGGTTGACGATGTGGATCTTGTTGCGTTGCCCGAAGATGAAGGCCCCCATTTTGGGGTTCCAGTAGCGGGTTTGGTGTCCGAAATGGACGCCCGCTTCCAACATCTGGCGCATGGTGACTTCGCTCACGGTCTCACTTCCTATAGTCTGGGTTGGGCCTCCACGCATCCCAAGCGGCAACCTGTTTACCAGGCACCCGGCCGGTTGTGTCGATGCGTGTGCGGACATTTTCCGGCGCCCGCGGATCGGGGCCGGTCTCGGTTCGGCGATTTTCAGCCCGGATCACCCGGGATTGCGGCCGACTGCGCGCAGGATCTCGACAGGTCTTCGGCTCGTCGATAGCCGACAGCAGCCGATTTGCCGCAGCGCGCCGGGTTTTATACCATAGCGCGTTCATTACGAGCAATTACCTCAAGGTTTTCTGTGAGATCCGGACCCGATGTCGATTCAGCGACGCACGCCATGAGCGTGCCAATCAAGACCCCCGAGGCGATCGAAAAGATGCGCGTGGCGGGCCGACTGGCGGCCGACGTGCTCGACATGATCGCCCCCCATGTCGTGCCGGGCGCGACCACGGACGAGCTCGACCGCATTTGCCACGACTACATCACGCGCATCCAGCGGGCCATCCCGGCACCCTTGAACTACCGCGGCTTTCCCAGATCGATCTGCACCTCGGTCAACCATCAGGTCTGCCACGGGATCCCGGGCAACAAGCGCCTCAAGAAAGGCGACATCGTCAACATCGACATCACCGTCATCAAGGACGGGTATCACGGCGATACGAGCAAGATGTTCTTCGTGGGCGAGCCGAGCATCCTGGCTCGCCGTCTCGTCACCGTCACGCAGCAGGCCATGCGCCTCGGTATCGCGAGGGTGCGCCCCGGCGCGACCTTGGGGGACATCGGCCACGCGATTCAGCACTTCGTCGAGGGACAGGGGTGTTCCGTGGTCCGCGAATATTGCGGGCACGGGATCGGGCAAGCCTTTCACGAGGAGCCGCAGGTCCTGCACTACGGCAAGCCGGGGGAGGGCTTGGTCCTGAAGGCGGGGATGTGCTTCACCGTCGAGCCGATGGTCAACGCCGGCAAGCGCTTCATCAAACTGCTCCCGGACGGCTGGACGGTCGTGACCAAGGATCGCAGTCTGTCGGCGCAATGGGAGCACACGGTCCTCGTCACCGAGCAGGGCCATGAAATCCTGACCTTGCGCGCCGAGGAGCGTGCAAACGAACCACCGGCCGAGGAAACCGAGCTGGAACGCGCCATCGTCGCCCGCCCATGAGCACCGCTCCCTGCCCCGCGTCGGGGGCGGTCGCGGAGCCGAGCTCTGCGCCCGATCCAATGGCGCTGATCGCCGATTGGAAAAAGCGGCTCAAAGCCGGGCGCGACCGACTCTTCGCCGACTTCGACCAAGGCGTACCGGTCGGGAGCCTGGTCCTGCAACGCAGTCTCCTCATCGACGACGTCCTGCGCGAGGTCTGGGACCACCACGTCGGGGAGACCGACGACGCCGCCTTGGTCGCGGTCGGCGGATACGGTCGGCAGGAGCTCCAACCGGCCTCCGACATCGACATCCTGGTCATCGTCGACGCCGATGCCGACGCACGCCTTGCCGCTCCCCTGGAGGGGCTGGTGACCTGCTTGTGGGACATCGGCTTGGAGGTTGGACACAGCGTGCGCACGCCCGAGGAGTGTGCACGCGAGGCCGCAGACGACGTGACCGTCATGACCAATATGATGGAGGCGCGCCTGATCCGCGGCAGCAGCGCGCTGTGCCATCGGATGCGCGACGTCGTCAGCCCCGAGCGCATGTGGAACAGCGAGCAATTCTTCGCCGCCAAGACCCGGGAACAACGCACGCGTTGGCAAAAATACGGCGGCACCGCCTACAACCTCGAACCCAACATCAAGGAAAACCCGGGCGGCCTGCGCGATATTCAGATGATCGGCTGGGTCGCCAAGCGCCATTTCGACGCAGAGACGCTGCACGAGCTGGTCGGTCACGGGTTCCTGACCGAATCGGAATACGGCACGCTGATCGAGGGGCAAACACTGCTGTGGCGGATCCGTTTCGCGCTGCATCGCCTCGCCGGGCGGCGCGAGGACCGACTCCTGTTCGAGTATCAGAGAACCCTCGGCACCCAGTTCGGCTTCGAAGACGGTCCGAACAACCTTGCCGTCGAGCAGTTCATGCAGCAGTACTACCGCACGGTCCAAGAGCTCAATCGGCTCAACGAGATGCTGCTGCAGCTCTTTCGCGAGGCGATTCTCCTGCATGACGAGGTCGGTCCGCCCGTTCCGGTCAATAAGCGCTTCCAGTCTCGCAGCGGCTATCTCGAGGTCACCTCGGCGAGCGTCTTTCGGCGCTACCCGATCGCCCTGCTCGAGATCTTCCACATCCTTCAGGTCCATACGGAGCTCGAAGGCGTGCGCGCCAGCACGATCCGGCTGATCCGCGAGAATCGCCACCGCATCGACGATGACTTCCGCGCCGATCTGCGCGCGCGCAGTCTCTTCATGGAGATCCTCCGTCACCCGAGCGGCCTCACCCATGCCATTCGTCGTATGAACCGTTACGGCGTACTCGCGGCCTACATCCCGGCCTTCGCCAATATCGTCGGGCGCATGCAGTACGATCTGCTGCACGTGTACACGGTCGACGAGCACACCCTGTCGCTGCTGCGCAATCTGCGCCGCTTCACCGTGACCAAGCACGACGACGAATTCCCGCTCTGCAGCGCGATCGCTCGGCGCATCCCCAAGCTCGAGCTGCTGTATCTCGCCGGCCTCTTCCACGACATCGCGAAGGGCCGCGGCGGTGACCATTCACTGCTCGGTGCCGACGACGCCCGTGCGTTCTGTCGGCTTCACGGGTTGCCCGAATTCGACAGCCGGCTCGTCGGCTGGCTGGTTGAAAAACATCTGCTGATGTCGATGACGGCCCAGCGCAAGGACATCAGCGATCCGGAGGTGATCCAATCCTTCGCCGCCGTCGTCGGCGACACGACACGATTGGATTACCTTTACCTATTGACGGTTGCGGATGCCCGGGCAACCAACCCCGAACGCTGGAACAGTTGGAAGGATGCGCTGCTGCGCGAGCTGTATCACGGGACACGCCGCGCGCTGCTGCGTGGACTGGAGAACCCGCAAGCCCAGGACGAGCTGATCCAGCAGAAACAGACCGAGGCTCGGCGCCTGGTGGCACGCTACGGCGGCGATCCCGCCGCCTGCAATCGGCTCTGGAACAAGCTCAGTCAGGACCTGTTCCTGCACAACTCGCCCGACGAGATCGCCTGGCAGACGCGCCAGATCCTCGCCTGCGAGCCCGAGCAGCTGCCGCTCGTCGTCATTCGCCCGGTGACGGCGCGCGGAGGGACCGAGATCTTCATCTACACGACCGATCGCGCGAACCTCTTCGGACGCATCACCGCCCTCTTGGATCAGGTCGGCCTCAACATCATGGATGCACGCATCCTGACCACCGAGGGCGGCATGGCGGTCAACACCTACCAGGTGCTGGACCAGGACGGCAGTCCGATCCACGACACATTGAGGATGGAGGAGATTCGGTCCTGCTTAGTCGCGGATCTCGCCGAGGATGCCGGGGAGGAGATCCAAGTCGCACGCTCCATGCCCAGACGTCATCGGTATTTTCCGACGGAGACGCGTGTCACCTTTTCAACGGACGAGCCGAACCGCCGCACCATCATGCGGCTCGCAACCCTGGATCGCCCCGGCCTGCTCGCGGAAGTCGGCGCGGTCTTCCAGGAATGCGGCATCCGTCTTCAGAACGCCAAGATCGCAACGGTCGGCGCCGAGGTCGACGATGTCTTCTTCATCACCAACGACGATGAAACCCCCATCACCTGCGAGACCGCCCTATCCTGCTTGCGACGTGAGATCCACGACCGGTTGGAAGGCCATGGGACGCCCTGAGCATCGGCCCGCCGTCGCGCTCTGCTTACCGGCACACCGCAAGGGCATGAGACTCGGCGCCGCCGTGCTCGTCGCAATCCTGCTGATCTCGGAGGCCGTCGCAGCCGACGAGAACCTGGCCGTACCCGTCCAGTCCGTCGGCCAAACCTTCGGGGATCAACCACCGGGCGGCGCGCCGACACCTTGGCTCGACGAGGTCCGTGCCCAACGACAAGCCTGGGAGGCCAGACGCGAGGCAACGCGAAGCGCGTACGAGGCGCGTCGGCGAGCCAACAACCCGAGGGCGGCCGCACAGCAGGAGGCGTGGGAAGAGGATGTGCGCCGACGCCGTGCAGCGCGTCTCGAACGCATGGATCAAGATCTGGAGATCTTTCGCAGCCTTGGTCCGGGACAGCCCCCGCTACCCTGGCCTTGGGTCACCGGTATGCCCACCCTGCCCGAGCTCGGCAGCGGTCCGACGACATCCGCCACACCCGGCGACACGCCGATCTATGTGCCGCCAGGCTGGGACAACCACTGGTATTTCAGGGGATTCTAAGGTCGCTCGAGGGTCGGGAGTGTGGTTTGCTCATAAACTCGGCCACGTCGCTGATCGTAGCCGCAGGGTGGACAAGCGCAGCGCAGTCCAACAGCGCCGACGCGGGGTGCGGTGGACTTCGCTCTCGCTCGTCCACCCTACGGCCGGGAATATGTACACCGCCGGTCTCAGGGCCTCAGCCGGTCTCGATCAGCTCGAGCGCATTCCCGTCCGGATCACGACAGAACAGCGCGCGCCGCCCCGAGCGACTGACGGTATACGGGAGTCCGGCGGCCTCGAGCCGGGCCGTCACCTCGTCCAGACCACTCACCCGCATCGCGAGATGTCGGTCCCGGCCGCCGTGCTCGGGACGGCCCGCAACCGGATCCGGGTTCGGCAGCTCGAGCAAGTGGATCTGCTGATCGTCCACCCAAAGCCAGGCCCCCGGAAACGACAGGTCCGGGCGCTCCGGGTCGCGCTCGAGACCCAGAACGCCGTGATAGAAATCGAGCGCCCGCGCGGTATCGGCAACGATCAGACTGACATGATGGATGGAACGGACCAGCGGCATCGGATTCCCCTCGGCATGGAGCCGGCTTGGACGTTCGCCTATACTAAACCGCGTCCTGAGTGAAATGTGACGTTTCGAGATGGACTCGACCTCGGTGCAGACAGCGGCCGCCGGAAGACGCAGTTTAGACAACCAACTCAGGATGACCCGATGAACCCGGATATCGGGCGCTTGCAGCCCTACCCTTTCGAACGACTCGCCGCACTGAAGCACGGACTCGTTCCGCCGGCCGATCGCGACCACATCGCGCTCTCCATCGGCGAGCCGAAACACCCGACCCCGGGGCTCGTCACGGATGCCTTGATCGCACACCTGCATCAGCTCGCCGTCTATCCGACGACGCGCGGCATTCCGGCCCTGCGCGAGACCATTGCGGCCTGGCTCTCGAACCGATTCAAGCTCGGGTCGGACGGCTCGATGGGGGTAGGCACACTCGGCATCGACCCGGACACACAGATCTTGCCGGTGAACGGCACGCGCGAGGCACTCTTCGCCTTCGCGCAAGCCGTGATCGATCGCTCGCGGGACGCGCTCGTCTTGATGCCCAACCCCTTCTATCAGATCTACGAGGGCGCCGCCTTTCTGGCCGGCGCACAGCCGCGATATCTCGCGTGCGAGGCGGCGAACGGCTTTGTCCCGGATTTCGAGGCGGTGGACGAGGCGACCTGGCGGTCTTGCCGCCTGCTCTACATCTGCTCGCCGGGCAACCCGACCGGCGCCCTGCTCGATCGGGCAACCTATGCGCGTCTCATCGAGCTTGCGCAACGTCACGACTTCGTCATCGCCTCGGATGAGTGCTACTCGGAGCTCTATCTGGATGAATCCGACCCGCCGCTCGGGCTGCTCCAGGTCTCGGCCGCCATCGGCAACACCGCATTCAGTCGCTGCATAGTCTTCCATAGCCTCTCGAAGCGCTCCAACGCGCCGGGCCTGCGCTCGGGGTTCGTTGCAGGCGACGCCGAGCTGATCCGCGACTTCTTCGCCTACCGGACCTATCACGGCTGCGCCATGTCCCTGCCGCATCAGCATGCCAGCATCGCGGCCTGGAGCGACGAGACCCATGTACGGGAGAATCGACGGCTGTATCGCGAGAAGTTCGACGCCGTCCTCGCGATCCTCGGAGACGCGCTTGCGGTCGCGGCGCCGAAGGCCGGTTTCTACCTGTGGCCGGAGACGCCGATCCCGGACACCGACTTCGCCGCGCGCCTCTTCGCCGAGGAGAACCTGACGGTCCTGCCGGGTCGTTTCCTCTCGCGCGTGGTCGAGGGGGCCGATCCAGGTCGAAACCGCATCCGACTCGCGCTGGTCCCGCCGCTGGACGAGTGCGTGGATGCCGCACGTCGGATTCGACGATGCCTCGAGCAGATCTGACGGCATTGTCATCATTTGAGCCTTTCGCGCCTTTGCGCTCCAAACGCCCGAGACCTGCGTTTTCCGAGGTCTTCAACACGACAGCAGAGAACACCCCATGAGCGACCAGCAATCCATCATTGAAGAGGCCTTCGAGCGACGTGCCGAGATCACCCCGCGCACGGTCGAGACCCGCGTGCGCGATGCCGTGCAGGACACGATCGAGCGACTCGACCGCGGCGAGCTGCGGGTCGCCGAGAAGCGCGACGGCGATTGGGTCGTCCACGAATGGCTCAAGAAAGCGGTCCTTCTGTCGTTCCGGATCGAGGACAACGCCTTCATCAAGGGCGGTTTCACCAACTATTACGACAAGGTTCAGTCCAAGTTTGCCGACACCAACTCGCGCGAGTTCCGCGACGGCGGGGTTCGGGTCGTGCCGCCGGCGACCGCGCGCAAGGGCGCCTACATCGCGCCGAGCTGCGTGCTCATGCCCTCCTACGTCAACATCGGCGCCTATGTCGACTCGGGCACCATGGTCGACACCTGGGCGACCGTCGGCTCCTGTGCGCAGATCGGCAAGAACGTCCATCTCTCCGGCGGTGTCGGGATCGGCGGCGTGCTCGAGCCGGTGCAGGCGGCACCCACCATCATCGAAGACAACTGCTTTATCGGCGCCCGCTCCGAGGTCGTCGAAGGCGTGATCGTCGGCGAAGGTGCAGTGCTGTCGATGGGCGTCTACATCGGTCAGAGCACCAAGATCTTCAACCGAGAGACCGGCGAGATCCTTTACGGCCGCGTCCCGCCCGGCGCCGTCGTGGTCCCCGGCAGTCTCCCGGCCAAGGACGGGAGCCACAGCCTTTATTGCGCCGTCATCATCAAGCAGGTCGACGAGAAGACCCGCGGAAAGGTCGGCATCAACGAGCTGCTTCGGGATATCTAAACCGCGTCCAGAGCGACATGTGTCGTTTTCAGTGTTCGTTTAGCTTCGGAGATATCCTTGATCCCAGTGAGACGCGGTTTAGAATTTAAGATGTTTAATCCTTTAAACCGCGCCTGCTCCGACAGTCGTCGGAGCCGGCGCGGCCAAGCCATCCTGCAAATGACTCATACCGCACCGGGCGCGGTTTAAAGACGTGGTCGAGGTCTACGGCATTCCCAACTGCGACACCATGAAGAAGGCCCGCGCCTGGCTGGCCGCGCACGGTGTCGACTATCGGTTCCACGATTACAAACGCGAGGGGATCGACGAGACCCGCTTGCGCGCCTGGGTCGAGGAGCTGGGCTGGGAGACGCTGGTGAACCGTCGGGGCACGACCTGGCGCAAGCTGCCCGAGGACGTGCGCGAGGGCATGGACGCGGAAGCCGCGATCCGGGTCATGCTCGAGACCCCGTCGATCATTCGTCGACCGATGCTCGACACGGGCGAGGTCCGGCTCGCGGGTTTTTCCCAAACCGATTATGAGAGGCTCTTCGGCTGATGTCGATGTCCCCGACCTTGGAGCTTGCGTGCGAGCTGATCCGCCGCCCTTCCGTCACACCCGACGACGCGGGCTGCCAGGCCCTTATGGCCGAGCGGTTGGCCGCGATCGGTTTTCGCATCGAAGACATGCGCTTCGGGGAGGTCGCGAACCTTTGGGCCAGACGCGGCGATGACGGTCCGCTCTTCTGCTTCGCCGGCCACACGGACGTGGTTCCGACCGGCCCGGTCGAGCAGTGGGACTCGGCCCCCTTCGAGCCAACCATCCGCGACGGCCGTCTCTTCGGGCGCGGCGCCTGCGACATGAAGGGCTCGCTCGCGGCCATGATCACCGCGGTGGAGGCCTTCGTCGGCGATCATCCGGATCATCGCGGATCCATCGCCTTCCTGATCACGAGCGACGAGGAAGGGCCGTCCATCGACGGGACCCGCCGCGTCGTGGAGCGTTTGGAGCAGCGCGGCGAGAAGATCGATTACGCCTTGGTCGGCGAGCCCTCGGCGCGCGAGCGGCTCGGCGACACCATCAAAAACGGTCGACGCGGGAGTCTGAACGGCGTCCTGCGGGTGCAGGGCAAACAGGGTCACGTCGCCTATCCGCACCTGGCGAAGAACCCCTTCCACGCCTGCGTCGATGCACTCGCGGCACTCTGCGCCGAGGTCTGGGATCAGGGCAACGACCACTTCCCGCCCACCAGCTTCCAGATCGCCAACCTGAACATGGGCACGGGCGCTGAGAACGTGATCCCGGGCCGACTCGAGGCCCAGTTCAACCTGCGCTTCTCCACCGAGCTGGACCCGGAAACCATCCAGGCACGCGTGCGGGCCATCTTGGACGCCGGGGATTTCGAATACGCGCTCGACTGGCGGCTCTCGGGCAGCCCCTTTCTGACACCGGCCGGCGAGCTGGTGGCCGCGAGCCGCGAGTCGATTGCGGCGGTCACCGGCATCCAGACCCAGCTCTCCACGAGCGGCGGCACTTCGGACGGGCGGTTCATCGGACCGACCGGCGCGCAGGTCGTCGAGCTGGGTCCGGTCAACGCCACCATCCATCAGGTCAACGAGTGCGTCGGGGTCGTCGAGCTCGACGAGCTCTCCGGGATCTACCGCGGAATCCTCGAGCGCTTACTGGCGCCGGCCTGAACCGCGTCCGGGGCGACATGGAGTCTTTCGTGGGCGGCTTCGCAGAGGTCGGCAATCCAGCGTTGTTCATGCGACCGGCAGGTAGGGTGCGACCGGCAGGTAGGGTGGACAAGCGCAGCGCAGTCCACCGGCGCCGGCGCTGGGCCAGGTGGACTTCGCTCTCGCTCGTCCACCCTACAGAGCTCGTACCCTACGGCGCTCGTCCACTCATTGCCGGGATCGGCGACGTGGCGGATTTATGTGCAGACTCGGCAATCCCCGGTTGACGTCGTTTTCTTTTTCGATTTTTCTTCATCCACATCGGATCGACCGGAGAGCGACATGCCCTACGTCAACATCAAGATCACCCGCGAGGGTGCGACCGCCGAGCAGAAGGAGGCACTCATCCAAGGCGTCACACAGCTGCTGGTCGACGTGCTCGGGAAGAATCCGCAGACGACGATGGTCGTCATCGACGAGGTGGAGACCGACAACTGGGGCATCGGCGGGGAGAGCGTCACACTGCGCCGCCGCCGAGAGTAAGTCACGCCCGGTGCGGTTTAAAGTCTTAAAAAAGCTTAAATTCTAAACCGCGTCTCACGGGGATCAAGGATATCTCCGAAGCCAAACGCACACTTAAAACGACGCATATCGCTCTGGACGCGGTTTAGGCTTCATCGCCCAGGATGTAACCCAGGTCGATCTCGATGGCATCGAACGGCGGGATGCGCATCTTTCGCTCGTCGGGGCCGGGCGCGGCGACGCTGGCGACGACCCGGTAGCTGCCCCCGTCGAGCTGCCAGGCGACCAGTGAGCGTTCCTCGGGCCATATCAGCCAGTAATAGGACACCTGTTGGCGCTGAAGCAGCAGAAACAGGGTCAGCGTGTCCTTACGCTCATGACCGGGCGAGACGATCTCGCACACCCAGTCCGGGACGATCTCGACCACCCCGCTGGGGCGCTCCGGCAGCCGTTCCTTGCGCCAGCCCGCGAGATCGTGGGTCGGGCACTGGTGGTCGGCGTAGTGGACGCTGACCTCGCTGGCGATCCACCAGCCGCCAGGGCCAGCGGTGCGTCGTAACGCGTCGAGCTCGGCGACCGTATTGCTTTGCACGAAGCCGTGCTCGATCCGCGCCATCGGGCGCTGGACAATCTCGCCATCGATCAGCTCGACACGCTCATCGGAAGCATTGAACAGATCGGCCAGGGTCTTGAGTTTAAATGCTTCCATCGCTGTCGCTCCGCTGGGTTTAACATCGACGTTGAACCTGAACAGCGCCCGGTGCGGTCTGCGTCATTCGGAGGCGTCGCTTGGCCGCGCCGGCTCCGACAACGGTCGGAGCCGGCGCGGTTTAGAGCCCCCAACCACCCATCAAGGCACGGATCTTCTCCTTCGTCGGCCGAAGCACCACGCCCCGCTCGGTGACGATGGCATCGACCAGCTCCGCCGGCGTGACGTCGAACACCGGATTGCGGGCGACACACCCGGCGGGTGCGAGACGCCGCTCGCCGCAGCTCAGCAGCTCGTCAGGATCACGTTCCTCGATCGGAATCTCGCGACCGCTCGCGACCTCCAGATCGATGGTCGACGTGGGTGCCGCGACCATGAATTTGATGCCGTGGTGTTTCGCGAGGATCGCAAGGCCGTAAGTCCCGATCTTGTTGGCGACATCCCCGTTCGCGGCGATCCGATCCGAGCCGACGATCACCCAGCCGACCGAGCGGCCGGCCATCAGGCTCGCCGCCGCGCCGTCGGCCTGCAGGGTCACCGGAATGCCGTCGTGCATCAGCTCCCAGGCGGTAAGACGCGCCCCCTGCATCCAGGGCCGCGTCTCGTCGGCGAAGACGCGCCCGACCTTGCCCGCCGCGTAGGCGCTGCGGATGACGCCGAGCGCCGTGCCGTAACCGCCGGTGGCGATCGCCCCGGCGTTGCAATGGGTGATGATGTCGGTCCGCGCCTCGATCAGCGCCGCTCCCAAGTCGCCGATTACCCGGTTGGCCGCACGATCCTCGGCGTGAATGGCCAGCGCCTCGTCCACCAAGGCAGGGAAGGGGTCGCGTTCATCCAGACGCGCGATCAAGCGGCGCATCCGGTCGATCGCCCAGAAGAGGTTGACCGCGGTCGGGCGGGAGGCGGCGAGACGCGCGAGATCGGATTCGATCGCCGCCTTCCAGCCGCCCCCTGCGGCCGCGTAGGCGTCCCGCCCCGCAAGAGCCACCCCATAGGCCGCAGCCACGCCGATAGCCGGCGCGCCGCGCACCACCATCGCCCGAATCGAATCGGCGACCGCACCCGCATCGGTCAGTCGCAGAAACTCCGCACGATCGGGCAGCAGTCGCTGATCCGCGAGATAGAGGACACCCTCGTGCCAGAGTGCGGCATCGTCCGGGGTCGGCACGGTCGGGATCGTTGTTTCCATCGGGGGCTCCTTGTGGCATGTTCTCGCCATTGTCACCCATCCCCTGCCCCGACTGAAAGGACCGACCGATGCAAGCCGAGCTTCTGATCCATGCCCAGTGGGTATTACCCGTCGATCCACTGGATCGTCAGCTCACCGATCATGCGGTCGCGGTCGCGGACGGGCGTATCCTCGCCGTGCTGACGTCCGAAGAGGCGCGGCGCAGCGTCGAGGCCCAACGGGTGATCGAGCTGCCGGGCCATCTGCTGATGCCGGGCCTGGTCAATGCCCACACCCACGCGGCCATGGTGCTGATGCGGGGGCTGGCCGACGACCTCCCGCTCATGACGTGGCTGCACGAGCACATTTGGCCCGCCGAGCAGCGTTGGGTCGATCCGGCGTTCGTTGCCGACGGAACCCGGCTGGCCGTCCTCGAGATGCTGCGCGGCGGCATCACCTGCTACAACGACATGTATTTCCATCCCGAGGTCACGGCACAGGTCACTGCGGAGGCCGGGATGCGCGCCGTCATCGGGATGATCGTCGTGGATTTCCCCACCGGATATGCCGCGAGTGCCGACGAATACATCGCCAAGGGCCTCGCCCTGCACGAGCACTATCGGAACCATCCGTTGATCCGGGTTGCCTTCGCCCCGCATTCGCCCTACGCGGTATCGGATGCGCCGCTGCAACGCGTGCGTGCGCTTGCGGACGAGCTCGAGGTCCCGATCCATATCCATCTCCACGAGACGCGCGACGAGGTCCTCCAGTCGCTGCGCGACCATGGCGAGCGCCCCATCTCGCGGCTGAACCGGCTCGGATTGGTCGGCCCGGGACTGGTGTGCGTACACATGACCCAGCTCGAGGAGGACGAGATCGCACTTTTGGCGGACTCGGGCGCTCATGTGGTGCATTGCCCGGAGTCGAATCTGAAACTTGCGAGCGGGTTCTGCCCCGTCGCAAAGCTCTTGGATGCGGGGATCAACGTCGCGATCGGCACCGACGGCGCGGCGAGCAACAACGACCTGAACATGCTCGGGGAGATGCGCACGGCCGCCTTGCTGGGCAAGGGCGTGGCAGGCTCGGCCTCCGCCCTGCCGGCCGCAACCGCGTTGCGGATGGCGACCATCAACGGTGCCAGAGCCCTTGGACTGGAGGATGAGATCGGCTCGCTCGAGCCGGGCAAATCAGCAGACCTGGTCGCGCTGGATCTGCGCGACTCCCACACCCAGCCCCTCTATCACCCGGTCTCGCAACTAGTCTACGCGGCCAGTCAGCAACAGGTGCGTCAGGTCTGGGTGCGGGGTCGCCACTTGCTCCGCGACGGGCTGCCGACCGGGTTGGACAACGGTCGGATCATCGCCGCCGCGAGGACGTGGGGTGAGCGTCTCGGGCGCTAGACCGCGGCCGGTACGAGATGGAACCCGGTTCGAACCGGCAACGCCCCCGAACGACCACGAGGCGCCGCGGCAGATGCGGCTCAGAAGAGATCCATGAGGACCCGCTCGGCATCGGTCCGCGCGATGCTCTTCCCGGTCGCCCACGAGGGATTGCCCGAGTCGACGACCTCGAGACGCACCGGGGCAACGCCCCGGCCCAGCATTCCGATCTCTCGGGCAGCCGCCTTCGAAAGGTCGATGGTACGGCCTCTCACGAAGGGGCCGCGATCGTTGATGACGACCTCGACGGATCGGCCGTTTGCCTTATTCGTCACACTCACCCGCGTTCCGAACTCAAGTGTCCGATGTGCCGCGGTCAAGGCGTCCTTGTCGAATCGGACGCCGCTGGCGGTCCGCCGCCCGTCGAAACGATCTCCGTAGTACGAGGCCGTACCGTCCGTGACATTGGCTTGAAGGGTTGTCGTAGGAAGCAACGCCAACATTGCGAGCGCCGGGATCAACCAGATGTTCTGTCGAATCAAAACAGAGTTCTCCGTTCGTAACGTTTGGTGTTTGTGTCGAGACTCGCATACCTTCGGAATCGCGACCAAGCCGGAGTCTAACGGGAGAGAGGATTTCAATCCACCCCGGGGCAAACACGAAACGCGCGGGACGTCCCCGGGAAGACTCGCGGAGCGAATCGAAACCCAGGCAATCGGGAGAAGGAAAACCCGATGAAAGCGATCCTCAGAGGCGACCTATGGGGCGCGCTTGCGCAGGATCGAGGGTCGAAACGGCAGGGTCGGGGCCATCGGTCCCCGAGCTACGCTCGTCGACGCGGCCTGCCGCGGAATCCCGGCCGGTGAGGCGAACCGATGTGTCTTTGTCGGACGGCTCGGCATCCGGCGCTGGTTCGGGCTTCGGGGGTGTCGTGCTCGGGGGCTCGGTCGGAGGCTCCGGGAAGCTGATGCGCGTACGCAGAACCGGGGCCGAAAAGGCGGCACGCAGGGCCTCGTCGCGTGCGTAGATATCCCGACGAAACCCGACCTTGCCTTGGTCGTCGGCGAAGGCCGTCAAGTAGTAAAGCAGCACCGGCAGGTCATCCGCGAGATCGACGTAACGGGTCCGTCCGCGCTCGACCAAGCGCTCGATCCCGGACCGGTCCCAGTTGGGCTGGTCCAGAATGGCCTCTGCAAGGGCCAGCGGATCCTGGACTCTGACACAGCCATTACTCAGCGCACGCGCCTGACGTCCAAACGCAGCCTTTCCGGGCGTGTCGTGAAGATAGATGGCATGGCGGTTCGGAAACATGAACTTAACGCGACCGAGGGCATTCTTTGGACCCGGTGCCTGAACGAGCCGGTAGCGCTTGTAATCGCGGGCATCGCCGCCGCCGACCTGCTTTCCGGTGCGGCGATCGACCAAACGATAGTCGCCGGAAACCCTGCCCATCTTCTTCTGAATGGACACGGGCACCGTCCAGGTCGGATTGAAGACGAGATGGTCCATGGTGTCGCGAAACATCGGGGTTTGCGTCTCGGACGTGCCGACGATCGCGCGCGTCGACCAAGCGAAAGCTCCGTCACGCACCAGGTGAACCTTGAACGCGGCGACGTCGACGAAGACATAATCGGCCGGAAGATCCTGATAGAGCCAACGCATGCGCTCCAGATTGATCCGGATCTGCTCCGCATTCGTCTCGTCGCCGTGCCCGTTGAGCGCCGCAAGGGTGGAAGGACCCACGACGCCGTCGGCGGTCAGCCCCGATCGCCGTTGAAAAGACAGCACGGCCTCGTGAAGAGCGGCGTCGAAGAGATCGGCATCGGGTGGCGTCGCAACCGCCGCGCCATCGAGGCGCTCGAGCCGCTCACGCAGCATCGCAACACGCGGATGCCGGTTTCCGCGGGCTAGATTCGGTCCGGCCGGCAGGGGCGGCAATCCCGCGAGAGAGGCGCGGGTCGTAAAGCTTTGCAGGGCTTGCTTCAGATCCTCGTACCAGAACGGGCGAGGAAAACCCTCGCTTAGGCTGGTTTCCAGATCCTCACCGTCAAGCGCCCGGCTCATATCGCCGAGGATGACCTCGCTCGACGCCGGAGCTCGGTCGTGCCATTTCGAATCGACGGCGACCGGATCGAGCTTGCCGTAGCGCTGGTGGTGGACGTAGCGCGCCAGCGCATCGCTGAGGATGAGATCGGCGGCCATCCGTTCGTTGCCGGTCAGGGAGTCAAGCACACCCGGCGAGGCGAGTCGACGTAGATGCTCGGCGTGGAAATCCTCCGGTCGGAAGCCATCCGACGTGCTTCGCTGCGCGAGGTCCGAGAGCTGCGCAATCCGTTCAAGGTCGACCCAGACCAAGACATCTCCGCGTTCCCCGTAGAACTCGGACAGCAGACGGCCGGACAACAGCGGAACGCCCTCGACCGCGACGGTTCTCGCGTCCCGAATCGAATCGAGCGTCGGTCGCAACAACCCGTCGGTCGACGCCGGCGAAGAGGCGACAACCAAAATCCAAAACAGACCGACCAAACGGCAACGCATACCGGTTATCCCTCAGGCCCGACCCTTCGGTCGATCAACATTCGCCGATCAACTGTGTCCTGCCGTTCTCGTCCAAGGTCTCCAGGCGCACGGTAAATCCCCACAGGCGCCTGATATGCCTGAGCATCTCCTCGACCGAATCACCCAGCGGGCGACGATTGTGCCGATAGTGCCGCAAGGTCATGGAGCGATCGCCGCGACGATCGACGTTGAACACCTGAATGTTCGGCTCGCGCGAGCCGAGGTTGTATTGTTCGGCCAGTGATTGTCGCAACGCACGGTAGCCCTGCTCCTCGTGGATCGCGGTGACCTCCAGGTGCTCCTCGCGGTCATCGTCCGAGATCGCGAACAAACGCAGATCGCGCATGACCGTCGGCGAAAGATACTGCGCAACAAAGCTCTCGTCCTTGAAGTTGCGCATGGCGAAGTCCAAGACCTTCAGCCAGTCGCCACCGGCGATGTCCGGGAACCAGTGGCGATCCTCGTCGGTCGGCTCCTCGCAGATTCTCCGGATATCGCGCATCATCGCGAAACCGAGCGCGTAGGGATTGATCCCGTTGTAATAGGGCACGTCGAACGTGGGCTGGAACACCACACCGGTGTGCGACTGGAGGAACTCCATCATGAATCCGTCGGTGACGAAGCCTTCGTCGTAGAGATGGTTCATGAGCGTGTAGTGCCAGAATGTCGCCCACCCCTCGTTCATGACCTGCGTTTGGCGCTGCGGGTAGAAATATTGACCGAGCTTCCGGACGATTCGAACAATCTCGCGCTGCCACGGCTCGAGCAGGGGGGCATTCTTCTCGATGAAGTAGAGCAGGTTCTCCTGGGGCTCGTCCGGCCAGCGTGCATCCTGCTCTGCGCCGTCGTCGGAATCGAACGTCGGCAAGGTCCGCCATAAATCATTGACCATCGATTGCAGATACGCGGCGCGATCCTTTTGGCGTCGCTGCTCTTCCGCAAGCGTCAGCGGCGTCGGTCGCTTGTAACGATCCACGCCGTGGTTCATCAGCGCGTGGCAGGAATCGAGCAAGAGCTCGACCTCGGCCTCGCCGTAGCGTTCCTCGCACTCGGCGATGAATCGCCGTGCGAAGACCAGATAATCGATGATCGCATCGGCGCTGGTCCAGGTGCGGAAGAGATAATTGCCTTTGAAGAAGCTGTTGTGACCGTAGCAGGCATGCGCGATGACGAGCGCCTGCATCGGCAGGGTATTCTCCTCCATGAGGTAGGCGATACAGGGATCGGAGTTGATCACGATCTCGTAGGCCAATCCCATCTGACCGCGCCGATACGTCTGCTCGGTCGCGACGAACTGTTTGCCGAACGACCAATGCGGATAGTTGATGGGCAGACCGACCGATGAATAGGCATCGATCATCTGCTCGGAGCTGATGACCTCGATCTGGTTGGCATAGGTATCCAGGCCGTAGACATCGCGGGCCAAGCGGCCGATCTCCCGATCGAACCTCTCCAACAGAGGGAACGACCATTCCGAGGAGTCGGAAATGAGGTTTTTGGTCATGCCTCCTGCCTCCTGAACAGCTCCCGAAACACGGGGAAGATATCCTCGGCGCCGTCGATCTCCTCCATCGCGAAGTGGCGGTGCAGGGCCCGGACCTCTTGATAGGCGTACCAAAGGCTTTGATGCTGTCGCGGGGTGATCTCGACATAGGCGAAATAGCGCATCAACGGCATCAGCTTCTCCACCAGCAGATCACGGCAGACCGTGGAATCGGAATCCCAATTATCTCCGTCCGAGGCCTGCGCGGCATAGATGTTCCAAACCGATGAATCGTAGCGCTCTTTGAGAATGTCGTAAGCCAGATTCAGTGCACTTGACACGACCGTACCGCCGGTTTCGCGCGAATAGAAAAACTCTTGCTCATCGACCTCTTGGGCGATCGTATGATGACGAATAAAAACGACGTCGATCTTGTCGTAGTTCCGCTGCAGGAAGAGATACAGCAGGATAAAGAACCGCTTCGCAAGATTCTTGCGGACCTGATCCATCGAGCCCGAGACGTCCATGATACAGACCATCACCGCTTTGCTCGTCGGCTCGGGAAGCTTCGTGAAGCTCTGATAACGCAGGTCGAAGGTATCGATAAACGGCAAGGCCGCGATCCGGGTGCGCAGTCGATCGATCTCCTCGCGAATCTCGCGCACGCGGGCGTCCGTCTCGTCGATGCCCCTGTCGAGCAGGGTCTGAAGCTCCTCCTCGAGCTCGCGCGCGCGGGCACGCAAGGGCGCACCGATCGCCGTGCGCCGCGCGATGGCACCCTTGAGGGAGCGCACGACGTCGATATTCGAGGGCGACCCATCGGTTGAATAACCGGCCCTGACCGTTTTGAACTCGGTCGTTCCCATCAACTGGTTCCGCACCAGATTGGGAAGCTCGAGGTCGTCGAACAAGAGATCCATGAACTCTTCTCGCGACAGCTCGAACATGAAATCGTCGTCGCCTTGTCCGCCCTTTCCGGCCTTTCCTTGACCCGAGCCATCCCCGCCGCCGCCCTCGGGACGCCGGATCCGATCCCCGGCGATGAAGTCCTTGTTGCCCGGGTGCACCATGTCCCGCACCCCGCCCTTGCCGTGATGAAATACCGGTTCGGAGATGTCCTTGGACGGAATCCCGACACGCTCGCCCGAGTCGATATCGGTAATGCTGCGTTTGTTCACGGCATCGGCGACCGAGCGCTTGAGCTGCGACTTGTACCGCTTCAAGAAACGCTGTCTGTTGACCGTGCTCTTATTCTTGCCGTTCAGTCGACGGTCGATGAAGTGTGACATAAGGACTCTTGCCTACTCGGCTGGGTGAAACAACGACAAACCGCGCAAGTCGGTGCCCGTGCCTACGTTTGACTTCCTGAGCGTTCTCGTCCTTTTGCAGGTTTCGACACCGCGATGATGCCGTCGGACACAACGGCCGTTCAAGCGATCGACCGTCGTGCACCGAGGACAGTGCGGCCTGCCCTCGCCGCGAGAGTCACCCGACCGTCGGGACGGACATCGCTCCGAGCGATGTCTCCCCCTCGCCTCTACTGCGATTTGCGAACCCGCAGATACCATTCCGAAAGAAGCCTGACCTGTTTCGGCGTATAGCCCTTTTCAGTCATGCGATCGACGAACTGATCATGCTTCTTCTGCTCGTCCACGGATGCCTTGGCGTTGAACGAAATGACAGGCAGCAGCTCCTCGGTATTGGAGAACATCTTCTTCTCGATGACGACACGCAGCTTCTCGTAACTGGTCCATTTCGGATTGGCGCCGCCGTTGTTTGCACGCGCACGCAGAACGAAGTTCACGATCTCGTTTCGGAAATCCTTCGGGTTGGAGATCCCCGCCGGCTTCTCGATCTTTTCCAGCTCCTCGTTGAGACCGCCGCGGTTCATCATCTCGCCTGTATCCGGATCACGGTATTCCTGATCCTGGATCCAGTAATCGGCATAGGTCACGTAGCGATCGAAGATATTTTGACCGTATTCCGCATAAGACTCCAGATAGGCCGTCTGAAGCTCCTTGCCGATGAACTCCGCATACCGTGGAGCAAGGTATTGCTTGAGGAAGCTCAGATAGCGTTCGTGAGTCTCCGGGGGAAGCTGCTCGCGCGTGATCTGACGCTCGAGGACGTACAAGAGGTGAACGGGATTGGCCGCAACCTCGCTGTGATCGAAGTTGAAGACCTGCGAGAGGATCTTGAACGCAAAGCGTGTCGAGATTCCCGACATCCCTTCGTCGACCCCGGCGTAGTCGCGGTACTCCTGCATGGACTTGGCTTTGGGATCGGTGTCTTTGAGGTTCTCACCGTTGTAGACCCGCATCTTCGAGAAGATGCTCGAGTTCTCCGGCTCCTTCAGACGCGTCAATACAGAGAACTGGGCCATCATCGACAGGGTTCCGGGCGCACAAGGCGCATCGGCGAGCGAGCTGTTGTAGAGCAGCTTCTCGTAGATCTGAGTCTCTTCGTTGACGCGCAGGCAATAGGGGACCTTGACGATAAAGACGCGGTCGAGGAATGCCTCGTTGTTCTTGTTGTTGCGAAAGCTCTGCCATTCCGACTCGTTGGAGTGGGCAAGGATGATGCCTTGGAACGGCAGTGCAGAGAGCCCCTCGGTGCCGTTGTAGTTCCCTTCCTGGGTTGCCGTGAGCAGCGGATGCAGCACCTTGATCGGTGCCTTGAACATCTCGACGAACTCCATCACGCCTTGGTTCGCGCGGCACAGTGCGCCGGAGTAGCTGTAGGCGTCCGCGTCGTGTTGAGCGAATCGCTCCAACTGCCGGATGTCCACCTTGCCGACCAGCGATGAGATGTCCTGGTTGTTCTCGTCGCCGGGCTCCGTCTTTGCGATCGCCACCTGCTCGAGGACCGACGGGTAGAGCTTCACGACCTTGAACTGCGTAATGTCGCCGCGGTATTCCTGCAGGCGTTTCACCGCCCATGGCGACATGATCGTGCGCAGATAGCGGGACGGAATCCCGTAGTCCTCTTCGAGGATAGGGCCGTCTTCTTCGGGCGAAAACAGACCGAGCGGCGACTCGAAAACGGGCGACCCGTGGATCGCGTAGAAGGGTCGCAGCTCCATCAGCTCCTTGAGCTTTTCGGCGAGCGAGGATTTGCCGCCGCCGACCGGGCCGAGCAGATACAGGATCTGTTTCTTTTCTTCGAGTCCTTGAGCCGCGTGCTTGAGATAGGAGACCAGATGCTCGATCGACTCCTCCATCCCGTAGAACTCGGAAAACGCGGGATAGCGCCGGATGATCTTGTTCTGAAAGATCCGACTGAGTCTCGGATCATCGCGGGTATTGACGAGCTCCGGCTCGCCGATCGCCGTCAGCAACCGCTGCGCAGCTCCCGCATAGGCGCTCGGATCGGACTTGCACAGCTGCAAGTACTCGTCGAGGCTCATCAACTCCTCGCGGGATGACTCGTAGCGTGCCTGGTAGCGTTCGAAGATCGACATAGATGTTACCTCGCTCGGAAGCTGTTGTTGCTCGCCCGACCCAGTGTCGACCGCAACTCGCCTCGCTTTAGTGCTCGGGGCGAGCCGTGGGAAAGACAAGGTTTGGATTCGAATTTTAGCAATATGCGCGCCATACGCTGCGAGGCTGCCGCTGCACCCTACCGGGCCGGCACCGGGCGGGCACCGGGTCGCAGCGTACCCGGAATACCCGTGCACCGGCGCGACCGGATTGTGCACCAAGTGAGTGCAGGCACTCGCCGCGAGATCGGCAGTGTCAACCAGGTCTGCCGATAGACACCGCCTCCGCCGTACGAAAGGCATCGAGCCATTTCGGAGGCCCGGGTTCGGCTGCATTCAGCGAAGGCTCGGCCGAACGCTCCGTCCTGCGCGCTTCGGCGGTGGGCAACCCTCGCCCCACGCCGATGCATAGAGACTAGCATCAAGACGCCATACCGGACTAAGAGACATCACGCCGACGCCGGGGTTCATCCCGCGGTCGACATCCCGAAGCGGCGCTCGCGGGTTGCGTGTCGCCCCGGCGTCTTATGCCGGGTCCACATCACGCGGGAACATGAAACCTCGACCTCAAGCGCGGCGCCCTCGAATGAAGTCGTTCAGCAGGGAGCGTGTAGATGCATCGTGGTCTGCGACGACGCGCCCTTCACCGAGCTCTTCGAGGATCACACCGGCAAGCTGCTTGCCGAGCTCCACGCCCCATTGGTCGAACGAGTTGATCCCCCAGACGACGCCCTGCACGAAGATCCGATGCTCGTAGAGCGCGATCAAGGCCCCCAGCGTAAAGGGCGTCAGACGTTCCATCAGGAGACTGTTGGTCGGTCGATTTCCGGGGAAGGTCCGATGCTGTGCGAGGACCTGCGCCCGCTCCACCGGAACCCCTGCGTTCAGCATCTCGGCGAGCGCCTCCTCCGTGGTGCGCCCGCGCATCAGCGCCTCGGTTTGGGCGAAGAAGTTGGCCATGAGCTTGAGGTGGTGATCGCCGAGCTCGTTGTGACTCTTGATCGCGCCGATGAAATCCGCCGGGATCATCTGCGTGCCCTGATGGATGAGCTGGTAGAAGGCATGCTGCCCGTCGGTACCCGGCTCGCCCCAGACGACCGGCCCGGTGGTGTAGTCCACGGCGATACCCTCGCGGGTGACGCCTTTGCCGTTGCTCTCCATATCGCCTTGCTGAAGGTACGCCGGCAAAAGCCTCAGATACTGGTCGTAGGGCAAAACGGCATGCGTTCGTGCGCCCCAGAAATTGGCATACCAGACCCCGAGCAGAGCCAGTACGACGGGCATGTTCTTCGCCGACGGGGCGGTTCGGAAGTGCTCGTCCATCGCGAACGCGCCCTCGAGGAGCTCCACGAAACGCTCGTAGCCGACCGCCAAGGCGATCGGCAGACCGATGGCGGACCAGAGGGAGTAGCGTCCACCGACCCAGTCCCAGAACCCGAACATATTCCGCGTGTCGATCCCGAACGCGGAGACCTTCTCGGCATTGGTCGAAACCGCGACGAAGTGCTTGGCGACCGCCGCCGGATCGCGCGCCGCCGCCAGGAGCCAGTCGCGTGCACTGGTGGCGTTGGTCATGGTCTCTTGTGTCGTAAACGTCTTGGAGGCCACGATGAAGAGCGTGCGTGCCGGATCCAGATCGTTGAGCGTCTCCAGCAAATGGGTCCCGTCGACGTTCGAGACGAAGTGGACACGAAGGTCGTTGCTGCCGTAAGCGCCGAGCGCCGTGCAGACCATTTTGGGCCCGAGATTGGAGCCGCCGATGCCGATGTTGACGACATCGCGGATGGACTGGCCCTGAAAGCCCTTCCACTCGCCCGAGCGAACCAATCCGACGAACGCCTCGAGACGCTCGAGCACGCGATTCACGCCCGGCATCACGTCTTGACCGTCCACTTGGATCGGCCGGTTGGAGCGATTGCGCAGGGCCACATGCAACACCGCGCGCTCCTCGGTGTTGTTGATGGGCTCGCCCGCGAACATCCGGGCGATCCATCCGCTCACGTCCGCGGTCTCGGCCAGATCGAACAGCAGCGCAAGGGTCTGCGGGGTAGCCAGGTTCTTCGAGTAGTCCAGATGCAATCCCGCGACAGACAGGCGCATGGTCTCGGCGCGGACGGGATCGGACGCAAAGAGATCGCGCATCGCGACGCTCTGCATCTCTTGCCTGTGCTGTTCCAGTGCCCGCCATGCAGGCGTTTGATTGATGAGCGACGTCATGAAGTTCTCCTGATGATGCGTTGGCGAATTGTGGCGCTGTCCGGCTCGGCGTTCTCGCAACTCACCCGTCCATCCCCTCTCGCCAAGACTGATCGTCCCGGTCAAACAAGCGGTTGGCCTCGGGTGGTCCGCAGGTGCCGGCCGGATAGGTCTGGATGAAGTCACGCTCGGTGGACCACAGCTTGATCACCGGATCAACGACTCGCCATGCCCAATCGACCTCGTCAAAGCGCAGAAAATGAGTATGGTCCCCTTCGATCACGTCGAGGATGAGCGCCTCGTAGGCATCGATCTGCTCGGAGGGGATGGTGCATCGGCTCGCGTCCAGCCGCTCGGTTTGGGTGCGCATCTCCAGTCCGGGTTGCTTGACCTGGATCTCCATGCGGATGCACTCGTTGGGTTGGATATTGAGCAGCAGCCAGTTGGGTTTGAGCTGCTCGATGGCCGTATAGCGGAACAGCTGCTGCGGCGGATGCTTAAACCGAATGGCGATCAGGGAGTTGCTGCGGGCAAGACGCTTTCCCGTGCGCAGATAAAAGGGGACGTTGCGCCAGCGCCAGTTGTCGATGTAGAGCTTCAGCGAGGCATAGGTCTCGGTGGTGCTGTTGTGCCCGACGCCGTGCTCGTCGCGATAGCCGGGAACCTTATTCCCGCCCGAAGCGCCCGGTCCGTATTGTGCCCGGAAGGCCTGGGCATGCACCGCCTCGCGCGGAATCGGTCTGATGGAGCGCAGCACCTTGACCTTCTCGTCGCGCAGTGCCTCGGCATCCAGACAGGGCGGAGGCTCCATCGCCACCAGGGTCAGCATCTGCAGGAGATGGCTCTGGATCATGTCGCGCATGGCGCCCACACCGTCGTAGAAACCGGCGCGCTCTCCGATCCCGGCGGCCTCGGCGTGCGAGATCTGCACATGATCGATGTAGTTGCGATTCCAAAGGGGCTCGAGCATCAGATTGGCGAAGCGGAACACCAGGATGTTCTGAACCGTGCTCTTGCCCAGATAGTGATCGATGCGAAAGATCTGCGACTCGTCGAAACAATGCCGGATGCGGCGATCCAGGACAGCAGCGCTTTCGAGGTCGAAGCCGAAGGGTTTCTCCACCACCAGACGGGACCAGCGCCCGTCCTCGGTGTTCAGACCCTGAGCGGCCAGGTTGTCCACGATGCCGCCGTAGTGCTTCGGCGCCACCGCCAGATAGGTCATGAGGTTGGCCGGGATGTCCGCCTCTTCGCGCAGTCGTTCGGCCAGGCGTAAGTAGCCGGCGGGCTCTTCCAGGTCACCTTCCACAAAGAGCATCCGGCTGAGCAGACGTTCCAGGACGTGTGCGTCAGTGGCGCCGGGCAGTCGCTCGGCGAGCTTCGCCCGGACCTCGTCGCGCCATTCGCCATCCGACCACGGGCGGCGGCCGAATCCAATGATCCGCGTCTCGGGATGAAGGCGCTCCGCCGCCTCGATGTGATAGAGCGCCGGGAGCAGCTTGATGCTCACCAGGTTACCCGTCGAGCCGAAGATCAGGATGGTGCAGGGATCCGACATGGCCTTGGTGCCTCGATCGCGGACAAATGTGATAACGTGAGCCCTGTCATACTGTTGCCAAGCCAGGCGTGCCGCGCCGGCAACCGATTCGCTCGGATTTAGGGACCCTCCATGGAGCCATCGCTTCTTCTACCCCCGGACATTACCGCGCCGGAGCGGCCGCTGCATATCCTTGTGGCGAGCAGCGAGGCTCACCCGCTGATCAAAACCGGCGGGCTCGCCGATGTCGCCGCCAGTCTACCCGCTGCGTTGCGCGATCTTGGCCACGATGCGAGGCTCATCCTGCCGGCCTATCCTCGCGCTGCCCGCCAGTTGCGCGACACCAAGATCATTTGCGAGCTGAAGATCCCGACGAGCCGCACCCAGGTGCGCATTCTCGAAGGCAAGCATCCGGATCACGACTTGCCGATCTATCTGGTCGACGCACCCGAGCACTTCTGTCGCGAAGGCAATCCCTACACCGACCTCAGCGGACGTGACTGGGGCGACAATGCCGAGCGCTTCCTGCTCTTCTGTCGGGCCATCGCCTTGATTGCCGGCGGTCTCCCGGCGATCGGCTGGCGTCCGGACGTCCTGCACGGCAACGACTGGCAAACCGGGCTGGCCCCTGCCCTGCTCCGAGATCTGCCGGGCCATCCGGCAAACGTCTTCACGATCCACAATCTCGCCTACCAAGGGCTGTTCGATCGCGCGACCTTCGATCGGCTCGGCCTGCCGCCGGCGCTGTGGAGCGTCTCGGGCCTGGAGTTCCATCAGAGGATGTCCTTCATCAAAGGGGGCATCATCTTCTCCGACCGGGTCAACACCGTCAGCCCGTCCTATGCCGCGGAGGTGCGCACGGCTCGTTTCGGATTCGGGCTCGACGGACTGCTGCGCCAGATCGGCAGCCGCTTCAGCGGCATCCTCAACGGGGTCGACTATCGGATCTGGGATCCCCTGACGGATCCCTTCATCCTCCAATGCTATGACCCGGAGACCTTCGGACTCAAGGCGGAGAACAAGCTCGACATCCAACGCGAGGTCGGGCTTCCGCGCAACGAGGACGCCTTCGTGCTGGGCTATATCGGGCGCTTGGTGGAGCAGAAGGGCGTGGACCTGATCCTCGCCATACTCCCGCGCCTTCTCGAGGACCCGCGCATCCAGGTCGTGTTCCAAGGCACGGGAGAACGCAGCACGGAGCAGGCACTGCTCGCCATCGCGGCATCGTATCCGCGTCAGGTCGGGGTCTTTGTGGAGTACGAGGAGGCGCGGGCGCATCGCATCGAGGCCGGCTCGGACGCCTTCTTGATGCCGTCGCGCTTCGAGCCCTGCGGGCTCAACCAGATCTACAGTCTGCGCTACGGGACGCCGCCCATCGCCCACCGCACCGGCGGGCTGGCCGACACCGTCGTGCATACCTCCCCGGAAACACTCGCCGACGGCACCGCGACCGGCTTTCTGTTCGAGGAGCCGCGCGCCGATGCCCTGCTCGACGCCGTGCGCCAGGCCCTGCAACTGTATCGCGAGGACCCGCAGGCGTGGCAAAAGCTCGCAACAACGGGAATGCAGCAGGACTTCAGCTGGGAGGCAAGCGCACGCGGTTATGTGCAGCTTTATGCGGAGGCGATCGCCGACCGGGCGATCGCGCAGAGTGCGGAACAGGCGAGCGCGGCGTCGGTGTAGCCGCCCGGTCGGGCGGAATCCAATCGGCGCTTACGGGATGGGTCCTGCGGACCGGATCTTCGGCAGGCGTCTTCGCTCCGGAAGGTTCAATCCGGATCAGGCGACCTGAGCCGGGATGAAGTCCCCGGTGCGGGTTACGCGGTTGTGCTCGTTGAGATAGACGAGCGCCGGGCGGTAGGCATCCGCCTCGGCCTCCGTCATGGCGGCGTAGGCGCAGATGATGACACGATCGCCGGGGGCAGCTTTATGGGCTGCGGCCCCATTGACCGAGATCACGCGAGAGCCGGGCTCGGCGCGAATGGCGTAGGTCGTGAACCGCTCGCCGTTGGTGACATTGTAGATTTGAATCTGCTCGTACTCGCGAATACCGGCGAGCGTCAGCAGCTCCTCGTCGATGGCACAGGAGCCTTCGTAATCGACTTCCGCATGGGTTACGCAAGCGCGATGCAGTTTGCACTTCAACAAGGTCAGATGCATGTCTTCAATCCTCCGAAAGGCCGGTCCGGCCGCGACTTCGTGCCCTGGACGAAGCGCTCTCGATCTTAGAATCGGCGTAGTTTACCGCAGCGTTTGTTGCGGCGCAGCATTCGTGTCGGACTGCACCCTGAGATTGTCGATCAAACGCGCCCGGCCAAGATAGGCTGCGGCGAGGATCACGAGATCCCGGTCGCTCTCCGTGGCCGGGCGTAAGTCGTCGGTCGTGCACACCCGGATATAGTCTGGGGTCAAACCGGCCTCGCGCAAAGCGTCCTCCGCCTCCCGCTCAACCAACGCGACGGCATTCCCTGCCAGCAAGGATTCCCGAGCCTGCGTCAACACCCGCCGCAGCGCCGGCGCGCGCGCCCGCTCCGACGGCGAAAGGTAGCCGTTGCGCGAGCTCATAGCGAGCCCGTCGGGCTCCCGAACCGTCGGCACCCCGACGATCTCCACCGGCATGGCCAGATCCTCGACCATCCGCCGGATCACCAAGAGCTGCTGGAAATCCTTCTCGCCGAACAGCGCGACATCCGGCTGCACCATATTGAACAGCTTACAGACCACCGTCGCCACCCCGCGAAAATGTCCGGGACGGCTCTCGCCGCAGAGGACATCGGAGAGCCCCGGCACCTCCACGCGCGTCTGCGCCTCGCTGCCGCGCGGGTAGACGGTCGCGACACCGGGAGCAAACAAAAGGTCGCAACCCGCCGCCTCGAGCAGCTCCCGATCGCGCGCCAAGGTCCGGGGATAGGCATCCAGATCCTCGGCGGGGCCGAACTGCATCGGATTGACGAAGATGCTCGCAACCACCCGCTGTGCACGCGCGCGGGCCTGCGCGACCAAGGCCAAATGCCCGGCATGGAGATTCCCCATCGTCGGGACGAAGGCCACGCGCTCGCCGGCCACACGCCAAGCAGCCACCTGCGCCCTCAAGCCTTCCACGGTTTCGATCGTGTTCATCGTCCTGTTCCGCTGCGGCGGCTTAAACCGCGCCCAGCGCGGTATGCGTAGTTTGTTGGATTGGCTTGGCCGCACCGTCCCCGATCATCGTCGGAGCCGGCGCAGTTTAGGGTATTGAAAAACCAACAATTCCAAACCGCGTTCCCGCTAAGGGCCGTGGATGCACCCAACGTCGAATTCACGCGAAAGCGAGCATCTCGCACTGGACGCGGTTGAGTTTGCCTGGTCATCTCGGCTTCGGCATCGATCTGTCGTCAATACGATGTCTCGTCGGGACCGGGGAACTCGCGCGCCTTGACCGCTCGGACATAGGCCGCGACGGCATCCCCGATCGAACCCTGCCCGGCCATGAAGTCTCGACTGAAGCTCGGAGGCCGACCCGGATTGAGTCCGAGCATGTCGTACAGAACGAGCACTTGGCCATCGCAACCGGCCCCGGCACCGATTCCGATGACGGGAATGCTCAGCATCGAGGCGATCTCCGAGGCCAAGGCAGCGGGGACGCATTCCAAGACCAGGAGGCTCGCACCGGCCTCCTGCATGGCAACGGCATCATGCCGGATCGCCTCGGCCGAGGCATGGTCCCGACCCTGAAAACGATAACCGCCGATACGGTGCACCGATTGAGGCAGAAGACCCAAATGGGCGCAAACCGGCACGCCCTGCTCCGTGAGACGCCGGACCGTATCCAACATCGGCGCCCCGCCTTCGAGCTTCACGACCTCCGCCCCGCCCTCCTGCATCAACCGCCCGGCCGCGTCGATCGCACGCTCGGGCGTCGCGCAGGCGAGAAAGGGGAGATCCACGACGAGCAGCGCACGCCCGCGTCCGCGCGAAACACAGGCGGCGTGATAGACCATCTGCTCGAGCGTGACCGGGACGGTCGTGCGGTGCCCTTGGAGCACCATCCCGAGAGAATCCCCCACCAGCATAAGCTCCACGCCCGCACCTGCGAGCAGGCGCGCGAAGCTGGCATCGTAACAGGTGAGACAAGCGATGCGCTCGCCCTTCGCCTTCATTGCGGCGAGCGTGGCGACCGAGATCGGCGCGAGAGACATGATCGACTCCGAAGATCAGGTAAGATGTCAGCGAGGATAGTGACCGAGATCGAGCAACGCTACCCTGCGCCGGATCGCGTCCGAATCCGAAGATTCAGCCTCCCCCCTTCACAACACCCGTCGCATCCGCCCCGGGGGTAGCGTCACCCGATTTGCGGCGCCGCGGACGACGCCGCCGCCGTTTGGCGCTGCCCTCGGTCATGGTCGCGCGCTCCGCGCCGCTCGCTTCCTGAAAGCGCGTCCACCAGGCCGCCAGCTCCGGATCCGCCTCGCCGGCCTCGGCACGCAGGACGAGGAAGTCGTAAGCGGCCCTGAACCGCGGATGCGTCACCAAGCGTTGCGGGCGCTTGCCGTCACGCTGCTCGAGCCGCGGCTGCATCGACCAGATCTCGCGCATCGGCAGCGAAAACCGCTTCGGAATCGCGACGAGCGATTGCTGCTGCGTGCAGATCTCGCTCGCCGCCAGAAACATCGCCTCGTTGGCGGCCTCGCCGCCGGCCAGATACTCCTCGAAACGCTGGCGGACCGGCTCCCAGAGGAGTACGCCGAACAGGAAGGCCGGTGTCACGGACTTGTCCTCGTGCAGCCGCTTGTCCGTATTGGCCAAACCGCGACTGACGAAGGTCAGCGGAAAACCCTGATCTTCCCGCGCCAAGCAGTCCTCGGTCGCCGGGAAGAGCTCTCCGAAGAGCCCGTACTGGCGCAGCTTCTCGAAGACGCCGAGTCCGTAACCCGAATGAAAGAGCTTGATCAGCTCGTCGAAGAGCCGCGCCGGGGCGATGTCGGCAAGCAGGTGGGCGAGATTGAACAATGGCTCCTCGGTCTGCCGCTCGATCGTAAAGCCGAGCTTGCAGGCAAAGCGCACCGCCCGGAGCATCCGCACCGGATCCTCGCGATAGCGCTGCTCGGGATCGCCGATCAAGCGCAGACGTCCGGCCTTGATGTCCTCGAGCCCGTCGGCGTAATCGATCAGCGAAAAATCGGCGATGTTGTAGTAGAGCGCATTGACCGTGAAATCCCGGCGCAAGGCGTCCTCGGCAATCGTCCCGTAGGTGTTGTCCCGAAGAATCCGACCGTTCTCCATCTGTCGATCGTTGTCGTCGCCCTCCGACGCGACGGTCGTGCCCCGAAAGGTCGCGACCTCGATGATCTCGCGCCCGAAATGGACATGCGCCAACCGAAAGCGCCGCCCGATCAGGCGACAGTTGCGAAACACCTGCCGGACCTGCTCCGGGGTGGCATCGGTCGCCACGTCGAAATCCTTCGGCTCGTGACCGAGGAGCAGATCCCGCACGCCGCCGCCGACCAGATGGGCTTGAAAATTCTCTTGTTTGAGACGGTAGAGCACCTTGAGTGCGTTCTCGCTGATGTTCGCGCGCGAGATCCCGTGCTCGGGCCGAGGCACGATCAAAGGGCTCGCCGCGATCGCGTCCGGGCTCGTATTTTGGAAAGGTTCCTGCATCACCTTTTAGGAGGACTTCCTGATCGCTGGGGCCGCACTCATGAAGGCGTCACCCGGTGCCGAGCACGACGGGGCGCAGAGTTGCAGCCATTGGTAAGACAAAGGTCACAGCCGGCTTGTAGAGCGCCGTGATGCGCGTATAATACGCGTTTCTACACCGCAGTACCTGCTCCCTTCGTCTAGCGGTTAGGACGCTGGCCTCTCACGCCGGTAACAGGGGTTCGAACCCCCTAGGGAGCGCCAAACCCAAGCCGATGATCTCAAAGTCTATTTGATCCGATCATCGCATCGACTCCGGATTTCCCCGTCCAACGTTCGCCACTCGTCCCGGCGATCGCCGAACCGTGACGCCCCGAACCGTGACGCCGAAGGCTCGCGGCCGCTTTACCGCACGCCGACGCAGCCGAGCGCATCCGGCAAGGTCCGGGACGAGGCCCCGAGCGGAGTGGGCATCGCAGCGACTTCGGTGACACAGCCTCTGTCGGAGCACCCACAAGCCACCCCCTTCGGCGTGCGGTGCCGGGCCGAACCGGCACCGCACGACCGTCGAGGCCGGCGAGCTACATCGGGAATCCACCCGGCGGCATGCCGCCCGGAGGGAAGCCCCCACCCGGCGGAAAGCCTCCGGGCATGCGCCCCTGCATGGAGCGCATCATCTTGGCCATGCCGCCGCCCTTCATCTTCTTCAGCATCTTCTGCATCTGAGCGAACTGTTTGAGCAGGCGGTTCACGTCCTGCACCTCGGTCCCCGATCCCGCAGCGATGCGCCGCTTTCGCGAACCCTTGATGACAGCGGGAAAACGACGCTCCTGCGGCGTCATCGAGTTGATGATGGCGATCAGCTTGCCCATCTCCTTATCGCTGGCCTTGCTCTTGACGTGGTCGGGGATCTGCCCCATCCCGGGGAGCTTGTCCAGAAGACCCATCATTCCGCCCATGTTGGCCATCTGATCGAGCTGCTCTTTGAAATCGACCAGATCGAACTCCTTACCCTTCTTGAGCTTCTTGACCAGCTTCTCGGCCTTGTCCTTGTCGACCTTGGCCTGGACCTCCTCGACAAAGGAGACGACGTCACCCATCCCCAAGATGCGCGAGGCAACCCGGTCCGGATAAAAGGGCTCGAGCGCCGTGGTCTTCTCGCCGGTGCCGAGGAACTTGATCGGCTTGCCGGTGATTTGGCGGATCGAGAGGGCCGCACCGCCGCGGGCATCGCCGTCGGTCTTGGTGAGCACCACGCCGGTGAGCGGCAGGGCCTCGTCGAAGGCCTTTGCCGTGTTGGCCGCATCCTGACCCGTCATGGCATCCACGACGAAGAGGGTCTCGACAGGCTTCAACGCGGCATGAACCGCCTTGATCTCGTCCATCATGGCCGAGTCGACATGCAGCCGGCCGGCGGTGTCGACGATCAGCACATCCTTGAAATGCTTGCGCGCGGCATCGAGCGCGCGCTTGGCGATATCGATCGGGTTCTGATCCGGCGTGCTTGGATGGAACTCGGCCCCGACCTCGGTCGCGACCGTCTTCAGCTGCTCGATGGCGGCCGGGCGGTAGACGTCGCAGCTCACGACCATCACCGACTTGCCCTGCTTCTCCTGCAGCCAGCGCGCGAGCTTCGCGACGCTGGTCGTCTTGCCCGAGCCCTGCAGGCCCGCCATCAGCACCACCGCCGGCGGCTGTGCGGTCAGGTCCAACTGCTCGTTGGCCTGCCCCATCAGCTTGACCAGCTCGTCGTTGACGATCTTGATCATGACCTGACCGGGCGTCAGGCTGCGGGTCACGGTCTCGCCGAGCGCCTTCTCGCGCACCTCGTCGACGAACTGCCGCACCACCGGGAGGGCAACGTCGGCCTCCAAGAGCGCCATGCGCACCTGGCGGACGGTTTCTTTGATGTTCTCTTCGGTCAGACGGCCCTGACCGCGCAGATTGTTCAGGACATCGCCGAAACGGTCCTGGAGATTCTCGAACATAAGGTGGACCTCGATCATCGCCGGGCTGCGATGCCCGCACGGATATTCGATCTGAATTAGACCGGCGTGGGCCCGGCCTGTCGTGAAAGTTCCGAGTATAATGCTCGCCACCGGCAGGCGATACGACAAGGCCCCGTCTCGACGACGTCAGGTTTGCGCGAGCCCTGTGCACGATCCGACTTAAACCGCGTCCGGAGCAAGATGCTGACTTTCGAGTGAGCTCGACGTTTGATGCATCCACGACACTTAGCGGGGACTCGGTTTAAAATGATATATTTTTTAATGTCTTAAACCGCGCAGGCTCCAACGGTCGCCAAGCCTACCGGGGCCGATCCCATCCACAAACATCGCAGACCGCGCCGGGCGCGGTTTAGGCCCATCGGTTTCCATCTATGACCCATACCCTCATCGCCATCGTCGCCATCCTCTGCTACTCGGCTGCCGCCGCCTTGATCGGCATGCGTTTGTTCCGCAAGACCGACGGATGGACGCCGCAGCGCCCGCTGGTGCTCGGGCTGATCTTCGTCGGTCTCATGCTCCACAGCTGGCTTCTCTGGGACAGCATCTTCAGCCATGCCGGGCTCAATCTCGGGTTCTACAACGCACTGGCGCTCACGACCTGGACCATCATCACGCTGCTGCTGGTGTCGAGCCTGACCAAACCGGTGGAGAATCTCGGCCTGCTGCTCCTGCCCGCCGCGGCCCTGAGCCTGATCTTGGAGGCATCGTTCGTCGATGTCGGCTTCATGCGTCCGAGTGCGGATTGGCCCCTGAAGATCCATGTCCTGCTCTCGATGCTCGCCTACAGTCTTCTCACACTCGCCGCGGTGCAGGCGATCCTGCTGGCCGTGCAGGACAGCCATCTGCGCAGCCGTCATCCGGGCGGTTTCGTGCGCACCCTGCCGCCCCTTCAGACGATGGAAAGCCTGCTCTTCGAGATGATCACGGCGGGCTTCGTACTCCTGACCCTGGCGCTGCTGAGCGGTTTCGCCTTCCTCGAGAACATGCTCGCGCAGCACCTCGTGCACAAGACGGTGCTCTCGATCCTGGCGTGGCTGATGTTCGGCGGACTGCTCATCGGACGGTTCCGCAAGGGCTGGCGCGGCCGGACCGCGATCGGCTGGACACTCGGGGGATTCGTCGTGCTGATTCTCGCCTACTTCGGCAGCAAGGCCGTCTTGGAGCTGGTCCTGCAACGCGCCGCTTAGGCTTCGGTGCGACAGCCCGTCGGTTCGGCGTCGCCTCGATCGGCATCGAGGCGACGATAGCGCAGGAGATCCTCGGGCCGATCCAGATCCCACAGGCTCGCAAGCTCGCGCCAACGCAACCCCAACGACGCCATGCGACGCCGCGTGATCGCGGCGACGCGATCTCCTCCCCACGGCATGTCCTCGAACAAGGTCGGTGCAGGGGCTTTGAGCCCGAGCAGCACATAACCACCGTCCTCGGCCGGGCCGAGAACCGCGTCAGACTCGGCAAGCGTCGCCAATGCCGATGCGCAATAGTCGGCGTCAAGCCCCGGGACATCGGCGCCGACGAGAAGCACCGCGTCGGCACGACCCAGCGCATCCTCGGCCGCCGCGCTCAAGCGCTCTCCGAGATCCTCGCCCTGCTGTGTTCGCAGCGCGACACCCTCCGACTCGGCAAGGTCTCGAAACAGCGGATGTCCGGGATCGGGCGAGCACCAGAGCTCCACCGGGGCGAGGTGCGCACCCGAGAGCCGCCGAACGAGCCGCTCGAGAAGGTCGCATGCAAGCTGCGCAGCGCCTGTAGGCCCCAGCGCCGGGATCAGGCGGGTCTTTACCTGTCCCGGGATCGGCGCCTTGGCGAAGATCAGGATACGGGCATTCGGATAGCGCACCGGCCTGCCCTCGGGATGAGCCGGGCCGCTCGCCTCAAGCCAAGGCCCCGCCACAGCTGCTTCCCTGCCCGGCCGTGCAGCCGTAGCAATGCTGCGCGGTACGGATGCGCAGACCCTCGAGCCCATCGACATCGACCTCGGAGATGTGCAAGCGCCGCGTGTCCCGCTCGAGCCCAAGACCGAGCATCTGATTGAAATCGCAATCGAAGACGAAGCCCTGCCAATCCACGCTGATCAGGTCGCGACACATGACGGCGTCGAGATTCTCCGCACGATAGGCGCCCTTCAGAAGGGCCATATAGTCGGCAAACTGCCCGGTCGACTGGAGCAGACTGCCGAAGCGCTTGACCGGCATATTCGTGATCGTCAGCAAGCGACTGAATACAATCCCGTAACGCTCGCCGAGAACGGCCCGATAGTCGGCCTCCAGGGCACACTGAGCAGGCGGCAAGGTCGGACCCTGCGGGTTAAACACCAGGTCCAGCTCGAGAGCGCTGCCGTCCACCCCGTAGCCCAGGCGGTTGAGTTGGCGAAGACCGGCAATGCTGGCCGCGAAAACGCCGTTGCCGCGCTGGGTATCGACGTTCTCCTCCAGATAACAGGGCAGGGACGCAATAATCCGAACGCCTTGATCCGCCAAGAAGGCCCCGAGATCCTCATGGCCGGGCTCCGAGAGGATCGTCAGATTGCAGCGGTCGATGACCTCCGCGCCCCGGCGCCGACCCTCGCGCACCAGACGACGAAACTCCGGGTGCATCTCCGGTGCACCGCCCGTGATGTCGAGCGTGCGCACGGGGTGCCGGTCCAAGAACGCGAGCACCGCCTCGACCGTCTCCTCGCTCATCGACTCGGAGCGCTTGGGTCCCGCGTCGACATGGCAGTGACGGCAGCTCTGGTTACAGCGATAACCGAGGTTGATCTGCAGGGTCTGCAGGCGACGCCGGTCGATCGCGGGAAAGTCGGAGGGGAAGAGCAACGGCAGGGAATCCAGCATGCGCACTCCGGTAGGATCGTCGGGAAGGGTTGCAGGGCTTGTTTCAAGACGCCGGCACGGTGCACAATGCGCCGTCGGCGGCCCTTCTCCCGGAACAGAGTCGGGGCGAATCGTCGCCGAAACAATCAGACAATGGGGCCGTAGCTCAGCTGGGAGAGCGCCGCGTTCGCAATGCGGAGGTCAGGGGTTCGATCCCCCTCGGCTCCACCAAAGACCGACTTGCAGTGTCCCGACATGGACACTATGAGACAAGAGACCCGCCCCGAAAAGGCGGGTTTTTTTATGCCCTTACGCTTGTGAGATTGTCCATTTAGGGGTAGATTGTACCAGGACAGGACGCGGTTTAGTCCACTAACATCCGGGGTACCGTGGGGGTAGATTTCCGGGGTACATCGGAAACACGGAAAGGATATACCCCCAAATGCCCCTGACAGACGCCAAGGTCCGCAACGCCAAGCCGGCCGGCAAGATGTTCAAGCTCTACGACGAGCGCGGCCTATTCCTCATGGTCGCGCCCGAAGGGGGCAAGCTGTGGCGGTTCCGGTACCGCATCGACGGCAAGGAAAAGCTGCTCGCCTTGGGTGGCTACCCCGACGTGGGACTGAAGGAGGCCAGAGAGAGACGCGACGATGCCCGAAAGCTGCTCGCTGCCGGGGTTGATCCGGGTGCAGCACGCAAGGCGCAGAAAGCAGCGCGGATCGAGCGCGCGACCAATTCGTTCGAGGTGATCGCTCGGGAGTGGTTCGCGAAGAACGAATCGACGTGGGCACCGAGCCACAGCACGCGCGTCTTAAGGCGCATGGAGCGTGACATCTTCCCCTGGATTGGCGGCTCCCCGATCGCAGACCTGAAAGCCCCCGAGATCCTCGCGACCGTCCGACGCATCGCAGAACGCGGGGCACTGGAGACCGCGCACCGGGCGTTGAGCGACATCGGCCAAGTGTTCAGGTTCGCAATCTCCACCAGCCGAGCAGACTCGGATGTTACCCGTGATCTGCGCGGGGCACTCCCGACAGCACAGGACGGGCACTTCACGGCAGTGACAGACCCAGTGGAAGTCGGCGCGCTGCTGAGGGCATTGTGGGGATATGAGGGCACGCTGACTGTTAAGTGTGCGCTGCGGCTCGCTCCGCTTGTCTTCGTTCGGCCGGGAGAGCTGCGGGCGGCACGATGGGCAGACTTCGACCTTGACGCGGCCGAATGGCGGTTCACGGTAAGCAAGACCGACACGGACTTGATCGTCCCCCTCAGCCGTCAAGCCGTCGAGATCCTTCGGGAGATCGAGCCGGCCACGGGGAATGGTGAATATGTCTTCCCGAGCGCACGCACCCCGCGACGGCCGATGTCCGACAACGCCATCCTGTCGGCGATGCGGAGGATGGGCATACCGAAAGAGACCGCGACCGGGCACGGCTTGCGCGCAACGGCTAGAACACTGCTCGACGAAGGACTCAAGTACCGGCCAGACCTGATCGAGCACCAGCTTGCCCATGCAGTGCGGGACGCGAACGGCCGAGCCTACAACCGCACGAGCTACCTGGACGAACGGCGCGCGATGATGCAGGAGTGGAGCGACTATCTCGACAAGCTGCGCATCGGCGCGAACGTGCCCCCGGGCGCGGCTTGAGCGAGCCATTCACCGCGATCGACTGGCACCTGATCCAAGAGGCGGAGGCCGGCAACCGCGAGGCGCTCCGCGTCATGGCCGGCGAGTGCGTGGAGAGCCTGACCAGGATCAAGGGCACCGACCCCGCGACTGCGTGGCTGGCGGGCATCATGGCGCGGATCGCGGAGGGGCAATCCCCGGATCAGGCTTTCGGTTGGAAACGCGAAGGCAAGCCGAAAGGGAATCTAGCCTTTCTGCAATGGAACTATGCCCGATGGGTCGAGACGCTGATCGCCGAGCACGGGGTTGCAACACTGGACGCCGCCAAGGAGATCGTCGGGCGCGCTGCCGGAAAGTCCGGCGAGGACGGCGGCACGATCGACAAGGCTTGGAAGAAATACAGGCGAGTGCAGATACCCGACGACATTTTCCCGATACCCGACGAAGTTTTGCGGCTTGTGCTGAAGCTCGACGAGCACATGAGGGCGGAGGTCGCTCGCCTCGCCCGCTAGCACCACCCCCGCAAAGGGGGAACTAACCCCGCGATTTATCTCCCCTGACTACATCGACCCGTGGTGTTTCACTTCGCTGCGTCGGCCATCTTCGGCCATCGCATCGCGAGAGGTAACACCACGTGCACGCACCGTCCGCATTGCCAGAAACCGGCTTTCTCCGCCTTAAGCAGATCATCGGCGACCCCGACGCCAACCCGCCCGTCCCGCCCTTGGTCCCTGTCAAGAAAAGCACTTGGTGGAAAGGCTGCGCCAACGGCACCTATCCGGAGCCAGTCAAGATCGGCCCCCGCGCTACCGCATGGCGGGTCGAGGACATCCGCGCATTCATCGAGAAGTGCGGCCGGGCCGCGGCTTGAGGGGTGCCGAAATGAGCCGACGCACCCGAGACCGCCGAGCCGCCCGCCGCGCCAAGACCGAAAAACGCTGGCCCGAAACGAGAAACGCCCAACCGGGGGGCATCCGGGCGGGCGTTGAAGAAGCAGCATCGGCAGAGTATTGTTCAAACCGTCGCGAGAGCCCTGCAAGGCGTCTCGCGCAAAGCTCCGACTAGGCACAGTCGCGAGCACCGGCGAGAAGATGATAGCGCACCAACTTGCGCCTGTCGTCTGTCGCCATGCCCGCAGCCCGGTCGGTTTCCGAGATCATTGGAGACCACCAACATGACCACCGACTTAAACCGCCTACCGCCCGAGGTCCGGGCGCACATCGCTTTCCAGGCCCCGCCGTCCGGTACCCGCGTTCACGCCCTTCTGAACAGACTTGAGGGCGTCCGCGCTGCCGGGGATGGCAAATGGTCCGCCCGCTGCCCCGCGCATGAAGACCGATCGCCGTCATTGTCCGTGCGCGACACCGGCGAGCGTGTGCTGCTGCATTGCTTCACAGGCTGCGAGTCCGAGGACGTGTTGGCCGCGCTCGGGCTGACGTGGAGCGACCTTTACGAAGACCGACTGGACGCCGCGCGCTTCGCACAACGCCCGAACAAGGCACTTCGCCGCCGTATGGCCGACCTTGATCCGCTGGAGGTCGAGCGCGCCGTGCTACGTATCGCCGCTACCGAGATCCGATCCGGTCGCGTGCTCGGTGTCGAGGATCAGGCCCGCGTCGAGGTTGCCCGCGAGCGACTGAAGGCATGGGAGGGAGCGCGATGAGCACCGCACCCGTCTACAAGTTCGACCCCGATGAGCTGGAGCGGCTGGCTGGCGTGGAGCCGGCAAACGAGCCCGTCGCCCCACCAGCGGAGCCGGAGGAATGGCCGAAGATCCAGCCGATTCCTGCGACGCTCTACCCGGTCGATCCGTTCGACATGGCGCTATTGCCCGAGTCGCTGCGAGGCTGGATCGCCGACGCCGCGGAGCGGATGCAATGCCCGCCGGACTTCCCCGCAGTGGGGGCAATGGTGGCCCTGTCGTCCGTAGTCGGGCGCAAGTGTGTCGTCAGGCCCAAACGGTTCGATGATTGGGAGGTTGTGCCGAACCTGTGGGGCGCAGTGGTCGGGCGCCCGGGGATTATGAAAAGCCCGGCGCTATCGGTCGCGCTCAATCCGCTGGATCGGCTACAGACCGCGGCCCGTGACGCGTTCAAGGATCAAGTCTCGCAGCATGAAGGCGCGGAGATCATCCGTGAGATGCAGGCCAAGGCCGCCAAGGACCAGGCTCAGAAACTGGTCAAGGGCGGCAAGATCCTTGAGGCTGAGGCCGCGCTGCGTTCGATGGGAGGGGATGAGGGCGACCCGCCCGCGCTGCGGCGATACAAGGTGACAGACACGACGGTCGAGGCACTGGGGGAGATCCTCATCGACAACCCGTGGGGCGTCCTGGCCTACCGCGACGAACTTTATGGGCTGTTGCGCGGGCTCGACAAAGAGGGTCAGGAGGGCTCGCGCGCCTTCTATCTACAGGGGTACGACGGCAACCAAGGCTACACCTTCGACCGGATCATGCGAGGCAAGAACCTGCACATCGAAGCCGTCTGCGTGTCGATGCTCGGAGGCATCCAGCCGGGCAAGCTGAAGTCATTCATCCGTGAGGCCGTCACCGAGGGTGCGGGCGACGACGGGCTGTTGCAGCGATTCAGTTTGATGGTCTGGCCCGACCCGTCGCGCGACTGGAAGAACGTGGACCGCTGGCCCAACACCGACGCCAAGGCCAGCGCCTTCAAGGTCTTCGAGAAGCTCGATGGGATCAAGCCGGACACCGACCCCGACACCGGGCGAGATGTCCCGTGGGTCTACCGCCTGTCGGAAGCCGCGCAAGAGCTATTCGACCACTGGCGTGCAACCTCTTTGGAGCCTCGCCTGCGGGATGGGTCGATGCACCCGGCGCTGGAGTCGCACCTCGCGAAGTATCGAAAGCTGGTGCCCGCGGTCGCCTTGGTTTGTGCGCTGGCGGACGACGAGGAAGCCGTGAGCGAGGCGTCGATGCTGCGTGCGCTGGCGTGGGCGGGGTACCTAGAGTCGCACGCACGACGGATCTACGGAGCAGGGACCGGCGCCGACGTGGACGGGGCAATCGCCCTGCTGGCGAAGATCAAGGCCCGTGCAGTAAGCGACGGATTCAAGGCGTCCGACATCTACCTGAAAGGATGGGCGGGGGTGGCGGGCGTCCAGGCGACGCGTGACGCCCTGCGGATCTTGTGCGACTTGGGCTATCTGCTGCATGTCTCGACCAAGCCCGGCCCTGCCGGCGGGCGCCCGTCCGAGGCATATCGGATCAACCCCGCAGTGTTCGGGGGGCGCTGATGGGTACCTACCTCGATCGCCTGAAAAATCTGGCAACACCCCAGGGGGGCACCTAATAAACCAAAACAACCCAGGCTACGAGGGTTCTTTAGGTTCTTTAGGTGCCTCGCCCGGCATGTTCAAAAGAATCAGCGAGCCCGATCGCCCATCTTGGCGCTGGCTGATCCAACACGCCGATGGATCATGGAAAGATCACACCGTCACCCCGCACGCGACCCGAGCCGAGATGAAAGCCGTCTACCCGGATGCCGTCGCGCTCGATGCGCTGTTCAATCTCACCCCGGCGATGGAGGCATCAGCATGACCACCGAAGACCCAAATCCTTCTCGATGCGAGACGCGAACACGCCGCCGCCGACGACCAAGAACGGCGAGATCTACAGGCGACGGTTTCAGTCGGAGGAGTCGACCTTCGGCGGGTTCTGGCTCTGGTTTCTGCTCGGTTCCGGCTGGCTCGCCTTCGCCTGGCCCTGCTGGCTGCGCCGCTCCCGCGCCCGCGAGAGTAAATCCGCGCGGTTCGCCTTCACTTGAGCCAGGATCTCCTTCGCCCGCACCATCGCTTCCTGTTCCGTCAAGGTATGCCTCCAGGCTTCCCATGTGGACATCGACGGCCTCGTCGAGCGCCGCCTCCAGTGTCGCCATAAACGACACGCCCTCTACGCCTTTCGTCCAGGCTTGGATCGTCTGCTCGAGCGCCTCGCACTGCCGTCATCGGCGAGGTAGCATTGCCCGCAACCACCGACACCCGGCGCCCCGACGGCAGCAGCGTATCCGATCGATTCGGTGCTCGGGAACCGCAAACGATCGAAGGATTGGGCATATTGCTCGACAACCGACAACCGACAACCGTGACAACCGTGACAACCGCCCGCCCCGCGTAAGGCCCGGTGATCTTCGCCTCTTTCGACTGCCCGAGTCACCCTGGTGCGCTGACATTGCCGGCCCATGCTGTAATGTCAGCAAGACCGACAGCGCAAGGTCGCCGCATCGTCACCGTCCCGCAGCGAGGCATGGGGGCACGACGGCGACGATCTCGGTTTTTGACAACACCCCAATGGCAGAGCACACCATGAACCACCTCCCGCTCGCAATGACCCTCGGACTGATTTTCGGCCCCGCCATTGCTTCCGAACCATGGTTTCCGGGTGCTCCCGGAATCGGTCAAGGCGCACGGACAGAATCGACAGAGTTCGGCGGCACGACGACCACGACCGGTACGATCGACGGGCAAAGGCTTCGTGCGGAAACGACAACCTTCGGCGGCACGACGACCACCACCGGTACGTTCGGCGGCCAGCAATTTACGTGCGAGGAGTTCGAGTTCGGAGGAACCGTGACGCGGAAGTGCCGGTGAATCGCGCGACCCGACGTCGGCTCCGGAGGCGGTCGACGCCCTTAATCCACTCAAGTTGCCCTACGCGGGCAAAGCATCCAGATCGCTGCGGACTCAAGACCTAAGTATCCACGAGGCGTACACTTAACCCTGTCACCCACAAATGGCGCTCTGCTATTCCCGGAAAAAGCGCCCTTTCCTGCGCAGTTTGCAGCGATGAAGCTCAAAGTCAGGTTGGGCACATCGATGAATGCCTACCAAAGGGCGGGCGTGAAGGGGTAGAGCGCCATTACGGATGAAGATCGGAAGACGACTCGCGTTGTTCATCAGGCCAGCCCCACCATGCGCTCGGCGTTGTCCTGCAGGATCTCACCGAGCTCGGCGCCGGCCTCCTCGTCGGTCATCGACCCGCCGGCCATCTCCTGGGCGGCGGCGATGCACTGCGCGGCCAGCGAACGAAAGTACCCCTCGCCCGGATCGTCGTCCCGGCCGATCTCCTCGGGGTACCAGTAGCGCAACCGCGCCCCGAGACGATGCCGCTCCTGCCACGGGGCGATGCGGTAATGCCGATTGCGCCCCATGATAATGTCGCCGTACTCGCGCGCCAGCGCCTCGATCTTGGGCAGCACCACATCCGCGCCCTCGCGCCCATGCAGGTACTCGTCGTAGGCCGCCATCACCCGATGCACGTATCCCTCGAGCAAGGTCCGCAACGCGACCACGCTGCCGAGATAGAGCTTGTCGTCATCCGGGAAATCGACCGTCAGGTTCCCGTCGGTGCTGGTCATCCGCGCCTTATAGCGTGCTCCGATTAAGCGCCTAGCCGGGGCCGGCCTACGGCGAATCATGGAGATTACCACCAAGGAGAACACGAATACGCTTCGGGTCGGCAACAAGAACGAAAGATCGCGCGTCTTCGGCAGGTTCCGGAAAAATCAGAACCAGCGGCCATTTTGCTTCGGACCGGGCGGCCACTTTCGTCGGGATACACACCCTACCAGCGATCGGATATCCCTATCCGAGCGTCAGGAGGGTTGCTGCGCGATCTCGGAGAGGTGTTCCGATGCCTCCCAAGCCGCGCACAACATACGCTTGATCACCGCTACCGCGCCGTACAGCGTCCCGTCTGCTGCAACGGCTGGATGCTCGGAAAGAAGATCGAGAAGACACGCGATCTCGGGAAATACGACTTCGTTCAAGTCTTCAGTGGCCATATCGTCACCTCGCTTAATGTGGCTCGATCATTCCACCGATAGCCGGGCGCGTCAAATAGCGCCCCGACGCTGAGTTCTATAGCCAAAGATCCAGAATTGACCAGCATCAGTACCCAACGTTATACCCGCAGCCGGTGCCGGTCGGGATCATGTTTCCGGGGCAGCCGTAAATGTTCGGCGTGCTGAGGTAGCGCTGCATCTGGCGCTCAGCCTGCCGCACCAGCTCCGGGTTATCCCTTTCCCACTGTCGCGCTCTCTCGCTTGCTTGCGCCTCAGACGCACTCTCCGGGGTAAAACCCTTCTCTCTCCACTGACTTGCATCCGCAAGTGAAAACCCGCCTTTTCGCCAGGAGACAGCCTGATCGAACGTAAACCCGTTTCTTATCCACTCTCGCGCGCTGTCGTTTCCAGATTCCTCCGTTAGGCTGAAACCGCCCCCGAGCAATACAGCCCCCTCGTATGGGCCAAAGCCCGTATCCTTTGTTTTCGCGCAGAGTTCTGCATCAATCCCTTCGACAAGACAGGTGAATGCATCGCTGTCGGATAGATTCTTGGCTCTGTAAGTATCCATCTCAGCTTTAGAAAATCCGCTCGGATCTTTCGTGGCGCCGAGCGTCGTACAGCCCGAGCACAGCAGAAGCAAAGATGCACCCCCCAACAGCCACAACGCCCTCGCATAAATTTCGTTCATATATGACCCTCACGCCGCCCGGAAAACAATCAGCGAAGGATTGAAGATCCAATCCACAGAAAATTGACACAGGAAAGACTTGAAAGCATCCATCTAAATCCGCTTCGCCTACCTAGACCACGACCCGAGTCCCAAGAACCAGGCCCGACCGCTGTTATGGATAGGCGCAAGCGAGACGATGATACCGGCCAGCGATCCGTCTGTCGCGCCCTGCCGGACGCGCACTGTGTTCGCTGCCGACCCCAAACCGCAAGGCGGTCGCCCCCGCTTCCGGGGAGAAGCCGGCGAATCTCACCTGATGCCCCTTGTTTTTCGGCGTTACAGTGACAGAATGGGACCACCTAGATTGTTACAGTGACGCGAACATGACCGACTCGACGACCCCGAAGACGACGAGCGCCCAACGCCAAGCGGCTCTTCGCAGGCGTGCGAGCGAGCTGGCCTATGGGCTCGATGACAGCGAAATCGGCAAGGCCGCCGACAGCACACTCTTCGAGGCGATTCCCCAAGCCTTCCGGCTCAAACAGTCCGTGGCCATCGAGAGCATCGCCGCCGAACTGGTGCGCCGCTTGCGTGCTCGATCCGTTACTGTGACGACCCCCGAGGCGCCAGAGGTTACAGTGACGATTCCCGAGCCGCCGCCCGTTACCGTGACGGAGCCACAGCCGAAGCGCGTCACAGTAACGAGCCAAACGGATCAGGCCACCGTCGGGCTGCATGGCGTCACTGTAACGAAGCGAGGCTATCCGCCAGCCGTCAAGCAAATGGCAATCGGGATGCTGGACGCGGGCGCATCGTCGCGGGATGTCTGCGAGGCGATCCAGGCGGCACACGGCAAGGCGCCCGATGTCTCGAATCTGGCCCGGCTGGCCCGAGGATGGCGCGAGACGCTGTAGCAGCCCCGTGGAGCCGCCGCCGAGGGCGACCGCACCAACCCACAGAAAAGGCGTGCCGAGGGCGTGGCGGGCCGGTCTGGACGCCCGAGGGCGACCCCATCATCCCAGACGGGAGGTCGCACTGCTCCGGGGAGCTGACCGTCGGTAAACCCCCTCGCGATTCAACTGCCGAAGGGGGATTTGCCGCTCCGTGTGGCGCCCCAGACGGATGATCGCCCCAGGTTCGCGGAGAAGCCCGTAGAACCCGCAAGGGTCGCGCGACGTGACCCCAAAGCCGACTGCGCGTCGGTTTCCCCTCGGTTCAAGCGAGGGTCCGCAGACTGTGCGTATCCTTCCGCCCGGACCCCGAAATAAGCTACCTTCACCGGGTACCAGACACTCAAAGCGGGGTAGATATGGGGGTATACGAGAAAACGGATCATAAAAAACCTATTCAAAACATAGCCATGCGCGACGAGTTCGGTAGACCTCGGCTCCACCAATAAAATTGATTTTCTTCATTATTTACAGCGCCTTACAATGCGCTTATCTCTTTCGATCCCCCAATTGGTCCCCCACCTGAACAGGGAAGTTCGCGATCGCGGGAGGACATCCGCGAACGGTTAGCGTGGCGACTCCGCAAATTTCACCCCTCCCTAAGACGCAACACTCTCGTTCCCGCCCATGATTGTCGGCGTTAGGTGCCGGCATCCGACAGTCCAAAACAGTGTTTCGAGCACCGCGCCTCGGATGCTCGAAGGTGGGCCGGAAGATCCGAGCATGGAACTGCCTAGAATCCGCGTCTGTTCTGCGCTCACTGCTGCACAAGAACCGAATCCCCCTGCGCCGAAATCGAGGCTAGAGACCGGCGATTCTAACCCTGACCTCGCCTGCCCAGTCTGCAAGTCGATCGACGCGATCCGAGCGTCGTCAGACCACATCTCCTCGCATATCAGACATCTCGAAACCCTTCGAGAAACCTCACAACCGACGTGATATCCGTTGGGAAAAAAGCGCGAAGGAAACCGTCACGTAAAAGACCCCTCCTTGCGGAGGGGGTCAAAAATACACATCCAACCAACGAGGTTTGTTGTCAGTGTTCGCCTAATCGTCAGTGACGATATATGAAAACATTCCGTCATCACCCAACCCATCGTCGGATTCAGGTTCCAAATGTGAGTCGTTGCCGATCACGACGGGCATGTCACGGTGGGCACGATAGTGCAGCATCATGTTGTAAAGGAACTCGACGTCGGTATAAAACAACCGACCACTGCCGTCACGCAAAACAACTCTTTTACCGCTGAAATATTGAAAGTAATAAACCGTGGTCACACCGGGCTCGGGTATCGGGAGTTTTGAAAGTCTATTAGTCGAAACTGTAGAATGATGAAACATGACATGATTTTCTTTGAGTGAAGTAAGGAAGAAACGGCTTCTGATAAATGAAGATGAGTAAAGCTCGTCGTCGTGACTCTTCGCCGCTCGGATTCTATTGTAGCCAGACGATCATCACGCGAACGCCGCAGCCTGTCAATACTCGACAATGACCGTGGCAGCGGTACTGCTTCTCTTGTCGCACTAAGCGATCATGCGTGCAGCCTGCCCTATAGCACTTAGGTGCCCTCCCCGAGAAGGCCCCTACCGCCGTTTGACCACACTCCTCCGAGAATCGCGATCGCTCGACGGTTGCCTTCTGCGTTCGCCTGGACTATTGTGAACGCCAAGCTCGGAGGGTCCGAGTCCGTCGCTCTTCATATCCAGACAGGCGACACCACCACTACGCTGAAGATCGATCTCCCCTGCTCTTACTCTTACACTTTACTAAGTCAAACTTACTCGCTCGCTACACTTACTCTTCTAATTTCGCATCGTTCCAACGCGTATTCTTGTTTAAGAGTACACATGGCAAATAATACGCAGAATCCGACAAGTCATCGTCTGTTACGTTTAAAGCAGGTCCTGGAAATAACAGGTCTCGGCAAGACAAAAATATACAGCCTGATCAAACTGAATCAGTTCCCTGCCCCGAAGAAAATCGGCCGTATATCCGCTTGGCTGAACACCGATATCGATGACTGGGTAACTGGCTGTAGCTCGAAATAACAGTCCAACAAAAAATCAATGGGTGCAGCTCGATCAACGTGCGCACCCATTGATAGGAGACTCAGAAAACGTCCACATCAAAAATCGAACCAAGGACATCGACACCAGTAGATGCCTTAGGAAGCGACCGGCAGACTCTATGAACGGATCGCTGACTGCCCAGGATCAACAATTGGTTGGTCACTTCCGCGCCGAATGTATTCCATTGTCGAAAACGTTATACCCCACTAAATTTTTATTTTTTGAATCTGGCTACTTCTTCTCTGTTCTTCTGACCGATATATCGAATGGTCTTCTCGCGATCAATCTTTCGTTCTTCATCAGTTCTTTTATCCTCCCAGGGTTCATCATCATCTGAATCTTCAAAGTTGAAATTCACAAAAACAAAGTCAGAACCTTTTCGAGTGATGGTCACTTCTGAATCTGACTTAACAAGTGGCGATGTTCTGGAAAGCGTCTCCACCTCTTCATCACTCAGACCAGAAATATCTGCGGCACTAAAAATAAAGCTTTCCGCCCTATAACTACACCACGCCCATTTCTGGTACATGAGATCGTAGCCGTCGAGAGCACCCTCCACCTGAAACAAGATGACGGTATCGCTTTCGGTAGGGATATTGTCAAACTTTGCAGACATATGTATTTTTTCTCCGCACTGACCGCTAAATCGAAGGGCAGATATGTAAGTGCAATTACTCAATCAGTGATTTCATTTTCATCACCTCGAAAATAGAACCAGAATTGGTGATCAGTATCCGTTTCGGACCAGGCTCAGCCAATCAGTCCAGAACTCACGTTGCACTGATCTCGGAAGCGGGAGTCACTTGTCCAGCCGGCATTCGTTTTGGCTATTAACCGATAATAAAGCCAACTCGACGAGTGGATCGATCAAGTAGCCGACGCCCTGCATTGAAGGTTCCTACTTCGTCACGTTCCCGAACATGGTGTTTGCCCCCCCAATGCCATTAAGTTAAGCCCTAGCGGCAGCGCTTGTAGTTGGGATGGAAGCGTTTTGGCGTCGTGGACTTGATGTGACGCGGGAACGACCGATCGGGCCGGATCGCCTCCACCTCCAGGGCCATGGCGCAGAGGAGCCGTTCAAGGAGGTCGGGCGGTGGCTCCGCAGAGAGCAGGCGCACGACGTTGTCCTTCATTTTCGACAGTGCGTTGGCGAAGTTGACCTGATAGCCGCGTCGGCGCTCCTGATACAGGCGCGTGGTCATCCATTGCGCCACCCACACCAGGATCGCCGTCAGGTTGAGCGTCAAGATCTTGGCGAGGACGTCCTGCTTGAGCGCGTGCACCGTGCGCCCGGAGAAGTTTTCCACCTCGACCCGGGATTTTTCCGTTTTGTACCCCTCCTCAATGCCCCAGCGCAGATGGTACAAGTGCTTGAACAGCGGCGTGGGGAATGCCTCCTCGTCGAGCAGCGAGGTGATCAGGAACTCCTCCTCCCCGCCCTTCAGGCGCACCCGAATCAGGCGCAGCCGCAGCGCCTCGGTCGGCAAGCCAAAGGCTTGGCATTGGCGACGCGCTTCATCGCAAGGCGTCAGCTCAATCACGGCGCTGTGCGCGTCACCGGCGGCAAACGCCTGCACCTCGGTGCAGAAGGCGCGCGGCACACGGACACAGAAGTGGCGTTGCTCGACGGCATGGGAGGCAAACAGCCAGAACGCCGGATAGCCGCGATCGTAGAGCAGCAGATCATCAACCCGTGTCGCCGGCAGATACTCGCCGGCCAAAATGCGCTCGCCGAGGCTCAACGGCTCGATGTCCGCCGCCACGACCAGGCGATTGAGCACGTCGTACAGCCGCGAGAAACGCGCCTGCGGTGTCACCTCCCCGGTTTGCCCGAACGCCTCCACGATCGCCGGCTCCTTGGGCAGCAGAAACGTCGACCCGTCCACCGCCAACAGCCGAAAACCGTGCCAGCGGCGCATCGGCAGCGTGCGCATCGCCTCGTTCACCAACACCTCACTGAGTTCGCTGAACGCCTCGGGACGCAGCTTGGCGCGGGCTTGGGTCAGCGCCGACTTGGAGACACTGTCGGCCAGCGGTTGCTCGCAGACGACCTCGAAGAAGCGGTCCAATTCGTCCTGGTTGGCACCTTTGCGTAAGTTCAGCAAAAACCTCACCAGTTGCGGCAGCGGCAGCTTACGATCGCGCGTGAACGCGTTCTCACCGACCCGGTGGCGCTCCAGAAAGTCCGACGATGCCAAAGTATTGCTTATAGCCCTATAGATCGAAGAAAATCACCGTTATGTGTGCGATTTCAGTGGGGGTGAAGTCGGTCGCCTTGGGTTTGAGTACCATTTGGGTGCCCTCGCATCGGGTTGTGAATACAGAACTATTCTAACATTGTCAGATAGTTATGATTCAAAAAATGCTAACTTAACGACATTGGGTGTTTGCCCCCCTCCCGCATGCCCTATGGAGTCGGGACAGGGTAGGTTTAACCCTCGCTCAGGAAAAACGCGTGAAATGTCCTACCAGCGCGGCCTCGGGCAAGCACTCCAGCGCACGACCCTCCAGGTCATAGCGAATGGCCTCGTCGGGACTGAAGTTGATCACGAACCCTTCGATCCGACCGTAGCCAGGCAAATCGGGCGGATCGGGCAACATCCGCATCGCCTGGTCCACGAAGGTAGCAGGGCTAGAACCCGGCACAAAGAACCCCTGCATCTTGACGTACGCCCGAGCGAGAGCGGCCTGTCGCGCCCAGTACCGGGTCCGGGGCGTCGTGACCCAAATCAAATGCGGACTGAAAACCGCGCGATAGGCTTCATCCCACTCGGCGGAAAGTTGATCGCGCGTCGCCTGGAATGCCTCTTCGACCACATCCGGCTCAACCTCCAGCGCTTGGGCGAGCGGAGCATGAAAAAACGCCGTGTGACTCAGGTCACCGTGTTTGATGTCTTCCAGACGGCGGACGCCCTTGCTGAGGTTGCGGGAACCCATACGCCGGATCACATCGGAGCGCGACAGCCCCAGCGCTGCACGGCGCTCCTCGATCAGGCAATGCAGTGGATAGCTCGTCGGCTTAGGCATAGAGACCTCTTAACGTTGTGCAGTGCGACGTGCGGCCCCCAGGATCGAACCGTGCGAGAACCGTTAGCGTTAGTCTGTCACGCGAGTGCGACAATGCGTGTCGCGCTTTCGCGACTGTCCGGATTACATCGAGAGGCATACCTGAGAAAAACCACCAGCAAGCTTCCCCCGAAGCATCGCCATCCAGAAACGAGAGACACATGGTGCGGTAAAGGTTGTTCTCCAAAATGCCTTACGGATATGAAAGACGAGAGATTCCTGTTCTCATTTGAGCCACCAAATCAGCTTCCAGAAAACGAGATTCGGATTACTATGCTTTAGGCCCCGCCTTTTATGTTCCAAATACAAAGCTCGATTTTGGCCAAATAGAGAACTGTTTTATACTTCCCGAGCAATTCATACTGCCTCTGCGGGAGCGCAACCTTTGAGTCTACTCCGAAGAAGTGGTTCAGAGTGACGACTCACCAGCGACGAAGTCCCGACGCACCTGCTCGCAGCCGTAGTTGGTGTATCGTTTTGGTAACGATTGTGTAACAGACACTCAAGACTCAACGAGTTGTATTCGCTCAAAATCGTTACTCGTTACTCGTAACTCGTTCACGTGCAATTGACTTTCCGTTTCCGGGTTAGGTGGTCCCCTCGCTGCGATCGCCCGACAACGGCAATTTTTGACACAACGAAAAGACAGGCGAAACGGCTTCGTGGCCATCAACAATATAATAGTCTAGGCCCACGACATTTACATGGCGACAAGACTTCCTCGATCTCTCGCTAGAGCGTTCTCGGCCGTTAACGAAATCACCTCCGAGCCTCTGCGCCTCCGGCCGTTTCGCAATTGCGCTGGTAGTCTCGGTAGCACAACAATTTCTCTGCCCAATAATTCTGATTCGGACGCTGCCTAAAAGGATCGTCCACAGCCTCATCAGTCATTTCCAGACCCAATTCGGCTTTCATCAGTTGGAGTATATCGACGAAGGAAACCATATCTGCCGCTGCTCTCAATCCATCGTGAGACGGAAAATAGCGCGCCAAGAGCTGTGGATCCATCTCGGTACTGCTTGGGTCAAGCCCGAAAACTTCCAGCTCAAGAATAAATTTGCAGAGCTGCTCGCCAAGGTCTTCTCCAGGCGGCGTATTAGCGTCATAACGTACGAAGAGCGTAATTGTAAGGGCAAGCTCCTCTAGTCGACCGAGTTCATCCGCGTCCAGCCTTCCATCCAACGCACTTCTTGTGTAGCAAGCGATGAACTCCCGGAAGAGTTCGAGTTTACGCTCGAAGATATGCGTCTTGTTCGTGGCAGCCGCCTCTTGCGCCTGCTCGATCGTTCCCTGCCGTTTGATCAGAAGCATCGTGATCAGAACGGTCAGAATCGTACCGAGCAAAGCAGCCAATATTTCTGTGGCCAGCGGGTCGATATTAGCGTCGAAGAATGTCTTGAAAAAGACAAAAACGGCAATTGCCAAGAGCATGATACTCAGTGCCATCAGCAAATCGTCACGGTGACGGATAATCCACTTGTAGGGCACGGCAACCATCATATCCATAACTCCCTTTGCCAGACGGTTCTTTAAAAGAACCCATATCCTATCTATCGGCGATTGGCTTGTTCCGCCTGAGCAGCCGATAAATATCACGCCAAAGTCCAACTGCTACCCCACACCGAAGGGTTGGGACTGCAAGTGCCGCTTCGAGTCATGCGGTGACCAAAGGCTACCGAGGGCTGAATGGTTGGTCAAGAACTCTCCACCTGGCTAACGAGTCTTGCACACACGACCGGAGTGGGCTTCGAGACGACGTGCAGACTAAGGGCGTCACATAGGGCAGCTGAACGATCTACTAGGGCAAGTTAAGCTTCGGAGAGGCGCTGCACTGGAAGAGGCGGGCCTAGACTCGCGAACGGCGCCCCCGTCGGGAGGACCTCGGGAAGTCCAAGGCGGAGATCTTAGTGATGCAGAGGGTGATTTCTCAATTTGCCCGGCGAGGCGTATTGCGACCGTCGATGATCGAAGAGCCTACGGCAGTTGGGGACTTTCTAGACCTTACTAACACCCCTTGGGCGGTGCCAAGAGGTGGAACAATTAGCGGTTGCAGATGTGAGAGAACTGCGGGCATTCATGTCGAGCTGTTTGAAGCAGCAGTGTTGTCACTGACTGTACTCAACATGAAGCTCAAAAATTAATCGGCGCTGAACGCCAAGTGCCAACTGAGCAAAGAAGGCATCGCCACCTGTGCCGATCCTCGGCGTCTGCGCCAGATCATTGACACACGACTGAGAAACCAACCACCTGCATCCAAGATCTAAGGATATCGACGAATGTCGATGCCGCCGTTAAATTCGTGCTGATCGGAGAACCAGACCCCGTTTCTTGAAACCCCTCCCGCTATATGTAAATACGAGCTTGTACAGCTAGACGGATCGTTTGCGTAAGGGTCTGTCAGGAAGGTCTCGGCAGAGCCTGGGGGTGTTCCAACCGGCCCGTGGGGTTAATGCTTGTTTTTTAGATCCGAACCCAGCGAACGCCCACGAACGCTCCGTTGTAGATCGTGTAGAGGGTGTACATGTTTCCGGGATCTATCACAGGCCCGAGAAAAAAACTTTCTTGGAAAGCTCCTGATCAGGCTATGCCAACGACTCAAGGATCATCGACTCCTCGAACCCAGGCAAGTCACCTACGCTGAGAGACCTGTCGAGATGATCTAGTCTCGTCAGAGACTCGATCAGACCAGAAGACTCTGACTCCATGATCTTAAATAGACTTCGTTCAAGCTAGAGACTCTAAGAACCTGATCATACAAGAGACTTAATCAGACCTAGAAACTCTAGGAGACTGATCTTACCTGAGATTTCTTCTAACAATCCGATACGCCCATGCCTCAGGCTTCGCTCGGTCCGACGCCCCTTGCTCGCGATTTATTCTTCTTCGCGGGCCAGGGGAAGGTCGGTCAAACCAGTGCACGCAGTACACCATGTACACTGCCCCGCCATTCCGTCGACTCCGGGGCAAGGGCCGCGCTCACGAAGACCACTACCGGCGACCACACCCCCAGGAGACCTGCAACGTCTAGGCCGGTGTGAGGATCGACTCCCTCTCTGTGCATTCAACGTCCGCACTTAGCAGTAATCCTTGTCGGCGTAGTTGTCTCGCCACGTCATGGTCGGCGGAATGCGCAATTTAGGCTCCGGAATCGCTTTTACAATCTTTCCTACTTCAAGAAAACTCAATCCGTAGGCCACTGTCAGCCGATCATAATCGTCACGTTTAAGGCCAGGAGCTTCAAGTCCACTAGGAAGCTCAATCCTGTGAGGTTTCAGACCGAACCAGGATAAGTTGGCATCTGCGCGCAGCCGATCGCGGAGGTGATCGTAAAACAACATACGCGTTCCACCCCCACAGTAGAAGGTTGGAATATCCTTCAATAGTTGACCTTCCAACAAACCCGTCTGCCAAGCCTTCATATATGTATTCGTCGACACTTGATTTAAGACCGTGCCGAAGAAGACTCTATCTGGAGTATTCCGAGTATCGTTAAAATCGACCTCTATACCCTGGAAATATCCTGTGTAGCAGTCAGGAATAGCCAATTCCCGATCCGTTGGAAACTTGAGATCATCCCAACACGACACGAGCCCTCTGCATTTAGCATTTGCCTGCAATGCTTCCTGCCACCAATTGATGCGATGACGGTGTAGATTCATCACTCCATTTGGCTCTACAGCCGAGGTAAAGAACTCAAAATCCCATTTTCCACCACGTGCGGGATTCACACGAAACAATGATGAGTCGACGGTACCAGCGCCCACATCCATGATGAGATAGAGGTTACGGGCTTTGCGGTCGAATCGGTTCGAATTCACAAACCCGTAAATCTGTGCTGCGATCTCCGGTACCACATCGACATCGATATCCTCATGCTCGGTCATCTGCTCGGGACCCGCCAGAAGCGCCTCGTGACGCTCCTCGGCACGGCGAATGCTAGGCCGCGTGATCGGACCTGTGCTGCCGGCGACTAACCAGGCGATTCGAGCTAATTTCTCGAAAATGGGCGAAAGCTGCTCATCAAGCCGATGCGCCACCGGCAGACCAATCCGAAGCTTCCAGAAAATGTGGGTGTCATGGTATTTGTCCCGATGCTCCCGTAATAGCCAGTTCCGGGCATGCCGAATCACGAAGGCCAGGAATGCAATGACTGGTTCCTGAAACGTCCTTTCGGTCGGGTTGGCTACAAGGGCGAGCTTTAAGTCACGATACACCTGGCTACCTTGGTGTAAGGAATACAGCTCGTCGGTCCGATACAAGCAACAGGGAAGCAGGTACCGTGCAATGCCCGTACCGGTCGTGAACGGGACGGCAAACGCATAGCCCAAAGCCGAGTCGCCGATGACGACTTTCACGCTTGATGTGCCGAAATCCAGCCCCACGACGATCTCACGCTCGTCGTGGGTCGTCTGCCCATGACATTGCGTGCCATGCTCTTCAAAAAGACTCGAATCGAGCAGATCGGTCCGGTGACGAGACTGTGACTCAAAGGCAAGCTTTGGTCTATTTGTCACCGCTAAACGATAGGTCCCTGCTCCCGGTGTAGGTCGTGGCAGCGTGTTCTTGTGTGAGGCGCAGCGCGTCGGCGTGCTGATTGTAGTCGGTTTTTTTGGTGTTTGTTGATTGGTCGTGGTCGTATTTTTACTGGATGGCAAGACCTTTCTGAGATTGTCTCGATAGCGAACCATGTCTTCCTTGGTCTTTAAAGTCGGTCCCGATCCGTTGGAGACGCCTGATAGCTGCCTTGGCTGGCCTTTGCTTTTCTCGTCTTGCGCCTTGCGCATAGCTTCCTTTATTGAACTTACCATCGCTCCATCCCCCGAGAATCAATTCAAAACACTTTTATCACTCCACCGGAAACCAAACTATCCTGAGACGTGATCTGCTCCTTGAGACGCAATTCCTGGATCTTCGATTCGATACGTTGCTGTAGCTTGTTCAGTTGACCGTTCAAGGCAGGGATAATGCGCCGTTGCCGATCCGTTCCAAACTGCTGGTACTCGGATATCCGGGTATTGAGCACCCGGCGCTTCTGGTCGAGATGGTGCTGCAAGGTGTTGACCATCAGATTAACCCGGTCGCGGTTCTCGCGCGCCTGCGCCTGGCTGAACCTCTGGAAACGCGCTTCCAGCTCGGTTCGGCACGCATCAAGCAAATCGGCAGAGCGGGCATGATCGAGGCTGCTCGTCGCACCTAGCCAATCCTTGCCTTCCAGACCGGCGATATTCACCAGGCGCTCGGCCTGCTCGCCGTCGATCCACACTCCCCCGGAGAGCCCTTGTACCAAATACTCTAGCCGCTCGATCTCGCGCGCGCCGGAGACGGTCCAACGGGCAACGGCATAGATATAGACTCCGGCGTGGATTGAACCGAGGATCTGCGCCGGCAGTTCCACGGCTGATACTGGGCAATACAACGGACCGCTTCCGGCGAGCTTCAAACGCTCGTTGACGAACCGCACCAACGGATGATCCTGGGTAATGCGTTCCACCCCATGCGCAGTGCGACCGAGACGGTTCTCAAACAACAGCCGCGGGGGCGGAGTCGCCAAGATGCGCGTGCCCCCCAACTGATGAGCGGTCAGAAACTCGGCGAAGGCGACCCTTGCCTCGGTCGAGAACTCGAGTGTTTGCTCCAAAGGACACGCATCGCCTGTAAGCAGACGGGTGCCCGGATAGTCCCGTTCCAAAAAATCGCGGACATAGGCCAGCAGATCTTCGCCGCGCAAATAGCGCCCGAGTTCGCGCGCGGCGCGTACCTTGTTCTGGATGAAATCGCCGTGCGCGATGAGCCGGGTGGATTCCTCCTCAAGTTCCTCCTGTAGGCGGTTGGTCGTTTCGACCGCAAGGCGTGTTTGCTCGATGCGCGCGATTTCCTGCTCGGGCGTCAGTTTGTGTGACAGAAGCTCGTAGGTCAGCTTGCGGATCTCATCGCCGAGCATTGCCTCCAGACTGCCCAGGGCGTGCCTGAAGACATCCAGGCGCTCAAGCAAACGCGTGTAAATTCGATCGTCGATGGTTTCAGCGTAAATGAAGTTCCAGATCAGGATGCGCTCCGCAGCCTGGCCGATGCGGTCGATACGCCCGATGCGTTGCTCAATGCGTGCCGGGTTCCACGGCAGATCGTAGTTGATCAGTAGGCTAGAGAACTGAAGGTCCACGCCCTCTGCGGCGACTTCAGACGAGAGCAGAAGGTTCGGCCCTTCGGGTGCGGCGAAGTGACGCAATGCCCCCTGTTTGTCCATACCTCCGTGCAGAACGACCGACAGGATCCCGTCAGCGGCGAGCCGCTTGGCTAAGTAGTGCAGGGTATTGCGGTAGAAGGAGAAAAGGATGATCTTTTGATCCGGATAGGTTTCCCAATAGCGGCGAATGTTGGCCAGCAGCTCAGCATATTTCGTGTCGTCTGCCCGTAGCGCCCGATCATCTCCGACCCGGCGTGCAATCCCGACCAGCGTCAGCAGCAGCGGCCCTAGATTGGGTCTTTGGGCAGGCTCGTCCGCATCGCCGAAGAGCTCGAAGACCGCCTCCTCCAACTCATCGTCGTCGAGGTCACCGGCCCGAGCGATCCAACCCTGGCAGGCCGCGGCGATGCAGCTCGACATCTGCCGCTGAGGAATCGTCAACATGAACCCCTCGGAAACTGCGAATCGGGCGCAGAAATCGCGCACCGCTTCGGTCACCTGGAGGTAGAACTCGCGCTCGGTCGGTGTCATCTCCACGCGGATGGTGACCGGGCTGCGCTGTACCCGCATCTCCTGCACATCACGCTTCAGCGTCCGCGTCACCACTTTCGCCAACGGATTGACTCGGTCGAGCTGCTCACTGATCTCCGCCCGTCCGTGCGGTGACGACAAGTCCTTGTCGCCTGGCGGATGCCGGAGAAGGTGGTCGAGTTGCTCGTTGTCGCCGAAAATGCGCTGTTGAATCGCCTCCTTCAATGCCTCCACGAAGTCCGCCTGGGTGACCTCGCCGTTCAGGATCCGGTCACGCAAGGCCACCACGGGTGCGTTGGCACGCAAGGTCTCCTCGAAGGAGTTCTCGTAGGGAAACGCATCCTCATCGATGAGGTGCAGCAGATTGAACAGATCACGGCTGCGCAGTTGAATCGGGGTCGCCGTCAGCATGACCAAGTTGTGAGTGACCGGCCGCAGCAGACGAGCGAAGCGATGAGCCAGGGTCTCGGCATTGCGCAGATAGTGAGCTTCGTCGACAACCACCAAGTCGAGCAAGGCGTCGTCTAACATGGCATCCGCAAGGAATCGCGCTAGCTGCGCGGCGGGTGCTTGGGACGGCTCCGCGTGATCGTCCGGGCTCCAGTCCCGCGGGGGACGTATGCCCTGGATGCTGGCGATCAGGGCGAACTTTTGATGGGGGCGGCGCTTCAGTGACGCCAAACGATCCAAGAGGACCGCCGCATTGACGATCTCGGCCTGAACACCGAAACGACCGATCAGCTCTTCCTGCCATTTCTCCCGCAGCATCGATGGACAGACGATCAGCAGGCGTTGCGCATCGACGCGCGCACGCAGCTCGGTCCAGATCAGCCCGGCTTCAATGGTCTTGCCAAGTCCCACCTCGTCGGCGATCAGGATTCCGTTGCAAGGCGAATCCAGAAATTGCAGCACTGGCTTGAACTGATACGCCAGGAACTGGGTATTGGTGGTGTTGAGGCTGTAGATCAGGTTGGCCAGTCGACCGCTGAGCCGATAATAGGTGATCGCGCCGCGAAGGTCGGAAACCCGACCATAGCGGCCGGCCTGCATCATGGCGTAAGCCCCGGTTGCCGCCGCCGTGACCTTCTCCAGTGAACCCTGAAGGATGAACTGCTCGTCGCCGTCGCGGAAGTGGACCAAGACCCGCGTCCGATGAGGTGGCCCATCGGTTTCGTTGCCCAGGATCCCGATCCGTCCGGGGTTTGCCTTCAGCCTGACTTTGTCACCTGGCCGCATCGAAAAAAAGTCCATTATTCAACACGTAACGCAATTTTTTCTAACGAAAAAGGGCGTCAAAAACGTGCTCGAAAACGTCCATTCGAACCGGGCCGAAAGGCTGCCCAGCACAGTCTACGATGAGATACGCGTCTTACTAAAAAACGATTACGAATCCAAACACCTTGATATGACTCCGATCAACCTCGTCCGATTCGCACTGAGTGCCGGTCAGCCCATCTGCTCGACGCAATCGATCCGCGCGTGCCACCCAAACACAAGGATACCGCGCCATGGAAGGAGGACCTTGTTCCCCGACAAAGGGCAACAGTCCACGAACTGGGGAGGTTCTACGACAATATCATCAGTCAGTCTGTGATCGAAGTCACAGATTGGACCATTTCTCAGCATCGCCACGGATGATGGTCTCAACCCTTTCCAATGGCACTGGTACCACGCCGTTGCTGGCCAGCCCCGACAGCTTAGGATCTTCCTTACCGTGCCGCCCGCGAATCCAGCGAACGACCGCGGACGATCAGTGTAGAGCGTGCACTATTTTAGGCGAGGTACCCGAGACCCGAGAAAAAAATTTCTTGGCAGACTCCTGATCAGGCTATGTCTCAGGTTACCTGCCCTCAGAAACCTTTGAAGACCAACAAGCCTCTTCAGAGTATCTATCGGATCAAGAGGTTCTGAACCCAGCATCTCTCTATGAGACTCCATCTACCCATGTCTAAGGATAAAATGTCACCCTAGCTATCCTATGGCACAAGGCCCTCAGGGTTCGGACGGTTCCTGAACCGTCCCATGCCCTGTGCTCGGGATCTATTTTTTTCCAGGCCAGCCTAGCTGGGGCAAACCAGTGCACGGTCTACACGCTCTACACTGCCCTGCCCTGCCCTGCCCTGCGGCCGCACCAATGCCCATAGCTGAACCTGCGCACCCTGCCTACGGTCATCAGTAGCCTAGGGCGGAACCTGCCCTGCCCTGCCCTGCGATCATCAGTGCCCCACGGCGAACCTGCGTGCCGTTAGATCGACGCAAAAAACAAAACTCCACCCACGACTTATGATTGCTCATGGGTCATGGATGGAGTTCTGCTGTTGGTGCCGCTCGTATCACCAACCCCGGCAGGACATTTTACAGTCATACCGAGGCTGGTCATCCTACTTAAATATACATATTGCGACGCCGAATACCAAGTGCTTCACACTATAAAACCTCCGGCTCGATCGGAGCGCTGTCATCAAGGTATCGTAGTGTCGCCGGATAGCCCGCGTTCGTCCGTTGCATACCAATACGAGCCTCAATACCAATCCGGGCTAAGCTCGGAGATAGTCGTCGGATCGCATCGGCAAATGCCCGAGCGCTTGTCGGCCAGTTGGCATCGTCGCTGGATCGAAACTTTCGCAGAGCGCAAAGCAGGCTCTTGATGTTCACCGGATTACCAGGACTGTATACCAAGCCTTCAGGATGTGCCTTCAGGAACGCCAGGATCGCGTTACCCACTGCATGACTTTCCACGGCTCGTGCGGCAACGTCAACCCGAAGACTGTTGAAGTCTTCAAGAAACTCTCCTGCTGCTCGACCATTGGCCTGATACACCGCTTCGCCGGTGTAGGCGTAATTACCCATACGGGGCAGCTTTTCAGGATCGATTATGATCTGAGGTTCCACTTTCAACACCGCGACAAATTCGGACAACAGTGCCCCGAAAATCGCTGCATGGTTCTGGGCAAAATCACGCATGACATCACTCTCTGTTCTGCGCTTTTGCAAGCGGGGACAGATGATCGAGATCGATCGGTCCGCAAGATCGGATGCCGTGATTGCAGCACTGATGCCGTTGATGATGACAGGGTTCTTCACGGGCAGCAGGAACTCGTCGGCATTGGTGTACAACTGCCTTCCTGCGTATCCACCACCGGTCACAATAGTGCAGAGCGCATCTTGAGTCTCGGGCGATAGCCAAGAGACGTTCTCCAGACAGATGACATGGCTGTTGGCTGCTATGCTATAGAGGTCCTGTATTGACCGTGGACAGGGGGTCAGCCCACCTTCTTTGGGATCGACAGAGTTCCGAATACACGTCGTCGTCATCGTTTTCCCCGAGCCTTCCTCGCCAACAAACTCAATCACTGGGCACGCACTATCAACCCGGAAGGATTGTATCATCCATGCTATGACGATGAGTCGATACTTCTCGGGTACATTGACTGCCTCCCAAAGTGCATCTAACGAACTTGATGCCGCCGGAAACGGCAATGCACGCATCATCCGACCGCTTCGCAGAAGATGTACATCGTCCAAAACGACCGGCTTATACCCTTCGGCCGAAACTTCGATGGACGTGCATGCGGCATCACCCAAATTGACCAGGTAACGCTTTTCGGGTACGAGGCACAGCACGCGCGTTCCGACCACTTTCTGAGTTCCACGGCGTAGAGCGTAGGCTTTGAGAGTCGTGATTACTTGGCTGATGGTGGCCTCGGGGACGCATCGCTCGAACCGATCGAAGATTTCGCCGATCAGCCAAGTCCGAAAGTCAGTCGAACCGAGCTTCCACGTCTGTCTGTAACCGTCGATCACCGTTGCGATATACGTATCGGTATTCTTGTCGTGAAACAGCTCAGACTCCTTCCGAATCATATCGATAATGGCTTCGGCTGACAGGTCATGTTCCGCCGACGTTGACTTTTGCGTACCCAACTCCTTTTCGAACGGCCCGATTTGGAATCCCTTGACTGCCTTTATTTTTGCCCGAAATTGCGCATAGTCTCGCGGCGACTCGTTACGAATGATTCTCCATGCATCCATCACGTCGTAAGGTGCGCCAATATCATCGACTGCTAGCTCCACTGACTTGGCGACTCGAGAAATGGCTTGCGGAAGACGACTCACCTGTGTGTCAATCGGCGTAGTCCCGGATTGAGCGTCATATGGCGCTTCATAGTCCTTACCGGCATCGTCAATCGCGCTATGAGGCTTCTCCATTACCGGCACCAAAGCCGTTGGCTGAGAATACTGCGGTCCGTCAGGGGTCTCGACTTTATCCGTCTCAATAGTCGTGGTTATTACAGCAGTCTCCGTGACCTTCTGGCCATTACCAAAGTCAATGTTCGGGATCCAGATTTCATCCATGCTCGAAGGCGCGTCATCCGGAATGTCGCCCGTTTCAATATCCGGTTCAATGCCATCGAAGGCACCGAAAGACTCAGCCTCGTCTTGACGAACGTCGCGGTCTGATCCATCATCGGATAAGCCCTCCAAAGGGCGTCCGAACGGACTATCGCTATCAAAAATACTCTCGTTCATATCGGTACGTCTCGCTTTAAGAAAAGATGAGTGCACCTCGGCCGGTGCACTCTAATTTATCCAAACTACAGACCTTCAACTATAAGGGTATCCGCCAACTCAAAATTAATAGTCGCGCTTCTGTCGAGCCGAGTAGAGGCGGATGTCTCTACTCGGCTCATGGAACACTAACGCATATCCGTATCAGCTACGCTCTCTGTCCAAGACGAATCAAAAAGTTCAGCATGAGGCATAACCGAACCAAACGATTGGTCGATGTGCAAAGGCAGAGTAAGATGCAAATCCACAATATCGGGCCGTTCGTCGATCCAAATATGCTCGTCGGTGTCGCTCTTCCAAATCATCATTCCACTCAGAATGAGTTGGTCACAAACGGCGTCCATAAACCCTTTTCCGACTACCGGGTCTTTGGTGAGTGCTGTTATCAATTGGTCCATTCCAGCAAAGTTTTCGAGTTCAATAGTCACGCGATTAACGGGATACTTCCACATAGATTTCTCCGACTTTAATATATTAAGCTGAAGTTTCCGGATTCCGAGAATCCTCTGCGGCCTGGCGCTGGGAGGTCGAGGCGTTTCGGTGGGGTTTGCCGCAATCTACGCAAACCCCCTCAAAATACCCCCCACCCCTGCCGCCACAGCCCGGCAAAAGGCGGAAACTTTAGTATATTAAGATCACGCAAAAACATTCAGATTACGAATTAAGTCACCACCTCCTAGATCATACCGATGTATCGCAAAAGAAACGCATTCTCAGATTTACGTCAATGATGTGTGGAGCACGATCGTGGAAGCGTGTTGTTTGCGCATCGACGTATCCGAGTTCAAACAATTGTAAATCGATAGCTCTTTCCAGAATTGCCTTCATCTCGGGCTCTCGAAAGATCCGACTCTTCAACGCATCGATCTCTTCGGTCGAATCCTCCAGTTTTAACGAGACGCGCTTTGGCTCAAGGCTGATCATGGCGCCACCTCACTTTTAATCGGCGCATAGATAATCGCCAAAATGTCCGCATCGAGGCTATTCTCATCGACGGTTTTCTGCTCCGGAAGCAACGCCACCATACGACTGCGTAACTTCTTCGCTGATTCGATATCACCTGTTGCTTCCAATCTTTCGAGTTCACGTTCGCTGGCGGCACGCGAACGCCGAACAGCCGCGTAGACCATTGCGGGCGTGACCTTTTTACCACCTTCTCTCGATGCGTTCAGCGTGTCGGCAATTGTGACCGCCTTATGCTTCGCCCACATCTGAATGCACATCGCAATTTGTAACGATTCACTAACAAGTAAGGCATTTTACCTCAGCCATCTTGTATGAAAAGTGCGTTAGCGACTTGAAAAAGAATCGACGTGCTGCGAGCATCGCTCCCGATGATCCGAACGGGAGTGGTTGCCGCATGAACGAATTTCCGGGCTACGGCGCAGCGCACGAGGAGACGATGCGGATG